>BAAAJU010000031.1:0-1025 GCA_039527305.1 Gordonia sinesedis | reverse complement strand
GAGCTGGGTTTTCATTTGGTCTCATCAGGCTGACCACTTGGCTGTTTTGGAGTAATTTGAATGGGTCTATCCCGACCAGTGAGTACCCTTCCCTTTCAAAGTCATGCCCACTTGCTACTGCAAGCCCATACACACAAGCAGGCAGGCAGGATTTATGTGCAACTGATCCTCTCAGAATGAGTGCTGACCGTGCCAGGAAGATAAGGTCTTCAATCTCAGCATTTCCTGGGTTTCGACTTTCTCTCACTTGATCCATCATTGCCCTCTGGGCAGCTGTTTGAAATTTTCCTTTGAGGATGTTGCACATTCTTTCATAAGCAACTCTTGTCCTTCGACCATTTTCACCCCTCCAGAAATTTCGGTCATTGATTCCACGCTTTATCATTCTGATTAATTCCATTGCTATTGTTCCAACTCCTTTCACCGCAGCACCTGCGGCACCAGACCTTCTGGGAAGTGTCGAACCTTGCATTAGAGAGCACATTCTGGGATCCATTCCCGTGCGAACAAGAGCTCTTGTTCTCTGATATGTGGCATCATTCAGATTAGAATGCCAAATCATGATATGAGTAAGACCTGCTGTAGCATCTTCGCCATTGTTTGCTTGGCGCCAAACTCTCCTTATTTCTTCCTTGTCATAAAGGATAAGTTCTCTCATCCACTTTCCTTCCATTCTTCTATATATGGGTCCTCCTGTTTTCTTAGGGTCCTTCCCAGCGCTGGGATGCTCTTCTAGGTATTTATTTCTTCTCTCATCAAAAGCAGAAAGCACCATCCTCTCTATTGTTATGCTATTCTGGATTAGTCGTCCCTCATAATCACTGAGTTTGAGTTCAGTGCACATTTGGATGTAGAATCTCCCGATTCCACTGATCATTCTTCCGACAGATGCTCTGATCTCTGTGGCATCCTGGCGCTCCCCACCAGTCTCCATTTGTTCATATGATCGTTTGGTGCCTTGAGACGCCATGGTTTCGATGTCACTCATTGAGTGATTATCTACCCTGCTTTTGCTGATCACGCGT
>BAAAJU010000030.1:0-5257 GCA_039527305.1 Gordonia sinesedis | reverse complement strand
GTAGCTAACCAGCGGTGCCCCTGGCGGGACAACTGGCACACCAGAGGTTCGTCCGTCCCGGTCCTCTCGTACTAGGGACAGGTTTCCTCAGGTTTCTAGACGCGCGCGGCGGATAGAGACCGAACTGTCTCACGACGTTCTAAACCCAGCTCGCGTGCCGCTTTAATGGGCGAACAGCCCAACCCTTGGGACCTACTCCAGCCCCAGGATGCGACGAGCCGACATCGAGGTGCCAAACCATCCCGTCGATATGGACTCTTGGGGAAGATCAGCCTGTTATCCCCGGGGTACCTTTTATCCGTTGAGCGACACCACTTCCACTCGTTGGTGCCGGATCACTAGTCCCGACTTTCGTCCCTGCTCGACCTGTACGTCTCACAGTCAAGCTCCCTTGTGCACTTACACTCAACACCTGATTGCCAACCAGGCTGAGGGAACCTTTGGGCGCCTCCGTTACATTTTGGGAGGCAACCGCCCCAGTTAAACTACCCACCAGGCACTGTCCCTGAACCCGATCAGGGTCCGAGGTTAGAAGTCCAATACGATCAGAGTGGTATTTCAACAATGACTCCACCCACACTGGCGTGCGGGTTTCATAGTCTCCCACCTATCCTACACAAACCGTACCGAACACCAATACCAAGCTATAGTGAAGGTCCCGGGGTCTTTTCGTCCTGCCGCGCGTAACGAGCATCTTTACTCGTACTGCAATTTCGCCGAGTCTGTGGTTGAGACAGCAGAGAAGTCGTTACGCCATTCGTGCAGGTCGGAACTTACCCGACAAGGAATTTCGCTACCTTAGGATGGTTATAGTTACCACCGCCGTTTACTGGGGCTTAAATTCTCAGCGTCACCCCCCGAAAGGGGTTAACCGGTCCTCTTAACCTTCCAGCACCGGGCAGGCGTCAGTCCGTATACATCGTCTTACGACTTCGCACGGACCTGTGTTTTTAGTAAACAGTCGCTTCTCTCTGGTCTCTGCGACCACCCCCAGCTCACGCGGTCAACGCGGTCACCAGGAATGGTCCCCCTTCTCCCGAAGTTACGGGGGCATTTTGCCGAGTTCCTTAACCACAGTTCTCTCGATCGCCTTAGTATTCTCTACCTGACCACCTGTGTTGGTTTGGGGTACGGGCCGTATATCAACTCGCTAGAGGCTTTTCTCGGCAGCATAGGATCATGGATTTCGCCACAACGGCTACGCATCACCTCTCAGGATATGTGAGACACGGATTTGCCTATGTCTCTCCCTACAGGCTTACACCAGTACAACCACTGACTGGCTCCACTACCTTCCTGCGTCACCCCATCGCTTGCCTACTACCAACCGAGGTCCCACGCAGCACCCTCACGTCCTCCGAAGAGGATCGATCAGGATTTGGGTGGTTAGTACAGTTGATTCAGCATGGGCGCGGATACACGGGTACGGGAATATCAACCCGTTGTCCATCGACTACGCCTGTCGGCCTCGCCTTAGGTCCCGACTCACCCTGGGCGGATTAGCCTGGCCCAGGAACCCTTGGTCATTCGGCGGCGCAGTTTCTCACTGCGCTTTCGCTACTCATGCCTGCATTCTCACTCCCACACCCTCCACTACTAGCTCACGCTGTAGCTTCCGGGGGTGCAGGACGCTCCCCTACCCACCCACACACCTGGCCGACAACCCGTAGGTCATCGACAGGATCATGTGTGAGTGCCGCGGCTTCGGCGGTGTACTTGAGCCCCGCTACATTGTCGGCGCAGGATCACTTGACCAGTGAGCTATTACGCACTCTTTCAAGGGTGGCTGCTTCTAAGCCAACCTCCTGGTTGTCTTCGCGACCCCACATCCTTTTCCACTTAGTACACGCTTAGGGGCCTTAGCCGGCGATCTGGGCTGTTTCCCTCTCGACTACGAACCTTATCGCCCGCAGTCTCACTGCCGCGCTCTCACACCCTGGCATTCGGAGTTTGGCTGACGTCAGTAACCTGATAGGGCCCATCGGCCATCCAGTAGCTCTACCTCCAGAGTGAAACACACGACGCTGCACCTAAATGCATTTCGGGGAGAACCAGCTATCACGGAGTTTGATTGGCCTTTCACCCCTACCCACAGCTCATCCCCTCCATTTTCAACTGAAGTGGGTTCGGGCCTCCACGACGTCTTACCGTCGCTTCACCCTGGCCATGGGTAGATCACTCCGCTTCGGGTCTAGACCCGGCGACTCCACGCCCTATTCAGACTCGCTTTCGCTACGGCTACCCCACACGGGTTAACCTCGCCACCGAGCACTAACTCGCAGGCTCATTCTTCAAAAGGCACGCCATCACCCACCACTCACTAAAGAGTGCATCGGCTCTGACGGATTGTAAGCGTCCGGTTTCAGGTACTATTTCACTCCCCTCCCGGGGTACTTTTCACCTTTCCCTCACGGTACTCGTCCGCTATCGGTCACCAGGAAGTATTCAGGCTTACCGGGTGGTCCCGGCAGATTCACAGCAGATTCCACGAGCCCGCTGCTACTTGGGCATCCATCACGCAAGACCACGCATTTTCAGTTACCGGACTCTCACCGTCTACGGCAGACCATTCCAGGCCACTTCACCTAACACGCAGTATTTATCACTCACGCCCTCACAGGTAGATGAGAGAAGATGAACCCCACAACACCACACGCACAACCCCTACCCGGTCTCACATACGCGCGGTTTAGCCATCCTCCGCTTTCGCTCGCCACTACTCACGGAATCACAATTGTTTTCTCTTCCTATGGGTACTGAGATGTTTCACTTCCCCACGTTCCCTCCACACTGGCTATACATTCACCAGCAGGTAACACGACTTTAAAATCCTCGTGCTGGGTTTCCCCATTCGGACACCCTCGGATCACAGCTCGTTTGACAACTCCCCGAGGACTATCGCGGCCTACCACGTCCTTCATCGGCTCCTGGTACCAAGGCATCCACCGAACGCCCTTACACACTTACCACAACACCTACACAACCACCCACAACACCAAACACACCACAACCCCCACACAACAAAAAGGAGGGCCATAAGCGTGATACAGCATTCTGGGTGGAAATGAAGCATTGCCAACAAAATCAACAACACACACAACAAAAAAATTTACAGCAACACCCGCCACCACCCACCCCACGCACGGGACAGACAGCAGCACATGCTTCTGATAAAGATGCTCGCATCCACTATGCACTTCTCAAACAACACACACCCGCACCACAGCCACCAGCTCCGACCACCACCACAGCAGCCCTCACCACCAGCACCACAGCACCAGCATCCAACCAAGACAACCCACGCTCACGCATGTGTTCCCTCAGAACCCCGACAGTGTGTTGACGAACACCACCCCAGTCACCCAGGACAGCTCACCCACCCCCAGCCACCCACCCCCACACAGGGGGCCGGCAACCACAGAGTCGATGTGTTTGATGTTTCACCCGTGAGCATCCCACCGAAGAACACGCGTCTCCGCAATGGGCACCCCCACCACACAAAACAAGAAGGGGGGTGTTGCTAATTGCTCCTTAGAAAGGAGGTGATCCAGCCGCACCTTCCGGTACGGCTACCTTGTTACGACTTCGTCCCAATCGCCGATCCCACCTTCGACGGCTCCCTCCACAAGGGTTAGGCCACCGGCTTCGGGTGTTACCGACTTTCATGACGTGACGGGCGGTGTGTACAAGGCCCGGGAACGTATTCACCGCAGCGTTGCTGATCTGCGATTACTAGCGACTCCGACTTCACGGGGTCGAGTTGCAGACCCCGATCCGAACTGAGACCGGCTTTAAGGGATTCGCTCCACCTCACGGTATCGCAGCCCTCTGTACCGGCCATTGTAGCATGTGTGAAGCCCTGGACATAAGGGGCATGATGACTTGACGTCATCCCCACCTTCCTCCGAGTTGACCCCGGCAGTCTCCTGCAAGTCCCCGGCATAACCCGCTGGCAATACAGGACAAGGGTTGCGCTCGTTGCGGGACTTAACCCAACATCTCACGACACGAGCTGACGACAGCCATGCACCACCTGTACACCAACCACAAGGGAACGCCTATCTCTAGACGCGTCTGGTGTATGTCAAACCCAGGTAAGGTTCTTCGCGTTGCATCGAATTAATCCACATGCTCCGCCGCTTGTGCGGGCCCCCGTCAATTCCTTTGAGTTTTAGCCTTGCGGCCGTACTCCCCAGGCGGGGTACTTAATGCGTTAGCTACGGCACGGATCCCGTGAAAAGGAACCCACACCTAGTACCCACCGTTTACGGCGTGGACTACCAGGGTATCTAATCCTGTTCGCTACCCACGCTTTCGCTCCTCAGCGTCAGTTACTACCCAGAGACCCGCCTTCGCCACCGGTGTTCCTCCTGATATCTGCGCATTTCACCGCTACACCAGGAATTCCAGTCTCCCCTGTAGTACTCAAGTCTGCCCGTATCGCCTGCACGCCTGCAGTTAAGCTGCAGAATTTCACAGACGACGCGACAAACCGCCTACGAGCTCTTTACGCCCAGTAATTCCGGACAACGCTCGCACCCTACGTATTACCGCGGCTGCTGGCACGTAGTTGGCCGGTGCTTCTTCTCGCACTACCGTCACCCGAAGGCTTCGTCATACGCGAAAGAGGTTTACAACCCGAAGGCCGTCATCCCTCACGCGGCGTCGCTGCATCAGGCTTGCGCCCATTGTGCAATATTCCCCACTGCTGCCTCCCGTAGGAGTCTGGGCCGTGTCTCAGTCCCAGTGTGGCCGATCACCCTCTCAGGTCGGCTACCCGTCGTCGCCTTGGTAGGCCATAACCCCACCAACAAGCTGATAGGCCGCGGGCCCATCCCCAACCGCACAAGGCTTTCCACCAACAGTCATGCAACCATCGGTCCTATCCGGTATTAGACCCAGTTTCCCAAGCTTATCCCGAAGTTGAGGGCAGATCACCCACGTGTTACTCACCCGTTCGCCACTCGAGTACCCTGCAAGCAGGGCCTTTCCGTTCGACTTGCATGTGTTAAGCACGCCGCCAGCGTTCGTCCTGAGCCAGGATCAAACTCTCCATGAAAAACCATCAAAACAACCCACACACACCACAGTGCACGCAGGCGTTTCAACACAATTCCAGCCAGAAAGCCAAACCTGACCAAACAATCCAAAAAAATACTGGCATCAAAACAATCAAAGAAAAACGTTCAACAAATTAAACGATTCTGTCATCGCCTGACACCACACAAAAAATATGGCATCAAACAATCCATCAACA
>BAAAJU010000029.1:0-1515 GCA_039527305.1 Gordonia sinesedis | reverse complement strand
AGTGGTGCCAGGTTGAATTCCACGGTCCAGCCACTGTTGTCCGGCTCCCGGTGGTTGAACTTGACCAGGTGGTCGAGGTGGCAGTCCTCGGCGGGTTTGCCACAGAACGGATACCGGCAGGTTCGGTCCAGGGCGATGATCTTCTCCCGTAGCTTCTGTGTCGGTCGGTAGTGCAGCGCGCCTCGTGGTGGGGAGCGGTATCCGCCGTGTCCGGTCGGGTCGACCGGCGGTGCCTGCGGCCGCTGGTCGGCCAGTGCGGCCCAGATCGGTTGCGGCGGGACTGGTGCGGGCCGTGTGGTCGCTGTGCGTGATTCGGTGAGTACGTGCGCATGGGTGGGGTCGATGGACCCGTAGCCACGCAGGTACGGCGGCGTCGCCCCGGTCGGGTCGATGACCACGGTCAGCGAGGTCTGCTCGGCAGGCAGCCCGACTTCCGCAGCCACGTTCCCCGGTAGTTGAGCACACCCGTTCCCCGGTGGTTGAGTAGGGCCGAGCGGAGCGAGGCCCGTATCGAAATCACCGCCACCGACCTCCGCTGGTTGAGTAGGGCTGAGCGGAGCGAGGCCCGTATCGAAATCACCGCCACCACTACCATTCTCGCTATTGACGTCGACGGCCGACGGGGTGCTGGTCGGTCCGAGCGCACAGTCGCCGCGCCCGCAGGCGCATTCCAGTCTCGCGCCGGGCAGGCGGTGCAGTTCGGCGAAGGCGGCGACGCGCCGTTCCCCGACCGTGCGGGGATCATGGTCACAGGTGCGCTCGGCAACGAGTGCCGCGATTTGCTTGCGCAGATGTACCCCAACCTCGGCGGGCACGGTGGCATCGATGCTGGCGTGCCCGTGGGCATCGTCGGTGACCCGCACATCCTGATGCCGGCCAGCGAACTCATCCCGCATCTCGGCGGCCGCATCCGGGTCGAGGGAGATCACCAACTCGGCCACCTGATCGCGCAACACCCGATCTGCCGAGGCCCGTGCCGCCAACCGCAACGCCAACGGCTCCGCCTGCACCCGCACCTCGGAATCGACCGATTCGAGGGCATCAACGATGACCTGCACCCGCGCCGTCGACAGGTCACCAGCCAGAAATGCTAGGCGCGTTTTGTCCATCTCGCACAACGCGCCGCCGAGGCGAATCCAGCGGGCGGCTTTGCTTTTCGACACCCCGAGCCGCAGCGACACCTCGCCGACGGCGGCTTTGTCCGGCGCGTCCGGGATGGTGCGCCGCTGTGGCCGGGCGGCCATCACCCGATCGTAGATAGTGTGGCCGATGCGTTCGGCGAGCAGAATGGTGCGGGCCTCGGCCTGCCGCGACAGTCGCAGCGCGTCCCGCCCGGCATCGACCAGAGTGTCGGCGGACGCAGCCCGCAAGGCGGCATCGTCGGCAATCGCGTCGGTGTAGGAGAACATCACCCGAAACCACCCCCCGCTCGAGCCCGCTATCTGATTGATTGCCATCAGAGTATCGGTCGGCACCGACAATTCTGATTGGCTACCAACACAATAACGGTCGGCA
>BAAAJU010000028.1:0-1479 GCA_039527305.1 Gordonia sinesedis | reverse complement strand
GACGCGTGATCAGTAGAAACAAGGAGTTTTTTGAACAAATTACTTGTCAATGGTGAATGGCAGCTCAGCACCGTCTGGCCAAGACCAACCCACTGTGTCACTATTTACACCACAAAAGGATATGGTACTCCCGCTTGTCCAGATTGTGTTCTCTTTGGGTCGCCCTCTGACTAATTCAACCCAAAAGCAAGGTCTCATACAGTCCAGTCCGGTCAGTTCTGGGTGTTGAACAAAACTCCCACTGTACCCTGACCAATCAGTTATTCCTATGATATCTTGCTTAACAGAGAATTTATTATCTGTTCTGGTCCATCCATTCGGATCCCAAATCATCTCAAAACCCATCCTTGAACTAGTGCTTTTAGTTCTCCCTATCCAAACACCATTGCCGTATTTAAATGAAAACCCTTTGACCCCATTTGCCCCATTAGAAGATACTGGACCACAACTGCCTATTTTGTCATTAGGGCGTGGGTTGTCTCCGAAAATCCCACTGCATATGTATCCTATTTGATATTCCAGATTCTGATTAAATGACACCCACGGTCGGTTTGAGCCATGCCAATTATCTCTACATACACAGATAATTTCACTAGATTCAGGATAACAGGAGCATTCCTCATAATGATAATTAGGGGCATCCAACTCAATTGATTTGACTACTTTTCCCTTTTCTATCTTAAAGATCTTGTACGATGCCTGCCCATTACTTGGTCCATCAGTCATTACTGTAAAGCAAGAACCATTGATGCATGTACATTCAGACTCTTGTGTTCTCAATATGTTTTTTCTCCAACTCTTTATTGTGTCTGTTATTATGCCATTGTATTTTAGCACAGCCACTGCCCCATTATCTGGCCCAGAAATTCCAATTGTTAGCCAACTTGTGCCATCATGGCAGGCACTTGCTGACCAAGCGACTGACTCAAACCTTGAGTTATATGGAGAAGGAACCTCACCAATAGGACAGCTCATCAATGTTCGATATGGGCTTCTGTCTTTAACTGTTCCGTTAGAATGCTTATCATTAAGAAGGGCCCCTTGAGTTAAGAAGAAAGTTCTGCATTCCAAGTGGGAGCATGAAATGAATGGCTCCCTTATTACAAAAACATCTCCCTTGGAACCGATTCGTACACTATTATCTTTACTGTATATAGCCCATCCGCTAACAGGGCAGAGAGAGGAATTGCCCGCTAATTTCACTGAAGCTATTACCTGTTCAGCAACAATATTAGTATTGCTGACGTTAACATACGTCTGATTGACCCAAGTGTTGTTTTCGTAATTAATGACGTTTTGATTGCATATTTCAGACTGATTTTGTTTATTAGTTTGAATTGAGTGGCTAATCCATATTGATATTATGTTCCCAATTTGTAATATCAAGCTGGCTATTCCAATCGTCATACAGATCGAACTAATGGTTATTATCTTTTGATTTGGATTCATTTTGAACTCCTGCTTTTGCTGATCACGCGT
>BAAAJU010000027.1:0-1323 GCA_039527305.1 Gordonia sinesedis | reverse complement strand
AATCTGATCAAGACCAGCGTTGGCGCGCTGGCGGGAAGGCACGCCCGTGCTCACGGTAGTACACGAAGACCAAGACCCGAACGAGGCCGGCGACGCGGCCGGTGCAGGCCGGTCGCTGCTCGATGAGATTGTCCGCGACGGTGCCAGGCAGATGCTCGCCGCAGCCCTGCAGGCCGAGGTCGCCGACTATATCGCCCGACATGCCGGTGAAGTCGACGACAACGGCCACCGACTGGTAGTGCGCAACGGCTACCACGCCGAACGGCAGGTGATGACCGCCGCCGGTGCGGTGTCGGTGAAGGCGCCACGGGTCAACGACAAGCGCATCGACCCCGACACCGGCACACGCAAGAAGTTCGCCTCGTCGATCCTGCCGGCGTGGGCCCGCAAATCCACCCAGGTGTCCGAGGTGCTGCCGCTGCTGTATCTGCACGGACTGTCGACCAGCGACTTCGGGCCCGCCCTCGAGCAGTTCCTCGGCAGCGGCGCCGGCCTGTCGCCGGCCTCGATCACCCGGCTGACCACGCAGTGGCAAAACGAGGCGAAAGCATTCGCCCAACGGGATCTCTCGCAGGTCGACTACGTGTACCTGTGGGTCGACGGCATCCACGTGAAGGTCCGCTTCGAACAGGAGAAACTGTGCCTGCTGGTCATGCTCGGGGTCCGAGCCGACGGACGCAAGGAGCTCGTCGCCCTGGCCGACGGCTACCGCGAGTCCACCGAATCCTGGGCGGACCTGCTACGGGACTGCCGCCGCCGCGGAATGCGGGCCCCGGTGCTCGCGATCGGGGACGGCGCGCTGGGATTCTGGAAGGCACTGCGGGAAGTGTTCCCCGACACCCGGGAACAACGCTGCTGGTTCCACAAACAATCCAACGTTCTTGCTGCACTCCCGAAATCGGCGCATCCGGGCGCATTGGCCGCGATGAAAGAGATCATCGGAGCCGAGGACATCGACAAGGCACAGCTAGCGATCGCGGCGTTCGAACGGGACTACGGCGCAAAGTACCCCAAGGCGGTCAAGAAGATCACCGACGACGCCGACGTGCTGCTCGAATACTTCCGGTATCCGGCCGAGCATTGGGTGCACCTACGCACGACGAATCCCATCGAATCGACCTTTGCGACGGTGCGGCTTCGGACCAGGGTGACGAAGGGTCCGGGCTCGAGGGCGGCCGGGATGGCGATGGCCTACAAGTTGATCGAAGCGGCCCAGTCGCGGTGGCGGGCCGTCAACGCCCCGCAGCTGGTCGCACTGGTGCGAGCGGGCGCGCTGTTCCACAAAGGCAAACTCCTCGAACGGCCGGTCGACATCACCCCGGA
>BAAAJU010000026.1:0-1051 GCA_039527305.1 Gordonia sinesedis | reverse complement strand
CCGACGCGTGATCAGTAGAAACAAGGTAGTTTTTTACTCTAGCTCTATGTTGACAAAATGACCATCGTCAACATCCACAGCACTCTGCTGTTCCTGTTGATATTCTTCCCTCATGGACTCAGACACTCCTTCCGTAGAAGGCCCTCTTTTCAAACCGTATTTAAAGCGACGATAAATACATTTGAAGAAAAGACGATCTGCCATCCACAATATCAAGTGCAAGATCCCAATGATATTCGCTGCAACGACGAGAGGATCACTTGAATCGCTGCATCTGTACTCCCATCCGCTTCTGGTAGGCCTGCAAATTTTCAAGAAGATCATCTTTCAGACCAGCACTGGAATTAGGATGAGTCCCAATGGTTCTCATTGCATGTACCATTTGCCTAGTCTGATTAGCAACCTCCATGGCCTCTGCTGCCTGTTCACTCGATCCAGCCATCTGTTCCATAGCTTTTGCAGTAGTGCTAGCCAGCACCATTCTGTTTTCATGCCTGATTAGTGGATTGGTGGTAGTAGCCATTTGTCTGTGAGACCGATGCTGTGAATCAGCAATCTGTTCACAAGTGGCACATACTAGGCCAAAAGCAGCTTCTGTGGTCACTGTTCCCATCCTGTTGTATATGAGGCCCATGCAACTGGCAAGTGCACCAGTTGAATAGCTTAGTGACACCTCTTTGGCTCCATGGAACGTTATTTCTCTTTTGAGCTTCTTGTATAGTTTAACTGCTCTATCCATGTTGTTCGGGTCCCCATTCCCATTTAGGGCATTTTGGACAAAGCGTCTACGCTGCAGTCCTCGCTCACTGGGCACGGTGAGTGTGAACACAAATCCTAAAATCCCCTTAGTCAGAGGTGACAAGATTGGTCTTGTCTTTAGCCATTCCATGAGAGCTTCAAGATCTGTGTTCTTTCCTGCAAAGACACTTTCCAGTCTCTGCGCGATCTCGGCTTTGAGGGGGCCTGACGGGATGATAGAAAGAACGTACGTTTCGACCTCGGTTAGAAGACTCATCTTTAAATATCTACCTGCTTTTGCTGATCACGCGTT
>BAAAJU010000025.1:0-1087 GCA_039527305.1 Gordonia sinesedis | reverse complement strand
GACGCGTGATCAGTAGAAACAAGGGTGTTTTTTCCGTAAATTCTGAAATTAAAGTCTTAAATGCATACTCTGCACTGCAATGACCCATTAGAACACATCCAGAAGCTGATTGCCCCCAGGGAGACTAATAAGACCATGGAACTGGCGACTGTAGAGTAGATCGCCAAAATCTGGTAGATTCCCATTGATTCTAGTTTCACACCATCTATTTCCTCCCTATTCAATCTGGATTCTTCTGAGTATTTAGGATAATTGTATGTGCCATTCTTTACGCTCTCCATGCACTCATTATCACATTTGTGATAGAATTCAAAGCAGCCATTTCCGATTTCCTTGGCATTGTTCCTTAGTTGTGATTTGACCTTTTCATATAAATTTTTTACATTAAGGTCATGGAAATCTAGAGTCCTTTCATTCTCGAGTAAAACGAGCAACTCAGCGTTATATGTCCATACATCCAAAAACCCATCATCAACCTTCTTGTTCAAATTTTCCATCCTTTTCTCTAGGCTGTTGAACTCCTTGCCCACTGAAGTAAATTGAATGTTCATTTTCTCAATCACTGAGTTCACTTTGTTACTTATCCCATCAATTGCAATTTGTGTGCTTTTCTGATCTGCTGCGTAACCGGATCCTTGCTCATTTCGGTGGTGATATCCATACCATCCATCTACCATTCCTGTCCATCCTCCCTCTATGAATCCGGCAATCGCCCCGAAAAGCCCTCTGGATTGAATGGAGGGGATATTCCTTAGTCCTGTTGCCAGTCTTAGCTGGGTGCTTTTAACATATTTGGGGCATTTTCCAAGGGTGACGGGATGTACATTCTGAAAAGGAAGATTGCCTTTCAAGGCCCCATGGGGAGTTTGGCACTTTGTAGTGCAATTGTGAACCTGAGCATCTGACCTCATAATTCCAGAACTAAAGCCTTTTTCCACTGCAAATGCATGCCATGGTACTATTAAATTCCCAGTGGCTTCAAAAGTTATGGTGTCCCCTTGATCTAACAGTGTCCAGTAATAATTCATTCTGCCTGCTTGTTCTCTGACTTTAGGTCTTGCTACTATTTCTGGTGTGAATCTTTTGT
>BAAAJU010000024.1:0-3680 GCA_039527305.1 Gordonia sinesedis | reverse complement strand
TCACCAACGTGCCAGCCACACTCACCCGGTCCGAGTCATCCACCCGCGCCGGACCCGCAGTCGGCGAGGCCGCCACCCCAGCCGCCGCACCCGCAGCGGTGTCCGCCCGATCCAACACACCCGCCGGGGTGTAACCGAACCGCTCACCACCCCACCCGGACCGACCAGCCGCACCCCCCCGGCTGCCGGCAGCACTCGCCGACCGGACACGGCCGACCGCGTCCACATCCACCGCCGTACGCCCACCCACCAGATCATCGATACCGGTCACGTAGCCATCAGCGCGATACGACCACACCCGACCCGCCACCATCCGCGCGCCCAACACCTCCGACGCACCCACCCCTGCCGGCGCGCCAGCCCCCTGAACGGCTGCGGTCGGGCCAGCGGCGTCAAAGACCTGCTGACGAGCCAACCGCCCCCGCTGATCGTAGGAATGCCGCAACCGAGCAGCCCGCCCGAACACCCGGTAGGTCTCGCGACCGGCCTGGTCGTAGCCGAACACGATTCGCTGCTCCGGGCGGGCGCTGTAGCGCCCGCCCGCATCCACCGACACCAGGTCACCGGCGTCGTCATAGCCGAACGTGCTCGCCCACTCCCCGGCACCCGCCTCCCGACCCGAGGCGGTCACCACCCGATCAGTGCGCCGGCCCATCACATCGAACCGTGATCGCACGGCCACACCGTTGACCGTCTCGGCCACCACCCGGCCGAGCACATCCCGCTCGAACCGCACCGTCGCATCGTCGTTGACCACCGACTCCAGATCACCAGCCGCGTCGTAGCGATACCGGGTAGTGCCATCGGCGGTCGACGTCTCCGACACGAGACGACCCAACACGTCAAACTCACGGAACCGCACATGCCCCACCGCGTCGACAACCTGTGTCGGCCGCCCCAACCCGTCGCGGCGGTAGCCGGTCCGCGCACCGTTGTAGTCGGTCTCGGCGATCACCTGCGCATCACGGTCACGCTCGAACCGCCACACCAACCCGTCGGGATTGCGTACCCGGGTCTGCTCCAAGGTGGAGTCATATCCCACCTCGAGACGCCCACCCGCGGCATCGATCACCGCCCGCGGATGATCGAACACCGTGTACTCCGTGCGGGTGACATGCCCCGCCTCATCCACGATCTCGACCTGATTGCCCTCCGGGTCATAGCCGATGCGCACCTCGGTGCCGTCGGCATACCGTTGCCCGGTCAACCAGCCCTCGACCGTGTACGACGATTCGGTCACCTGCCCCTGCGGATCGGTCACCGCCACCACATCACCGAACACATTGCGTTCATAAGTCCACGCCCGCCGAGCGGGGTCGATCACTCGCACCACCCGGCCCGCATCGTCACATTCGAGCTCGGTAACCCCACCGTCGGCATCGATACGCCGTGACGCCACCACGCCCGACGCGCGCACATCGAACCCGTACCGGGTCGTCGCCCCCGCGGGATCGGTCACCGCGACCACATTGCCCAGCCCGTCGAGCTCGACCTCGGTTATCCGGCCGGCCGGATCGACCACCCGCGCCGGCTGCCCCCACGTGCCTCGTTCGACTGTGGTCACCCCGCCCGCCGGATCGGTCCACCCCACCTCGCATCCATACTCATCGAACGCGGTCTCCCACCGGGCACCATCCCCACCGGTCCACGCCACCGGATTGTGATTGCTGTCGTGGGCGAACTCGGTGACCACGCCCTCGGCCGACACGATCCGCCACACATCACCATCCGCGGTCGAGCGATACACCCACGGCTGCACCCGACCCAGCACCTCGTCGATAAGCAACTCGTCGGCGACCGCAAGGCCCGGTGTGCCGGGCGCATCGTCGTCCACCGCTCCGGCGCGGCCCCGACCGGTCAACCCTGCCGCCGCCAACCCACCCGACCGCAGCACCTGCACCAGCGGCAACTCCGCCAACCGGACCAGCCGCTCCCCGATCCGACGATCCCCCTCCAACTCATCCATCTCGTCGGTGACGGTCTCGACCAGCACCACCACCCGACCACCCGGCGGGGCATCCGCTGCCATGTCGGGGAGATGCACCAACGCGTTCGCGAACATGCCCGCCGTACCCACCTGAGTCACTACACGCCCGCGCTCGTCATAGCGGTAGTGATACGACACCCCATTGCGATCGGTCCACGATTCGATCCGGTCGGCAGCGTCGTAGGAGAACCGCAACGGCTTACCCGACGAATTGATCACCTCGACCAGATTGGCGCGCGCGTCGTACCGGTACACCACGACCGGCACCGAGGGCGTCTGCTCATCGCGCACCGACAGCGAGATCACCCGCCCGATGGCCGGATCACACACGACCTCGACGACCGCACCACCGCTGTGCGACAGCGTCGCCGGCAATCCCGTCGACTCGTCGTAGCCGACCTCGATCCGATGCCCCGTGTGATGCACGATCGCGGTAATTCCCACCACCACAGCAGAATCGGCCACACCTGCCACCGACGACTCGGCCGCCACCAACTCCACCGCGCCGCGATCGGAAGCCGCATCGGCCGCACCCGTGTCTTCCGACGACACCACCGTCACCGAACCCGACTCACCGACCACCGAAAATTCATACGTCACACCGTCGGGCACATTGCGAATCCGGTACGCGCCATCGGCAAACGATAGCGGCATCGTCCCCACCACCGGCATCGTCTCACCGTCAGATGTCGGACGCTCGTACCACAACACCGAACCATCCGGAGCGACGAAAGCGACACCCTCGGAATCGATCTCGATCCGGCAATCCAAGATCGACACCCACGACGGACCGAACACCCGACCAAACTCGAACGACGACACCGCATTGCGCTCGACCACCAACGGCAACGTCCCGCCGATCGTCAGATCCACGAAATCATCGACCATCGCGCCGGTAGCCATATCCACCGGCTCCGCACCTCGGCAGATATTCCGCGACGGCCGCGCCCGCTCCGCCACCTTGGACGCGCCCTTGGCAGCGCCCTTCATCCCCATCTTCGCCAACTGGGCACCCTTGCCCACGCCGGGTATCGCGCCCACGGCATTCATCGCGAACTCGCCCCACGACATATTCCCGGTCAACGTCAACGCCAACGCGATGCCGACACCAATACCGGCAATAATGCTGCCCACCAACGTCCCCAACCCCGGGAACAACGCCACGATCGACCCGACCGCGATCAACACCTCCGAAATCTTCGACAACACATCGGCATGCTCAGACACCCAATCCGAAAACGACTTCCACGCCGCCGCCAACCCCGTCGGATTCTTCTCAAACGGCGTGTCCTTCTGACCATCAATAATGTCGCGAGCAGTCACCGACGCCTGCTCCATCTGCACATGCACATCCTCGGCCTGCGCAATCAGACCGTTCCACACCCCCATCGCCGAGCGGTAGGCCTCCCACGCGGCCGCCAACTCGCCCTCCAGCCGCCGCGTATTCCCCACCGCCGCAGCCAACGCACTCGCCGCCTGCCCCTCATGGAACGCCGCCGCCGGCGCCGCCGGAGTCGCCGCCGCAGCAGCCGCCGCCGTCGCCGCCGCCGTATGATTGGTCTGCGCCACCGCCTCCGCCGACCGCGCGGCCGCTAACTCCCCTTCCAGCCGATTCACCTCATCGGCCGCCGCCTGCACCGCCGCATGCGCGCCCGGCGCCCGCCCCCGCGCGGACATCATCACCCCATGCTGA
>BAAAJU010000023.1:0-984 GCA_039527305.1 Gordonia sinesedis | reverse complement strand
GTGTGGGGTCGGTGGTGATTGTAGTGGTGCAGCCAGATCGGGTAGGCCAGTTCTCGCTCGTGTTCGCTTGCGTACGGTTGGGCGTAGGCCCATTCGTCGGCGAGAGTGCGGTTAAAGCGCTCGACCTTGCCGTTGGTTTGCGGCCGATACGGTTTGGTCCGCCGATGCTTGATTGTCGGACCGAGAGCGGTAGCGAACGCCTGGGAGCGGTAGCAGGATCCGTTGTCAGTCATCACCGCGGTCACGGTGATCCCGATGCTGCCGAAGAAGGCGTGAGCGCGTTCCCAGAAGGCCGCCGCGGTCTCTTTCTTCTCGTCGTCGAGGATCTCGGAGTAGGCGACCCGGGAGTGGTCGTCGACGGCATGGTGCAGGTACCGGTAGCCGCGTGAGGCGCGAGCCCCTGAACGTGCTGCACTGTTGCGCCCACGGTGGGACCGCTGATCGGCAGCCGATCCACGCCCGTGTGCCCGCCACCCGCCGCCATCAGGGATTCTTCCCTGCTTTTTGATGTCGACATGGACAAGCTCGCCAGGTGTGGCGACTTCGTAACTGTGGCAATCACGCTGCCGCACCACCAGCCCGGTCGCCTGATCGAGGTCGCGCAGGCGGGGCATGTCGAACCGTCTCAGGACCCGATGCACGGTCGAGGGATTCAGGCCCAAGTGATAGGCGATCTGATGTGGTCCCCACCGGCGAGTGGCTCGCAGTGTGATGATGCGTCGCTCGGTCCGGGTGGGCGTTCGCCGCGGCGAATGATGCGGCCGCGACGAGCGATCTGTCAGCGGCTCACCGGCACGAAATCGGTCGGCCCACTTCCTCGCTGTTGCCGGGGCGCACTGGAATCGTTCGGCAGCCCGTCGCAGCGACCAGCCGTCCTCGACGACAAGAACAGCAAGGCGGCGACGCCCCTCAGGAGTCAAAGGTGCATTAGCGTGAGTCACGAAGACCTCCGTTGCGGGATGGTGAGTTGTGGCAACCACACAT
>BAAAJU010000022.1:0-572 GCA_039527305.1 Gordonia sinesedis | reverse complement strand
TAGGATAGGAGTTTCCTTTCTTTACTATCCAAAGTAAATTCCGATAAAAGCTGTTGACTCCAGAATGGGAACATGCAACTGTGGTACCTCTGGTGGTATCATGGTTTGGCCATGAGGTTGCCTTTGGGAAAATTTCAAATCTTTCAAATGAAGAAACTGTACTTAGCTGCTCCTTTAACTCTTCATAATCAGCAAATTCTCCTGGGTAGCATGCTCCATTTTTTGAATTTGAAGTCTCTATTATGTAAGACCACGAATTCGCAGTGAGTAGCAAGTCGCATTTTGGGTTGCCGAGGATCCATCCTGCTACGTTGCAGTTTCCCAGTTGTAAGGGAGTCTTTCCATTCAGGCTGCAGAGTTTCCCATTATGGCTGTTTTCCAGTAAATTGACTGAATGGGTAACCGTTACGTTTTTTTCCAATATTGTGTCGACAGTGTCTGTGGAATTGTTGGCATGGTAGCCTACACAAATGGTGTCAGCTTTTAATGCAGTGAATGCACAGAATAATACAAATAATCTTGCTTTCATCTTGGTTGACTCACTTATCCCCTGCTTTTGCTGATCACGCGTA
>BAAAJU010000021.1:0-634 GCA_039527305.1 Gordonia sinesedis | reverse complement strand
GACGCGTGATCAGTAGAAACAAGGGTGTTTTTTATCATTAAATAAGCTGAAACGAGAAAGTCCTTATCTCTTGTTCTACTTCAAGCAGTAGTTGTAAGGCTTGCATGAATGTTATTTGTTCGAAACTATTCTCTGTTGCTTTCAATCTGTGCCGCATTTCGTCAATTAACCATCTTACTTCTTCAAATTTCTGTCCCAATTGCTCTCGCCACTTTTTATTTCTGTTCTGAAGATAGTGAAGGTCTCCCGTCCTCATTATGCTTTCTCCAAGCGAATCTCTGTAGACTTTCAGAGACTCGAACCGTGTTATTATTCCATTCAAGTCCTCCGATGAGGATCCCAACTGCATTTTTGACATCCTCATCAGTATGTCCTGGAAGAGAAGGCAATGGTGAAATTTCTCCAATGATTGCTCCCCCGTCAGTGAAAGCTCTTAGTAGGACCAAAGTCTCTAATCGGTTGAAGATCACACTGAAGTTCGCTTTCAGTATGATGTTCTTTTCAATGATCGCCTGGTCCATTCGAACACAAAGAGAGCCTACTATCTTTTGCCTAGGCATGAGCATGAACCAGTCTCGTGACATCTCCTCGAGGGTCATGTCAGCTATGTAGCGCGAAGTAGGTACAGATGCAA
>BAAAJU010000020.1:0-4439 GCA_039527305.1 Gordonia sinesedis | reverse complement strand
TCACCAACGTGCCAGCCACACTCACCCGGTCCGAGTCATCCACCCGCGCCGGACCCGCAGTCGGCGAGGCCACCACCCCCTAAGCGGCTCCCGCCGTGGTAACCGCACGATCAAGCACACCAGCGGAGGTACAACTAAATCGCACACCACCGCCCACAATGTCGGGCCCACCACCAGCAGCAGAATCGGCCCGGCGCTCGGTGCCAGCCGCACGCACCCGACCCATCGCATCGACAGCGATCGAGGTACGCCCGCCGACCACATCATCGATACCGGTCACGTAGCCGGCGGCCCGATACGACCACACCCGGCCCGCAACCACCCCCGTGTCCGACGCACCCGACCGCGCGCGGGCACCCTGGACATACGAGGCCCAGTCGTCGAGACCGCAGGCGTCGTCGGCGCCGCAGTACGGAAGACCTGCTGACGCGCCAGGCGACCCCGCCGATCGTACGACTGCCGCACCTGGGCAGCACGGCTCGGCCAATCACCCGATCCGACACATCAAACTCACGCGACCACAGCCGCGTCGGTGATCTGCGTCGCGTGATAGTCATTGATCCCCAACCGGCTGGGTTTCTCGAGGTCACATCGCAGTCATCGGGGTCATTGAAGCTATTAGCTCAGAATTCGAATTTTTTGGTCATGCCGCCGGAACCATTCGGTACGTACACTGAGGGAACATCGTCGCTCAACGCAAAGATGCCGACATTGACCCTTCCCGCAGCTTCTAGCCCGCGAGTTCTGGCCCGTTCAACGACCTCCCATGAGAAAGCCACATATACGAGCGCAGGGTATGAGGATGAGTAGTCGGCCAAGTCCTCTTCGTTATCGCCCGTATCGTCGGTGGCATCATCTTCGTTCGGAAACTCCTCTTCCATCAATGCAACCCATGACCCTAGCGGCGATCCCGTCTTGACCCCTGTAGGCTCAGCATCGCCGTCCATGACTCCCAGATACCAGTCCTGAAAAGATGCCGCATTCTCCGGCGCGACCGATAGGTCGAATGCCGCCAGATCGTAGGACATATGACTCTCTCCTCACTCGTACGCGACTTTCGGGATGACCTAACGATGAGGCCTATGTGGTTTCTTGATTTTTAGAGGCGGTCTATTCATCTTATTCTCAGCATTTTTTTGAATGCGCTCGAGTCTCTCGCGCTCTGCCCGTTCAGCCTTTTCGAGCTCTACTTGGCGCCATTTCCTCAAACCATCGATCTCGGTACCGACCCGCTCAATCTCTGCCTGGTCGTCAAAGATCCTGGCCACGAGTGCGACGTCAGCTTCGACCCGATCGTAATCGGCATGAATACTGGGTCCAGACGGGGCATACAGAGTCGACTTGACGTAACGATCTACACCTTCACGGAGTCGACCACTGATACCGAACGCCGCCATTGTCAGCGGCTCGCACGCATCCCACTCGTCCAGGTCCCCAGCAGCCGTCAACGCGGCAGCCACATTGTCGGTACCCTGAAATCGCTCGCACACTTCGCGCACCTGCAGCGCAAGCTTGCCGAGCCTACGCTCATTCACGCCGCCCGACTCATCGACAATGCACCACGTTTGAAAGCTCCGGCTAAACGGTGCCGTAATGCGACCTAGCGATGACATCAGAAACGTTCCGGCAGCAGCGCGCTGCTTTTCCCAGACACTCTCGCCCACCGACAGCCCTCGCACGGCATGACTCACCTGTCGACTATTTACCGCCACAAATACGGCTATGCTCGCACCTTCTTGATATTGACCAACCCTGAACCTAATGGAGATGCTTCGGGATGCATCAAACGTAAATTCGTCGGATCCAACCAAGGCGACGTGTAGACCACTTCGATCTATCAACGCGGATCTAACATCCGCAGCCTTCATCTCGGTATTCCTATCGGTAGATCATCATTATTGTTGTCCAGCTCGATCTCGGTGCATTTACGACGGATGGCCGAAGGTTGGCGGCATTCTTGCCTACGAATTCGAAGGGGCCACCGCCCTCAATATGGGGCAGCAGAATCGTCGTCTCGCAGGCCCACGATCACGTCCCGCCGTCAGACGCCTATCAGGCCTGAGTACTCAGTACCCGGATCAATCCATCAATCACGGCTGTCGCCTCGTCCAGATCGCCGGCCTCGTCCCACAATTGCGCCCACTCCGACTCCGGCGCGAGCACTGCCCTCAGCGCGCGGACCGCTCGCTCACGAAGCTCGGTATCCACCACAAACCCGGGCTCATTCAACGACTGCGGACCATACGCCTCATCCACCTCAGGACCACCAGGCACCAACGCCGCCACCGTCGCCGCAGCCGCAATCGCCGCCGCACAGACACCGATATCACGATCAGACGCCTCAACATCGGTGACCGCATCCAACGTGCTCACGATCAGAGCTAACCGCTGCGCCGGCTGCGTCTCGTCGAACTCCACCACCCAATCGCCCGCATCATCGCTATCAAATGCGCCAGGTCCCCACGTACCCATTAACCACCCTTTCGCCGGGCCATGTGAAATATCTAGAACAATACATCCGGGGATTGTTGAGACCCCGATTCCTGTTCGGGACTTGCGGGTAAGCTACACCTCCAATACACAACGGAGCGGACATTATTAATGCCAGTAAATTCTCCATGCCCCGGTGCTATACGATCGCTAAACGAATCGCCAGAGATCCGGTCATCTAGGTCTGTCAAATCATCGGAATTGTACCGGAACGGGCTCCCATTTTTGTCACGGAAAACCGGCAGCGGCCAGGCTTCGGGGACGAAACCAGCAACTTCACCCAACCACTCGAGGCGAGCGAAATCCCTGATGCTGCCATACAGCATGACCGCCGCATTCGCTTCATCGACCGAATTTTGGCCCGGCGGCGACCATGGTCGCGCCGGCGTTGGAAGGGGGCAACAAAACAAATAGACCGCTCCAGCCACTCGGCTACGTCGCCGATCAACCGTAGCTCGCGCAACGACGCCAACTGCCGCAGTAGCCACAGGCTCCGACAGCACTCCGAAGCACATTCCGTCGTCGATATACATTCCGTCGTCGATATCTGTCATCCGGCTACCGACTTGCCTACCGAGGCGACATGGGACCGCAAGTTCGTCCAACTACCGTGCTGCTGAAGCAGGTATTTTTCTCCCATGCTCAACATGTTCGAGCTTCTTGTGCCGTTTACCGCGTTACCCACTGCCATTCCAGGTAACGTGCGCTGCGGTTCCATAATGTGAGCAAATTGCTTCATGTAAGCCTGTTCAACACCAGCCCTCAGCGCCTTAGAGCTGCCAGGCATACTTTCGAGAACCCGGAACTCTAGATGACTGCGGAACGGATTGCTCTTATGCGCCCAGCGGCGACTGCTGAATCTTGATGCTTTTCCGACATAGGCTAGCTCGCCGCTGGTTTTGTCAAACGTCAGCGCCCTGTCTCAGCTTGCTTCTTTACCAGGCGAAGCATGAGCCTGTATACAGGTTCGTATCCGTCGTCGGATAGATCCGAAACCCAGTCGTCTGCCATACACCAAACCGAACGGACACGGCGAACATGAGTTGCGGCGAGATCGGGCCTCGTCGAAGTGATGAGGATGTTGGGAACTCCGGCCAAGCTCAATGAGGCTTCCGAGTACCTAGACAGTTCGTCGCTGGGCAAGTCTCCACTAATCGACGGCAGGACGTAGTAATACGGGGGTTCAGATCCATATTCCTGGATATCGCTTATGTGGCTTAGCCGTTCTAATGGAAACGAGTACTTTCCATCCTGATTCCGGACTCTTCGTGCGGTTATAATGTAACCGGGATACTTTTCGTGAACCGTCTCGAATACCTCGATTAGTTGCACTATAGAGATCGGCGAGAATTCGCGATTGCTCCCTCTTGAGCCTTTGGTGCACTGTCGCTCTTTGAGTTCGGCTGCTGGGATCAAAGCGGTCATGTTAGGTAATCCCTATTCTCATAGCCGAACATTTGAAAGCCGCATGCATCAGAGAGCTAGTTGTACTTAAGGAAGAATACATGATTAAACTGGCCCGTGCTCTGTAGGTCTTCGAGAGCGTAGCGTTCCCGAGCGATCGGATTGCCCGACTTCGTTGCTTGGCCGACTTGCACAGCGATCCTTTCGTCACCTCGGTTCATGACCAGGTCAGGCCCTCGCGAACCTTTGATTTGATTCGCCGGGCGACCGGCTTGTGCGGGATGATTCGCAATATTTACGTTTTTTTCCGGGAGACTTCCCCCACTCTCTGTGCGAAAACCCCTTGCTCCCAATCGCTCCTCCGCTTCGAGTACTCGATTGTTGTGAGCGGGCGATCCTTTGCGTCCATGCGGATTTGGCGGTTTCGTCCCCTTGCCGGTGGGGTGTGCGTTGAGGCCGAGGGGGTCGACCCAGGTGTAGGGGTTGTGGACGTAGGCGGTGGCCGACGCCGGGTTAGGCGCGACGCCAAGGGGGTCGGGACTGGT
>BAAAJU010000019.1:0-7075 GCA_039527305.1 Gordonia sinesedis | reverse complement strand
AGTGGAAAACACACCCCCAAACGACCGCACCGCCTCGCCCACCACCCGATGCGCCCGACCCGTCGTCGACAGCCACGACGGCAACTCGTCATCCAACCGCTCCCGAAACCGATCCGCCTCCGGCCCCACAAACTCGCCGGTCTCCGACCCCACCGACCGAATCAGCCCCGCGGCCTCAAAACAATCGTCCGCAAAATCCAAATACCCACGCGCACCCGCCACCACCAATGACGGCTCACCCGACAACCACAACACCCGACCCCGACCCATAAACGAATCCAACTCAGGCAAACGCGAAGCAGGCACGCGCACCTCCTAATTGGAATTCACAGCTATATTTAGGAATTCACAGCTATATTTAGCCGGACCGACCGAAACCATCTTCTAAGTCGTACAAAGTTCCGGCCTTCGGCCAAATCAACCAATCTCGCTCATTCCATCCCGGAAAGTCCCAGACTTTCTCGCCAAGGCAGTAAAGAAACGAAATCAATACAGGCTTTAGTGAAGAGAAGCTTGCCCACTCATTACGATCCATCGACCCCCGACTAATTAGTACGGCGTCGTCGTCACGAACAATTAGAAGGTCTGAATCTCCGAAAAATTCTCCAATGATCGAGTCTCCCGCAATTATGCGATCATCACTACGGCGACGCGTGTTAGTTTCCTTACGGGTCTTTGTCGGATCGTAAATGCGCAGGCCGCTCTGCCCATACGTCACGTCTTCCATAAGAATTCCCGAGCTGAATACTGACCACATCGCTTCCAATGAAGGTGCCCAGGTTTCAGCGAGATTCACGTTCGAGTTCGAGTTTAAGTGGCAGCGCACCTTGGTTGAGTTGGAACCTCCCTCACTTGGACTAAATTCACCAACATCGATCGTCAAGTCGTGGCAATTTGAATATATTCCCTCAAACAATTTGACGCCGCTCAAGGGTATGCGTTCCACCATTGGGTTACACCTCCTGGTGCTGGACCGTTGTGTACGACTCGACAGCACGGTGTTAGTCACGCGGAATCAGTTGCATTGTCTTCCCACACCCTGACCGTAACCTCACACCCCAGCGAGACCACCGCCCCGGCCCTCGCACCCACATAGGAACTAAACCTGGGGTACTTCAGGGGTACTTCAATCAGCACCTGACAACACCGACGCCGGCTCACCCGACAACCACATCACCTCACCAGGACCCATAAACGACCCCAACTCAGGCAAACGTGACGCAGGCACCTCGACCCCTCCTAAGGGCCAATCTCTCGTCCATAAACTTTTCGCGTTAGTGCTGAGTCGGTTCTTTCAAAAAGGAAGCTGACGTCAACTGCACGCCTCCTCAAGCCACGACGATAGCCTATCGACAAAGTAGAAATATCCAGGATCCGGGCTTCGAATACCCTTTAGCACTGCATCCATTGGCACCTGGGTCATAGCGCCGACAGTGTTAATTGGACGGTCGTTTACCATTAAGACAGGGTAATGGTAATTAACCTCCGTTTTTCCACCAGCTGTGCTGAGTTCCCACTTCGGCGCGCACTTGGCATATCGGTCCACCAGTACATCGCCGACGTACAAACCAGCGTCCCAGCCGATCGAGTACCACTCCGGCGTAGGAAATCCTGGCCGGTCCGGATCTTCTTCAGCATTCTCCATCAACCAGCGCTCTAGGGCCCGCAACGACTCCTGCGAGCCGTCAAGTTCAAGACCTGAGCGTGACGTGAGCATCCTAATGTACTTTTTGCGGCTATTTTTTTGCTGCATGACGGTCTCAAACATAATGCGTGCAGTCCGCCGTGGCAGTTCATAAACCGGGCGATCGACATCTTCACCGAGAAAAATCAGATGATAGCCGTCGAGATCAACAGTCATGACTCCTCCATCGATCAATAGACCTAGAACTTGAGTACTGTATTTATGCCGCCTGCGTCCAATGACTGCATGACACGTTTAGATCCGCCCAGGCGGCCTGTGATCGGACTCTTCTCGAACATCCAGGTCACCGAAGACACCTGCCCAGAGTTTAGCAGGGCTACGTCGTTACTGATTTGCTGACGTATAGATCTACTAAAGAACACGCGGCCAACCTTTGTTTCGATCACGTCCGGAGCAAGCCCGCCGCTCGCGACATCGTAACGACGTGGACCGAATGGCGCCTTCATGAAACTCAACTCTTTGCGGCTACCCGGCACCACCTTCGCGATGCGATCACGGAACGCGTCGCCATTCAGCTTGTTCGCCAATAATGATTTCTTACACGTCAGCCCTAGCGGGTCGATCCAGATGTAGGGGTTGTGGACGTAGGCGGTGGCGGAGGCCGGGTTGGGGTTGACGCCGAGGGGGTCGGGGCTCGTGTAGGTCGTGGTGGCCGGATTGTAGTAGCGGTATCGGTTGTAGTGCAGTCCGGTTTCGGGATCATGTTGCTGGCCGGCGAACCGCAGGGGGGTAGAGACCCCCACCCAGACGGTACTGCCCCATACGGTGTGGGTGGCACGGCCTGCAACCTGGCCGGTCGCTGGATCGATCAGTTCTGTCGGGGTGTCGGCGAGGTCGGAGACGATGGCGTGGAACTCGTCATCGATGCGTGCCTGCGACCACTGACCGGGATCACCCGCAGCACCCACACCGTCGCCGCCGCGTGCATCAGGTGCTGGGTCCGGGGTGGCGGGGGTGGCGTGCCGGGTGTGCTGCTCCAATGGTTCGTGGGTGTCGGGATGATAGGTCCACACCCACGTGGTGGCCGCGCCCGCGGCCGTCCCGGCGCGTGGGGTGTGGGCGGTATTGGTTTGGCAGACCAGATCATCGCCGTCCCACCCGAACACGACCGTATCGACGACATCTCCGTCGGCGGTGGTGTGGGTTTTCCACACTCGCCGCCCGAACGCGTCGTAGCCGTAACGCCACCGCGTCCCGTCCGGTGCTTCCACGGTGCGGATCTGACCGCGACTGGTGTAGGTGAATCGGGTGATCTCCGGCTTCCGCGACAACCGGTGATGATGACGCTCGATCATCTGCCCGGCCGCGTCGTAGACGAACCGATCCCTACCCACGCGAGTGACCAGCGTGCCCGAGTGCGTGACCCGTCCGTCCCGATCGGTCGCTGCCGGCCCCGCCGTCGGTGAGGACGCCACCCCGGCCACTCCGGCACCACCCGACGCGGCGGTCAAGATTCCGGCCGGGCTGTAGGCGAAACGTTCCGCACCTACCCCGCCCGCACCACCGGTGGCCGAGAGCACCCGGCCGTCGGCATCCAACCCGAAAGTGGTCGATCCCGCGACCGCATCATCCAGACGAGTGACGTAGGTGTCGGCACGATACGACCACCGTCGCCCCGCCACCGCAGCACCCGACCGGCCTACCGAGGACGACGCCGCCGCCTGCTCCGATCCGGTAGCCGCCGCGATCGTGTGCACCACCTGTTCGGTCAGTCGAGACCGGCGATCGAACCGCTGCGTGAGCTGCGCACGCGAACCAATCGCCCGCGACACCTCCAGGCCGGCGAGGTTGTAGCCGAACCGCAACCCATCCACGGCGGCATGTGCGCCCTCCCCATCGCTGGTGGTGGACAACTCGGTCAGCAACCCCGACTCGTCCCACCCGAACACCGACGTCCACCGCCCACCCGCGGCCACCACCGCGTCACCGGTATCGACCGTGCGTGTCGCGCGGCGCGCCCGCACATCCATCGTCCACCCGGTGGTGATCCCGTTGACGGTTTCGGCAGTCACCATGCCGGTGTCATCGTCATGCTCGAAGCTGACGACCGCATCAGGGTTAGCAGCCTCCACTAGCTCACCGGTCGGCCCGTACCGGAACTCGGTGCGGCCATCACTCTCACTGTCCTGGGCCACCACACGACCGGCCACGTCATACACCGACGTCGTCGTGCGCCCCAGCGCGTCGGTCCGCGAGATCACCCGGCCGGCCGCGTCGACCCGATACCGCGTGACCGCCCCGTTGTAGTCGGTTTCGCCGATCAACCGGCCCGCATGGTCGTAGTCGAACCGCCACGACAGGCCGTCCGGATTGATCACCTCCCGGACCTGCAGCTGGGTGTCGTACCGCAACCGCAAGCGCCCACCGGCGGCGTCCACGGTCTCCACCGGCACATCCATCAACCCCATATGGGTGCGACGACGCCCACCTACCTCATCGATCGCCGCCACCACATTGCCGTCCGCGTCGTACTCGGCCCGCTCCGTCGTGCCGTCTGGGTGAATCCGCTCCAGCAGCTCCCCGGCCGGTGACCACACCTGCCGCGACTCGTTGCCGTCCGGATCCATCACCGTCGTCAGATGCCCAAACGCGTCGTAGCCGTAACTGAATACCCGCCCACCCGGCTCGAACACACGCACCGGACGGCCCGCCGCATCACACTCGACCTCCGTGACCGCCCCCGACGCACCCGTCACCGACGCCAGCACTGTCCCCGACGCCCGATAGTCATAGGTGTAGGAGGTGACATCCCCCGCCGGGCCGGTCACCGCCAACACGTTGCCCGCGGCATCCACCTCGACCTCGGTGACACGTCCGGCCCCGTCGACAACACGAGTTGCCATCCCCAGCGGCGCGTAGCGCACCTCGACGGCGGTGCCGTCCGGTGCGGACTCCGCGACCACCAGACCGTCCGGGTCACGCTCGAACACGCTGACACCGCCGGCCGCGTCGACCTCCCGCACAATCCAAAACCCTTACGAACAGATAGTCTCCAGCCTTTAATCGGATACTGAGTACGTCTCCGTTCTTAAGGTTCTTCCGCTGCGGCTTGTGTGCGGTCACCGCACCCGGGCAGTCGCCCTCAGTCACCAGTTCCTCTAATTTGGCTAATCCATATTATGTCTATGGCATCAGATTCCACAACAGCAGAATAATTAGATATAAGTAGCCGTCCTTGGATATACCTAACAACTCCAGTCAGCGTGCGATCGCCTTGTAGCGAAGATTACCTACTATTCTCCAGCACTACCTCGAGGATCACACAATGATACTGGTCTTACCGGGTACGGTTGCAAGACCTATTAAGTTCGCGTTCCAGCCGGTCGACAAAGTAGTAACGACTGGGGTCTGGCTCCTTAATTCCCGAGAGCACCGCACCCATTGGGACCCGCGTTATCGCTCCTATGCTATTAATCGGACGATTATTTACCATAAGCGATGGATAATAATAATAAATCTCGGTTTTTCCACCTGCGGTGCCGAGTTGCCACTGTGGCGCTCAGTCGGCATAGCGGCCCGCCAGCACATCGCCGACGCACAAGCCCGCGTCCCAACCGATCGAATACCATTCCGGAGTTACATACCCTGGCCGATCTGGATCTTCTTCGGCATTCACCATTAACCAGTACTCGAGATCCCTCAGCGACTGCTGTGTTCCGTCCAATTCTATACCTGAACGTGACGTCAACATCCTGAGATAGTCTTTGCCCCCCTCCTTCTGCTGCATGACCACATCAAACAAGATGCGTGCAGTTCGCCTAGGGAGTCCATCGACAGGACGATCAGCATCTTCTCCGAAGAAGATCAAGTGATAGCCGTCAAGATCGAATACCTACCAACCTTCGGGTCCAAGCGTGCCGGCCACGCTCACCCGGCCGAGCCGTCGACCCGCGCGACTCCGCGGTGAGCAGGCCAACACCCCGCGGCCACAGCGATTACTGAGTTGGTCCTGGCCCTATTCGGACGCGGAGCAAGAAAAAAGTCAAACTTCAGGTTGCCAGCTCGGATCCCGCATTCGAACGAACTCGCAGAACATTGCGGAGGTCTAGCATAACCAACGTTAGTGTCATATCGTGCCGTGCCGTCACGGATTTCGTGCGTCAGACGACCTTCCACTTCGGAAGGTCGTCAACAAACTCGCGCCACGTAGGAAACAACTCATGTAGAATACGTTCAGATCGAGCAGGTGGATCCTCCTCGTACAGGCCATCTTCCTCGGCTTGATCGTAGTTTGCCCAGAATACGCGGCCTTTCTGATCACCTTTCAGCCCAACGCAGAGTCCACCGCCCTCGCCACCTCCGGCAATTAGGACGCTCCTTGGTACTACCGCAGCAAACCCTCCCAGCGTGTTCCGGTCTTCGATGGCCTCCTCGAGACTATAAAGATCTCCCAGCAATCCGTTTTGATCCGGACCCGGTACCACGCGCATTCCTTCAAACGAACCACTACCCACAGTGAGCAGAAACTCTTTGAGGTCAACCGGGAGCGCAGTGCCGATAAGGCGTTCTAAATCAGTCACCTGATCTGGCTCCCACGGCAGAAAGTCCTCGAATAACGGCATCAGACACCTCTTCCTTTCACAGCGGCTACGCCGCCAGTGTGCCCGACTGCACGGTGTAAATCACGCGGGACCAGTTGCATTGTCTGCCCGTCCTCAACGTGGTGCCACGTCATTTTCGATGGCGTTGAATCGAGCCCTGCGGCCCGATTGGCGGCAGCGAAATCGGCGGGACGATTGGTTGTTGCGGGAACATTTACCTGGTGCGTTGCATAAGGGGTAAAGTCAGGGAACCCTCGGTCGTTGAATCGGACACCATCAGGGTACTTCGCCGCTAAACTGTTTGGCAACGGGAACTTTTCACCAGCATACTTCGCATTAATCGGATTTCGGCCGTTGACCTTCTGTACCGTCCCCTTGAGCTTGGGGTGAGCGTTGAGGCCGAGGGGGTCGACCCAAGTGTAGGGGTTGTGGACGTAGGCGGTGGCCGACGCCGGGTTAGGCGCGACGCCGAGGGGGTCGGGACTGGTGTAGGTGGTGGTGGCCGGGTTGTAGTAGCGGAATCGGTTGTAGTGCAGCCCGGTCTCGGGGTCATGTTGCTGGCCGACGAACCCCAGCGGCGTCGATGCGCCGTCCCAGCGGGTGTGGCCCCACACACTGCGCCGCGCCCGCCCGGCCACCTCACCGGTCACCGGATCCACCAGCTCGGTCGGCGCACCAGCCAAGTCGGCGACGATCGCGTAAAACTCCGTATCGACCTCTCGCTGCGACCAGTCGCTGCTGCGATGCCGACCAGCCGGCCCCCCGTCACCGGGTGACACCCCGCCGCCCGCCGATGCAGGTGGCGTGTGGTGCTCGGTGTGCTGAGAAA
>BAAAJU010000018.1:1120-1438 GCA_039527305.1 Gordonia sinesedis | reverse complement strand
GGTTGGCACCCGGCGCCTCGACCACCTGCTCGGCTGCGCCGTACACCATCACGCAAGACGATGTCGATGCTGGCGTGGTCTCCAACACGGCGACCGTGAGTGGCACCGGCACGAACGGTGAGGATCTGGGTGCGACCGCCACTTCCGATGTCACTGTGAAGGTCGACCAGGACAAGGGTCTGGATCTGGTCAAGGCCGGGACCGTCGAGGACGTGAACAACGACGGCAAGACCGGCGTGGGGGATCGGATCGATTACCGGTTCACCGTGCGCAACACGGGCACTGTGACCGCGACGAACATCAAACTCGCCGACCCCA
>BAAAJU010000018.1:0-1021 GCA_039527305.1 Gordonia sinesedis | reverse complement strand
CCAACACCGCTACCGTGAGCGGCACGGGCACGAACGGGGAAGACCTCGGCGCCACAGCCACGTCCGACGTCACCGTGAAGGTCGACCAGGACAAGGGCCTCGATCTCGTCAAGACCGGTGTGGTTGACGACGTCAACAACGATGGTAAGACCGGCGTGGGTGATCGGATCGATTACCGGTTCACTGTGCGGAATACCGGCACGGTGACCGCGACGAACATCAAACTCGCCGACCCGATGCTCAGCGGATTGACCTGTGAGCAAACACGGTTGGCACCGGGTGCATCCACGACGTGCACGGCAGCCCCGTACACCATCACCCAGGACGACGTGGACAACGGTGTCGTCTCCAATACCGCGACAGTGACGGCGACCGGTACCAACGGGGAGGACCTGGGAGCGACCGCCACCTCGGATGTCACAGTCAAGGTCGACCAGGACAAGGGCTTGGACCTGACAAAGAGCGGCACGGTCGATGACGTCAATAATGACGGTAAGACTGGTGTGGGCGATCGGATCGATTACCGGTTCACGGTGCGCAACACCGGCACGGTCACGGCGACGAATATCACGCTCGCGGACCCCATGCTCACGGGATTGACGTGTGAGCAAACGAGGTTGGCACCCGGCGCCTCGACCACGTGTACCGCTGCGCCGTACACGATCACCCAGGATGACGTCGATGCCGGCGTGGTGTCGAATACCGCAACCGTGAGTGGCACGGGCACCAATGGCGAGGATCTGGGCGCGACCGCCACCTCGGATGTCACGGTCAAGGTTGATCAGGACAAGGGTCTGGATCTGGTCAAGACCGGTGTCGTTGACGACGTGAATAACGATGGCAAGACCGGCGTGGGGGATCGGATCGACTACCGGTTCACGGTGCGGAACACGGGCACGGTGACGGCGACGAATATCACGCTCGCGGACCCGATGCTCAGCGGATTGACCTGTGAGCAAACGAGGTTGGCACCCGGCGCCTCGACCACGTGTACCGCTGCGCCGTACACGATCACCCAGGA
>BAAAJU010000017.1:0-1048 GCA_039527305.1 Gordonia sinesedis | reverse complement strand
ACGCGTGATCAGCAAAAGCAGGTAGATGTTTAAAGATGAGTCTTCTAACCGAGGTCGAAACGTACGTTCTTTCTATCATACCGTCAGGCCCCCTCAAAGCCGAGATCGCGCAGAGACTGGAAAGTGTTTTTGCAGGGAAGAACACAGATCTTGAGGCCCTCATGGAATGGCTAAAGACAAGACCAATCTTGTCACCTCTGACTAAGGGAATTTTAGGATTTGTGTACACGCTCACCGTGCCCAGTGAGCGAGGACTGCAGCGTAGACGCTTTGTCCAAAATGCCCTAAATGGGAATGGGGACCCAAACAACATGGATAGAGCAGTCAAACTATACAAGAAGCTCAAAAGAGAAATAACGTTCCATGGGGCCAAGGAGGTGTCACTAAGTTATTCAACTGGTGCACTTGCCAGTTGCATGGGCCTCATATACAACAGGATGGGAACAGTGACCACAGAAGCTGCTTTTGGTCTAGTGTGTGCCACTTGTGAACAGATTGCTGATTCACAGCATCGATCTCACAGACAAATGGCTACTACCACCAATCCATTAATCAGGCATGAAAACAGAATGGTGCTAGCTAGCACTACGGCAAAGGCTATGGAACAGATGGCTGGATCAAGTGAACAGGCAGCAGAGGCCATGGAGGTTGCTAATCAGACTAGACAGATGGTGCATGCAATGAGAACTATTGGGACTCATCCTAGCTCCAGTACTGGTTTGAAAGATGACCTTCTTGAAAATTTGCAGGCCTACCAGAAACGAATGGGCGTGCAGATGCAGCGATTCAAGTGATCTTCTCATCACTGCAGCAAACATCATTGGGATCTTGCACCTGATATTGTGGATTACTGATCGTCTTTTTTTCAAATGTATTTATCGTCGCTTTAAATACGGTTTGAAAAGAGGGCCTTCTACGGAAGGAGTGCCTGAGTCCATGAGGGAAGAATATCAACAGGAACAGCAGAGTGCTGTGGATGTTGACGATGGTCATTTTGTCAACATAGAGCTAGAGTAAAAAACTACCTTGTTTCTACTGATCACGCGTC
>BAAAJU010000016.1:0-2745 GCA_039527305.1 Gordonia sinesedis | reverse complement strand
ACGGCGACGAATATCACGCTCGCGGACCCGATGCTCAGCGGATTGACCTGTGAGCAAACACGGTTGGCACCGGGTGCATCCACGACGTGCACGGCAGCCCCGTACACCATTACCCAAGATGACGTGGATGCCGGAGTCGTGTCGAACACGGCCACGGTCAGCGGCACGGGCACCAACGGGGAAGACCTCGGCGCCACCGCCACTTCCGATGTGACCGTCAAGGTTGACCAGGACAAGGGCCTGGATCTGACCAAGACCGGGACCGTCGAGGATGTCAACAACGATGGCAAGACCGGTGTCGGTGACCGCATTCGCTACGGGTTTACGGTGACGAATACCGGAACAGTCACCGTTATCGACATCCGCCTGTCGGATCCGATGTTGTCGGATATGACCTGTGCACAAACACGTTTGGCTCCGGGTGAGTCGACGACGTGTACCGCAGCGCCCTACACGATCACTCGCGCTGACGCGTCGCGGGGGGTCGTCTCCAATACCGCAACCGTGAACGGCACGGATAGCACGGGCGGCAGCGTCGGCGATACCGCGACCGCGGATATACCGATCGACAAGTCTGGTAACGGCGGGGGAGTGATCTGGCCTCCGATCATCCCATTGCCACCGAATTTCCCGTGGCCACCGAACCTGCCGTGGCCGCCGACCTGGCCGCCGGATATCCCAGGGCTCCCCGGTGTTCCGGGTAATCCGTGGAACCCCGGTAACCCGGGTAAGCCAGGCAACCCGGGTAACCCCTGGAACCCGGGTAACCCCGGCAACCCTGGTAATCCTGGCAACCCCGGAAACCCAGGTAATCCTGGTAATCCCGGTAACCCAGGTGACCCCAATAACCCCGGGAACCCGAACAACCCCGGCGATCCCAACAACCCAGGCGATCCCAACAACCCGAATAACCCAGGTGACCCGAACTCGCCGAATGGCAATGGCGATGGCCAGGGCAACGGCAACGGAAGTGGCGACGGCCAGGGCAATGGTGGCGGCACCGACGACGGTTCGGGCAGTGGCCAGGGCGACGGTTCGGGTTACGGTCAAGATGGCGGGGCGAACAACGGCGACTCGTTGCCCGTGACCGGTGTCGCCGGAGTCGCGACGCTCATTACCATCGGATTGATCTGTGTGGCGCTCGGCGTCGGGTTCATCCTGCTCGGCCGTCGTCGTCGGGAGACCGACCCCGATGGGCGTTCGAGCTGACGTCCCAAACTAAACGAGGAGAATCGATTGGTGTTCTCGGTGAGGTCTGCCGTCTCCGTGTGCGGTGCCGTCGTGATCGGCGCCGGGCTCGTCGCCGGATGTTCGTCCGACTCGGACGACTCCGCGAGCCAGAGTTCGGCGGCTCCCTCCGCGGGCAAGAATGCCGACGGTGTGGCGAACGACCCTAAGGTCCGCAGCGATGTCTCAATGACCGGCTGTAACAACGAGAACGGCGAGTGGACGGCGTCTGGCAGCGTCCGCAACCCCACCGACCGGCTCTCCATCTACACGGTGACGGTGAGCTTCGTCGATCAGAACTCCTCGGTCATCCGTCGTGGCTCGACACTCGTCACGGTCGACGGTGGCAAGACCGAGAAGTTTGAAGTCAAGACCAAGGTCGCCGACAAGGGGCTGCGCTGCGTGCTGCGTGGAGTCGACCGGAAGCAGTAGAGCGAGGACGATGTCGGTGGCCCGGCGCGGTGGACCCGCGGTGAATCCATCTGCCACCGGCGGGTTCTCGTCGATGGTGCGCCGGATCGCAGGCGTGCTCGGCGAACTACTTGTGACCGCAGGCGTGCTGGTCTTGTTGTTCGTCGTTTATGTCCTCTACGTCACCGACTTCCTCGCTGCGCTCAAGCAGCGTGACGAACAACGTGCCCTGGATAGCAGGTGGCAGGCGACAGCCCCCGCAACGCCGAAACCAGGACCGTATGCGCCTGAGTCACACCGTGATCCCGAGCCGGGAGAGCCGTTCGCGAAGCTCCGCATTCCGACGGTCGAATCGAAGACGTTTGTCGTCGTGCAGGGCGTCAGCCTCGACGACCTCTACCGCGGGCCGGGCCACTACCCCGAGTCGGCGATGCCCGGCGAGGTCGGGAACTTCTCGATAGCGGGTCATCGGGCCGGTCGCGGTGCGCCGTTCGAGAACAACGACCGCATGAGTTCCTGCGACCCGATCACGGTGGAAACGCGCAGTCGTCTCTACCTCTATCGCGTACTTCCCACCTCGATGGACGAATGGCAACGGTGGCGGTCGATCCGAGAGGCGACGCCGCGATGTGCGGCGCTGCCGTCGGCGCTGCCGGGTCCGTATCGTGGACTGCTGGGTAAGAGTATTGTCGCGCCGACCGACACGGACGTCGTGAGTGCGGTGCCCAATTCGACGGCGACACTTGACGAGACACCATCGGCATTGCCGTTGATCACGTTGACCACCTGCAACCCGCGATACGGCAACTCGGAGCGGCTCATTATTCATGGACTGCTCGTCGCCTATCTCGACAAGTCACGAGCCACCAAAGAGCAGCGCGGGGACTATGATTCGTGGCTCCCCGTGCGCCCCGCATCGGATGGTCGGTGACCAGCGCCCCTGGGACGGCCCGCAGCCACGCGGCATCGACTGAGAGCAGATAACGAGGAGACTATGTACGGCTGGATCTGGCAGACGCTACCGGGGAGCTGGAAAGGAGGAATAGTCAAATCCTGTGGATCGGGGGTCGTCAGGCGACGTCGGACACCGGAGTGTCGGGCGAGGGT
>BAAAJU010000015.1:0-2362 GCA_039527305.1 Gordonia sinesedis | reverse complement strand
ACGCGTGATCAGCAAAAGCAGGCAAACCATTTGAATGGATGTCAATCCGACTCTACTTTTCCTAAAAATTCCAGCGCAAAATGCCATAAGCACCACATTCCCTTATACTGGAGATCCTCCATACAGCCATGGAACAGGAACAGGATACACCATGGACACAGTAAACAGAACACACCAATACTCAGAAAAGGGAAAGTGGACGACAAACACAGAGACTGGTGCACCCCAGCTTAACCCGATTGATGGACCATTACCTGAGGACAATGAACCAAGTGGGTATGCACAAACAGACTGTGTTCTGGAGGCTATGGCTTTCCTTGAAGAATCCCACCCAGGAATATTTGAGAATTCATGCCTTGAAACAATGGAAGTTGTTCAACAAACAAGGGTAGATAAACTAACTCAAGGTCGCCAAACTTATGATTGGACATTAAACAGGAATCAACCAGCAGCAACCGCATTGGCCAACACCATAGAGGTCTTTAGATCAAATGGCCTAACAGCTAATGAGTCAGGCAGGCTAATAGATTTCTTAAAGGATGTAATGGAATCAATGAACAAAGAGGAAATAGAGATAACAACCCACTTTCAAAGAAAAAGGAGAGTAAGGGACAACATGACAAAGAAGATGGTCACGCAAAGAACAATAGGGAAGAAAAAACAAAAACTGAATAAAAGAGGCTATATAATAAGAGCACTGACATTAAATACGATGACCAAAGATGCAGAGAGAGGCAAGTTAAAAAGAAGGGCTATCGCAACACCGGGGATGCAGATTAGAGGTTTCGTATACTTTGTTGAAACTTTAGCTAGGAGCATTTGCGAAAAGCTTGAACAGTCTGGGCTCCCAGTAGGAGGCAACGAAAAAAAGGCCAAACTGGCAAATGTTGTGAGAAAGATGATGACTAATTCTCAAGACACAGAGATTTCCTTCACAATCACTGGGGACAACACTAAATGGAATGAAAACCAAAATCCTCGAGTGTTCCTGGCAATGATTACTTATATCACCAGAAACCAACCCGAGTGGTTCAGAAACGTCCTGAGCATGGCACCCATAATGTTCTCAAACAAAATGGCAAGACTAGGGAAGGGGTACATGTTTGAGAGTAAAAGAATGAAGGTTCGAACACAAATACCAGCAGAAATGCTAGCAAGCATTGACTTGAAGTATTTCAATGAATCAACAAAGAAGAAAATTGAGAAAATAAGGCCTCTTCTAATAGATGGCACAGCATCACTGAGTCCTGGGATGATGATGGGCATGTTCAACATGCTAAGTACAGTATTGGGAGTCTCGATACTGAACCTTGGACAAAAGAAATACACCAAGACAATATACTGGTGGGATGGGCTCCAATCATCCGATGATTTCACTCTTATAGTGAATGCTTCAAACCATGAAGGGATACAAGCAGGAGTGGACAGATTCTACAGGACCTGCAAATTAGTGGGAATCAACATGAGCAAAAAGAAGTCCTATATAAATAAGACAGGAACATTTGAATTCACAAGCTTTTTTTATCGCTATGGATTTGTTGCTAATTTTAGCATGGAGCTACCCAGTTTTGGAGTGTCTGGGATAAATGAATCAGCTGACATGAGTATTGGAATAACAGTGATAAAGAACAACATGATAAACAATGACCTTGGACCTGCAACGGCCCAGATGGCTCTTCAGTTGTTCATAAAAGACTACAGATACACATATAGGTGTCATAGGGGAGACACACAAATTCAGACGAGAAGATCATTTGAGTTAAAGAAGCTGTGGGATCAAACCCAATCGAAGACAGGACTATTAGTATCAGATGGAGGACCAAACTTATACAATATAAGGAATCTTCACATTCCTGAAGTCTGCTTAAAATGGGAGCTAATGGATGATGATTATCGGGGAAGACTTTGCAATCCTCTGAATCCCTTTGTCAGTCATAAAGAGATTGATTCTGTAAACAATGCTGTGGTAATGCCAGCCCATGGTCCAGCCAAAAGCATGGAATATGATGCCGTTGCAACTACACATTCCTGGATCCCCAAGAGGAATCGTTCTATTCTCAACACAAGCCAAAGGGGAATTCTTGAGGATGAACAGATGTACCAGAAGTGCTGCAATCTATTCGAGAAATTTTTCCCTAGCAGTTCATATAGGAGACCGGTTGGGATTTCTAGCATGGTGGAGGCCATGATGTCTAGGGCCCGGATTGATGCCAGGGTCGATTTCGAGTCTGGAAGGATAAAGAAAGAAGAGTTCTCTGAGATCATGAAGATCTGTTCCACCATTGAAGAACTCAGACGGCAAAAATAATGAATTTAGCTTGTCCTTCATGAAAAAATGCCTTGTTTCTACTGATCACGCGTC
>BAAAJU010000014.1:0-1912 GCA_039527305.1 Gordonia sinesedis | reverse complement strand
AGAAATCCTCTCAGGACAGCAGACTCCACACCAGATGTGCCTTCATCTGGATCTTCAGTCAATGCACCTGCATCCTTTCCAAGAACTGTAAGCCGTTTGGTTGCCTTATTGTAATTGAACACTGGAGAATTGCCTCTTATCAGTATCCTTAATCCTGATCCTCTCACATTCACAGTCAATGAGGAAAATTGCATCCTACTCTGTTCTGGTGGAGCTGCAGCAAAGGGGAGAAGTTTTATTATTTGGACAGTGTCAAATGTCCCAAGCACATCCCTCATTTGCTGGAACAGTGTCCTTACGAATCCACTGTACCGGCTTCTGATTGCCTTGGGGACAAGAGACTGAAATGGTTCAAACTCCATTTTGTTGTATAACATTGTGGGATCTTGTGACCATTGAATTTTCACAATTTCCCAGTTCCTGATTATCCATTGATAAGTGTTAACTAGCACTGACTCAGGGCCATTGATTTCCCACATCATTGACGACGAATAAGTTATTGTCAATTTCTCAGTCCCTTGCGTTTCACTGACTTCTTCGGGAGACAATAGTACATTCCCTCTTTGATCCCTAACCCTTAAAAATCGGTCAATACTCACTACTACTCTCTCCGTGCTGGAGTATTCATCTACTCCCATTTTGCTGACTCTTATCCCTCTCAGCGACATCTCTGTGCTTGGGGTCATGTCAGGTAGTATTCCTATCATTCCCATCACATTGTCGATTGATTCAATTCCCCAGTTTTGGAAAAGCACTTTTGCATCTTTTTGGAAATGTCTCAAGAGTTGATGCATGGGGTTCAGCCGCTGGTTTGCCCTATTGACAAAGTTCAGGTCGCCTCTAACTGCTTTGATCATGCAATCCTCTTGTGAGAATACCATGGCCACAATTATTGCCTCAGAAATTGACTGCTCGTCCTTTCCGCTTACTATCAACTGAATCAATCTCCTGGTTGCCTTTCTGAGAATAGCTGTTGCTCTTCTTCCAACCATTGTGAATTCTTCATATCCTTCATGTACTCTCATTTTCAATGTCTGGAGGTTGCCCGTTAGCACTTCTTCTTCTTTCTTAACTGAAGACCCGCTTGTCCTTTTGAAAGTGAATCCACCAAAACTGAAAGATGAGCTGATCCTTAATCCTATTGCTGCCTTGCATATGTCTACAGCTTGTTCCTCAGTTGGATTTTGTCTGAGGATGTCCACCATCCTTACTCCTCCAATCTGTGTGCTGTGGCACATTTCCAAGAGAGATGCTAATGGATCTGCTGACACTGCTGCTCTTCTTACTATGTTTCTAGCAGCGATAATCAAACTCTGGTCAATATCATCATTTCTTACTTCTCCTCCTGGGGTGTACATCTGCTCCCAGCATGTCCCTTGGGTTAAGTGCAACACTTCGATATAAACACTGCTTGTCCCACCGGCTACTGGAAGAAACCTTGTTTTACGGACCAATTCCCGTTCTAGCATGTATGCCACCATCAAGGGAGCAATTTTACAATCCTGAAGTTCTTCTTTCTTTTCTTTTGTTATTGTCAGCTGTGACTCTGATGTCAATATTCTTGCCCCCACTTCATTTGGGAAAACAACTTCCATAATCACATCCTGTGCCTCCTTGGCACTGAGATCTGCATGGCCAGGGTTTGTATCAACTCTCCTCCTTATTTTAACTTGATTTCTGAAGCGGACAGGGCCAAAGGTACCATGTTTCAATCTTTCGACCTTTTCGAAATAGGTTTTATACACTTTAGGGTAATGAACTGTACTTGTTGTCGGGCCATTCCTATTCCACCATGTTATTGCCAGAGGCGATACCATCACTCGGTCTGATCCAGCATCGTTTGTTTTGCTCCAGAGGGTTTGTCCTTGTTCATTTCTCTCTGGAATCATGTCCATTATTCTCTTATCTGCAG
>BAAAJU010000013.1:0-165699 GCA_039527305.1 Gordonia sinesedis | reverse complement strand
CCTGTGACTTCGTCGATCATCATCCGGAAAGGTACGCCCTCCCGGGATCCACAGGTTCTGATCATTGCTCCCGACGTGTCCGCTCGCTATTCTGGACAGGACGGACGGCTGACCCGCGTAGCCGATTGCGTGTCGTCTCCTTGGATGAATCTGTCCGATCGAATCCCGGAGCTCCGCTATTCGTGACCATCTGCGCGCCCGACTCGCCGGATTCAGGCGATTCGCCCGCGATGAATCGCGGCGTTATCGACTCCGTACCTGACGAATTCGTCCACCGCGTCCGCCTCGAGCCGCGGCGCGGACCTACCATGAATGAGCACACCTCTGCACGACTTGGGGGACCCATTTCCATGCGAGAACAATTGTCATCGACGGCACGACGGGTGCCGCTGCCCACCGCCCGCGGACCGTTGTCGGATCGCTTGTTCGACGCTCTCCGGCACGACCGCGACCCCGGCTCGCCCGTTGAGATCGACACCGCCGATCCGTACGGGGACGATCTGCATGTAGCCCTATACGTCGCATACGAATTGCACTATGCCGGGTTTGCCGGAGTCGCCGCGGATCGCGAATGGGACCCTCGTCTGCTTGCCTACCGCGCCGATCTTGAGCGACGGTTTCTCGACGCCCTACGCCGCGACACCGCGGTCGACGATACGGCGCGCGCCGACGACGAGATGGCCGCTCTGCTGGTCGAGCCGATCGACGGTGATGGAGCGTCGTATCGGTTGCGGGACAACGGAACCTGGGATCAGTATCGGGACTACTTCGCTTTGCGATCGATGTACCACCTCAAGGAGGCCGACCCGCACGCGTGGGCCATTCCGCGTCTGCGCGGGCCGTACAAGGCGGCGTACGTCGCCGTCGAGTTCGACGAGTTCGGTGCGGGCCGCGGCGCGGCGATGCATCAGGAGCTATACGCCGACCTGCTTGCGGCTGCAGACCTGGACCCGAGCTACCTCGGCTACCTCGACGTGGCGCCCTCGTGGGCGCTCGCACCGGTGAATATGTTGTCGTGCTTCGGACTGCACCGGTCGCTGCGCGGCGCGATCGTCGGACAGCTCGCGGCGGGTGAGATCACCTCGTCGCCCGGTTCGGCGCGCCTCCTCGCCGGGCTGGAGCGGCTCGACGCCCCCGAGCCCTGCAAGCACTTCTACCGCGAACACGTCGAGGCCGACGCGGTCCACGAACAGGTCATGCGAACCGACGTCGTCGCCGAATTGCTCACCGCCGAACCGGAACTGGAGCCTGACGTCGTCCTCGGCATCCGAGGGTTCCTGTATCTCGACGACCTATTCGACGCCGGGGTCCAGCAGGCGTGGGATCGCGGTGGGTCGGCGCTGCACGCCGCCTGACGAGCGTCCCGCCGGCGGAGTAGGCGCAAGGCACGCGCCCCCCGCTGGTTGAGTAGGCGCGAGGTACGAGCGCCGTATCGAAACCAGCACACCCACCGGTCGAGCAGCACAAGCGCCCCCGCTGGTTGAGTAGGCGTGAGGTACGAGCGCCGTATCGAAACCAGGCACACCCCGCTCAGCGATCGCGCACCCGTCGCCGATGACTGGTGTCGCACAACGGATATCGACGGCTACGGCCGCAGGCGCAAATGGCGACCACGAACCGGTCCGACGTCACCTGGGTGCCGTCGGGCAGTTCGATCGTGACGGGCCCGGGGATCAACACCGGGCCGCCGCGAGTTACGCGCACCGGCCGACGGTCGGAATCGGGAGTCTCGGTCATCGGACCTCCATCGTGTCTGCGGGAGCCTTGTCCGCGCGCACCACCGCAATCTGCTCGACGCGTCGACCTCGCTCTAGGCGCCCGGTGCGTTCCAGCCATTCGGCGCGCGCGTTCATCACCGGTCCGAACGGAATCGACCGCTCGGCAACGACATCGGCCGCCAGACCGGTAGCGCGCAGTGCGCGTACGGTCGCCGGCACATCGGCGAATTCGGACTGGACGACCAGCAGGGTGCCGCCCGGTCTCAGGAGCGCAGCGGCGGTCGAGCAGAGCCTATCCAGCACCGCGCGGCCATCCACACCTGCCGCCCATGCGTGCCGGGGTCCCGGACACTCGACGAACTCGGCGCTGTCGGGGGCCGGACTCGGCACGTACGGCGGATTGCACGTCACGAGATCAAAGGTCTCGCGGCCCGCCAACTCGCCGAAGTCGCCGTGGCGCACCGATATCCGCACGCCTGCCGATCGCGCGGCGGTCGTCGCGGCGCGAGCAGCCGCCGTGCACGAGTCGATCGCAGTCACCGACCGCGCCCCCAATCTGCCGCAGGCGATGGCAACCACGCCGGTACCGGTGCACAGGTCGGCGACATCGGCGTCGGCGCACCGGCCGGTGGATTCGCACACGTCGACGAGGAGCTGCGAATCTTCTTGTGGCGCATATACCAGAGTTGCATCCGCTTGTGCCGACACCCGAACGGGCTCCGCGGGATCTACCGAATCGATCGACTGACAGGTCGTCAATGCTGCCTCCTGCACCGGACTGAACACCTCGACCCCCGTCGTGGTCCCCGACCCGGGCGGCGCGCTCATGCTCAACGGCCTCCGACTCCCCAGTGCATCCTACCCACACCAACCAGCGCACCCGTCGCTATCGGCGGTCACCGGATCGAAAGACGGCTCTCTAGGCGGTGATACCGACACCTTGCATCGTAACGCTATATTTTATAGCGTTAGTGCGCGAGACGGTAGGGAGGCGCGTCATGGCGCGGATGGATTGTGAAGGCATCGCAACGTTCATCGAGGGTCACCAGGTCTCCGCCGAGCGGATCCGCGCGTGGGAGGCACATCGCATCCGGGCGGTGTTCCGGACACTGACCAATCGACTTGGGCACCGCGCTGCCCGCGAGTTGTTGGACGGGTCGAGGGTGGTCGTCGGCAACCACCCACCGGACGAACGCGTCGTGGACGCTGCACTCGGCAATACGCTGGAGGATCGACGCAACACGCTCACCACGATGAAGGCGCACCTCGGGCCTGCCGGGATCTACGCGCTGCTCCGGCGTGACCTCGCCATCTCGGCGACCAGCACGCGCGCGGCCGTGGCGGTGAGCAGGGGTCGCAGGTCATTTGCCGTGACGCGACTAGAGGCTCCAGGCCGTTCGGCGGAGCGGTTTGCCGACTGGTTCACCGCTATGACCCTGCAGGATCGCCAGTCGGAGATGGTCGCCGCCTGTCCCGATCACTACCTGCTGAGGCGCCTAGCCGATGGTCGCCAAGAGGTGGTGGAGACCACCGGCGGATCGCCCACGGCGTCGCGGTTCATCGTCGACTACGACCGCACCGAGGATCTTTCGATACCGATCGATTCCGCTTATCCAGTACAGGTGGCGGGGCAGGCGCTGCTCGACGACGGCACGGTGATCGGTGGTGTGCGGCACCAGTTTCGCGACCGCGACGGGGCATTGGACGCGTTGCTGACGGTGGAGTTTCCCGCGGCAGTCCCCGCCCGAATGATTCGCGAACATCGGTGGCACCTGGCGGTCGAGTTCGGCAACTGGATCGACGCGTTCACCGCTGATGAATCGTCAGTGCATCGTCCACGCAGCGATTGATGAACGCGGCGTCGAAGGGCGCTCCGCCGACGAGCACTCGGAAGTAGATCGGTGCGGCGACGGTCTCCAGCAACTCTCGCGGTTCCACCTCGGCGGGTAGCTCGCCGCGCGCCTTGGCTCGTTCGACGAGGTGGGCGTTGCTGTCGAATCGAAGGTCCCAAAAGCGTTGTCGGGCAACGGCCACTTCGGCATCATTGGCCAGCGCCAGCGCCGCACCTAGCAGTCGGGCGATTCCCGGGCCGTCGAGCAGCTGCGCGATCTGTTCGGTCAGCCGGATCAGGTCGCCGCGCAGACTGCCGGTATCGGGACTCGGATTCTCCCGCGCCGCAAGGTCGGTGATCGCGTCGGCGATAAGCGCGGTCGGAGTCGGCCAGCGCCGGTAGACGGTCGTCTCCGCGACACCCGCGCGCGCCGCCACGTCCGCGACCCGAACACCGTTGACGCCGCTGTCGGCGATCTGCTCCAGGACCGCGGCCAGCACCGTCTCGCGCACCCGGGCCGATCGCCCGCCGGGGCGTCGACGCGGACCGGCCGGATCGTCGGGGACGACGTCATCGAGGTCGTCGTCTCCGGGCGGCGTCATGTCGGGGCTCCTGCGGTCACAGCAGCAGTGTCGCAGCGAGCGTCGCCCGCCCGCAATGCGATGAGCGCGGTGCCGCCGCGACGGGTGCTGGTTTCGATACGCGGCTCCTCCGTCGCCGCTACTCAACCAGCGGGAGGCAACTCCGTTCGGCACCGCTACTCAACCAGCGGAAGAACGCAACACCTTTCGGCAGCGCTACGCAACCAGCGGAAGAACGCAACACCTTTCGGCACCGCTACGCAACCAGCGGGAACATTCCCATCAGCGGAAACTGCCCGGCCGCGCTCCGGTCGGTCGCGTGCCCGCTGCCCGAGATCCCCAGTCGAGCGCCCCGCCCGCTGGTTGAGTAGGCGCGAGGAACGAGCGCCGTATCGAAACCAGCCAGCACGACGGGCCGCTTGGTTTCGATACGCGACTCCTCCGTCGCCGCTACTCAACCAGCGGAGGAACGCAACTCCTGTCGGCGTCCCTACTCAACCAGCGGAGGAACGCAACTCCTGTCGGCACCGCTTCTCAACCAGCGGAGGAACGCAACCAGCGGGAGACGACAGCGAGCGGTACGGGACCGTCACTCCGCGCTGATACGGGCGTCGTAGGTGGACCGCGCGTTGGGGTCGAACGTTAGGAACGCCTTGTCCGCACCGATCAACTTCGCGAAGCGGTCCCGAAGCCGGCGCGGCAGAAACGGCTGGGCCTTCAATGCCGGGGTCATCACGGCCGGAACGATGACGTCGGCCTTGGGCCGCGCGACGGCATCGGCGATCGCCGTGGCGACCTGCTCAGGACTCGCCATCGGGATGAACCGTGTCGAGGTGGTACCGGCGATGAGTTCCGTATTCGTGAAATTCGGCATCACACAGGTGAATTCGATACCCGATCCCGCATACTCCATGCGGGCGGTCTCGGTCATCATCACGACGGCAGCCTTGGTACCGCAGTAGACGAGTCCGCCCGGAACCGGAGACTTACCTGCCGCCGACGCCACGTTGATGATGTGTCCTCGACCGCGGGTGCGCATGTCGGTGACCGCGAGCTGCAGGCCGCTGATGCATCCCATGACATTGACCTCGACGGCCCGCCGCTGGATCTCCGGCTGCTGCTGTTCGAAGTGGCCGATCGGCATGATGCCTGCGTTGTTGATCAGCACGTCCACTGGACCGGCCGCCGACGCCTTCGCATAGAAGTCGCTGAATGACTCGTGGTCGGTCACGTCGAGTACGTAGCCCTCGGCTGAACTCCCGATCGCAGCCACACCGGCGGCGACCGCGGCGGCGGTCAAGTCACCGATCACTACGGTGGCGCCTCGCTTCGCGAACTCTCGCGCGGTTGCCAGGCCGATGCCCCTGGCCCCGCCGGTGATGACGACGCGGCGGCCGGACAGTTTCCGTTGAGTACTCACTTGATCTCCAGACGTGGACGGTTGCGGCTCCGAGATGCCCCGGCGAGCGATCGTCGACACCGCTCTCGAAATGCCAAACATACTATAGAGCATATTTCAGTACGCTGGTCAAACGCATTTTGCTCCGTGCTACCCGTTGACTTCAGATATAACATGACCTACATTTCAGTGAGAAGGAGGCCCGCTGATGACTACTACCGAGGCCATGTTCGGAACCGAGGTCGACGAGCTTCGCGCGGTGTTCGCGACCGGTCGCACGCGCTCGTACGACTGGCGCGTCGCCCAACTGCGCGGTATCGAACGCCTTTGCCTCCACGAGGAGGCCGCGATCGGCGAGGCGCTCGCCGCCGACCTCGGTCGCAACGCCCTCGACACGTACCTCGGCGACATCGCCGTTACCGTCACCGAGGCGAAGGATGCCCGCAAGCACCTGCGGTCCTGGATGCGCAAGGTTCGGGTCCGCACTCCCTTCGGCCAGCTCCCCGCTCGAGCCTGGTATCAGTACGAACCCCTCGGTGTGGCGCTCATCATCGGCCCGTGGAACTACCCGGTGGGTCTGGTCCTGGGCCCACTCGTCGCCGCGGTGGCCGCGGGCAACTGCGCGGTGATCAAACCGTCCGAGGTGGCGCCGGCAACGTCCGCTCTCGTCGCACACCTCGTTCCAAAGTACCTCGACGCCACCGCGATCCGGGTCGTCGAGGGCGGCGCTGACACCACCCAGCGCCTGCTCGCCCAGGGCTTCGACCATGCCTTCTTCACCGGTGGCACCGAGGTGGGCCGCAAGATCATGGCAGCGGCGGCAACGACACTCACGCCCGTCACGCTCGAGCTCGGCGGGAAGAGCCCCGTCATCGTGCTGCGCGATGCCGACATCGACGTCACCGCGCGCCGGCTTGCCTGGGTGAAGCTGCTCAACTCGGGGCAGACTTGCATCGCTCCCGACTACGTCCTCGCCGACAGCACCATCGTCGACGCGTTGACCACCGCGATCGGCGGGTACTTGGCCGAGTTCCGCTCGGGCGTCATCGATCCCGCGCTGCCGATCGTCAACGACAAGCAGTACCACCGGATCGTCGACCTCATCGACAGCAGCTCCGGTCGTATCGTCTTCGGCGGTGCGCACAACGACGGCGCACGCCGCATCGAGGCCACCGTCATCGCGGATCCAGGCGTGGACGACGCCGTGATGACGGAGGAGATCTTCGGCCCCATCCTCCCCATCCGCTCGTTCGACCACCTCGACGAGGCCGTCGGCTTCGTCAACAGCCGGCCGAAGCCGCTCGGCCTGTACGTCTTCTCCGCAGACCGCCGCGAGGCTGCCCGCGTCGTCGATCGGATGACGTCCGGCGGCGCGGTCATCAATCACGTCGCGATGCACTACACGGTCCCGCGATTGCCCTTCGGTGGCGTCGGCCAGAGCGGGATCGGCGCCTACCACGGACAGTGGGGATTCCAGACCTTCAGTCACCGTCGCGCCGTGCTGTCGAAACGACTGCGTCCGGACCCGACGTTCTGCTATCCCCCGCAGTCCGGCCTGGCCTCTCGTATTCTTCGAAAGGTGTTCTGATGCTGGATGTCTCGAACCTAGTCGTGCGCCGACGCACCGCAGAGTCGGACGGTGTGGTCTCCCTCGAACTGCAGGCTCCCGACGGTGGCGAACTTCCCGGCTGGGAACCGGGCGCGCACGTGGATCTCCTTCTCGCCGATGGGATCGTGCGGCAGTACTCGCTGTGCGGTGACCCGCTCGATACCGCTACGTGGCGCATCGCTGTACTCCGTGAGCCCGACGGCCGCGGTGGCTCCACTCACATCCACGACCATCTGCACGAGGGCGCCGACATCGCGGTGCGCGGTCCGAGAAACCACTTCGCGCTGGATGACTCGCCGCGTTACGTATTCGTCGCCGGCGGTATCGGCATCACCCCGATCATGGCGATGGCGCATCGCGCCGAGCAGAACGGGACCGAGTGGCAGATGTACTACCTCGGCCGATCCCAGGCGTCGATGCCCTTCACACACGACCTCACCGCAACCTATCCGGAGCGGGTTACGGTGTGGGCCGACGAACAGCGCGGCACCACAATCGATCTCGGGACGCTGCTCGACGAGCCCGACGACCAGACCCTGATCTACTGTTGTGGCCCCGGCGGACTCATCGACGCGGTCGAGCGCCGGACCACACATTGGCCCGACGGTGCGTTGCACATCGAACGGTTCGCCGCGAAGGATCAGCCCGACGACGTCGCGTCGGAAGCGCTGGACACCTTCCAGGTCGAATGCCGGCGCAGCGGCATCACCGTCGACGTCGGTGCCGAGCAGCCGATCCTCGAGGCGCTCGAAGACGCCGATATACCGATCATGTCGTCGTGCTTGGAAGGCATGTGCGGGACCTGCCAAACGGGCGTGCTCGAGGGCACGCCGGACCACCGCGACTCGCTGCTCTCGGATGCCGATCGCGACGCCGGACACACGATCCTGCCCTGCGTCTCTCGTTCCCGCACCCCGATGCTGGTGCTGGACCTGTAGTCCGTAACCTCCACTCACGCAAAGGAAGTCCCCGATGACCACCTCTATCTCCGACATTGATTTCAGCACAGTCGATCTCGGCACCGTCGACCTCACCGACCTCGGCTACTTCCAGGACGGTCCGCCCTACGAACTACTCGCCCGGATGCGGGAGGCCGGCCCCCAGTGGAACGCGCTGGGCGGCGACGAGCCCGGCTTCTGGTCGTTCACCCGGGCCGCCGACATCCAAGCGATCAGCAGCGATCCCGGCACCTTCTCCTCCGCCCGCGGCGGCGTGTTCACCACGTCGACCGGCGCCGTCCCGATCGAAGCCCTCCGCGAGGTCGTCCTCGGGATGGACCGCCCCCAGCACACCCGCGTCCGCAAAGTCGTGCAGGCCGTGTTCACCCCCCGCCTGATCAAGCAGAAGGAGGGCTCGATCCGTTCGGCGACAACCGATCTCATCAACGAGGTCATCGAGCGCGGCGAATGCGACTTCGTCGACGACATCGCCGTCGAGCTCCCGCTGCGGGTGATCGCCGACATGCTCGGCGTGCCGCAGGACGACCGCCGCAAGTTGTTCGAGTGGACCAACAGGTTGTCGCTGGCCGCGGCGACGTCCGACGGTGAGCTTGGTCTGGGCGCACTGCTCGAGATCGGTGGATATCTCGCCGGTGTGATCGCCGAACGCAAGGAGAACCCGCAGGAGGACTTGATCTCTCGGCTCATTCACACCGTCGTCGACGGCGAGCAGCTCACGCAGACCGAGGTCGTCTACTTCTTCGCACTGCTGATGTTCGCGGGCAACGACACGACCCGCAACACCGCGTCCGGCGCCACGCGCGCACTCATCGAAAACCCCGACCAGCGCGACATTCTGCTCGCCGATCCGACGCAGATCGCGCCCGCCGTCGAGGAGTTCCTGCGGTGGGTCACACCGGTCATCTACTTCACCCGCACCGCTCAGCAGGACACCGAAGTGGGCGGCCACCCGATCAAGGAGGGTGACCGTGTCGCAATGTGGTATTCGGCCGGGTCACGCGATCCGGAACGTCACCCCGACCCCGACCGATTCGACGTCACCCGGAAACGCCCGGCACACCAGGCATTCGGCGGGGGTGGCGCGCACTACTGTCTCGGCAACGCTCTCGGCCGCCTCGAGCTCCGCGTCCTCTTCGAGGAGGTCTTGCGGCGCATGCCCGACATGGCGATCGCCGGTCCCGTGACCCGGCTCACGTCGAACTTCAGCAATGAACTCACTTCGATCCCAGTCACTTTCACGCCCGGCCCGCGTGAGACCGTTCAGGAGGTCTGACATGTTCCCCGGCACGTACGCGGCTACGACACCCGACAAGCCCGCCGTCATCATGGCCGGCTCCGGGCGAACCATGACCTACCGCGAGCTCGACGACGCGTCCCGCCGGATCGCTGTCGCGCTGCATGATCTCGGCCTGCGCAAAGGCGACGTGATCGCGATGGTCAGCGACAACGCCATCGAATGCCTGACCCTGTACTGGGCGGTGCTGCGGTCCGGTCTCTACCTCACGGCCGTGAATCATCATCTGACCGCGGACGAAGCGGCCTACATCGTCGACGACTCCGACGCCCGGGTGCTGTTCTCCTCCGCCGCCCTCGGCGAGCTGGCCCGCGACATCCGCCGCCTAGTCCCCCAGGTCGAGCACGCGTACGCCTTCGGCGGCGACGTCGACGGACACGACTCCTACGACGACCTGCTCGCGTCGGCCGGCGACCGCACCCTGGCCGAGCAGCCGCGGGGCGGGGACATGCTGTACTCGTCGGGAACTACCGGGCGCCCCAAGGGAGTTCGGGCGCCGTTGCTGCCGCTCACCGTCGACCAACCCGGCGAACCGCTGACCGCGCTGGTCGGCGCGGTGTTCGGTATGAGCGCCGACGACGTCTACCTGTCTCCCGCGCCGATCTACCATGCCGCCCCGCTGCGCTGGTGTGGGACGGTGCATGCGTACGGCGGCACCGTCGTCGTCATGGAGCGCTTCAAGGCCGACCTTGCCCTGGCCGCGACCCAGAAGTACCGGGCGACCGTCACACAGATGGTGCCGACGATGTTCGTCCGAATGCTCCAGATGGACCCGGACGACCGTGAGTCGTACGACATCTCGTCGCTGCGTCTGGCGATCCACGCCGCGGCCCCGTGCCCGCCGGACGTCAAGCAGGCGATGATCGACTGGTGGGGTCCGATCCTCGTCGAGTATTACGGTGCGACAGAGGCGAACGGCCTCACCATGATCTCAACACCGGAGTGGCTGGCGCATCGCGGCTCGGTGGGCACCAGCAAACTCGGGCCGGTCCACATCTGCGACGAGAATGGTGCGCTCGTACCGAATGGCACGCCGGGGCGGGTGTACTTCGAGCGGGACAGCATGCCGTTCGAGTATCACAAGGACCCGGAGAAGACCCGGAAGACCCAGCACCCCGAGCATCCGACGTGGACCACGGTCGGCGACATCGGGTACGTCGACGATGACGGCTATCTCTATCTCACCGACCGCGAGTCCTTCACCATCATCTCGGGCGGAGTGAACATCTATCCCCGCGAGATCGAGGATGCGCTCGCGCTGCATCCCGCAGTACTCGATGTGGCGGTGATCGGCGTTCCCGACCCCACGATGGGCGAAGTCGTCAAGGCCGTCGTGCAGGCCCGCGACGGGGTCGAGGAGACCGACGAGCTCGCCGAACAGTTGATCGCGCACACGCTAGAGCGGGTAGCCGCCTACAAGGCGCCGAAGAGTGTGGACTTTACGGTGTCGTTGCCGCGCACGCCCACCGGGAAGCTGGTCAAGCGAGTGCTGACGGCCCGGTACGCCGAGGCCACGTGACCGGCGGAACACCGATCGCAGCAGGTAACGTGGCAGTTCGAGACGTGGTTGAGTCGGTAGGAGGCGTCGGTGGCGCACGTGGTCGTTAGTCGGGAGGACTACTTCGACGCGGCGATGCGGATCCTCGCGACCGAGGGCGCCGGCAAGCTGAAGATCGCGCACCTGTGCCGGTCGCTGCACGTGACGACCGGTTCGTTCTACGGGTACTTCGGCAACCTCGACGGTTTTGTCCGCGAGTTCCTGGCGCATTGGGAGTACACGTCGACGCTGCGGGTCGGATCGATCGTGGCCGTCGAACCCGATCCAGTGCTGCGGGTCCGTGCGCTCAAGAAGTTCGCCGCCGAGATTCCGCACGATGCGGAGGCGGCGATCCGCGGCTGGGCGCACTCCAACGACACGGTGCAGGAGTTCGTGGACCGGGTCGACCAGGAACGCCAGCAGATGATCGTCGACAGCCTTTCGCCGGTCACCGGCAAAGAACGGGCCGAGCAGCTTGCCATCGTCGGCATGACCCTCCTCGTCGGGCTACAGCAATGGCGTCGCCCGGTGACCACCGCCGACTACGAACTCGTGTTCTCGGAATTCGAGAACCTCGTGCTCAGCGATCTGCCGGTTAGCGCGCCGCAGGCGTAGTCCGACTGTCGGATCGGCCACGGCGGAGGATCGATCCGCCGGCGGCGGGCTCGTGTGCGCCGAACACGCGTCGAGAAAAGATCAGAGCAAACCACGTGCACGCAGGCCGCGCGCATAGTTGAGGATGATCTGCGGCGTGATGTGCGGGATGTCGCCGCCGGGCCCCAGCCCCGCGGCGCGCACTGCCGCCCGGAATTCGTCGGCCGGCGCCAGTGCCCCGTCCTCCGGCGGCATGGGGTGGACGTAGTTGTGCAGCAACGGGATCAACGAGTTGCGTCGTTGTTTTTCCGGTAGGTCGGCGAGCACGGTGCGGAACTGTCGGTACCAGTCGTCGTAACTGTCGACCAGGGCGATCTGTTCCCCCGACTCGCGGAGCCAGGTGATGTACTCGTCGAGACCGATCCCGTCGTGGTGCGGATTCATCGCGTTGTAGGTGACAAAGCCATCACCGACGTAGAGACTGCTGATTGCCGCGGCCAGGAAGTCGACGGGTAGCGCGTCGTAATGGGAGGATTGCGGCGAGCCGTCCTCGGCCAGCTCGTAGAACGACCGCGGCGCGATCCCCGTGACGAGCACGCTGAGCAGCAGGCGGGTGAACATGTCCGGGAGGTTGAGCTGGCCGAGTGAGTGGTCGTCTGCCACGATCATGTCGCAGCGGATGACGGTGGCAGGTAATCCGTAGCGCTCGTTGGCATCTCGGAGTAGTACTTCGCCGGCCCACTTGCTGTTGGCGTACCCGTTGGCGTAGGAGTCGTCCAGTTCGCGGGACGGGCTGATCTGTCGGATGTCCGCAGCTTCGGTGAAGGTTCCGGTCGGGATTTGACTGCCCACGGCCACCGTGGAGATGTAGATGTACGGTTTGCGAGTCGTGGTCAGCGCGAACCGGATGAGTTCGGCGGTGCCGGCGACGTTGGGCCCGAACAGTTCCCGGTAGGGCAGGACGTGGTTGACGAGTGCTGCCGGGTCGACGATGAGATCGACGGTCGCCGCGAGGTCGGCCCACGTTTCCTCGTCGAGGCCCAGACGTTCGACGTCCTTGTCCCCGGCCAGGACGCGCAGGTGGGAGGCCGCCAACCGCTGATAGTCCGACCACAGCCCCCGGTCGCCGCTGTCGAAGACGGCGTCGAGCCGGCTGCGCGCAGTCGTGTTGTCGGTGGCGCGGACGAGGCAGATGACGGTTGCGCCGTCGACCCCGTCCAGCCGCCGGAGCCATTCGAGGGTGAGGTACCGGCCGAGGAATCCGGTTGCGCCGGTGATGAAGACCGTCCGCACGTCCGCCGATGCGGGGTCGAGCGTTGCCGCTTCGCGGAGATCGTCGTCGGAGATGAATGCGTCGATGGTGAGTTCGGTCGCGCGGATGCGGGTGGGGTCCGGGTGTACGGATGCGGCCGTTGGGCGCGTATCACTGTCGCGACGGTCCATGTACGCGGCGATACCGGCGAGATCGGCCGACGGATTCGTCAGCGCACCTACCGGCACCGGCGTGTGGAAGATGTCCTCGAGAGTTCCGCCGAGAGTGACCGCGGTCAGGGAGTCACCACCGAGATCGGTGAACCGAGACGTCGGGCCAACCTCGTCGGGCGTAAGGTCGAGCAAAGCCGTCACCACGTCGATGAGAGTGTCGATCGTGGGGCGCGTCGCCGCGGACGACCGCGCTTGCCGGAGTTTCTCTGCTCGTGAATCCGCCAGTTGCGCATACATGTCCTCCAGCCGCGGGCCGTACGTGGCCTTGAGCTGTGGCCGCGCGAGCTTCCGGATTCCGGTGAGCAACCCATTGTCGAGGCTGAACGGTGTGGTCTCGATGATGAAGTCACGGGGAATCTCATAGGGCGCGAAGTCGTTTCGGTCGCCGATGTCGCGCAGCGCGTCCTGGATCTCGCGACGCAGCCCCGCGTCGTCTGCGCGGTGTCGGTGTAGCGCCTGCTCGGTCGGTACCACGACCGCGAGCAGGTATGGCCGGGAACTGTTGCCGTACACGTAGATCTGCCGAATCGGCGGTGCGGTCAGTGTGGCTTCGATCGCAGACACCGTGACGAACTCGCCCTGCGACAGTTTGAGTACGTTGTTGCGGCGGTCCAGGTAGCGCAGTTCGTCGGGTCCGGTCTCGGCGACAATGTCGCCCGTGCGGTAATAGCCGTCGTCGTCGAAGACTTGCGCGGTGAGATCGGGCCGGTGGTAGTAGCCGGCGAAGATGTGCTCGGTCCGCACCAGCAGTTCGCCGCGCGGATACGGACTATCGGTGATGCGGTAACCGAGTTCGGGAACGTCGTCGAGTTTGTAGTCGATGACCGGCGGGCGCTGCACGTGACCGTCGGCCATGACACCACCCGCCTCGGTGGACCCGTACCCGTCGAGCAACGAGAGCCCGAGGAGGCGTTCGGCGAAGGTGCGGACTTCGGTGGAGATGGGCGCGGACCCGACGAGCGCTGCCGCCGTGCGGTCGCCGAAGTACTGCTCTCGCATCCGTTGCAGCGCATCGTCATCGGACGGCGAAGTCCGAAGAAACTCTTGGTACAGCATCTCCCAGATCCGCGGTACGAAGTGCAGTTGGGTGGGCTGGACCGCGGCGAGGTCGTCGAGGAGGGTGCTGAGGTCGGCACGTTGGGTGAAGTAGGCGGTGCCGCCGTTGCCGAGGGTCTGCAGGAGTGTGACCCGTCCCATGACGTGGCTCAACGGCATGAAATTGAGGGTCACCCAGGGGCTGTGGTCGTTCAGGTAGTCGTCGAATCCGAACCCGGATTTGAGTTGCCGGGCAACGGCTTCGGCCGTGTACATCGCCCCCTTGGGGGTGCCGGTACTACCCGAGGTGTAGATGAGCAGGGCGAGTCGGGTCGGGTCGGCGAGGTCGGGCGCATCGGCGGGTGATCCCGCGGGGGCGTCGGCGTCGAGCGTGATGAGCTGGATGTCGTTCGTGGCGAGTCGCTGACGCGCGGTGTCCAGATTCTGCGTGCTCGTCGGGGTGACGCCGAACACCACAAGATGGGTTAGGGCCGCAGGGGCGTAGTCGGTGATGGCGGCGGCGGCCGCGTCGAGATAGTCGGCCGAGACTGCGAGGACAGTGGCTGCGGTCTCGTCGAGGATCTGTGCCCAGACCTGCGGCGAGGCGCCGGTCTGCAGCGGTACCTCGACCGCGCCGGTCGTCTGCGTGGCCAGCGATGCGACGGCGTAGGCAGCGGTGGTCGCACCCAGGGTGACCACCCGGTCGCCGGGCTGGATCGCGGTGACCCGCTGGAGCGTGGCCGCAGTCGTGTGCACGCGGTCGGCGAGTTCGCGGTATGTCAGCGTGTGCCACTCGGGCTCGTTCGTGTCCCGCCACCCCAGCGCGGCGCGGTCGGCGTATCCGGCAGCGAGGGCATCGATGATCTCAGCGATCGACGTCAGCTTCGCGACCTGGGCAGAAACGTCCGGATCCGGGTTCATCGGCTCCTGCTCTGCCGGTCTGCGAACAACGTGCGTGGACACCATCGGACCCCCAGACGCCGATTTAATTAGCGTATCTAACTACTAAACTGATACGCCTTGCGTCTTCGGTTGGCTAGAGGGCAGTGAAAGATTTCACTGCGGCTGACACCCCGCTAGCGCGGCGATGCGCGTCGCATACGGCTGTCCTCCGCGCGAGCGGATCACCGTCGACGCACCTACTCGTCCCGGACCACGAACGCCCCGGACACTGCCACTTACACCGAGGGAAGCCGTTCAGGGATCACATCTGGGAGCAATGCACCACGTACTCCCGCTTAGCTCTGCCAAAGTTCGTCAGAACTCGGCAACTTCAACCTTAGAGTCGCTCTCACGGTCAAGCCGATCGCCCCACACAAATCACTCTCGCACCGTCGACCTGCAGTAATCCAGTTTCACCATGCTAACATTCGGCAAAGTTGGCGGTAGTCAACTTTGTCTAGCCGAAACACCATGGGAGGAGGGATGACCATGTGGCCGGCGCACAGCTTCGAGATTCGGCCATGGGTCTCAGCGAACCGTGCAGGGAATCGCGAGGATCGCCTGTTCACGCAGGTCACGACCGCTATCCCTCCTCCCATCGCCGCAGAGACCTTCGCGGCAGACTCCGCCGTATTGCTGGCCTGCGAGAACGCGACCATCGCGATTACGCGGCTCGATGTCGGCCGAGGTGAGGCGCTTGCGTCGCTCGGTGACTTCCTCCTGCGGAGCGAATCCGTGGCCTCCTCCAAGATCGAGCACGTCAACGCCGGCTGGCGCCAGTTCGGGCGCGCCATCGCCGGCGTCAGAGCAGGTAGCGAGGCGAAGTCACAGCTCGCGGCCGTACAGGCGCTCGCAACGATGATCGCCGCAGCGGACACTGGAACGATTACCGCCGCCGACCTGCTCCTCGCTCACCGCCAGCTGATGGAAGGCAACGTCGCCGAGGCACGCACGGCCGGAACCTTTCGCACGGTCCAGAACTGGATCGGCGGCTCCGACTACACACCGCGCGGCGCACTGTTCGTGCCACCACCTCCGGAGTTGGTACGCGGCCTCATCGATGACCTGATCGCCTTCGTCGAGCGAACCGACCTACCCGTCATCGCACAGGCGGCGATCGCTCACGCCCAGTTCGAGAGCATCCACCCCCACACCGACGGCAACGGGCGCATTGGCCGCGCACTGATCAGCGCAATCCTGCGGCGGCGAGGCCTCACCCGGAAGATCACCGTCCCCCTCGCCTCTGTGATGCTCGCCGACACCGACACCTATTTCGCCACACTCGGCGCGTACCGCCGAGGCGATGCTGCAACGTTCGTCACCTACGTCGCAGACGCTGCGACACGAGCCTGCGCGGCAGCCGACGAATCCGCCGATCAACTCGAGCAGATGCCCGCACACTGGAGAACCCTCGCGAACCCACGATCCGGTTCCTCCGAGGAGTCGATCATCGACGCACTGCTCGCGCGCCCCGTACTCGACGCGGATACGGCGCGGCAGATCACCGGCTCATCAGATACAGCCACCTACCGAGCTCTGAACAAGCTCACCAACGTCGGGATCCTCGAGGTCATCTCCGAGTCCAAGCGCGACCGCGTGTGGGCAGCAGCGGACGTGATGAACGAGCTCGAACTACTGTCCGACTCAATCGGCCGCCGCACCGATCCGACCACACGATAGGGGTGGATCTAACTGCCGTCGACAAACACCTTGAGCGACAGTGCCACTCCCATGAGGAGGGACACAACACTCACCAGCGGCCACACCACGATCCACGTGTTGGAGTGGCCTAGCCTCTGGGCCAGATATTCGACGTAGGGCAGTTCATCTTCGGGCTCTTAGGGCTACCCAACGAGTCGCGAGACTTGATGCTCACCCAGCGACTTTACTTCGGGGGGCGTAGGTATGGCTCGAAGACCTCTTTTATGTCGTCGGCGACGTAGCGCTCCACGTATAGCGCAGGGCTGTAGTTGTTGTCGTCGACGTGGTAGGGATCGCTACCCGCTTCGAGTAGCAGCTTCGCAATCCCGGCCGAGAGTGTGGAGCCGAGGGCATGAATTAGAGGGCCGCGGTTACGATTGTCAACAGCGTTCGGATCCGCTCCCGCCCGGAGGAGTATATCAACACCTGTCACTATGTCCGGATATTGGGCGGCGAAATGGAGTGGCGTCATTCCGGCGTCGTCTCTGGCATTAACGTCTGCTCCTGCGTCGATAAGGCGCCGAGCCAGCTCGAAGTCCTTGTCGACCGAGACAGCGTAGTGGAGGGGAGTCCGTCCCGCCCGATCTCGGCTAGTCGGATCGATTGACGCCATATCTACTCTCCTTACAAAAACCACTATCCTCGCCACACCTCTCCCAGGATGGAGGTGGGTCGATTCCCTTTTCCACCGACTTAGGCAGATTAGGGATGCGCAGTAAGAACACTCCCGGCGTAGCGGCTTCGCTGCCAGCTCCCCGACCCTGGTACTGAGCGTCGGCGGCTTGGATGTTGTCCGCTGCCGCAGCAAGCAATTCGCTGAGCGAGCCCGCGTTGCCGCAGAGCTTCGCTACTTCGATCGCGCCCCTGCCCCCGGACTCGGCCACCTGCCGCCGCATCGTAAGGCTCACCGAAACCAGCACCAACGTTATCGTTACCGGCCATTCGCGAGCACTTCTTGAGTGCGTTCGCCGCACCGGTGACATCACCGCCGACTTGCTGCTTGACTTCGCTTAGCGCGATCGCCGCGGCATGTAGAACCTCGGGGTCGATCTTGGCCGGCGGCGTCATAGGCCGTCGAGCATCTGCGAGTTCGCTCGAAAAGCGTTGCGGTAGTTGGTCGTGATGCTCTCGCCGGCGACTCGCAGCCTGTTAAGCTCGGACTGCGCTCTCTGGAAACCCTCGAACCAGTCAGTCATCCAAGTAACGACTGCCTGAGCTCCTACACTCCGACACGTCTGCCGAATCGACGTCAGGCTGTCGGTGACCTGCGCCTCTGCTTGCGACAACGACTTCTCGAACGACCGCATTATCTTGAGAACCTTGTCGAACTGGTCCAGATCGACTTCGAATCGCCCGCTCACTTGGTTCGACTCACCCCCGTCGGCCGAGTCTGCGACCGTCCCCTCGCTTCCATCGCCGGTAGCGACAGACGGTCGCGCGGTCTCGCGAACTTCGTTGGCAATTCCCTCTAACTGTGCGAGTAGGCCCTTCATGTCCTGATGCCACGCGCAAAACTCCGGACCCCATTTGTTGGCAGACATTCCACACCATCTGTCCATGAGGCTGTTGAACTCCGATTCCAAGACTTCGCCTTCGGCGACAAGGGATCTCGAGATGCCGGCCATTCGTTCAGCGACATGCTCAAGCCCACCCCGATCAACCTGTACCCCGTCATCCGTCGGGTTGCCGTCAGGAGAATTCACCGCAGCCATGTGGTCAGATTCCTCCGCTCGTCTTCGTCGGGGGCCCGCTCGTAACGTTCGGAGATATCCAGCACGGCGTTCGCGGCCGCCACGCTTCTCCCGTCTCTGTTAGGGACAACTCACTCAAGATCCTGCCCGCATCTGCGACCAGGCCTTTCACGCGGTGATTCACCTCGAGGACGGCCCGGCGGCTGCAATCACGAATGTCGCGGTCGAGTGCGGCTGGTTGCCGAGCCACCGATTGCGGGATCACGGAATCGTATTCGAACTTGGCTCACGCGTGAACCCAACACGCGTAATGACTCCGAGCACAGCCACTATCCATACCGCGACACGCAACCGAAGCGCCGCGGGTTGTCGTCCCGACCCTCTTGATAGGGCCGTCGTGGGACACCGCTCGAGCCGGTCGGAGCAGTGAACGTGGAAATTCCCCATAGGAGTGCCGCGCTCTATGCAAACAATCGGGATGAATGCAGGCAGCGGATCCTACGGGAGTGGGCACCTACTTCTTACCGGCGGCGATAGCCGCCACATCAGGATCTTCCGGGCGCCCAGCGGCCTTGTCTGCAGCAAGGACCATCCGGGCGGCGGCCCGGCGCGCTGCAGGTTCCAGTGCGCGGCGCGGCGCGTTCTTCTTGGTGCGTTCGGCAGTGCTCATCGGGCGTCCTCCTCACGTCCAGTGTCCGCCGCATTGGGCGGATTGTCATCTGCGTCGACGGCGATCCTCAGAGGATGGTGTTGCGACTCACTGTTGTTTATCTTGACGTGAGAGCTTGCCGCCTGGCACGTCACTATTTTATTATTTTTCCGGGACCGGTGTCGGCAACAGTCGCGTCCCAAATCTCTACCAGGAATTGCACGGGTAACGATGCTGGATCGGAACTTTGTTCCACTGGGCGTATTTGGTGATGTGATGCCCAGTCCTTGTCGACCCTCTGGCAAACCCGTAACCATTTTGGGCCCGCAGGTATGCCAAGTTCATTCAGCGGCGGCGGAGCGAGCGGGCCGACGGGGACTTCAAGCCAGGGGGCAACGTCAGCGTCGAAGCCACACTCAGTGATCGAGTTCCAGGTGTCCATGTCCGCGTCGGGGGGTACCTCATTCGAGTAACGCACCCTCATACCCATCCAGCTCCCGTTCATGAGTCCTGATTTAATCAGGATACAGTCGTCGTGCGCCCATAACACTCCCTCTTCCCAGCTCTCTTCTTGAGGCACACCACCCATCAGGTTAATTCCTCCAAAATCTACTTTTACGGACCCGAATATGTCGGACACCATGCCCACTTTCCAGACCTCTCTAGCGGTTGTCTTGCCGAGCACTATGCGGAGTTGCGCGTGCACCAGAGTTATTTAACGTAGCGTCAATCTCAAGGCCGAGTGGGCATCTGACATCGATGCAGCGGTCCGACGCGGGAGCGCGCGGATGGAATTCGGCCACACCGCTGCTCTGAATGTGAGGTGCCCGCGACACGTCGTGGTCGCAGCGGCGGCGCGACTTCACACTCAACCGAATCGAACAACGCCGCAACGACGCCCGGGGGTCAACAGAGACGAGGCGTCCAGGGAGTCGATGCTGGCGTTCGCCTACGCGCAGCCAGCTCTCGTGGGCTCTACCGACTTCGTCGCTAATAGCCCAGCCAACTACTGCATCCTCGCCGTCCGACGAGGATGGGCTCGGCCACCGGCAAAGAAAGCGTCGCCGGGCAGAGAGCGCACGGGTGTGCGCCGCCAATGGTGACCACATGCCTCGCCGGCGCGACCCGAGGCGGCGGCGTGCAGCCCGAGGTCCAGAACAACTGGTCATGAATGAAGGCCGGAACACCGATACGATCCCAGCTCGGAGCACCGCCGCTGTCGTGCCCACCCCGAGCTGATGCACGGCCGAAGTAGCTACTCGTGCGGCACCTCATCGACCGAGCACTCGGGACCCGCACCGTGGTGGTCCCCAGATCACTGTGGTGCCAGCGACAGCACTGCAAAACCCCGCGAACCACCACGTGCGCTAGACGCACGATGACTCCGCAACTTGATTTGAGCTGAACCACTCTCGGTGGGCGAAGGGGGACTTGAACCCCCACGTCCCGAAGGACACTGGCACCTGAAGCCAGCGCGTCTGCCATTCCGCCACTCGCCCGTGGCCGCCGATCGCTCGGCGGGCATATCTCGTGGCCTGGGTAGGACCGCGTGACTGGGAGACGATAGCACGCACCCCACCCCCGCTGTAAAACTCGATTCGGGCCCAACCTGAGCGCCGGCATTACGCCAGGTGAGACAGTCTGTCTGGGCAACCACACCGCAGCCCGAGCGAGGGTCGTCGCCGCAGCACGCGCCAACCATGCCAAGCGATCTTGACAATGTGATGCAGGAGTTGCGTACGGTGCAGCAGTTGACTTGATGGGGGCACCGGTGGGCAGTATCGGTATCATCAATCAGGTTCACAAGCACGACGACACGCCATAACGGATCGCGAAGGGAGGTCGGCGGTGGGGATCCTGCAACGGATCGAACGCAAGCTCGAGGGTGCCGTCGACGATGGTTTCGCTCGCGTCTTCGGTGGTCAGGTCGCTCCCCAGGAGATCGAAAACGGGCTGCAGCGGGAGGCCGAGGAATCCCTCGAGGATCTCGGCGACGGCACCATTCTGGCGGCCAACAGCTACACCTTGCTCTTTAGTCCTACCGACCACCAGGCCGTGGCGAACGAGTACGCCCTCAACCGCAAGCGGTTCTCCAAGCACTTGGAGAACTTCATCAAGGACAACGGCTGGCAGACCTATGGTCCGGTCGTGGTCGAATTCGATCAGTCCCCGGCGCTGCACACCGGAATCTTTCGCGCGCGTGGCACGGTGAATCCCGACGCCACGCCGCGGCCGGCGGAAGCCCCGTCGTCGGGTGCACCGCAACAGGCGGTATCCGGCACCCCGGCCGCCGCACCTCGTCCGCGTTCACCACAGCACCCCGACGGTGCACCCCGAGAACTAGGAGCCCCAGACATGACGCAGAACCCCGGATACGACCCGCGCAGGGGCGCCGAGCCGGCGTACGAGCAGGGCTACGGCCAGCAGGGCGACTACCAGCAGGGCTACGACCAGAACTACGGCCAGCCCGAGTACCAGCAGGGCGAGTACCAGGCCGACTACCAGCAGGGCCAAGGCTACGGCCAGCAGAACTACGGTCAGCAGGGCTACGACCAGGGCGGTTACGACCAGAACTACGGCCAGCAGGGCGGCTACGACTACCAGCAGGCCGACTACCAGCAGGGCCAGGGCTACGGCCAGCGGGGCGACTACCAGCAGGGCTACGAGCAGGGCGGCTACGACCAGGGTTACGGACAACAGCCCGGCTACGACCAGGCTCCCCAGCAGGGCGGCTACGACTACCAGCAGGGCCAGGGCTACGGCCAACAGGCCGACTATCAGCAGGGCTACGACCAGGGTTACGGCCAGCAGCCCGGCTACGGCCAGGGCGGCTACGACCAGAACCAGAACTACGGTCAGCAGGGTGGCTACGCTCAGCCGGCGTACGGCCAGGGCGGTTACGACCAGGGCTACGGCCGTCCCGGCGGCTACACCCCGACCGCGATCACGCTGCTACTCGAAGACGGCAGCAACCGGACCTTCCAGCTCCGCGACGGCTCGAATGTGATCGGCCGCGGCCAGGACGCCCAGTTCCGCCTTCCGGACACCGGTGTCTCGCGGCGCCACGTCGAGATCCGTTGGGACGGCAGCACCGCAATGCTCACCGACCTCAACTCGACCAACGGCACCACCGTCAACGACGTCCAGGTGAGCAGCTGGGAACTCGCCGACGGTGACCGGATCCGCGTCGGCCACTCCGACATCACCGTCCGGTTCCAGTAATCGGCGCTGCGGCTCCGGGTCATCCAACGACCACGGACGCGGCGGGGGACGGGGCCGCGTCACACGGATGCCGACAGCTAGGGCGCCCGGCATAACCGTCAGCGTTGCCGGGGGTTGATACGGAACTGTCACATCCGAATGACGGTCGGGGTGGCGACAACCCATAAGATGCAGTCGTGTCCGCCGAACCGCGAGGAGCGGCGGCCGGTCGTAATGCAAGGAAAGTCCACGATGCGACGCACGAGGTGCAGGCGTTGGAGGTGAACACTCGATGCAGGGCTTGGTGCTGCAGCTCACCCGAATAGGGTTCCTGCTGCTGCTCTGGCTTTTCGTCTACGCGATCGTCCGCAGCCTGCGCACCGACATCGCCGCCGCCTCCGGCTCCCGACTGTCCCGCTATACCGGCGGTGACAAGCGCCGGCGCCGCGCCCAGGGCGGGGCTCGCGGCTCGGCCCGCAACCTCGTCGTCACCCACGGTGCCCTCGCCAACACCCGGATCACCCTCGGCGCCCAGCCGGTGCTGATCGGCCGAGCGGACGACTCCACGCTCGTGCTGACCGACGACTACGCCTCCGAACGGCACGCGCGGCTGTCCCGCCGCGGCGACGACTGGTACGTCGAAGACCTGGGTTCCACCAACGGCACCTACCTCGACCGGTCCAAGGTGACCACCGCCGTCAAGGTTCCGATCAACACGCCGATCCGGATCGGCAAGACCGTGATCGAGCTCCGCCCGTGACCCTCGTCCTGCGCTATATCGCGCGGAGCGACCGCGGCCTGGTGCGCTCCAACAACGAGGACTCCTTCTACGCGGGTCCCCGGCTCCTCGCCCTCGCCGACGGCATGGGCGGCCACGCGGCCGGCGAGGTCGCCAGCCAACTGGTGATCCAGGCTCTCCGCGGCCTCGACGACGACGAACCCGGCGGCGACCTGCTCGCCGCTCTCGACCGTGCTACCCAGGCCGGCAACCGGGCGATCGCCGCACAGGTGGAGCGGTCCCCCGAACTCGAGGGCATGGGCACCACGCTGACCGCAATCCTGTTCGCGGGCAGCCGAATCGGACTGGGTCACATCGGCGACTCGCGGGGCTACCTGTATCGCGACGGCCAGCTCACCCAGATCACCCGCGACGACACCTTCGTGCAGACCCTCGTCGACGAGGGCCGCATCACTGCCGAGCAGGCGCACACCCACCCGCAGCGGTCGCTGATCATGCGGGCGCTGACCGGCACCGAGATCGAGCCGACCCTGACGATGCGGGAGGCCCGCGCCGGCGACCGCTACCTGCTGTGCAGCGACGGGCTATCCGACGTGGTCAGCGAGGAGACGATCGCCGAAACCCTGGGCAGCATCGCCGATCCCAAGGAATGCGCCGACCGGCTCATCGAGCTGGCGTTGCGCGGCGGCGGTCCGGACAACGTGACGGTCGTCCTCGCCGACGTGGTCGATACCCAGTACGGCGAGGACCGGCCGATCGTCGGCGGGGCGGCCGGCGGCGACGAAGAGGTCTACACCCCCGACCCGGCCACCGCGGCGGGACGAGCCGCGGCACTACGTCCGCCGGCGTCCGAGCCGCGCCGACCGTCGATCCTCGCCGACGAGGACGACGACCCGCCGCGCCGGCGTCGACGGTTCGGCCGGTGGATGGCCGTCGGTGCCGCGCTGTTGGTCATCGCCGCGCTGGTCATCGGCTTCTTTGTGTTCCGGGCACTGATGCGCGACAGCTACTACGTCGGCGAACAGAACGGCAACGTCGTCATCTTCCAGGGCTCCCCGGACAAGGTGCTGTTCTTCTCGGTCAGCTCCCCCGCGGAGAAGGTGTGTGTCGTCGACGCCGCCAGCGAGGCGCCGTCGGTGGGCTTCGCCGGAATGGACAGCTCGTCGTCGTGCCGCCAGATGACGCTGGCCGATCTCGAGTCGGCGTCGGTGAACACCGTCAAGACCCACGGGATCAGCCGTGTCCCACTGGATTCGGCGAAGAACCGGGCCGGTGAGCTCCAGTTCCGGCCGCTGTGCCGCCCGGAACCGACGCCCACGCCGACACCGAGCCCCGGCCCCACTCCGCCGGCGGTTCCGCCGAACGCACCGCAACCGGTGCAGCCGGCGACCGGCACGCTCGCCCCGAGCTTCGCGCCGGTCACCACGCAGCCCCGTCCGTCGAACCCGGCGGAGTCCGGCACGGGTGCGAACTCCAGCTCCGCGCCCGCCCTGCCGGGCGACGACCGTGAACGCTGCCGGGAACCGTAGATGACCCAGTCCTCCTCCGCCGCGCACGCGCCGCCACGTCCCCCCGCCGAAAACACGGGCCGCACCACCGAATTGGTGCTGCTCTGCTTTGCGGTCGGGCTCGTCACCATCGCCATGCTCATCGTGCAAGCCGCGCAGGGTCAGACCCTCACCTGGGATCTGGCCAAGTACATCTCCGCCTACGTGGTGCTGTTCGGGATCGCCCACATCGTGGTGCGTCGGTACGCACCGCACGCCGATCCGCTGCTGTTGCCGATCGTCGCGCTGCTGAACGGCCTCGGCCTGGTGCTCATCCACCGCCTGGACCTCGGGTCCGGCAACACCGGTGAAACGCCCAACCCGAGCGAGCAGAGCAACAACGCCGACCAGCAGTTGCTGTGGGCGTTCCTCGGCATCCTCGCGTTCACCGCGATCCTGATCCTCGTCCGCGACCACCGCACTCTGTCGCGGTACGCCTACACCCTTGGCCTCGGTGGCTTGATCTTCCTGGCGTTGCCGGCGATCCTGCCGTCGTCACTGTCGGAGATCAACGGGTCGAAGAACTGGATTCGCACGCCGCTGTTCAACATTCAGCCGGGCGAGTTCTCCAAGATTCTGTTGATCATCTTCACCGCCGCGCTGCTGGTGTCGAAGCGGGACCTGTTCACCACCGCCGGGAAACACTTCCTCGGCATGGACCTGCCCCGCGCCCGCGACCTGGGGCCGCTGCTCATCGCGTGGATCGTCGCGATCGGCATCTTCGCGCTGGAGAACGACCTCGGTGGCCCGCTGCTGATCTTCACGACCATCCTGGCGATGCTCTACGTGGCGACCGGACGCATCGGCTGGGTCATTATCGGGCTGACGCTGTTCGTGGTCGGTGCCGTGGTGGCCTACCAGTTGTTCCCGCACCTGCAGATCCGCGTGGATGTGTGGCGGGATCCGTTCGCCGACTACGACGGCACCGGCTATCAGATCGCGCAGAGCCTGTTCGGGCTGGCCACCGGCGGCCTGTTCGGCACCGGTCTCGGCTCCGGCAGACCGAATATCGTGCCGTTCGCCAACACCGACTTCATCATCTCCACCATCGGCGAAGAGCTCGGACTCGCAGGCCTTTTCGCGGTCCTGATGCTCTACCTGGTGTTGGTGATGCGGGCGCTGCGCACCGGGGTCGCCGTCCGCGACAGCTTCGGCAAGCTGCTGGCGACCGGTCTGGCGTTCACCATCGCGGTGCAGATCTTCGTCGTCGTCGGCGGTGTCACCAAACTGATCCCGCTGACGGGTCTGACGACACCCTTCCTGTCCTACGGCGGTTCGTCGCTGCTGGCCAACTACATCCTGCTGGCGATCCTGTTGCGTATCTCGAATGCGGCCCGCGAACCCGACCCGACGCGCCGCCGGCCGGCGCCGAAGCCGATCGAGTCGCTGCCCACCCAGGCGGTGCGGCACGCATGAACACTCCCATCCGGCGGGTATCCCTCGTCGTCGTGCTGATGCTCGTCGCGCTGCTCGCGAATATCACCTACGTCCAGGTCTTCAAGGCCGATTCGCTGCGCGCCGACCCGCGCAATAACCGGGTGCTGCTCGACGAGTATTCGCGGCAGCGCGGCGCAATTACCGCGGGCGGCACCGTGATTGCGGTGTCCACGCCGACCGACAATCGGCTCAAGTTCCTCCGTACTTATCCGCCGGAGGGCGCGGAGGCCTTCGCACCGGTCACCGGGTTCTTCTCGTTCCAGTACGGAAGTACCGGAATCGAGCAGGTGGAGAACTCGATCCTGAACGGCTCCGACGACCGGCTGTTCGGACAGCGGTTCATGGACATGTTCTCCGGCCGCGACCCGCGCGGCGGCAACGTGGTCACCACGATCGACCCGCGGCTGCAGCGCATCGCCTACGACCGGATGTCCACCGGCTGTCAGGGCGGCTGCCGGGGCGCCGTCGTCGCGCTCGAGCCGACGACCGGCAAGATCCTGGCGATGGTGTCGACGCCGAGCTTCGACCCGAACAAGCTCGCGAGCCACGACCAGGATGTGCGCGAACAGGCGTGGATGGCCTGGAACCGGCCCGGCGGTACCGCCCAGCCGATGCTCAACCGGGCGATCGAGCAGACCTACCCGCCGGGCTCCACGTTCAAGGTGGTGACCGCGGCGTCGGCGCTGCGTGACGGGGTGCCGGCGAGCGTCCGGCTCACCTCCGCGTCGCAGTTCCCGCTGCCGGACACCACGATCTCGCTGCCCAACTACGGAGGCGAGACGTGCCCCGACTCGTCGGGCGGCACGGTGTCGCTGACCACGGCACTGAAGTACTCGTGCAACACCGCCTTCGCCGACCTCGTCGTCAACAAGATGCCGAACGCGCGCGCGATGTTCTCCGAGACCGCGCACCGGTTCGGCATGGACGAGCCGGCACCGGACATTCCGATGTCGGTGGCGACCTCGACGATCGGGCCCATCCCGGATGCCCCGGCGCTCGCCCAGTCGTCGATCGGCCAGCGCGACGTCCGGCTGACGCCGTTGCAGAATGCGATGATCGCCGCGACCGTCGCCAACGGTGGGGTGCGGATGCAGCCGTACCTGGTGGACAAATTGCAGTCCGCCGATCTGCGGACGTTGCACACGACGCGACCGACCACGATCAACGAACCCATCACTTCCGACCAGGCGGCGACGCTGACTGACATGATGGTCGAGTCGGAACGCTCGACCGACGGCGCCGGGGGGCCGGTCACGATCGCGTCCAAGACCGGCACCGCCGAACGAGGATCGGCCGACGAGACGCCGCTGTCCTGGTACATCGCGTTCGGCCCGTCGTCGAACGCCAAGATCGCGGTGGCGGTGGTCGTCGAAAATGGCGACTACGGTGTGGACTCGGTCGGCGCGACGGTTGCCGCACCGATCGGACGGGCGCTGGTCAACGCGCAGGTAGGAGGTGGACGGTGACGTTGCAGAGCGGCACCATCATCGCCGACCGCTATCGGCTGATGCGGCTCATCGCCACCGGTGGCATGGGCCAGGTGTGGGAAGCACTCGACACCCGGCTCAATCGACGGGTCGCGGTCAAGGTCCTCAAGGCCGAATACTCCGACGACCCGGAGTTCACCGCCCGGTTCCGGACCGAGGCGCAGACCACCGCCCGACTCAACAACCCGGGCATCGCGAACGTCTTCGACTACGGCGAAACCCCGGACCGCGGCGGCGGCGCGCTGGCGTACCTGGTCATGGAGCTCGTCGACGGTGAGCCCCTGAACTCGGTGATCAGCCGGATGGGTCGACTCTCCCTGGCGAACACGCTGGACATGCTCGAGCAGACCGGCCGCGCGCTGCAGGCCGCACACAGCCAGGGACTGGTGCACCGCGACGTCAAACCCGGCAACATCCTGATCACCCCTGCCGGGCAGGTGAAGATCACCGACTTCGGCATCGCCAAGGCGGTCGACGCGGCGCCGGTCACCAAGACCGGGATGGTGATGGGCACCGCCCAGTACATCTCGCCTGAGCAGGCCACCGGCGACGAGGCGACCGCGGCGTCCGACGTGTACTCGCTCGGCGTCGTCGGCTACGAGGCCCTCACCGGCAGCCGGCCGTTCCTCGGGGACGGTGCGATCACCGTCGCGATGAAGCACATCCGGGAGGCCCCGCCGCCGCTGCCGGAGACCATCCCACCCGCGGTGCGGGAGCTCATCGACATCACCATGTCCAAGGACCCGGCGCAGCGCTACGCCGACGGTGGCGAGTTCGCCGACGCCGTCGCCGCGGTGCGGGCCGGACGACGACCGCCGCGACCGGGGCATGCCGGTGCCGCGGGCGCCGCGGGTGCGGCCGGATTGGTCGGTGGCGCCGGTGCCGCAGCCGCCGGCGGACCCGGGACCCGGGCGATGACCGGACCCGGCACCTCGGCACTGCCGCCGACGGGTCCGTACCGCACCGGCATGACACCGACCGGGGCCACCGGTCCGCGCACCGGGATGGCCCGCCCGGGGACCGGGGCGCAGCCGACCCCGCCGCCCGACGACGGCTGGACCGGCGGCCAGAAGGCGCTGGCCGGAATCGCCGCGGTACTGCTGGTCGGAGCGATCGCCCTGGTCGGCTACCTGCTGTTGAACAACAGCTCGTCGAATGGTGACCTGCCGGCGCCGTCCACGACGGTCACCCAGACCACCACCGCCACGGTCTCGCCGACCGAGGAGGAGCAGGAAACCACCACCACGACGACGCGTCGCCGCACGACCACGACGACCACGACCGAGGAGGAGCCGACGACTCCCCCGACCACCGAGGAGCAGCCCACGACCACCGAGCCGCCCACGACGCCCCGTTTCCCGGGTAATCCGAACATCCCGAGCTTCAGCATCCCGACGTTCCCATGATGTCGACACCCCACCACCTCTCCGACCGCTACGAGCTGGGCGAAACGCTCGGTTTCGGTGGCATGTCGGAGGTGCACTTCGCCCGCGACGTCCTGCTCAACCGCGACGTCGCGATCAAGGTGCTGCGCGCCGACCTGGCGCGGGATCCGTCGTTCTATCTGCGTTTCCGTCGGGAGGCGCAGAATGCGGCGAAGCTGAATCATCCGACGATCGTGCAGGTCTTCGACACCGGTGAATCCGACGGCGACGACGGTCCGCTGCCGTTCATCGTGATGGAGTACGTCGACGGTGACACGTTGCGGGATGTGTTGCGCGCCAACGGTCCGGTGTCGCCGCGGCAGGCGATGACCTGGATGGCCGACGTCGCGGCGGCGATGGACTTCTCGCACCGCAACGGCATCGTGCACCGGGACATGAAGCCGGCGAACGTGATGATCGACAAGTCGGGTGCGGTCAAGGTGATGGACTTCGGCATCGCCCGCGCGATGAGCGATTCGACGTCGACGATGACGCAGACGTCGGCGGTGCTGGGCACCGCCCAGTACCTGTCGCCGGAGCAGGCGCGGGGCATCAAGGTCGACCCGCGTAGCGACATCTACTCGATGGGCTGCGTGCTGTTCGAATTGCTCACCGGGCAACCGCCGTTCACCGGCGACTCGCCGGTCGCTGTCGCCCACCAGCACGTGCACGAGGATCCGCCGTGGCCGTCGGCCATCCGGCCGGATATCCCGCGGGAGCTGGACTCGGTGGTGCTCAAGGCGATGAGCAAGAACAAGGAGAACCGCTACCAGTCGGCGGCCGATCTGCGCGCCGATCTGATCAAGGTGCTGGCCGGTGGCCGGCCGTCGGCGCCGATGCTGCTCACCGACGAGGAGCGCACGGAGTTTCTGGATTCCGGCCCCCGGCGTGCCCTGCGCGGGGGTGATGGGGGCCGTGGCGGGCCGCCGTCGGACGGTCACCGCTTCGGCGGGGACGGCGACGACGACGGCTCCGTGCCAACCCGGCGGCGACCTCGAGGACTCATCCTCGGGTCCGTCGCGCTTGTGGTCATGCTGATCGCCGGCCTGCTGCTCTGGTGGGCGCCGTGGGCGACCGAGACCGCGCGGCAGTTCCCCGTCCCCGCGGTGGCCGGTCAGACCGCCGACGCGGCTCGCGCATCGCTGGAGAAGTCCGGGTTCAAGGTGAAACCGATGGAGGAACCCAGCAACGAGGTCGCGTCCGGCCGGGTGACGCGGACGACGCCCGGCCCCAATATCCTTGCGGCCGAAGGCTCCGAGGTGACCCTGTACGTGTCGACCGGGCCGGTCCGGCATCCGATTCCGGACCTGCGCGGCAAGACGCCGGAACAGGCACGGGAGGCGCTTCGCGTGCTCGGCTTCACCAATGTGCGCGACGGGGCCCGAGTCGAATCGACCACCGAGCTAGAGGATCGAGTGGTGGGCACCGCGCCGGCCAGCGGCAGCAACCAGCCCATCACCACCCCGATCATCCTGCAGATCGGCGACGGCCCGCGGCAGGTCACCGTGCCCAACCTGGTCGGCACGACCGAGTCGGAGGCGCGGAACATCCTGGGGCAGATTAATCTGCGTCTGGTCACCGTGCCCGGCGACTCCGACCTCCCGGCGGGTCAGATCATCAGCTCGTCGCCGGATGCCGGGACGGTCGTCGAACAGGGCGGCACGGTGCAGGTGACGGTGTCGCGGGGCAATCTGTTCACGGTGCCCGATCTGCGTGGCCAGACGCCACAGCAGGCGCGGGCACGGCTGACCGCCGCCGGCTGGGAGGACAACACGCTCAGTCAGACGACCCGGGGCGTGCCGCTCGGCAGCCCGGATGACGGCAAGATCCTCAGCCAGGAGCCGCCCGCCGGTTCCAAGGTGCGCAAGAGCGAGTCGATGTCGATCGTCGTCGGCCAGCTCAGCCTGCTGCCGAACTGAGGGTCGGGGCGTCCCGCCGGGTGAGGGGCCATCCTCCGCCGGTTGAGTAGCCGCGAGGAACGAGCGGCGTATCGAAACCGCGGCCCCCACCAGCGTCCGGCGAGCCCCACTCCCCAGTCACGACGCTGGTTTCGATACGGCCTCCGCAGGCTCCGGCCTACTCAACCAGCGGGAAGGAGCCCACCCACGGGCCGAGGAGCCCCGCCGGTTAAGTAGCCCCGCCGGTTAAGTAGCCCCGCCGGTTAAGTAGCCGCGCCGGTTAAGTAGCCCCGCCGGTTGAGTAGCCGCGAGGAACGAGCGGCGTATCGAAACCGCGGCCCCCGACCCGCCCGGCACTCGACCCGCGGACACGCCGCCCGTCAGCCGATCGCGTCGGCCATCTCCCGTTCGAGCTCGTCGACGAGCGCCGGCGACACTTCGATGCCGCAGACCGCGAGCCAGTTGGCGAGCATCCGGTGCCCGCCCTCGGTGAGCACGCTCTCCGGATGGAACTGGACACCGTGGATCGGCAGCTCCCGGTGGGCCATCGCCATCACCACCCCCGACTCGGTGCGGCCGGTGACCGTCAGGACGTCCGGGATGGTCTCCGGCAGCACCGTCAGCGAGTGGTAGCGGGTCGCGGTGAACGGATCGGGCAGCCCGGACAGCACACCGGCGTCGTCGTGGAACACCTGTGACGTCTTGCCGTGCAACAGTTCCGGCGCGCGGTCCACGGTGCCGCCGAAGACCGCTCCGATGGCCTGGTGGCCCAGACAGACCCCGAGCAGCGGCAGACCGAGCCCGGCCGCCACCGACACCATCGGCATCGTCGCGCCGGCCCGTTGCGGGGTTCCCGGGCCCGGGCTCAGCAACACCCCGTCGTAATCACGGACGGCCGCACGCAGCACCGCCGGGTCAAACACGGCGGGATCGCCGCCGGTCAGCCGCGGATCGTCGTTGCGCCAGACGTCGGCGTCCACCCCGAGCTGGCCGAGGTACTGGACGAGGTTGTAGACGAAGCTGTCGTAGTTGTCGACGACGAGAATCCGGCCGCGCGGGGTGCCGGATTCGGTAACGGCGGCGACGGTCGATCCGTTCGGCGCTGGGGTATTCACCCGGTCAGATTACCCCGGCTGATCAGCGGTTCTGGCCGCGGCGACCTGGTGCGATACCGTAGAGGTCAGCGACGTTGCAGCACAACAGAGGAAGTCATGCCGAAGTCAAAAGTCCGGAAGAAGACCGACTACACGATCAACCCGGCCAGCAGGACGCCGGTCAAGGTCAAGGCCGGTCCCTCCAGCAGCATCTATGTCGGCGTCATGCTCGGCTTGATGCTCCTCGGCCTCGCGTGGCTGATCGTGTTCTACCTCGCCGCCACCCCCACCACATACGGCGGTGAGGGCCAGGTCCTCAACTGGATGGCCAATCTCGGTTCGTGGAACTTTCTGATCGGGTTCGCGATGATGGTGGCCGGCCTACTGATGACGATGCGGTGGCGGTGACCTGGCCCGACACAGCTACTGGACAGTATCCACAGTGTGCAAAACACATGTGTGTAACTAGTCCCCACTGTGTAAATCACATGTGTGTAATTCATCCCCACTGTGGGTAGTGCCTGTGGATAACCGTGATTCGACGATGTCGGAGACACCTCGTCACGAGTGGGCGACCCCGCGTCCGGCCGGAGCGGCGCTGCTGGTCGGCGGTCTCGCGCTGATCGTGGCGGGCGCGTTCGCCGCCTCGGACCCGGTGGGTCTGACTCTCATCGGAGTGGCCGGACTGATGCTCGCCGCATTCGGTACCTACGCGCTGCTGGTGCGGCCCCGCTTGGCGCTGAGCGGCGGACCCGTGCCCGAGCTGACCGTGCGCACGATCGCCGGTACCCGCGTCTATCCGCGGGACCGCGTCGAACGAATCCGGCTGCTCAGCATGCGTCGCGTCGGGCGCCGGGTGGGACAGCTCGAACTCGACGTGCTCGCCGACGACGCGCCCGCTGTGCCCGCCGAGAACACCGACACCGGACTCCGGGACGACACCCGCCTGGTGGTGTTCAGCCGCTGGGACCTCGGCGCCGATCTGCTCGACGTCGCCGACGCTCTGCGGGCCGCCGGGTTCCCCGTCGAGGACACGCGGTAACCGCGCGCGGCGCCGACAGTTCCCGACGGCCCGTCAGACGTAGACCCACGCGGGACCGGTGTGTGCCAGCCCGACGCCGACACCGATGCCGAGCGCAACGACCAGCAGCACCGCCATCGCGATCCAGCCGACCGCGCTCGCGCGTTCCGGCGTTCGACGCTGCGGCGGGAGGATCGCGCCCGGCAGGTAGATGACGGCGGCCGCCGACGCGGCACCGAAGATGAGGCCGCCCACGTGCGCGGGCACCGACACTCCGGGCAGCGAGAACGACAGCACCAGGTTGAGCGCGATGATCGTCATTACCGGAACCGGTGAGACCCGCAGCTTGAGCACGACGACCAGTAACGCGCCCATCAGCCCGAACAGCGCACCCGACGCGCCGGCCGACCGCGCGAGGTCGGCCTGGAACAGCATGACCGCGGCACTGCCGCCGAACAGCGACGTCACATAGACCATGAGGAACCGCGCCGGACCGAGCGCGACCTCCAGATCGCGGCCCAGGATGTACAGCGAGATCATGTTGACCGCGATGTGCAACAGGCCGTAATGGAGAAATCCGGCGGTGAAGAGCCGCCAGTACTCGCCGGTAAAGACGCTGCCACGCACCAGTTCTCCGTGCGTGATGATCGACGACAGATCGGGGTTGGCCGATCCCGCCTGGACGACGGTGGCGACGAAGACGGCGATGTTGATCGCCATCAGCGTGTAGGTGACGTACGGCCGCCGGACCGTCTGGCGGCCGGCAGCGACCGGACGCACGCCACGGTCGGTGAACGACGGGGTCATCGTCTGCTGCGTCCCGTCACCGCGCGCACAGTCGGCGCAATGCTGTCCGACGGCCGCCGAGCGCAGGCACTCCGGGCACGCCGACCGTCCGCACCGGGTGCAGGACAGTCCGGTGGGACGATCGGGGTGGCGGTAGCAGACCGCCGCCGGGCGTCCCGCGGGCGGTGGCGTAGTCAGCTGACCTCGATCTTCTCGATGACGACCGGGTCCAGCGGGCGGTCGGAGCGGTCGGTGGAGGTCGTCGCGATGGCATCGACGACCTGCTGCGACGCGGGGTCGGTCACCTCGCCGAAGATGGTGTGGCGGCGATTGAGGTGCGGGGTCGGTCCGACGGTGATGAAGAACTGCGAGCCGTTGGTGCCCGGTCCGGCGTTGGCCATCGCGAGCAGGTACGGGCGATCGAACTGCAGTTCCGGGTGGAACTCGTCGTCGAACTGGTAGCCGGGTCCGCCGCGGCCGCTGCCGGTCGGGTCGCCGCCCTGGATCATGAAGCCGTTGATGACGCGGTGGAACACCGACCCGTCGTAGAACGGACCGGCCGATCCGCCGGAGGCGTTCGGCTCGCTGTACTCCTTGCTGCCGTCGGCCAGCCCGGCGAAGTTGGCGACGGTCTTCGGCGCATGGTTGCCGAACAGGTCGACCTTGATATCGCCGCGGTTGGTGTGGATGGTGGCGGTCTGCGTTGGCGTAGTCACGCTTTCCATACAACCATCTGTGGGCCGCGTGCGGGTCCATCCGTGGCCGACCGATGCACCCGACAGCCTCGGCGTGATCGCGCATCCGCTTGGGCGCACCGCGTGACGGCCGGCGGCGAACTGGCAGTCCGCGGGGCGACCTGGCACGCTGGGGTTCATGTCGAAGAAGTACCTGCTGGCGCTGGCGGCGACCGCTGCCGCCTTGTGCGCCGGCGCGATCGCCGTCGTCGTGGTGCGGCGGACGCGCACCGAGCCGCCGCCCGTGTCGCCGACGGTGCCGCGCGTCGAGGAGCTGCCCCTGGGTAGACCGGTCGACGACGCCCAGACCGGCTTCGCGGCGTCGTAGCGAACCGGCCAGCGCGACGCATCCGACGCGGGCTCCAACCGTCGGATCCACCGATACCGGTAGTTTGTACTCCGTGACCTCCGACGACACCCGGCCGACATCGAGCGGATCGCAGGACGATGTCGCTCCTGGGTCCGCTGTTCCCGGTCGACCACCCGCACCCGCCGGACCCTCCGCGGCCCCGGCCCCTGCGGGGCAGTCGACGCCGGATCGCGACGTCACGACTCCGCCGGGCCACGCAGCTGCCGAATCCCCGGTGCCCGGTTCATCCCCCCTGCCCGGTTCATCCTCTCCGCCCGGTTCATCCTCTCCGACCGGTTCCGGTGGCGCGGGTTCACGGGGTGACCTCGGCGGCGGCGGCACGGGTGGCTGGCGCGCGCCCGCAGCAGACGACGACGCGCCGTCCGGTTCGGTGGCCGCGCCGTGGGAGCGTCGGCCGACCGCGCCCGTGACCGGTCCCGGCGCAATCCACGCTCAGTCCCGCAGCGACGACGGCCGTGACGGTTCGGGGTCCGATCGCGGCCCTGCCCGCCCCGCCGAAGACCGTGGGCCACAAGGACCTTCGCGGGATTCTCGGCCCGGGCCGCCGCGCCCGGTAGCCGATCCTCGTCAGTCCGGTCCTCATCCCACTCCTCCGTCTGGGCCGCCCCAGGAACCCGGGCGCCGAGCCGGGCCGCCCCGACCCGGCGGACCGCAACGCGGCGGTGGCTATCCCGCCGGAGGTCCCCGACCACCCGGCGCCGGTGCGGCCCCGACGCGCGGTCCCGGCACACCACCGCCGCCCGGACAGCTACCGCCGCCCGGCTGGCGGGTCGGCCAACCCCCCGGGGCCGGGCCGAGTGGTCCCGGTCCCGGCAATGCTGGCCCCCCACCGACCGGTCCGCGACCGGGACGCCGTATGCCGCCGCCTCCGGGGACGCCCGGTCCCCCGCCGGGATCTCTCCCGGACGGGCCGCCCCGGCCCGGGTCCGCGCCGGGATCGGGCGCCGGGATCGGGCCCGGTGCTGCCGGTATCGCCGCCGCCGGTGCTGGCGCAGGTGCCGCCGCCGCGGCGTCCGCAGCCGGACACCCCGGGCCCGATCCGGGCGACGCGAGCAACCCGTCGGATCCGATTCCCGACCCGGCAGCGACTTCGCCGAGCCGAGCCGTGGTCCGCATTCGGATCGTCCGACGACGTCCGTCGACCGGGACGCCGCATCCGGTGATGCGCCGACATCGCTGGCAGAGCGGCTGTCCGGCAACAGCTCCGACGATCGCCCGCGCGCGTACTCCGCGCTTCCGCCCGACGCCAATCCCGAATCCGATGCGGATGGTCGACCGTCCGCTGCCCGCGAGGAGCCGCCCGTGGACCGGACCCGTACTGCTGCAGCATCCCGACCCCGCCCCGGCGCTCGAACCGGCCGGTCCCCTTCGGCTGGCTCGCAGTCATCCCAGAACGGGATGAATACGACCGCCGTGTGGGCAATGGTGTTGTCGCTACTCGGCATCACCGCGCCGGTGGGGCTGTACCTCGGGTATCGCGCACGCACCGAGATCGCTCGCACCCGGCAGTACGGCGAGCCGTTCGCACAGGTGGCGATCGTCGTCGGGTGGGCCTACGTCATTCTCGCCGTGGTGGCGTTGCTGGCGTACATCTTCGTGTTCCTGCTGAGCTGACCGACGCCGCTCGCGGCGCTCCTTTCGGAACGTTCACCGGCCGAACGGCCACCCCCACCGCCGACGCGCGGTCTTGTCGGCCGTGTGGGCGGTCGCATCCGTGGCCGCGAGTTCGGCACGCATCTCCGGTGCCGTGGACAGGGTTTCCAGCTGGGGATCCAGCAAGTGATAGCTGTGCTCGATCGCGGCGGCCGCCACCACCCGGTACGCCTCACCGGCGGCACGCGGATCGACGTTGACGAACACAACCTCTCCAACCACATCGAGCGGGAATGACGTGTAGGGCGAGTCGGTGATGTCGTCGTACGGCTCAGTCAGCGCCTCCGCCAGATCCTCCGCTGCCTCGCTGGGCTCGGCCTCGCTCTCCTCGACCGATTCGACGAGGGCGAACGCAGCGTCGGCGTCGGTGTAGGTCGCGGGGACGAGATACCAATCCAAGCTCACAGAAGCGACCCTAGTGAGTCGGCGGTGGCGGCGTGGTCGGTCGGGCCAGGCGGTCCCGCAGGGCCCGGCGGCGGGCTGGAAGTAGTTCATCAACGCGGGATGCGGTTGGTTGGACGCGGATCGTTCTTCCGGGGCGTATATCTAGGAGTGCTCCTCGAGAACCGCCCGGACAACGCGATCGACGGGTTCGTCCGCCACGACCTCGACGATCACAGGGGGTGGCAGTGGCGAGTGGGTTAGCCGAGCATGCGAATCCCGACCGTTGGAGAATCGACACGACCTTGCGGTCGAGCATGGCGCCGAAATTGAGTGCGTCGTTTCCAATGAAACCAACAACGTCGGGACGTCCACGACAAGATCGACCGATCAGGATACGGCGACCGCATGCGCGTTCGTCTGGAGCGCCACCCCGGCCTGCACGCCGGCACCGTCCACACCTCGCAAGGCTAAAGAAGCCCCGTGGTGATCTTCGTCCTGGCTATACAGGCATGCCGCACAGCCAAAGAAGAGCACGTCGTGAAGCACGCTGCTTGCCTTGCGGCTGTCTATGAAACTTAGTGCTCTGTATAGCGACGATCGGTCAGAGTGGTGGGGCGAGCGGTCTAGCGCGGGGTCGACCATCTGGTGAAGTGAGTGCTAGGCCAGCAAGCACACCAAGGAGCACACCACCCGTGATGATGAGTGGCCAGGCAGGCTGTGCAGCAGGGGGCGCACCGTGTGTAGTACTGCAGGGTCCACGACCCAGCATGCGATACGCCATGCGATACGCCATGCGATACGCCATGCGATACGCCATGCGATAGGGCATGCGATAAGGCGGCGCCACCTGCGGATATAGGTGCACCCAGCCTAGGCGTCGGAGACGACGTTTGACGCGGACCACGATGCGAGCCAGAGCGACCGGAAAACGTGGTTTCCGCACAGGCGCGCGGAGCGACTCCTGGTCGCAGAGCTGCTATCAACTCGAGCCCCGAGTGCGAGCCTGACGCAACCCGCGTCGCCGGTGCAACTCGACCCCGTAGCCGACGGGCCGGAACATGGCAAACGGAACCAGCGTCGCCGATGGCAACTCAATCCCGTATGTACCAATATTCCCCGCCGCGCAGGCATATTCGCGCTACTTCCACGCTCCCGCGCCTGTCGCGACGGGCGCGGATGTGTGGTGGTGGCGCGCACGTACGGCGGAGACCGTCGACGATGCGGAGATAACCGCGAATTACTGGTGGAGCCTAGGAGATTCGAACTCCTGACATCTGCCTTGCAAAGGCAGCGCTCTACCAACTGAGCTAAGGCCCCGTGCCGGGAGCCCCGGCGGGTTGCGATCCGGGCCCCGGACGAACCGGTGTGCCACTCGCAGTGGGCCTAGGAGGACTTGAACCTCCGACCTCTTCGTTATCAGCGAAGCGCTCTAACCGCCTGAGCTATAGGCCCGTGAACCGAGGTGTGAGATTACCGCACGCACCGCCGATCGGCCAAAACGGCAGGGGCGCGGGGGCTCACGCCGGCCATCCCAGCAGCCCGTGGCCGGTAGCGACGTTCCTGCCGGGGTTGGTGGTCTGCAACCGTGCCTCGCCGCGCGGACGCGGCGCCGGTCAATCCAAATCGGCGAGCGTCACCTCGGCGCCGCCGATGAGGTCGGCACACAGGTTGTAAATGTACGAGCCGATCGTCGCGAGCGCGGTCAGCAGGATCGCATTGATCGCGCCGAGCAGGACCGCATAACCGAACACCGTGCCGGCACCGATGATGTCGCCCTGGGTGCTGGATCCGTCGGCGGTCACGAGCGTGCCGAACGAACTGTTGACCTGATCCCACACGCCCATGCCGTCCAGGATCAGATACAGCACCGCGACCGAGATCATCCAGATGAAGAACCCGACGACGGCGAGGACGGCCGAGATCTTGAACGTCGCCCACGGATCGATCCGGCGAATCTGCACCGACGCCCGCAGTCCGTTGCCGGTGGCCGCGACCTGGGTCGGCGCCGACCGCGCCGGAGCAGGACGCGTCGAGGACGGCGCGGTCTTCTTGGGCCCCGACCGCTCGGTGTGGTGGATCTGGTCCAGGTCGGGCAACTGCTCGTTGTCGGCCGGGTCGCGCACGATCGTCCGGGTCGGCGACTCGACGAACTTGCCGCCCTGCTCCGGGCCCGGTCCCCCCGGGCCGCGACCCGGCGTATCGAGCTTCTTCACCGGAGCCTGCTGCCCGCTCATGCTCGCGGCTGCCGTACCGCCGCTACTGACGACGCCCCGCGGTGGCGGTCCCGACGGTCCCTGTCGGGACCCGTTGACCCCGTCCGGTCCATCGCCCGGCTTACCCGACGCGTCCCCGGGGCCGCGCTGCCACGGCGGTACCACGCTGCCCCGCTGGGGACCCGACTGCGCGTTCCCCTTCGGTCCGCCCTGCGGTCCCGGCCCGGACGCCGGACCCGACGGCGCCGGACCCTGCCCCTGCGGCCGACCGCTCGGCGGCGGACCCGGCGGCTGCGACGGCCCGGGCTGCGCCGGACGGCCCTGCGGCCGGCCGGATGGGCCCGCATCCGGATGAGACGGCCCACCTTGCGGACCCTGACCCGAGGGCGCGGGCGACGGGGCCGTTCCCGACGCGGGCGCTGCCTTCGCCGATCCCGCAGAGGGGGCGGAAGCCCCCGGACCCGACGACCCCGACCCGGCGTTCGATCCCGACCCGGCGTTCGACGCGGAACCCTGCTGCGCCGGACCCGAGTCCGACGCCGTCGATCCGGACGGCGGATTCTGCGATTCATCCGGCCGGTCGGTCGGCGTGTTCTTGTCCGGGTCGTTCGGTGTGCTCACTCGTGTTCCCTCGCTCGGCAGTGGTGCTCGCCGCAGGTGACACCCGGCCCGTCCGACCTCGTCGCATCAAGCCGGCATCCCTGCCTCGGTTGGGTGCAGATGGGCACCGCCAGCACCCACCCTAACGGTTTCCGGCGCCCACTCCGGCGAGGTCACCCGGGTCCGGCGGGCCGCACTGACACGGCCACCCGGCCACGCCGCCGCGCACTCGCCGTCAGGACCCGGGCTCGGGCTCCGGCTCGTCGGCGTTGCGGGCGATGGCGATCAGCGTGGTGCCCTCCTGGAGGTTCATCAGCCGCACGCCCTTGGTCTGCCGACCGGCCTTGCGGACCTGCTTCGCCGCCGTCCGAATGACACCGCCACCGGAGGTGATGCCGTACAACTCCGAATCGTCGTCGACAATCAGCGCACCGATGAGTTCACCGCGCCGCCGGTCATGCGCGATCGTCAGCACGCCCTTGCCGCCACGACCCTGCACCGGGTAGTCGTCCATCCCGGTGCGCTTGGCATAGCCGCCCGACGTGGCCACCAGCAGGTACGTGCCGTCGCGGACCACATTGAGGCTCAGCAGCCGGTCGTCGGCGTTGAACCGCATGCCCTGCACGCCCGACGTCTGTCGGCCCATCGGCCGCAGCGCCTCGTCGTCGGCATGGAACCGGATCGACTGCCCCTTCTGGCTGACCAGCAGGAGATCGTCATCGGCACTGCACAATTGGGCGCCGACCAGCTCGTCCTCGCCGCGCAGGTTGATCGCGGCGATGCCGCCGGCCCGGTTGGAATCGAAGTCTTCCAGCCGCGACTTCTTGACCAGCCCGTTGCGCGTGGCCAGCACCAGGTACGGGGCGTCGTGGTAGGTCTTGAGCTGGATCACCTGCGCGATCCGCTCCTCCGGCTGGAATGCCAGCAGGTTCGCCACATGCTGTCCGCGGGCGGTGCGGTTGGCCTCGGGCAGTTCGTAGGCCTTGGCCCGGTACACCCGACCCTTGGTGGTGAAGAACAAGATCCAGTCGTGGGTCGAGCTGACGAAGAAGTGCTTGACGATGTCGTCCTGCTTGAGCCCGGCGCCCTGCACGCCCTTGCCGCCGCGGCGTTGGCTGCGGTACAGGTCGGTCTTGGTGCGCTTGGCGTACCCAGTCTCGGTGATGGTGACCACCACGTCCTCGCGGGCGATCAGGTCCTCGTCGCTGACGTCACCGTCGGCGGCGATGATCTTGGTGCGACGAGCGTCGCCGTGCTTGTCGACGACCTCCTTGAGCTCGTCGCGGACGATGTCGCGCTGCCGGCCCGGCTTGTCCAGGATGTCCTTGAGATCCTCGATCTCCCGCTCGATCTCGGCGAGATCGTCGATGATCTTCTGCCGCTCCAACGCCGACAGTCGGCGCAGTTGCATCGCCAGGATTGCGTCGGCCTGGATCTCGTCGATGTCGAGCAGATCGATCAGCCCGCTGCGGGCGGCTTCGGTATTCGCCGACGCACGGATGAGCGCGATGACCTCGTCGAGTGCATCGAGCGCCTTCACCAGGCCGCGCAGGATGTGGGCGCGTTCCTCCGCCTTGCGCAGCCGGTACCGGGTGCGGCGCACGATGACGTCGATCTGATGTGCGACGTAGTAGCGGATCATCTGATCCAGCCGCAGGGTGCGCGGCACCCCGTCGACGATGGACAGCATGTTGGCGCCGAAGCTGGTTTGCAGCTGGCTGTGCTTGTAGAGGTTGTTCAGCACGACCTTGGCGACCGCGTCACGTCGCAGCGTGACCACGATCCGCATGCCGTCACGATCCGACGACTGGTCCTCGATCTTGCTGATTCCCTTGAGTTTTCCCTCGTTGACCTGTTCGGCGATGGACGCGATCAGGTTGTCCGGGTTGACCTGGTAGGGCAGCTCGGTCACCACCAGGGTAGTGGTGCCCTTGTTCTCCTCGATGTCGACGACGCTGCGCATCCGGATGCTGCCGCGGCCGGTGGTGTACGCGTCCTTGATGCCCTGGCTGCCGACAATCAGTGCGGACGTGGGGAAGTCGGGTCCCTTGATCGCTTCCATGCAGGCGGCCAGCGTCGTCTCGTCGTCCGCGTCGGGATTGGCCAGCGCCCAAAACACCGCGTCGGCAACCTCATTCAGGTTGTGCGGCGGGATATTGGTCGCCATGCCGACCGCGATACCGCCGGACCCGTTCATCAGCAGGTTCGGGATTCGGGCCGGCAGCACCGTCGGCTCGTCGGTCTTGCCGTCGTAGTTGGGCGTGAAGTCGACCGTCTCCTGGTCGATGTCGCGCAGCATTTCCATCGCCAGTGGCGTGAGCCGGGCCTCGGTGTACCGCATGGCGGCCGGACCGTCGTTGCCGCGAGACCCGAAGTTGCCCTGTCCGTCGATCAGCGGGTAGCGCATCGACCACGGCTGCGCCATCCGCACCAAGGCGTCGTAGATCGCGCTGTCACCGTGCGGGTGATAGTTACCCATCGTCTCCGCAACGGGTTTCGCGGACTTCACGTAGCTGCGGTCGGGTCGGAATCCCGCGTCGTAGGAGGCATAGAGCAGACGCCGGTGCACCGGCTTGAGGCCGTCGCGGACCTCGGGCAGGGCCCGGCCCACGATGACGCTCATCGCGTAGTCGATGTAGCTGTTCTGCATCTCCTGGCCGAGATCGACCGGTTCGATGCGGTCACCGGTGTCGCCGGCGGGCGGCAGCGTGGTATCAGTCACTTGGACACCTCCTCCTCACGAGCCCTCGGCGGCAGCGTGGTGTCGGTCACTTGGACACCTCCTCCTCACGAGCCTTCGGCAGCGTCATGTCAGTCACTGGAACTCCTCGTCCCCGCTCCGGTAATGGCCGGGGGTAGTCGTCGTGTCGCGATCCGGGTGGGATGAGCGTCGCGCGCTCAGACATCCAGGAAGCGAACGTCTTTGGCGTTGCGGGCGATAAAGCTGCGGCGAGCGGCGACGTCCTCCCCCATCAGGATGGAGAACAGTTCGTCGGCCGCGGCCGCGTCGTCGAGAGTGACCTGACGCAGCACCCGGACCTCCGGATCCATCGTGGTCTCCCAGAGCTCCTTGGCATTCATCTCGCCGAGGCCCTTGTACCGCTGGATGCCGTCGTCGGGGTTGATCTTCTTTCCCGCTTCCCGGCCGATCTCGAGCAGTGCGTCCCGCTCCCGGTCGGAGTACGCGAACTGCGGCTCGGACTTCTGCCATTTGAGCTTGTACAGCGGTGGCTGCGCCAGGTACACGTGCCCGTGCTCGATGAGCGGTCGCATGAACCGGAACAGCAGCGTCAGCAGCAGCGTCGAGATGTGCTGCCCGTCGACGTCGGCGTCGGCCATCAGCACGATCTTGTGATACCGCAGCTTTGCGAGGTCGAACTCGTCGTGGATGCCGGTGCCGAACGCGGTGATAATCGACTGCACCTCGGTGTTTTTCAGCACCCGGTCGATGCGCGCCTTCTCGACGTTGATGATCTTGCCACGGATCGGCAGGATCGCCTGGTACATCGAGTCGCGGCCGGACTTGGCCGAGCCACCCGCGGAGTCGCCCTCCACGATGTAGACCTCGCACTTCTTCGGATCATTGCTGCGGCAGTCGGCGAGCTTGCCGGGGAGACCGCCGATATCGGTTGCGGTCTTGCGGCGCACCATCTCTCGCGCCTTCCGCGCGGCCAGCCGCGCCTGAGCCGAGTCGACCGCCTTCTTGATGATCGTCTTGGCCTCGGCTGGGTTGGCCTCGAACCAGTGTCCGAGATGCTCGTTGGCCATCTTCTGCACGAAGCCTTTGACCTCGGTGTTGCCGAGCTTGGTCTTGGTCTGTCCCTCGAACTGCGGGTCGGCGACCTTGACCGAGATCACGGCGGCTAGGCCTTCGCGAATGTCGTCGCCGGAGAGCCGGTCTTCCTTGCGGTCCTTGATGAACTTCTTCTCCACCGCGTACTTGTTGACCGTGCTGGTCAGCGCCGCGCGGAAACCTTCCTCGTGGGTGCCGCCCTCGTGGGTGTTGATGGTGTTGGCAAAGGTGTGCACCGACTCGGAATAGCCGCCGTTCCACTGCATCGCGATCTCGACCTCATGGCCGGTGCCCTTGCTGGTGAAACCGATGACCGACTGGTGGATCGGCTGCTTGGTCCGGTTGAGGTGCTTGATGTAGTCGACCAGACCGTCCGGGTAGTAGTAGGTCCGGGTCTTGGGCTTCGCTTCCGCGACCGCCTTCTCCTCCGCGGACTTCACCGTCTCGGCGGTGTCCGCGCCGCTGTCCTCGTCGCCTGTCGGGTCGCCGGGGGCCTCGACGGCCTGCGGGCGATTGTCGGTCAGGGTGATGGTCAGTCCCTTGTTCAGGAACGCCATCTCCTGCAGCCGTCGGGACACGGTCTCGGCGTTGAACCGGGTGGTCTCGGTGAAGATCGACGAATCCGGCCAGAATCGGACGGTCGTACCGGTCTTCTTCGACGCGGAACCCTTGTGCAGCGGGCCGGGTTCGGCGGCTCGGTATTCCTGGGTCCAGTGGAAGCCGTCGCGTTGGATCTCCAGCTCGACCCGCGTCGACAACGCATTGACCACGGACACGCCCACGCCGTGTAGACCGCCGGACACCGCGTAGGAGTCGGAGTCGAACTTTCCGCCCGCGTGCAGCTGGGTCATGATGACCTCGACGGCGGGAACTCCGGTGCGGTGCTTGTCCACCGGCATACCTCGGCCATCGTCGACGACCTCGACGCCGCCGTCTTCGAGCAGCGTCACGTCGACCCGGGAAGCGTGGCCGGCCATCGCCTCGTCGACGGAGTTGTCCACGACCTCCCAGATGAGGTGATGCAAACCCCGCTCGCCGGTGGACCCGATGTACATGCCGGGTCGCTTCCGAACGGCCTCGAGCCCTTCGAGGATGTTGATGGAATCGGCGCTGTATTCGTTCGGCTTGGCCTTGCGGCTCTTCTTGCCGGGGGTACCGGACCCGGATCCGGTGGTGTCATTGTCGGCCACGACGTGCGTCCGCTCCTGTTCTGCTCGGTGTTCCGGCAGAATGGTGGACAGGCGTGATTCGGCGGTCTGGACGTGTGTGCCCCGAGCCCCGCTCGCGCACCTGATGTCCGGCCGTCACGGGCCGTGTGATCCTCCCCTGCCGGGGCAACGTGTCCAGTGTACTGCCTCACTTGACTAGGACCCCGCATCCGGGGCCGCTAACGCGCGCACAGATCGATTTTTTTCGCTTAATCCCGACCCGGTCGTGGTCTGGGGAGAAAACTCCCGTCAGCGAGGCTGCTGACCCAGTTCCGGGGAGTGGTATCGGATACGGTCGGCGCGGGCGGCGTGCGAGCCGGATCGTGGTTGCGGCGATGGTTTCGATACGCCGCTCGTCCCTCGCGGCTACTCAACCATCGGGGAACGGCGGCTCGGCCACGACGATGGCGCGTAATCGGGACGGGCAAACCGTCGCCGGGCGGCCGCGAGCTTCGATACGCCGCTCGTCCCTCGCGGCTACTCAACCATCGAGGAGCAGCTCGCCCCGGCTCAACCATCGGGGTGGGCACCTCACCCCGGCTCAACCATCGGGCGCGGCTCCGGCGTCGGCTACTCGATCATCGAGTGCCACTTCTCGCCGCTACGCGGGTCAGCCGTAGGTGTCGCGGGGTCCGCGACCGGACACGTGTCGCGGACCCTTCTTCCAGGACGGGCCCTTCGGGCCGGTGATGCGCAGCGACACCACTACCCCATCGCCGACCGATCCGGCGATCTTCGCGATGATCTGACCCTGCACGTACCGCAACTGGGTTGCCCACGCGGTCGATTCGGCCTGCACGTGTAACACGTTGTCGCGCAGTGCAGTCGGTGTTGCGTGGATGGCGATGTCGGCGCCGACGATCTGCTCCCACATGCCGAAGACCGTGCCCTCGGCGATCCGTGGACGCCAGCCGCGCTCGTGCGCGATCCCGCCGGCCAGCCGACCCAGCGGTTGCGGGTCTCGTGAGTCCGGTCCGGATCCCGACCACCGGCGGCGCGTCGAGCGTGCCGTGCGGCCCCGCCTGGCCGGCGACGCCCGGCCCTGGCCGACGGCCTTGCCCGCGGCGCGCGCCGATGCGCGGGCCTCTTCCAGCGCCCGTCGCGCCCGTTCGTAGCCGCGCATCTCGCCAGGCTGCGACGGCACCGGTCCCGCTCCGGGCTGTGCGGACGGATCGGTCATGGCTCTACCTTCCCAGGCTCGTCCGACATTGCTGCCGGCGACACGTCGACGGTGGAGTCTTCGTCGCGCATCTCGGTCAGTGTCGAGGTGCGATGGTCTCCCTCCCCCACCAACTCGACCCCAATCCGTCGGCCGCCGATCTCGTCCGGGATGTCCTCGGCGACCGCGGCGGTGATCAGGAGCTGTTCGGCGCCACCGGTGTGTTCGACGAGTTTGCGGCGGCGGGCAACGTCAAGCTCGGCGAACACATCGTCGAGCATGATCACCGGCTCGATGCCGTCCGCCCGGATCAGCTCCACCGACCCGAGCCGCAACGCAAGTGCCAGCGACCACGATTCACCATGACTGGCAAAGCCTTTCGCGACGTCGGCGCCGAGCACGATGTCCACGTCGTCGCGGTGCGGTCCGATCAGCGACATCCCGCGGTCGATCTCTTTGTCGCGAACCTCCCGCAGCCGATCCATGATCAGGCCGGTGATCGCGGCGGGGTCTGCCGCGGCGGCCGCGGAGTCGGCGAGGTCGGTCCCGAGGTTCGCATCCGCGGACGACCGGTACCGCAGGGTCGCCGGCCGCGAATGCGGCGCAATCGACGCGTACGAGCTGGTGACATGCGGCTGCAGGTCGGCCAGCACCGAGATCCGGTTCGCGGTGACCTGCCCGCCCAGTTCGGCGAGCTGTTCGTCCCAGACGTCGAGCGTGCTCATCACCGAGTCGGCGTCGGCGCCGCCCCGCCGCAGCGCGGCACCGGCGGTCTTCAGCAGCGCCGACCGCTGTCGTAGCACCCGGTCGTAGTCCGACCGTGCCGCCGCCTGCCGCGGTCCGCGCTGGGCGACGAGTTCGTCGACGAACCTACGGCGATCGCCCGGCTCACCGCGGATCAGCAGCAGATCCTCCGGCGCAAACATCACGGCGCGCAACACGCCGAGCAGGTCCCGGGGTCGGCGGGTCGGCGATCCGTTCAGGCTCGCGGTGTTCGCACCCTCGGCGTTGATCTGCAGCTGCGCGGTCAACTCCCGGCCGTCGTTCTCCACGGTGGCGATCACGTGGGCGGAGGATGATCCCGAATGTACCAGGGGCGCATCGGAACTCACGCGATGAGAACGTAAAGTCGCGAGATAGTACAGCGATTCGAGTAGGTTGGTCTTGCCGAATCCGTTCCGCCCGGTGAAAACCGTTGGACCTGGCTGCAACTCGACGTCGGCCACCGGCCACGAGCGGAAGTCGCGGAGGTGTAGCTCACGGACGAACATGCGATCGCCACCGGGTGTGGGACGGAGAGGTCACGTTGGTCGGCTGCGTGGTCGCGGATCGGGTATCGCTCAATGCGGAGAATTGGTCTCGCCGACCGACTTTCCGCTGCGGTCGGTCATGGCGTGTCCACCGAACTGATTGCGTAGCGCGGACACCGCCTTGAGCGCGGGGGAATTCGGCTGCTGCGACGCGAACCGTGCGAAGAGCGCTGCGGAGATCACGTTGGCCGGCACCGACAGTTGGATGGCGGACTCCACCGTCCACCGGCCCTCGCCGGAGTCGGTGGTGTAGTCGGAGATGTTCTCCAGCCCCGGATCCTCGTCGAGCGCGCGGACCAGCAGCTCCAGCAGCCACGAGCGGATCACCGTGCCGGAGGTCCAAGCGCGTAGCGTCCCGTCGACGTCTTTGATGAGCGGTTCGGCACAGAGCAATTCGTAGCCTTCGCCGTATGCATGCATCAGTCCGTACTCGATACCGTTGTGCACCATCTTGGCGTAGTGGCCTGCGCCGACCGGTCCGGCGTGCACGAATCCCGCGTCGGGGGCGTCGTGTGGTCGCAGTGCGTTGAACACCGGCATCAGCCGTTCGATGTGCTCGTCGCTGCCGCCAGCCATCAGGCAGTAGCCGTACTCGACCCCCCACACGCCGCCGGAGACGCCGCAGTCGACGTAGCCGATTCCGTTGGTGGCCAACAAGTTCGCGTTGATCGGGTCCTCAGTGAAACGGGAGTTGCCACCGTCGACGACGATGTCGCCGGGGGACAGCAGGTCGCGGAGTGTAGCGATGGTGGTGCGGGTCGGATCGCCCGACGGGACCATCACCCAGACCGTGCGGGGTGGGGTCAGCGCCTCCACCAGTGCGGCCAGCGATTCGGTGTCGCTGACCTCGGGGCGCGGGTCGTAGCCGATGACTTCGATGCCGGATGCCGCGATCCGGGTCTTCATGTTGGACCCCATCTTGCCGAGTCCGACGAGGCCGAGTTGGCCTGTGCCCGAGTTCGATCCGGGTGTCGGTGCTCCAGGTGTCTGACTGCCGGGGGAGGTCATTTGTGTTCCCTTCGATCGGTCCTTCGATGGGTCAGGCAGCCCGGGCGGCACCGGCGAGGGGCGCCGAAGTGCGGCCGCCGTCGACGTGTCACCCGGATGAGGTGACACCGCCGCTCAGCCGGGCAGGCGTACCGGCATGAGGAGGTAGGTGAACGCGCTGTCGGGGGCGACGAAGGCGCCGGATTCGTCGGCGACCGGATCGTCACCGGTAGCCGGCCGCAGCACGGCGGGCCGGCTCGGAGTGGTGAATCCGAAGTCGACGGAGCCGGCACCGATGGCCGACAGTCCGTCCTGTAGGTATCCGGGGTTGAACGCGATGGTGAGGGGTTCACCCTGGAAGCTCACCGGCAACTCCTCCTCGGCCTTGCCGGCCTCGTCGCCACCGGCGGTCAGCAGCACGGATCCCTCGGAGAACTCCATCCGGACCTGCGCACCGCGCTCGGCGACGAGGGCAACACGCTTGATCGCCTCCATTAGCGGTGCGCTCTCGATGGTCGCTACGGCGGTGTGGCTGGCCGGCAGCAACTGACGGAACTTGGGGAACTCCGCGTCCAGCAACCGCGTGGTGGTCTGCTTGTTCTCGCCGAGAATGCCGAGGATGCCGTCGGATCCGATCGCCGACCCGCTGCCGAATGCCAATGACACGTCGCCGGTGCCCTCGGCACCGGCGGTCTTGGCGCTCTCCGAGAGGGTCTTGGCCGGCACCAGCACGGCGCTGGTGGTGGCGGATTCGGTGGGCTGCCACTCGAGTTCACGCACCGCGAGGCGGAACCGGTCGGTAGCCGCGAGGACGACGGTGTTGCCGTCGATCTCGACCCGCACACCGGTCAGCATCGGCAGCGTGTCGTCGCGGCCGGCGGCGACGGCGACCTGGGCGATGGCCTCGGCGAAGGTCTGCGACGGGATGGTGCCGGTGACCGCGGGTACGTCGGGGAGCTGCGGGTAGTCCTCGACCGGCATGGTCGGGAGGGAGAACTTTGCGCTGCCACAGGTGATCGCCACGCGGGAGCCGTCCAGCGACACGTCGACCGGCTTGTTTGGCAACGCGCGGGTGATGTCGGCGAGCAGCCGGCCGGAGACGAGTACCTGACCCGGTTCGGCGATCTCGGCGGCGATCGCCTCCTGTGCGGAAACCTCGTAGTCGAATCCCGAGATCGTCAGGCCGTCACGGCCGGCGATCTGGCCGGCAACGCCGTCGGCGGGCGCCTGACCGGCGGTCAGCACGACGCAACCGAGAACGGGAACCGGCGGACGAGAGGGCAAGCTGCGGGCCACCCAGGCGACGGAATCGGCGAACTCGTCACGCGCGACACGAAACTTCATGCTGGGTGGTTGCCCTTCTCTTGCTGTGGCCGGTCCTGGCCGGGTCTTTCGGTTGCGGTCGGGTGGCGACGATGCGGGTCGGCACGTGCCAACCGAATCGCCAACCCCGTTCGCCGCGGAGCGCGGGCCCGAATCGCAAGCAGGCGTGACGGGGATCCGGCACGACGTAGTCGCGAGTGGGATTCCCACTGTAGAACGCGACCGGCGCCGCGTGGGGGGTTGGGGTCAAGTCGCCACGCCGCCGAGACAGCGTGGCTTCGGCGACTGTGGCTGTCGTGCGCGAGGGTCGGGAGCTGTCGGTGGCGGATGGCACTGTGCACAACATCTTCTTAGAAAAGAATCTGTTGAAGGAGGGATCCATATCAGTGGTAGGTGCTGTGGATCCTGTGGAGAAGTCGGGGATCGCCGAGCCCGGAGGCCGTGCGGGCGTGTGGATCTCCGGTGGACGAACCCGGGTACAGAGTGCGGGTCGCTGCGGAGTTCGCGCGCTGTTCGCCGACTGTGCACGTGCGATACACACCGCTCGGCACGGTTATCCCCGAGTCGTCCACAGGCCTGTGGCGGTCGGTGGGAGCGGCGTGAACGACGCCGACCGGCACCGCATTCGGCTCGCGACGACGATCCGGAGGGTGGAAAGGGGCGCCCATAGGTGCGGCGCGTCGATGACTCGTCGGCGTGTCCCGGAGCGGAAACCCTGTGTGCGAGGTTGAGAGTTGATGCCGCGGCCGGGGTGGAGTGGCGTCGGGTGGGTCGTGCGCGCTGCGGTGTGGAGCGACGTGGATGGGGTCGTCGTGTGCGCGCTGATGTGGCGCGGTCGTGGTTTCGATACGCGACTCGCTCCGCTCGCCGCTACTCAACCACCGGGAGGGCGTTGGCAGTGCTCCGGGTTGTTCACCGGGTGGGCGTTCGCTGTGTCTCGTGGGTCAAGCACCGGGCCGGTGTTCGCGGTGTGTGTGCCGACCGCCGGTGTGGTGGTGGTTTCGATACGCGACTCGCTCCGCTCGCCGCTACTCAACCACCGGGAGGGCGCTGGCTGGCAGGGCTCCCCGCTGGTTGAGTAGCCGCGAGGAACGAGCGGCGTATCGAAACCAGCCACCCGACGACGACAGCTCGCGAACCCTCAGCCGGCGGCGCGCTGCCGGATGCGAGCGGTGAGTTCCTGCACGTGGTCGTAGACCTTGCGGCGCTCGGCCATCTCCTTGCGGATCTTGCGTTCGGCGTACATCACCGTCGTGTGGTCACGGTCGAAGATCTCCCCGATCTTCGGCAGCGACAGATCGGTCAGCTCCCGGCACAGATACATGGCGATCTGGCGGGCCTGGGCTAGCTGGCGCATCTTGCCGGGGCCGCGCAGCTCCTCCACCGAGAGGTCGAAGTACTCGCCGGTGGCGGCGACGATGCTCGCCGCGGACACCTCGAGCGTGCCGGCGTTGGGCAGCAGCGCCTCCAGCACCACCTCGGCGAGCGCCTTGTCGAGGTCGGCGTTGTTGAGCGAGGCGAACGCGGTGACGCGGATCAGCGCGCCTTCGAGTTCACGGATATTGCGTTCGATCTTCGACGCGATGAGCTCGAGCACGTCGTCCGGGACGGCGATGTCGTCCATCTGCGCCTTCTTGCGCAAGATCGCGATGCGCGTCTCCAGATCCGGCGGCTGGACGTCGGTGATGAGTCCCCACTCGAACCGCGTGCGGAGTCGATCTTCCAGTGTCGCAAGCTGTTTCGGTGGACGATCGGACGAGATGACGATCTGCTTACTGGCGTTGTGCAGCGTGTTGAAGGTGTGGAAGAACTCTTCCTGGATACCTTCTTTGCCGATCAGGAACTGGATGTCGTCGACCAGCAGCACGTCGACGTCGCGGTAGCGGCGCTTGAACGCGACGCGACGGTCGTCGCGCAGCGAGTTGATGAAGTCGTTGGTGAATTCCTCGGTGGAGACGTACTTGACCCGCATCCCCGGGAACAGTCGTTGGGCGTAGTGGCCGGCGGCATGCAGGAGGTGTGTCTTCCCCAACCCGGACTCGCCCCAGATGAACAGTGGGTTGTACGCGCGGGCCGGTGCCTCGGAGATGGCGACCGCGGATGCGTGCGCGAATCGGTTGGACGCACCGATGACAAAGGTGTCAAAGGTGTACTTCACATTGAGGCTGGCGCTGGCGCCGGTCGGTGACGTGGTCGGGCGTTCGGCGAAGTACGACGACCACTCGGCGGACGGCGTCGACGTCGGATCGTGCCCACCGGTCGACGCATCCCGTGCGCCGGAACTACCGGAGGCGGCCGCGGCACGCGACGCTTCCGGAGCGTCATCGAGCGAGGTGGTCGCCAAATCCACCGGCGCGCCGCTGCTGGCGCCATGGGCACCGACACTGGGCGTGGCCGGTGCGTCCGCGGGGAGTGGCGCGCCGTCGGTGCGATCCGGCCCGTCATCGTCGGCATCGCCGTCGGGCGGAGTCACGATGCGCACACCGAGGTCGACGGGCTGGCCGAGATGACGGCTGAGCGCGGACCGGATCGTGTCCCGCAGCGTGCGTTCGATCTGCTCCTGGACCAGTGCACTCGGCACGGTCAGCAGCGCGAAACCTTCGGCAAGAGTGAGTGGTTTGACGAGGGAGAGCCACGCCTTCTGCTGCGGAGTGAGCGGGTCGTGGTCGGCCGCGGGAGCCTCGTGCTTGAGTTCAGTGACGACCTGTTCCCAGACTTCACCGAAACTGTTCCGGTCAGAAGTCACGGATCGGCCCTCCTGCCCGGGGTATGTACCAGCTGTTGACCTGCGCGGATGTGACCCTGTCGGGTTCAGCGAGACTTGTCCACACAGTTATCCACATCTGTGTACAGATACGGTGAGTACTCGGGCGGGGCCCTGGAGCACGGGATCTGGATGTCCCGGCTGATGCTCTGAACGAAGGTAACAGACCCCTGGACGGCTCACCAAGGCGGAGAGAAATATTCGTCGCATCGGGCCGAACCACACGATCGGCGACCCGGCCCGGGGCCGCGCGAGATGATCGGTGGGTCGGGGGCCGGCCGCCGAGGCACTCGGGTTCGAGCTGGTGAAACGGTGCGACGGGGGCCGATCGGCCATCGGCGCGTTTGATTTGCCCCGGCCGACTCAGTAGTCTCGACTGGTCATCCAGGTTGCGGATTTGCGCCGGTGACCAGGTCTCGATTCGCGCGACATCTCCGCCCTGGCGGAGGGTCGGCGACGTGTCGTGACCGCTGGCCACCGCACCGGCATCAGTCCGGCACCGCACCAGGATAAGCAGACCACCTACAAGAAGTGGGTTACGCGTGCAGTCGGCGTGCCCCACGTACGAAGCACAAGGAGTCATCCAGTGGCCAAGGGAAAGCGGACTTTCCAGCCGAACAATCGTCGTCGTGCTCGCGTGCACGGTTTCCGGCTGCGGATGCGTACCCGCGCCGGCCGGTCGATCGTCAACACCCGCCGCCGCAAGGGCCGCGCGAAGCTCACGGCCTGATCGACTCACCGGTGTGATCACCGGCGCCCGACGACGCCTCGAGGATGTCGTCCGGGTGCGGTGATCGGCAATGAGTGGTCGATGACGACGGCACGTCAGCGAAATTCTCCTCACAGGATCTCGCGTAGCTCAGACTTCTCCCGCACCCTGTCTTCGGGCGTGCGGGTATCGACGCGTGATCTTGTCGTCCACGTGTCGGTGCTCCCCCCGAGATGGCCGGACGAGTCCGGACGGCGCCGCGACGTCGCCAGCGCCGGTGGCCCGTGGCTGGGACTGATCGTGAGCAAGGCGGTCGGTGCCGCGGTCACTCGGCATCGGGTGGCTCGACGGATCCGTGCCGCATTCGCCGACACGATGGCGCAGTGCCCGATGTCGGAAGCCACGGTCGTAGTGCGCGCACTGCCGACGGCGGCGGACCGCAGTTCGGTCGAGCTCGCCGGGCAGCTCGCCGAGGTGTGGCAGCACCGGCGGGTCCGTCGACTTGCGGATGGCGTTGCGGAGGAACGGATGTCGACCGGTGCCGGTGCCGCGGCCGCTGCGGGTGGCCGGCGATGACCGGCGATCCGAGCCAGCAGTGGGCGGTAGCGGGACGCTGGCTGCATCTTCTCCCCCGACGCGGTGTGATCTTTCTGATCGAGCTCTACCGCACCTGGATCTCTCCCCTGCGGCTACCGACATGCCGCTTCGAACCGACCTGCTCGGCATATGCCGTCGAGGCACTCACCACCCATGGTTTCGTGCGCGGTGGCACCCTGGCGGTCCTTCGACTCCTCAAATGCGGGCCGTGGCACAAGCCCGGCTACGACCCGGTCCCGGAACGTGGCTTCCGGTGGCTGCGCACCGCATCGCACGATGCCGAGACCTCCACCACAGCAGAACTGAACATGGAAGTGAGGGGTAACTGACCCGTGCTCAACTTCATCTACTACCCGGTGTCCGGGATCATGTGGGTCTGGCACTGGGTGTTCGACAAGATCACACCGGACACCCCGGGCGGCAACGGCATCGCCTGGGCACTGTCGGTGGTGTTCCTGGTGTTCACCCTGCGCGCCATCCTGTACAAGCCCTTCGTCAAGCAGATCCGCACGACGAAGAAGATGCAGGAGATCAACCCGCAGCTGCAGGCGATCCGGAAGAAGTACGCCAAGGACCGGGTCAAGATGACCGAGGAGATGCAGAAGCTGCAGAAGGAGCACGGCTTCAATCCCCTGCTCGGATGTCTGCCCATGCTGCTGCAGATCCCGGTGTTCATCGGCCTGTTCCACGTGCTGCGGTCGTTCAACCGGATGGCCACCGGCATCGGGCAGCTCGGCATGACGGCCGCCGAGACCCGCTCCAGCGGGAACTATTTCTTCGACGCGAATCAGGTGCAGAACTTCCTGGATGCGCGCCTGTTCGGGGTTCCGCTGTCGGCGTTCATCACGCAGCCGCAGAGCGAGTGGGTGGCGTTCGTCAAGTCGATGAACCCGGCGAATATCGACTTCACCCGCGTCGACATTGCGATCGTCGTCGTCCCGATGATGATCATCGCGTCCATCGCCACCCACATGAACTCGCGAGCGTCGGTGGCCCGCCAGCCGGAGGCCGCGCTGGAGAATCCGCAGACCCGGATGATGAACATGCTGGCGTTGTGGATCTTCCCGCTGGGCATTCTCGTCACCGGTCCGTTCTTCCCGGTGGCCATCCTTCTCTACTGGATGAGTAACAACATCTGGACCTACGGCCAGCAGCACCTGGTGTTCGGTCGGATCGAGAAGGAAGAAGAGGAAGCTCGCCTCGCCAAGCAGGAGAAGCTCAAGGCGAATGCGCCCAAGCCGGGCGCCAAGCCGAACCGTGGAAAGAAGCGGGCCGAGCCCGTCGCCGACACCGACGAGTCGGCATCGACGGACGGTGCGGTGAGTCTGGCGAAGGCGGACGATCCCGGTGACGGAGACGCCGCGGACGACGAGCCGACGCAGCGCGTGATCGGCAACAAGCCCAAACCCGGGCAGAAGCCGGCCAAGGCGAACGCGGGCTCCGGTGGCGGCGGGTCGGGCTCCGGCACCGGACCCGCGGCACGGAAGGGATCTGGCAAACAGGGATCCGGCAGCAACCGACGCGGCGGCGGAGGTAAACGCGGCGGCCGCAAGGGCGGACGCCGCTGACGGACCGCCAGGCCGACTAATAGCGGGCGAGGTCGAGACCCGACAAGCCGCTGGCGCCGGCCGTTCCTGGACCGAGAGCCCGGAGTGCCCGGTCCCCCGATCGCGAGATGCGATCGCTTCGAGACGAGCGATACGAGAACAACGAGTTAGGTGGAGTGACATGACAGCCGAGACCGCAACCCACGGCGAGCCGGGGGTGACGAACGAGGACGGCACCAGCGCGGGTGCAGAGGTGGCGACCGGACAGGACGTCGACGTGGCGACAGGGTCGGATAGCGAGGAGTCCGGATCGGCACCTGAGGGCACGGAGACAGGTACCGCCGAGTCGGCGACCGCAGAGGTGGACGCCCCCGCCGCCGACGCGGACGCGGATCGCAGTGACAGCGAGGCGGACGACGACGCGGATGACGTCGACGACGAGGATCGGCTTGTCGAGGAAGGCGAGATCGCGGGCGACTACCTCGAGCAGTTGCTCGACGTGCTGGACTTCGACGGCGATATCGATCTGGATGTGGACGGCGACCGTGCCGTCGTGAGCATCGACGGCGGCGACGATCTGACGAAGCTGGTCGGCCGCAAGGGTGAGGTCCTGGACGCGCTGCAGGAGCTGACGCGGCTCGCTGTGCAGCAGGCGACCGGCGACCGCAGTCGCTTGATGCTGGACATCGCCCGGTGGCGAGCGGATCGGCGGGATCGCCTCGCCCGATTGGGGCACGAGGTCGCCGAGCGGGTGCGCACCAGCGGTGACCGCGAGGCGCTCGACCCGATGACCCCGTTCGAGCGAAAGATCGTGCACGACGCCGTGGCCGCGGTGGACGGCGTGGTCAGTGAGAGCGAAGGCGCCGAACCGAAGCGACGTGTCGTGGTCATCAAGGTGTCGTGATCTACTACGCGTAGACACGGTGGGCAAGGACGAGTCCCGGCTTCGGCCGGGACTTTGTCGTTTGGGGCTGGAGAATTACATCTGTGTGGTTCGCCGAGGTTTCACGTGAAACCGAGGCTGGCGGAGGTGGCCGGACCGAGCGGCAAGCGCATCCAGCGCGCTATGCGGCGCGGCCCATCGGCTGCCAGATCGAGGGTGCACGACGACCATGCAAGCGGCAGTTTCACGTGAAACATCGTCGAGCGCGGCGCACTCCAGGGCTCACAGCAGGAACCGCACGATGGTGCACAACATGAACGACGCACCATGGTGGGCAGCAGGCGCAGCACCACGGCGCACCACATGAGACGCAGCATGGGCATGCGTGACATGCCGCGTGACATGCCGCGCCTCATGACAGGAACGAACGGAGTCTCATGAGCAGTCCGGGCGATCGCCATCGAAGTGAGGCATTGCGGGACGCAGTCGGGGAAGCGCGCGGCTCGGTGGACGGCAGCGGAGAGGCGAGACGCACAGCCCTCTCGCCTCCCCCGGCGGAGGCGACTGTGGTCTTCGGCGACGGGGACGGCGTGACCGCGGCCGCGCGCTACGCCGAGATCCTCGCGACGGATGGGATCGACCATGGACTGATCGGACCGCGAGAGGTACCGCGTCTGTGGGCGCGCCACCTTCTCAACTGCGCGGTGATCGGCGAGAGGATTCCGGATGGCGCCTCCGTCATCGACATTGGCAGCGGCGCGGGCCTGCCCGGGATTCCTCTCGCCATCGCACGCCCCGACCTTCGTCTGACGCTCATCGAACCACTACTCCGTCGGAGCGAGTTCCTGGAACGTGTCGTGAGCGAACTCGGCCTGTCGTCGGTGCGAGTGGTACGCGGCCGTGCAGAGGAACGTGCGGTGCGGGCCGAGGTGCCGGCGGCGGACATCGTCACTTCGCGAGCGGTCGCGCCGCTGGAGCGGCTCGCGGCGTGGTCGGCCCCGCTGATCGCGCCCGACGGACGACTGGTCGCGATCAAAGGGTCGTCGGCCGCCGACGAGATTTGCCGCGACGCCGCGGCGGTTGAGCGCCTGGGGATTACCGATCTGCACACGGAGCTCTGTGGAGAGGGACGGATCCCGGACCCGACGACCGTCGTCATAGGACGTAAGACGACAACTCCCGGTTCCGCGGCGAGCCGCCGTTCAGCGCGGCGCGGCAGTCGGGGAAAGGCGGGCAGCTAATTGGTGTGGAGCGTGCGCAGGGCGCAGAATAGAGGAGCATCGACGCGCGGCCGGAAGGCCGCGGCGGGGCGCGATGGCGGCTCCAGCAACGATGTATCGAACGACAATCAGGTCGGGCAAAGGAGTCCCAGCGTGGTCGGTCAAGACTCGCATGTTTCACGTGAAACGGCATCGGCCGGCGGTGCCGCCGGCACCTCGGCCACCAACGCATTCGACGACACTCCTATCGCGGCGGCCGCCGCGCGCGCCAGCCAGGTGCTCACACCCGGAGGCACCGGGAACCTCCCCCGCCCGGCCGAGACCCGTGTGCTGACGGTCGCCAACCAGAAGGGCGGCGTCGGCAAAACCACCACCGCGGTGAACCTCGCCGCCGGTCTGGCCCTCCACGGACTCCGCGTCCTCGTGGTCGATCTCGATCCGCAGGGCAACGCGAGCACCGCGCTGGGGATCGATCATCGTGCCCCCGACCTCGCGTCGGTGTACGAACTCCTCCTCGGAGAGGTCACCCTCGACGAGGCGATTCAGCAGAGCCCCAGTCACGACAACCTGCACTGCATCCCGGCGACCCTCGACCTTGCGGGCGCCGAGATCGAACTCGTCTCGTTGGTGGCGCGCGAGAATCGACTCCGCAATGCGTTGAACGCCGACGCGCTCGCCGCGCACTACTTCGACTATGTGCTCATCGACTGTCCACCGTCGCTCGGACTTCTCACCGTGAACGCGATGGTGGCCGCGCGGGAAGTGCTGATCCCCATTCAGTGTGAGTACTACGCCCTCGAGGGTGTCGGTCAGTTGCTCCGCAACATCGAACTGGTCCAGGCGCACCTCAATCCCGCTCTGCACGTCTCGACCGTCGTGCTCACCATGTACGACGGCCGCACCAAACTGGCCGATCAGGTGGCCGACGAGGTTCGGCGACACTTCGGTGACAAGGTCCTGACGACGATCATCCCGCGCAGCGTCAAGGTGTCCGAAGCACCCGGATACGGCATGACGATCATTGAATACGATCCGGGTTCACGTGGATCGATGAGCTACCTCGACGCGGCCCGAGAACTGGCGCTACGTGCGCCTGCGACGAAGGCCGAGACTCGGTGATCCGCCCCGGCCCCCGTCAGACAACGCTTCCCCACCGGTCGAGAGGACGTCAGTGAGCCAGCGAGAATCCACTCCTCGTCAACGCGACACCCGCAAGCGCGGCGGCCTCGGTCGCGGGCTCGGCGCACTGATCCCCACCGGTCCGTCGGACGCCGACTCGGCGGCACCCCGGATGGGTGCTGCCGCCGCCGACGTGGTCATCGGCCGCGGCGCCGACACGGATGGTTTGACGGTGAAGCCCGCGGGCGTGGGCGCCCCGGACTCCCTCGCCACCGGGACGGCCGACGGCTCGGCACTCGCCGCAGCGACCAACGACGGCGTGGTCGCCGGCGACGTCGCGATCTACCGGGAGCTGGCGCCGGAGACGATCCAGCCGAATCCGCATCAGCCGCGCACCGTCTTCGACGAGGAGGCGATGGCCGAACTCGTCCACTCCATCCGCGAGTTTGGGCTCATGCAGCCGATCGTGGTCCGCAAACTCGACGCGTCGAGCGCAGCCGCGGAGGGTGTGCAGTACCAGCTCGTCATGGGCGAGCGTCGCTGGCGGGCTAGTCAGGAAGCGGGCCTAGCGGCGATCCCCGCCATCGTGCGCGAGACACCCGACGGCGACATGCTGCGCGACGCCCTCCTGGAGAACATCCACCGGGCACAGCTCAATCCCCTGGAAGAGGCGGCGGCATACCAGCAGTTGCTGGAGGAATTCGGCGTCACTCACGACGAACTGGCGACGCGGCTGGGACGCTCGCGACCGGTGATCACCAACATGATCCGGTTGCTGAAGCTGCCGACGGCGGTGCAGAAACGCGTGGCGGCGGGGGTGCTGTCGGCGGGCCATGCGCGGGCCCTGCTCTCCCTCGAGGTCGGTAGCGATGCGCAGGAGGATCTCGCGCGCCGGATCGTGGCCGAGGGGATGTCGGTGCGAGCCACGGAGGAAGCGGTCACGCTGGCCAATCGCGGCGACGATACGTCGACCCCGGCGGCGCCCTCGGCCAAGCGGCGACAGATGCAGATGCCGGGGCTCCAAGAGGTGGCGGAGCGGCTCTCCGATCGCCTGGACACCCGCGTGACGGTGAGCCTCGGCAAGCGCAAAGGCAAGATTGTCGTCGAGTTCGGCTCGGTGGACGATCTGGAACGTATCGTCGGCGTCGTCGACCCGAAGAAGTAGTCTCGACGCCGGATCATCCCCGTCCCACCGCACCCAAAGGTTACGTCACAGTGACGCAAGACCCCGCCCGATGTTCATCGCGAGACCAAAGACGTTCTCGCGGAACGGGTTTGGATACTGCCACCGGATCTGGAGCGGGTGATTCGGCGTGGGACTGACGACCTCGCGACTCGACCTCGAATCCTTCGACTCGTTGCCGCCGCACGCTCGCCGCTGTGTCTTCTGGGAGGTGGACAGCTTCGCCGATCCCCCGCTGCCGCCCGGCGAAACCTTGGGTAGCGCTGCCGCGGGCCGCCCGCACGCGGGGGCAGTCTTCGAGAGCGAGTTCGACAAGGAGGCGTGGATCTCGTCGGTGCTCCTGGAATGGGGAACCTGCGGCCAGCTCGCGATCGACGCGCACACCGGAGTCGTCGTCGGAACCGCGTTCTACGCGCCGCCCGGGCGGGTCCCCCGGTCCCGGCAGTTCCCGACATCCCCGGTCAGTCCCGACGCCATCCTGCTGACCTCGATCCACGCCGAACCGGGATACGACCAGGCGACACCACTACTGCTGGACGCGGTCGTGGCCGACCTGATCCGCCGCGGCGTGCGGGCCATCGAGGCCTTCGGGATGGTGCGCGGCGCGTCGTCCATCGGCCCTTCACGCAGCGGCACAACGGATCTCAGCACCTGGTCGGACGAGGTGATCGTCGAGGTGGCACGCGAGATCCTGGACGGTCCCGGGCCGAACGTGTGCGCGCCGTGCATGATGGACGCGGAGTTCCTCAAGGAATCCGCCTTCGACGTGGTGTCCTCCCACCCTCGATTCCCCCGCTTCCGGCTGGAACTGGACGAGGGGCTCGGCTGGAAGTCCCAGGTCGAAGGAGCGCTGGAGCAACTGATCGTCATGGCCACGATCGAGCTGGCCGGCGCCGAACGCCAGACAGCGCCGGTGGGACGTGCGCACGCGGAGTCGCGCGGATCTCATGGCGGGACGCACGGACCTAACCGGACAGGCGCACGCCGGTAGAACAGGGCGCCGGACGAATCTCGCACTGTGGGACGGGCGTACCCGAAGCCAACCCCCGGCGGTCGGAGCGATCTGGTTCGCTAGGTCCGAATATCTTCTGCCGCAAGCACTTCGGCGAAAGTGTAGCTTCCTGTCGGGCGATCGTTCTCACCCAACAGGTACAGCCGCTTGACGGCGACCAGGATCGCCTCGGCGATCACCGTGCGGTACTCGGGGTCGGCCAGGATCGCGGCGTCCTCGGGATTGGTGATGTACCCGACGTCGATCAGTGCGACCGGCATCCTGGTGAGCCGCAACAGTTCCCAGGTGCGTTCGTGGCTGCGGCAGTCGGCCAGCGGGGTACGGGCGGCGATCTCGCGCTGGATGAATCCGGCGAGATTACGGCCGATCGTCGAGTACGAGCCGTGGCTGTTGCCGAAGTAGAACGAGGCGACGCCGTGGGCGCTCGGTGTGGCGTGATGGCCGCAGCGCAGCGAGATCATCAGGTCGGCGTCGATCATGTTGGCCACGCGGGCGCGTTCGTCGTCGGTGGGTGTCCCCCGGCCGTCGTGCGACAGGTAGGTCTCCATGCCCGCGGCCGCCATTCGACCTTCCAGACGGTGGCCGATATCCCACAGCACCTGGGTTTCCAGGTCGGCGGCGGCGCCGGTCGAATGCCGGTGCATGCCACCGGTTCCGGGGTCGATGACGATGCGCTTGCCGGAGAGTTGCGGACCCGACCGGCGGACGTGTTCCTCCTGCCGGATGGCGTACGGGGAACCGCCGGTGACTCGGGTGCCGAGGCGGTCCAGGGACCGCAGTGTCGCCGGCCCGCAGATGCCGTCCGACGACAACCCGTACTCGCTCTGGTAGAGGCAGACCGCCTGGTGGGTGCTCTCCCCGAAGACACCATCCACCAGGCCGGTGTAGTAGCCGAGGTTCTGCAGCCGCCCCTGCAGGGTGGCGACGTCGTCACCGACCATCGTCGCGGACAGGCGATACAGCAGCACCCGGGCACCGAGTTGGTAGGACGCCTCACGGAGCGCGCGGTAGGTGGCGGGCCCGACGATGCCGTCGACCAGGAGACCGCGGTGCTGCTGGAATGCGCGCACCGCGTGATCTACATCGTCGTCGAACACCGCGTCGGCGCGGGCATCGAGGTTCGCCCCGACATCCGAGACGTCGGCGGCAGAATTCGGCGCGGTCCCGGGGACCGGAGTGCCGTTCGAGCCGACGAGACCGTGTCCGTTCATCGTGGAGTTCGGGCCGCTGCCCGCGACGGCGGGAGTTCCCGTGGACGGCGGCGCGGCATGACGGCCGCGGGAGACGGAGAGGAATCCCTGACCGGCGAGGATCGAGCGGACCTCGGCGATGGCCGGTCCGCGATCCCCCAATCGGAACACCTGCATCATCAAACTCCTCGTACGCGCCGTGCGGCGGGTCTCGTGGGATGGCTCCCGGTGGGTTCCAGGCAAGCCGTCGCCGACGCACCGCCGACAGAACCGAGCAGCAGCATTCTGTCAGGTTGTCGGCGACACGACCAAACCTGCAACCCGCTGCATTCCGCCACTGACGCCCCGACCTGGGCAAATCGCCGCCACAGTCAGGTTACCGGTGAGTCGGCCGAGTCGCCGACAGCGGCCATGAGACGCCATCGGCCAGCGGAGCCACGCACCCGGAGCCACGCCCGGCGACGCGACGGCCCGCGCCGGTCGGTCAGGCGCCGGAGCCGACCACCGACGACAGATCACGCAGGATCGCCGCCTTGGGCTGCGCCCCGACGATGGTCTTCACCGGCTGACCGTTCTCGAAGAGGATCATCGTCGGAATCGACATGATCTGGAACTCGCGTGCGACGGCCGGGTTCTGGTCGACGTCCACCTTGGCGACGGTGAGCTTGTCGGCGTGGTCGCGGGCGATCTCCTCGAGGACCGGCGCGACCATCTTGCACGGTCCGCACCAGGTGGCCCAGAAGTCGACGAGCACCGGCTTATCCGAGCCGAGCACGGTGTCCTTGAACGTCGCGTCGGTGACGGCAACGGTATTTCCTGCCATGGTGGCGTCCTCTCTGGTTGACGGTCTGCGGTCGAGGGGTTGGGGCGGGTCGACAGGCTCGGGCGGTGCCCGGCGGTCGATCAGGCTCGGACGGCCACCATGTCGCCGGGAAGCGGCAGCGCGGCGGTGTCACCCTGGTCGGCGAGCCACCGTTCGGCATCAATGGCGGCCGCGCATCCGCTGCCCGCGGCGGTAATCGCCTGCCGGTAGGTGTGGTCGACCAGGTCACCCGCGGCGAATACGCCGGGGACCGAGGTATAGGTGGTGCTGCCCTGGACCTGGACGTAACCCTCGTCGTCGAGGTCCACCTGACCGCGCACGAGCTCGCTGCGCGGATCGTGGCCGATCGCGACGAACATGCCGGTCACGTCGAGTTCGCTGGTCTCTCCGGTCTGGGTGTCGGTGAGCTGCAGCGCCATCACCGAGCCCTCACCGACGACCTTGGTGACCGCGGCGTTGGTGACGAAGGTGATCTTGTCGTTCGCGCGGGCCCGCTCGAGCATGATGCGCGAGGCGCGGAACTCGTCGCGCCGGTGGACGACGGTCACGTGGCTGGCGAATTTGGTGAGGAACGTCGCCTCTTCCATCGCCGAGTCGCCGCCGCCGATCACGGCGATGTTCTGGTCGCGGAAGAAGAATCCGTCGCACGTCGCGCAGGCCGAGACGCCGCGGCCGAGGAGCTCCTGCTCACCCTCGATGTCGAGGTAACGGGCCGCGGCACCCATCGCCAAGATGACGGCGCGGGCGCGATGAATCTCGCCGCCGACCTCGACCTCCTTGATCGGACCGTCGAGGCGCATCGCGTCGACGTCCTCCATGCGCAGGTCGGCGCCGAATCGCAGCGCCTGTTCGCGCATCTCGTTCATCAGCGCGGGGCCCTGGATGCCGTGTTCGAAGCCGGGGAAGTTCTCCACCTCGGTGGTCGTCATCAGCGCACCGCCGAACTGGGTGCCCTCGAAGACCAGCGGGGAAAGGTCGGCCCGCGCCGTGTAGATCGCCGCGGTGTATCCCGCGGGGCCCGATCCGACGATGATGACGTCGTGAATCTGCTGGCTGTCGGGCTGGCTCATCCATCCTCCGTGGTCGGCGACGCCGCACCACGGAGTCGGGTGCGGGATGTCGGGGTTCGCGTGCTTCAACACAAGGGTAGGCGGAGATGTTCCCGCCGGTGCCGACTCTCGAGTGTGGTGCGGCGTGGCCGGCACGTCGGAACGCAGCGTCGGCGGCGGTGGTGAGGCCGTCACGCGCCGACATCGCTGGATTCCTGGCCTCGGCGCTCCTGCCCGCTGCGCGCCGGCGGCTCCATGCCGACCACACCGGGGCGGGTGCCGGGCGTAGCGGGGTCAGCCGCCGATCGTGGTCCGGGACACGAACGCGGGATTGCCGGTGTCGCAGCCCCGGTCGACGACGAGCGCGGTGAACCGGCCGGCGACCCCGGTCCCGAGCAGGATGACGATGCGCCGGGTGCCGTCCAGGGTGACCTCCCCCGACCCGACGACCGGCGTCGTTGCCGGGATGTCGTTGGCCGCAGTGCACCTGCGCAACGCCTCGGGTGAGCCGAAGGGTGCGCCGTCGGTCTTGCCGAGGACCGCCAGCATGGCCACGTCCGACGCGTCACCGCCCGGCGCGCCGGCGACACCCGTGGACGCGGTGGAGGTCGGTTGGGCGCGGCTGGGACCATCGCCGGACGACCGATTGAGCACGACGGTGACGGTGAGGGCCACGATCGCGACGACGACCGCCGCGACGGCGAAGCCGGCCGCCGCACGCTGGTTCCGCGAGCGTCGTCGGGCGCGCGCCTGGTCCAGCGCGAGAACGCCCGAGGGTGTCGGGGGTGGCGCTAGTGGAGGTGGCCCTGGCGACTGTGGTGCGGTCGGCTGTGGTGCGGTCGGCGGGGGTGCGGTCGGCGGGGGTGCGGTCGGCGGGGGTGCGGTCGGCGGGGGTGCGGTCGGCTGTGGTGCGGTCGGCTGTGGTGCGGTCGGCGGGGGTGCGGTCGATGCCGGTCGGGTCGCCGGGGCGTGCGCGGTGCCGCTGGGCGCGTCCGGTCGATGGCGCGATGCCTGCACGTCGCGTCGGATCGCGGCCAGCGTGTCGCGGGTGCGGGCGTCGACGGATGTGGGTACGCCGCCGATGTCCAGCGGCGCTCCGCGCAGGTCGGCGCGGGTGCGATCGAGCGCGGCCAACACCTGCCGGGCGGCCGGGTCGTCGGGCAGGCGCGCGGTGATATGCGCAGCGACGTCGTCCGGCAGGATCCCGGCGTGCAGGTCGGCCAGGAGCTCCGGCGAGTACGGCGGCTCCGGGTATGGCGGACGCGCCCGCCCGGCCGGTGGGTACGACGGATCGTCCGGCGGGCTCATGCCGGGCTCCTCGTCATCGCTTCGGCGGTGATTGCGCATCGCACGGTTTGGTTACTTCTCTCGCTGGCGGTGTGGTCTGGCGGTCGGTCGGGGTGTCGGGTTGGGGGCGTAGGCGGCCGGGTCGGGGTTGCGGTCGGTCGGGCTTGGCGTCGGAGTTGGCTGCTCTTCTGAACCTATGACGCGACTCGTGCCGATCGGGTTCCATCGGATCGGCACCAATTTTCGGCGGAGCACTCGGCGGAGCACAGGGCCGCCGAGTGTGGTCGTCTGTTGTCGGGCCGCATCACTCTCCATTCAGGTGGCCGAGAATCTCGGCGAGTCGTAACCGTCCGCGGGACGTCCGGCTCTTGATGGTGCCCTCGGGCACGCCGAGCAACTCCGCGGCGTCGGCGATCGAATACCCCTCGATGTCGATCGCCACGACCGCCGCCCGCTGGCCGGGTGGTAGCTGATGAAGGGCATTACCGATCGACACCGACAGGTCCACGGCGCCGATCGGATCGGTGTCGTCGATGAGCGCGGGCGACTCCACGTTCAGGAGGGGCAGGACGTGACGGTCCTTATTGCGCCGGATGCGGTCCAGGCAGGCGTTCACCACGATGCGGTGCAACCAACTACGGACCAGCGACTCCGCCCGGAAGGTGTGCGCCATCCGGTGTGCGTTGATCAGTGCGTCCTGCAGGGCGTCGGCCGCGTCGTCGGGGTTGGCGCTGGTGCGCAACGCCACCGCCCACAGATACGGCTGGTGTCGGATCACGAGGGTGGTGAACGCCTCGTCGTCGCCCGCGACGTGCGCGCGCAGCAAATCGGTGTCGCTGCGCGTGTCGGTGGCCCCGGGCATGCGGTTGAGATTAATGCAGGTCGGTGCCCGGGACAGGTCGGCGAGACGCCGTGGCGCCCGGGGTTGTGCACAGTGTGTATGCGGCCTTGGCTCGCGGATCTGATGGCGGTCGTGGGGTGCGGTCTATCGCGTGAGTTGCCACGCCGCGGCGGCCCCGATCGCGCCGGCGCCGTTGACGGCCCAGTGCAGCGCGACCGGAGTCAGCAGGCTGCCGCTGCGCAGCCGCAGCCACCCCAGGACGAAGCCGGCGACGGAGGTGACCGCTGCGGCGGCGATGACGCCGGCGACCTGCCCGATCGGGCCGCCGCCGAATACGTCTCGCAGACCACGGTTTCCGTTGGTGAGGTTCAGTGAGGTCGCAACGTGCCAGAGGCCGAACAGGAGCGAGCCGACTAGCAGCGCGCGACGGGTACCGACGAGCCGGACCAGACCGCCGAGCAGGACCCCGCGGAAGAACAACTCCTCGGCGAGGACCGTCCGTAACGGGATCCACACAAGTGCCGCCCAGATTGCGCCGCGCAGACCGGTATAGCGGTCGTTGAGAAATAGTTCCCTCGTCACCGGAACCGCCACGCCCACCGCGACGATCACGCATGCCGCCGCGACGATCACGGCCGACCACCGCGCCCCCGTCCGCAGCCCGGCGCGGTCCAGACCGAGATCGGCGCGAGTGAGGCCGGCGGCCACGGCTAGCAACCCCGACAGCAACGCGGCGACGACGACCGACCACCCTGCACCGGGAAAGGCTTCGAGGTATGCGAGTGCCTCGGCGGTGGCCATCAGCACGCCGCCGCCGAGCAGCGCCACCAGGATCCGGCGACGCGGGGCACGCACGAGCACAGGCACGTCGAAGGGTCCTTCCGGTCGTCGCCGCCCGCGGCGCGTCACCCACGGTCCGCGGGGCGGCTCGGCGTCGGCGATCATTCTCGCAGTCCGGCGGACTGTGACAGGGTGAAATCCGAGCACCCCAGCGGTCGTCCAGACGTGCCAGCGAGGAGACCCCGATGTCCGACACCGACACCAGCGCCGCCACCGACGCGGACACCGACGGCGCGCACCCGGACACCGACAGCGTGGACACCGACAGGGTGGACACCGACAGGGTGGACACCGACAGGGTGGACACCGACAGGGTGGACACCGACAATGCCCACTCGGACACCGACAGCGCGGCCCCCGACACCGCCGCCGGGGCGCCGACACCGGCACGCCGGTCACGCATCCGCACCTACCTCGACGGCATCAGCTTCACCGGATTAGTCATCGCCACGGTCTTTCTGTGGCTGTCGGCGACACCCTCGCTGTTGCCCCGGGGCCCGCTCTTCCAGGGCATCGTGAGCGGCGCGGGCGCGGCCATCGGATACTGCCTCGGCGCCTTCCTCGCCTGGCTCGCTCGCTATCTCGTCTCCCGCGACGAACACTGGAAACCCCCGCGTCTCCCCTACTGGATCGCCCTCGGTGTCGCGTTCGTGATCGGAACCGCGGTCATGTTCTATTGGTTTGCCAAGTGGCAGAACCGAATACGAAACCTGATGGACGTCCCGCTGATGCCGTGGACGGTCTACCCCCTCGTCGTCGTCATCGCCCTGGTCGTATTCGTGCTGCTGATGGCGCTCGGCCAGCTGTGGGGCGCGGCCGTGCGCTGGCTGGTTCGCAAACTGAATCTGATTGCCCCACCCCGTATCTCGGCTGCGGTCGGCGGCACGGTGATGGTGTTGCTCACCGTGTTCATCCTCAACGGTGTGGTCGCCGACTACTCGATGCGCGCCTTGAACGCGACCTTCTCCCGGGCCAACGAAGAGACGACCGCGACCTCCGTCGCACCAACGTCGACGCTGCGCTCCGGCGGTCCGGGATCGCTGGTGACTTGGAACTCACTCGGCCGGGAGGGCCGGACTTTCGTCTCGCACGGACCGAATGTCGCTGAGCTGTCGGAGTTCAACGGCTCTCCTGCGATGGAGCCGATCCGCTCCTTCGTCGGTCTCGGCTCCGGACCGGACCTGCGGGCCAACGCCGAGATCGCCGCCGACGAACTCGTGCGCGCCGGTGGACTGCGCCGCGCCGTGGTCGCCGTCGGCTCGGCCACCGGATCCGGCTGGGTCAACCGCGCGACCGTCGACACGCTCGAGTACATGTACAACGGCGACGTCGCCACCGTCGTCATGCAGTACTCGTACCTGCCCAGTTGGCTGTCGTTCATCGTGGACTCCGAACGCGCCCGGCAGGCGGGCAGCGCCCTCTTCGAAGCGGTGGACGAGCGGATCCGGGAGCTACCCGAAGACCAGCGTCCGCGCCTCGTCGTGTTCGGCGAATCGCTCGGATCCTATGGTGCCGAAGCGGCATTCGGCACGGTGCCGACGATCGCCGCCCGCACCGACGGTGCACTCCTGACCGGCCCCACCTTCAACAACACGCTCTGGAAGGACGCCACCTCCGCCCGTGACCGAGGGTCGCCCGAATGGCTACCGATCTATGACGACGGTCGGCAAGTCCGGTTCATCGCCGACGCCCGCGATCTGAGCCGGCCCGAGCGGCCCTGGCCGGGCGCGCGCGTCGTATACCTGCAACATCCGTCGGATCCGATCTCCTGGTGGTCACCCGATCTCATCCTGGACGAGCCGGATTGGCTGCGGGAGCCGCGCGGCCGGGACGTCCTCGGCACCGTGCAGTGGATCCCCCTGATCACCTTTCTCCAATTGTCGGCCGACATGGCGGTCGCGGTGAATGTGCCTGACGGACATGGACACAACTATCTGTCCGCGATCCCCTACGCGTGGCAGTCGATCCTGCAACCGCCGGGCTGGACCGAAGAGAAGACCCGGGCACTGCTCCCCCGGCTGACACGAGACTGACCAAGGCGCCGGGACCGAGGCGGTCGAGACCTCAGCGACGAGACCTAGGCGACGGGAGCGACGGAGGCGGTGACGATATGACGGGCGCGGAGATCGCTCCCGATCGGCAGAGCCCGCACGGTGACCTGCCCGGGTTCGCCGTCCGTCACGTCGCTCTCATCGCCGCGGTGGTGGCCGTGGTCCTCACCGCATTATCCGGTCGGTACGGATTCCACCGCGACGAGCTGTATTTCCTTGCCGCGGGCGATCATCCGGCGTGGGGCTACGTCGATCAACCACCACTGACCCCGATGATCGCGCGAGCGGTCACCGAGCTCTTCGGCGCCGAACCCGCGGGTCTGCGGGTCGCGGCGACGCTAGCGACGCTCGTGACCCTTGTGCTCGCCGCACTGATCTGCCGCGAATTCGGTGGCGGCACAGCCGCACAGACCATGACCGCCGCCGCCGTCGCGACGTCAGCGTTCATCCTTACCGTCGGGCACATGCTGAGTACGCCGACCCTCGACATCCCGATCTGGCTCGGCCTGTGCTGGGTGACGCTGCGGATGCTGCGAACCGGTGACTCTCGGTGGTTCGTCGCGGCCGGTGTGCTGATCGGCGTCGGGATAGGCAACAAGTTCCTGATCGCACTGCCCGCGGTGGCGCTGCCACTCGCCGTGCTCGCGGTCGGCCCACGCCGGATTCTCCTGTCGCCCTGGCTGATCGTCGGAGCGCTCGCCGCGGCCGCGATCGCCGCCCCCACCGTGGTCTGGCAGGCCACGCACGGGTGGCCGCAGTTGGCCGTCGCCCGCGAGATCGCGGACGAGGACGGTGCGCTGAATCGGGTGACCTTCCTCCCCTACCTGATCGTGTACCTGTCGCCACCGTATGCGGTGCTGTGGATCGCGGGGTTGTGGCGGCTCTGGCGTGCGCCCGAACTGCGGTGGGCGCGAGCATTTCCGGTAGCTGTGGCCGCTGTGGTTGCGGCGCTGATCGGCACCGGCGGAAAGCCGTACTATGCGATCGGGCTGCTGGTCGTCGCGCTCGCCGCGGGGGCCGAGCCCGTGTGGCGGTGGTGTGTTCGACGACGGCTGGGGTGGGCAGTGCCGGCGGCCGTCGCGGTCAGCGCGGCGATCAATGCCGTGATCGCACTGCCGGTGTTACCCGTGCGTGCCATCGGGCCCGTCCTCGCGATGAACCGCGAGCCCGGGGAGCAGGTCGGTTGGCCGGAGTTGGTGGATCAGGTCGCCGTCGCGTGGCGGGCCATCCCCGCGGGCGACCGAGATGGTGCGGTGATCGTCACACAGAACTACGGTCAGGCCGGAGCGATCGACCGTTACGGTCCGGAGTTGGGCCTGTCACCGGCCTATTCGGGACATATGAGTTATGCCGACTGGGGGCCACCCCCGGCCGCGGCGACCGGACCGGTGGTCGTCGTGCACTTCCCCGACGACCGACGCCTGCGGTCGGCTTTCGTCGAGTGCCGTCTGGTCGCGACGGTGGATAACGGTGTCGGCGTGGACAATAGCGAGCAAGGCACCGAGATCGACCTGTGCCGACGTCCGGCACAGCCCTGGACGCAGATCTGGCAGACCCTGCGGCACTACTGATCCCCGGCACGCGGAGCGTGCTACTGATCCCGGCGGCCGATGTTCGATTGCTGGGGCGGCGCACGACCGCGCACGGTCGGGGTCAGTCGGCGATATCGAACGCCGCGACCACTCGGGTCGGCGTGAGTCGAACGACGAGCTCGCCGGGTACACCGTTACGGCGACCGTACTGCTCGGCCAGATCGGGACCCATGTACCGGGCGGCAATCCTGGTCGCCGTCGCCACCAGATCGGCCGGGTCGTCGTCGAGCGTCACGGTGCCCTGTACCTGCACGTAGGAGAACGGTGGCCGTTCGTCGTCGACGAGCAGGACGGTGCGCGGATCCCGCACGAGCGCATGACCTTTTGCCGTGTCGCGGCCGGTGTTGAACACGATGTCCCCGTCGTCCACGACGAACCATACCGGCGCGACCAGCGGCCGACCGTCGGAGGCGGTGTAGCCGAGTTTGCCGGTGCGGGTGCCCTCGGAGAGGAAGGCGATATCGCGGTCGGTGAGTGCCGAAGTTGCCATGCCTCGAGTGTGCGGGAGCGGCGTGTGCGGGACAACCGGCGGTGTCGTCGGCGCGTACCGGCGCGCGGCTCCGGCGCGTCAGTCGGCGAAGAGGCGCTGGTGTGTGGCGACGAACATGTCGACGCACACGTCGAGGATCGTCTCGAGGTCCCCTGGATCCGCGGCCGGGCTCGGTGAGCGAGCCGCAGCGTCGGCACCCTCGGTCTCGCCGGTGCCCGTGTCGACACCGGCGCTCGGGCCGGTGTTTCCGCCGGCGAAAAGCGGTGCGACACTGCCGAAATACCAGTCCACCAGCAACTGGGTGACGGCGCCGACCAGTCCGACCGCGGCCAGGCGTTGCCGGGTGGACGTGGGGCGGTCGCCTCGGGTCATCGCGAGGATCAGGTCCGCCCAGCCGTGGATCGCGTCCATCCGGACCCGCTCGACGAGCGGATCGACGCCGACCACCTCGACGAGGATCACCCGAGCGCGGCGGGGATCGCTGGCCAGCGCGGCCAGGAAAGCACCCAGCGCGGCGCGCGCCACCTCCGGCACATCCTCCCCCGCGAGGCCAGCATCGCCGGCCAGGTACTCCCCCGCCGCATCCAGCGTCGCGGCCCGGGCGATGCCGACGCATTCGTCGTAGACGGCGATCAGCAGGCCCGTCCGGTCGTTGAACGATTCGTAGAAATAGCGCTGAGTGAGGCCGGCCTCCTCGCACACCCGCTTCACCGAGACGCCCGCGTAGCCCGCGTGGCCGAACAGCTCGAGTCCCGCCTCGACGAGTGCGGCGCGCCGCCGTTCACGGCGCTGGTCGGCATCGGCACCGGCGTACCGCCGCCCCTCGCCGGCACCGGTATCGGCGCTCGTACCCGCGGACGACTCGATGGCCACAGACTTCTCCACTCTTCTGTCGGCGGTGGTCCATTCCCAGTGTCGCAACCAGGGAGGTAGGCACGGCTCTCGGCCGGTCGGTCCGCTGGCGGGCGTAGGACCACCTGGTAGACAGCCCATCATCTGACACGCTATCGTGTCACACATCGATCTGACATGGCACTGTGTCAGATGACCGGTGAGGTTGTACGGAAACGGAGTATCGGCGATGCTGGAGCTGCTGCCCGAACCGATGCGTGAGCCGACGGTGCTCGCGATCCCCTTCTTCGTGCTCCTTCTCGGGCTGGAATGGTTCGCCGCCGCCAAGCTGGAGGACCACGACGGCGACGGCCGCCCGCCGGCGGGCGCCTACGAGCGCCGGGACGCGCGGGCCAGTATCTCGATGGGACTCGTGTCGATCGCCACCAGCGCAGCGTGGAAGATCCTCGGGCTCCTTGTCTACACCGCGATCTTCGTTTACCTCGCACCGTGGCAGCTATCGATCACGGCCTGGTACACCTGGGTCGTCGGGTTCGTCGCGGTCGACCTGCTCTATTACTGGAATCACCGTATCTCCCACCGGGTCCGGCTGATCTGGGCGACGCATCAGGCCCACCACTCCAGTGAGTACTTCAACTTCTCGACCGCCCTGCGGCAGAAGTGGAATATCAGCGCGGCCCTCGTCATGTGGCTCCCGCTCCCCTTCCTCGGGGTGCCCCCGGCGGTGGTCTTCGCCTGTTATGGCTTAAATCTCATCTACCAGTTCTGGATTCACACCGAGTACATCGGAAAGCTGTGGCGTCCCGTCGAATTCGTGTTCAACACGCCGTCGCACCACCGCGTGCACCACGGCAGCGACGCGGAGTACCTGGACCGCAACTATGCCGGAGTGTTCATCCTGTGGGACCGGATGTTCCGGTCGTTCGCGCCGGAGATGCATCGACCGACGTACGGGTTGACCAAGCCGGTCGGTACCTACAACATCTGGCGGCTGCAGACGCACGAGTACGCGGCGATCGCCCGCGATGTCCGCGCGGCGCATGGCTGGCGGGCGAAGCTGGGTTACGCCTTCGGGCCGCCCGGCTGGACGCCGGTCGCCCATGCCAATGCCGATGCCGAGGCGGCTGGTCATCCCGCCGGAGCCGACGGCTCACAGTCGCGGAGTTCTGGTGTGCCGGCGGCGGATTCGCCGGCAACGGCGTCCTAGCCGGACATGGTGACGTGCCCGATCGCCGCCTGGTAGCCGCCGGTGGGCGCGGCGGGGAGCGAGGTCAGCCACACCATCAGATAGCGAGTCGGGCGCGGATTGTTCACGGTCAGCGTGGTCGTCGGCCGGTCGACGGTACCCCCGGCGACCTGCGTGGTTTGCGCGAGCGTCGGATTCGGCCCGGGTGCGGTGCGCAGTTCCACCGTGAAACCTGGTGTGGGCGAATCGATCGTGACCCGGGAGACCGCCTTCGCCGAGCCGAGGTCGAACATCAGTCCCAGGCCCTGTTTGAGGCCGGCGAACGTGGGGGAGGACCGGTAGTTGTCGGTTCGCCACGGCGGCGCGGCGCCGGTGATGACATTACCGATGTTGGCGGTACTGTCCGGCGGCTGAGTGGAGACGTCGACCAGCGAGACCGACTGCGGCACAACGGGTGTGTTCCCGGAAGCCTGCTGCTGCGCACCCGCCGGAGCCGGTGGCGGGGCGGGCGCGGACGTCGTGTTGAGGATGGAGTCGATGTCGCTGGGCCCCCCGCTGCCACCGAATGCACTCGACAACCAGACCACGAGCGCGATGAGACCGAACAGCGCGAGGAGCCCGGCGCCGACCAGCAGCGCCATATTGCGCCGACCCTCGGGCAGCTCGGCGAGCCGCCGTCGTGCGGACGACGCGGGCGGAGGCGACACCGACACCGGGGGAGTGTCGCCGTCGATGGCCGGCAGCATGTCCGTCTTGAGGTCGACGACGGTCGCCTGGTCCAACACGTGCTGCACGGTCGCGGCGGTGCGGATGCCGCGCGTTCCGTCCAGCGCACGGGCGGCGACCGCGGAGATCTCGAACGGGATGGCGGGGTCGGCCTCGATCGGCTCGATCGGTCCACCCTTGGGCCCGGGTTCGGCGATGGGTAGGCCGCCGACCGGCTCGGTGGTCTCCGCGGTGGTCACCAGCTCGGAACCGGTGTCGCCGTCCAGTGGCCAGCGCGCGAGCAGCAGCGCATAGAGCACCGCGCCCAGGCCGCGGACGTCCGACGACTTGTCGTCACCGGCCAGCGTGCCCGGGAAGGCGAGGACGGCGTTGCCGTCGGTGCTGATCCGAATGCGATCCGGGTGATCGACAGACAGCGAACTGCCGGACCGGTGCGCGGACTCGGCGGCCGCCGCGAGGGCGCGGACCGCCCGGGCCGCGCCGATCGGCGACGGATGCGAACGGGCGACCTCGCTCAGCGACGAACCGGGTACCCACTCGGCGACGACGATGCCGCCGGACGATCCGCGGACGACGTCGAGCACGCGAGCCACGCCCGCCGAGCTGAGCTGACCGAGCCGCAGGGTGCGGGTGAGTACACCTTGCGGACCGGAGTCGTTGGCGCGCACCGACTCTCCGCGGGCGGGCGGAGGAGCGAGCTGGTCGGCGTCGACGAAGGTGAGGGCGACGTCGCGGTCCAGGTTGATGTCCAGCGCCCGCCAGAAGCGCAGCCCGCGGGTGCCGCCGTGCGGTTCGAGCAGCCGGTAGCGGCCACCGGCGACCGCGGCACCGGGCACCAGGCGCGGCCCGCGACGGCGCGGCGCGACCACCGGCTCCGCCTGGTCGGGATCCGCAACGGGGGCGACGGGGTCATCGCCGTCCGGAGCCGCGGCGGTCGCCGATGCCGACCCTGCGTCGGATGCGCCGGGCGGCGTCTCGGCGTCTGCCACGGCATCCGAAAGTGCTTCGGGCACAGCGGTGTCGGGTGATGGCGCGGTACCCGCGGCGGGGTCGGGCACGCTCGGCACGATCCGGGTGGGAGTGTCGTCGCTGGATGCGGTCGGATCGTCGGAAGATCCGGTGTGCTCGGGCTGTGCGTCGAGACGGCTCTCACTCACGCGACGGACTCCTCTCCTCCGATACCGCATATCCGGCGGTGTGCCGGATCTCTGGGCGACCGGTGCCTGTCCGGCCAGATCACGTCCGGCGGCCCCTCCGCTGTGCACCGAGTACGACTGCCAGGTCGCGGTACCGCGGTCGAAGCGTCGTAACACCTGTACTTGGCCAGAATACGGGAGGGATTCGGCGTCGGTGACGCCCGGAAACTGAACCGTGATCGAGGCGGCGGTGTCCGGCGTGGCGCCGGGCGGCGGGGCAAGAGCCGGGATGAACCGACCAAACATGCGCCGCAACGAGTTTCCGATATCCACCACGTCCGGGACCCGCCAGGCGGCCAAGAGCGCATAGGTCACGCCCAGAACGACGATCCCGGTGAGCGCGAGATACGCCAGTGACCCGATCTTGCCCGCGTCGGTGCCCAGCAGGTGCAGACCCGACACTCGGGCGATCAGCCACACCACCGCGGCCACGCCGATGGAGGTCGCGATGGTGAGGACGGTGGTGCGGGCGACATGGGTGAGCCGGACATTGCCCAGGCGGGATCGCAGTAGATAGTGCCCGACGATCGCGCCGGCGAGGTAGCCGAGGCCGTTGGAGAATGCCAGCCAGCGCACGATCATGTCCGGATCGGAGAACAGCACCGGCCCGAGATAGGAGAACGCCACCTTGACCGCGGTGATCCCGACCGCGATGGCGGTGGGCGTCCAGCCGTCGTCGCGGGCGTAGAAGACGCGTAGCTGCACGAGCGTCATCGCGTACGGGATGATCGTGAACGCACCCCATGCCAGGGTGGCGCCGAGCTGCGTGGCGACGTCGGCGTCGAATTTGCCGAAGTTGAACACCGCCAGGCCGATCGCGGGCCCGAAGAATGTCATGAAGGCGACGACGGGGACCAGCGCGACCATCGTCAATCGGGTCGCGAGCGAGAGGTCGTCGGTGACCGCACGGTTGTCGTCGGCGGCGGCGTGCCGGGACAGTCGCGGCATGATCGCGGTCAGGATCGTCACGCCGAGGACGCCGTAGGGGAGTTGCAGCAACTGCCACTGGGTGGCGTAGACGCTGATGCCGGAGGCGTCGGCGTGCGCGGCGATGCGGTAGGTGACGAAGAAGCCGACCTGCAGCATCAGCACGTAGGCGATGATGGCCATCGCCATATTGCCGAATCGCCGCAGGCGTGCGTCGATACCCCAGCGGAGCCGGAACTGTACCCCGGCGCGACGCAGGTAGGGCACCAGGATGGCCACCTGCATCACCACGCCGAGGGTGGTGCCGATGCCGAGCACGAGAAGTTTGGGTTCGCCCATCCGGACCGGGTCGAGGGAGATCTCGCCCGGCATCAGGGCGTAGAGCACCAGTGTCGCGATCTGCACGATGTTGTTCAGCACCGGTGCCCACGCGCCCGGCTTGAAGTAGCCGCGCATGTTGAGCACCGCGATGAACAGCGCGGTCAGCCCGTAGAACAGGATCTCCGGGAGCAGCAGGTAGGCGAGTGCGGTGGTCAGCGGCCGGTTGACGTCACCGTCACCGACGTTGAGATAGGTCAGCACCGGCGCCGCGATCAGCGCGAGTACCGTCGCGGTGCCCAACACGACCAGCGACAGCGTGAAGATCCGGTTGATGAAGTCGCGGCCGCCGTCCGGGTCGGATTCGGCGCGGGCGAGCGACGGGATGACGATCGCGGTGAGCACGGCACCCAGCACGACCTCGGCGATCATGTTCGGCAGCACGTAGGCGGCCTGGAACGCCGAGGCGATGGCCGGGCCGAGCATCGCCAGCACCAGGATGGTGCGCACGAAACCGGTGATGCGGCTGATCAGGGTGGCCAGCGCGATGGATCCGCCGGTGCGGATGATGCTGGCGTCGGAGTCGCCGTCGCGCGGTGGCGCCTCGGACGCGGTGCCGCCGGCGTCGGCGGAGCGGGCGGTCGTGCCGGACGGGGTGTCGGGCAGCGACGGGTCGGCGTCCCGGTCGGACACCGACACCGAGCCGGCGCGTCGGGACGCGGCGGGACGGTCGGGTCGACGGGTGACCGGCGGTGGCCCCGGTGGACGACCCGAACCCGGTGGAACATCGCGTCGGTCCGGGCCAGGTCTCATCCCGCGAGATGCCGACGGAGCCGACCCGGACGGTGGGGTGGATCGGCCCGGTGAGCGGGGCGCCGGGGGTGTGTCCGGGAGCGGCGGCCGGTGGCCGGATGGTGGGGTGCCGGTTCCGGCACGGCGGCCGGCTTCGGGTGGCTGCGTGCGCGGCGGTCGAGCGCTGCGCTGTTGGGGCCCGGGCTGTTGGGACCCGGGCTGCTGGGACCCGGGCTGCTGGGACCGGGATGGCCGAGTACCTGGTGCCGGCGCCCCGGGCGGCTGTGCTGCGGCGGGTCGGGGTCCGGGGCGCGGCGATCGGGGTGGTTGAGGGTCGGCGGGCCGGGGCGATCCGGGTGCCGGGGGCCGTGGCGGCTGGGAACCGGCGCGCGAGTCCGGTGGCTGAGCCGACCGCGGCGGCTGCCGCCGATCGCGGGGGCCGTTCGGTGGGGTCGGCGGGATCCGCATCGGCCGGGCGCGACGCGGCGGGCCGTCGTCGGCTGCGCCGTCGGGTCCTCGATCGCTCATCGGTGCCTCGTCCCCTCGGGATCATCGGGTCGGTCGGGTGCGGGGTGGTCGGGTGCAGGGTCGTCGTCGGGTCGGGAGGTGGCGGTGCGGTGCTCCTGGCCGCGGTGTTCGTCGGTTCGGTCGTCCTCGGGCCGGGGTTCGGGGGTGGGGGTGCGGTGGATTCTGGCGGCGGTTCCCGGGTCCGGCGGCTCCGGCTGCGACTCGCTCGCCTCGTTGAGCAGCGTACGACGGCGCTGCTGGTAGGTGCTGGCGGCGAGGGCGCGCTCGTACTCGCCGGCTTCGGGCCGGTCGGCGTCCGCCGGATCCGGCTCGCCGCGGAATCGGTGCCACAACCGGCGTGCGGTGAGCAGGACCAGCGCGACACCGGCGCACAGCGTAATGATGAACAGCGGCTTGCCGTAGGCATTGGAATGCACGGACAGCTTGATCGGCGAGCCGAGCGTGACTCCGGTGACGGTGTCCATCGCGATGGTGAGGGTGATCGCCTCCGACGACTGTGCGCGGGTCGGGAGCTGGATCTGGCGGGTGCCGCGCGCGGGAATCTCGACGCCGCCGATATCGCCGACCTCGAGGTCGTTGGGTGCGGTGGTATTGATCCGGACCCGTACCGGCAGCGATAGGTCGTTCCGCACCACCAGCAGCAGCGGACTTCGTTCGGACGCAAGGGTGTACCGGCCGCCCGGATCGAGAATGCGGACCGCGTCGCGCATGCGATCGAGGGTCGAGGTGACCGCGGAGACCGTTGTCGCCCGGTCGCGCAGCAACCGGCTGCGGGTCGGCGCGCCCAGCTCGTCGGGGGTGCGGATCGACCGCATCAGATCCTCCCGCAACGGGGCCATGTACCGCTCCGGCGAGGAGTCGACGTCGGCGGAGCGGACCAGGGCCCCCTGGAGCTGCCAGCTCAGTTCGGCCTGGGTGCGGATCGCGGCGGCGTCGACGTCGGAGAGCGCCGGCAACCGGCCCGCGATCGGCCCGATACCGGGCGGGTCGACGAGGTCGCCGCGGCCGGGGTTCGCCGACATCCGGCCGATCAGGTCGGGCAGCGGGGTCGGGCGCGTCGCCTTGGCGCCGAGCAGCACGGTCGCCGTCGTGAGCAGCGCGGTGGCATCCTCCGGCGTCGGGGACCAATAGGTGGACGGCATCACGAGCTGGCTGCGGCCGACCACCGGCAGGGGTGCGGCGGGTGTCCCGTCGGACTCCCCGCCGTCGGTCGTGCCCGGTGAGGTGGCCGGGTCGCGGCCCGCGCCGATCGACCCGAACGCGAGCGCACCGACCGCGGCCTGACGGCGACTGACCGGCGATTCGTCGGACAGGTCGACGACCTGGTCGGGTGGCGTGAGCACCGGGGTGTCCGGCGAGGTGCCGAGAGCGGCGAGCGCGGCGGTCACCGGCTGCTCGAAGGTCTGGGCGGTCAGCGAACCGATTCGGTAGGCGCCGGAGCCGACGGTTGGACCAGCGGGCCGGACGGTGCTGGCCGCGGTGACCATGCGCGGGAGGTCGGCGGACCGCAATAGCGCGGCGCCGGTGTCGTCCACGGCGCCGACGGCGGGGATGACCAGCCCCCGGACGCTGGTCACGCCGAGCAGGGTGTCGACGACGTCGGCGGGTGACTTCAGTGCCGCGTCGACGAGTCCGGGCACCCCGATCCGGGCCAGGCCCGCCAGATCGGCCTGGGCGAACGGCAACGCCACCACGCACATCCGGCCGGCGATGCGCCGCAGTTCGTCCAGCCAGTCGGCCGCCGCACCCTGTCCGGTGCCGGGGACGGTCGGCGACGTCGGGTCGGTGGGATCGGTGGACACGACATAGCCGAGCGACATCGCGTGCACCGTGACCAGCAGGTCGGGATCGACGGCGAGACACAGGCTGCGCGCAAGGTCGGAACCCTGCTGCGGCACAGCCGGTCCGGACGATCCCGGCGCCGCCGACGCCCCCGAACGGGCACCGGGGCTGGAGCCGGAACCGGTACCGTCACTCGGCCCGTACCCGTCGTCCGACTCGTTCGACCCGGAGCCGGACGAACCGCCGCCCGGCGATCCACTGCCCGACGAGCCCTCGCTCGGCCCGGGGTCGCCGACGACCTCCCGCAGCGGATCCAGTACCGACCGGAGCCGGCCGGAGGCGAGGGACCGGGACAGGTCCTCGCTGATCAGCCGGACCGGTTCGGTGCGACCGCCGAGCACGCCGGGCGCGAGCTGTGGCGGCGCGGCGACCGGCCACAACAGGGTCATCGACGACGGCGCGGAGGTGTCGGCGGACACCGAGCCGTCTGCGCCGAGGCCCGGCACCTCCGACCCGGTGTCCGCGGATGCCGCGTACTGCTCGGCGCGGTCGGCGTCCGGCGGCAGCGAGAGCACCGGGAGCAGCGTGCGGGAACCCGCGACCTGTGCGGTCGTGCCGTAGTCGGGTACCGCATTCGCGTTGACCTGCAACGGATATACCCCGGTGCGATCGATCCGCAAGCCGTCCGCGCCGGACAGCGACAGGGTCACCGAGAAGGTGGCGTCGCCGCCGGGGGCCAGTTCGTCGGTGATCCGCCGGAACGGGCTGGCGACCGCGATCGGCGGGTTGTCCACGGCGAGACTGCGACGCAGCCCGCCGGCGGCATCGACCGGGTCACCCCGTTCGAGCCGCAGATCGACGTCGCGCAATGTGCGGTTGCTCCGATTGTGGACCCGACCCCGCACCGACACCGTCGGCCCGGAGGTGGTGGTGACCATGCTCGGGCTGACCGAGTCCAGGACGATCTCGGCGAATCGCTGGCCCCTGCTGGCTGGGGAGGTGGCAGAACCGGCCCCGGTCTCGCCACCGCGATCGACGCCCGGTGCGCCCGAGGTCGACGGTGCGGCAACGGCCCACGACGCCGTGAGCGCGGTGAGCACGACGACACCGACGACCGCCACAGCCGCGCGCAGCAGCGCCAAGAGCCGTGGCCGGTGTCGGTACCCGGGTCGGTGGCCAGGGGCAGACCGGTCCCGGTGGTCGCGGCCGCCGGGGGCGGTGACGGGGAAGGCCGGACGCGAGTGCGGGCGGTCAGGCATCGCCCGACGGCCGCCGGGGCCGTCGCCTGCGGCGCCGCGAGCGGGACGGGGGAGGGCTCTCCGCCCGCTGGGTGGCCTCCTTGCGCCGCGGCGTGTCGTTACGGCGCTGGTTGCGGGCGGCTGCGGCTCTCTCATAGGCGTTGGGTTCGGTGCGACTGCTCTCGGCCTCGGATCGGGCCAACCGCTGCGGGTCGGCGGCGAGATCGGCGATGACTCCGCGTGCCATGCGGGCGAGTCGCCGCTCGTCAGAGTACGTGAGCTTGCGCGGCAGCTCCCGCAACGGCACCCACGCAACCTCACTGACCTCGTAATCCGCATCGGAGAGCTCGCCCCCGACGCTGCGCAGCAGGTAGTGGTGCACCGTTTTGTGGATTCGGCGGCCCTCGCTGACGAACCAGTAATCGATCTTGCCGAGCGGTGCGACGACGGTGCCGTGGATGCCGGTTTCCTCGGCGACCTCACGGACGGCGGTCTGTTCGGCCGTCTCCCCGGTCTCGATGTGCCCCTTGGGCAGCGACCACATCATCCGGCCGCGGCGGTCGACGCGGCCGATCAGGGCAGCCGACAGCTCGTCCATCGGCAGGTCGAGGTCGGAGATGACCAGGCCGCCGGCGGACGTTTCGCGGACCGTGCGCAGCCCGTCGGCGGGACGGTCGGTCCGGGTGGCGCGGCGTCGGGTGCGGGCCGCCTTGGCGCCGCGGGTGCCGTGGCTCAGGCCGGTCTTGGTGATCTTGGCGGCGAGTACCGCCATGTCGGACGGTTTCGGTCCGGTGACCCGGGTGCGGGCACCGGCGACCGACGTCTCCCCGGGCTCGGCGTCGTCGCCGTTGTCGTCGTCGCCGTTGTCGTCGTTGCTTTCCGGCGAGCCGCAGACCTGGTCGGAGTCGACCGGACCGGTCGCGGTGACGTCGGTGTCATGGCTGGTCACGGCCGGATTCATCGGGGGATCACCGGTCGCGGTATGGGTGGCGGTGCCGGTGGGCTCGTCGTCGGGGATCAGGCGCGGACGGACGAGGTCGGCGGGGGAGGGTCGACGTCGTGCCGCAGGAGGCGACGGATCGGTGGTGGTCCGCGGCGGCCGCGACCCACCGGCCTCGGGGCCGGAGGTGTGCTCCGATGCCACGTCTCGTGACGGACCGCCGTGGGACCCGTCGTCCGTGTCGGCGTCGGCGGGATCGGTGCGATGCGGTGCGGCCGAACCGCCACCGCGCCGTCGTCGACCGCGGCGTCGACGCCTGCCCGAGCCGGGAGTGGCGCCGGGGTTGGCGACGGCACCGGGGTTGGCGACGGAGCCGCTGCTCGCCGAGCCGGACGTACCAGTGGCCGCGGCGGCCGGGAGCCCGCCCGCGCGATTGGTGCCGTGCCCACCACCCGTGACGTCGCCGGCGACGTCTGAAGGGTTGGTCGAGGGATCGGTGGACACGCCCTCGATGCTAGCTGCTGGTCACCTGCCGTTTGCCTGCACGGCTCACCGCGCGGCGCACTCGGCGGCGGGCATCGGCGGCCAGATGTGCAGGGCAGCGGCGGTGCGGTCCGGTGGGTGGTGAGCGACGGCGGCACCGTCGAGCCCGTCACCGGGACGGGATGCGGGGCCGCACACAGTAGGCTGTCATGCCGTGACCGACCCGTCCTCGACCCCACACGGCGACCGCCCGCCGGCGGGGACCGAACGCCGCGACCGCCTGCTGGCGGGTGCCGCGGTCTCGCTGCGGGCGATGTCGGATGTGCTCGTGCCGCTCGGCCGCCTGTTCGCCGACGCCGGATTCGAGCTGTATCTGGTCGGCGGGTCGGTCCGGGACGCGCTGCTCGGCCGGCTGACCACCGACCTCGACTTCACCACGGATGCGCGGCCCGCCGACATCGAACGGTTGTTGACCGGGTGGGCGGACGCGGTGTGGGACACCGGGATTGCCTTCGGCACGGTCAGCGCCCGCAAGGACGACGTGATCGTGGAGATCACCACCTACCGAGCCGACGTCTACGACAAGGTGGGCCGCAATCCCGAGGTGACATTCGGCGACTCCCTCGACGGCGACCTGGTGCGCCGGGACTTCACCGTGAACGCGATGGCGGTGCGCATCGGCGCCGATGGCCCGGCCGAGTTCCACGATCCGCTGCACGGGCTGGATGCGCTGCTGGCGGGCATCATCGACACCCCGGCCACCCCGGAGGAGTCGTTCACCGACGATCCGCTGCGGATGTTGCGGGCGGCGCGGTTCGTCGCGCAACTCGGCTTCACGATGGCGCCGCGGGTGTTCGACGCGATGTCGGAGATGGCCGGGCAGATCGAGCGGATCACCGCCGAACGGATCCGCGCCGAACTGGACAAGACGATCACCGGCGATCACCCCATCGAGGCGTTCGAGGTGCTGGTCGAGTCCGGCCTGGCCGAGCGGGTGCTGCCGGAGATCCCCGGGATGCGGCTGACCATCGACGAACACCACCAGCACAAGGACGTCTATCAGCATTCGCTGACCGTGCTGCGGCAGGCGATCGACCTGGAGGAGGGCGGCCCCGACCTGGTGCTGCGCTGGGCGGCCCTGCTGCACGACATCGGCAAGCCGGCCACCCGCAAACACGAGCCGGGCGGCGGCGTCAGCTTTCATCACCACGAGGTCGTCGGCGCGAAGATGGTGCGCCGCCGGCTGCGCGCGCTGAAGTATCCGAAGGCCGACGTCGAGGACATCGCGACGCTGGTGTTCCTGCACCTGCGGTTCCACGGCTACGGCGAGGGCAACTGGACCGATTCGGCGGTGCGGCGCTACGTCACCGACGCCGGGCCGCTGCTGGACCGGTTGCACAAACTGGTCCGCGCCGACTGCACGACCCGCAACCGCCGCCGAGCGCGCCGGTTGCAGGAGAATTACGACGATCTCGAACGCCGCATCGCCGACCTCAAGGCGGCCGAGGATCTGGACCGCGTCCGCCCCGACCTCGACGGCAACGCGATTATGCAGATCCTGGCCATCCCGCCCGGCCCGGTGGTCGGCGAGGCGTGGCGCTACCTCAAGGAGCTGCGACTCGACCGCGGCCCGATGACCCACGACGAGGCGGTCGCCGCACTGCGCGACTGGTGGGCGCGGCGGCAAGCCGAGGGATAACCCAGGCGGGCCGGTGGCCATGCCCCGCGGCCGTGCTCTGCGTCAGAGGCCGGCGGGCGGTTCGACGGCCGCGGCGTCCACCGACGGGACGAACACCTGCGCCGCGTCCGGTAGCACTTCGAACACGGCCGGCAGTTCGCCGACGATGTCGCCGTCCAGCGAGATCGGCGCGGGCGGATCGCAGTAGAGCTCGATCTCGCGGCCGCGCAACGTCTCCACCATCGACAGCCCGACATGATGCCCGGTGAACACCCGCGGGAACATGCTCGCGTAGGTCGCGCGGGTGAAGCGCTTCGGCACCCGCGCGACGGTCACGTCCAGCGCGCCGTCGTCCATCGCGGCACCCGGCGTGATGCGCATCCCGCCGCCGTACGACGCGGTGTTACCGATGGCGACCAGCACGACGTCGCCCTCGACCTGCTCGTCGTCGACCCGCACCTGGTAGTGCCTGGTGCTCAACGCACCCATTTCGCGGAGCGCCGCGACCGTGTACCGGGACTGGCCGTGGGGCCACGACATCGCGTCCGCACGGGAGGCTACCGACGCGTCGAAGCCGGTCGCGGCCACCGTCGCGAACAGCGCGGTCCGGCCCTCCGGAAATGTCACCTGCCCGACGTCGACGGATCGCCGCACCCCGCGGGCGATGATGTCCACGGCGCCGGGCACGTCATCGAGGGGGATGCCGAGATTGCGGGCGGCGTCGTTGCCGCTGCCCGCCGGGACGATGCCGACGGGTGTGCCGGTGCCGAGCGACGCCTCCACGGTCAGCCGCACCGTGCCGTCACCCCCGACGACGATCAACGCGTCGGTGCCGGCGCGGGCCGCGGCGGCGGCCATCTCCGCGGCCTCCGACGCGGTCGGGGCCAGCAGCACGGTCGGGTCCAGGCCCCGCTCCCGCAGCTGCGCCACGGCCGCATCACCGGTCCGCAGCCCGGCGCCGTGCCGGGAGTACGGATTGGCGACCACGGTCACCCGCACGGGTGCCGAACTGCCGGTGGTGCCGATCATCCCGTCGGCTCGGGGGGACGCGGTGAGCGCAGTGCCACGGCATCCAGTGTTGCAGCAGATCGTGTGGTTCTGTAGGGGCCGAACCCGCCCGATCGGACGAACACCGACTCGGACCCCTCGACCCTGATCGACCGTGACCGCACGTGACCGGTCCCGTCTCGACCACCGTGCCCGGACACGGCCGGGCGCGGCGGTCAGTACCCCATGGTGCGCAACGCCTCGGCCAGCCGGTCGAGGTCTTCCCGCTCGACGTCGAGGTGCGGACTGATCCGCAGCACGGACTGGTCGGTGGCCAGCGGCGCCCGCCACGAATCCGCGGCGGTCACCAGGATGCCCATGCCGAACAGCTTGTCGCGGGCGGCCGCGACGTCGCTCGACTGCCAGCCCGGTGGCGGCGCCAGCGTGACCAGGGCGGACGGCTCGTCGGTCGGCTCGAGCACCTCCCAGCTCCCGATGCCGTCGAGCCGTTCCCGGGTGATGCGGCCGATCGCCGCCAATTCACGGAAGACCCGCTGCTGTCCGGTTTGGAGGACCTCCGACACGGCGACGCCGAGCCCGAGACGGCCCGCGATGAACGCCTCCGAGCTGTCGATCTGGACGGGACGTATCGCGTCCCGGCGGACCGCGACGAAGCCGACACCCCGCGGACCGGTCAGCCACTTGCGGCTGGTGCCGTAGACGACGTCGGCACCGGTGACGGTCGGGACGTGCCCGGCCGACTGCGACATGTCGACGACCACCGGCACACCGGCCGCGTGCGCGACCTCGACGATCCGTGTGATGGGCTGCACCGCCCCCGACATCGACCCGATGTGGCAGATGTGGATGATGTCCGGCTGCTCGAACTGCAGCATGTTCTCCAGCACGTCGGTGTCGACGTGGCCGTACGGATCGGCGTCGGGAATGCTGCGGACCGCGTACCCCCGGCGTTCGAACTCCACCAGGTTCGGACCGAACTCGTTGCGGGCGACCCAGACCGTCGACGCGATCGGCAGGCTCCACGACGTGAGCAGTGCGCTCAGAGCGGCGCGGGCACTTTCCCGGAACGCGAGTTCGTCGCTGGTGTGTCCGATCAGTTGGGCGAGATCGCGTTTGTCCCTGGCGATTTCGTCGGCACGGTCGTCGGCTGCCACATACGAGCCGCGCTCGGCCTCCCGCCACAGGTGCGCCGACATCGCGCCGATCACCGCGTTCGACGACCGTCCCGCGGCCGCCGAGTCGAGATGGGTGACGGCGGGTGCGAGCCGTGCCCGGTGGAACTGTTCACCCAGTTCGCTGAGGTACATCGCCTAGACCGACCCGATCGCACGCGCGCCGCCGTTCATGGCCCACAACCTACCGCGCGCGAATCGTGGCTCCCTGCCGGCCTCGGGCGCTCCCGATCCACCGTCGGGTCCCCGGGATCGGTCGATGCCGCCGGCGACGGATCCGGAGGGAACCGATCGGCGCCGGGCTGCGTCCAAGGGGGTATGGAGCCGATGATCGAGTATCTCTTCGGGACCGGTGACGGACCGACCACCACCTGGCACAGCCCGGCGGACGCCGACCTGGACTCCGACGGAACGCTCGATGCGGTGCGCCTCGACTTCGACGGCGACGGCCGCGACGACGATCTGCTCGCCGACCTCGACGGTGACGGGGTCGCCGACGTCGCCGGCCTCGACCTGGACGATGACGGGGTCATCGACCACTTCTACCGCGACTCGGGCCGGGGGCTGTGGGAGGTCGAGGTGGATCGCGCGACGCTGGGCATCGACGAACCCGTCACACCCGACCGGCGGCCGGCACCAACCCCGGACACCGGTACCCGGAAGCCGCCTCCGTCGTCGCCCTCGGCGCCCGTCCCCCGCGGGCCGGGCGCGCCCACCGATCCCGGAGCGGTTCGGGTGCTGGACACCGACGGGGACGGTCGAGCCGATGCCGAACTCGTCGCAGTCGCCGGTCGGGGAGTGCGCCTGTACCTCGACACCGACGCCGACGGCACGCTGGACACCGTCCTGGTCGACACCGACCGCGACGGCGCCGCCGACGTCGTCTACCGGCGGGGTGCACCCGAATTCCGGCGGCCGTGACGGCGGTGGTCTCAGTCGGGACCGTCGGGTGTCGACGGATTGGCCGACGATGCCGCGGCATGCGGATGCCGCTGCGGGTGGCCGACCCGGACCACGACCACCGCAACCAGGTAGATCACCACGCCGATCAGCACCAGCGCCACCGACCTTCCATTCGCCGGGATGGCCAGCGCGGCGAGCAGCATCGCTGCGACGTAGGCGATGTTGAAGACCGCGTCCTGCACCGAGAACACCTGGCCGCGCACGGTGTCGTCGATGTCGATCTGCATCGCGGCGTCGCCGACGAGCTTGGTGACCTGACCGATCAGCCCGATCACGAATGCCGCCGCGCAGAACACCGGCAACGAAAAGGCGAGCAACGCCGTCTCACCCAGCGCCCCGATCAGGAGCGCCCCGATCAGCGTCGCGCGCCGACCGAACCGATCGACCGCGAGCGGCGCGATCATCGCCGCCACGAGGGCCCCGGCGGCGGTGAACCCCAGCACCAGGCTGACCCGGTCGAGTCCGTCGCCCGGACCCGACTGCCGCGCGAACACCAACAGCATCAGCGTGTTCAGGCCGAACACCAGCCGATGGGCGCCGATCGCGGTGAGCGCGGCGGCGACGGTCTTGGTGTGGTGCACCGCCCGCACCCCGTGCAGCATGCCGACGGCGACGGCGTGGAATGCGGACCGGCCGGCGTCGTCGGGTTCGTCCGGGCCTAGTTGCAACCGTCCGAAACCCCGCGCCAGAAACGCAGCCAGCAGGGCGATGAACACCGCCGCGAGCAGGGTGCGGGCGCTGCCGGCATTGTCGCCGCCCACCACCATGCGCAGCAGTAACGCCAGTCCCGCACCGACCGACAGCATCGCGCCGCCGAGCGTGGTGACCAGTGCGTTGATGGCGACGATGACCTCCCGCCGGGCCACGTGCGGCAGCGACGCCGACAACCCGGAGGCGACGAACCGACTGGCTCCGGTCACCGCGAGCGCACTGATCAAGACGACGGTGTCCGGGGCACCCCGGTCGATGGCGAGCGCGACGATCCCGATCAGCGCGGCACGCAGCACGTTGGCGTAGATCAGCACGGTACGGCGATCCCAGTGGTCGAGCAGCGCCCCGGCGAACGGACCGATCAGCGAGTACGGCAGCAACAACACCGCGAACCCGGCGGCCGCGGCGATCGGGTCCGCGTGGCGCTCCGGGTTGAACAGCACGCCGCCGATCAACGCCGCCTGGAACACGCCGTCGGTGAGCTGGCTGGTCAGGCGCACCGCGATGAGACGACCCAGCCCGGGGGAGTGCCGCAGCGACGACCAGAACGTCCGCCACAACTCGGCCGTGCTGCGCGCGGCCGTCGACCGTGCCGGCGTCACGACGCCACGGTCATCGGCGGGACGGCCGAGCGGGAGATCACCTGCCCAGCGTACGACCACACCGGCGCCGGACATGCCATGATGAACGGGTGACGGGCGGAGGCGACAACCCCGACGACGCGCACCGCGACGGACCCCATCGTGAGGTGCCCGACGCCACCGGTACCGGTTCGGGCGGCGCGTCCGATGCCGCCCGCAATCCCCAACCGGCCCACCGAATCCGGGCGGGCACACTGCTCATCGCCTCGCCGGACCTGATCGAGCCGACCTTTGCGCGCACCGTGATCTACATGATCGAACACAACGACGCGGGCAGCATCGGAGTCGTCGTCAACCGGATGAGCCAGACCGCAGTACACAACGTGACACCCGGATGGGCCGAGCTCGCCGCGTCTCCACGGGCGCTGTTCGTCGGCGGCCCGGTCAAACAGGACGCCGCCCTGTGTCTCGGCGTGCTCAACCACGGCGTGGACGCCGACTTCTATCCGGGACTGCGCTCGGTCATCGGTCGGGTAGTGCTCGTCGACCTGGACGCCGACCCGGAGTCGCTGACCGAGGCGCTCGAAGGCATCCGGTTGTTCGCCGGCTATTCCGGCTGGGGCATCGGGCAGCTCGACGCCGAGATGGCGCAGGACAGTTGGCTGCTCGCGTCGGCACTACCGCGGGACCTGCTGGCGCCGCCCACCACCGACGTGTGGTCGGACGTGCTGCGCCGGCAGCCGTGGCCGCTGCCGCTGCTGTCCACCCACCCCCTCGATACCTCGATGAACTAGGACGACTCCGACCCGGCGCCGACCGGGGGCGCCCACGTCCCGCGCGATCGATACCGGGCGCTGTCACCGGTCGCGGCGACCGGGATGAACGTGACCGCCACCACAGCGAGGGTGTTAGGTTCGGTGCACGTCGAATCGGTGCCGGTGACGGGTGGTCGGGATGCGTGGTCGGGTCAGGGTTATCGCGGTGGTGGGTGCGGTTGTCGCACTGGTGCTGACCGGGCATGCGGTCGCCACCGCGGCGCCACCGCCCGACGGTGGCGCGGCGGCCCGCGGGTGGGCGGCGGCCCACGACGGCAGGCAGCCCTATCCCGGGGTTGCCGTGCAGTGGGACGTACCGATCCGGATGAGCGACGGAACCGTGTTGCGCGCCAACGTCTATCGGCCCGCCGACGGGCGGCAGCGCGCCACCTCGCGCCCCACCCCGGTCATCGTCAATATGACTCCGTACACCAAGCTGATCACCGCGGTCGCCTCCGCGGCACTCCAGCATCCGGTGCTCGAACCCTTCGTCATGCAGCTCGCGTCCGCGATCAACCTGCGCGGCACCCCGATCGACGGCATCACCGACATCGCGCAGACCATCCGCGACGGCGGTACTCGTACCTTCTCCGTCGACTTCGATCTCGTCCGCAGCGGCTACACGATGGTCGTCGTCGACGTCCGCGGCACCGGATTCTCCCAGGGGCGGTGGGACGTCTTCCAGAATCGCGAACAACGCGACACCGTCGAGGTCATCGACTGGGCTGCGCGGCAACGCTTCTCCAACGGCAAGGTCGGAATGTCGGGAGTGTCGTACTCGGCGATCAACCAGATCCACGCCGCGAACAAGCGTCCCGCCGCGCTGAAGGCGATCTTCCCGGTCGAGCCGGGCGGCGACCTCATCCGCGACATCGTCGCCCCCGGCGGCGCCCTCGGGGCCGGATTCCTGCCCATGTGGCTGACGCTGGTCAACACCACCAAGATGGTGCCCAATGTGGCGTCGATGCTGAACGGTACCTTCGACTGGCGGTGGCTCGCCGACCGCATCGCCGACCCGGCCACCTTCGCACCGCAACTCCTGGCCGCACTCCTGACTCCCGACATCCCTTCCGTCCCTCCGGAATTGCGGGAGCTGCTGTCGGCGACATCGGAGCCGCGGACGGCCTGGCAGGACCACGCCGAACGGGTGCGGACACCGACGTTCATCTACGGCGGCTGGTTCGACCTGTTCACCAACAGCCAGGTGCGGATGTACAACGCCATCCCACTGCCACCCGGCCGCAAGCAACTCATCATGGGCGACGGCTATCACCTGACCATCGGTGGTGGGCAGGGCCGGCCGGGCACCCCGCCGCGGCTCGACGTGCTGCAGAAGGCGTGGTTCGACAAGTGGCTCAAGGGAATCGACAACGGCGTCGACTCCTACGGTCCGGTCAACCTCAAGCAGGTGGGCGACGCGTGGATCACCGCGCAGCAGTTCCCGCGGGCCGGAATGGACCGGCAGCGGCTGTATCTCGGTGACCGCCGCAGCGGCACGGCACCGCATGCCGTACGCGACGGGAGCCTGACGACCGCGGCACCGGCATCCCGGGGCCGGCTGACCATCGCACCCGGGGTGCTCACCGTCTGCTCCCGCGACTCCGCTCAACAGATGGCCGGAGCAACGGCAGTCTTTCCGTTCTGCGCCAAGGACGCTCGCATCGCCGAGCGCAACGCGCTGTCGTTCACCTCACCGCCGGTGTCCACGGCTCGCAGCGTGTCCGGATATGCCAACGTCCGGATCAACGCCGTGATGGATGCCACCGACGGTTACTGGACGGCCACGCTCAACGATGTCGCGCCGGACGGCACGTCGAAGGTGATCAGCTCCGGGCAGGTGATGGCGTCGCTGCGCACCTACGACCGTGCGCGTTCGCAGTTCGCCGCCAACGGCGACGTCATCGACCCGGTGTACACCCTCACGCTGCCGTCGCGCCGTCCGGTCACGCCCGGCCGCCCCGTCGCGATCGACATCGGCCTGCTTCCCACCGAGGCGGTCATCAAACCCGGCCACCGCCTGCGGGTCGACGTGTTCGCGATGAACTTCCCGCGCGGGCTCCCGCTGCGGCCGCTGCTGAACGAGTCCCGGTTGGCGCCGGAACACATCCAGCTCGACCCCCGCAACCCGAGCTTCGTGAATCTGCCGCTGTCGCAGCCACTCCCGGGGTGAGCAGGCAGGCGTAGGCTCGGCGGGGTGTCCGCGCTCGCCGACTGGCTCGTCTCCGTGATCGGGTCGGTGCCGTCGTGGGCGGTGTACCTCGTGGCGTGCGGCCTCGTCTACGCCGAGACCGCGACCCTGGTGGTCGGGCTGGTGATACCCAGCGAGGCCGCGCTGGTCGCTGCGGGCGTCGCGGCGGCCATCGGGCCCACCGATGTCGGGCCGCTCGTCGTCGCCGCGTGCGTGGCCGCGGTGGCCGGTGACACCACCGGATACTGGCTCGGGCGTTCGTCCGGACATCGGGTGATGACGTCGCGGCTCGGCACCCGGATCGGCAGCGGTGGGCGCGCGCGGAAGCGGCCGTGCGCGGGGGCACGGTCGCGGTGATCACCGGCCGCTGGATCGGTTTCGTGCGGACCGTCGTACCACCGGTGGCCGGGATCATCCGAATGGGATTCCGGCGCTTCTGGATTGCCGATGTGGTCGGAGCGACGTCCTGGGCGACCGCGGTCGTACTGCTGGGCTACTTCGCGGGTGCGGCATTGGGCGCGACGATCCTGCTCTACGCCGCGATCGGCGCGGGCGTCCTCGGACTCGGCTGGTTGGCCTGGCGCCGGTGGCGTGGTCGGCGTCGGGAGGGGGTCAGCGGCTGACCGGGCGGGCCCGGGGCCGACGTCGGCTACGCATCCGTCAGATGCCGTCCGGCCGGTTGTCGGCCGCCGAGGCATGGCGCCCGTACCTGGTCGCCAGCCACGAACAGATGATGAGCTGGATCTGGTGAAAGATCATCAGCGGCAAGACGATCAGCCCGACGACCGGACCGCCGAACAGCACGGTCGCCATCGGGAGGCCGGTGGCGAGACTCTTCTTGGTTCCGCAGAACTGGATCGCGACGGTGTCGGCGCGGTCGAAGCCGAGTCGCGGCGGCAGCCACCCGGTCACCGTCAGCATCACGAGCACGAGTGCCGTGGCGATCAGGGCCACCCACACCACCTGCCACGGGCCGACCAGCGACCAGATCCCGTTGCGGACACCCTCGCTGAATGCGACGTAGACCACCAGCACGATCGACCCGCGGTCAACGTATTTCGTCGGCTCGGCGTACCGCCGGAGGATCGGCGCGATCAGCGGCCGACACAGCTGGCCGAGCAGGAACGGGACCAGGATCTGCAGCAGGATCTGCAGGATGGACGACCCGGTGATGTGTACCCCGCCGGTATTCGACATGAGCAGCACCACGAGCAACGGTGTCAGGACGACCCCGAGCAGGTTGGAGGCGGACGCGCTGACGATGGCGCCGGCGACGTTGCCGCGCGCGATCGACGTGAACGCGATCGACGACTGCACGGTCGAGGGCACCAGGCATAGGTAGAGGAGCCCGGCGGCCAGGTCGTCGCCGAGGAACGGTACGGTCAACGGCCGCAACGCCAGACCGATCAGCGGGAACAGGACGAACGTGAACGCCAGGATGGTCAGGTGCAGCCGCCAATGGGTGAGCCCGGCGAGGGCCTCCCGAGGCTGAAGGCGTGCGCCGTACAGAAAGAACAAGACCCCCACCGCGACGACGACCGCCCAGTCCAGGACGTCGGCGAGCTGGCCGCGGGCCGGGAAGACGGCGGCCACTACGACGGCCGCCAGGATCGCCAGCACGAACCCGTCGACTGGCGAACGGCTCAGCAGGCCACGCATCGGCGAGATCAGGCCTGTGCGGAATGCGGTGCCGGCGCCGCTGCCCGCTCGGCGGGGTCCTGCGCAACGGGCGCGTCGGTGCCGGTGCCAGACGTGCAGGCGCCGCGGAGTGCGCAGGACGCGCAACTGGATTCGCCGCAATCGGCGGCCGGGTCGGCGCCGTCGCCGACATCTGCGGGGGTGCCGGTCGTCGGCTCGGCGGCGTCGGTGGCACTCTGGGTGGTGGCTGTCCCGCAGCAGCCGCACCCGGCGGAGCTGGACTGGGCCGTGGTGTCGGACAGCGCCTCGGCCGCGCGGACACCGAGCCCGCCGACCAGTCCGACGATCAGCACCGCGGCGACCGCCGCGCCGACACCGAACACCGGTGCCCAGCCGTCCCGGACACCCAGGGTCAGAACTGCGCCGACGACACAGATCACGGCCGCCCCGAGAGTGCCGGGAGCGGCGACCCGCTGAGCGACACCGAACGCCTCGTCCGAGCCCAATGTCGCGGGGGTGCGGACCCCGAACCAGCGATTCCGCGGCAACGCCCCGCGCAGACCGAGAACCCCGACCACGGACCACATCAGGGCCAGGGCGAAGACGCAGACGGCCACCACAACGGACACGACACTCACCCGACCACCATACGAGCGGGGTGACCGTCGGCGAAAACCGAACCTGGACGGGCGTCGCCGAGGACCGCGCGGACAGTCCGCCGGAGCGAGGCCGTCCGGCGCGGTCCACCGCGTTGGTTGGCCCCGATGCCAGCAATTACGCTGGTGGGGTGAGTACAGCCGACACTTCCCCCGGGGACACCGCCGCCTCCGGCACACCCGCGCACCGGTACACCGCCGAATTGGCGGGGCAGATCGAGGACCACTGGCAGCGGGTCTGGTCGGCACGGCACGCGTACGAGGCACCGAACCCGGTCGGCGCGCTGGCCGGCGACATGAGCGCCTTCGACGGCAGCGGTCCCGACGCGCCGGACAAGTTGTTCGTCCAGGACATGTTCCCCTATCCGTCCGGTTCCGGCCTGCACGTCGGGCACCCGCTGGGATTCATCTCCAGCGACGTCTTCGCCCGCTTCCAGCGGATGATCGGCAAGAACGTGCTGCACACCATGGGCTTCGACGCTTTCGGGCTGCCAGCCGAGCAGTACGCCGTGCAGACCGGCACCCATCCGCGCACCACGACCGAGGCCAACATCGAGCGGTACCTCGCGCAGATCCGGCGGCTGGGTTTGGGGCACGACGAGCGGCGGCGGATCGCGACCACGGACGTCGACTTCTACCGCTGGACCCAGTGGATCTTCCTGCAGATCTACAACGCCTGGTACGACTCGGAGCAGCGCAAGGCACGCCGGATTGCCGAGCTGGTCGACGAGTTCGCCTCGGGTACGCGCGATCTGAGTGGCACCGAGTTCGCCGGCCGGTCGTGGGCGGATCTGTCCGGAGCGGAACGCAACCGGCTGATCGACTCCTATCGCCTGGTGTATCAGAGCGATTCGCTGGTCAACTGGTGTCCGGGACTGGGCACGGTGCTGGCCAACGAGGAGGTCACCGCCGACGGCCGCAGTGACCGCGGCAACTTTCCGGTCTTCCGGAAGCACCTGCGGCAGTGGATGATGCGCATCACCGCCTACTCGGACCGGCTGCTGGACGACCTGGACGTGCTGGACTGGCCGGACAAGGTCAAGACCATGCAGCGCAACTGGATCGGGCGGTCGCGAGGGGCGCAGGTGTCGTTCCCGGTACCCAGCGAAGCCGCCGGCACCGACCGCGTGATCGACGTCTTTACCACCCGACCGGATACCCTCTTCGGCGCCACCTACATGGTGCTGGCACCGGAACATCCGCTGGTCGACGAGATCGTCGCCGACGCGTGGCCGGAGGGCACCCAGCGGCAGTGGACGGCCGATGCGGCCACCCCGGCGGCCGCCGTCGCGGCCTACCGGGCGTCGATTGCGGCGAAGTCGGATCTGGAGCGCCAGGAGAATCGGGACAAGACCGGCGTCTTCACCGGTGCGTACGCCGTGAATCCGGTGAACGGCCAGCCGATCCCGGTGTTCATCGCCGACTACGTGCTGATGGGTTACGGCACCGGCGCGATCATGGCGGTGCCCGCGCACGACGCCCGCGACCACGAATTCGCCTCCGCCTTCGGGCTTCCCATCGTCGAGGTGATCGGCTCCGAGGCCGGGGTCGCCGACGCCGCGTACGTCGGGGACGGGCCGCTGGTGAATTCCGACTTCCTCGACGGGCTCTCCGTCGAGGATGCCAAGACGGCGATCATCGAACGCCTGGAGCGCGACGGCACCGGTCACGGCACCGTCCAGTACAAGTTGCGCGACTGGTTGTTCGCCCGGCAGCGCTACTGGGGTGAGCCGTTCCCGATCGTCTACGACGCCGCGGGTCAGGCCCACCCGCTGCCGGAATCCATGCTGCCGGTGGAACTCCCGGAGGTCGACGACTATGCGCCGGTCTCCTTCGACCCCGACGACTCGGAGAGCGAACCGTCGCCGCCGCTGGCCAAGGCCACCGACTGGCTGACCGTCGAACTGGATCTCGGTGACGGCGTGCAGACCTACACGCGCGATGCCAATGTGATGCCGCAGTGGGCCGGCAGCTCCTGGTACCAACTCCGCTACATCGACCCGCTGAACGAGGAAGAGTTCTGCGCCAAGGAGAACGAGGCGTACTGGATGGGGCCGCGCCCCGAGCTGCACGGCCCGGACGATCCGGGTGGACTCGACCTCTATATCGGCGGTATCGAGCACGCCGTGCTGCACCTGCTGTACTCGCGGTTCTGGCACAAGGTGCTCTACGACCTGGGCTACGTGACCAGCACCGAGCCGTACCGAAAGTTGTTCAACCAGGGCATGATCCAGACATACGCCTACACCGACGCGCGCGGCATCTACGTGCCCGCCGACGAGGTCACCGAACGCGACGGAGGCTTCTGGTACCAGGGCGAGCCGGTCACCCAGGAGTACGGGAAGATGGGCAAGTCGCTCAAGAACTCGGTGGCGCCCGACGACATCGCCCGCGACTACGGCGCGGATACGCTGCGGCTCTACGAGATGTACATGGGTCCGCTGGATCAGTCCCGGCCGTGGGCGACCAAAGATGTTGTCGGACTGCAGCGCTTCTTGCAGCGGGTGTGGCGACTGGTGGTCGACGAGGAGACCGGCGCGATCCGGGTGACCGACGATGCGGTCGACGACGACACGAATCGGTTGCTGCACAAGACGATCGCCGAGGTCCGCGATGAGTTCGCCGAGCTGCGCAACAATATCGCGGTGGCGGCGCTGATCAAGCTGACCAGCCATCTGACCAAAGCCTTCCCCGACGGAGCACCGCGCGCCGCGGTGGAGCCGTTGGTCACCATGCTGGCGCCGCTCGCGCCGCATATCGCCGACGAACTGTGGAGCCGTCTCGGCCACGACGATCTGCTGGCACGCGGCCCGTTCCCGGAGGCCGACGAACGGTGGCTGGTCGAGGACTCGGTGGAATTGCCGGTGCAGGTGAACGGCAAGGTGCGGGGTCGGATCACCGCGGCCGTCGACGCCGACCAGGAGATGGTGACCGCCGCGGCCCTCGCCGACGAGAAGGTCCTCGCCTTCCTGGACGGCCGCGAACCACGCAAGGTCATCGTCGTACCCGGCCGGATGGTCAACATCGTGGTGTGACGGGTGTGGGCGGCGCGACCGGCCCGTCCGAAAGTCACCGTCGGTGCTCGCCGCGCCACCTGCACGCATCCGCGCCTGTCGCGACACGCGCGGACACGTGCAGCAGGCGCGGACGCCGTCGGCGAATGCCCGATGAAACCGATCCGGCGGTTGCTGCGTCTCAGGGGTATGAACTCGCTGAATGCAGAGCCCCACCGCACGGCCTTTCCCGTCGACGACTGGGGCCTCACCCATCGCCGGGCCCTGATCGACGCCGGCTACACCGATAACGAGATCGTCCGAGCGTGCCGACACGGCCAGCTCGTCCGCATTGCCCGCGGCGTCTACGCTCGGGCCGTCGAACGAAGCCCCGACGAGCAGCATCGACTCACCGCGGTTGCGACCGTCGTCGCACTCACCGACGCCGACCATGTGCTCAGTCACCAGTCGGCGGCGACGATGCACGGTCTTGCGATGCTGCGGCCGAACCTGCGTCGGGTGCATCTGACCATCGGTCGCATGGCGGGGGGACATCGCACCGTTACCCGGCATACGCACGTCGGTGAGCTCGACGACGATGAGATCGTCGTGATCGATGGGATTCGGACGACGTCATTGGAGCGCACTGCCGTCGATGTTGCTTGCTCGACGCCGATGGGGTTCGCCGGTGCGCTCGCGGTCTTCGACTCGGCGCTGCGACTGGGCGCGGATCGAGACGCGATGGCACGGATGTTGTCCGCGTCGCGCCGCGGTGTCGCGGTGGCGCGACGAGCCCTTCGTCATGCCGACGGTGCCGCCGAAAACCCCGGGGAGTCGTGGAGCCGAGCGCAAATGATCGAGGCCGGGCTGCCGGTCCCTCGGTTGCAGCACGAGTTCGTCGATCGAGACGGCGAGTTTGTGGCACGTACGGACCACGACTGGGCTGGCCGACTTGTCGGCGAGTTCGATGGCGCGGTCAAGTACCAGAAGCATCTGCGTCCGGGCGAGACCCCGTTCGATGCGATGCGCCGCGAGAAGCAACGCGAGGACCGGCTGCGGCGAATGGGCATCATGGTCATTCGGTGGACGTGGCGGGACCTTGAGCGCGGAGTGGTGGCGGGGATGGTTCGGGAGTGGCTGACGCGGTTACATCTGATGGCTGCGTGATAGAGGACGGGGTGCTGGCCCCACGGCTGCCAACCGGTGGGGCAGCGACCCCCAGCGAGGTCGCCGCGCCACCTGCACGCATCCGCGCCTGTCGCGACACGCGCGGACACGCGCAGCAGGCGCGGACGCCCCGCCGCCCGCACTCACCGCGCCGTCCGCCCGCGCCAACCCGCCTGCCTCCCCGCAGCGTCGGCGTGCTCCCGCCCCTTGGCACCGACCTTACCGGGCAGTAAGGTAGCGGCCATGGCCATCAACCTCGAGCTCCCGAAGAAGTTCGACGCGACCGTGGAGCGTGTGCACCTCGCCGCCGAGCACGTCTTCCGACCCATCTCGCGGACCTACGACCTCGCCGAACACGAGTACCCGAAGGAACTCGACGAACTCGGCAAGCTCGCCAAGCAGGCGCGCCAGCAGGAACGCGGCAGCGACGAGTCGGAGTCCGGCGCGGCCGGCGCCGCGGAGGGAATCAACGGCGCGGGCATGCGCTCGGTGCTCAGTGCCGTCGAAATGGGCTGGGGCGACGTCGCGTTGATGCTCTCGATCCCGTACCAGGGTCTGGGTAACGCGGCGATCGCCGCCGTCGCCACTCCCGAGCAACTCGAGCGGTTCGGCGACGTGTGGGCGTCGATGGCGATCACCGAACCCAGCTTCGGCTCGGACTCCGCGGCCGTGTCGACGACCGCCACCCGGGACGGCGACGACTACGTCATCAACGGCGAGAAGATCTTCGTGACCGCCGGCTCCCGCGCCGATCACGTCGTCGTGTGGGCGACCGTCGACAAGAGCGCGGGCCGCGCCGCGATCAAGAGCTTCGTGGTCCCGATGGACACCGACGGGGTCACCGTGGTGCGACTGGAGCACAAGCTCGGCATTCGCGCCTCCGACACCGCGGTCATCCGGTTCGAGAATGTCCGGGTGCCCGCCGCGAACCTGCTCGGCTCGCCGGATGTGGACGTGAAGAAGGCGTTCGCCGGCGTGATGCAGACCTTCGACAACACGCGCCCGGTCGTCGCCGCGATGGCCGTCGGGCTCGGCCGCGCCGCGCTCGAGGAACTGCGCAGGATGATCGAGGAGTCCGGGCACCCGATCGACTACGACCAGCCGGCCGCCGCCCAGCACGCCGCGGTCGCCGACTTCATCCGGCTCGAATCCGACTGGGAAGCCTCCTGGTTGCTCGCGATCCGCGCCGCGTGGATGGCCGACAACGGGCAGCCGAACTCCGCCGAAGCGTCGATGTCCAAGGCGAAGGGAGGCCGGACGGTCACCGAGATCACCAATAAGGCGGTGGAAGTCGGTGCGACCGCGGGCTATTCGGAAACGATGTTGCTGGAGAAGTGGGCTCGCGACGCCAAGATCCTGGACATTTTCGAGGGCACCCAGCAGATCCAACAGTTGATCATCGCCCGCAAGATCCTCGGCAAGTCCAGCACCGACCTGAAGTAGGCAGCCCGAGATGTCCCGATAGGTAACGATTTCCGCGACCTATCGCGACCTCTCGGCACATCGTCGGCTCAGCGCACCCTGGATCCGCCCGTTCACCGATCGCACGGATACGGTCACACGCCCCACGTTCAGCGCAGCAGCGTGGCGCGCAGCCGATCCTCCCGATGCAGCCGATCGGTATCCCGACGACGCCGCTCGGCGAGGATCGCCGCCAGAATGTCCTCGTAGGGCGCCTCTTTCGGTGGTGCGGGCGCGACATAGGGGGCAACGGCGTATGTCAGGCGTTCCGCCATCGTCCGCCGCGGCCGGGCGTCCATGCTGGAGCCGCGCGCCAGGAACTGGCGTAGGTGCACGGCGAGCGGATCGGGGATCGACGCGATGTCGGCGGACGCTGCCCACCCGGCCAACGCGGGCGGCATCGCCGGTGCCGGCGGCAGCTTGAGCGCGTGCCGGTCGCGGATCACGTACGTCCCGGCGAGCATGTCGCCGAACCGCTTTCCCTTCCGGCTGGCGGCTGCGGCGATCAACGCGGGGACGCCGGAGAGCAGGTAGATCTCGCCCGCACCGACGACCGCCCGAGTCAGCGCCTGCCGGAATCGGATCGGGCCGGCGTCGTCCCGCACGGTCCGCAACCCCAACGCGTAGTGGCCGGGAGTCTTGCCGCGAGTGAGGGTTTCGAAGGCGGTCGGCAGTACCACCCAGGAGATGACCAGCGAGGCGGTGATGCACCCGAGCAGCAGGGCCGTGTCGGTACCCAACGCCAGTTCCAGTGCCAGCCAGAACAACAGGAGCCACACCGCCAACCCGACCAGGTAGTCGATGATGCCGGACAGGATGCGGAGACCGAGGTTGGCCGGTGGCAGGTCGAGCGCGACCGCTTCCCCGGATACCAGATCGTCGCGGCCGACTCCAACCGTGGCGCTCGGACCGCCGCCCCACCCGAACTGCGCCGCCGGGCCCGGGGGAGGCGCGAGGGGTACCGCACCCGGCAGGGACGGACCCGGACGGGGCGGACCAGGCAGGACGGGACCGTACATACCGCACACTGTAATGCGCGGCCGCGCACGCGCCGGTCGACCGGTGCGTCGAACGGAGGACGCGGCGGCAGCACGCGGCGTGTCGGCCGATAGGCTGGGCGGATGGATCTGGACGCCTACGTGAGCGCCAAACGCCCCACGTGGGAGCGGCTCGACGAACTGTCCCGTCGGCATCGGTTGTCGGGCGCGGAGGCCGACGAGATCCTGGACACCTACCAGCGAGTCGCCACCCATCTGTCGGTCATCCGGTCGACCGCACCCGACGCCGCCATCGTCGGCTACCTCTCGGCACTCCTGGCCCGCGCGCGGTCCAAGGCCGCTGGGACGAACGCGAACGCATGGTCGGAGATCGGTCGATATCTCGGCCGGACGTTCCCGGCGGCACTGTACGCACTGCGCTGGTGGTGGATTCCCGTGTTGGTGGCGTCCGCGGTGGCCGCGGTGCTGCTCGGCTGGTGGTACCTGCAGAATCCACAGGTCGAGAACTCGTACATGAGTCCGCAGGCCGTCGAGCAGCTCGTCAACCGCGACTTCGCCAATTACTACAGTGAGAACGCCGCGGCATCGTTCGCCTTCCGGGTGTGGACCAACAACTTCTGGCTGAGCGCACTCTGTATCGCATTGGGAGTCTTCGGGTTTCCGGTGATCTGGATGCTGTACAGCAACATCGAGAATCTGGCGATCATCGGGTCGATCATGGTCAGGCACGGCCGTGGCGACGTGTTCTTCGGACTGATCACCCCGCACGGTCTGCTCGAACTGACCTGCCTGTTCATCGCCGCCGGAGTCGGGCTGCGCGTGTTCTGGGCGTGGGTCGCGCCGGGACCCATGACCCGGATGCAGTCGCTCGCCGTACACGGCCGTGCCGCCATCGGTATCGCGCTGGGTCTCGTTGGGCTGCTGCTGATCTGCGGGCTGATCGAAGCATTCGTGACGCCGTCGGGGTTGCCGACGTGGGCACGGATCGGGATCGGAGTCGCCGTGTGGCTGGCCTTCTGGGCGTACGTCTTTGGCCCCGGTCGATGGGCGTACCACGACGGCGAGCGCGGTGACGTCGGTGAGACGGAGCGGGAGTACACCGCGCCGGTCGTCGGCTGACCGGTACCGGTCTACAGCAGCCCGCGCGACTTCAGGAGCAGGTAGTGGTCGGCGAGCGCTGCCGGCAGGTGCTCCGGGTCCGCGTCGACGACATCGACCCCGAGCCGGCCGAGGGCGGCCGCGGTCCGCTCGCGAAGCGCGACGGTGCGGGCCGCCGCTGCCGCGTCGTACACCTGTCGCGAATCGTCGCGCCGGTCCAGCATCGACGTGAGCGCGGGGTCGGCGACCGAACCGATGACCACCCGGTAGCGCTGAGCGAGCACCGACAGCGGTGCCAGCAACGACTCCTCGATGGCGGCCGGCTCGAGCGGCGTGAGCAACACCAGGAGGGCGCGTTGTCTCGACACGGTGCTCACCTGGCCACCCAGCAGCGACCAATCCGCCTCCAGCAGTGCCGGTTCCAGAGTTGCCATGGCGTTCACCAGGTCGTTGAGCAGTGTGGTGCGGGGGGAGCCGACCACGCGGCGGTGGATCCGCCGGTCACCGGCGATGAGGTCCACCCGATCACCGGCATGCGAGCCGAGCGCGGCCAGCAGCAGCGCGGCATCCATCGCGGCGTCCAGCCGGGGGGTGTCACCGACGCGGCCCGCCGACGTGCGGGACGTATCCAGCACGATGACGATGTGCCGGTCCTTCTCCGGCTGCCACGTCCGCACGACCACCGACCGGCGGCGCGCGGTCGCCCGCCAGTCGATGCTGCGCACGTCGTCGCCCTCGACATAGTCGCGCAGGGAGTCGAATTCGGTGCCCTGCCCGCGAATTCGCACCGCGGAGCGGCCATCGAGCTGACGGAGCCGGGCCAGCCGGGAGGGCAGATGCTTTCGTGAATCGAAGGGCGGCAACGCCCGGATGTGTCCCGGCACCGGATAGCCACGCTGGCGGCCGGCGAGACCGAGCGGCCCGATCCGACGGATGGTCAGCTTCACCGCCAGCCGATCGCCGCGCCGGGTCGGGGTCAGGGTCGTGGCGACGATGCGGCGTTCACCGGCAGGTATCGCGACGGGGTGCACGTTGTCCCGGGCGCCCGCCGACGGTTGCCAGGTGTCTTTCACCCGACCGCGAAAGGTGCGCCGGCCCACGTTCTCCAGCACCAAGGTGCTGGATGTGGAGTCGCCCAGGCGGATCGGCGCGACCGGCGAGCGGAACACCCGCAATGCGCCGGTCGGGCCGGCGGCGACAAGGTCGATGCCCATCAGCACCAGGCAGCCGAGGACCCACAGCAGCACCACCCAGTAGTGCGGGAACAGGATCGTCGGGATCGCTCCGAGCGACACGAGCGCGACGAACCGACCGGTGAGGACCATCAGCGCGGAACGGGTACCGACCCGATAGCGGAATCGAGGACCGCGCCGACCGACACGCCTTCCAGTTCGGCCTCCGGGCGCAGCGAGACCCGATGCGCCAGTGTCGATTGCGCGAGCGCCTGCACATCGTCCGGGGTGACGAAGTCGCGCCCGTTGAGCCACGCCCACGCCCGGCTGGTCGCCAGGAGTGCGGTCGCGCCGCGCGGGCTCACCCCGAGCGACAGCGACGGCGACATGCGCGTCGCGCGCGCGATGTCGACGATGTACGCGGTGACCTGCGGCGCAACCGCGACCCGTCGCACCTGGCCGGCGCCGGCGCGGATGTCCTCGGCCGACGCGACCGGCCGCAACCCCGCGGCGGTCAGATCGCGCGGATCGAAACCCGCGGCATGCCGTGCGAGCACGGTGATCTCGTCGTCCCGGGGTGGCAGCGGCAGCGTCACCTTCAGCAAGAACCGGTCGAGTTGCGCCTCCGGCAGCGGATAGGTGCCCTCGTACTCGACCGGATTCTGCGTGGCGGCCACCAGAAACGGATCGGGAAGCCGGCGGGGCACGCCTTCGACCGAGACCTGCCGCTCTTCCATGGCCTCCAATAGCGACGCCTGAGTCTTCGGGGGAGTGCGGTTGATCTCGTCGGCGAGAAGGAGATTCGTGAAGACGGGGCCCTCCCGGAAGACGAACTCCGACGTGGCGTTGTCGAAGATGAGCGAGCCGGTCACGTCACCAGGCATCAGGTCGGGGGTGAATTGGACACGTTTGGTGTCCACGTTGAGCGCGGCTGCCATCGAGCGGACCAGGAGCGTCTTCGCCACGCCGGGAACGCCTTCGAGCAGGATGTGTCCCTGGCAGAGCAGGGCGATCAGGATGCCCGCCACGGCTGCGTCCTGTCCGACAACGGCTTTGGCCACCTCGGCGCGTACCCCGGTCAGCACGTCCTGCGGACGGGCACCGGAACCGCCGAGCGCCGACGGCGGGACCACAGTTGACGGCGACCCGCCGGGTGAACCGGCGTCGGACGCCGGGACCGGGCCAGGACTGTCCGGGAAGGGTTGTGGGGTATCGGAACTCATGGCGTGCGGCGAACTTCCTTGTCGAGGGCGGTCAGGTCGGCGGTGAATCTCAAGAGTGCGTCGTCATCGTCGGGTAGCGGGCCGGCCAGCAGGTCGGCGACCTGGCGAGGATCGCGGCCGGTTGCCGTTACGGTGGCCGAGATCACCGCGGCGACAGCCGGATCGGCTCCGACGGCCGGCGAGTTCTCGTGGATATCGCGTAGCGCCCGGCCCGGGTCGTAGGGCAAGCCGAGATATGACGACAGCCGGCCCAGAGTGTGCACCCGCAACACGGCCGCAGCGCGGCGCGCGGCCTTCGCGCGGTGGTACATCCGTCCGCGGGATTGGGTCGTCTCGATCGCCTTGACGATGGCCGGCAGTGGCTCGGTGGCGAGCGGACCGAACCGCCGACCCTGCCAGATCGCCAGCGCCACCACTCCGAAGAAGGCCAGCAGGAACAGCGGTCCGAGAATCGCGGGGCTCGTCGACGTGTCGTCCGGCCCGCTGGCCCGGTCGCTGACTTTCGGCAGGTACCAGAGGACCCGGTCGGTCGACGCGATGGTCCGCACCGCGACGCCGGCGTTGTCCAAGGCGGCGAGGTTGTCGTTGCGCACCAGCGAGGCGGTGACGAGGACATATTCGGGTCGGCGGGAATCCGCAGGCAGCACAATCATATTCGCCCCGTCGGCGACCGTGCCGCCGGACCGGAAGCACGTCACCGCACTCGCACCCGGAGTGAGCGCCCGAAAGCCGGCGGGATCGCTGGTGATCGTGTCCTCCGGCCCGATGCCCGGCGCCTCGCATTGGGCCTGGATGCCGCCGAGCGGCGAGAACGTGCTGCCCGCGACGGCCGGTAGTGCCAGATCCTGCAGCGCTGAGTCGGTCGGTGCGACCAGGACCACGCGGCCGGCATTGACGACCCGGCTGGCGAACGCGCGGGCGGTCTCCGGCGTGAAGGCCGCTGTGCGGGACACGACGACGGTGGTGTTGGCGCCCGGGCGGGGCTCGTCACGCAGCGCGTCCAGGCCGCGGGCGATGGTCACGGTGGCGCCGTGGTCGTCGAGTACGCGGGCGAGCGCCCTGGTGCCATCGGCCTCGGGATTCTGTGGGTCGAGTGACACCGTGGTGGTCTGACCCCGACCGTTGACCGCGGCGGCGAGGGCGAACGCCCCGACGACGAGGGCCAGCACCGCGACGATCACGGCCACCGACCAGAGCACCCGACGACGCAGCCGCGACCGCGGGGCGGAGGACGGTGGGGTCGGGCCGCCGGGTGGTGCCGACGCGGTCGGGCCGGGGACGGCTGGCGCGGTCACCGTGGCACCGCCAGCGCACGCGCGGTCGTCCCGTCATCGTCGGCGCTCGACCGCGGATGCGTGCGGTCGATCTCCGCCTCGAGGTCGATGAGCCGCTGGGCCTCCTCAGGGGCGGCGCGCCGACCGCCATACACGACGGCGTCGAACAGGGTGGCGCTGTGCGTCAGGCGATCCCGGTGCGCCGGGAACGGTTCCGCCAGCCGCACCGACACCTCGTGCGCCGTCAGCGACGGCGCGTCGTCGAGGAGCTGGCGTTCGAAGCCACGTCTCGTCAGCGCACGCATCGCCTCGCGGACCGCGCCGTCGGCGTCGCCTGCGGCGAGGAGTTCGGTTGCCGCCCTTCGTAACTCCTTGCCGGAGCGGGTGCTGGCGCCCAGTACGGACTGCTCGGCGTGGGTCGGCGGTCGAGTGCGGGTGCGGCGGACGAACCGCAGGAGGTACACGACGGCGGCGAGCACGAGAACCGCGACGACGATCGCCACAATTCCGGGCACCGACGTTGCGCTGCCGACGATGTCGGCGAAACGTCGGGCGAACCACTCCCCGATGCTGTCGGCGAGGCGGCCGAGCATGGACGAATCGTCGGACCGATACTCCGAGCGGGACAGCTCATCGCGCGCCCACTCGCGCGCCTGCTCGTTGCTCGGGTGCAACCCGTCGGCGAGGACGATCATGGCGACATCCATGGGCCGGGTGGCGGTGCACCGCGTCCGTCGGCACCGGGCGAGAAGAATTGCGGTGCAGCAGCATAACCTCCGCCGAGTCGGGCCGCCGCTTCGGAGAGCACCACGTCGTATGCCTCGTGCCGGATTCGCGTATCGAGGTACAACACCGCGTGCAGCACCGCGATGAACGGCTGGGTGACCAGGGCGATCACCGGGGTGAGGAGATAGCCGATCGCGTCACCCACCGCGCCGGTCGCCGGCAGTAGGATGGCGAGGCCGCCGAGCACCTGTTGGACGACCGCCGTGATCAGCCCCAGCACGATCAGCGCGGCGAGGAACCGCCAGAACATGCCTCGGGTGAGCGCGAACGAGCGGCCCAGCGCGGCGACGACCCCGAGCCGCTCGACGGCGAGTGCCGGCAGCATCACCGACGACCGCACCGCGAACCAGGCGATCGGCACCAGTAGCGCCGCGATTGCCAGGGCGGCGAGCGGCAGTACCGGCACCGTACCGGCACCGATCGCCAGCACCACGATCCCCGGAGCCAGCAACAGCAGGTAACAGAAGGTGAGGAGGGCGGTGCCGCCGAACAGGCGGACCAGCACCGGGCGGACGAATCGCCAGGTGCCGCTCGCCGTCGGCGGCACACCGAGGGCATCCTCGGTCACCGGATGGGCCACGATGCCGTTCAGCACCATCAAGGTGGGGGGCATCGCCAGGGTGATGACGATCGCGCCGACGCTACCGACCCAGGATGACACCTCGTCGAGCTCGCCGATCAGATAGAGCAGCCCCACCACGAGGGCGCCGAGAATCACGCCGACCGCGGCGACCACCGCTGCCAGTCCGAAGTACAGGAGTGGTCGACGGAACACCGCGGTGAACGTGGCCTGCAGGATGTCGCCGACCGACAGGGGCCGGAGCGGCACCAGCCCCGGCTTATGTGCCACCAGCGGGCGTTGCCACCCGAGCGGGATGTAGCCGGGCCCGGTGCCGGTGTGCGCGCCCCACGCTGGTCCTGTCCCGACCTGCTCGGGTCCTTGACTCAGCGCGGGAGTCGGTGCTGGTGACGGTCCCTGAAGCGGTGAGGACGGCGACGGAGGCCGCAGCGGCGGAAGAGGATTCGGGCGGGGTCCGTCCGGGGCCGGACGGGGTGGTCGATCGTCGGGAATCGGCGACCAGCCGGCGGGAAGGGACCCGTCCCGGTGCTCGTCCGTCATCGCAGCTCCTCGCGCCGGGCGGCCCGCCGATCTCGGGGTCGCCTCCTTGTCGGCGAACCTATCAAATCGGACGGGCGACCCACTCGTCGCCAGAGCCCGCCGTCCGCCGCGTGGACGACGGCCGGTGTGGGCACCCGGTGTGGTCCGCCGGAGCCGTTGCGATTTGTCTCGCTTACAGAACACCTTGCCTACCGGCACATATCGCAACTGTCGTGCAGACCGTGAGCTAGCGGCCGATGAGTTTCGCTGCCACCGGAGGTCTCCACCCGTACGCACACCACTGCTCAGGGAGATCACGATATGACCGCGACCTACACGTTCGACGTCTTTTCCAGCCTGGACGGCTTCGGTGCCGCGGGCGGCGACTGGACCGGCTACTGGGGCAAGCAGGGGCCGGAGCTCTTGGCGCACCGACTGGGGCAGTATCGCAAACAACAACGAATGATCTATGGGGCCAACACGTTCCGGCTGTTCGCCGAGATGCTTACGGCTGCTGACGACGACTCGAACGACGACGCGGAAGAGATCGACGAATGGGGTATCCGGTTGTGGAACCTGCCCGCGACGGTGATCTCGTCGACGTTGACCGAACCGCTCGACTGGCCCGACGCGACCCTCGTTCGTGGCGATGCGCGCGACGTCGTGGCTCGGTTGAAGGAGGAGTCCGACGTGCCCCTGCGGTCGCATGGCAGCTTGTCGATGAATCGGTCACTGATGGATGCGGGCCTCGTCGATCGCGTGCAGGTGACGGTCTTTCCGGTGATTACCGGGGCCACCGGGCTGGCCCCGATCTTCGCCGGCGCCGGGGACTTTGACCTGGAGCTGATCGACCGGCACACCCTCGACGGCGACATTCAGGAACTCACCTACCGACCGACGCGACACGGGTGATCCGGCCGGCGACGACCCGGAGGCCCCGCCGACGACCCGGAGCTACGGCCGCGCGGGCCTTGCCTCACGCGGCGTGACCAGGAGCCCGGTACCCAGGACGGCCAGCGCCACCAGTCCGACGACGGATGCACGCGCCGACATGTCGGTCGCCAGGTAGACCGCCGCCACCCAGAGCGATGACCCGATGGCCGCCGCGAGGACGGGCAGCACCCGACGATCCCGCAACAGCGCAATCACCGCCTGGACCTGTACCGCCGACAGCGTCAGGAAAGTCAGTGCCGCACACGGGATGACGCCCAGCCGGTCGGTCGGGGACGTCGAGCGATACGCGATGATGAGCCCGACGCCAGCGAGGACGAGAACGGCGAGTGTGACCAGTGCGGCCCGACGGTTGGTGCAGCGGAGGATGACCCGTTCCACGTGTGCTTCCCGTGTGCCGGGCGCGGGCGGTTCGGTGGGGCTGGAGTCGACGGCGGTGTGGCTGATGCTCATACCTTCATGGTCGCCCCAAAGGTGCGTGCGCGGTAGTATGCACTTTCTCGTCCATATGGACAAGAATGTACGTATTGGCGGTGAAGAACAGACCGACGAGGAGGCTGGATGTCGACGGTCGCGCAGGACAGCACAGACGACACACCCGCGAACATGAGTACTGACGCCGGTGCCAGTGGCTCCGCCACCGCGACGGCCGACCTCCGCGATGCGGTCCGCAAGGCATATGAGGTCTGCCACGTCGAGGTCGCGATCGCCGTCCTCGGCGGCGCCTGGAAGATGACGATCGTCAAGCGACTGCTCAACGGCCCCATGCGATATGGCGCCCTCGGGCGCGGTATCGGTCCCGTCACCCCGCGAGTGCTCACCCGACAGCTCCGTGAGCTCGAGGCCGACGGGATCATCATCCGGACCGCGTACCCGGAGGTGCCGCCGCGCGTCGAGTACTCGCTCACCGAGCAGGGTTACGCCCTGCAGCCGTTCGTGTGCGCGCTGGACGACTGGGGTCAGCGGTACACGTCCGAAGTGATCACTCCCAAGGTGACCGCAAAGGGTGCTACCGTCACAACCGACTAGAACATGTTCTAATTCTGGAAGGTGCGACATGACGGTGGACACGGATGCGGTGGCGGAGCGGATGACCGCCGTCGTCGAGACGTATGTCGAGCTGGTCGGCAGCGGTACGCCCGAACAGATCGCCGACCTCTACGCCGACGGCGCGACCGTCGAGGACCCGATCGGCGCCGAAGTGCGGTCCACGCGTGAGCAATTGATCGAGTTCTACGGGGTCATCGCCGCGATGGACGAACGCTCGACGACGTTGCGCTGGAAGAAGATTGCCGGCGATACCGCGGTCTTCGAGTTCACCCTGCGCACCGGGACCGGCGGCATGACCTTCGAGATCACCCCCGTCGACATCATGGTCTTCGACGCCGACGGCAAGATCGCGTCGATGCGTGCCGTGTGGCGGTCCGAGGATCTCAAGCAGGTCTGAGCACGCGGGTCGGGACGTGGTCGCATGTGGCTCAGAGGGGAACGAACCACGGCCACCATGAGGGGTCTCCGGTTGGACACAGGCTCGCAGCGACAGCCGCATCACCGCGACCCCCACACCAAGATGGCCCAGACAATGAGGACCATCGCCGCGGCCGAGACTGCCAGCGCAAAGCCGAGCGACCGCGGTGCGAGCACGCGATAGACGATCCCGCAGCCTGCCGCAGTGCCAACTAGTGCGGCAGGCAGGTAGAAGAGCAGCAGTCCGAGGCCTGCCGCGGGGTCGCCATTCGATCCATGTCGCAGGCGTGCCAGATGCGCGGCAGCATGTGCCAGACGATGAGCACAGCGACGATGGAGAGCAAGGGGAGCCACCACCATCCAGCGATTCGCCACGAAGTCACGAACCTGCACCGTAGTTGATCTGAGGGATGTTTCGGCCCGCCGAGTTGGATTCGGCGAGTTTGGTGACCAGATCTTCCACCTCACGTGAAAACTGCTCTTCGGTGAGGCTCGCGCCGTACTTGTCCCAGAGCTACTCCGAACCCGGCGTATCCGGGTGTTCGATGCCGCGGACGATCTCGGACTCGCGGTCCCGGACGTCGAGCGCGATGTTGACGAACGACCGTACTTGCGGCACAACCTCTCCCACACCGTGCGCGAGCGCAACCACCGATCGCGGACCGTCCTCGATCGGGACGAACCGAATGCCCGGATGCGGCGAGTAGCGAGACAGGGCCGCCGGCGCGACGGCGCAGGCTAGTCCCGCCGACACCACCTCGATCTCCTCGGTTTGCGACGTGGTCTCGACGACGGTGCTGCCCGGCGACTCGGCGCGGTCGCCACGACCATCCGCGAGCAGCCAGAAGTCGCGCCAGACCCGATCGGCGGTGCGGCCGACCGCCAGCGTCTCCCCGAGCAGATCGGCGATCCGGACGCTACGACGATGACCCAGCCGGTGCGCCCGGCTCACCACCAGCACACATGGTTCGGCAAACAGTGGATAGGTCACCAGCCCCTCAGTTGCGTTCGGCAGCCGGATGATCACGACGTCGACCTCGCCGCCGGTCGCGCCCGCCGAAGGATCGTCGAATCCGGACTCGCGCAACTCGATTCGGGTGCCCGGATGGGCGGCGGTGAAGGCCGCGACGATCGGCGCGGTCAATTCCAGCGCGGCACCGGTGACGAACCCGACGCGCAGGACATCGCGAGCCTGGTCGGCCACCGCACGAGTCTCGGCGACGCCCCGATCGAACCGCTCCAGCGTGTCCCGCGCCGCCGCCAGGAACACCTCGCCCGCCGGCGTCAACTCCACCGATCGCGACGTGCGGCGCAGCAACGCCGCCCCGACATCGGACTCGAGCTGAGCAATCTGCCTGCTCAACGACTGCTGAGCGACGAACAGCCGGGCCGCCGCCCGGGTGAAGTGCAGCTCCTCCGCCACGGTGACGAAGGCACGCAATCGGCGCAGGCTCACATCCACAACCTGAAGAGTGTAGAACGGTGCGACATTGGTGTTTCCCATCACACCGGGCTGACCGTCACGATGGGGGTCACCACGTCCGGCCGCCGATCCGGACCACGCACTACCACGCGAGGAGTTCCGATGACCCTGACCCGTTCGGTGGCTCCGGCCGACCGCGGCTGGCGGAACTGGGCCGGCGACGAAGGCTGCACCCCACAGCGCATCGCGCAGCCGGGAACGGTCGCCGACGTGGCATCGGCCGTCAGCACCGCCGCAGGCCGGGGCCAGACCGTCCGCGTCGTCGGGGCCGGCCACTCGTTCGGCGACCTCGTCTGCACCGACGGGCTCCTGCTGAACCTGGACCGCCTCAGCGGCCTCCACCGGGTCGACCCGGACGCCGGACTCGTCACCGTCGCCGCCGGTACCCGACTCGCCGACCTGACTCGCATGCTCGCCGAGCATGGCCTCGCCCTACCCAACCTGGGCGACATCGACCGGCAAAGCGTCGCCGGCGCGATGTCCACCGCGACACACGGCACCGGCCGCGAGCTCGGTAACCTCGCCGTCCAGATCGCCGGCCTCGAGATGGTTCTCGCCGACGGCAGCGTGCTCACCCTGACCGAGGCCGACGACCCGGACACCCTCCGCGCGGCCCGGGTCAGCCTGGGCGCTCTCGGCGTCATCACCGCTTACACTCTGCGCGTGGTCCCCGCCTTCGCTCTGCACGCGCACCAACAGCCGATGCCGCTCGGACAGGTGCTGGCACACCTCGACGACCTCGTCGACGGCAACGATCACTTCGAGTTCTTCCACTTTCCGCACACCGACACCGCGCTGGTGAAGCTCAACAACCGGACGCGGGAGCCGTTGCGACCGCGCGGACGGGTCGCCGCGACGGTCGACAAGTTCGCCGAGAACCGACTCCTCGATGTCGCATGTCGGGCCGGGCGCCGATTCCCGACACGCATCCCCGGCATTAACCGCGCGATCAGCCGGCTGGTCTCCGCATCCGACACCGTCGACCACAGTCACCGCGTCTTCGCCAGCCCCCGGAAGATCCGGTTCACCGAGATGGAGTGGGCGATCCCGCGCGACGCGTGCGCGGCGATGGTCCGCGACATTCATCGCGTGATCGAGCGGGACGGCATCGACGTCAACTTCCCGATCGAGGTGCGCTTCGTCGCGGGAGACACGGAGTCCTATCTCAGTCCGGCCTACGACCGGGACACCGCCTACATCGCGGTGCACATGTACCGGGGGATGGCGTGGGAGCCGTACTTCCGGGCCGTGCAGGCAGTCGCCCTCGCCCACGATGGGCGTCCGCACTGGGGCAAACGACACTTCCTGGACGCCGAGCAGCTCGCCGCGCGCTACCCGGCGTGGGACCGATTCCAGGCCGTCCGGTCGCGGCTGGACCCGGCCGGAACCTTCACCAATGACCACATTCGCCGCACCCTGGGTGACATCCCGGGTCAAGGAGGACACCCCACATGCTGATCGACGAACTGCCGACCCCCGCACTGATCGTCGAGAACACGATCCTGCAACACAACCTCGATCAGATGTCACAGGCCCTGCCCGGCGCGCGACTGCGGCCACATGTCAAGGCGCACAAGACAACCGCGCTGGCACGGCGGCAGGCAGACAACGGGCATCGCGGCTTCACCTGCGCCACGCTCCGCGAGGTCGAGGTTATGGCCGCCGCCGGACTCGGCGACGACCTGCTACTGGCCAACGAGGTCGTCGACGCCCGGCGGTTGCGGCCGCTGGTCGAGGACGGGCACCGCATCACGCTCGCGGTCGACTCCAGCGAAACCATCCGCGCGGCCGCCGACGGCGGCGTGCGTGAGGTCCTCATCGACGTCAACGTCGGGCTGCCGCGATGTGGCTGTCCGCCCGAGAAGGCCGGGCCGCTCGCCGACGAGGCCCGTGCTGCCGGATTGAGCGTGCGGGGCGTGATGGGCTACGAGGGGCACCTAATGCTGCTGGCCGATGCCGACGAGCGGCGCCGGTACACCGAGCAGGCGATGGCGCTGCTCACCGCCGCGGCCGCCGATGTCGGCGGTGAGCTGATCAGCGGCGGGGGCACCGGCACGTACGCGGTCAATTCCGCGGTCGACGAGATCCAGGCGGGATCGTATGCGCTGATGGACACCGCGTACCAGCAGCTCGCGTTGCCGTTCCGGCAGGCGTTGTTCGTTCTCGGCCGGGTGATCTCGGCGTCGGCGGACTGGGCGGTCGCGGACGCCGGCATCAAAGCTCTCAGCCTCGACCACGGCAATCCGGTCATCGACGGCGCCAACGTGTGGTTTTGTTCGGACGAGCACATCACTTTCGCCGCCGAGGGTGGTGTGCCGCCCGCCGTCGGCGACACCGTCCGGGTGACCCCGTCGCATATCGACCCGACCGTCGCGCTGCACGCGACGATGTACCTGGTCGATGGTGACGAGGTGCTCGAGGAGTGGCCGGTCGACATGCGCGGGTGGTGAGCGGCCGGGGTGCGATCCGCACCCCGGCGCGGTCACCGCACCCGGCGGCAAGAACGACGAGACCGAACCAGGAGCCAACCATGTTGAGCACGATGCAGGACGCACCCCTGTCGATCGCCCGGATTCTGCGGCACGGCAGCACCGTCCACGGCGACGAAGAGGTCGTGACGTGGACGGGGACGGAAGGCCGCCGCCGCAGTTACGCCGAGGTAGGCCGGCGGGCCGCGGCACTCGCGCACGCGCTGCGCGACCTCGGGGTGACCGGCGACCAGCGCGTTGCGACCTTCATGTGGAACAACGCCGAACATCTGGAGACCTACCTGGCGGTGCCGTCGATGGGCGCCGTCCTGCACACCCTGAACATCCGGCTGTTCCCCGAACAGCTCGTGCACGTCGCCAATCACGCCGAAGACCACGTCATCATTGTCGACCCGACCCTGTTGCCGTTGCTCAACCCGCAACTGCCGCAATTGAAAACCGTCGAGCACATCATCGTCACCGGCTCCTCGGCCGACGGCGTCGAGGCGCCCGACGGGGTGCAGGTGCACGCCTACGAGGACCTGATCGCCGACCGGCCCACCGACTTCGACTGGCCGGAGGTCGACGAAACCTCAGCCGCCGCAATGTGTTACACCTCCGGAACGACCGGCGACCCGAAGGGCGTGGTGTACTCGCACCGGTCGATCTACCTGCATTCCATGCAGGTGTGCATGACCGACGGCCCGGCGCTCAAACAAGGGGATCGGGCGCTGGCGGTGGTGCCGCAGTTCCACGCGATGTCGTGGGGTTTGCCCTACGCGGCGTTCATGATTGGTGCGTCGCTCATCATGCCGGACCGCTTCCTGCAGCCGGAACCGCTCGCCGCGCTGATCGCTGCCGAACAGCCCACCTTCGCGGCCGCCGTCCCCACCATCTGGCAGGGCCTGCACACCTACCTCGAACAGCATCCGCAGGACATCTCGACCATGCACGACGTGCTCATCGGCGGGTCGGCGGTGCCGCCGTCGTTGATGCACACCTTCGCCGACGACCATGGCATCCAGGTGCTGCACGCCTGGGGCATGACGGAGACGTCGCCGCTCGGGTCGGTGGCGCGGCCGCCCGCGGCCAGCGAAGGCGAGGAGCGTTGGCGCTACCGGTATTCGCAGGGCCGCTTCCCGGCGTCGGTGGAGGCTCGCATCGTCGGCGACGACGGCCAGACCGCACCCAACGACGGCACCACCGTCGGCGAACTCGAGGTGCGCGGCCCGTGGATCACCGCGTCGTACTACGGCGTCGACGCGCCGGACAAGTTCGACGACGGGTGGCTGCGAACCGGTGACGTCGGCTCGATCACCCCGGACGGTTTCCTGACGCTCACCGACCGCACCAAGGACATCATCAAGTCCGGCGGCGAGTGGATCTCCTCGGTCGATCTGGAGAACGCGGTCATGGCGCATCCGGACGTCATCGAGGCAGCGGTGATCGGGGTGCCCGATCCGAAGTGGGACGAACGTCCGCTGGTCGCCGTGGTGCTGCGGGAGAACTCCGGGACCACCGTCGACGATCTGCGAGAGTTCTTGTCCGACAAGGTCGCCAAGTGGCAGCTGCCGGAGAACTGGACGGTGATCGACGAGGTACCGAAGACCAGCGTCGGCAAGTTCGACAAGAAGCGGCTGCGGACGCAGTTCCACGACGGCGGACTGTCGGTGACGCGGCTGTAAGCGCCGCCGCAGCCCGGCGCGGGTATCGCGACGGTACGAAAGCCGCCGCCAGCGACGCACTGAGGAGGACCCGGCATGATCGAACAGTGGTCGATCGGCCGCGGGATCGCCGACATTACCGGGGAGCCGTGGGGCGTCGGCATGATGGGCTACGGGATGCCCGACCAGCGCACCCGCGGCATCCTGTCCCGGCAGTACGCGCGGGCCATCGTCTTCGATGACGGTGCGCGACGTGTCGCCTTCGTCGTCGCCGACATCGGCATGTTCTTCCAGGCGGCCGTCGATGCGATCCATCGGCGCCTGGCCGAGGCGTTCGGTGACGTCTACGACGCATCGAATGTCATCCTGACGGCCACGCACACCCATTGCGGGCCGGGCGGATCCGGTCACGATGTGCTGTACAACCTGACGACGGCCGGATTCCACGGAAGGACCTTCGAGCGACTGGTGAGCGGGGTGGTCGCGGCGATCACCGAAGCCGATGCCGACGTGGCGCCCGCGTCCGCCACGGTCGGCACCGGACGACTCGTCGACGCCAGCGCCAATCGGGCGCGCGCCGCTTTCGACCGCAATCCCGAGGCGGAGCGCAGTCGGTTCCCGGACGGTATCGATCCGCGCAACGTCGTCCTGCGGGTCGACCGCGGCGGCACCATGGTGGCCGCCATCTCCTGGTTCGGGGTGCACAACACGTCGATGACCAATCGCAACCGGCTGATCAGCGCCGACAACAAGGGGTGGGCAGCGACCCGGTGGGAGGCTGAGGTGCCTGGGCTGGTCGCGGCGTTCGCGCAGACCAGCGCCGGCGACCAGTCACCGAACCTCGACCTGCGGCCGGGTACCGGCCCGACCGACGACGAACGCGAGAACACCCGGCGGATCGGCGATCGGCAACTCGCCGCGGCGCAGCGTGTCGCGGCCACGGCCGCAACGGAACTCGCGCCCGGCATGGACAGCCGGCACCGGTACGTCCGGTTTCCGGCGCGGGCGATCCTCGGTGCCAGCTTCGCCGCGGGCAAGCTGACCGACGGCCCGGGCTCACCGTGGTTCGACGAAGGGAAGCGCAATCCGGGATGGGAACGGATCAGCCGATGGCTGTATCGGATGGCGCCGCGACTCGCGGCGGCGCACGCACCGAAAGACCTGTTCCTCCCGGTCGGCCGGTTGCGGTGGGTTCAGGAGACCTTCCTGGTGCAACTGGTCCGGCTGGGGCAGCTCCACCTGGTGTGTATGCCCTTCGAGGTGACCGTCGTGGCCGGGCTGCGGCTGCGTCGAGCGGTTGCCGACGTGCTCGGCATCGACCCTGAAAACGTTGTGCTGCAAGGATATGCGAACGGTTACGGGCACTACGTCACCACTCCCGACGAATACGACGAGCAGCTCTACGAGGGTGGGTCGACGATCTTCGGGCGGCACGAGCTGACCACGTTGATCGACGCCGCGGTGTCGCTGGCCGCGGCGATGCGCGACGGTCGGTCGCTGGACCCTGGCCTGCCGCCCGCGCCTCGCCGGTTCCGGCTGCCGCAGAGTCCCGTCGGTTCGCCGCGCTGGGTGTGGCCGCGACAACGGCCGAGAGCGCGGCGGACACCTCTGTCGGCCCGGCCCGGGGAGACAGTTACCGCGAGCTTCGATGCCGACCACCCGAACACCGTGCTACGGCCCACCTACCTGCGGGTGGAACGACGGACCGGCACCGGGTGGCAAGTGATCGCCGACGATGCCGACCCGACGACGACCATCGTCTGGTACCGCGACCGGTGGCTGCGATTCGGCGCCGACATCACCTGGACGGCAGGCGATCCCGGCGTGTACCGGATCGTCTACGTCGGCGGCCGGGAGGCGATCACCGATCCCTTCGTGGTGGGGTGAATGGTCGCGTCGCAACGGTGCCGGCGACGAGTGGGCCGGGTGCGCGGCCGCCGATGTTCAGCGGTCGGGATCACCGGCCGGTCGGTCGCAGCACGAGTTCGGTCGGATGCGCATCCGGCGGCGTCTGGATCGCCTGGACGACGGCGGCCGCAACGGTCTCCGGCTTGAGGAAGTTCGCCGGGTCGTACTCGCCACCCTCGATCGCCACGATGTCGCGCTGCATGTCGGTGTCGATGCGGCCGGGAAACACCGACGTCACCCGCAGGTCGGGTTCCTCGGCGCGTAACGCATCGGCGAGCGCCACCAGTCCGAACTTGCTGGCGCCGTAAGCACCCCGGCCCGGGTAGATATTCTTGCCCGCGGTGGAGTTGATGAAGACGATGTGACCGCCGGCCGTCCGCAGCGCGGGCAGCAGGAGGCGGGTCAGCTCGGCGGGGGCGATCAGGTTGATGTCGAGGACGTGGCGCCACTCCTCGACCGGTGTGTCGGCGACCGTCGACCAGCTGGAAGCGACGCCGGCGTTGTGCACGAGGACGTCGAGTTCGGTGATCGCTTCGGCGGCCGCCTCGAGTTCGTCGTGGTCGGCGAGGTCGACGGCGAACGTGCTGGCACCGTCGAGTTCGGTGGCGAGCGCGTCGAGTTCGGGTGACGGGCGGCCGCCCAGCAGCAGGTCATGGCTCGGTGCGAGTTGCCGGGCGATCGCGGCACCCAGGCCGCGGCTCGCGCCGGTGATCAAGGCGGTGGGCACGCAATCGACTGTAGCGCCACCGGACGGTCCGAACGGACTTGCCCGGCGGCGAAAGGCAACGCAGGGCAGAATCGACGCGTGAGCCGGTACGGATTCACCCCGACGCAACTGGCGGCGCGCGCCGCCTACCTGTTGCGTGGCAACGATCTGGGGACGATGACCAGCGCCGCACCCAAGTTGTATCCGCACATGTGGAGCTGGGATGCGGCGTTCGTCGCCGTCGGTCTGGCGCCGCTCAGCGTCGAGCGCGCGGTGACCGAACTGGACACGCTGCTGTCGGCACAGTGGCGCAACGGCATGATTCCGCACATCGTCTTCGCTAACGGCCGCGACGGCTACTTTCCCGGTCCGGATCGGTGGCAGGCGGCCACACTCGCGGCGTGCGCGCCGGACGCACCGGACACCTCGGGTATCACCCAGCCACCGGTGCACGCCATCGCGGTGCAACGCATCCTCGACCACTCAAGACGGCACGGTCGTACCACTCGGCGGGCGGCCGAAGAGTTCATCGACCGACGATGGGATGGGCTGGTGCGCTGGCACCGGTGGCTCGCCCATGCCCGAGATCCGCACGGGCACGGCCGAATTACGCTATATCACGGTTGGGAATCCGGCATGGATAACTCGCCACGCTGGGACGGCCCGTACTCGCGGGTGGTGCCCGGCGCAGACCTCCCGCCGTACGTGCGGGCAGACCTCGGCCATGTCACCGACCAGACCACGCGCCCCACCGACCCCGAATACGACCGCTATCTCTGGCTGGTGGAGGAGATGAAACGCGCCCGCTACGACGACGCGGTGCTGCCGCAGGTGATGAGCTTCGCGGTGGAGGACGTATTTGTCAGCGCCATCTTCGCGACGGCGTGCGACGTGCTGGCGACCATCGGTGAGGACTACGCCAAACCGCACGCCGACGTTCGCGACCTGCGCGCCTGGGCGGACCGGTTCCGAGCCGGCGTCTGCGCGGCCACCAACGAACGCACCGGTGTGGCAAGCGATTTCGATATCCGCGCCGAGTGCTGGGTCACCACGGAGACCATCGCTGGATTCGCACCGCTGTTGTGCGGCGGATTGCCCCGGGATCGGGAGCGCGCGCTGCTGCGACTGTTCGACGGGCCGCGCTTCTGCGGCCACCCCGACCTGCGGTATGCGGTGCCGCCGTCGACCTCACCGATCTCCACCGACTTCCGGCCTCGCGAATACTGGCGCGGCCCGGTGTGGCCGGTGATGACCTGGTTGTTCAGCTGGGCCTTTGCGCGCCGGGGCTGGCCGGAGCGCTCGGCCCGCCTCCGCGCCGAGGGACTGCGGCAGGCTACCGACGGCGCCTTCGCCGAGTACTACGAACCGTTCACCGGCGAACCGCTCGGCAGCATGCAGCAAAGCTGGACCGCCGCGGCGGTCTTGGACTGGCTGGATTGAGCATTTGCCTGGTCACACGCTGACCCAGATGACACCCCACGGACGCGTCGGGTCGATATAGCGGCTTCTCACTGCGCATAGGTGTCATCTGGGTGAGGCGCTCGGCGGTCACCTGCCGAGCACGCCGCTCAGTACTCCTCGGCGCCGACGAGCGGTGCGTCCTCGGCGACCTTGCCGTGGTCTGCGACCGACTTGCGGACCAGCGACACGGCGGCGACGGCGACCAGGCAGTAGCCCGCGGCGAACCAGAACGGCGCCGCGTGGGAGCCGAACCACTCAGCGAGGTGGGCCACCAAAATCGCCGCGGCGGCGGCGCCCATCCACCGCAGGAAGCTGTACCCGGCGCTGGCCACCGACCGCGGGGTGCGGTCGTCGCCCGCCGACATCGCGACATCGGTGAACAGGGTGTTGAGCACGCCGGACGGGATACCGGACACGATCACCGCTAGTCCGATCAGCCAGACCTGCTCCAGGTAGGTGCCCACGCCGGCCAGCACCATGACCCCGGCATAGGCCGCGATCGCCGCCATCACACCACCGCGCTGGCCGATCCACCGCGCCACCCGCGGTGCCAGGAACACACCGCCGAGCGCGGTCAACAGACCCCACCCGAAGAACACCATCCCGGCGTAGATCGGCCGCAGCCCCATCGCGATCGGCGCCCACGCGATCACCGTGAACAGCGCCCCGGTGTAGAACCCGGACCCGATCGACGTCACCAGCAGGGTGCGGTTGCGCAGCACCTTGAGCGGATCGACGATCCGCACCCGCTGGCGGTCGGTGCGCGGCCCGTCCGCGGGCAGCATCACCGTGCACAGCACAGCGCCCGCGAGCATCAGCAGTGCCGTCCCGCCGAACGGCGCCCGCCAGGTCCACTCGCCGAGCACCGCGCCGAGCAGGGGGCCTACCGCCAAACCGATACCGAGCGCCGCCTCGTACAGCATGATGGCGCCGTGCTTGCCGCCGGTGGCGGCGTTGACGATGAAGGCCAGGGCGGTCGCGAGGAACAGCGCGTTACCCAATCCCCACAGCACGCGCAGCGCGATCAACTGGTCGATGTTGTTCGCGAACGACGAGACACCAGCAGCGACGACGATCAGCGCCAAACCGACCGTGAGTGTCCGCTTCGGACCGAACCGGTACGCTGACCAGCCGGTGATCAGCATTGCCACACACTGCACCCCGACGTACACACCGAACAACAGCGTCAGCTTCGCCGCCGGGGCGTTGAGCGCCTCGGCGATGCTGTTCAGGATCGGATCGACCAAGCCGATGCCCATGAACGCGATCACCGCGGCGAACGCGGTGACCCACACGGTGCGCGGCTGGCCGCGGAAGCTGTCCAGCAACGACGGGTGGTGGTCAGGCGGAGTCGAGTCAGCGGGAGAGCTGGAGCTGCGGTTGTCGGTAACGGTCACGCAATACCTCGAACTTTCGTGTCGGACAGCGTTGTTGCGGTGTCAGGTCGTTGCGGTGTCAGAAGGTGTGGTGGACAGACGAGTGCACGTGCGGAATTGGCTACCCGTCGTGGGTGAGCGGCGGGGTGACGGCGTCGCTCTCCAACGCCCGGTGCAAGGCCCACAGCGCCGGCGCGGCCGCCGCGAGGGCGGCGCGCTGCTCGTCGTCGAGGGTGGCCAGCGCCCGGGTGAGAACGTCGTCGCGGCGCGCACCGACGGTGCGCAGCACACTGCGCCCGTGTTCGGTGAGGCCGACGAGGACGGCGCGCCGGTCGTCGGGATCGGGCTGACGGTCGGCGAGTCCGTTGCGAGTCAGCCCGTCGACGAGCGTGGTGGCCGTGGGCATCCGGATCGACTCGCGGTCGGCCAGTTCACCGATGCGCAGCGGCCCGTGGTCCATCAGCGTGGCCATCGCCGACGCTTGCGCGGCGGTGTAGGCGTAGTCGGCCATCGGAGTGCGCCGACGCAGCGCGAGGTACAGCCGCGTCACGGTGGGACGCAGTTGACTCGCGAGCTGGGCCGGGCTGGTAACTGACACGGTTCGCCAGTCTAATACTTAGTAGTTCGAAGTAAAAACCGGGAAGGCGCTACTGTGAGCGGCATGACGTCGGAACGCAAGCGCTTCGCCCGCCTCCCGGTTCGCTCCCGTGCCGCGATCGTCGCCGGCGCAACGATCCAGCTCGCGCTTCAAGGTGCAGCGTTGCGCGACCTCAAGAAGCGTCCCGCTGCACAGGTACGCGGGCCCAAGGCCGCGTGGGCGGCGGCAAGTTTCGTGAATTACGTGGGCCCGATCGCCTACCTGGCGGTCGGCCGCAAGGCGCCGGTGCAGCCGCGGGAGCGCTAACCGCGACCGCATGGGAGACGGAAAGACTCACCGCTCCGGCTGACCGGAGGTGCTCGCGGATGGGTCGGTCAGAACCGCCCGCCGACCCCGATCCGGCCCGAGCTCGACGACCCGCCAAAGGACCCCGGGCTGCGGCCGCCGCTGCTGTAGCCACCGCCGAAGCCGCCGCGGGTGGCGCCGCGCAGAAAACTGTCGACCAGAATGCCCCCCAGGACCGCACCGGAAATCGACCCGCCGCCGGGTGGCGGCCGCTGGTCGTCCTGCCACGCGACGACGTCCCCTTGGGCGGCCATCAGCGCCTCGTCGGCGCGGGCACCCGCCGCGCGCGCGGATTCCACCGCCGAAATCGGATCCTGTCGTGCCCCGGCGTGGGCGGCGTCGAGCAGTCGCTGCGCTTCGGCCAGTCGCGTGCGGGCGGTGGCGCCGACCGCGCCGCGCCGGGTGCCGATGAAGTCGCTCGCCGCGGTCACCTTGGCCTGTGCCGCGGTCAGTGCCGCGGTGAGCATTTCGGCGCGTCGGGTGCGTTCGGCCGCTGCGCCGCGGGCGGCGTCCAGTGCGGTGTCCAAGTCCGCGTCGGCATCGACCAGCGCGGTGAACACGCCGAGCGGATCGTCGGCGAAGCGGTTCTTGGCGGCATCCAACGCGGCGGTCGCCGTCGACACCGCGGTCGCCAGCGCCGGACCGCCGTCGGTGGCGAGGCCCTGCGCCTCGGCCAGCTCACCCTCGACCTCGGCGATCAGGCCGGGCATCCGACCGTTCGCGGCCGCGAGATTCTCCTCCGCGTGATCGATCGCGTCCAGCAGCGTGCCCGCCTGGGCGATCGCCGCCTCCGCGGACCGGATAGCGGCGACCGCCGGACCCTGTTCGCCCGCCGGCTGGGCGATCGCCGCGCGTCCTTGATCGGCGGCCTCCTCCGCGAAGGTGAGCTGTTCGGCCGCGAGGTCGGCGTTCTGCACGATCGACGCCATCGCGCGATCACCGTGCCGGGCAACGAGATCGGTGAGCGTGCGGCGAGATACCTCCAGCCGGGACCGCAGTGCCACCAATTGCTGGGTGAGGTCGGCGAACCGGGCATCGGCGTTGATCAACAGGTTGCGCATCTCGTCGAAGTCGGTCACCTGCGCATCGAGCGCGGCGTCGACGTCGGTGCAGGTGGTGATGATCCGCACGAGCATCGCGCGTTGCTCGTCGGTGCTCTCGGGGACGTTGTCGTCCAACCGCTGCCGCAGCGCGAACGACTCGGCGAGACCGCGTTTGGCGGCACTGACCGCATCGGCGAACGGTGCGGTCTGGGCGTGCCCGAATTCGCCGACCGCGAGCCGTAGTTCCTCCTCGCTGGTGCGGATGGCGTTGTCGGTGTCGGTCAGCACTTCGCGGGACCACGGGTCGAGCACGTCGAGCGGCTGTGCGGCGAGCTGATCGGCGGTCAGCTCCTGCTCACGCACCGTCTCCAAGCCTTCGTCCACCCGGCGACGCTTCCGTCGCCGGGTGTAGAGCACTGCGCCGCCGGCACCGACGACGGCCACTCCGCCCACGACGCCCGCGGTGATCAGCCCCGTATTCGACGGGCTCAGCACGCGACCGAGTCCGTTTGCCGCGCCGACCCCGGCGCCTGCCCAGTCGGCGCGCTTCAGGGCGGGCACGACCTCGGTGTTGGCGACGTCGGTCAGCTTCTCGTCGGACAGGTTGGGGATGTCCCGGGCCGGATACAGCCGGTAGGCGCGGTCGCCGGTGGCGACGGCCAGGAGCACGTCGTCATTCCCGCCGAGCTCACTGATCCGAGCGGTCTCCCGTGCCCAATCGGAGCTGGTCAGACCGTCGAAGCTGGTCACGTACACCACCCAGAGCTGCACCTGGTGGTCGGTGAACAGGCGGTCGCTCGCCTGCCGGACCTGCTCGCGTTGCGCGTCGGTAAGCACCCCGGCCGGGTCGGAGACGATGTCCGGGATGCGACTCGGCGGCTCCGCGGCCGCGGGGGCGGGTGCGAATGCGGCGAGGAGCACGGCGCCGGCGCCGACGATCAGCATCAGCAGTGCGGCGACCCGGCCGTGCAACGTCGTCGCTCGATGTCCGCTCGCGGGATGCCGGGAGACATCGGGCAGCGACGGGCGTGACGGGGGACGGAACGAGGCGTCGGCGTGCACTCCGGCGGGATGCATGCCGTTCAATCTAACGGGTCCGTCCGACCGCCCGGGAGCGTCGAGTGTGCGGCGTGCCGCTCCCCAGCGGCGGTCCGTGCTGAACGCGTCCCCCGGCGAAAGATCCGGTTCACCGACCGTGTGGACGATTGGGACCGAATCGCGCTGTGCGTCGGCGCGGCATCGGTTGCCCGGTATCGGTTGGCGGGCGTGGGTTCAGCCGCGCCAGCGACAGAGCGCCTCGACCGCGGTCAGGTCGTAGTCGGGTCCGTCGGTGCCGACGGTGAGCAGGCTGACGCCCTCGTCCCGGATCGCGTCCGCGTCGCGCAACAACTGGTCGACGTCGCCGGTGAACTGCACACCCGCGGAGCGCTCGATGGTGGCAGGGTCACGGCCGACGGCCGCGCAGTGGTCGGCGAGGACCCGCGCCTTGTGCCGATACGAGTCGACGTCGTTGAAGCCGTGCCACGTGTCGGCGTACTGCGCGACCAGAGGCAGTGTCTTCTTCTCGCCGCTGCCGCCGATGAGCAGCGGGATGTGCCGTGTCGGTGGCGGGTTCAGTGCCGTGAGCCGGGCGTCGATGCGTGGCAGCGCCTCGGCAAGAGCGTCCAATCGGGTGCCGCGAGTGCCGAACTCGTAGCCGTAATTGTCGTAATCCTTCTCGAACCAGCCCGCGCCGATGCCGAGGATGAGGCGCCCGCCGGAGATGTGGTCGACGGTGCGCGCCATGTCGGCGAGCAGGTCGGGGTTGCGGTACGAATTGCAGGTCACCAACGCGCCGAATTCGACGCGTTCGGTCTGCTCGGCCCACGCGCCGAGCATCGTCCAGCATTCGAAGTGAGCGCCGTCGGGATCGCCGTACAGCGGATAGAAGTGATCCCAGTTGAAGATGATGTCGACGCCGGCGTCCTCGGCGCGGAGTACCGCGTCGCGGATCATCGCGTAGTCGGGGGCATGCTGCGGTTGGAGCTGAACTCCGATGCGAGTGGGAAAGGACATGGCTTCAGTGTGCCTGTCTCCGGTCGGGACGAGGCGGCATGGGGCGGCGGCGCAGCGATATCCATCGACGTTGTGCCCGCTTACCGGGCACAATGTCGATGAATTTTCGAGTCGGCCGGCGAGCCGGTTCTCGCCACTGTCGCAACGCCTCTCGACGGGGTACGCGCACGCGTGCCACGCTCGACCACATGACCACCGACCGTGACGCCAGCCACCCCGACCCGGGTGCGACCCCATCGCAGTCCGCCGCCGACTGGGACGACCGCTACCGCGGTAGCGAACGGCTGTGGACCGCCAACGTCAACCCGTCGCTCATCACGGAGGTCGACGGTCTGGAGCCGTCGACCGCACTCGACGTCGGAGCCGGCGAAGGCGCCGACGCCCGCTGGCTCGCCGATCGCGGCTGGCGGGTCACGGCTGTCGACATCTCGCAGGTGGCCGTCGACCGTGCCCGGGCGCTCGACCCGCGATCCGACATCACCTGGGTCCGAGCCGATCTCACCGCCGACGAGCTTCCGGGACGCGACTACGGGCTCGTCACCGCCCACTACTTGCCGATCCGCATCGCCGACATCGCGGTCGCGCAGCGACTGGTCGGCGCGGTCGGTGTCGGAGGCACGCTGTTGCTGGTGGCGCACGCGCTGGAGGGGGTGCGTACACACGGCTTCGACCCCGCCGACTACGTGCAACCCGCCGACGTCGCCGCGTTGCTCGGTGACGACTGGACCGTCGTCACCGACGAGATTCGACCTCGCGGCATTCCGGCCGGCGGTGGCCACCATGTCGACGATGTGATCCTGCGGGCGCGTCGGGGCTGAGGCCGCGTCGCTCGACTGGGCGGGGCTGGTTTCGATACGGCCCCTCGCTCCGCTCGGTGCCTACTCAACCAGCGGGAGCGGGGCTCAACCAGCGGGGGTTGCGTGCTTCGTCAGCGGGGGGCTGGTTTCGATACGGCTCCTCGCTCCGCTCGGTGCCTACTCAACCAGCGGGATTGCCGACGCAACCGATGGGGTGGCCTGCTCAACCAGCGGGGGCTGGTTTCGATACGGCTCCTCGCTCCGCTCGGTGCCTACTCAACCAGCGGGATCGGCGCCTCAACCGGCGGGGTTGTCTACTCAACCGGCGGGAGCGGGATCTTCCGCTGGTTGAGTAGGCCGGAGCGCCAGCGGAGGCCGAATCGAAGCCAGCGCCGGACGGGCGCTGCCTGCACGTTCGATACGCCGCGCGGTACTCGCGGCTACTCAACCACCTGTCACACCCGCATGGGAACATGTGTTCTATGCGGATCGAGCGCGGGCCACGGATGGCGGCATCGATCCTGCATGCCGACCTCGATTCGTTCTATGCGTCCGTCGAACAACGCGACAATCCCGCGTTGCGCGGCCGCCCCGTCATCGTCGGCGGTGGGGTTGTGTTGGCCGCCAGTTACGAGGCCAAAGCGTTCGGCGTGCGCACCCCGATGCCCGGCCGGGAGGCCCGTGCGCTGTGTCCGCGCGCCGTCGTCGTCCCACCCCGCTTCGACGCCTACCTCGCCGCCAGCCGCGCGGTGTTCGACATCTTCGCCGACACCACTCCGCTGGTCGAGGGCATCTCCGTCGATGAGGCATTCCTCGACGTCGGCGGCCTCCTCCGCGTCGCAGGCACCCCGACCGAGATCGGCGCTCGGCTCCGCGCCCGCATCCGGGACGAGGTGGGACTTCCGATCACCGTGGGCATCGCCCGGACGAAATTCCTCGCGAAGGTGGCCAGCGCCGTCGGCAAACCCGACGGTCTGCTCGAGGTGCCGCCGGGTACCGAACTCTCGTTCCTGCATCCGCTTCCGGTCCGGCGACTCTGGGGTGTCGGCGCGGTCACCGAGGCGCGGTTGCACGATGCCGGCATCTCCACCGTCGGGGAGATGGCGGCGCTCGGCGAGCGGTCGTTGAGTCGGCTGGTCGGCTCCGGCGCCGGGCGACATCTTTTCGCGCTGTCGATGGCCCAGGATCCGCGCCGGGTGGACACCGGCCGTCGCCGCCGATCCATCGGCTCCCAACGTGCCCTCGGCCGCCGACCCACCTCCGACGCCGACCTCGAAGCGACCGTCGTCGCCATCGTCGAACGCCTCGGCAAACGGTTGCGCACCGCCGAAAGAGTCTGCCGCACCGTCATTCTGCGGCTCCGGTTCGACGACTTCGCGCGCGCCACCCGGTCCCGGTCGATGGCGGAGGCCACCGACCGCACCGATGTCATCATGTCGTCGGCCCGCGGACTGCTCGCTGACGCGCTGCCCCTCATCCACGACCGCGGCTGCACCCTCGTCGGGCTCTCGCTGACCAACCTCGACGACCGGGACTCGGTACAACTTACGCTGCCGTTCGACGACGATCACGGTGCCGACCTCGACCGCACGATGGATTCGCTGCGCACCCGGTTCGGGCGCGACGCCGTCACCCGCGCGGTCCTCGTCGGCCGCGACCACGGCGACGACGCCCCGATGCTGCCGGACTGAAGCGTTCGCGGCGTTCTCGAGGCACCGAATGGCTAGCTGCAACATGCGTCGGCGACATGCGTCGACCGGTGGCACACACCGCACCACAATGACCGGCCGCCGGCCCCGCGCCCGGTGCCCTTGCGCTCACGCGCTACCAGCGTCCGCCCCCGCAACTGCAGTGCGCACAATGCGCGAAACGTGGCTAATGCGCCCAAGCGTGACTGTGACCTGGGTTACCCACAGACTTTCCTGAGATCACCACGAGACCGTGATCGTCCTCACAGATCGGACCGTCGCGTCCGGCGACATCAGGGCCAACGCGCCCGCGACGAAACAGGTAAGACAATGTTGGTAGCACTGGGGTTGGCGATGGTCGCCACCTTCATGTTCCTGATCATCACCAAACGGGCCACGCCCGTGGTGGCGCTGATCCTGGTACCGATCGCGTTCGGGCTCTTCGCCGGCGCCGGCCTGGACATCAGCGACATGGTCACCGACGGGATCAAAGAGCTCGCACCCACCGCCGCGATGCTGTTCTTCGCGATCATCTTCTTCGGCATCATGATCGACGTCGGGCTGTTCGACCCGGTGGTGCGGGCGGTGATCCGCATGGTCGGCCATGATCCGGCGCGGCTCGTCGTCGGCACCGCGGTCCTAGCGATGGTCGTCTCCCTCGACGGCGACGGCTCGACCACCTTCATCATCACCACCGCCGCGTTGCTGCCGCTCTACCTGAAGCTCGGCGTCAGCCCGGTGGTGCTGACCGTCGTCGCCGGTCTCGCTAACGGCACCATGAACATCCTGCCGTGGGGCGGCCCGACCGCCCGCGCCGCCAGCGCCCTCAAGATCGACACCAACGACGTCTTCGTGCCGATGGTGCCCGCACTCGGTGCCGCACTGATCGTGGTGCTGCTCTTCGCATTCCACCTCGGCGTGCTGGAACGGCGCCGGATCGGCACCCTGCAGATGCGCGAGTCCATCCTGGCGCCCAACCGCGTCCGCGCGCAGAGCAGCGAGGTGGGCGAGGTGGACGTCGAGCGGGAGCCCGTCTCCGTCGGCGCCGTCGCCGGTTCCGCCGCCAGCGATGGCACCGACGTCGCCGCCGTGCCGGGAACCGGAACGCGCACCGGCACCGGGCATGGCCGGATGCGCCGCTTCTTCGGAGGCCGCCGGGGGAGCGCCGGCACCCCCACGAGCGTCACCGGTGGCACCGACGCCGCCGACGCAGACCGCGACACGGCCGATCGCATCGACGACACGGCGCCCGCCACCCGCGACCTGCCGGTGCTGGACCGCGCGGCGGACCCTGCCGCCGCCGCCGCCACAACCACCGACGCCACCTCCGCCTTCGCCGGCGTGCTCGATCCGAACCGGAAGACGCTGCGGCCCAAGCTGTTCTGGGTCAACGCCGCGCTCACCGTGGGTCTGCTCGGCATCCTCGGCGCCGACGTCGTCGCCATCCCGGTGCTGTTCATGATCTTCGCCGGACTCGCACTGGCCATCAACTTCCCGCACATCGCCGACCAACAAGAGGCCATCACCCGGCACTCGTCGAGCATCGTGTCGGTGGTCGCAATGGTGCTCGCCGCGGCGGTGCTGACCGGCGTGTTCAGCGGCACCGGCATGGTGGACGCGATCGCCCGCTGGCTCTCCGACGGCATCCCCGACTGGATGGGGCCGCACATGGCGATCGTCGTCGGCATTCTGTCGATCCCGCTGACGTTCCTGATGAGCAACGACGCCTTCTACTACGGGGTGCTCCCGGTCATGTCGGAGACCGCGTCACGGTACGGCATCGACCCCGCCGAGATGGCCCGCGCCTCGATCACCGGGCAGCCGTTCCACATGCAGAGCCCGCTGGTGCCCGCCATCCTGTTGCTGGTCGCGCTCGCCGGGGTGACCCTCGCCGATCATCACAAGAAGGTGCTGTGGCGCGCGGCCGTCGTCTCGCTCGTCATGCTGGTCGTCGGCTGCCTGGTCGGGGCCGTGCCGATCTGATCGCAGGAATACTCCGCCGCCGCCGCGCACGGGCGATTCCCGAACCTCCGGGAGCCGCCCGTGCGCGGCATTAGGGTCGTCTCCATGCGATTGCGGACCCAGGTGCTGCTGTTGCAGCTCGCGGTCCTCGCGGTCAGCCTGGGGATCGGCTTCGGTGTGGTCCTGGCACGCACCGACGACCGTGTGCGCGACGAATACGCGCAGCGCGCACTGGCGATCGCGCAGACGTTGGCCACCGACCCGGACGTGATCGCCGAGGTGGCCGCGGCGCAAGGGCCGAGGGTCGACGGTCCGGCGCTCGCCCGCGGAGGGCTGCAGGCACACGCCAACGCGGTGCGCCGCAGCACCGGGGCGCTGTTCGTGGTGATCGCGAACGCCGATGGGATGCGCTTGGCACACCCCGACCCCGCGGAGGTCGGCCGACCGCTGTCGACCGATCCGACCCGTGCGCTGAGCGGCGCCGTCGACCTCGCCACCGACCGCGGCACCCTCGGCGAGTCGGTCCGCGCCAAGGTGCCGATCTACGAGGCGGGCACCGCGCTCGACCGAGGCCGGGTCGTCGGGCTGGTCAGTGTCGGTGTCTCCACCGAGAAACTTGCCGCGGACACCCGGCGGGCGGTCGTGACGACCGCGTTCATCGCGGCGGCGGCGCTGGCCGTCGGGACGGCGGCGTCGATCCTCCTGGCCCGCCGCTGGCGCCGCCTCACCCTCGGCCTGCGGCCCGACGAGCTCGCCGGCCTCGTCCGTGAGCAGGGCGCGGTGCTGCACTCCCTCGCCGACGGCGTCCTGGCCGTCGACACCGCCGGCGTCCTTCGCGTCGTCAACGACCGGGCTCGCAGTCTGCTCGACATCGACGCCCCGATCGGTACCCCGTCCGCGGAGCTCGGCCTCACGCCGCGCATCGCCGCGGTCCTTGCTCATCCCACCGACGATCCGGTGGCCGCCACCGTCGGCGAGCGGGTGGTGCTGGTCAGCTCGCACCGTGTCCGCGCGGACGGGCGAGATCTCGGCATGGTGCTGTCGGTCGTCGACCGCACCGACGTGGAAAGGCTGTCCCGAGAAGTAGATTCGATCCGAGCGATGAGCACGGTGCTGCGCGCCCAACGCCACGAAACCGCCAATCGGATGCACGTTATCGCCGGACTGTTGCGACACGGCAGGCCCGACGACGCACTGAGCTATATCGACGAGGTGACCGGCGCGGCCGCGGGCGGGTCGGGAATCGACGGGTTGGCGAACGTCGACGAACCCCACCTGCACGCATTCCTGGACGCCAAATCCAGCCACGCCCGGGAGCGACGGGTACACCTGCGGCTCGGCGACCAGACGTGGGTGCGCGGGTCACTGGCCGATCCGGTGGCGGCCACCACGGTGATCGGCAATCTGGTGGACAACGCGGTCGACGTCGCCGCCCCCGGCGCAGTGACCAGTCCCGATCCCGCGGCGGACCACGCCGGCCACGACGGCGCTAACCACGACGGCGCCACGGTCGGGGCTGAATCCGACGCTGCCGCGATCGTCGAGGTCGACCTCATCACCGACGGCGACGATCTTCTGGTGACCGTTGCCGACTCCGGCCCCGGGATCACTCTCGACGATCCGGAACGCATCTTCACCGAGGGCGTCAGCACCAAGGACTCGGCCGGTATCCCGGGCGGCCGGGGAATGGGGTTGGCTCTGGTGCGGCAGATCGCGCGCCGGCTCGGCGGTGACGTCCGGGTCGTCGATCCGGGCGGCGCGCGGAGCCGGGACCCCGAGGGGCTCGGCGGCGCGGTCATCGTGGCGCGTCTGCCGGGGATACTTGCCGCCACCGCCGACCCACCACGCGAACGGAGCGACCGATGACCGACCTCAACGTCCTCGTCGTCGACGACGACTTCCGTGTCGCGGCCCTGCACACCGCGATCGTCGATACGCTGCGCGGCTTTCGGGTCGTCTCGCGCGCCGGCTCGGCCGCCGGAGCGCGCGCCGCCGTCGCCGACCATCCGGAGATCGACCTCGCGCTGCTGGACGTCTACCTGCCGGACGGTTCCGGCATCGACCTCGTCGGCGAACTGCCGTGCGACTGCTTCATCGTGGGTGCCGAGACCGACGCCGACGCGGTCCGTGCCGCGATGCGCGCCGGTGCGCTCGCCTACCTGATCAAACCGTTCGACGACGCCGAGCTCGCCCGCCGCCTGGCCGGCTACGCCCAGTACCGGCGTGTCCTCGCCGCCGACAACGTCGACCAGCGCGCCGTTGATGCGGCCTTGTCCGCGTTGCGATTCGGTACCCGGGCGGCCGACCGTCCAGAAACCGCCTCGCCCACCGAACAACGCATCCTGGAGCTGTTCGCCGACCCCGACACCGCGTTGTTCGCCGACGACGTGTCGGCCACGGTTGGCATCTCGCCGGCCACCGCGCGACGGCATCTGGCGAACCTGGTCGCCGCCGGCACCTTGACGATGACCCTCCGCTACGGCAGCACCGGACGCCCCCGACAGGAGTATCGGCGCACGCGGTAGCTCCCTAGCGCGGGTCGACGGCGCCGGCCGGCGCATGATCCGCGTGCCGGGCGGGGGACCGGCGGTTACGGTGTGCCTATGACACACCGGGGGATACGGCCGCCGACACATCCGGGCGGACACCGATCGCGGAGCGCGGGCGGCCGGGTCGTGGTGCTTCCACGTATCGAGGTGCGGAGCGCGGTCGGCCGTCGTGCGGTGCGGCCACGCACCGAGGTGCGAAGCGCGGGCGGCCGGGTCGCAGTGCTTCCACGGACGGTCGGGGACCTCGCGTGAAGCAGAGTGTGCTGGCGCGGTTCAACGAGTCCATCCGCACCGAATCCGGCAGCGCCGCACTGCTTGTCGTCGTCACCATCGTCGCCCTGATCTGGGCCAACTCACCGTTCCGGGACAGCTACCAGGAGCTGTGGCACACCTACGCGAACATTTCGATCGGCAACCAGGGCATCGACATGAGCCTGCAGCACTGGGTCAACGACGGCCTGATGGTGCTGTTCTTCCTGCTGATCGGTCTCGAGGTGCGTCAGGAGCTGGCGGTCGGTTCGCTGCGTGATCGCAGGCGGGCGCTGGTGCCGCTCGTCGCCGGCGTGTGCGGCGTCGTCGTGCCGGCACTGATCTACCTCGCCATCGCCGGCCGGACCGCGTTCCAGGGGTGGGGCGTCGTCGTCGGCACCGACACCGCGTTCCTCCTCGGCGTGCTCGCCATCGTGGGCCCCAAGATGTCCAACCAGCTCCGCATCTTCCTGCTCACGCTAACCGTCGTCGACGACTTCCTCGCCGTCTCGATCATCGGCGCCGTGTACACCGAGGACCTCAAGATCGGGCCGCTGATCGTCGCGCTCGCCTCACTGGTGGTGCTGTGGCTGCTGTCGCGGACCTCGGAGTGGCGCAGCGGCCCGTACATCGCGGTCGTCGTGGTGCTGTGGATCGCGACGCTCAAATCGGGTGTCCATCCGTCGCTCGCGGGGATGGCGGCCGGGCTACTGGTGCCCGCCCATCCGACCGAACGGGGCAATGTCGAACATGCCCGCACCCTGTTCCGGGCGTACTGGCAATCCCCGCAGCCGTCCGTCGCCCGCACCGCGAGACGTGGTCTGGCCCGGTCGATCTCGGTCAACGAGCGGATGCACGACGTGCTCCGCGGACCGGTGTCGCTGCTGGTGGTGCCGATCTTTGCGCTGGCCAACGCCGGCATCGACCTCGGTGGCGGCGTGCTGGGCTCGGCGATGACGTCGTCGATCACCTGGGGCGTCGTGATCGGGCTGGTCGTCGGCAAGCTGGTCGGCATCTCGCTCGGCACCTGGGCGGCGATCAAACTCGGCCTCGGCCGGCTGCCGGACGGCGTCGGCCGCGGCAGCATCCTCGGCGGTGCGGCGTTGTCCGGCATCGGATTTACGGTGTCGCTGCTCATCATCGGCCTCGCCTTCACCGACGAGGAACAGGCCGGGTTGGCCACCGTCGGCGTGCTGCTCTCGATGATCATCGCGACGCTGCTGGGCTGGCTGATCTTCACCAATGCACGGGTGAAGTGGGGCGAGACCACCGCCGACCTGCCGACCGTCCTCACCCCGGACGTCGACCCGGAACACGATCACATCCGCGGGCCCGCCGACGCGGCCCTGACCGTCGTGGAGTACCTGGACTTCGAGTGCCCGTTCTGTGCCAAGGCCACCGGGATGGGCCAGGAGATGCGGGACCACTTCGGCGACCGGGTGCGCTATGTGGTGCGGCATCTGCCGCTGGTCGACTTCCATCCGCACGCGTACACCGCCGCGATCGCCGCCGAGGCTGCCGCCGCACAGGGCCGGTTCTGGGATATGCACGACATACTGTTCGCTCACCAGGCGGAACTGGAGACCGAGCATCTGCTGCAGTACGCCGACGACCTCGGGCTCGACATGAACCGGTTCGTCGCCGACCTGGAGAGCGAGGAGATCGCCGAACGCGTCGCGCGTAACGAGCAAAGCGCGCACGACAGCGGCGCGCGGGGCACCCCGACGTTCTTCCTCAACGGTCATCGGCACCGCGGCCCGCACGATGCGCAGACGCTCATCGCCGCATTGGAAGAGTGCGAGGATGTGTCGTCGGCCGCCCGTCGCCGATCCTGAGTGTCCCGCTGCTGCGGCGCCGGCAGGTGACGGCGGCCGCCCACCGCAAGGTGGGGATTCGAGCCTGCCCGGTGCCGTCCGATCGCTATCGTGACCGGCATGACGATGCATCTGGACGCGACGAACGCCGACCTCATCACGGTCGAGGTGCCGACGCACTGGTACAACCTGGCCGCCGAGCTCGACGAGCCGGTGCCGCCGCATCTACACCCCGGAACACGCGAGCCCGTCGGCCCCGACGATCTCGCGGCGCTGTTCCCGGCCGGACTCATCGCGCAGGAGGTGTCGCCGGAGCCGTATATCGAGATTCCGGAAAAGGTCCGCGAGATCTACGCGATGTGGCGGCCGTCGCCGCTGATCCGCGCGCGACGCTTCGAGGAGGCCCTCAATACCAAGGCGCGTATCTACGTCAAGTACGAGGGCGTCAGTCCGGTCGGCAGCCACAAGACGAATTCCGCTGTGGCGCAGGCCTACTACAACAGTGTCGACGGCGTCCGCAAGCTGACGACGGAGACCGGCGCCGGGCAGTGGGGGAGCGCACTGGCGTTCGCCGGTGCGCAGTTCGGCATCGACATCGAGGTGTGGCAGGTGCGCGCGTCGTACGACTCGAAGCCCTACCGCGGGCACCTGATCCGCACCTACGGCGGCACCATTCACCCGAGCCCGTCGGATCTCACCGAATCCGGTCGCGCGATACTCGCCAGGGACCCGGACACCACCGGCAGCCTGGGGATGGCGGTCAGCGAGGCCGTCGAGGTGGCCGCCGGCGACCCGGACACCCGCTACGCGCTGGGCAGTGTGCTCAACCACGTCGTGCTGCATCAGAGCGTGATCGGGCAGGAGGCGGTCGAGCAGCTCAACACCGTCGAGCCCGGTGGTGCCGACGTCGTCTTCGGTTGTGCGGGTGGCGGTTCGAACCTGGCGGGGCTGTCGTTTCCGTTCTTGCGGGAGAAGCTGCACGGACGGTCCGATCCGCGCGTGGTGGCCGCGGAGCCGGCCGCGTGCCCGTCGATCACGCAGGGCGAGTACCGCTACGACCACGGCGACGTCGCCGGATTGACGCCGCTGCTCAAGATGCACACGCTCGGCATGGATTTCGTGCCCGACCCGATCCACGCCGGCGGCCTGCGTTATCACGGGATGGCGCCGGCGCTGAGCCACACCGTCGAACTGGGGCTCGTCGAGGGGATCGCGGTCAGCCAGCACGACGCATTCTCCGCGGGCGTCCAGTTCGCTCGGGCGCAGGGGATCGTGCCGGCACCGGAGTCGACGCACGCAATCGCCGCGGCCGCTGCGCACGTCGCCGACAGCGACGACGAACAGGTGGTGGTGATCGGCCTGTCCGGACACGGGCAGCTCGACCTCCCCGCGTACGCGGAGTTCCTCGCCGGAAAGTTCTGACATCGACTGGCGCACAGCAGGATCGGCCAGTCGGACGATGTGTACCGGTGGCGTCGACCTGTCCGCGTCGCCGGCATCGACCGCGGTGGCGGTCGTCGAGTGGGCGTCCGGTGCGGCCCGGGTCACCGACCTGGTCGCCCCGGCCGACGACGCCACCATCCGGCGGATCGTGGCGGGCACGGACCGCTGTGGCATCGACTCGCCGTTCGGCTGGCCCGACGCGTTCGTCGAGTTCGTGACCGCCCACCACCGCGGGCACCAGGCGGCCGGTGCCGACCTGGACCGGATCGCGAACCGCCGGCCGCTCGCCTACCGACGCACCGACCGCTACCTCGTCGACGCCGGGCTCGGCCGTCCACTGAGCGTATCTGCCGATCAGATCGCGCACGTCGCGTTTCGCTGCGCGGGTCTGCTCGCCGACCTCGGCGTCTCCGATCGGGTGGATGGTTGGGCGGTCGAAGCGTATCCGGCGGGAGCGTTGCGGCAGTGGGGCTTACGGTCGCGCGGCTACAAACGGTCCGCGCACCGCGACGTGTTGCACGACCTCGTTGCCGACCTCCAGTGCGCCGCACCGTGGCTGGATCTCGGTGCCCACGCCGAGGCGATGGCATCCGACGACAACGCCTTCGACGCCGTCGTCACCGCACTCGTCGCCCGGGCCGCTGCGCTGCGCTACACCACCCTTCCCGCCGACGCCGACCGTGCCGTTGCTGCCCGGGAAGGGTGGATTCACGTGCCGCGGTGCGCACTCGACGATCTCGTCGGCTAAGGGCTGCCCCGCCGGGCCGTGCCGCGGAATGCTCAACTCAGATAGCCGAACAGGTGAGGGAGTGCGTCGCGCGGAGTCTTGGCCTGGAATCCGTCACCGAGCGCACGGAGCTTCCACTCGCTGCCCTCCCGGGCGATGACGGCCATGGCGACACCGGTGAACGGCATCCCGCCCTGCAGGGTGAACCGGGCCAGCTCGGCGCCGGTGGTCTCGTCGACGAGCCGGCAGTAGGCGTTGGCGACCTCCTCGAACGTCTGCCCCTGGTACGAGGTGACGATGAACACGAGGTGATCGATGGCCGGTGGGATGGCTTGCAGCGCAACGTTGATCACTTCGTCGTCACCGTCCCCCTCGCCGGTGAGATTGTCACCGGAGTGCCGAATGGCGTTGTCGTCGGTGCGGAGTCGTCCGTAGTAGACGACATCCACGCAGCGGCCACCGGAGAACAGCAGGACCGACGCGTCGAGGTCGATGTCTCGGGTGCGCCGGCCGAAACCGCGGCGGACGATCGGATCCCAGCCCAGTCCCATGCGGATGTTGGTGAGCTGGACGCCGCCGTCCTTGCGCAGGGTGACCTTCTGTCCCTTGGTGAGATTCACCGGCCGGTTCTTGGTCAGACTGACCTCGGGAGGCGCGGCCGGTGCCGCGGGCTGCGGCGGAGCGGGCGGTGGCGGCTGCTGGGTGTAGTCCGGTTGTGGCGGCGCGGTGGGTGCCGGCGGTGGGGTCGGTGCGGCGTACCCGGGTGCTGCCTGCCCGGGCGCTGCGTATCCCGGTGATGCGGCCGCGGGAGCCTGGGGTGCGGCCGCGGCCGGCGCCGACGGCCGGCTGTAGTCGATCCCGGACGGCGGCTGGGGCGCAGCCGGTGTCGCCGGAGCGGCAGGTGGTGTCGGCGCGGCAGGTGGTGTCGGGGGTGCGGCCGCCGGTGCTGGTGTCGGGGCGTCGTCGACGCTGACTCCGTGATCGCGGACCAGGTCGGCGAAGCCGCCGGCATAGCCCTGGCCGACCGCGCGAATCTTCCAGGCCCCGTTGCGCCGATAGAGTTCCACGGCGACCACTACCGATTCGGGGCCGAGCCCGTCGACGGTGAAGGCGTACAGTTCGGTGCCCGTGGCGTCGCTGATGCGTGCGACGGGTGGCGCGAACCGCCCGAAACTCGACGACGCGTCGTCGAGGGTGATGACGGCGCGGACGGCGGCGATGTCGGCGGGCACCTGCCCGGTCGACACTCGAAGGCTTGGCTGCGCCCCGGTCTGCAGCGACACCCCGGGACCGGCCGGCTGGTTGTAGAAGACGAAGTCGGCGTCCGAGCGCACGACGCCGGCGTCGGTCACCAGCAGCGCGGATAGGTCGGCCGGTGCACCGACGTCGATCGACACGACCGCGTCGGTCACCGGCAGCGGTGCGTTCTGTCCCTTGGTCAGCGCAGTGGTCATGATGGTGTCCTCACGGTTGTCGGGATCGGGCGTGGCGTCGCGGTCGTCGTTCGGGCACCGAACCAGCGCAGGATCTCCTCGCCGGCGAGCACCCCGACCGATTCGGTGATCGTGAGATGGTTTCGGCGGTAGTCGATCTCGTCGAGTTCGCCGTGTCGGGGGCGGATCGCGTGATCGGCGTATTCGAGCAGGTCGATGTCTAGGCGGCCGTCCCCGGCGGCGTACACCGGGTCGTCGGGGTGCAGCGTGCCGTCGGCGATGAGTCGTCGGCGCACCTCGGCGACGGCCGCCGACTTGGTGACCGCGCGGGGCAGCGCATAGATCTTGCGGCCCTGCTGCGAGACCACCCATTCGCGGTCCGCGCACCACGACTGCCATGCGGGCAGAAAGGTCGGCGGCTGGCGGTCGGTGTCCGCGACGAGATAACAGAAGAGGTCGTCGGCGACCCGCACGGATCGCACCCACGGTCGGCCGGACGTAGAATCGGCGATCCGCGAGTGCAATTCGGCGAGCACGCGATCCAGTGACACGGGTGCGTGCCCCACCGCGTCCTCGATCCCGGCTCGCCACGCCACGTCGTCGGCCCCGTCGACCAGAATCCGTCCGCCACTGCTGACCACCGCATATCGGCCGGAAGAAGTGGTGCCGGGCAGCATGATTCGGCCGAACTGCTCGGGGGTGCGGGTGGTGACAGGCACCACCGGTGCCACCGCCGACAACGTGCTCAGCAGTTCCGAGGCGCCGACCGTGAGGTACGAGAGCGGCTCACCCCGGTATATCTCCACACAGCGCAACGGCAGAGTCGCGAACTGCTGCTCTCCCATCGCCGTTCGCGAGTAGATCATCGTGCGGTCGAGGTCGGTCGCGATGAGCGCACTCACTGGCCCTCCTTGATGAGCCCGACGCACGAGTAGGCGAGATCGTCCCGAACGTCGACCGGTACCCCGCGTTCGGCGGCCAGCAGTCGGATGTGCAGGTGCTCGGGCAGGTCGTCGGCGCGGACCAGGATGCGCCACGGCACCCGGCGCAGGAGGACGCGGGTGGTCTCGCCCACCCCCGGTTTGACGAAGTTGACCGACGAGAGGCCGTAGTCGGCGCGAATTCGCTCCACCGACGCCCACCCGGACCAGGTCGGCTCGCGCCCACCGGCGTCGCGGACTGCGATGAGGTGATCGAGATTGTCTCGGACGGCGCCGAATTCGGCCGTGACACAATCCAGTAAGAGGCCGGAGACGTCATGGGCGGCGAGGTGCCGGTAGAACTTGGCGCCGTGGAAGTCGCCCGGCCCGATGTGGTCGGCGTTCAGCACGGTCCGCGACACCAGCCCGGACACCGTCGAGTTCAGGCACGCCGACGCTATCAGGAAGTCGTCTCGGGTCCCGAATGTCGTGGTGCACGAGCCCGGATCGGCTAGGACGGCGAGCTCGTCTGCGAGACGGGGACGACCGGCGCCGGTGCCAGTGCTTGGTGCGGCGTACTCGTCGAGCGCGGCGGTCAGTTCGCGCTGGATGGCTCCCTTGCCGGTCCAGCCGTCGACGAAGACGACCGTCGCCGGGTCGTGCCGGGCCACGATGTGATCGAGAGCGACGGTGTCGATGCCCCGATCGCGGACGATCGAGATCGTGTAGTGCGGTGCGTCGAGACCGTGTGCGTAGCTCAGCCAGCGTCGCATCAACACCCCGACCGGAGTTCCCGCACGGGCCAGCGATACCAGCGTCGGCGTGGAATGACGTTCGGCCAGTGCGGTTTCGGTGACGACGGCCACCGCAGCGGCCAGCCGCCGGGCGGAATCCCGCAACGTGTCGTGAAAGAGTTCCTGGTACTCGGTGCCGGGCTGGTACTCGATCGGCAGCGACTCGGCGTAATGGGCGGCACCGGATTGGATGCGGCGTTCCCGCGCGGCCAGGTCATCCTCCAGCGGCACGTCGGAGAGGTCTTTGAGGAGCCAGGTGACCTCCCCCGGTGGGTAGGAGCCGAAGTCCGGTCCGGTCAGGGGTGTCGCGGTGGCGGACGGCACGGTGCTCACGTCGCGAGGCTCACGGGGGAGGTGGTCTGAGCCGCGCGGCGGCGGGCAAGCGCCTCCGGCGATGTCGCGGGCACGACGACGGCGAGCACGTCGTGCCCGGCGGCGGTGAGCACATCGAGGATGCCGCCGTCGGCCGTCAGTGCGGGCGTGTCCGCGGGGTCGTCGATCACCAGCACGATCTGGGGGTCGGGTTCGCCCGGGGTGGTGACGTTGTACAGGTATCGGGGAACCGCCGGAACGTCGGCGGCTCCGACCTTGCCGGCGGCGCGGACCTTGCCGGTGGTGTCTCCGATGGGGGCGGGGTCGGGTTCGGGTGCGGTAAAGGAGAATCCGCGCCGCAACGGGTAGCCGGCATCGTCGCGAACGTGGGCGGGCGACCGCGTGGTGGTCTGGAACCGGGTGGGTCGCCCGCTGCGGTCGAGGTGCTCGGCGAGGCGCAGCGGCAGGTACATCAGTTCCTCATGCCCGACCACGACGACCGGCCGGCCCGGTTCGAGCTCGGCGGCGACCCGGTCGGCGATCGCGGCGACCGACGACTCGAAGGCCACGGCGTCGTCGGCGCGAATACCGTGCCGGCCGCCGTCCGGGATGTCCGTCGGTCGTGACATCCGGACGATGCTAGCGCGCCCACGAGTCTCGGCAACAGGATTGAGCCGTGCCGGGGCGAGCGCTGCCACCGCGTCCGTCAGGCCGTCCGGCAGGTCGATGTGTCCCTGAGCGAGTGACACGTGATCGATCGTGACGCCGAGATCGTTTGCGGCACGGTCGGTCTGCGTCCGCTGCGCGTCGGTCCGCAGGTCGACGAGTGAGGCGACGACGTACCGGCGTCGCAGATAGCGGGCGTGTAGGGCCCGGATCGCTTCGATCGCGGTCGTTCCGGTGGAGACTTCGTCGTCGACCAGCACGAGCGGATCCCCGGGATCGACGGGCGCGAGGAAGTCGGGTTCACTCGGCCGCAACAGATGCGTGGTGGCGTGCGAGTGGCCCTCCTCGAACGTCGCCGCAATGTCGCCCCCGACGCGCCGCGTGGAATGCAGATAACGATCCGCCGAAATCCGTTGGGCAACACAGTGTCCGAGTCCGGTCGCGGTCTCCGCGAAGCCGAACACGGTGATCGGCGCCCGCTCGCCACGAGTCGGAGCGCCGACACCGCAGGGGTCGTGCAGGACGGCCAGCACGGCGTCGCCGAGCCGGTCGGCCGCGCCGCGCACGTCGCCCGGTCGAGCGGGAATGTGCTTGCCCAGCACCGTCGACACCAACAGATGCACTCGTCGCGGATTCCGCCGGAGCCCCAGAGCGACGAGGTCATCGAGTGACTCCGCCGACCCCGCGGCGGTATCGATCCGGACACCGAATGTGTTGGTCACCCAACCACTCATGGCCGGCTCCGGGCCATCAACCGCGCTGCTCACTCGCCCACCACCGCGGTGAGCAAATCGACGAAGCCGATTCCCGGGCGAGTGACACCGAACGCGGCCGCTCGATCCATCACACGAAGCGCCCAATTACGGTGTGGCCCTAGCTCGTTCATCTTGTTCCGGTAGGAGGAGCTGCGGACCCCGCCGCACTCGTCGGCGAGGATGTCCAGTGCGTCGTGGTACTCCTCGTGGGTCACCGCCGACAGTGCGTGCACCGGACCGACGTGCGCGGGATGGATGACGGTCTTGCCGAACATGCCGTTTGCCCGGTCGAGCGCGATCTCGCGGAGCAGCCCGTCGATGTCGCGGCTGACCAGTTGCTGCCGGAAGTACACGGCATCGTGTTCACGAAAGGGGGTGTGCCGCAACATCGGAGCGAACAGGCGCTCGTGATCGGCGAAGTATTCCCAGACCGGGCCGGTGACCACGAATCCGGACTCGTCGCTGCGACCCAGGTGGTTGACGATCGCGGCGATGGCGTCGGCCGCCACCCGCACGTCGTAGATGGTCAGGTCGCGGTCGCGCCGGATTCCGAAGTAGCCACACATGTCCGTGGCGCCGACCCGCACGGCGAGTACGTGCTCGCGGAAGCTATCCAGGATCGCCGCCACCGCCACCAATTCCTGGTCGCGAGTCTCGCGGTGCACCACCTCCGGCGACTCCAGCACCGGCATCGCCCACAGGTGGACGCCCAACTCCGCCGACGCTTGCCGCACGGCGGTCAGGTACTCGTCGGCGTTTGCGGCAGTGAGCTTCGGAATGACGAAACCTGCCGGTGCCGCACCGGCTCCGGCAGCGGCTGCGATGGTGGCGATCTGATCGACGCGGCGTACCCGCACGAATAACATCATCGCGGCCGCTTCCCGGTCGGCGAGTTCCCGGAGCGCCGACACCGCCGACGCGATCGCTCGCTGCTCGTCATGGTCGGCGACCGCGTCCTCGAGGTCGATGACCATCGCGACCACCCCGTCGGTGTACCTACGGCGGATGACCGCGGCGAGGTCGGGGCGGGTACCGGGAACGTACAGTGTCGCCCCTAGCGCGATAGCCAGCCGGCGGACCGGCCAGGTCCGCGAGATGGGCTCTGGGCGGTGCAGGAACAGGCGGTCCAGAGTGCGCGGATCGAGCTGGTGAAAATGCCGCGGAACGTCCGGGATCAGACCGGTGTCGGTGCCGGACGTGGTAGTGGTCATCGGTCGGCCACTTCTCCTCTCATCCGGTCGATGATCTCGGCAATACGCCGATCCACCGCGCGCAGCTCGCTCAGATACGTCCAATAATCCGGATGAATCCGGCGGAGCGCTACCTTCGCCCGCTCGATGCGGTCGGCCTGAGCGTCGAGCACCGTTCCCCATGCGTCAACCAGTCCGTTGTTGAGGGCGAACTGTTGCGCGTCGCGCAGCCGAAACCGCACCCGCTGCTCTTCGGCCCCCGGGTTCTCCCGAACGGCGCGCAACATCCGCAGGCGGTCGAGCACCGCATCGACGGCCTGCTCCGCCGTGTCGAGGTCGTCCCGTGCGGCTTCCGCGTCGACGATCGCCTGGTCGGCGGCACTGGTCAGGTGCTGCTTGGCATGTGCCAGATCGGCGTCCGCGGCGCCGAGTTGCCGGGCGATGATCGCGTCGTTGTCCTGCAGATCCACCGAGCAGTCGGTGCTGAACTCTCGCCGCAATGCAGACATGGCCGCCGGGATCTGTTCGGAACGGGTGACGATCGCGCCGCGTCGTGTTTCCACCGACCGGATGACGCGATCCGCTCGTGCCGCGTAGCCGGGTGCGTCGGTGAGCACGGTTTCGACGTTGGCGGCGGCGGTGACCACCGCCTGCGCGGCCTGCCTGCGGTCGCGCAGGCCCGCAGCCTGCTCGAAACGGGCGACGGCGTCGGTGAGGGATGCTGCCGCCGACGCGACCGTCCGCAAGCCGGCCAGGTCGTCCGGGGCATGCTCCAGTGCCGTGCTGGCCGAGGTTGCCGCCACCCGCGCGCGATGGTCGAGCACCTGAGTTTCGTGCACGGCATGCCGGGCGCGGGTCAACTCGGTGGCATGCGCCTGTCCGAACCGGCGCATCTCCTCCGTCGCGGAGTGCAGGGCGGTCAACGTCCGGCCGATCTCGTCCGGTCGAGCCCGGCCCTGTCCGAGCTGTGACACCCGCAGGTACTCGTCTGTCGCCTGGCCGTACCGCTCTCGCAGCGTGGTCCACGCGCCCCGGACCCGGGTGCGTGGCTCCAGCTCGTAGGCCGCCGTGACGTCGGCGTCGATCTCGGCGAGTACCCGCTCGGACTCCAGGAACGCTGTGGTCAGGTCCGCAAGCGTGGTCGGACCCCAGCGCCCGCCGTCCGCCGTGTGCGGTGGTGCCTCGGCCCGCGTCCGACCCCCGAACCATCGGCGGCGCGGAGGATTGCTGGACACGGCCCGATGCTATCGACAATTGGCGAGGTGCGACGCGCCAGACCGAGGACCCGAGGCTCCGAAGGTTTGGGGCCCGGTCGGGGACCGCCGCGGGCTGCGCACCATACGATCCGCACCCGGAATGGTGCAGAGCGTTGGCCGTCGAGCCCGGACTGTTGGCGCACGGACCGTTGCGCACGCGGCGCGGACCACCGGTGCCGACGCTGCCCCTGCCGACGCTGCCCTATCGCGCGGCCCCTGTCCGCGATGGCGCTGCGGTCCCGGGTGTGGCAGAGGAAGTGGCAATCACCGCGGTACCGGCACCTCCATGCCACCGTCACGCTCGGTGGCACGGGCCGCAATGGCGTCGGTACTTGTGCATGCGGCTGAGATCAGGCGCTGCGGTCGCGTCCACGACGGTGACTGGTGGCCGTGGGAACTCGATCGCAGCTTCTCCCGATGGGGGGTCCCATGGCCAGCTGTTCACTATGGAGTTGTCAAGGAACTGATGCGGTCCCGACGGGTGTCGTCGGGTGCGTGGGAAGTCGGAATATCTCTGGCGTTACGGCTATTTCAGTATTGGCTAGATCGGCTCTGCGGTCTCGGACGTCGGCAAGTCACGCTGGGGCAGTGATGGTTCAGCGTGGGCGATTTCAGCTCTGGCAGTTCGGTTCTGGCAGATTCACCAGTCGGTAAGTGCGGCTCTGGCTGGTGTTGTGGCAATTTCGGCTCTGGCTAGTTCGGCTCTGGCAGTCTCAGACTCCGGCGAGTTCGGTTCTGGCGATGGCCGGTCAGGCAGCGGCAGGTAGGTCGTCGAGGGTCAGGTGTCGTCGGTGGTAGGCGGGGATCGGTCGGCGTCGTGGGTCCACCGTTTCGGGTGGGATCAGCCAGGGGTGTCGGTCGTGGCCGAGGAATACTTCCCAGCCGTGGTGGTGAATATCGTCGTGGCAGCCCGGGCACAGCAAACAGCCGTTGTCCAGGCACGTCTGGCCCCCGTCGGCCCAGTGCCTGATGTGGTGGGCGTGCGTCCAGGAGGCGGATGCTCCACATTTGATACAGCCCCGATCCCGTAGGTGCAGCGCTGTGCGCATCGCCGCAGTGAACAAGCGGTGTTGTCGGCCGACGTCCATCGGCACAGTGTCGCCGTCGACGATCATCACCGTCACCGTCGCATCACACGACAACAGGCGCGCTGTTTCTTGGGTGACCGAGCCGGTGAACTCCAACTCCGACAGGCTCGGCGCATCCGCCGGGACGGTGAGTGCCACCTGCGTCTTGGGTGCCGTCGCTGTCCCGTCGAGACCACCGCCGCGGGCGGCGACATCCAGAATGTGCTCAAGCGCATCGGCGCGACGTTGCTCCGCCGACCGGGCATCGCGGCCACCATCCGGCTCCGGACGGGGTGCCGACAAGTCGTCGAGGGCGGCAGACAGTTTCTCCCCGGTCACCACATCCAGATCCGCCCGCACCCGCACCCGCCCGTGCTCATCCTGGGCGACGGTGACCGCGTTCAACCGTCGGTCTTCGGCAGCCGGCAACACCGTGTGGCCCTCGTCGTCGGCGAGCTCATTGCCCAGGGTGCGGGCATGCTGCTGCACCTCGGCCGGCGACGCACCGGACAGCACTTGAGCGACAAGGCTGGTCAGACACTTCTGACGCACCCCGTCATCGATCGGTTCCACCGCCCGCCCATCAATGTGCGCCATCCCCCGCACGATCGCGTCGTGATGCTCGGCCGACATCGCCCCATCCGCCGCATGCACCACCGACACAGAAGAATCGTCGAGCGAGCCGGCGATCCGCAGCAGGCGTTGCGCCACCACCGGTGCGCAGCCCATCACGATCAGCAACTCCCGCAGGCTTCGGCCGTGCCGGGTCGCGACACCGAGTCGATCCAACGCCGCCACATGCACCGACAGCTGGTCATCGACCAGATTCCGCAGCAACAACAAGGTCTGCGTTGCCTCGAACACTTCCGGCCCGGAGGCAGCGTCATCGACCGTGTGCTCGGTGAGCGGGTCGACGAGGTCGGAAAGGTTCATACCTCCACTGTACTCGCACACACGTTCGAGTCAAGAGATTCTTACAACGAATTTCACCGTGGCGCAGCATGTTTCACCACGAGCCACTTCAGTGAACAGAAGTCACAGTGCAGTGCACAGCGGATGAAATCTGACGCACAGTGAACGCAAACCGGCGCACAGTGAACGGACCGAGCCAACCGACGGGGCGCGGCACGGCCGGCGCGCGACGGACGACGCGGTCCGACGGGGTACCCGGAAGGCGGGGCCTAGCCGCGACCGGCAGGCGCGGCGCCTCGCTATTCGGTGCACGGCACGACGGGGCATGTGTCTCCACCTCGCTGACGCGGCGGGGCTTGGTTTCCCGGCAAACGCTGACGGGCGCACGCGCACCGAGCGCACGCAGACGCGACGGGACGGAGGCTGAAAGATGCACGCCGACATGTCCCCGCTGACAGGCCCACACCCGCCCACGCCGACTCCGCAACGCGGACTCTGCAGGTAAACGCGAACCCTGCAGAGTCCGCGTTTACCTGTACGGTCCGCGTTTACGCGACCCGGCGGCGGCCGCTAGGTGACTTCCCTAGCCGCCCCGCACCTCGCGACAGCCACGCCCAGCACTCGCCACAGCCCAGGCCCGGCACCTCGCGACAGCCACGTCCGACGCGGCGCACCAGCCGCGCCCGACTACGCGCCGATCTCGAAGTGGTCCTTGTGGCCCTCGGGTTCCCGACGCCGGCGGACGACGCTGGAGACGAAGGCGGCGAGGATCAGCACCACGCCGACCAGGCCGGTCACCACTTCCGGTACTTCCGTACCGATGGAGTAGAACAGGATCAGGGCCAGTGCGCCGATCGCCCAGTGCGCACCGTGTTCGAGGTACACGTATTCGCTGAGCGTGCCCCGGCGCACCAGATAGACGGTGAGCGACCGGACGAACATCGCGCCGATGAGGCCGAGGCCCAGGGCGATGATGATCGGGTCGGCGGTGATCGCGAACGCGCCGATCACGCCGTCGAATGAGAACGAGGCGTCGAGCACTTCCAGGTACAGGAACAGGAAGAAGCCCGCCTTGCCGGTGGCCTTGGCGAGATCGCTCGGACCGCCGGAGCCGGAGCGCCGCGCCGTCTCACCCGACCCGTCGTCCTCGCCGTTCGCAGCTCCCGCCGACTCGGCCGCGTCATCGTCCAATTCACCTGGGGTGTTGAACAATTCGCCTAGGCCGTTCACCGCGATGTAGGTGATCATGCCGAGCAGCCCGGCGAACAGCACGGTCGACCGTTCGTCCTCGGGCGCAATGAACTCGGAGGTGATCATCAGCAGGATCGACGCCACCACCACGGGCAGCTGGTTCAGCCGGCCGATCTTCTCTAGCGGCCGCTCGATCCAGCTCAGCCAGGTGATGTCCTTCTCTTCGAAGATGAAGTTCAGGAACAGCATCAGCAGGAACATGCCGCCGAAGGCAGCGATCTGCGGGTGCGCGTCGGTGATGTACGTCTCGTAGCTGGGTGAGCCGTCGGGGAAGTAGGCGGCGTCATTCGCCGGTGGATTCAACGCAAGGTCCAACGCCTGCACCGGATTCAGGCCCGACGCGAGCCACACGATCGCGAGCGGGAACACCAGGCGCATACCGAAGACGGCGATCAGGATGCCGATGGTGAGGAAGATGCGTTGCCAGAACTCGCTCATCCGGCGCAGCACCGTCGCGTTGATGACGGCGTTGTCGAAGGACAGCGACACCTCGAGAATGCCGAGGATGAGGGTCAGCAAGAGCGCTTCCGGTCCGCCGTAGAAGAAGGCGGCGATCAGCGAGAGGATCGTGACCAGGAAGGAGATGCCGAAGATGCGTAGCACCACGAGGTGGTGACCTTTCTTCTCGAAAAGAACGGGTGGCCGACAGTGGCGTCGCTGCCGAGACTAGTGTGCCGCAGTTCTACCGCATCATGCCCTCGACGCCGAATGCCGCACCCGGAGGTGGGTGCGGCATTCGGGTCGTCATGCGATCAGCGGGCTGGCGACGCCGGGGGCCGGTTCGTCAGACGTTGACGCCATAGTCGCGGGCGATCCCGGCCAGGCCCGAGGCGTAGCCCTGGCCGACGGCGCGGAACTTCCACTCGGTGCCGTTGCGGTACAGCTCGCCGAACACCATCGCGGTTTCGGTGGAGGCGTCCTCAGACAGGTCGTAGCGGGCGATCTCCTGGCCGTTGGCCTGGTTCACCACCCGGATGAAGGCGTTGCGCACCTGGCCGAAGGACTGTGACCGCGCGTCGGCGTCGTAGATCGACACCGAGAACACGATGGAGTCGACGTCCGGCGGCGTGCCGGCGAGGTCCACCTTGATGACCTCGTCGTCGCCCTCGCCCTCACCGGTGAGGTTGTCGCCGGTGTGCTCGATCGAACCGTCCGGCGAGCGCAGGTTGTTGAAGAAGACGAAGTGCGCATCCGACAGCACCTTCTTGTTCGCGCCCAGCGCGATGGCGCTGGCGTCGAGGTCGAAGTCGGTGCCGGTGGTGGTGCGAATATCCCAGCCGAGTCCGACCGACACCGCGGTCAGGCCCGGTGCCTCCTTCGTCAGCGAGACATTTCCGCCCTTGCTGAGGCTCACGCCCATATCTGGTGACCTTTCGTGTCGAGGATGGTGGCTAGCTATCTGATCGTGTGATTTGCCTACGCGGGAGAATTGGCTACGCGGGAAACGCGGTGCGAACTCGCATCTGCTGTGCGGGATCCTGGTGTCGATGAGGTGACGGGTAGCGGGCTTCGAACCGTGCTCGGCCAACGAGTGTCGTGCGGGGCCGGTTCCCGGGCGCGCGGCCGTGCCCACTGCTCGGAGTCCGGTCCGTCGGCGTTTCGGGCCAACCGACCACACTGTATGTGAACTCAGGCACTTCCGACAGGACGATCCTCCGAACGGACGAAGTCCCAGGTCTAGCCCCTCGGCTGCGCCGCGACGAGCTACATGTCGCGAATCCAGCGACACGGCCCCGGTCACCCCAACAGCTTCTTCTGCACCTTGCCCATCGCGTTGCGGGGCAGGGCGTCGACGAACCGGATCTCCCGGGGGCGCTTATGCCGGGAAAGTTCCTCGGCGACGCGATCGATGAGCTCCGACGCCTCGCCGTCGCCGACGACGTACGCGACGATCCGCTGGCCCAGGTCGTCGTCCGGCACCCCGACGACGGCGACCTCGTCGACCCCGGGATGAGCGAGGAGCACGGTCTCGATCTCGCCGGCACCGATCCGGAAGCCACCCGACTTGATCAGATCCGTGGACTTCCGGCCGACGATGCGGTGTGTCCCATCCCCGTCGATCACCGCGACATCGCCGGTGTCGAACCAGCCGTCGGCGAGCCAGCTTTCCGCCGTTGCCTCCGGGCGGTGCAGGTACCCGCTGCCGACCATGGGACCGCGCACCTGCAGATCGCCGACACTTTCCCCGTCGTGCGCGACGTCGGCGTCACCGTCCTGCAACCGTGTCTCGACGCCGTACAGCGGCCGGCCCACCCAGCCGGCGCGCCGCGGCCCGTCCGCGCGGGCACTGATGGTGATGAGCGTTTCGGTCATCCCGTATCGTTCGACGATCTCGTGGCCGGTGAGGTCGCGAATCCGATCGAACACCGGCACCGGCAGCGGCGCACTACCGGAGACGAGCAAGCGTGCGGACGATAGCTGTTGGGCCGCAGCGGGTTCGGCGGCAATCCGCTGCCACACTGTCGGCACCCCGAAATACATGGTGGCGCCGCCGGTGCCCGTACTCGGGCCCGTGCCTGTACCCGCGACGGCAGCGTACGCGGCGGGAGTCGGGGTCCGCGTGTGGATCAGGCGGCCACCAGTGCGCAGCGGGCCCAGTACCCCGAGGATCAGCCCGTGCACGTGGAACAGCGGCAGACCGTGAGCGAGCGTGTCCCGGGACGTCCACGACCACGCGTCGGCGAGCGCGTCGAGCCCCGCTGCGATGGAGCTCCGGGTGATCGGTACGCCCTTGGGTAGGCCGGTGGTACCCGACGTGTACAGGATCATCGCGGTCGCGTCGGCGGGCGGTTCCGGATGGGCGTGCCAGGACCGGGCGTAGCGGCGGACCGGCACCACGGGCAGCGGTGGGATGTCGGCGGGCGGTACGTCGGGGCCGGTACCCAGCCACGCCTGGGCACCGGAGTCGGTGAGGATGTGCGCCAGCTCCCGGGGACCCGAATCGGGTGGTACCGGAACGATCGTCACCCCCGCGATCAGCCCGCCTACCACCGCCAGCACGGTGTCGATACTCGGCCGGGCCAGCACCGCGAGGGTATGCGCGCCGCGGACACGTTCGGCTACCGCGGTAGCCGCACCGACTAGGTCCTCGCGGGACAGGACGTCGTCGCCGACGGTGACGATCGCCGGCTCGTCGGGCGCCGCAGGCGTGAGCGTGGGAAGCAGCACCCCGTCACTGTAGCCACGGCGCCGACCGCACCGCCCCGGAGCGGCGACACGGTTATCCCGACGTAACCCACTCGACGCAACCCACCGACACAGCGGCTCCCGCGCACCGGATCGCTTCCCGCTCACCGGATCTACCTCGCGGACCGGGTGCCGTGGTGGCACCGCCGCTGTGATCGGATGAGCGGGAACGCAATCAGTGAGCGGGAGCCGCTCGGGGGTCTAGCTGGGGACAGCCTCAGACGTCAGCAGGCGTCAGTTCGCGTCGACGATGAACGCCTCGAGCTGCTGGCGCGCGACATCGTCGGCGAGCTGCTTGGGCGGCGACTTCATCAGGTAGGCCGACGCGGGGATGATCGGGCCGCCGATGCCCCGGTCCTTGGCGATCTTCGCCGCACGCACCGCGTCGATGATGATGCCGGCCGAGTTGGGCGAGTCCCACACCTCGAGCTTGTACTCCAGGTTCAGCGGCACGTCACCGAAGGCACGACCCTCCAGCCGGACGTACGCCCACTTGCGGTCGTCGAGCCAGGCGACGTGATCCGACGGTCCGATGTGGACGTTCTTGTCCTCGATCTTGCCGGCCAGCGGACCCTCCAGGTTGCTGGTGACGGCCTGCGTCTTGGAGATCTTCTTCGACTCCAGCCGCTCGCGCTCCAGCATGTTCTTGAAGTCCATGTTGCCGCCGACGTTGAGCTGGTAGGTGCGGTCGAGCACCACGCCGCGATCCTCGAACAGCTTCGCCATCACGCGGTGGGTGATGGTGGCACCGACCTGGCTCTTGATGTCGTCACCGACGATCGGCACACCGGCGTCGGTGAACTTCTGCGCCCATTCCGGGTCGGAGGCGATGAACACCGGGAGCGCGTTGACGAATGCGACACCCGCGTCGATCGCGCACTGCGCGTAGAACTTGTCGGCCTGGTCCGAGCCCACCGGCAGGTAGCTGACCAGCACGTCGACGTCGTTGTCCTTGAGCGCCTGCACCACGTCGACACCGTCGCCGTCGGCCTCGGTGATCGTCTCCTTGTAGTACTTGCCGAGCCCGTCGAGGGTGTGGCCGCGCTGCACGGTGACGCCGGTCGGCGGCACGTCGGAGATCTTGATGGTGTTGTTCTCGCTCGCGAAGATCGCGTCCGACAGGTCGAAGCCGACCTTCTTCGCGTCGACGTCGAATGCGGCGACGAACTCGACGTCGCGGACGTGGTACGGCCCGAAGCGCACATGCATCAGACCCGGCACCGATCCACTCTCATCGGCGTCTGCGTAGTACTGCACGCCTTGGACCAAGGATGAGGCGCAGTTTCCTACGCCCACAATGGCCACGCGCACCTTGTTGGGCTCACCCATGGTCGGGTTCTCCTTCTTCTCTGGGCATCGCAGGTGATCTCTGCGCCACCGGCGTTCGGCCGACCGCGGAGGCGTCCGGGTCGGACTTCTTCTGGGTCCCGGTCGGGCTCGATGGCGAGCTCGTTGCCGGAAGTTCGGTGTCCGCGGTCGGGTCAACCTCGGCGGGGTCGACATCGGACGGGTCGAGGTCGACGTCGACCTCGTCGGCGGGCGAGCGGCCGGAGGCCTCGGCCGCGATCAGCTCGTTGAGCCAGCGGACCTCGCGTTCGCTGGACTCCAGGCTCAGTTCGTGCAGTTGGCGCGAGTACCGGTCGGCCGACTTGTTGGTGCGGCCGACCATCTCGCGCAGCCCCTCGCGGCGCTCCTCGACCTGCCTGCGGCGACCCTCCAGGATTCGCATGCGGGCCACCGCGGGGGTACGGCTGAAGAAGGCGAGGTGCACACCGAATCCGTCGTCGGTGTAGTTCTGCGGGCCGGTGTCGGCGACCAGCTCGTTGAAGCGTTCGCGGCCGGCGTCGGTGAGTTGGTAGACGCGACGTCCCCGGCGCACCTTCACCCCGTGCGGGGCGGCGGCCTCGTCGATCAGGCCGTCGGCCTGCATGCGGCGCAGCGTCGGGTATAGCGAGCCGTAGGAGAAGGCGCGAAAGGCGCCGAGCAGGCCGGTCAGCCGCTTGCGCAGCTCGTATCCGTGCATGGGGGACTCCAGCAGAAGTCCGAGGACCGCGAGCTCCAGCATTCGACACCCCCTCACGACACTCGTCTCGCCGATGTGTTCTGCCCACCGTGTTCACCGATGCGTCAGTCAATGTATCGCACCGATATAACCAGTGTCTACGTCGGGTACACGCGTCGCGCACCGGTCGATTGGTGCGCCGGTCGGGCCGGCGCGGGTGGGGAAAGCGGACGGCGACACCGGGAAAACGGAGCGAGGCAACGCCCCGTCACGCCAACTAGGCGTCGCCGACCACGTACGCTGAAAGGCGTGCAACGTCAGATCGTCGACTACGCGCTGCGACGTAAAGCGCGACTCGCCGAGGTCCACTCCGGACGAACGGCGGTAGCCGACGTGTGCGACGCGAACCCGTATCTGTTGCGGGCGGCCAAGTTCCACGGCCGGCCGAGTGCGACGCTGTGCCCGATCTGCCGCAAGGAGCAGGTCACCCTGGTGTCCTGGGTGTTCGGCGACCGGCTGGGCCAGGTGTCCGGATCGGCGCGGACCGCCGACGAGATCGCCGAGCTCGACGCCACCGCCGAGGAGTTCTCGGTGCACGTCGTCGAGGTGTGCCGCACCTGCAGCTGGAACCATCTGGTCCAGTCCTACGTTGCCGGACTGCCGCCCCGGCAGCGGGGCGCACGGCGTTCGACGCGCACCCGACGGGTCGCCGAGTAGCTGAACAGCTCAACCGGATGCGGCCGCGCCATCGGCCGAGTCGCGCACCTGTGCGCCGGTTGGCGTCGGCCACCGGTCACCGGTTACCTGCGGTCGTACGCCGCGCGGGTACGCGGGGGCGCCCGGCAGGTTGGGCGCCGGACGACGCCGCGCCGCGTTGTGCGGTGCACGACAGCTTTTTGCCCACAGTGGCGTCGATGCGTCACAGTGGTGTGTCACGTGATAACGGAGAACCAGCGATGAGCAGCAGTGAGAGCCGACCGGCCACCGGCCGCGACCGAGATGAACAGGGGTGCCGACGATGAGCAACACGCGCGGCACCACGCCGACACCCCGCGGCGGACGCCCCCGTTCGGCATCCACGGACAGCCCGGAACAGCAGACGCGCTCCCGGCACCGGTTGCTCGCCCGCATCCTGGGTGTCGTCGGCCTGATCATCCCCACGATCGCGCTGCTCGGCGTGATCGCCTTCGTCGTCACCTACGCGATGGTCACCGTCCCGCAGCCGGGGGACATCAAACAGAACCAGGTCGCCACCATCCTCGACACCAGCGGCAAGGTGCTCGCGCGGGTCGTCCCGCCGGAGGGGAATCGCACCGACGTCAAGATCACCGACATCCCCAAGTCCATGCAGGACGCGGTCATCGCCGCAGAGGATCGGCAGTTCCGCAGCAACGACGGCTTCTCGCCGACCGGTATCGCCCGCGCGGTGCTCGGCCGGCTGACCAACAACGACAGCGCCGGCGGCGGCTCCACGATCACCCAGCAGTACGTGAAGAACGCACTCGTCGGCGACGAGCGCAGCTACAAGCGCAAGTTCAAGGAACTCGCGATCGCCACCAAGATGTCCGGGCAGTGGTCCAAGGACGACATCATGGCCGCGTACCTCAACACCATCTACTTCGGCCGCGGCGCCTACGGCGTGTCCGCGGCCTCGCAGGCCTACTTCCGTAAGGACGTCAGCAAACTGACCCCGGCCGAGTCGGCGGTGCTGGCGGCGGCGATCCGCTCGCCCTCCTACTACGACCCGGCGATCAACGAGGAAGCGTCGCTGGCCCGCTGGAACTACGTGCTCGACGGCATGGTCGAGATCGACGCGATGACGCCCGCCGATCGGGCGGCGGCGAAGTATCCGCGCGTCGCGCCGCAACCGTCGGCCTCCGACGACACCCCCGGCCCGAACGGCCTGATCAAGCGGCAGGTGCTGGCGGAGCTCAACACGCTGGATATCTCCGAGCAGGATGTCCGCACCGAGGGCCTCAAGATCACCACCACGATCGATCCGCAGGTGCAGAACGCCGCGGTGCAGGCCGCGTGCCGGCAGAACAAGATCTATCCGTGCGACGAGGGTGTCCTCAACGGTGAGCCGGCCAAGATCCGGGACGCCGTGGTGTCGATCGACCCGCGGACCGGCGGGGTCAAGGGCTACTACGGCGGCGACGACGGCCAGGGCTGGGACTATGCCCAGGCCGGCCTGCAGACAGGTTCGTCGTTCAAGGTGTTCGCGCTGGTCGCGGCGCTGCAGCAGAACATCCCGCTGTCCCAGGTGTACAGCTCGGCGCCGTACGAGGCGTCTAACGGCCTGGTCGTGGAGAACTCCGAGGGGGAGAGCTGCGGCTCCTGCAACCTGGCGACCGCGATGAAGATGTCGCTGAACACCGTCTACTACCGGCTGATGATGGACCTCGACGGGCAGGCGCAGGCCGTCGCTGACGCCGCGCACGCCGCGGGTGTCGCCGAGTCCTTCGGCAACATCCAGAAGACGCTGCAGGAAGCCAACGGCGGCGTCGAGGGCGGTGTGGTGCTCGGGCAGTACCCGTCCCGGGTCATCGACATGGCATCGGCCTACGCGACCCTCGCCGCGTCCGGTGTCTACCGGGAACCGTACTTCGTACAGAAGGTCGAAACCTCCACCGGCGAAGTGCTTTTCGAGCGGCAGCCCAACAAGGGCAAGCGAGTCTTCCCGGCGAAGGTCGCCGACAACGTGACCGCCGCACTGGAACCGATCGCGTCCTACTCCAACGGCAACGGCCTCTCCGACCCGAATCTGGGCACGCGGCCGTCGGCCGCGAAGACCGGCACCGCACAGCTCGGTGACACCGGCCAGAACAAGGACGCCTGGATGGTCGGGTACACGCCGCAGCTCTCCACCGCGGTGTGGGTCGGCACCGACCGGGGTACCGCGCTCACGAACTACGGTGGCGCGTCGGTGTACGGCAGCGGCCTGCCGGCGCAGATCTGGCGGCGGGCGATGAACAATGCGCTGGAGGGCAAGCCGATCCAGGAGTTCCCGGAGCCGGATTCGGTCGGCGGTCAGGCCGGTGTGCCCTACGAGCCGCCGCCACCGACCTACGACTACGACAGCCCACGGACTCGCTCACGCGGCGACGGCGGCGGTCAGGGACCGGCGACGCCGACCAACCCCGGACGCGGGGGCGGCGGCGGTGGTGGCAACCTCACCCTCGCACCGGGCGTGACCATCCCGATCCCGGGCGGACCGAACAACGGCGGCGGTAACGGCGGCACCGGCGGCGGCAACGGGGGCGGTGGCACCGGCGGCGGCAATGGCGGCGGCGGCAACGGTGGCGCCGGTGGTGGCGGCGGCAACGGCGAGGTCCCCCCGGCACCGGTCGAGTGACGCCGACCCCGCAGCCGGCATGACGGGTCCTGGGACTCCCGAGAGCTCCGGGTCGCCGGATCCGGTGAATGCAGCGGAACCAACCGGTCCACAGGCGTCGCCGACGGGGCCGTCGGAAGCCGCGAATTCGGTTGCCGCACCGGACCGCACACCGGGCCTCAGTCCGCTGCCGCTGGCGTCCGATCCCCGCACCGATACCCGCCGGGTGATCGCCAGCCGGACCGATGTGATGGCCGGGGAGGCCAGCCGAATCGTCGGTGGACCGCTCGGCGAGCATGCGGCGGTGGGGCGTAGCAAATACTGGACGCCGCTGCGGGTGCTCTTCCTACTCACGTTGTGCGCGCTGGCGCTCGGCTGGTTCGGCAAGGCGGCCTGCCTGCAGCAGGCGCCGTCCGACGGGACCGCGGGCACCTCGGCGCCGATGCGCCTCGACTGGGACGACCAGCGTCAATTCACCAACCTGTGCTACTCGGACGTGATCGCGCTGTACTCGGCCGAGAAGTTGGACGAGGGGCTGCTGCCGTATCAGTCGTCGTGGGTGCAGGACGACGGGACCGGCAAGCAGATCGAGCGGTACATGGAATACCCGGTGCTCACCGGCATGTACATGTACGGCGCGTCGTGGCTGTCCCGGCAGTGGGCAGCGGCTCAGGACAAGTGGGGCGTGCCCGGCGCCCTCGACGTCGTCCTGTTCTTCAACGTGGTCGCGCTCGGCCTCGCACTGAGCTGGCTGGTGACGATCTGGGCGACGGCGCTCACCGCGGGCGTGCGCCGGTGGGCGGTGTGGGTCGCGGCGCTCTCGCCGCTGGTTATCGTGCACGCGTTCACCAACTTCGACGCCATCGCGGTCGCGATGGTCGCCCTGGCGATGCTGTGCTGGGCGCGTCGACGGCCGTGGTTGGCCGGGGTGTTCATCGGATTGGGTGCAGCCGCAAAACTTTATCCGGTGCTACTGCTGGTGGCGCTGTTCCTGCTGTGCCTGCGGGCCGGCAAGATGCGGGCCTTCGGCGCGGCGGCCGGCGGGGCGGTCGTGGCCTGGCTGGCGGTGAATCTGCCGGTGCTGCTTGCTTTTCCGCGTGGCTGGTCGGAGTTCTTCCGGCTGAACGCGGATCGCGGAGCCGACTCGGACAGCCTGCTCCGACTGGCCGCCACCGGCGTGGGGCGCCCGTGGAATCCCGATGTGCTCAACCTCGCCTCGCTCGGGTTGATGGTCGCGGTCACGGCTGGGGTCGCCTACGTCGCCTTGCGGGCGCCGACGAGACCCCGGCTCGCCCAACTCGCCTTCCTGGTGGTGGCCGGCTTCCTGTTGGTAAACAAGGTGTGGAGCCCGCAGTACTCGCTGTGGCTGGTGCCGCTGGCCGTGCTGGCGTTGCCGCATTCGCGGCTGCTGCTGGCCTGGATGACCGTCGATGCGCTGCTGTGGATTCCGCGAATGTCGCTGTTCCTCGACGACGGCCGGCGGTGGCTGCCCGAACAGTGGTTCACCGCCGCGGTGGTGCTGCGCGCGCTGATGGTGGTCGGGCTCTGTGTGGTGATCGTCTGGCAGATCTGGCATCCCGAGGACGACCTGGTGCGGCGAGATCTGATGCGGCGCCCGGCAACTGGGTGGGATGCGGCCGGTGTCGGCGTACGCCACCGCGGCGTCGGGAGTACCGCGCGGTCGGTGCCCGACGCTCTGCCGCCCGGATCGATCGACGACCCCACCGGCGGCGTCCTCGACGGTGCGCCCGACCGGCCACCGTGGGGTCCGCGCCGCACCGAGCGTGCCACCGACCGGGTCCCCGCAGCGGGGTCCCGCGCGTCAACCTTCGACGATGCGTTGCAGTAGAACGTTTTTCGCCGACGGCCAGTCGTCGTCGGTCATCGCATACTGGGCGGTGGTGCGCCAGCCGTCGCCGAATCGGCGGTGTTTGCGCAACAGACCTTCGAAGGTGGCGCCGAGCTTGGCGATCGCCGCCCGCGACTGCGCATTGTTCTCGTGGGTGTGCCACACGAGCCGTACCGCGCCCGCATCCTCGAAGGCGTGCCGCATCAGTAGGAACTTCGCGGTCGGATTGACCGTCGTGCCCTGGACGTCCTCGGCGTAGAAGGTGTAGCCGATGGCCGCGGTCCGGTTCGGCGCGTCGATGTCGTAGAAGCTGGTGGAGCCGACCAACCGGTTCGTCGTCGAGTCGATCACCGCGTAGGCGACGCGCCGTTGCTGATCGGCCAGCGCCGCGTCGAGCCAGGCCCGCGCCGACGCTTCGTCGGTCGGCACACCCGGCGACCACCGGAACCGCGCCGGGTCGCCGACCACCCGGGCAAGCTCGGGCACGTCGTCGACCGTCAACGGCCGCAACACGATCCGGCCCGCGGCCATCGGTTCGGTACCCAGCCAGGAACTCACCGGGTCACGCCCGCGCCGGAGCGGTCGAGTCGTCGGCCGCACCCGGATCCGGATCGGCCCCGGTGCTCCGGCCGGAGTCGGCTCCGGGGTCGCCGCGGCCGGCACGGCCGGCCACGATCGACGCCAGCGGTTCGCGCAGCGGCGCACGGACGAACGCCACGATCAGGAACAGCAGCAGCGCCGCGTGCACCCACACCCCGACGTTGACTCCGGTGATCACCCACCACTGCATCGGCGACTTCGAGGTATAGATGGCGAACAGCCGGAAGATGGTGAGGTCGAGGATGACGTCGGCGATCAAGTACGCGACGATGACCGGCCACCGGGTCCGCAGCAGCACGAAGAACGGCAGGATCCACAGCGTGTACTGCGGCGAGTGCACCTTGTGAAACAGCATGAACCCGGCCAGCATCGACGCGCTGACCCCGATCCACGGGTAGACGCCGGTCTGCTGATAGCGACGCCAGCCGAGATACACCGACACCACGAACGTGATCAGAATCAGTGCCGGCGAGGCGATTCCGACCAACGAGTTGTAGGTGTCGTTCTGGCCGCCGGTGAAATGCCGGAGCCCCCAATACCAAATCGAGTTGGTGTCGACGTCGGCCTTGCGTTTGCCCTGGAACTGCAGGGCGGCCTTCCAGCCCTCGAAGCCCAGGATGATGAACGGCGCCTGGATGGCGATCACGGTCAGCGCCGCCGCGACGCCGACCCACATCGCGCCCACCCAGTCGAGTGCGCGGCGGGCACCGGCGGCAGCGCCACCGGTGAGGACGTACGCGGCCAGCGGCAGCACGAAGAACCCCGGGTACAGCTTCAGGCAGAAGCCGATGCCGAGGAGTATCGCGGCGAGGATGGCACTGGTCCGCAACGACATTCGACGCTGGCCGGTCCGCGGGCTGACCGACGCCCCCCACGCCATCACCGCGACCGCACCGACCGCGGTCGCCACCACCGGCAGCTCCCAGTTGTGGAAGGAGTAGAGCACCAGCGGCGGGGTGGCCGCCCAGAGCAGCACCCACCAGCGGGTCATCAGCGCGAGCATCACCGTCGTCGCCAGACCGAAGGGCACCAACAGGATCACCGACTGCTGGAAGAAGGTGGTGTCGCTGTGGACGCCGATCGCGCCCAGCCACATCAGCACCCCGGACAGCACCGGATACTCCACCGACCCGCCGAACAGCTTGCCGTCGGGGCCGATGCCGCCGTTGATGAACGGGAAGACGTGGTTGTTGATGTCGCGGCCGACCCACAGGTACATCAGGTCGGAGTAGCAGGGGATGATCGCGTTCGGGTCGCCGACCGGGAAGTGTTTGCTGCGGCCGTCCGGGAAGAACGGTGCGCCGCCGCACTTGATCTTGACCTGGTAGCTCCACACCATCGCCAACACCGTCAGCACCAACGACACCAGCAGCACCAGGGTCGGGGTGCCGCGCCCGGCGAGCGCGGCCCGTGCGGGGCGTGCGGCATCGGCGAGACGCGGGGTCGACATGGCCTACAGGCTAAGTGGTGGCCCGTCCCGGAACCGAATCCGGTTGCGCTCGGTCGGTAACCGGGACCCCGGTCACGGCAACCGCACACCCACGTCAACCGGCGAGCATTACCATCGGCAGTCATGAGCTCCGGATACGAGATGAGCGTCGCGCGCACCATCCCCGTCGCGGTCGAGCAGGCATTCGCCGAGACCCTGACGGTGTCGCTACCGGCGATCTTCCGGCGCTGGTACGGGCCGATCGCGCCGGTCAGCTCCGCAGACGGACCGTACGACGTGTGGGGCACCGTCGGCCAGACGCGTGTCGTGCGGCAGGTCGGCGGCGGCTCGATGCGCGAGGAACTCGTCGCCGTGGACGCGCCCCGCAGCTTCGCCTACCGGCTCACCGACATCACCGGACCGCTCGCACCGCTCGTCGACCACATCGACGGCCGGTGGGACTTCGCGCCGGTCGGCACCGGCACCGAGATCACCTGGACCTGGCGGGTGTTCCCGACGTCGCGGGCGGCGTCGGTCACGATGCCGGTCTTCGCCCGGCTGTGGCGGGGCTTCGCCCGGCAGGGCCTGGAGGATCTCGCCGAGGTGCTGCTCGGCCGGCGTTCGCCGCGCTGAGTCGTCGGGTGCGGCGCGGAGTCGCCGGGTGCCGCGCTGTGTCGCCGGGCGCGGCGGCCCGTCTGGGTTGCCCGGTGGCGGACCGACGACGACCCGACCTGGCCTGGCCTGCTGCGGAAAGTAGCGGAGGAGCGCATCATCCGCGGGTTTCGTCATCGTGCGCGTGGTGCAACTAGCGGAAGGTGCCGAATCTAGCGGAAGAACGGCGGACGGAGCGTCACGCTCCCTGGCACCGTTGTCACCGCTGTGGCCTGCAGCTACGAAAGTGGCGGAAGAAGCGCGGCCCCAGCGTCGCTCCCGCTTCGCCTGGTTCTTGCTGCGAAAACTAGCGGAGGAGCGCATCTTCCGCGGGTTTCGTCATCGTGCGCGTGGTGCAACTAGCGGAAGGTCGCGAATCTAGCGGAAGAACCGCGGACCCAGCGACGGCGGACCCAGCGCCGCGCTCCCCGACACTGCGCATCGGGCTATGCACCTCCAAAATCAGACGCGGCATGCGCCAGCGCCCCGGGCCGCGCACCCCGCCCGACCCGCACCCCGCCCGCACCGCACCCTGCCCTCGCACGACCAGCCCCACCCGACGATTTCGCAGGTCAACGGTTCGTCGTGTATCTTGGAGCGGTTGCCGACGCAGGCGACCCTCCTGCCACGGACAGTCCGTGGCCGACCTAGCCCATAGGAGGTGATGTGGTCTTATGCGTCACTACGAACTGATGGTCATCCTCGATCCGAATCTGGACGAGCGCACCGTCGCCCCCTCTCTCGATACCTTCCTCAACGTTGTTCGCAACGACGGCGGCAAGGTGGACAACGTCGACATCTGGGGCAAGCGCCGTCTCGCCTACGAGATCGACAAGCACGGCGAGGGCATCTACGCGGTCATCGACCTCGATGCCGAGCCGAAGACGGTGAGCGAGCTCGACCGTCAGCTGAAGCTGAACGAGTCGGTGCTGCGCACCAAGGTCCTGCGCAAGTAACCCCACGTGGTGCCGACGACCACGGCGCCGGGCGAGTCATCCTCAACCGTGCCGAACCGGTCACCGAGTCGGTGCCGCGCAATAGGGTAGGGACCCAGCGAGGCGCACTCCGATCAGCGGGTGCGCGAGGCGTGCGAGATGCGCGCCGATCGTCGAGCACCAACCTCCGGCCCGCCGCATCCCCGACGGGCCCAGCGCAGACCTAGGAGCGACATGGCAAACGACACCGTCATCACCGTGGTAGGCAACCTCACCGCCGACCCCGAATTGCGGTTCACCCCGTCGGGAGCGGCGGTCGCCAACTTCACGGTGGCGTCCACTCCCCGCACCTTCGACCGGCAGACCAACGAGTGGAAGGACGGCGAAGCGCTGTTCCTCCGCTGCAACATCTGGCGTGATGCCGCGGAGAACGTGACCGAGAGCCTCACCAAGGGGTCCCGGGTGATCGTGCAGGGCAGGCTCAAGCAGCGGTCGTTCGAGACCCGCGAGGGTGAGAAGCGCACCGTCGTCGAGCTCGATGTCGACGAGATCGGTCCGTCGTTGCGGTACGCGACCGCCAAGGTCAACAAGGCCTCGCGTGGCGGCGGTGGCGGCGGATTCGGCTCGGGCGGCGGTGGCGGCCGCAGCGGCGGCTCGTCGCAGCAGGTCGCCGACGACCCGTGGGGCTCTGCACCGCAGAGCAGCGGTGGTAGCGGAGGCTCGTTCGGCGGCTCGGACGACGAACCGCCCTTCTGACAAACAGATTTCGCGGACGCGGCCGACGAGGCCGGTCCGCACGGATGTAACTGGAGCACGAAAGACATGGCAAAACAAAAGGGCCGCAAGCCCCGCGTAGAAAAGGTCACCAAGACCAAGGCGTGCACGTTCTGCAAGGACAAGAACGCCGTCATCGACTACAAGGACACCGCGTTGCTGCGCCGGTTCCTGTCCGACCGCGGCAAGATTCGCTCGCGCCGGGTGACCGGCAACTGCGTGCAGCACCAGCGCGACGTCGCGGTGGCCGTCAAGAACTCGCGTGAGGTGGCGCTGCTGCCGTTCACGTCGACCAGCCGCTGACGCGAAAGGAGCTGCAGCGACATGAAACTCATCCTGACCGCCGCCGTCGAGAATCTCGGTGAGCCCGGCGATACCGTCGAGGTGAAGGACGGCTACGGCCGCAACTACCTGCTGCCCCGCGGCCTGGCCATCAAGGCCACCCGTGGCGCCGAGAAGCAGGTCGAGGGCATCCGCCGTTCGCAGGAGGCCCGCGAGGTGCGCGGCCTCGAGCACGCCAACGAACTCAAGCAGGCCATCGAGGCCCTGACCGACGTCTCGCTCGGTGTGAAGACACACGACTCGGGCAAGCTGTTCGGTTCGGTGACCGCCGCCGACGTCGCCGGTGCGATCCGGTCCGCCGGCGGGCCCGTCGTCGACAAGCGCAACGTCGAACTGCCCAAGGGTCACATCAAGGCGACCGGCACCTACCCGGTCGTGGTGAACCTGCACCCCGACGTCGCCGCCACCGTCGACTTGGCGGTCGTCGCCGGCTGATTCGCCGACGCTGGAATCCACGGTCCGCCGGGCACTCCCACATCGGGGTGCCCGGCGGATCTGCGTTCACGGGTTCACTGTGCGCCCGACGCGCTCGCGGGCGCCGACATCCGTCTACTGTGCGGCCGAACACGTTCACTGTGCACCGCAATGTGTTCACTGTGCATCGTCGCGACACACCGCGGCCGAACGAATCCGGTACCGAGCCCCGGACCTGCCGACCGCCCACCGACATGCGACCCGACTGCCGAACTGTCGGTTCCGCCGACGACCCGTCCCCGACTATGCCGGTGGCGCCGGATTCGCCGGCAACTGATTCCAGTACTGCAGCCGCGGCGGCAGATAGCGCGGCGCCGGGTTGGCGTTGTGCCCGCGGTCGCCGGACGGGAAGAAGAACTTGTGCCAGCCCGGCGTGAAGACCAGCGCACGACCGCCAGTGCGGCAAGCAACCGCATCCGGACGCGGCACCGTGCAGGTAACGCCGGCGATGGTGACGCGCTGCCCGACGCCGAGCCGCGGGGGCCGGAACCCAGTCTTGGACCCGAACCGGTACGTCGGCTCGTAGAGGAACCCGGTCGCGACCCACCAGGGCCCGCTCTGGTCGGCCGAGATCGCCGCGCCCAGTGCCGTCGGCGGCGCGGTCGTCGGGCGTCCCTGACAGCCGACATAGCGGTACTGCGGCCCGATCTGACACATCCAGCGTCCGGTGGTGAAGAACGAGCGGCCATTGTCGCCGTAGGCCAAGGAGCGGAACGTCGTCGGATCGGCGGGGCGGTATCGCGCGAGGTCGAACTCGACGGGCAGTGCCGGACCGGCGGCGCGCGCCGAGCCCGGTGCCGCCGACGCGGCAGGCGTCGTGAGCGTCACCGACAGTCCGCCCGCCAGGAGGCCGACCGCCGCCACGGTCGCCGCGGCTCGTCGCAACGCCGGCCGTCGCCCCGCGCGCGCACCATGCCGCCGGCTGCTGTACACCCGGCCGACCCGACCGAGCGCTTGGGTTGTCGACACGGCGTCCATCACATCACACCTTCACGCCGGGGCGGTGGCGAACAGCACGATCGTTACCACAGCGAACAGTTCGGTTGCGGGCGAGGCGATGTCCGGCGCGTCTCCTCAACCTTGCCCAGAGTTCACCCTATGGTTAGGCCCGCGTGGTTGCAGGCGTCGGCAACACGCCCGGAGGCGGCATTTGTTCGACACGCCGTGCGCGGCGAAATTGATCTCCTGTGGACAGCGCGCACCGGCATTGACCTGCACCAATCGGGTTATCAACAGCAGATCTGCCCCGACCTTCCACAAACGATGCACACCCGGATCCTGGGCAGTGTGGATTCGGTCCACAGGTGGTTAACAACGTCGTCCACAAGACCGTTTGAGCCCCGTCGAGACAGCCCCTAGGGTCCTCGTTCAGTGCCTTGGCGACCGACCGTGGATCCCGCGCGCGACAGGCGGCGCGGACTGTCGGTACCGCCCGGTACGAACTGAGGTGAAGAAGCCTGACGGTGAACACGCACTGAGGTGAGCAAGCAGCAGACGGGACGCGGCGACATCGGCACGGGGAAGGCCGATGTGCAGGGCAGCCGCGGTCGTCGGTGGATCGGGTGTTGCGAGAGGTTTGACGTTAAGTGGCAGTTGTCGATGATCGAGGGCACGGCCCGCTCCGGGATGCCAGTCGGATGACGGCAGACACCGCGGGCATGTCGGATACCGCTGTCCCGGCCGAGGATTTCGGTCGGCAGCCGCCGCAGGATCTCGCCGCCGAACAGTCGGTGCTGGGCGGCATGATGCTGTCCAAGGACGCCATCGCCGACGTCGTGGAGAAGATCCGGTCAGCCGACTTCTACCGACCAGCGCACCAGGCCGTCTACGACGCCGTGCTGGAGCTGTACGGGCGTGGAGAGCCCGCGGACGCGGTAACCGTGTCGGCGGAACTGGAGCGCGCCGGCGAGTTGCGCCGGGTGGGCGGCGCGCCCTATCTGCACACCCTGATCTCGACGGTGCCGACCGCCGCCAATGCCGGCTACTACGCCGAGATCGTGGCGGAGAAGGCGATCCTGCGCCGTCTCGTGGAGGCCGGCACTCGCATCGTGCAGTTCGGTTATTCCGGGGCCGACGGGCAGGATGTCGCCGAGGTCGTCGACCGCGCCCAGGCCGAGGTCTACGAGGTCACCGAGCGACGCACCGCCGAGGACTATGTGCCGCTCGAAGAGCTGCTGCAGCCGACGATGGACGAGATCGACTCGATCGCCTCGCGCGGCGGCATCTCGCTGGGCGTGCCCACCGGCTTCGTCGACCTGGACAAGATCACCAACGGGCTGCATCCCGGCCAGATGATCATCGTCGCCGCGCGGCCCGGTGTCGGTAAGGCGCTTGCCCTGGACACGCCGCTGCCCACGCCGACCGGCTGGACGACGATGGGCCGCGTCGCGGTCGGTGACGAGCTGCTCGACGCCGACGGACGACCGACCCGGGTGGTCGCCGCGACCGAGGTCATGACCGAACGGCCCTGCTACGAGGTCGAATTCAACGATGGTGCGGTGCTGGTCGCCGACGAGCAGCACCAGTGGGTGGCCGATATCGACAACGAGCGGCAGGTGGTCACCACCGGCGGGCTGCGCGCCCATGTCGGGTGTGCCGTGGTGCGTAACACGCGCCCGTTGGAGTTGCCGCGCAAGCGATTTGCGTACGGGCCGTACACGGTCGCGGCGCTGGCGGGGATGGCGTTCAACGATCCGGAGATCGCGATGCGCATCGACGCCGAGGGACCGGTCGACGTGATGACGTTGATGGCCGACCTCGGAGGTCGCATCCCGTTCGAGTATCTGCGCGGTTCGATCGCCCAACGCCGCGCCCTGCTGGCCGGGCTGCTCGACGCACGCGCCACCGTCGACGACGACGGGTGGATCACGGTACCCGCCGCGACCCGTCATATGACCGCGTTGGTCGCCGACCTGGTCGCCGGGCTCGGCTACAACTACAAGCGGTCGGCCACGGGCTGGCTGCGCGTGGACGCCGACGACGATGTATTCACCGTGTACCACAAAGCGGTGCGGCACAAGGAACTTCGACGTCGCGCCGGGGTGCGACGGGTGGTCGCGGTGCGGCCGGTCGATTCGGTGCCGGTGCGCTGCGTGCAGGTCGACAACGACGACCAGTTGTACCTGGCCGGCGAGGCGATGGTGCCGACGCACAATTCGACGCTGGCGATGGACTTTCTGCGGTCGTGCTCGATCGGCAACCAGATGACCGGCGCCATGTTCTCGCTGGAGATGAGCAAGACCGAGATCGTGATGCGGTTGCTGTCGGCGGAGGCGAAGATCAAGCTCGCCGACATGCGGTCGGGGTCGATGAGCGATGACGACTGGACGCGCCTGGCCCGCCGGATGGGTGAGATCTCCGAGGCGCCGCTGTTCATCGACGACTCACCGAACCTCACGATGATGGAGATCCGCGCCAAGGCCCGGCGCCTCAAACAGCGCCACGACCTGAAACTCGTTGTCGTGGACTACATGCAGCTGATGACGTCGGGTAAGAAGGTCGAATCCCGGCAGCAGGAAGTGTCGGAGTTCTCCCGCCAGCTCAAGCTCCTCGCCAAGGAACTCGAGGTCCCGGTCGTCGCGATCAGCCAGCTGAACCGTGGCCCGGAGCAACGCACCGACAAGAAACCGCAAGTGTCCGATCTTCGCGAGTCGGGCAGTTTGGAGCAGGATGCCGACATGGTGATCCTGCTGCACCGTCCCGACGCCTTCGAGCGCGACGACCCCCGCGCCGGCGAAGCCGACATCATCCTCGGCAAGCACCGCAACGGACCCACCGCCACGATTACCGTTGCGCACCAACTGCATTTGAGCCGGTTTGTGGATATGGCGCGGGGCTGATGGGTTGTCGGGTGGAGGAGAGATATCGCCAGTTTGTGTAAGCGCGTCGGCACTCTCCCGCAAACGGTTTTGCCCGCTCAGCACCCTTTCGTCGGTCCGCGCCCTTACTATGAGGCAACGTTGTCCCGTCGGGTCCTAGTGGATGTGCATGCAACAAGATGGCAATGACTGGCCGCTCCCGTCCGCGCCCTTGGACGGGTGGACAGTCACGATTGCTACCGATGACGAGTCGATCGCGCGTCGACGCCGTGCGTTGGCGCCCATCCAGGTGCTGACGGATATCGAGCGGAATAAGGCGCAGTATGACGGCGATTTTTGGGGCAGCTACGACCTGTTCAATATCGCGTTGGGCGTGATCGACCAGGTGGCCCTGGCTATGGGAATCTCGGCCGGCCAGACGTGGGACGAGGCGATCGACTACGCCTCCAGACAGGCGGCCCGTCAAGTTCCTGATGCCAGTCAGGAGCAATGGTCGGCGGTCGCAGAACGAGTGGTGGTATCGCTTGTGACCACCGACGTCCACGTTGTCCCATACGTGGTGCACGCCGATATCGGACCGCGGTGGGTAGCCCAGCGGTTCCGGTTACTGTATGTCCATTCCGGTGGTGAAGAGGGCGGTGAACACCTAAGGGCCTCTGAACAAGCGATCAACATCTTCGTCGAGGGAGCAATGATCAGAACCTGTGGATCCCGGGAGGGCGTACCTTTCCGGATGATGATCGACGAAGTCACAGG
>BAAAJU010000012.1:0-293537 GCA_039527305.1 Gordonia sinesedis | reverse complement strand
ACACTATCGAGTTCTCAAAGAACACACACCCACCAGCACCACCCCCACACAGGAGCGAACACCAGCAGACTACATTCTCAGCCACACCGTCACCGGCGCAACTCCCCCAACTTACCAGACCCGACTTCTCGGATCAACCCTCAGAGACGAGGGTCACATCCGGTTGGTCACTTCTGGACGTTGAGCTTGCTGCACCGCGTCGGAGCAACCCTGCCAACTTACCTGACACCCGATCGCTACGCAAGAGGCAGGCTTGAGAAATTTTCGGGTGTCGCTCCGCGGCAGGACTCCGTGGACCTTGCGGTCCTGGGGCACTTCACAACCCCGGCTCCTGTCGGCTCCGGGGCAGGTTGCTCACTGCGGTGCGACAGATAAGTTACACATGACCGAACGACTCGTCAACTGCGCTGGTCAGAGCCGATTCGTGCGCCGGCGAAGCTCTTCTTGCCACGCCGGACAACGACCCAGTGGCCGTGCAGCAGGTCGTGGTCGGCCGGCCGCCAGTCCGGATCGTTGATCTTGTGGTTGTTGGCGTACGCGCCGCCCTCGGCGACCGCGCGCCGTGCCGCCTTGTTGCTGTCCGACAGACCGGTGTCGACGAGCATCTCGACGATGGTCGGCCTCGCGGAGTTGTCGGCGCCGGGGTACTCGGCGACAGTGGTCTCCCCCAACGCAGCTGCCAGCGTGCCCTCGTCCAGGTCGACCAGTTCGGCGCGGCCGAAGAGCGCCTGGCTGGCGAGTTGCGCGGCGGCGGTGTGCTCGACCCCGTGGATGAGGTTCGTCATCTCCTCGGCGAGGCGTTTCTGCGCTAGCCGCAGGTGCGGAGTCTCCTGGGTGGCCCGCTCCAGCTCGTTGATCTCGGAGCGCGAGCAGAACGTGAACCACTTGAGATAGCGCACCACGTCGGCGTCCGCGGTGTTCACGAAGTACTGGTACCAGGCGTATGGGCTGGTCAGTTCCGGATCCAGCCAGAGGCTGCCGCCACCGGTCGACTTGCCGAACTTCTTGCCGTCGGCCGTGGTCACCAGCGGCACGGTCATGGCGTGTACCGCGTCACCGTCGATCCGGCGGATGAGGTCCACGCCGCCGACGATATTGCCCCACTGGTCGGAACCGCCGATCTGCAGGTCGCACCCGTAGCGACGGTGCAGTTCGAGGTAATCGTTGGATTGCAGCAGCACGTAGCTGAACTCGGTGTAGCTGATGCCGTCGGTCTCCAGGCGGCGGCGGACCGTCTCCCGGGCCAGCATCACGTTCACCGGGAAGTGCTTGCCGATGTCACGGAGTAGGTCGATGGCGCTCAGCGCGCCAGTCCATTCCATGTTGTCGACCAGGATCGCGCTGGTGGGTGAGTCGTCGACGGTGACGAACCGGCGCAGTTGTCCGCCGATGCGATCGGTCCAGCCGGCGACGGTGTCGGTCGAGTTCATGGTCCGTTCGCCGACGTCCCGGGGATCGCCGATCAGACCGGTGGCACCGCCGGCGAGCACGATCGGCGTATTGCCGGCGAGCTGGAACCGGCGAAGAGTCAGCAGCGGCACCAGATGCCCGGCGTGCAGGCTGGCCGCGGTGGGGTCGAATCCCGCGTACACGGTGATCGGGCCCGCGGCCAGCGCCGCCCGGAGTTCGTCGACGTCGGTGGACTGCGCGATCAGTCCCCGCCACGTCAGGTCGTCGATCAGGTCGGTGGCCGGTGCCACGGCGGACTCCTCAACACTCACGGGTGAGATCCTGTCATTTCGGTCGGCGGGCCGACCCGGCCACCCGCCGGCGTCCGGCGGTCGTCACTCCCCCGTCAGCCGACGGTGCTCGGCCTCGTCGACCGGCCGCGCGTCGCTGGCCAGCAGCACTGGGATGCCGTTCGTGTCGATCGGGTAAGCGACCCGGAGCCGGGGGTTGTAGAGTTCGTCGCCGGCATCCAGTAGGGGGCCGAGGTCTTGTGGACATACCAGGATGTCCCGCACCACCGGGTCCAATGACTGTGCGCGCGAACTCATCCCGCTCCTTGCTCGATCTGTCGGCGACTCACTGCCGCGGTCGGTACGCCCCCGACCGCTCGGTCCACTCTAACGACGTCACCGGGGTCACTGACGACACCACCTCGCCTCGCTCGGTCAGCTGACGCCCGCCGCAGCCGATCCCCGGCCCGTCGCGGACGGTGCCGCGGCCCAGCCGAGTTCCGCGGCCGCGGTGCGGGTGTACCGGCGAAACCGTCCCTCGGCGTCGCGGTACCAGACCTTCGAGCCGGGTCGGGGTAGCCCGCGTCGGGCGATCTCGGTGGCCAGCGGTCGGTACGACTCGCTGACCGGGATCTCCTCGACCACTTCGATCAGGTGCGGACGCCGCTCGGCGGGCAACGAACCCAGTGCCACCCGCAGCTGAGTGACCGTCAGCGCATCCGCGGTGGCATCCGGCCGCAGCGACACCGCGGCAACTGCGATCTGCTGGCCCGGGTCGCCGACGCCGTAGGTGACGGCCTGGTCGACGGCACTCAACCGGGACAGCGCCTGCTGGATCGGCGGGCCGAACACCGGGCCGTCGGCGGTGCGGATCACGCTGTCCACCGAACCCATGAACCACAGGTCGTCGTCGGCATCGCGGTAGAACAACTGACCGGACACCTCCCACCGATCGCGGGCGTTGAACACGTCGCGCAGCACCACCGACGAGGTGTCGAACCGGTGGCGCACCTTGGCCAGCAGCAGCCCCACCTCGTCGACCTCGGCACGCCGGATGTAGCCGGAGTCGTCGACAACGAGCTGTTCGGAATCGAGGTCGTATGCGGCGATCTGGACGGGATTGGTCTCCGGCAGCGGTCGCCCCATCGAGCCGATCTTGTCGCCGGCGACATTCGCCAGGATCGCCGACCCGTCCACCGTGGCGAAGAACTCCAGCACCCGCGCCCGCGGGAACTTGGTCATCACTTCCTGCCACAGTCCGATCGGCAACCCGGAACCCATGAAGAGGCGGACCGGGTTGAACCGGGTGATGTCGAACTCGTCGGAACGCACGATGTCGCGCAGCATCGTCCAGGTATAGGAGACGACGGTGACGCCGTAGCGCGGCACCTCGGCGGCGAAGGTCTCGGCGTCGATGGCGTTCGACAGGGCGATTCGGGACCGGCCGACGACGGTGGCGCCCAGCGTCGTCAGCAGACCGGACGCGTGGTGCAGCGGGGGCAGGCAGTACACGGTGTCCCGGTCGGTGAGACCCGCGGCCGACGCCGCGCCGAACGCCGACATGGCGAATCGGTGGTTGGTGACCGGCCAGATGGTGAGCTTGCCGCGGGACCGGGTGAAGAGGATGAAGGCGAGGTCGCCCGCCAGGCCGGGGTCGGCGCGATACCACTCGGGCAGCACCACCGCGTCCGGATCGATCTGCTCCATGTCGATGATCGAGCGTCCGTCGGCTCGGTCGATCGCCCGGGCATCGCCGCTGCCGCCGCCGAGCACCAGGACCCGGTCGCTGTGCTGGGCGGCGAGATCGAGGTGGCTGGGGTCGGCGACGATCACGGTGCACTCGGCGAGCCGCAGCATCTCGTCGACATCGGAGTCGCCGGCGAGCATCACCCCGACGGCACCGAGTCGCGATAACGCCGCGACGACCACGAGGGCGCTCGGCCGGGTGTCCATCAGGACGCCGATGTGCTGGCCGGGCCGGATCCCGCAGGCGATCAGGCCGGCGACCACGTTGTTGATACGCGTGTCGACCTGGGAGTGGGTCAGCACCCGATTCTCGAAGAGGAAGAGTTCGTTGTCGCCACCGCGCTTGGTGTTCTCCGACATCAGCTTGCCCAGCGAGATGCGGGTGCCCGCCTGGATCTGGCCGAGCCGGAACAGTCGCGGCACGGTGCGTACCGACTCCTGGGCGACCGCTCTGGAAGTGCGCTGCAGGGTGGTCGCGACGCCGAGCACCTCGCGGGAGACACCCGCCCCGGCGTCGGCGACCGAGCCGAGGCCGTGGGTGATCCGGGACGAGAGGCTTACCCCGCTTCCGGTGCCCGGTTCGGGTTCCGGCATGGGTTCGATCGACCGCGGCTTGGACCCGTTCGCGGAGATCCAGTCGATCCACTGTGCGGTGGTCGGCCAGGTGTGGGACCCCGAGGTGCTGCCCACGACGAGGCCGAAATGTCCCACCGGCAAGCGGGATTCGTAGACGTCGGCCTTCGGGGCGGCGCGCACGATGCCGCGGACCGCGGCCGGTTGGCCGATGTCGTCCGCGTCCCCGACGAACGCCAGTATCGGACAGGTGATCTCGGTGAGGGACACGACGTCGCCGTTGATGACGAATCCGCCGGAGACCATCCGGTTGTGCGCCACGAACTGGCGCAGAAGCTCGGCGATGGCCGGGCCGGACCAGGCCACCCACCCGTCCGCCTCGAGGAAGCGGCGCTGATCCTCCCGCGGCAGGAGGGCGTCCCGATCGTGTAGCTGGCGCAGGAAATCGATCCGGCTACGGGCCGTCTTGACCGGGTCGAGGAGCTGAAACCCGAGGCGCGCCAGCCAACTCGGCACCCACAGGTGGCTGAACACCCTGTCGGCGAGCAGCTCCGCACCGGGGACCGCCAGGCCGGCGGGCAGGCCGAGGGGCAAACCGGCGAGGACGTCGACGGGACTGCCGTAGGTGATGACGCTGGCGACTCCGGCCGAGCGTCGGTAGGCGACGGTCTGGTAGGCGAACATGCCGCCCTGGGAGTAGCCGGCGACGTGCACCTCACGTCCGGTCGCGTCGAGGATGAAGTCGATCGCGCGGCTGACGGCGACCACGTGGTCGGCGAGGGTGCGTTCCATGCCGCCCTCTTCGGTGTCCGGCGAGCCGAAGTCGATGACCCAGGGCGTAATGCCGTGCCGATGCAGGATGGAGACGGCGCCGTTGTGTGCGGTGACGTCGTAGACGTTGGCCGACACCATCATCGGCGGGATGAGCACGACGTTGGGCCCGGTCGGCGCCCCGTCCGGGAAGTACCGGCGCAGCCGGAACATCTTCTCGGTCTCGACCACCGAGAACTCGGTGGGCTTGGTGCCCGTCTCCAGGCCGCCGAGACGCAAGACCTCGAGGCCGTTCTGCGCGGTCGCCAGCACTCGGTCGACGACGCCGCCGACGCCGGGAATACCGATCCCCGCCATCCGAAGTCCTCCCGATCCCGCGCGCGTGATTCGTGTCACTGTACCCGTCGCGGGTCGATCACCTCTCGGTGCCGCCCCACGTCGCCCGCAACTGTGCCATGTCGTCGCCGATCACCGACAACTGGCGTCGGACCTGCGCGGACGCGGTTCCGCCGTGGGCGTCTCGGGACTCGATCGAGCCGCGCACGGTCAGCACCTCGCGGACGTCCGGGGTGAGCGCGGGGTCGATCGACGCGAGCGTGGCGTCGTCGAGTTCGTCCAGACCGACGCCCCGGCTCTCGGCCGCGCGCACGCTGGCACCGGCGACCTCGTGCGCCACCCGGAAGGGCACGCCGCGTCGCACTAGCCATTCGGCGATGTCGGTGGCCAGGGTGAATCCGGCCGGGGCGAGGTCGGCCAGCCGGTCGGTGTGAAACTGCAGGGTCGCCACCAGACCGGTGATCGCCGGTAACAGCATCTCCAATTGCGCGACGGCGTCGAAGAGGGGTTCCTTGTCCTCCTGCAGATCTCGGTTGTACGCCAGTGGCTGTGCCTTGAGGGTGGCCAGCAGCCCGGTCAGATCGCCGATCAGCCTGCCCGCCTTGCCGCGGGCGAGTTCGGCGACGTCGGGGTTCTTCTTCTGAGGCATGATCGAACTGCCCGTCGACCACGCGTCGGCGAGGGTGACGTAGCCGAACTCCGGTGTGCTCCAGAGGATGATCTCCTCGGACAGACGGGAGAGGTCTACGGCGATCATGGCGAAGACGAACGCGGCTTCGGCCGCGAAGTCGCGTGCCGAGGTGGCGTCGATCGAGTTCTCGGCCGGCCCGTCGAAGCCGAGGTCGGCGGCGATCGCGGCCGGGTCGAGGCCCAGTGACGATCCGGCCAGCGCGCCGGATCCGTACGGCGACACCGCGGTCCGGCGGTCCGCGTCGGCCAGCCGGTCGACGTCACGCAGCAACGGCTGCGCGTGTGCCAGCAGGTGATGAGCCAGCAGCACCGGCTGCGCCGCCTGTAGGTGCGTCTTGCCCGGCATCACCGCGTCCGGGTGCGCCGCGGCTTGGCCGACGAGGGCGTCGATCACGTCCAGCACGCCGACGGCGACGCGGGACATGGCTGCCCGCAGCCACATCCGGAACAGGGTGGCGACCTGATCGTTGCGCGACCGGCCGGCTCGCAACCGGCCACCCAGCTCCGGCCCCACCCGCTCGATCAAGCCGCGTTCGAGCGCACCGTGGACGTCCTCGTCGGCGGGGTCCGGCACGAAGGTGCCGTCGGCGACGTCGGCGTCCAACCGGTCGAGTCCGGCGAGCATTGCGGTGAGATCGTCGTCGGCGAGCAGCCCCGCGCGGTTCAGCACCCGCGCGTGCGCACGCGACGCGGCGATGTCGAACGGCGCCAGCACCCAGTCGAACTGGGTCGACCGGCTGAGCGCGGCCATCGCGTCGGCGGGACCGTCGGCGAACCGGCCGCCCCACAGTGACCCGCGGTTGGTGGTGCCGCCGGCGCCGCTCCCCGCGTCGCCGTCGGAGCCGGGCCGCTCGGTCACTGCGCGAGGTCCCGCTTGGCGGCGATCTTCGACGACAGACCGTGGAGCTCGACGAAGCCGCGGGCGTTGGACTGGTCGAAGGTGTCGCCCTCGTCGTAGGTGGCCAGGTTGAAGTCGTAGAGCGACTCCGGGCTGCGCCGTCCGGTGACGGCGATGGTGCCGCCGTGCAGCGTCAACCGGATATCACCGGTGACGTGGTCCTGGGTGGAGTCGACGAAGGCGTCCAGCGAGCGCTTGAGCGGGGAGAACCAGAGGCCGTCGTAGACGATCTCGGCCCACTTCTGGTCGGTGTGCCGCTTGTAGCGGCCGAGTTCGCGTTCCAGGGTGACGTGCTCGAGTTCCTCGTGCGCGCGGATCAGCACCATCGCCCCGGGCGCCTCGTACACCTCACGGCTCTTGATACCGACGAGCCGGTCCTCGACGACGTCGAGGCGACCGACCCCCTGCGCGCCGGCACGGCGGTTGAGTTCCTCGATGGCCTCCAGCACGCTGACCGGCCGCCCGTCGATGGCGATGGGTCGGCCCTTGTCGAAGCTGATGATGACCTCGTCCGGCGACTGCCAGTTGGTGGTGGGGTCCTCGGTGTAGGAGTACACGTCCTTGGTGGGCGCATTCCACAGGTCCTCCAGGAAACCGGTTTCCACCGCCCGGCCCCACACGTTCTGGTCGATGGAGAAGGGCGACTTCTTGGTGACGCTGATCGGGATGTCGTTCTCCTCGGCGAAGGTGATCGCCTTCTCCCGCGTCCACGCGTAGTCGCGGACCGGTGCGAGGACCTCGAGATCGGGTGCCAGCGAAGCGAACCCGACCTCGAACCGCACCTGGTCGTTGCCCTTGCCGGTGCAGCCGTGCGCGACGACGGTGCCGCCGTGGTCGCGGGCGGCGGTCACCAGGTGCTTGGCGATCAGCGGCCGGGACAGCGCCGACACCAGCGGGTACCGATCCATGTACAGGGCGTTGGAGGTGATCGCCGGCAGGCAATACTCGTCGGCGAATTCGTCCCGGGCGTCGACCACGACCGCCTCGACCGCACCGCAGTCCAGTGCCCGCTGCCGGACGACATCCATGTCCTCGCCGCCCTGGCCGAGGTCGAGTGCGACGGCGACGACCTCCTTGCCGGTCTCCTTGCCGATCCAGCTGATCGCGACCGAGGTGTCCAATCCACCCGAGTACGCGAGTACGACGCGTTCCGCCATGGGCTGTGTGCTCCTACTTCGTGTGTTGCAGACGATCGCCATCGTCGGCGACCGCGTCCCGGCGGCGCCGGGGTTGTCCGATTGTGCGTGTGGGGTCGGGCCTCGCGGCTACACGAGGCCCTCGATTCGTCGGGCCAGGTCGGCACCGTCCAGCGGGTCCCGGGCGACGACGAAGATGGTGTCGTCGCCGGCGATGGTGCCGACGACCTCGCGCAGGCTGGCTCGGTCGATGGCACTGGCCAGGTAGTGGGCGGCGCCGGGCGGGGTGCGCAGCACGGCCATATTGCCGCTGCTGTCGGTGGATACCAGCAGATCCGACAGCAGTCGCGCGAGCCGGTCGGTGCCGCCGGAGACGCCGCGGACCGGCGACCCGTCTTCGGGCACCACGTACACACCGGCTCCACCGTCCGCGGCCCGCAGTTTCACCGCCCCGAGTTCGTCGAGATCGCGCGACAGGGTGGCCTGGGTGGCGTCGATCCCGTCCGCGGCCAACAGTTGTTGGAGTTCGGACTGGCTGCGCACCTGGTGGCTGGACAGCAGGTCGACGATCTGCGCGTGTCGGCCGGCCCGGGTGGCCGCCAGCCGCGACTCGCCCTGTTCTCCCGTGCCGCGAGCGGGTTTGCCGACGGCCGTCATCGCGACTGCTCCAAGAGCCAGATCAACAGTGCCTTCTGGGCATGCAGGCGGTTCTCGGCCTCGTCGAGCACCACGCTGGACGGGCCGTCGAGGACGGATGCGGTGATCTCGTCACCCCGGTGAGCGGGCAGACAGTGCAGCACGATGGCATCGTCGGCGGCGGTGCCGAGCAGATCGTCGTCGATGCGGTACGGCGTGAACGGCGCGATCCGGTCGCGTCCGTCGTCCTCCTGCCCCATCGACACCCAGGTGTCGGTGACCAGGACGTCGGCGCCGGCGGCGGCTGCTCGCGGATCCGATTCGATCCGCACGGACCCGCCGGTGGCCGCGGCGCGCTCCTCGGCGGCGGCGACGACCGCCGGGTCGGGTTCGAATCCCGGTGGGGCGCTGATGGTCACGTGCATGCCGGCCGTGACGCCACCGAGTGCGAGCGAGTGCGCCATGTTGTTGGCGCCGTCGCCGAGGTAGGTCATCGACACCCCAGCGGTGCGGCCCTTGCGTTCGATGATCGTCTGCAGGTCGGCGAGCACCTGGCACGGGTGGAACGAGTCCGACAGCGCGTTCACCACCGGCACCGTGGCGGCCGCGGCCATCTCGTCGAGCCGGTCCTGACCGAACGTCCGCCAGACGATGGCGTCGACGAACCGGGACAGTACGCGGCCGGTGTCCGACAGCGTCTCCTCACGACCGATCTGCGTGGTCTGGCCGTCGACGACCACGGGATGGCCGCCGAGCTGCGCAATCCCGACCTCGAAGGAGAACCGGGTGCGGGTGGAGTTCTTGTCGAAGATCACCCCGACGCCGCGGGGGCCGTCGAGCGGCCGGTAGGCGAACGGCCGCGCCTTGACATCGGCCGCCAGGCGCAGCACCTCGGCCTGTTCGTCCGGGCCGAGATCGTCGTCCCGCAGGAAATGGCGGATCATTGCGGCTCCCTCGACTCGGTTGCGGCAGACTCGGTTGCGGCGTCTAGGAATTCGGGTAGGGCGGCGACGAAGTCGGCACCCTGACGCTCGGTGAGGATGAGTGGCGGCGCCAGCCGCAGCACATCCGGTGCGGGCGCGTTGATCAGGAATCCGCCGGCCCGGGCGGCGGCCTCCACTCCGGCGGCGACCGGTCGGGTGAGCACGATACCGAGGAGCAGACCCGAGCCCCGCACGCCAGCGATCAGCGGGTGGTCGAGGGCGTCGATACCCGCGGCGATCGACTTCCCCACCGCTGCCGCGTTGTCGGTCAGCGACGCGTCGTCGATCTCGCGCAGCACGGCCAGTGCGGCGGCCGCACACACCGGGTTGCCACCGAAGGTCGTGCCGTGCTGCCCGGGCGTGAACAGCTCGGCCGCCGGCCCGGTGGCCAGGCACGCACCGATCGGCAGCCCGCCGCCCAGTCCCTTCGCGAGCGTCATCACGTCGGGGACCACCCCGGCCGCCTGATGAGCGAAAAAGGTTCCGGTGCGCCCGATTCCGGTCTGAACCTCGTCCAGGATGAGCAGCGCGCCGCGCTCGCTGGTGATCCGTCGTGCGGCGGCCAGGTAATCGGCGGGCGGGACCACGACACCGGCCTCGCCCAGGATCGGTTCCAAGATGACCGCGGCGGTGTCGTCGGTCACCGCCGCGTCGAGCGCGGCGGTGTCGCCGTACGGCACAAAGTCGACACCGGGCGGCATCGGCTCGAACGGCTCACGCTTGGCCGGCTGCCCGGTCATCGCCAGCGCCCCCATGGTCCGGCCGTGAAAGGCCTTCTCCGCAGCGATGATCCGGGGGCGCCCGGTACGCCGGGCAAGCTTGAACGCGGCCTCGTTCGCCTCGGCGCCGGAATTGGCGAAGAACACCCGACCGGGATGGCCGAACTTGTCCAGCAGCCGCTCCGCCAGTTCGATGACCGGCTCGCTGACGTACAGGTTGGACACGTGGCCGAGCGTGCCGAGCTGTTCGGCCACCGCCGCGGCGATCGCCGGATGCCCGTGCCCGAGTGCGTTCACCGCGATCCCGCCGAGCAAGTCCAGGTAGCGGCGACCGTCGGCGTCGTAGACATAGGCGCCCTCACCGCGGGTGAGTGCCAGTGCGGGCGTGCCGTAGTTGTCCATCAGCGCGGCGGACCACCGCTGCCGCAAGGGTTCGGTCATGACATCTCCGCTCCGCGGATCGGTCCCGCTGCAATCCGGTCGGCGTCGGCGTCGGCGACCACGGTGGTGCCCGCCGAACTGGTGGTGAGGAGTTCGGCGAGCACGGCGTGCGCGATCCGGCCGTCGATGACGTGCGCCTGTGGGACACCCCCGTCGACCGCACGGAGACACGCCTCCATCTTGGGGATCATCCCCGCGTCCAGGCTGGGCAGCAGGGTACGCACCTCGTCGGCACCGATCCGGGAGACGAGCGAGGTCCGGTCCGGCCAGTCGGTGTAGAGACCTTCGACATCGGTGAGCATGACCAGCCGCGCCGCGCCCAGTGCTTCGGCGAGCGCGCCCGCGGCGGTGTCGGCGTTGATGTTGTGCACCACGCCGTCGCGATCCGGTGCGATGGTCGACACCACCGGAATGCGCCCGGCCGCAACCAGATCCAGCACCGCGGAGGTGTTCACCGCGCTGATGTCACCGACGAGCCCGATGTCAGTGGCGACGCCGTCGACCTGGACGGTACGCCGGCTCGCGGTGAACAGGTGCGCGTCCTCGCCGGTGATCCCGACGGCGTACGGGCCGTGTGCGTTGATCAAGCCGACGAGTTCCCGGCCGACCTGTCCGAAGAGCACCATCCGCGCGACGTCCATCACCTCCGGTGTGGTGACCCGGAATCCGCCGCGGAACTCGCCGGGCAGACCGAGCCGGGCCAGCATGGCCGAGATCTGCGGGCCGCCGCCGTGGACCACCACCGGGTGCATGCCGCAGGCGCGCAGCAACACCATGTCGGCGGCGAAGGCGTATTTGAGGTCGTCGTCCACCATGGCGTTGCCGCCGTACTTCACGACGACGGTGGCGCCGTGCAGCGCCTGCAGGGCGGGCAGCGATTCGGCGAGAACGGCGGCCTTGTGCTGCGGCTGATCGTCGGTCATGACGAGTAGGCCGAATTCTCTTCGACGTAGCCGTGCGAGAGGTCGGTGGTGCGGATCGCCGCCGACGCGTCACCGAGCCCAAGGTCGACGACCACGGCGATGTCGGCGCCGGACAGGTCGATATCGCGGGCGCCGGGCACTCCGACACCGTCCGCACACACCGGGGTTCCGTTGAACGACACCGCGATTCGGTCCGGGTCGATGGTGACCGGCGCGATACCGACGGCGGCAAGTACCCGGCCCCAGTTGGGGTCGGACCCGAACAGTGCGGTCTTGACCAGCGAGTCCCGCGCGACGGTGCGGGCGACGGCGACGGCGTCGTCCTCGGTGCGCGCGCCGGTGACCGTCACCACGACTCGCTTGGTGACACCTTCGGCGTCGGCCATCAGCTGGGCGGCGAGATCGTCGCAGACGGCGGCCACGGCGTCGTCCAAGGCGTCCTGGCTGACCGGGATCTGGCTTGCCCCCGAACTCATCAGCAGCACCGTGTCGTTGGTGGAGCTGGCGCCGTCGACGTCGAGCCGGTCGAAGGTGAGCGCGGTGGCGCGCCGCAGCGCGAGGTCGAGTTGCTCGGCGGTCACCTGGGCATCGGTGGTCAGCACGCACAGCATGGTCGCCAGCGACGGCGCGAGCATGCCCGCGCCCTTGGCCATGCCGCCGACATTCCAGCCGTCGGGGTGATGCAGCGCAGTCTGTTTGGGCACCGTGTCGGTGGTCATGATGGCGTACGCGGCATCGGTGCCGCCGGACAGTCCGCCGCCCATCTCGTGCACGATCTCGGTGACGCCGGCGAGGACGGTGTCCATCGGCAGCCGGTCGCCGATCAGCCCGGTCGAGCACACGGCCACCTCGACGGCGCCGGTCTCGGTGCCCCAACCGCTGAGCGCATCGGCGACCGCCTCGGCGGTGGCATGGGTGTCCTGGAAGCCGCCGGCTCCGGTGCAGGCGTTCGCCCCACCGGAGTTGAGGATCACCGCGCGCAGCCGCCCGGTGGTGATGACCTGCTGGGTCCACAGCACCGGCGCGGCCTTGACCTGATTGCGGGTGACGACGCCCGCCGCCGCATACTCGGGCCCCTCGTTGAACACCAACGCCAGGTCGAGGGCGCCGGATGCCTTGATGCCCGCGGCGATTCCCGCCGCCCGGAAGCCGAGCGGGGCGGTCACGCCCTGCGTGCGCACCAGCCGCGGGACGGTGGTCTCCGACGTGCTCCCGGCGGTCACGGCGCCACTCCCACGGTGCTGAGTCCTTCCGCCTCGCCCCAGCCGAGGGCGAGATTCATCGACTGGACGGCGCCGCCGCCGGTGCCCTTGGTCAGGTTGTCGATGGCACCGACCGCGACGAGGGTGCCCGCCCGCTCGTCGACCGTCACGGCGAGTTGCACCGCATTGGAGCCGAGTACCGACCCGGTCGCGGGCAGTGCTCCGGCGCCGAGCACGTGAATGAACGGCTCGTCGGCGTAGGCCTTCTCGTAGACCGCCCGGGCGTCGTCGGCGCTCGCGGTGGTGCGCGCCGTGCAGGTGGCGAGGATGCCGCGGGCCATCGGCACCAATACCGGGGTGAACGACACTCCGACCGGCTGGTCGGCCGCCGCCGACAATGCCTGGGCGATCTCCGGGGTGTGCCGGTGCGCCCCGCCGACGCCGTAGGCGCGGGCCGATCCGATGACCTCGGAGGCGAGCAGATCCACCTTGGCGGCGCGACCGGCACCGGATGCACCGCTGACGGCGACCACGGTGACCTGGGGTTCGACCAGTCCGGCGGCGAGGGCAGGCAGCAACGACAGGATCGACACCGTCGGATAGCAGCCGGGTACCGCGATCCGGGTCGCGTCGCGCAGCACGTCGCGGTTGCCCGGGAGTTCGGGCAGCCCGTAGGGCCAGGTGCCGGCGTGGTCTCCGCCGTAGTACGCGGCCCAGTCGTCGGCGTCGGACAGCCGGAAGTCGGCTCCGCAGTCGATGACGAGCGTCGTCGGCGGGAGTGCGTCGGCGATCGCCGCGGACGCACCGTGCGGCAGCGCGAGGAACACGACATCGTGGCCGGCGAGCACGTCCGTCGTGGTCTCGTCGAGGACGCGGTCGGCCAGCGGCAGCAGATTCGGGTGCAGCGAGCCGAGGGTGCTGCCCGCGTTGCCGCCCGCGGTGAGCGCCCCGATCGAAAGGTCGCCGGTCTGCAGGCGGGGATGCCCGCTCAGCAGTCGCAGAATCTCCCCGCCGGCGTATCCGCTCGCGCCGGCGACGGCCACGGTGATCGTCATGCGATCATTATGCATCACGGTGCAAACTGATTCAGCACCAGGTGCGACAACCCCGCCTACCGCAGCCGTGCCCCGACCCGTTCACCGGCGAGGGCGACCGCGGCGAGCTTCGCGGCGCTGGCTTCCTCCTCGGTGAGGGTGCGGTCGGGGGCGCGGAATCGCAGGGCGAACGCGAGCGACTTGTGCTCGGACCCGACCTGGTCGCCGGTGTAGACGTCGAACAGGTCGATGGCCTCGAGCAGGTCCCCGGCGCCCTCGCGGAGCGCGGCCTCGACGTCGGCGGCGGGCACGTCGTCGCCGACGACGACCGCAACGTCCTGCAGCACCGCCGGGAATACCGACACCTCGGGGGCGGCCAGGGTCGTGGTCAGCGGTAGCGCGTCGACGTCGATCTCGACCGCGCTCACGCGTTCGGGCAGCCCGGCCCGTTCCAGGACCGCGGGGTGCAGTTCGCCGGCGTACCCGACGGTCGCGCCCTCGACGACCAGCCGGGCGCAGCGGCCCGGATGCCAGGGCAGGTGGTCGGCGGCGGTCATGCCGATGTCGACGCCCGCGGCCCGGCCGATGCTGCGCGCCGCCTCGAAGGCGTCCAGGTAGTCCGCACGGCGGCCGGGCCCCCACGGCCCGGCCGGTTCGCGCAGCCCGGTCAGCACGACCGCGACGTGCTGCGGCTGCCGCGGCAGGGACGCGTCGAGCGCGGCGATCTCGTCCTCGGTCGGCCGGCGGGTGACGTCGAGCGCGGGAACCGGCGCGACATGGTCGCCGGCCAGCACCACCTGACCGAGGGCGAACAGCGACAGGTCCCGCTGCCCGCGCGCGATGTTGCGGCCGGCCATCTCCAGCAGCCCGGGCAGCAGCGTGGTGTTCAGCTCCGGGCGGTCGGCCTCGAGCGGATTGAGCACCCGCACGGTATGCCGGCGTTCGTCGTCGCCGGGCAGGCCCCAGGTGTCGAAGACGTCGGCGGGCATGAACGGGTACGGCAGCACCTCGACGTAGCCGTCCAGGGCGAGGGTGCGCCCGATACTGCGGCGGCGGCGCTGCTCGGGGGTCAGCCCCCGACCGCCCGGTGCACTCGGCAGCACCGCCGGGATGTGCTCAAGACCCTCCAGCCGGAGCACTTCTTCGACCAGGTCGGCACGCTGGCGCAGGTCGGGTCGCCAGGACGGCGGAGTCACCTCGAGCGGGTCGGTGCCGGTCACCGTGCAGCCGACCTCCACGAGGCGGGCCGCGGTGGTGCCCGGCGGGTAGGCGATACCGGCGGTGCGGTCGGCCTCGTCCGCGGCGATGACGATCGACGGCGGTGGCGGCGCGTCGATCCGGCTCTCCGACAGCGGCGAGGCGACCGTGCCACCGGCGACGTCGACGATGAGCCGGGCGGCCCGGTCGGACGCGACCGCGGTGATCTCCGGGTCGACGGTGCGCTCGAAGCGTTTGCTGGCCTCCGAGGTCAGCTTGTGCCGCTTGCCGGTGCGGAAGACCCGGACCGGGTCGAAGGTGGCCGACTCCAGCAGGATCGTCGTCGTCTCCGGCCCGACCTCGGTGGCGGCCCCGCCCATCACGCCGGCGAGCGCGATGGGCCCGGAATCGTCGGCGATGACGACGTCTTCCGGGTCGAGGTCACGGGTGACACCGTCCAGCGTGGTCAGCGTCTCCCCGGGCCGCGCCGGCCGCACCGACACCGTCCCGGACACCCGGTCGGCGTCGAAGGCGTGCAGCGGCTGGCCGAGTTCGATCATCACGTAGTTGGTGACATCCACGATCGCCGAGATCGGCCGGATGCCGGCGACCAGCAATCGCTTCTGCATCCACCACGGCGAGACCGCGGTGGGGTCGGCGCCCCGGATGACGCGCGCGGTGTAGCGGGTGGCAGCCGAGTCGGGGTCGATGGACACCGGCCAGGCCGGGTCGTCGCCGCTGCCGCCGAGCGCTTCCGGTTCCGCCGCGGGGTCGACGAAGGGCACGCCGAAGCTGCCGGCCAGTTCCCGGCCGAGACCGCGCATCGAGAACGCGTAGCCACGGTCGGGGGTGACGTTGATGTCGATGGCCGTATCGGCGAGGCCGAGCACCTCGCGGGCGTCCGCGCCCGGTGCTGCGGTCCCCGGCGCCAACACCAGGATGCCGCTGTGGTCGGCGCCGATGCCCAGTTCGGCGACCGAACTGATCATGCCGTCGGAGGTGTGCCCGTAGGTCTCGCGGGCGGTGATCTCGAACCCGCCCGGCAGTACGGTGCCCGGGAGCGCGGCGACGATGAGGTCACCGACCGCGAAGTTGCGTGCGCCGCAGATGATTCCGCGCGGTTCCGGCTCACCGACATCGACCATGCAGTAGCGGATGGGCTTGCGGAACTCGGTGAGTTCCTCGATGCTCTCGACCCGGCCGATCACGAGCGGGCCGGTGATCGTGGGGAACGGTTCGACGTCCTCGATCTCGAACCCGACCCGGACGAAACCCGCGTCGATCTCCTCGGCGGTCGCCGACCAGGAGGGCTCGGCGGTACGCACCACGTCGGTGAACCAGGACTGTGGCGCGCGCATCAGGCGGCCGGTCCGAACGGGAGGGAGAACCGGATGTCGCCCTCGACCATGTCACGCATGTCGGTGATGTCGTTGCGGAACTGCAGGGTGCGTTCCAAGCCCATTCCGAACGCGAATCCCGAGTACTCGTCGGGATCGATGCCGCTGGCACGCAACACATTCGGGTTGACCATGCCGCAGCCGCCCCACTCCACCCAGCCGGCGCCGCCCTTGCGGGCGGGGAACCAGACGTCGACCTCGGCGGACGGTTCGGTGAACGGGAAGTAGCTCGCCCGCATGCGGGTCGTGGTGTCCGGGCCGAAGAGCGCCTTGGCGAAGACCTCGAGGGTGCCGCGCAGATTCGCCAGGGTGAGCCCCTTGTCGACGGCAAGGCCCTCGATCTGGTGGAACACCGGGGTGTGCGTGGCGTCGAGCTCGTCGGTGCGGAACGTCCGGCCGGGGCAGGCCACGTAGATGGGCAGGTCCCGGGTCAGCATGGACCGGACCTGCACCGGCGAGGTGTGCGTGCGCAGCACCTGCCGGGAGCCCTCGGGCGCGATGTAGAAGGTGTCCTGCATGGACCGCGCCGGATGGTCGGGCAGGAAGTTGAGTGCGTCGAAGTTGTAGTGCTCGGTCTCCACCTCGGGACCCTCGGCGATCTCCCAGCCCATGCCGACGAAGACGTCGGCGACCTGTTCGGCGATGACGGTGATCGGATGTCGGGCACCGACCGCGTGCCGACGGCTGGGCAGTGTGACGTCGACGGTCTCGGCGACGAGGACTGCACGGTCGCGTTCGGCGTGCAACGCCTCGGTGCGGTGCTCGAGCGCCGCCGTTACCCGCCCGCGCACCTCGTTGACGAGCTTTCCGCCAGCGGCCCGCTGCTCCTTCGGCAGGGCGCCGAGCGCGCGCCGCGCCAGGGCGATCGGCGACCGGTCGCCCAGCTGCTCGGTCTTCGCACGCGCGAGCGCGTCGAGATCGGCGGCGGCGTCGAAGGCCGCGACGGCTGCCTCGGCCGCGGCGTCGAGTTCGTGCGGTTCGGGGAAGCGCAGCTCGGTCGATCCCTGGTCGGCGGGTGGGGCCACGGTCGGCGAACTCCTCGTGTCGTCGGTGCTGGTGTGACGGGGGTGCTGGTCACCGGGCCGGCGTCGGCCCTCATCGAGAGTAGTAGACCGTGCGGTCGCGCTGACCTGCAGGGAGCACCGATGCCGTGTGCCGGGCGAGCAGCGCCGCACCGCCCGCCAGCACCGCCCAGCCGAGGCCGTCATCGAGGCCGTCGCGGGCAAGCATCAGGACCGCGACGGCGGTGACCAGGACGCAGCCGAGGACCACGGCGTCCCGGCTCCGCGACGACGAACGCGCCAGCGGCGCGTCCCACCACGGCAACGGCCGATTTTCCAACGGTGACAGCGCGGCGGTCACCGGCACCATCAGCGCGAACAGCAGGACCGTCTGCGCACCCGCGACGAACCAGAAGGTGCTCGAGGCGGGATCGCGGTCGATGCCGCACGCCAATCCGGTGCCGATGATGGCGCCGAGCACCGGCAGGTGCCAGAGATAGAGCGTCATCGCACCGCGATTGCCGAGCACCACCCACCACCACACGCGCGGCCGGGCGACGAGCCGGGCGAGCGGGGCGCGCAGGGCGATCGCCAGCGCGCACACCACGATGGTGTGACCGGCCAGCAGCAGGGTCGGCGGATTCATGTTGGACAGGGACTGTCCGGGCACCGTCACCAGCGAGATGTCGTAGGGTCCGGCCGCGACCAGCAGCATGTCGACGGCCAGGGCCGCGGTGGCGAGCAGCGCGGCCGTCCGCACGGTGATCAGCCGTTTCGCGTACGCGACACCCAGGATCGCGGGGATGGCCCAGACGGTCGCGAAGGTGAGGTAGCCGAGGCCGGGCAGGCCGGCAGTCAGCCGTATCGCGTCGACCGCCGCGGTCACCGCCCAGCAGCCGGCCACCGCGCCGGCGACCCGACGGCCACTGTCGAGGCGTTGCATCAGCGGCACGGCGGCCAGCACCAGCAGGTAGGCGCCGAGGAACCACAGCAGTTGCACGCCGAGCGCCGCGACCACGCCGCTGACGGTGTCCGCGCCGATACCGGACGCCACCGCCAGGATGGTCAGCGCGACGAGTAGATACCAGCCGACCGGACGCAGGAGGCGTTGGGCGCGGGCCAGGAGCCAGTGTCCGGCGGCCCGATGGCCGGCAGGTGCGGCCGCGCGCCATCCGTAGGTGGCGGCCGCGGCGCCGGCGAAGAAGAACAGCGGCATGATCTGCAGCAGCCAGGTGATCGGCTGCAGCGCCGGGATGTCGCCGAGCACATTGCCGAGCGTCGGACCGCCGTCCGGGCCGGCGGTGCCGGACACCGTGAGCATGAGCGCGTGCCCGCCGATCACCACCGCGAGGGACACGATGCGCAGCAGGTCGACGACGCGATCGCGGCCCGCGGAGAGTCGGTCGAGTTCGGCCCTGCCCGGCCGACGGGCGAGAGAGCGGTGATGCGGGGCCTCGCCTCGGACGCGGGCGGGCACCGACGGGGTAGCGGGAATCATGCCGATCACTCTCGCCGCGGACGACGCCGGTGCCATGCGGGAAACTACTCGGTACCCCTCGGCAAATGCCCGCGTGCCGGCCGACACATCCGTCGTATGCTGTCGCCATGCATCGGCTCTTCTGCATCACCCCGCCGCCGACCCCGTAGCGGGGCCGCTCACCCGGACGGGCAGTCCGCCCCACACCGCGCGAATCCTCCCACTTCGCCTGTGCAGGAGCCACTTCGATGCTGTTCTCCCCCTCGGCGCGTGCGTGCGCCGCCACGTCCTTTCGTCACCACCTGGGACTCGGCATGCTCGCCGCCGCCGGCGTGCTCTGGGGTCTCGGCGGCGTCTCCGGCCGCATGCTCTCGTCGGCGGGAGCGTTCTCCGCTCTCGACGTCGCCGCCCTGCGGATGCTCGTCGGCGGTCTCGCGCTCGTCGCCATCGCGCGTCTCACGCGGTCGCCGTGGCCGCGTACCGGCCGGGCCCGCACGCGAGTGGTCGTGACCGGAGTGCTCTGTGCGGTGTTCCAGGGCTGCTACTTCGCATCCGTCGCCGCCGGGTCGGTGGCGGTCGCGACGCTCGTCACGATCGGCCTCTCCCCCGTCATCGTCGTGACTGTCGAGTGTCTTCGGGCGCGCCGCTTGCGCGCCGGGGCGGCGGTCACCCTGACGCTGGCCGTGCCGGGCCTGACGTTGCTGGTCAGATTCCCGGCAGGCGACGGTGCACCGATCGGCGGTGTGCTGTTCGCGACCGTCGCGGCGGCGGCTTTCGCGTGCACCGTCCTGCTCAACGCCCGTCCCCTGCCCGGGCTCGGACCGGTCGTCCTCGCCGGCGGCGGATTCCTGGTCGCCGCCGCTGTCCTGGCGGTGCCCGCCGTACTAACCCACTCCCGGCCCGTCAGCTGGAGCAGCGATGCCGTCGGCTGGCTGCTGGTGCTGGGGATCGGCGCGACCGCCATCCCCTATGCGCTGTACTTCGCCGGCCTGACGCGGGAGTCGGCGTCCACCGCGTCGGTGTTCGCGCTGCTCGAACCGCTGACCGCGACCGTCCTATCGGCGGTGGCATTCGGTGAGGCACTGGGCATCGGCGGCTGGATAGGGGCGGCGCTGCTGTGCGCGTCGGTCACCGCCGCGTCGGCTGGACGCGGGCGCTCTCGTACAGGCAGATGGCCGCGGCCGCAGCCAGATTGAGGCTCTCGGCCCGGCCCCGGATCGGGATGGACACGCGATGGTCGGCAGCGTCGGCGATCTGCGGCGGCAGGCCGTGCGCCTCGTTGCCGAACAGCCATGCGGTTGGCGCGGCGAGCGCCTCGGCGGCCTCGTCGAGAACGAGGTCGCCGTCCGCAGCGGTGGCGAGCAGACCGAGGCCCGCGTCGCGGACCGCGCGCAACGCGGCGTCGGTGTCGCGTTCCCGCACGATCGGCAGGTGGAAGATGCTGCCCGCGCTCGCCCGGACGCACTTGCCGTTGTGCGGGTCCACCGCGTCACCGAGAAACAGGACCGCATCGGCGCCCATCGCGTCGGCGGTGCGGATCAGCGTGCCGGCGTTGCCGGGTTCGCGGGGTTCGACGGCGATCGCGAGGAGCGTGGGCGCGGTGTCGAGGACGTCGGCCAGCTCGACGTCGAGGAGGCCGCAGACGGCGAAGATGCCGGTGGGTGTCTCGGTCTCGGCCAGCTTGACGGCGGCCTGCGGGGTGAGGCCGTACACCGGAACCCCCTGTGCCTGCGCGGCGCCGACGATGTCGGCGTACCGGTGCGCGTCCTGGTCCGGGACCAGGATCACCTCTGCACGGTCGGTGGCGAGCGCCGCGCCGACCGCATTGGCCCCCTCCACCAGGAAGCGGCCCTGCTCGCGGCGCACCGGCGCCCGGTGCAGCTTGGCATACGACACGACCCGCGCGGACCGTTCCGACAAGACATCCATCACGGATGATCTTGTCATCACGGTCCGCGCGGGTCGCGATGTCGGCCCGGGTATCGGGCGGTGACCGGCGTGCTACTGCTCAGGCGGCGGGCGCGTTGACGTCGGTCGGCAGCGCCTTGCGGGCAACCTCGACCAGGCCGGTGAACGCGGCCGGATCGGTCACCGCGATGTCGGCGAGGACCTTGCGGTCGACCTCGACACCGGCGGCCTTGAGGCCCTGGATGAACCGGTTGTAGGTGATGTCGTTGGCGCGGGCGGCGGCATTGATCCGCGCGATCCACAGCTTGCGGAACTCACCCTTGCGTGCGCGGCGGTCGCGGTATGCGTAGGTGAGTGAGTGGAGCTGCTGCTCCTTCGCCTTGCGGTACAGGCGCGACCGCTGTCCGCGGTAACCCTTGGAGGCCTCCAGCGTCGAACGACGCTTCTTCTGGGCGTTGACCGCCCTCTTCACGCGTGCCATGTTGTGATCCTTTGTGTCTGTCGGTCTCGGGGCGTCAGCGGTTCAGCAGCCGCTTGATGCGGGGTGCGTCGTTCTCGCTCACCACGGCGATGCCGTCGAGGCGGCGGGTGCGGCGAGACGACTTGTGCTCCAGGAGGTGGCGGCGGTTGGCCCGCTGGCGGACGATCTTGCCGCTGCCGGTCACCTTGAACCGCTTGGCGGTTCCCTTGTGGGTCTTGCTCTTTGGCATTGTCTGTTTCCTTCGTTCGGGCGGACCGCACCGGCACCCGTCGATATCCGGGTGCTGGAGGGTTCGCAGTTGGTCTGCGGTGCCGCGGGTGGTCGCGGCCGTGCCGCGCCGGGTCCTACGTCGCGGCTTCGCCGCTGGACGGCTGCGGGCGAGGCGCGCGGTCACGCGACTGCTGCTGCGCCTTGACGCGGGTCTTCGCGCCCTTGTGCGGGGCGAGGACCATGGTCATGTTCCGGCCGTCCTGCTTGGCCGCGGTCTCGACGAAGCCGTAGTCGGCGACGTCGTTGCCCAGACGCTGCAGGAGCCGGTAGCCCAGCTCGGGGCGCGATTGCTCGCGGCCGCGGAACATGATGGTGACCTTCACCTTGGACCCGGCCTCGAGGAACCGGATGACGTGACCCTTCTTGGTCTCGTAATCGTGGTCGTCGATCTTCGGGCGGAGCTTCTGCTCCTTGATGACGGTCATCTGCTGGTTGCGTCGCGATTCGCGCTGCTTCTGGGCCGCCTCGTACTTGAACTTGCCGTAGTCCATGATCTTGCACACCGGCGGCCGGGCGTCGGGTGCGACCTCGACGAGGTCCAGGTCGGCCTCGTAGGCCAGGCGAAGCGCATCTTCAACACGCACGATGCCCACCTGCTCCGAGTTGGGTCCGACGAGTCGGACCTCGGGGACGCGGATGCGCTCGTTGATGCGGGTCTCAGTGCTGATGGGGCCTCCTTGATAATCCGTACAGGGAAGGCCGCCGAGTTGAGGTGTCGAGGTCGGGTGGAGAGTGCGCCCAGCAGAAGAGCCCCGCGATGACGGTGTCATCGGCAGGGCTCCGATACCGACCGGTCCGGCACGACGAACACGGTTCGCCGCACTGCACACCAACCCGACGGGCCTCCGTGGACGGAAGCGACCGGGTCGGCGGGACCGGACCGTACAACTGCGTGCCGTGGCCGATCGATGGTGGTCTCTCGGCTGGTGCCCGCGTCGTAGCGGTGGGAGCGGAACTCCACTTGCGACCCCGGCGCTCACCGGGGCGGTCGTGCTGTGGAAGTCTATCAGTCATGACCGGAAACACCTATTCGCCCTCCGGCGACGCCGCTGGTGACGGCCCCGATCGGGGCCTTGGACCGGCGGGCCGGGAGTCGGATGGTCAGGACGGACAGGCGTCCACAGACGAGCAATGGAACGTGCGGGAGATGTCCGATATTCCGGCGATCGAGGTGATCACCCGGGCGATCGTGATGCTGATGAGTGCGTCGGCGGAGAAACTCGGGCTGGCCGACGGTGCGGGCGACGGGGGTGTCGACCTGGACGAGGCCCGTCGGCTGATTACCGCGCTCGCGGGTCTCGTGGACGCGGCCAAGGCCGATCTCGGGATCCACGCCGCACCTATTCGCGACGGCCTGAAGAGCCTGCAACTGGCCTTCCGCGAGGCCAGCAGCTATCCGGATGCGCCGGGTGAGGGACCCGGGGAGAAGTACACCGGGCCGGTGCGCGAACGCCGCCGCTGATCCCCCGCGACCGCACTACCCTGGGTGTCATGTCCACCCCCGACCAGCCCGCCACTCCCGACAACTCGGAGTCAGCCAACTCGGACACCGCGCCCGATCTGGCGGAGCCGGTCGGCGAGATTAGTTCGGATACGGCCCCCGATCTGGCGGAGCCGGTCGGCGAGATCGTCGACGCCGACCTGGTGCCCTCGGTGACGCCGGGTCCGACCGAGAACCCGACGGTGACCGTGCCGAGTGACTACACCGACTCCGGCGTCCCGACCTTCGACTACGTGCGCGACAAGATCGAGCACCGGATCAACACCGCGGTCGGGTCACAGGAACTCGCCGAATCCACGCCGGAGGGTCGCGGGGTGGACGAGATGATGCGGAAGCGAGACGAGGCGGCCAAGCGCAAGCTCGACGAGATCCGCAAGTCCATGGGCTCCGACGGGTAACGGAGCCGACCGCGACCATCGCGGCCGCCTACCCGGCCGCGACCTGGGCGCCCACATCCAGGATCTCGGCGAGGAACTTGCCGGTGTGACTCTCCGGGGCGTGCGCGACGTCCTCCGGGGTGCCCTCGGCGATGACGGTGCCGCCGCCGGTGCCGCCCTCCGGCCCCAGGTCGACCACCCAGTCGGCGGTCTTGATCACGTCCAGGTTGTGCTCGATCACGATGACGGTGTTGCCCTTGTCGACGAGCCCGTTGATCACGTCGAGCAGCTTTTTGATGTCCTCAAAGTGCAGGCCGGTGGTCGGCTCGTCGAGGATGTACACGGTCCGCCCGGTGGATCGCTTCTGCAATTCGGCGGCGAGTTTCACCCGCTGCGCCTCGCCACCGGACAGGGTCGGTGCCGGCTGACCGAGCCGGACGTAGCCCAGGCCGACGTCGACGAGCGTCTTGAGGTAGCGGTGGATCGAGGTCACCGGCTCGAAGAAGTCGGCGGCCTCCTCGATCGGCATGTCCAGCACCTCGGCGATGGTCTTGCCCTTGTAGTGCACCTCGAGCGTCTCGCGGTTGTACCGGGCGCCGTGACACACCTCGCACGGCACGTAGACGTCGGGCAAGAAGTTCATCTCGATCTTGATGGTGCCCTCGCCCGCGCAGGCCTCGCAGCGTCCGCCCTTGACATTGAACGAGAATCGTCCCGGCTGGTAGCCGCGGACCTTGGCCTCGGTGGTCGCCGCGAACAGGGTGCGGATCTTGTCGAAGACGCCGGTGTAGGTCGCCGGATTCGACCGCGGTGTCCGGCCGATCGGTGACTGGTCGACCTGCACCAGCTTGTCCAGGTTGCCCAGGCCGTTGACCCGCGTGTGCCGGCCCGGCACCTGCCGAGCCCCGTTCAGTTTGTTGGCCAGCACCGTCGCCAGAATGTCGTTGACCAGTGTGGACTTCCCCGATCCGGAGACACCGGTCACTGCGGTGAGCACACCGAGCGGGAACGACACGTCGATGCCGCGAAGGTTGTGCTCCCGGGCGCCGACGACGGTGAGTTGGCGCTTGCGGTCGACCGGACGACGGATCGGCGGGGTCGGGATCTCGTCGCGCCCGGACAGGTAGGCGCCGGTCAGTGACTTACGGTTGCGCAGCAGGTCCTTGTACTTGCCGCTGTGCACCACCTGGCCGCCGTGCTCGCCCGCGCGCGGACCGATGTCGACGATCCAGTCGGCCGCGCGGATGGTGTCCTCGTCGTGTTCGACGACGATGAGCGTGTTGCCTAGGTCGCGGAGCCGTGTCAGCGTCTCGATCAGCCGCCGATTGTCCCGCTGATGCAATCCGATGGACGGCTCGTCCAGCACGTAGAGCACACCGGCGAGTCCCGACCCGATCTGCGTCGCCAGCCGGATGCGTTGCGCCTCACCGCCGGACAGCGATCCCGCCGCCCGCGCCAGCGACAGATACTCCAGGCCGACGTCGAGCAGAAACCGGATGCGCGCCTGGATCTCCTTCAACACCCGGCCGGCGATCGCCTGTTGCCGATCGTCCAGGCTCAGGCCGTCGAGGTAGTCGGCGGCTTCGGCGATGGACAGCGCGCAGACCTCGGCGATGGATTTCGCGCCGTGCACCGGATTGTCCAGGGTGACCGCGAGGATCTCCGGTCGCAGTCGGGCGCCGTGACACACCGGGCACGGCACGTCGCGCATGTACCCCTCGTACCGCTCCTTCATCTGCTCGGACTCGGTTTGGTCCATCCGGCGTTCCAGGAACGCCATCACGCCTTCGAACTCGGTGTAGTACGAGCGGGTCCGCCCGTACCGGTTGCGGAACTTGACGTGCACCTTGTGGTCGCTGCCGCGCAGCAGGGCGTTGCGGGCCTTGGCCGGCAGCTTCTTCCACGGGGTGTCGACGTCGAAACCCATCTGGTCGGCCAGGCCGCCCATCAGCCGCAGGAAGTAGTCGGCGTTGTGCCCGGTCGACCACGGTGCGATCGCGCCGTCGGACAGCGACAGGTCGGGGTCGGGCACCACGAGGTCCTCGTCAACCTCCTTGCGTACCCCGAGTCCGTCGCATTCCGGGCAGGCGCCGTACGGGGAGTTGAACGAGAAGGAGCGCGGTTCGAGGTCGTCGATCGCGATGGGATGACCGTTCGGGCAGGCCATCCGTTCGGAGAAGCGGCGTTCCCGGTGCGGGTCGCTCTCGTCGAGGTCGACGAAGTCCAGCACCACGATCCCGTCCGCGAGCCGCAGCGCCGTCTCCACCGAGTCGGTGAGCCGCTGCTTCGCCGACGGTTTGACCACGAGGCGGTCCACCACGACGTCGATGTCGTGCTTCTCCTGCTTCTTCAGCTTGGGCGGGTCGCTGAGCGAATGGACGGTGCCGTCGACCCGGGCGCGGGAAAAGCCCTGCACCTGCAGTTCCTCGAACAGGTCGACGAATTCACCCTTGCGGGTGCGGACCACCGGGGCCAGCACCTGGAATCGGGTGCCCTCCCCCATCTCCAGGACCTGGTCGACGATCTGCTGCGGGGTTTGCTTAGCGATCTCGGCACCGCAGATCGGGCAGTGCGCGATGCCCGCGCGGGCGTAGAGCAGGCGCAGGTAGTCGTACACCTCGGTGATGGTGCCGACCGTCGACCGCGGGTTGCGGTTGGTCGATTTCTGGTCGATCGACACCGCGGGCGACAGGCCCTCGATGAAGTCGACGTCCGGCTTGTCCATCTGACCGAGGAACTGTCGGGCATACGCCGACAGCGACTCGACGTAGCGCCGCTGCCCCTCGGCGAAGATCGTGTCGAAGGCCAGCGACGACTTCCCCGACCCGGACAGTCCGGTGAACACGATGAGACTGTCGCGCGGCAGGTCGACGTCGACTCCGCGCAGGTTGTGCTCGCGGGCCCCGCGCACGATCAGGCGATCAACCACTGGTGTGAATCCTCTTCTTCAAGCTGGCTCGAGCCGGCATCCGGCCGTGGGATATACCTGCGCCGTACCGTAGCCGCCGCCACCGACAACGAACGATGAGTCTCACCGCCGGGGACCGGCGGGCGGGGAATGTCTGCTTCGGCCCCGAGTCGCCCCGGCGCCACCCAACCACGATACGCGGGAGGCACCCTCGGTCGCCGACGTCGACCGGCTCTCGGTACGCAGGTGACTAGTGTGGCTGCATGGCCCCATCCAGCGTCTCCGACACCTACACCGGCGACCTCGGCGACAGCGGTCCGCAACGCCGCACGCTCGGGTCCGCGACCATCGTCAAGATGTCGGTCGGCCCGATGGACAACAACGTCTACGTGGTCACCGACACCGCCACCGGCGAGCAGCTCGTCATCGACGCCGCCAACGACGCCGACGACGTCCTCGCTGTTCTCGACTCCCTGCACGGCACGCCCGCACTGATCGTGACGACCCACCGCCACCCGGACCACTGGCAGGCGCTCGCCCAGGTCGCCGACGCGACCGGAGTACCCACCGCGGCCGGCCGCCTCGATGCCGACGAACTACCCGTCACCCCGACCATCCTGCTCGATGACGGCGACACCGTCACCGTCGGCGACCTCACCCTCGACGTGATCCACCTCGTCGGGCACACCCCCGGATCGATCGCGTTGGCGCTGACCGATCCGGCGTCCGGCGTGGTGCACCTGTTCACCGGAGACTCGCTGTTTCCCGGCGGGGTCGGAAAGACCTGGGCGCCCGGCGACTTCGACACGCTGCTCGGCGACGTCACCACCAAGGTGTTCGGCCGCTACCCCGATTCCACCGTTGTCTATCCGGGCCACGGCCGCGACACCACGCTGGGTGCCGAACGCCCCCACCTCGACGAGTGGCGGGAGCGGGGCTGGTGAGGGCGAGGCCGCCCCGATCGCCGATGCGACCGCGTGCCGTCGCGGGCAGCGGGTAGCCTCAGGAGACTGAGGCCCAGCCACGTGCCTCACCCCGCCCCGGCACCGTCCGGGTCGGCGCCGGGCTGCCCGGCCGCGGCCCGTTCCACGGCCACCGCCGGACAGCCTCCCCCGTCAGATATTCCGGACAAATCCATCCGTTCCTACCACCGAAGGTTGTGACAGCTGTGATCCTCCGCCGTATCGCACGCCCCATGCTCGCGAGCATCTTCATCGTTTCCGGCATCGACTCCCTCCGGAACCCCGAAGGGCGGGCCAAGATGGCGGCCCCGTTCATCGGCGACTCGGTCCGGACCCTGCCGGACGCCGTCACCGACAACGTGCCCACCGAGCCGGTCACCCTGGTCCGGATCAACGGGGCTGTGCACGTGGGCGCGGGCGTGATGCTCGCCACCGGCAAGATGCCGCGCGTCGCGGCCTCCGTCCTGGCCGCCTCCCTGGTGCCGACGACCATCGCGGGCCACCCGTTCTGGGAGGACACCGATCCGGAGGCCCGGGCCGCGAACCGCACCCAGTTCCTCAAGAATCTCGGCCTGCTCGGCGGTCTGCTCATCACCGCAGCGGACACCGAGGGCAAGCCGTCGCTCGCCTGGCGGGGCAAGCGCAAGGCCAGCGCGGCCAGCCACGCAGTGTCGGCGGCCCTGCCGTTCGGCGCCGCGGCGGGCACCACCGCATGGGATTCGCTGCGCGACCGGACCCACGAGGGTGCCGTCGTGCTGGGCGAGAAGTCGGGCGAAGCCGCCGAGAAGGTGCGGGACCGGGCACCCGAGCTCGCCGAGGTGGCCCGCGAGCGGTCCACCGAGGTGGCCGACCGCATTCGCGAGCGAGCCCCGGAGGTCGCCGACAAGATCCGGGAGCGCGCACCCGAGCTGGCCGACGCCGCGCGGGAACGGTCCACCGAGGTCGCCGACAAGATCCGCGATCGCGCACCGGAACTGGCCGACATCGCTGTGGAGCGGTCCACCGAGGTGGCCGATTCGGCACGGTCGTTGCTGCATCGCGCGGGCGACCGCGTCGCCGCAGCGGGCGACCGGGTCGCGGCAACCGGCGACCGGGTCGCGGCCACGGCCGACGAGGGCAAGTCTCGGTGGCGCCGCGCACGGTCCTGACCGACACCGATGGTGGCCCCGACGCTGACGACGACCGGTTTCCGGCGTACCGGTACCCGTGGCTCGACGAGCTAGCCGGGACCGGGACGCCGGAGCCGGTGGCCGCCGCCGCGTCATACCCACCGACCACGGCCGACCGCGACGACCTGCATCTGGTCGTCGCGGTCGGGTCGAATGCGTCTCCCGAGGTCCTGTGCCGGAAACTTGCGGGGCTGCCGACGCGTTCGGATCCCGTGAACCATGACCAGGCAGCTCGCCGGGATGTCGAAGCACGACTCGTCCGGGTCGTCGTCGACGGGATCGGCATCGGATACTCCGCCCACGTCGCCCACCGCGGCTACATTCCGGCCGCGCCCTTCGCCGATCCCGGCGGCACGGTGACGACCGTCGGAGCCTGGCTCGACGAGACCGAGATCGCCGCCCTGGACGCCACCGAGCCGAACTACGACCGCATCGCGACCGGGTCGTTCTCGCTCTACTCGTCCCGGCACGGTGTGCTGGCCGAGCACGGCTCGCCGCTGCCGTTCGGGAGTCAGGACCGGGTGCTCACCTGGCTGGCCGATCGGCTGAATCATCCTGTGTTGCAGGGTGACACCGCCTCGGTGTGCACCCGCCTCGCCTACCCGTCGGTGGCGGGCGGCCTGACCCGCACCATGTGGTCCGCCGGGCTGGGTGCCGATTCCCGGATGACGGGAGCGTTGGCCGGGATCACTGGACAGGCGGGGGCGTAGTGGGCGCGCCGACCCGGACCGATCCCCGCACCGACGAGGAACAGACTCATCTCGACCGGGTGTACGCGCGACTGGACCGGATGCGCAGCAACACCCGGCGCCGCCTGGACTCGACGCTGCGCGAGTCCGGAGGCACCCCGCAGGCACAATCCGAACGCGAGTCCTACGAGCGGATGTACACCGAGGACCTGGCGAAATTCGATGCGGCCGAACACAATCTGTATTTCGGCCGGCTCGACCTCGAGGACGGCGAGATGCGGCGGATCGGCCGCATCGGGGTACTCGACGACGACGCCGCCGACACCACGCTGTTGCTGGACTGGCGTGCACCGCTGTCCCGGGCCTTCTATCTGGCGACGCCGGCCAGCCCCGAAGAAGTAGTGCGACGCAGGCACATTCGCACCCGCAACCGAGCGGTCCGCGCGGTCAACGACGAGTTCCTCACCGGCACTGAGGGCGAGGCCGCCACCGACGACCTCGGTCATGGCGACGTGGTGAACGAGTCGGCGCTGGTGGCCGCGATCAACGCCGCCCGCACCGGTGAGATGACCGACATCGTGGAGACGATTCAGCGGGAGCAGGACCTCATCATCCGCTCCGAGCACCGCGGGGTCACCGTCATCCAGGGCGGCCCGGGCACCGGCAAGACCGCCGTCGCCCTGCACCGGGCCGCCTACCTGCTCTATACGCACCGCGACATCCTCTCCCGCAGCGGCATTCTCATCGTGGGACCGAACAACGACTTCCTCGACTACATAGGCCAGGTCCTCCCGTCACTCGGCGAGTCGGGGGTGCTGCTGGCGACCGTGGGCGAATTGTTCCCCGGGATTCACGCCACGGCGGACGAGCCGCGCGACATGCGGGCGGCCAAGGGCCAGTTGCGGATGCTCGACGTGCTCAAGCGTGCGGTACGCAGCCGCCAGTCGCTGCCGCGGACACCCGTGACCGTCGACTACGACGGCTACACCCTGGAGATCGACAGCGCACTGGTCAAGTCGGCGCGAGCACGGGCCCGCAGTAAGCGCCGGGCACACAACCAGGCCCAGTCGGTCTTCGTCCGCGCCGCGCTCGACGAGCTCGCCGCACGCTACGTACGCACGATCGGCTCCAGCGTGCTGGACGGGTCGCAATTGCTGAGTTCGGCCGATATCGCCGACATCCGCGCCGACATGGGCCGCGATCCGCAGATCCGCGAACAACTGCTGACCTTCTGGCCGACGCTCACCCCGCAGGAGGTGTTGCGCGACCTGTACGACGACCGCGCTCTGCTGCGCCGGTCGAGCCCGGGCTGGTCGGATGCCGAGCGGGACGCGCTGCACCGTCCGCGTCCGGCCGGAGAGGACGTCGCGGCGGATGCCGACCTCACCCCGGCCGACGTGCCGCTCCTGGACGAACTGGCCGAATTGATCGGCTACGGCACCGACCAGGCCGACGCGGCCGAACGCGAGCAATGGCGGCGGCAACTGGCCGAAGCACAGGAGGCGCTCGACATCCTGACCGGTTCGGCACCACAGGATTTGGAGGACGACCTCGATCCGGAGATTCTGATGGCCTATGACTTGATCGACGCCGAGACCCTCGCCGCACGCCAGACCGTGACGCAGCGTGCGACGACCGCCGAGCGGGCCTTCAACGACCGCACCTGGACGTTCGGCCACGTCATCGTCGACGAGGCGCAGGAGCTGTCGCCAATGGCGTGGCGAATGATCATGCGCCGCATCCCGAATCGCTGGATGACGATCATCGGTGACACGGCGCAGACCGGCGACCTGGCCGGCACGTCGTCGTGGCGCGTCGTGCTCCAGCCCTATGTGGCCAATCGCTGGCAGTTGCGGGAGCTGACGGTCAACTACCGTACGCCGAGCGAGATCATGGCGTACGCCACGCGCGTGCTGGCGCACGTCGACACCGACCAGTCGGCGCCGACGTCGTTGCGCAGCAACGGGATCGAGCCGGTAGCGGTGAGGGCGCCGGAATCCGAGCTGGCCGCGGCCGCGGTCAGGGCCGCGACCGGTCCGGAGCTGACCGGACTCACCGGCATCGTCGTCCCCGACGCACTCCGGGACGCGGTCGAGCGGGCACTCGCCGATATCCCGGAGGCCGACCGGCCGCGGCTGCACACGGTGACCACGACCAAGGGCCTAGAGTTCGACACCACCGTCGTCGTCGAGCCGGCGGCACTGATCGCCCAGTCGCCGCGCGGCTATAGCGATCTCTACGTGGCTCTCACCCGCAGCACCCAGCGGCTGTTGGTGGTACACGCCGACGACCTGCCGGCCGAACTCGCCGATATGCCGAGCGCCGGCTGACGCAGACGCGACGGACGGGAGCGCCGCGCAGAGGTTGCGGGAGGGCCGGGCCTAGGTGGTGTGGACGATCAGCACGTCGGAGGCGGATTTGCGCGCCACGTCGGCGGGCACCGAGCCGAGGAGACGCCCGGCGATCGAGTTGAGTCCGCGGTTTCCGACGACGAGCAGGTCCGCCTGCACGTCGGTGACCAGTTGCAGTAGCGCGTCGACAGGCGCGCCCTTGATCGCACGCAGGTCGATCTGGGTGGCGCCCGCCGAGGACGCGCGTTCCTTGGCCCGACGCAGGATCTCCTCGGTGGGAGCGCTGCCGGTGACCTGGTACGCCTCGTCCTTGAGGACGTCGGCGGCCTCTCCGGCGCCACGGTCGTTCGGGAAGTACGCGCACGCGATGACCAGCTTCGCGGACTCCCCCGCGATGCCACCAGCCCGAGCCACCGCCTTCATAGACGACTCCGAGCCGTCCGTGCCGACGACGACCGTTTGGTATGCGCTCATCCGTTCCTCCACCTGTGGTCAACTGTAGGTTCTCCGCATCGGCAGGTTAGTTGCCTGGCGTGCGGTTTGTCCCGGGGTTCGTGGTGATCGGCACAAATACGCGCCGGTGTGCTGCGACAATACCGTGCTGCGACAGTACAGTGCCGCCGCGTGCGGAGTGGCCGACGGCTACTTGATGCCGGCAGCGTCCATCCCCCGCAACTCCTTTTTCAAGTCGGCGATCTCGTCGCGCAGCCGCCCCGCCAGCTCGAATTGCAGATCGCGCGCGGCGGACATCATCTGCTCGGTGAGTTGCGCGACCAGATCGGCCAGTTCGGCGCGCGGCATCGACGACACGTCGCGATGCTCCACGATCCCGGCGCTGGCCCCCCGCTTGGACACCTCCCCCTGGGCGCGGCGGCCCCGGCTGGCGTTGCGGCCGGAACCGCCGACGTTGACGGTGTCGTCCTCCGCCTCGCGATACACCTGGTCGAGGATGTCGGCGATCTTCTTCCGCAGCGGCTGCGGGTCGATGCCCTTCTCCTTGTTGTAGGCGATTTGCTTGGCGCGACGCCGCTCGGTCTCGTCGATGGCGTTGCGCATGGAGTCGGTGATGGTGTCGGCGTACATGTGCACCTGGCCGGAGACGTTGCGGGCCGCGCGTCCGACCGTCTGGATCAGCGACGTGGTGCTGCGCAGGAAACCCTCCTTGTCGGCGTCCAGGATCGCTACCAGCGACACCTCGGGCAGGTCGAGTCCCTCCCGGAGCAGGTTGATGCCGACGAGGACGTCGAAGTCACCGGACCGCAGTTGCCGGAGCAATTCGACCCGGCGCAGGGTGTCCACCTCGGAATGCAGGTAGCGCACCCGGATGCCGAGTTCGAGGAGGTAGTCGGTGAGGTCCTCGGCCATCTTCTTGGTCAGCGTGGTGACCAGGACGCGTTCGTCTTTCTCGGTGCGTTCCCGGATCTCGTGCACCAGGTCGTCGATCTGCCCCTTGGTGGGCTTGACCACGATCTCCGGGTCGACCAGGCCGGTCGGCCGAATCACCTGTTCGACGAACTCGCCGTTGGACTGGCCGAGTTCGTAGGCACCCGGGGTCGCCGAGAGGTACACCGTCTGGCCGACCCGGTCGACGAATTCGTCCCAGGTCAGTGGCCGGTTGTCGACCGCGGACGGCAACCGGAATCCATAGTCGACCAGGTTCCGCTTTCGGGACATGTCGCCCTCGAACATGCCGCCGATCTGCGGGACCGTGACGTGCGACTCGTCGATGACGAGGAGGAAGTCCTCCGGGAAGTAGTCGATCAGGGTCGCGGGCGCGCTGCCCGCGGGCCGGCCGTCGATGTGCCGCGAGTAGTTCTCGATGCCGGAGCAGAAGCCGACCTGCCGCATCATCTCCAGGTCGTAGTTGGTCCGCATCCGCAGCCGCTGAGCTTCCAGGAGTTTGCCGCTGGATTCCAGATCGGCCAGGCGTTCCTCCAGCTCCTGCTCGATGCTGGACATGGCCTTCTCCATGCGTTCGGGCCCGGCGACGTAATGAGTGGCCGGGAAGATGCGCAGGTTGTCGACCTTGCGCACGACGTCACCGGTCAGCGGATGCAGGTAGTAGAGCGCCTCGATCTCGTCGCCGAAGAACTCGATCCGCACCGCGAGCTCCTCGTAGGACGGGATGATCTCGACGGTGTCGCCGCGGACCCGGAACCCGCCGCGGGTGAAGGCCGTGTCGTTGCGGGTGTACTGCACGTCGACCAGCAGCCGCAGCAACGCGTCGCGGTCGATCTCCTGGCCGACGGTCAGTTCGACCGACCGGTCCAGATACGACTGCGGGGTGCCGAGACCGTAGATGCAGGACACCGAGGCCACCACGACGACGTCCCGCCGGGACAGCAGATTCGAGGTCGCCGAGTGCCGCAGCCGTTCCACGTCGTCGTTGATCGACGAGTCCTTCTCGATGTAGGTGTCCGTCTGCGCGATGTACGCCTCGGGTTGGTAGTAGTCGTAGTACGAGACGAAGTACTCGACGGAATTGTTGGGCAACATCTCCCGCAACTCGTTGGCGAGCTGGGCGGCGAGCGTCTTGTTGGGCGCCATGACCAGTGTCGGCCGTTGCACCCGCTCGATCAGCCACGCCGTGGTCGCCGACTTGCCGGTGCCGGTCGCACCGAGCAGGACGATGTCCTTCTCCCCCGCGGTGATGCGGCGTTCCAGGTCATCGATGGCGCCCGGTTGGTCGCCCGCGGGCTCGTACTCGCTGACCACCTCGAAGTGGCCCTCGGTGCGCTCGATCTCGCCGATGGGGCGGAATTCGGAGTGCGCCAGTACTGGTCGTTCCGCTGCGAAAGCCATATCGCCAGGGTAAACGCGGGGTCTGACATTCGTGTTCCCGCTGCCGGCGCCGAGAGCGTGTGCGACCCTGCGACGATGACCTCGGAGACGATCTCGGGCACGGCGGCGGGCGAACCACATCCGCCCAAACGCGAGATATTCGACGTGGCGGCGATGACCAACACCGACAACAAGGGCTTCGTCCGTCCGGTCGACACCTATCGGGAGGCCCCGTACGGCCTGTACATGTCCCGTCCGGCCGACCACCCGCGCTTTGTCCGGCTCGAATCGTGGCTGCTGCCCCAATTGGGCCTGCGCGCCAATATCTTCCACTTCCGCCCCGGCCACCGGGACGGTCAGCGACTCTACCTGGACGTGGGTCGATTCGCCGGCCCGGACGCGGACGGCCGCTGGCATGCCGAGGACTGGTACCTGGACCTGGTGGACGTGCCCGGGCGGCCGCTGGAGCTGGTCGACGTGGACGAACTGTTCGACGCCCATCACGCCGGGCTACTGGGCACCGACGAGTGCGCCACGGCCGTCGAGATCGCCACCCGGACGCTCGTCGGTGCGGCCGAACACGGTCACGACGTGCAGGCGTGGCTGGACACGGCTGCCGGAGGGCCGGTGTCCTTCGCCGACCGCCCGGCCGGTACCTGAGGGTCGGCGCCGCTCAGACCGGCCGGTCACCTGCGAGCAGCATCTGCGGCAGGATTGTCAGCGACCACCGAGTGCCAGTGGCACCGCCACCATCATCGGTCCTGTCCGGGCGCACCACCCACACCATGTCGAACCGATCGTCCGGCCACGGCGGTGGCGCGGGCAGCACCGCGCCGAACCCGTTGACCAGATTCGGTATCTCCTCGTGCTGCCAACACATCAGGGTGATGCCGGGCTGCGCGGCGGCGAAGGCGGCAGCCGCGGCGGTCTCCTGCTTGGTGAACCGGACGATCGGGTCGTCATCGAGACGAGCCGCCAGCGGGGTGACGGTCTCCAGCGGCCGCCGCGACGCGGAGCCGCCGACCGAGGCGATCACCCGGTCCGGCCGGGCAAGCCCGCGTCCCGGTTCCTGACCGTCGGCACCGAACAATCCGATCAGCCCCCCGGCACGGACCCATCCGGTGACGGTCAACGATTCGGGGTCGTGGTGACCGTTGATGGTCACCACGTCCACCGAACCGGTCGGCTTCTCCGCATGCCGGATAATCATCACCGCCGCGGCGACGTCGGAACGGGGCGTGGGGTCGTGGTCGCGGGCCATGACCTGCAGACCCTACGCGAAAGCCGCCCCGGCCCAGCGGGATTCGACGGATCAACCGGTGTGGACGGTGACCTCCGCGGGGCGGCCCGGGTCGGCCGAGCGATACTGACCGGAGGTGCCGGGAACGGGCGGGAAGCCGCCCGCGGCGAGCACGTTGGCGGTATCCGGGCGGGCGCTACCCGCGGGACGTACCGAGATCGTCACGGCATCGGGGTCATCGACGGTGATGGCGGCCGCTCGGTCGCCGAGTACCGCCCACAACCTGCTCACCACCCGCTGGGGGCGGGTGGCCGGGTTCGGGTCGGCGGCAACCAGTTCCGGGTCGCCGGGAGCGGGCGTCCCGGCTCGGACGTTGCGCTCGAAGGGCACCAGTCGCCGTTCCCAGACCTCGGCCGCGGCCCGGCCCAGGTCGTCCGGGGTGCCCGAGTTGTCCAGCCAGATGTCGGCGACGGCGCGGCGCTGCTCCTCGGTCGCCTGAGCCGCGATCCGCGCGCGGGCGTCGTCGGCGGCCATGCCGCGCGCGGTGGTCAGTCGCCGAACCCGCAGGTCGGTGTCCGCGTGCACGATGACGACGAGATGGAAGAACGGCGCGGTGTTGTTCTCTACCAGCAGCGGGATATCTTGCACGACAATCGCATCCGCGGGTGCGTCGTCGAGCATCTGCTGGGTGCGGGCGCCGATCAGCGGGTGGGTGATCGCGTTGAGTTTCTGCCGCTGTTCGTCGTCGACGAAGGCCCGCGCCGCCAGGGCCGGCCGGTCCAGGGTGCCGTCGGCGGTGAGGATGTCGTCGCCGAACGCCTCGACCAGCCGAGCAAGTCCCTCGGTGCCCGGTTCGACGACCTCGCGGGCGACCTTGTCGGCATCGATGAGATACGCGCTGCGATCGGCGAAGGTTGTGGCGACGGTCGATTTGCCGGCTCCGATGCCGCCGGTGAGGCCCACTCTGATCACCCGACCAGTGTGACAAACGCCCGCGGCGGCGTGCGGTCAGCCCTGCGCCTCGACACGTTCGGCGAGTGCGGTGTCGCGACCGGCGCGGACGAGCGCGGCGGCCAGGTTGGCGGTCTGCTCCGGCGGAGCCAGCGCGGCGAGGGCGGCCGGATCGGTGGGGAGGCCCAGGCGGGCGGCGCCCGCGAGGCCCTTCGCGTCGAAGAAGGGTCGCACCCACGTCCACGTGTCCTGCACCTCGCGCAGGAAGATCGCGGCACCCACCGGGCCGATCCCGGTGAACTGCTGGAGTAGCCGTTCGGCGTCCGGGCGGCGATAGTGGGATTCGGCGGCAAGTTCGCGCAGGTCGCCGTGGTAGCGATCGATGACGGTGGTCGCGGTTGCGGCCAGCGCGCGCGCCGTGCTCTCGTCGTAGCGGGCGTATCCGGCCCGACCGAGCGCGGCGACCACCTGGCGTCGGGGTGCGTCGGCCATCCGGCTCGCGTCGCGCCAGCCGGCCGCGAACAGTTCACGAGCGGCAGCGACCGCGATGGACGACGAGATGCGGGCACTCACCAGCAGGGTCAGCACCAGCAACTCGAAGAGTGGTTCGGGCTTGTCGCGCAGCGTGATTCCGGCGTCGTCGGCGAAGGTGTCACCGGCGTCGGCGAGGAGGGCCGCCACCATCCGCCGGTCGGTCGATGCGTTGGCGCTCACCGCACTACTCTCCCCCGCCACCGTTCACTGTGCGTCAAAACTCGTTCACTGTGCAGGCGCGACGACCGCCCGAGAACGCAAACGGCCCCTCCCGGAACGGGAGGGGCCGCAGGCGGTTTTCGGCGCCGGACGATCAGGCGTTGCCCGACAGCTTCTCGCGGAGCGCGGCGAGCTGCTCGTCGCTGGCCAGCGAACCACCGGAGGACGGTGCCGGCGAGCTGCCCGCACTGCGTCCCGCCGACGCCGACGAGTAATCCGACGGCGCCTTCTCGGCGTCCGCCGCGGCCGCGGCGAACTTCTCGATCTGGGCGGTGTGCATCTTGTGGCGACGCTCGGCCTCGGCGTACCGGGCCTCCCATGCCTCACGCTGCTTCTCGAAGCCTTCGAGCCACTCGTTGGTCTCGGCGTCGAAGCCCTCCGGGAAGATGTAGTTGCCCTGCTCGTCGTAGCTGTCGGCCATGCCGTACTTCGACGGGTCGAACTCCTCGGTGTAGTCCTCGTTGGCCTGCTTGAGGCTCAGCGAGATCCGACGACGCTCCAGGTCGATGTCGATGACCTTGACCATCGCGTCGTCGCCGACGGAGACGACCTGATCCGGCACCTCGACGTGGCGCTCGGCCAGCTCGGAGATGTGCACCAGACCCTCGATGCCCTCGTCGACGCGGACGAACGCACCGAACGGCACCAGCTTGGTGACCTTGCCCGGCACGATCTGGCCGATCGCGTGGGTGCGGGCGAACTGACGCCACGGATCTTCCTGAGTCGCCTTGAGCGACAGCGACACCCGCTCGCGGTCCAGGTCGACGTCGAGCACCTCGACGGTGACCTCGTCGCCGACGGTGACGACCTCGGACGGATGGTCGATGTGCTTCCAGGACAGCTCGGAGACGTGCACCAGGCCGTCGACGCCGCCGAGGTCGACGAACGCGCCGAAGTTGACGATCGACGACACGACGCCCTTGCGGACCTGCCCCTTCTGCAACTGGTGCAGGAACTCGCTGCGGACCTCCGACTGGGTCTGCTCCAGCCAGGCGCGACGCGACAGCACGACGTTGTTGCGGTTCTTGTCCAGCTCGATGATCTTGGCCTCGATCTCCTTGCCGATGTACGGCTGCAGATCGCGGACGCGACGCATCTCGACCAGCGACGCGGGCAGGAAGCCACGCAGGCCGATGTCGAGGATCAGGCCGCCCTTGACGACCTCGATGACGGTGCCCTTGACGGCCTCGTCCTTCTCCTTCAGCTCCTCGATGGTGCCCCAGGCGCGCTCGTACTGGGCGCGCTTCTTGGACAGGATCAGGCGGCCTTCCTTGTCCTCCTTGGTGAGGACCAGAGCTTCGACCTCGTCGCCGACGTTGACGACCTCGTTCGGGTCGACGTCGTGCTTGATCGAGAGTTCGCGGGAGGGGATGACGCCTTCGGTCTTGTAACCGATGTCAAGTAGAACCTCGTCCCGATCGACCTTGACGATGGTGCCCTCGACGATGTCGCCATCGTTGAAGTACTTGATGGTGGAGTCGATCGCGGCGAGAAAGTCCTCGGCCGAGCCGATGTCGTTGACGGCTACCTGCGGCGAGGAAATGGTGGGGGACGTCATGTGGTGAGTTGCTCCGGACAGGTGTGTAGTAGGTACAGTTCTTCTCAGTGGAACGGCATGCCCGACCTGGCGGATTCCCGACGCGTTGACCTGCAGAGATGGTCGCCGTCGGCCCCGGGATCGGACGGCATGCTGAACCGCGCGCGAGGAATGCACGCACGCGACCGCAAGACTACTCCAGGCGCATTGTCCTGGGCAAATGCGCCTCCGACACCGCCGACCGTAGGCTGAGCGGGTGGCTCATTCGGTGGAGTTCCTGCTCGACGACGACCTAGATGCCCGGGTCCGCTCCGAGTGGGCCGCACTGACCCGGGCCGGACTGCCCAGCCAAGGGACGATCGACGCGCCCACCAACCGACCGCATGTGACCGCTCTCGCTGCCGTCCGCATCGACCCGGCCGCCGACACCGCGCTGGCCGGGGTCGCGATGCGGTTGCCGTTCCCGGTCACGCTCGGCGCTCCGGTGGTCTTCGGTCGCGGCGACCGGGCGACCGTCGCTCGACTCGTCGTCCCCTCCACCGACCTGTTGTCGGCGCATGCCCAGGCCGTGCGGTTGGTCGGCGACCACGCGGTCGACGCCGACGGCGCCGCGCACGTATTCGCCCACTCCCGTCCCGGCGACTGGACACCGCACGTGACGCTCGCCCGCCGGGTGCCGACGGATCGGCTCGCCGACGTGCTGGCCGTGGTTCTCGGCACCGATGCCGGCGGTGCCGACCTGACTGGTCGGGTCGTCGGTATCCGACGCTGGGATGGCGACCAGCGGACCGAGCACGTGCTCGCCGGTCGCGACTGTTGAGAGCGGCGTGAGAGGCGGGCCACGGACGCTGGGCTCATGTCCACCACACCGATCATCGACCTACCCGTGACCGCCGACGCCTTCGCCGAACGAATGCTCGCTTCCGCGTTGGCCACCGCCGAAACGATGAGCATCTATCTCGGCGACCGCCTCGGCTGGTATCAGGCGCTTGTCACCCATGGCCCGCTCACTGCGGACCACCTCGCCGCGCAGACGGGCAGCCACCCGCGCTATACCCGCGAATGGCTGGAGATGCAGGGCGCCTACGGTCTCCTGACCGTCGATCTCGGTGTCGATCCTCCGACATTCGCCCTCGACGACGGCGTCGCCCGCGTCCTCACCGACACCGCATCCCTGGCCTACCTCGGTGCGCTGCCACGGCTCTTCGCGGCGTCGTTCACCCATTTGCCGCAGCTCCTGGACGCGTACCGCGCCGGTGGCGGGGTCGGCTGGGCCGAACTCGGCGATGACGCGCGTGAGGCGCAGGCGGCATTGAACCGGCCGTGGTTCGAGCAGCGGTTAGCCGCTGCCGTCGCCGCCGTCCCCACCGTTCAGGCCGCGCTGTCCCAGCCGGGCGCGAAGGTGCTCGACGTCGGCTGCGGAGGCGGGTATTCGACGATCGCGTTAGCCCGCGCCCACCCGAATGCGACGCTGGTCGGGGTCGACGTCGACGCCGCGACGGTGGCGATGGCGCGTACCGCGGCCGGCGATGCGGGCGTGACCGACCGGGTCGAGTTCGTCTGCGGCGACGCCGCGCTCACCGGACTGCCCGGCGAGTTCGATGCTGCGTTCGCCTTCGAGTGTCTGCACGACCTGCCCCATCCAGTGGAGGTACTCAGCGCAGTGCGGTCGGCGCTACGGCCCGGCGCGCCTATCGTCGTGATGGATGAGGCGGTGTCGGACGAATTCACCGGTCCCGCCGACGACGTCGACCGCCTGATGTACGCATTCTCCGTGTTCATCTGTCTGCCGGATTCGATGTGCGCCGAAACGTCGGCGGCGACCGGCACCGTGATGCGGCCAGCGATGGTGCGCAGCTATGCGACGGCCGCGGGATTCGACACCGTCGAGGTACTGCCGATCGACGACTTCGGATTCTTCCGGTTCTACGAACTGCGCTCCGCCGCCTGATCCGCCGGGTGCGTCGCACCAGGCGACTCCGGTGTGCTCCGCAGTCCGGCGACCGCAAGCTCGACGATCGCCGCCGGCGTCATCGCCGCACCGGACGCCATCGCCACGCCGACGGCGTTGTCGCCCAACCGGTGTCGCAGCACCTGTTCGAGACGGGCGAGGCGTTGCTCGTCGCCCGGCGCCGGTGCGGGTCGGCCTGGCCCGCGATGACGGACCGCACCCAGGACGAGCGCTGCGGCACGGTCATCTCCCAGGTCGGCGAGCGCGGCGGCCACGGTCCGTAGCGACACCCACTGATTCGTCCAGTTGCCCGCATCTCGCCAATATTCGACGACATCGGCCAGCCGCGTCGCGGCGGCGTGCGGACTTCCATGTCGCGCCTCGATCGACGCCCGCGACACCATGGCGACGCCAAGCAGGTAGCGGTCATCGTGATGTCGCGCTGCGTCCACAGCGTGATCCAGCAACTGACGCGCCAGGTCCGGGTCGGTGTCGAGAGCGGCCTCACCCGCGGCGTACCGAGCCCACGCTGCGACCACCGAGTCACCGGCAGTGTCCCCCGTCACCGCGAGATCGAGTGCGGCTGAACACGCTTCGGACGTTCGCTGGGTATCACCTGTCGCCGCTGCCCGGTACGCGCGCCCAAGCACCGTGGTGATCTCCGCCATCCGCGCCGCACCCCACATGCCCGCCGCGGCCGCCTCGTCACGGAGCTGGCACGCACACCGCGCCACCGCATCCAGGTCTCACCCCGGAACAACGCCACGTCGAGTGCGACAAGCCTGAGGTAGACCGCGACCGGTCCGGCGCCGGCCGACCGCAACCCGGCGCGTACGCAGCGATCCGCGGTTGCCAGGTCACCGTCGAAGCGGGCCCCCGCCGCGGCCACCGCCCACGCCGCCGGCGCCGGGGCGCGGTCGGTCGGCTCGGCCGAGCCGGGCCGGGCGGGCTCGTCGGCCTCCTCACCCAGCAGCGCCCGCGCCCACGCAGGCGGTTCGGTACTCATCGAGAGTTCCAGGAACGGGATGGCACCCGCGACGATCTCGTCGGCGAGCGCCGGATCGTGGTCGCGGCCATAGGCAACGGCCAGTCGGATGTCGTCCAGGCGATCACGGCCGCGTCCGGCGGCGGCGAGATGTCCCGGACCGTACAGGTCTACCGCCGATCCGACGAGGTGGGCGGCGACGATGTGTGCGTGTGCCGCGCGGGTCCGGTGCCCGTGGCCACCGGCGGCGAGCCGCGCGCTCCCGAATGCCCTCAGCACCGCCAACATTCGATATCCGTCGGCGTCGACGGTCAGCATCGACCCGCCGACCAGCTCGCCGATGGCGGGTGGGACGCGATGCGGTTCGACCGTGTGTGTCTCCGCTGCGAGTGCCTCCGCGTCCGCCAGGGAGAACCGCGACGCGAAGATGGAGAGCTGGTCGAAGAGGGTCGCCGCCGCGGGATCGAGCAGGTCGTAAGACCAGGCGACGAGCGCATCCAGGCTGCGGTGGCGTGGGTTGGCCGACCGCGAGCCAGACAGCAGGCGTGCGGGCCCGTCGAGCCGCTGCACCAGATCGGGCGGCGCGATCGCGGACGTCGCGGCGGCCGCCAACTCGATCGCGAGCGGCAGCCCGTCCAGTCGACGGCAGATCTCAGCAACCGCGGCGACATCGGCACCGTCATCTCCGACCCGACGGCCCTGTTCGGAGGTGCGAATCCTGAAGAGTCGCACCGCGTCCGCCGACGACTCGCTGCCCACCGGCGCATCCGGCGGCGGCACGGCCAGCGGGCTCAGCGGCAGGATCCGCTCACCGTCGACCCGCAGCGGCGTCCGTGAGGTCGCCACGATCGTGACTCCTGGACATCGGTCGAGGATGGCACCGACCAACGCGGCCGCTGCCGCAACGACGTGTTCACAGTTATCCAGAATCAGAAGTCCCCGACGCGCGGTGAGCGCATCGGCCACCGCGATGCTGTCGGTCGGGCGACCGCGCGGGATCGAGTCGCAGGCGGCGGTCACGGCCTGCGGCACGGCGTCGCCAGTATCGACGGCGGCGAGCTCGACGACCCATACGGGGCGGTCGGTACCGGTTGCGGCGTGGGCCCGGACTAGCGCGGTCTTGCCGACTCCACCGGGCCCAGTGACCGTCAGCACGGCGCCCGGGGCGCTGTCGCGGGCGACCGCGGTGAGTTCCTCGTCGCGGCCGACGAGCGGGGCGGCGGTCGTCCACCGGCGACCGCCGACGGCCGCGGGTTCCTGGTTCACCTCGCTCGGCGGAGAGGTCGGAGCAGCGAGGATTCTGGCGTGCAGCGCTTGAACGCGCGGCCCCGGTTCAGTTCCCAGCTCGGCGGCAAGTCGCTGGCGCAGGGTCCGATACGCGGCCAGCCCGTCCGTCGGCCGGTCGGCCTGCCAGTACGCGGCCATCAGGCGGGCGTGCAGGCTCTCTCGGTACGGGTGCTCGTCGCGCTCGGGTGCCAGTCGCGCCACGGCATCCGCCGGTCGGTGCAACCGCATGAACGCATCCGCTGCTGCCTCGACTGCACGAATCCGGTTCTCGCACAGTGCATCGACGTGGTTGCGGGCCCAGCCGGTGTCCACGAACTCGCCGTACGGCGGCCCACGCCACAGTGCCGCCGCCGCATCGAGCACCTCCAGCGCCGACGCCGGATCGGTGCGCGCCAGCGCGCAGCCGTCGGCGACCGCGTCGGTGAAATCCAGGGCGTCAATGTCACGCCGGTCGGCGTCGAGCAGATAGCCGCCGGCTCGGGTGACGATGCCCAGGGTGAGGTCGGCGCCGCGTGCAGCGAGGGCGCGGCGGAGCCGGAAGACGAGGTTGTGGAGCACCGCGGGCGACACCTGCTCGCCGGGCCACAGGATCTCCGACAGCCAGTCGGCGCCGGCAAAGTAGTTGGCGCGCATCGCTAACGCGGCGAGCAGGCACCGCAGCCGCGGGGTGCCGAACTGTACGCCAGGCCGCGTTTCCGTCCGGTCCGGTACGTCGATCGGCCCCAGGAGCAGGAGGCTGGGCACGTGGAATTCTATCATCGTGGGGTGCCGACCAGCGACGACGACGAGATCAATGCCGGCGGGGCCCGACCGCCCCGGGTACTCGGGCCGATCGACTCGGCGACCAGTGAACGCGCCAACCGGGACTGGTGGGACCGGGATGCCGACGACTATCACCGCGCGCACGGCGCCTTTCTCGGGACGTACGCCGACGGCGGCGACTTCGTCTGGTGTCCGGAGGGATTGCGGGAGGCGGACGCCGGACTCCTTGGTCCGGTCGACGGCCGCGATGTCCTGGAGATCGGGTGTGGTTCGGCGCCGGTCGCCCGCTGGCTGGCCGGACAGGGCGCACGGCCCGTGGGGATCGACCTCTCCCGTCGCATGCTCGGCATCGGGGTCGCGGCGATGGCGGTCAACGGTCCGCGGGTGCCGCTGGTGCAGGCGACCGCGGAGGCGCTCCCCTTCGCCGACGAGTCGTTCGATATCGCATGTTCGGCGTTCGGTGCCGTACCGTTCGTCGCCGACTCCGCGCGTGTGATGGCCGAAGCGGCCCGAGTGTTACGCCCCGGCGGTCGCTGGGTGTTCGCGGTGAATCATCCGATGCGCTGGATGTTCCTCGACGATCCCGGACCGGACGGACTCACCGTCCACATCTCCTACTTCAACCGGACGCCGTACTCGGAGGTCGGCGACGACGGCACCGTCAGCTACGTCGAGCACCACCGGACCATCGGCGACCGGGTCCGGGACATCCGTTCCGCCGGACTGATCCTCGACGACATCGTGGAGCCGGAGTGGCCGGAGGGTTTCGACCAGGAGTGGGGCCAGTGGAGTCCGCTGCGCGGCGAGTACTTCCCCGGCACCGCCATCTTCTGCTGCACCAAACCGCCGGCGGCCGCTGGCTGACCGCGCCAGCGACGCCCGCGGCTCTCAGTGCGCGGCGTCGTCCCAGGACCGACCGAATCCCACCGACACCTCCAGCGGCACCGACAGAGTGATGGCGCCGGCCATCTCGTCCCGGACGACGCGTTCGGCGACGTCCCGTTCGCCGGGTGCCACCTCGACGACGAGTTCGTCGTGCACCTGCAGCAGGATCCGCGACTTCAGCCCCTCTGCCCGAATCCGATTGTGCACGTTGATCATCGCGACCTTGATGATGTCGGCGGCGGTGCCCTGGATGGGTGCGTTGAGCGCCATCCGTTCGGCCGCTTGCCGACGCTGCCAGTTATCGCTGTTCAGGTCGGGCAGGTACCGGCGGCGGCCGAACAGCGTGGCGGTGTACTCGTTCTTACGGGCCTCGGCGACGACGTTGTGCAGATAGTCGCGGACTCCGCCGAAGCGCGCGAAGTACGCCTCCATCTGCTCCTTGGCCTCGTCGCGGCTGATCTTGAGCTGCGCCGCCAGTCCGAATGCGCTCAGTCCGTACGCCAATCCGTACGACATGGCCTTCACCCGGTGCCGCATCTCGGTGCTGACCTCGTCGATCGGGACACCGAACGCCCGCGAGCCGACGAAGTTGTGTAGATCCTCCCCGGTGTTGAACGCCTCGATCAGACCGGCGTCCTCGGACAGATGCGCCATGATCCGCATCTCGATCTGGCTGTAGTCGGCGGTCATCAGCGTCTCGTAGCCGTCGCCGACGACAAATCCCTTGCGGATCTCGCGACCCGCCTCGGTGCGTACCGGGATGTTCTGCAGATTCGGTTCGGTCGACGACAGCCGGCCGGTCGCCGCGATGGTCTGGTTGAACGTGGTGTGGATGCGGCCGTCGTCCGCAACGGATTTGAGGAGCCCGTCGACGGTGACCTTGAGCCGCGTCGCATCCCGGTGCTCCAGCAGATGCTGCAGGAACGGGTGCTCGGTCTTCTCGTACAGGCTTTCCAGCGCGTCGGCGTCGGTGGTGTAGCCGGTCTTGGTCTTCTTCGTCTTCGGCATGTCGAGCTTGTCGAACAACACCGTCTGCAGCTGTTTGGGTGAGCCCAGATTGATCTGCTCGCCGATCACCGCGTAGGCGGCCTCGGCGGCGGCACGAATCCGGTCGGCGAAGGTCTGCTCCAGCGTGCCGAAATGGTCGACGTCGACGGCGATCCCGGCCGCCTCCAGCTCGGCCAGCACGAACAACAGCGGCAGCTCCATCTCGGTGAGCAGCGGCTTGGAATCGATCCGGTCCAGCTCGGTGTCGAGCGTGTCGGCCAGTTCCTGCACGGCACGTGCGGCCAGCATCTGCTGCTCGGCCTGCCTGCCGAGGCCGGCGTCCTCGGCGTCCAGCAGCGTCATCTGGCCGTCGTCGTCGGCTCCGTCGGCACGCAGCTCGCGCCGCAAGTACCGCAGCGCGAGGTCGTCGAGGTTGAAGGTGCGTTGCCCGGGCCGCACCAGGTAGGCGGCGAGCGCCGTGTCGCTGGTGACCCCGGCGAGCGTCCAGCCGCGGGTGGCGAGCGCGTGGATCGCCCATTTGGTCTCGTGCAACGCCTTCGGTATCGCCGTGTCGGCGAGCCAGTCGCCCAGGGCGCGTTCGTCATCCGGGCCGAGCTGGGTGACGTCGACGTACGCGCTGACCCCGTCGGCCGCGGCGATCGCGATGCCGCTGACGTCGGCACCCACGACCACCCGTGGCGCGGTCACCGTGAGCCCGCTGCGACCGGTCCGGGCGTGCTCGTCGAGCCAGCCCGCCACCTCGCCCTCGCCGAGGACCGAGCCGTCCAGGTCGAATCCCGACTCCGCCTCCGGCTCAACCGAACTCAGCGTGGTGAACAGTCGCTCCCGCAGCACCCGGAACTCCAGGTCGTCGAACAGTTGGTGGATGCGGTCCCGGTCCCACCCGACCATCGCCAGATCGTCGGGACCGGCGGGGAGCTGCATGTCGCGGACCAGTTCGGTGAGTTGCCGGTTGGTCTGCACCGACGCTAGATGGGCACGCAGCGCGTCCCCGACCTTGCCCTTGACCTCGTCGACGTGGTCGACCAGCGACGCCAGCGACCCGTACTCCCGAATCCACTTCGACGCCGTCTTCTCTCCCACACCGGGGATGCCGGGGAGATTGTCGCTGGGGTCGCCGCGCAGCGCCGCGTAGTCGGGATACTGCTCGGGCGTCAGTCCGTACTTCTTCTGCACCTCGTCCGGGGTGAAGCGGGTCAGGTCGGAGACGCCCTTGCGCGGATAGAGCACCGTCACCGAGTCGTCGACGAGTTGCAGCGAATCCCGGTCACCGGTGACGACCAGCACCCGATACCCCTCGCCCTCCGCCTGGGTCGCCAGCGTGGCGATGATGTCGTCGGCCTCGTAGCCCTCGATCGCCATCACCGGGATGCCGAGTGCGTCGAGTACTTCCTTGGTCAGGTCGACCTGGCCGTTGAACTCGTCCGGCGACTTGGACCGTTGCGCCTTGTACTCGGGGTACATCTCCGACCGGAAGGTCTGCCGGGAGACGTCGAAGGCGGCGGCGATGTGGGTGGGTTCCTCGTCGCGCAGCAGGTTGATCAACATCGACGTGAAGCCATAGACGGCGTTGGTGGTCTGTCCGGACGCGGTCTTGAAGTTCTCGGCCGGGAGCGCGAAAAAAGCCCGGTACGCCAGCGAATGGCCGTCCAGGAGCATCAGCACCGGTTGCCGGGCACCCTTGCCGCTCTTCGCAGAACTGGGACGCTGCGATGGGGAACTCGGGGGTGCGGAACTCTGCGCTGGACTCACAGCAGGGAGTCTAGTGACCGGTCCCGACAGTCGGACGCGGCGGCGGTGGGCGGCTAGCCGTGCTCACCGGGCCGATACATCGGCCACACCCGCGGGCCGCCGTCAGGAAGCGTGACCTCGGCGGTGACCTGGAATCCGAACCGCTCGTACAGCGGAAGGTTCGCCTCGCTGCTGCTCTCCAGGTAGGCCGGGGTGGTCAGCTCGTCGAGCCGGGCGTGCAGCAGCGCGGTGCCCGCACTGGTGCCCCGGGTCGGGGCGCCGAGATAGGCGAGATAGGTATGCGGCTCGGTGGGCCGGTAGTCGGCGAAGATGTCTTCGACCCGTTTGCCGCGACCGATCCGGGTGCCCAGCGCGTGCACGAATCCGGCGAGCATGACGACCGTTTCGAGCGGCGACGACCGGAAGCCCGGCGGGTCCCAGACCGCGGCCCCGGTGATGTCGCCGTCGCGGAGCGCGATGTCGGCGTGGCCGGGACGGCCGTGCCCACCGCGCAGCAGCGCGTCGAAAATGCGGCGATGTCGCGTGCGGTCCGGTTGGAGCCAGTTGATCACCGGATCGTCGGTGAATGCTCTGGTGAGCACGTCGGCGACGACGGCGCGACCGGTGGCCGGCTGCACCACGGTCCCCGACATGCCTGCCACCCTAACCGCCGCCGACTACGACCAGACCGGCACACCAGGTTTGCCCGCATTCCATGCTGGGCGTGCGCAGGCACGATAGAGTCCGCGACAAGCTTTTCACCCTCCGTTTACGGCGACCCCGCGCCCCGCATTCGAGATGAGTCTGAGTGACTGAGCCGACCCTCCTGCCGGCCCCGGCGCCCGCACCCACACCGGCGAGCCGACCGCGCACCCGCGGTTTGCCGGTTCGCCTAGCCGGACTGGTTGCCGTCGTGCTGGGGATCGGGGCCATCATCGCGGGTGGCGCGGTCACCGCCGGTACCGCCGCGGCGGCGCCCGGCGACGACACGGTGCGGGTCAGCGGAACGCTCCGGAACGGCTCCGAGGTGGTCCCCGACGTCACCATCACCGCCAAGGCCGGCGACGGTCAGCAGGCCGGGACAGCCACCTCGGACGCTCGCGGCCGCTGGGAAATGAACCTGCCGCCGGGCAATTACACGATCGAGATCGATAAGGAATCCCTGCCCGACGGCGTGGAGGTGAACAACGGGTCGGTGCCAGTGCAGCTGCGCCCAGGGTCGCCGCGGCCGGTGATCTTTTCGTTCGGCGCCAAACGCGAAGGCTCCGACGTGTCGGCGTTCACCCGGCTGACGCGGCTCGCGATCGATGGCATTCGGTTCGGGCTCATCATCGCGATTACCGGGGTGGGCCTGAGTCTCATCTTCGGCACCACCGGTCTCACCAACTTCGCCCACGGTGAGCTGGTCACCCTCGGTGCGATCGTGGCGTGGGCGGTCAACGTCAAGCTCGGCGTCCAGCTGATCCCGGCCACCATCATCGCGATTCTCGTAGGCATCGCCGTGGGTATGCTCAGCGAGCTCGGCATCTGGCGACCCTTGCGGCACCGACGGTCCGGGCTGGTGGCCCAGCTCGTCGTGTCGATCGGGCTGGCGCTCATCATGCGGTACCTGTTCCTCATCTTCTTCTCCGACCGGGCCGAGCCGTTCGACGACTACGTGGTGCAACGACAGATCGGATCGGGTGCCTTCGCGATCACGCCGGTCAATCTGGCCTGCATCGTGATCAGCCTGGTGGTGCTGATCCTGGTGGCGTTGATGCTGCAGAAGACGCGGATCGGCAAGGCGATGCGGGCGGTCGCCGACAACCGGGACCTTGCCGCGGCGTCGGGCATCAACGTCGATCGGGTGGTGCTCTTCGTGTGGGCGCTGGCCGGTGGGCTGGCGGCGCTGGGCGGCGTGCTGTTCGCACTGTCCGAGCTCGGCGGCCGCGTCCAGTGGGAAATGGGTTTCAAGCTGCTGTTGCTGATGTTCGCCGGTGTCACCCTCGGCGGTCTGGGCACCGCGTACGGCGCCCTCCTGGGGTGTGTGATCGTCGGATTCGTCGTCCAAGTGTCGACGTACTGGCTCAGCCCGGACCTCAAATACGTCAGCGGCCTGCTCATCTTGATCATCATCCTGACTATCCGGCCGCAGGGCATTCTCGGGTCGAAAGCGAGGATCGGCTGACATGGACCTCGTCAACGTCCTGCAGATCTCGCTGGCGCAGCTCATCGGCCCGTCGGCGGTGTTCTACGCGCTGCTGGCGATCGGCCTGAACATCCACTTCGGTTACGCGGGGCTGCTCAACTTCGGCCAGATCGGGTTCGCGCTGCTCGGCGGGTACGGCATCGGCATCGTCGCCGTGCAGTTCGGCGGCTCGCTGTGGCTGGGCGGTCTGGCCGGTGTTGCCGCGGCGGGGCTGCTCGCGCTGATCCTCGGTCTCCCGACATTGCGCCTCCGTGCCGACTACCTGGCGATCGTCACGATCGCCGCGGCCGAGATCCTGCGGCTGATCACCCGATCCACCTCCGCCGACGGACTCACCAACTCCACCAAGGGCCTATACGGCTACGCCGGACCGTTCTTCGCCGCCAGCCCGTTCGACAACAGCAAGCAGTATTCGTTCCTCGGGGTGAAGTTCCAGGGCAGCGACCTGTGGGCGATGGTCGTCGGCTGGGGCATCGTGCTGCTGCTGTGCGGCTTCGTGTGGCTCCTCGTCCGCAGCCCCTGGGGGCGGGTACTCAAAGCGGTCCGCGAGGACGAGGACGCCGCCCGGTCGCTGGGCAAGAACGCCTACGTCTACAAGATGCAGGCGCTGGTGCTGGGCGGCTGCATCGGCGGCATCGCCGGCGCGTTCAACGCCATCCAGACGCAGTCGATCAGCCCCGACTTCTACTCCACCGCACAGACGTTCTTCGCCTACGGCGCACTGATTCTCGGCGGTGCGGCGACCGTGTTCGGGCCGGTGGTCGGCGCGATGGTGTTCTGGTTCCTGCTGACGATTCCGGACGCGATGCTGCGTCAACTCACCTCCGGTGACGACCCGGTGCTGCACATGAGCCAACAGCAGGTCGGCGCCGTCCGGTATGTGCTGTTGGGTCTCGCGATCGCACTCCTCATGGTGTTCCGTCCGCAGGGGATTCTCGGTAACAAGCGGGAGGTGCAGCTCGATGCCAAGTAGCGCGCGGACCGATTTGTTCGCTGGCGTGGACGAGGTCCCGGGGGCCGCCAAGAACGACACGGTGATCAGGGTCGACGGCATGCAGCGCAGCTTCGGTGGTCTGACCGCCGTCGACGTCGCACACCTGGAGTTCCAGCGGGGTGCGATCACCGGGCTGATCGGGCCCAACGGCGCGGGCAAGACCACGTTCTTCAACCTGATCACCGGATTCGACCGGCCGGATTCGGGTACCTGGTCGCTGAACGGTCAACCGCTCGGACGCCTCGTTCCGCACCAGGTGGCACGCAAAGGGATTGTGCGCACCTTTCAGCTCACCAAGGCACTGGCCAAGTTGACCGTCCTCGACAACGTGCGGCTCGGCGCGCGCGCTCAACGCGGCGAGCACATGGGACCGGCGCTGGTGCCGTGGCTGTGGCGCCGCCAGGAGGCCGAGATCACCGAGCGGGCGCACGCGATGCTGGAGCGATTCTCGTTAGACGCCAAGGCGGACGACTATGCCGGATCGCTCTCCGGCGGTCAGCGCAAGCTGTTGGAGATGGCGCGCGCACTGATGACCGATCCGGAGGTCGTGATGCTGGACGAACCGATGGCTGGCGTGAATCCGGCCCTGACCCAGAGCCTGCTCGGGCACATCAAGGGCCTGCGGGACGAGGGTATGTCGGTGGTATTCGTCGAACACGATATGGACGTCATCCGTGACGTCAGCGACTGGGTGGTGGTGATGGCCGGCGGCAAGGTCATCGCCGAATCACGCCCGGAGCATCTCGCCGACAATAAGGCTGTCGTGGAAGCGTACCTCGGCGGTCACCACGACCAGGTGCTCGAATTCGACGACGACGGCAACCCGGTCGGGCAGACCGCGGTGCTCGCCGAGCAGGTCGAGACCGCGCTCGAGGAAGCCATCGAGACCGGCGACAACCTGTCCAAGCCGGTGGTGTCCGACGCGGTGCCGCCGAAGGAGCGATCGTGACTCTCCCCGACCCGGACCCCGCAGAGCTGACCCCCGCCCAGCAGGCCGCCACCGAGGAGGGCCATCGGCGGCACGCCGTCAACGCGCTCATCCGCGGCGACGACATCACCGCCGGATACCTCCCCGGCATCAACATCCTCGAAGGCTGCAACTTCTACGCCGACGACGGTGAGGTGGTCGGCATCATCGGACCGAACGGCGCGGGCAAGTCGACGCTACTCAAGACGTTGTTCGGGCTGATCCCGGTGCGCAAGGGGTCGGTCACCCTGCGCGGTGCCGACATCACCTCGGCCCCCGCTCACGTCCTGGTGACCAAGGGCGTCGGGTACGTGCCGCAGACGCAGAATGTGTTCCCGTCGTTGACGATCGCCGAAAACCTGGAGATGGGCACCTATCTACAGCCCCGAAAGTTCCAGGAGCGCTTTGATATTGTCGCCGAGCTGTTTCCGCTGCTCGCCGAACGCCGTTCGGTCCGGGCGGGCGCACTGTCGGGTGGCGAGCGCCAGATGGTCGCGATGGGCCGGGCGCTGATGATGGAACCGTCGGTGCTGCTGCTCGATGAACCGTCCGCGGGGTTGTCACCGATGTTCCAGGATCAGGTGTTCATCCAGATCAAGAAGATCAATGCGACCGGGGTCACGGTGATCCTGGTCGAGCAGAACGCGCGTCGCTGTCTGCAGATCTGTGACCGCGGCTACGTCCTGGACCAGGGCCGCAACGCCTACACCGATACCGGAACTAATCTCCGCCACGACCCGAAGGTCATCGAGCTCTACCTCGGCACGCTGGCCGGGCGGTCGGAGCGCGGCGCCTAGCCCGACGCGGTTGCCTTGTCCGGCAACGAGACCCGATCCCCGGCGGGATCGGGCCTCGTCACTGCTGCATCAGCAGGGTCGGCGGCGAGCCGAGTCGCCTAGTTGTCGCCGAGCCGAACGACCTTGTAGCCGTTGACCTTCACCTTGTTGTCCTGGCCGAACTCGAGCACACCGTAGGAGCCGACGGTCGGCTCACCGGCCGCGCGGAACTCCAACTCGCCGGTGACGCCGTCGTAGTCGATGTCCTCGCCGCGCTGCACCAGCGGCAGGCACTCGGCGTAGGTCTTGCACTTGGTGCCGTCGCGGGTGACCGCGTTGATGCCCGCGGCGATCGACTTGCCGTTCGTCGACTTCGCGGCCTCGGCGGCGAGCGCCGAGATGACCACGGCGTCGTAGCTCTCCCCCGCGTAGTTCAGATCGACCAGCTTCGGGTCGATCGCGCGGATGCGCTCGGCGAACTGGGGTCCGGTGTCGGTCAGCGGCGTGGTGCCCTTCATGCCGCGCACCAGGCCCGGTCCGACGGCCTCACCAAGGGCATTGCCCATATTGCCGTCGGTACCGTAGACCGGTTTCTGGTTGGGGCCGATGCCGATCTCGTTCATACGGGTGATGATCTTCGCGCTCTCGTCGAAGCCGATGACCGCGATGCCGTCCGGGTTGAAGTTCTTGACCTCGTCGACTTCGGAGTTGAACGACTGGGCGTTCGGGTCGTAGATGATCTTCTGGATCTGATCCGACGGGATGCCCGCCTGCTCCAGCGACTTGACTGTGTTGTCGGCGAGGCCAGTGCCGTAAGCCTCGTTGCGGGCCAGGATGGAGACGCGCTGGACACCGTCGTCGGCCATGACCTGCGCGAGTGCCTGCGCCTGCAGCGTGTCGGTGGGCGCGGTGCGGAAGTACTGACCGCGATCCTTGTAGCAGATGAACTGGTCGGAGGTGTTCGCCGGTGAGAACTGGACGACGCCCGCGCTGGCGATCTTGTCGATGACCTTCAGCGAGACCGCCGACGATGCGGCGCCGATGATCACCTGGGTGCCGTCGGAGAGGAATCGGTCGACGGTGGCGTTGGCGGTGTCGGTGGTGTCGTCGCCCGAGTCGCCCTGCACCTCCTGGACCGGCTTGCCGAGCACCCCGCCGGCGGTGTTCACGTCCTGGATGCCGAGCTTGACGCCGGCGAACTCCGGTGGACCGAGGAACGCGAGGCTGCCGGTGGCCGGTAGCAGCGTGCCGATCTTCAGCGGATCGGTGCTGACCGGTCCGGGCTGCGCGACGTCGACGTTGTCGCCGCAGTCGGTGGCGTACGCCTGGTCGCTTCCGCTTTCCGAACCCTCGTCGCTCGACCCACTGCTGCAGGCGGTAAGTGCGAGGGCCGAAGCCGCCAGTAGTACGGCACTTCTGCCGAGGTACCTCTTGACTGTCACCTGGTCTCCCTTGACAACGTTCGACGGATGAAATCGCCGACGAGCGAGTGTGACGGCCGTCACCTCACTGTCGCGCGTTCATAACCTACCGTCGATGTGTTTCCCAGGCGTTGCGTTTCCGGGCGTTGTGGTTTCCCGGTGTTGCGATTATGTGGAGCCCAGCGTCTCCACCACGACCTGTGCGACGGCCTTCATGGTGGCGCGGCGGTCCATCGCGGCCCGCTGAATCCAGCTGAACGCCTCGGGCTCGGTGAGATCCTGCTTCTCCATCAGCAGGCCCTTGGCGCGTTCGACGAGTTTGCGGGTCTCCAAGCGCTCCTGCATCGAGGCGACCTCACCCTCGAGCAGCTTGAGTTCCTGGTAGCGACTGACCGCGACCTCGATCGCGGGCACCAGGTCGGCCTTGGTGAACGGTTTGACTAGGTAAGCCATCGCGCCGGCGTCGCGTGCCTTCTCGATGAAGTCGCGCTGGCTGAACGCGGTCAGCATCACCACCGGGGCGAGCCGTTTGCCGGCGATCTCCGTCGCCGCGTCGATGCCGTCCCGCACCGGCATCTTGATGTCCATGATCACCAGGTCGGGGGTGAGACTCTCGGTGAGATCGACCGCGACCTGACCGTTCGGCGCCTCGCCGACGACGTCGTACCCTTCCTCGCGGAGCATCTCCACGAGATCCATCCGGATCAGCGAGTCGTCCTCGGCGACGAGTACCCGATGCGTCTGCTGCTGATTCTCCGGGCTCACGGTCGCGTCCGCCGTCATCGTCACCATCCTCCTTGACCTCGCCTGTCGCGGGCGGCGCCCACGTGGTCGTCGACGACTCCGGTGCCACGTGTCGGCACCGACGGCCCTCGACGATGTGCGAAGCGTACCGGGTGGTTGCGACTCCGGCCGATCTACTACAGTGGGCTGTTGCCGCGCTCACGTGCGGCGCGCCCTCGTAGCCCAATTGGCAGAGGCAACGGATTCAAAACCCGTCCAGTGTGAGTTCGAGTCTCACCGAGGGCACCAAGAATGGCCAGTTCGGAGCAGGTTTTTGACCACATACCCTCCAGGGGTAACCTTCAACTGCTCGCAGACCTGCTCGCGGCAGCCATTAGTCATGAGTCTGCGAGTAGGTCTGACAGCGTCGATATTTGCGCTGGTGAGAGGTCGAGCATCGCCACAGCTGCCCGGTGTACCTCTCCAGCGGGCTTAGGAGCGGCCGTTCTCGCGTCGTTCAGGGCGGTCCCCAATGCGTCGAGTTCATCGCTGAGCAGATGTCCGTAGCGATCGAGAGTGAGCGTGGCGGACTTGTGGCCTAGCATCCTCTGCACGACCTTCACGTTGGCGCCCGATCGGATCGCCAGCGATGCCGCAGTGTGACGTAGTTCGTGGGGTGTGAGGAGCTCGACACCCGCCTTCGTTGCAGCCGGGTCGAACCTCCACCGGAACTCGCCGGGGTGGCATCCACCCGTCACGACCACCGAACACTAGAGTGCCGGTTGCCTCTGACAGGGTAGCCAGGTGCTCGCGCAGCGTGTCGACGAGTGCAGGCACCAGCACCGAGCGCGACTCGTGACCCTTCGTCGTCCCCTCTACTACCGCTTGCTCACGGACCCACGTCACCGACCGAGCAACGTCGACCCGGCCGTCGTCGAGGTTCACGTCAGGCCGCCGCAGCGCCACCGCTTCGCCATACCGGAGCCCGGCGTAGCCCAGCACGTCACCATGACCCGATCAGCGGGTGACGCATCGCATCGGCGAGCGCCTCCACTTGTGCATGGTCGAGGAACCGCTTCGATGCTCGCTCTTCCGGGGGTAGCTCGACGCCGCCGGCCGGGTTCGATGGGGGCAACTGAAGCCGAACGGCGTCGCCGAGGACTTGACGCAAGACCTGACGCGCTTGGATCACGCGCGAGGCTGACAGTTTCCATCGGCGGACACCATCGGACACCGCGTGTTCTCCCGCCTGCACAGCGGCATCGGGCACCGGTAAGTCATTGCTGTTGCTGCACATGGCCGTTAACTGGTCTCTTGACCGCTCTGCGCTCGACCTCGACGAGTCCGGGCATCCCCGCGAGCTAGACGAACCGCTACGAGTGTTCTACATCGACTGCGAGCTTGGCCCCCGCTGGTGGCACCGCTACCTCGACAAGATCGGCGCACCGCCGGAGTTGCTGAACTTCCACGTCGTCACCCTCACCGACGATGCCGCCACGTGGGACGCACTGTGTACCCCGATCGGCGTCGCACAGTTCCGCGGATACGTCGAGGACCTCGCCGACGAACTCGGCGGGCTCGACGTGATCATCCTCGATACCCTGTCGGCCTCTCCCAAGCCTTCGCTGACGGTCAGACCAGCCTGAGCAGAGCCGTTGTCGAACAAAAGTTAGGAAGCCGCCTCGGCGACGTGGCGGTCATGTCGGAACTCGCGGACGTTATCGACCCTCTGATGTCCGAGTGCCACCGCAGCGGGGTCCAGCTTGGAGATCTGATTGCCAGCAAAGGAGGCGCAATACGATCTCATCAAGGGCATCCCCAGCCGATGGGTGATGACCGAACTACGACGGGTCCGATTGCGTAACCCGCAAAAGCCCTGGAAACCGAACGATCTCAACGATCTATTGTTCCTGTCGATCACGGTTCCCTATTGCGATGTTGTAGTGACCGAACGCCAGTGGGTCCATGCACATCAATCAGCTAGGCCTGGCCCAGCAACACGGCACCACAGTCTTGCACGACTTGACGGATCTCGCCGAGGTGCTCGTGACTGCTTCCCGGACTGACTGCTAGGCACAGTTCGTCCAGCGCACCCGACACCCCTCGGCCATGCTCTCGAACCCGCCTCGGTTCCGTGTCCGGGACGAGAGAAACAGCCCAACCCCCGCGCATTCGTCCTCATTCGCGGTACTTTGCACAGGTGGCTGTTCAAGGAAACCCGGTCTCAGCAGCGTTGACTGCCCACGTGCATGCGGCAGCTAGGACAATCGAAGTGACCGCGCTCGACCATTTCCCCAATCTCATAATTTACCGGTGCCTCGCTTCATCGTCGAGCGAGCTAGCTCAAGCAGCGATCAGCGCAATACATGCTGGTGAGCAAACAGCCTCCGAAGTAGTAACGATGCCAAGAAAGGGTGTCGGGACACGCCCAGTCGAAGTTCTGTGCCCAGTTTCACGGGTTCGCTACACCGCACTGGTCAATAGCCTAATAGAATCGCTTCCGCCAGCATCGCGACAGGAACGATCCTGGGCAGAACACACGATGTTCGGAGAGTCCGGCGATCACACTCACGTGGTGGAGATCGACTTCACATCCTGCTACGAGTTTATCGACCACGCCGATCTGCGTCGTGAGCTATCGCTGAGATCGTTCGATTACGATGCAATTAGTAAACTCATGGAGACGGTTCTCAGCGTTGGGCACCACGGGCGCGGACTTCCGCAGATGCTGGAGGCTAGCGACCGCCTAGCAGACACCTACCTCAGTATCGTAGACAGACAATTGACGCGACACGGATACCCTATTCATAGGTATGCCGACGACATTCGTGTGCTGGCTTCGAACTGGGAATCAGCAAACGAGATAATAGAAAGCACCGCAAGCGTGGGACGAAGTCTAGGATTGGTTCTATCCTCGGAAAAGACTTCCATTCGATTAAAAGAAACTATCGCTGAATCTAACAAATCGCGAACAGCTTCGATAATAGCCGCCTTAGACTTGTCGACGACTGATTCAACGGACTTCGATTTCGGGCCATATTCAGAACCACTACAGCCTTCGGGCGACGATACGAGCGCGCAGCTAACCGAGTCAATGAAGCGAATACTCTCAGATTGGCAGGCCAAATTTTCCGAGTCACGCAAAAGTCAAGGAGCGTATCAACGAAAGACGGATATCGACTTCCTGATAAGCGCTGCCGTGATACTCCTCTCAGGCAACGAAGAGGAACTCGAATCACAGCTCGTGGCCGACCTTGCTTTCGACTCCCCACTCCGCAGTGAGATAATTTGCAGATACTTTATGCTCCGTAATCAAAAGGGCCTCACTGTAAGTGACGCACTGTTCGCCCGCGCAACCGAGGCATCAGAGCGAAGCCCCTGGTCAAAGTTGTGGTTGTTGCATACCGCCTGCGATCTGGGCGTTTCGCGCCCCGATATTGTTACATGGACCAGAAAGCAGCTGAATGATTCTCACGAGATTGTCCGCGCAGAGGCTTTGTGGACTCTAACCCTATTGGACGAACTATCACTCGACGACGTCTCCAGACTTTACCGATCAGCAACCCGCGTTTCAGCGCCTGCCCTAGCCGCCGCTACCGCTTACTGGGACCACAAGACGGGGTCGAAAGAGAGCAAGCGACTCAGCGAGGCGCTGGATGGTGACTCATTACTAAACCGAAAGGCGAGCCAGTGGGCGCGGTCATTGACCCAGAAGAGTTGACCGAGTCTGGCGAGCGGGCATGCGTACGATTAAACGAGCTTTACGGTTCCAATTTACCGACCGCTCAGCTAATTACCGGAATTGGGACGGTTGTTGAGCGTCACGTAGGCGCAGTATTGGCTCGCCTAATCTACCTAAGCGACGTACAATCAACACAAATTGGCGCTGCACTTGTGGATGAGATTTCGGACTCGATGAACGCAACCTGGAATAATAGGAAAAAGTGGCTATCGTCCGGATTTGGCATAAGCTACTCGGGGACCGCCTCTGGCCAGAACTTCGATACGTTGGTAGAGCTTCGAAATTCGATTGTCCACGGCGACGGAGCGCTAAGCGACTTACAGGAAAAGAAGTCTGTGGACAAGCTGATAGCGTTGCGGCGCGAATTCAAGGAACGCCTGTCGGCAAACTTTCTCGGGCGCGCAGAGTTCGCAGACGATAGTTCTGATAGAGCTATGATCATTGCCCGTCAATTCATACTGGACTTCGATCGGTCCGTAGTATCGCTATACACCGAGGCGCGTCGATTCTAGTGCTACTCCCATTGAACAGTGCTGGATGGTCGAAATGCGTCGCATCGAAGAACAGTCGGGTGCAGCTCACCGATTCCTGAGTTTTGACAATGCCGGTAAGCCACAGCCCACACTGAACATCGACCAGTGGAAGAGCACCAGCATGGCTACCGCAGCTGAGCACAAGAGCACCGCCGAGAACCTCGCAGCCGAGGCTCGCGACCGACTTCGCGCGGACGAACACCACCGCCGCCCAGCTCGAAAACGGCCCTTGCGCAGGTGCATGCGACGCTGGCGACGGTGACCGAATGACTAACATCGAAGCCTGCGAAGCGGACGCCGAAAGGCGAGCCCGCCAGTGTCGACATGTCCTCTCGCGCGTTGCGTCAGCACTATGTCGACGAGACCGCCCGGCTGAACCTGATCCTCGACGACACCGACGAGGTACTCATCGAGAACGCGTGCGCCACCATCGACACGATCACCGCCCTACAGCGGTCGATCGACACCGATGGCGCGGTGATCATCTCTCTCGACTGATGGGGTGAAGAACACCCAGCAGCGAGCGATCCCCGACGACACGATCACAGCCGACGGGCAGATCATTCGCGCTCAATAACGTCACGCTGTGGTGACACCCGCCGAAGCAAACAGCGCCTTGTCCACATCACGCGGTGACCACACCCGCTGCGAGTGCTCTGACAACTGACGTGCCACCTCACATACCGCAGTCATGTACTCCGAGTACGTCTTGCCCGGATACTCGAACCCCAGCGTCGCGAGTGTATTCGCCGCGTGCCGGTCGTAGACCGCCATACGGTCCGGCATAGCCGCCGTCAGGATCGTCGAGGCAACCGCCGCACCATTGGCACAACCTGGCAGCGGCAACAGCGCCGTGCGAGCCTTCCCAGCAGCTTCGGGGATCGGGCCGTCCGAAGCGAGGCTTATCGCCTTGGCGGTGACCTCACGAACACGCGCTTCCGGTTCGTTGTTCAGCGCCTTCGCCCACCGGGTGTTCAGGTTGAGCCGTTTCCACAACAGCAATGCTCCGATGTCCGCCTTACCCAGGCTGCTCTGTTGACGCGCACGCTCGTGGACCTCATCGAGAACCTCGTCGTAGGCGTAGCCGTCGGCGCTGTTCGGGTAACGCGCCACCGCCGAGATCAGCGCCTCACATTGCTCCGGTGTCATAGCCGAACCGTATCGCTCTGCACCCACGAGATTCAGTGAAACCGAACGAGAACCAAGAGACCCCACACCCGAGATCGTCTGGGGTTGACCCCGGCATCCGCCCAGTCGCTCGGTCAGCTCGTCGAGCGAGTCGAGTCGGAGGTCGGCAGCGCTCGCCTCCGGTCTTCGTCCGTGAATGTAGCCCCACGGGCCTCGCCACAGGAACGCGGTCCATAATCCCGCTGCGCGCGCAGGTAGGACATCGTTGTCGAGGCGATCACCGACGTACAGCACCTCATTGGGTGCGGCACCTGACGCCTGAACAATGAAGTCGAAGAACTCCGGCGACGGTTTCGATACATGCCAATCGGCGGACGATGCGATGAAGTCGGCATTGAAACCCAGCCCACGCAGGCTGTCGACCGCCCCATCGGGCTGGTTGCCAGCGATGCCCACCACTAGCCCTGCAGATTGCGCCGCACGTAGGCAGCCAACGGCGTCGGGATAAAGGTCGCCGGACATCATGCCCGGCGTCATCTCCGGTGCCGCCAACCCGAGCAACTGCCAAGCATGCCGATGCGATTCGTCCCGCTCGATCAGCGCGCCCAGCATGCCCATCAGAGCGAAGGGAGTCGTTCCAGCCTCGCGCGCGAGTTCGGCCCACATGCGCGACTCGTCGACCAAGGTCTCACCCACGTCGAACACGATGGCGCGCAGCCCAGCAGGCAGCCGGTGATCCACCCGTCGATCGTCGCACAGCCTCGACCGGCTTGGCTCCGACGAGAACGCCCATCGTGGGCATCTGCTAACGCCTCGGCGTCGTCGGACTAGGTGTCCCCACCATCCTCGGTGCGACGCTGGTTTCGCTGCTGTTCCCGGTCTTGCCAATACCGCCACGCCTCACGGATCGCCTGGCGGTGCCCGGCCACCCACGCCGACCCCAGCCCGCGACGCCCTGCATATGGATTGCTCTGCCCTGGTCGCGCACGCAGGCCCTCCTGGAACGCTGCCAACGCCTCCGCCGGCGACGCGCTCGGTTGCTTCCAAACCGGCGGCCGATAGCCGCGCGGATATCCATCACCCATAAACCAATGGTCCATCCAGTCCGCATCCCGCCACAACTGTGGAGCGTGCAAATCACTCGTCCGCAACACGCTCCCGTGACCGTTCCGCGGAACGTTCCACTGCCGCGACGATCCCGCCAACGCCACCGAGTGTCAGTGCACCGCTTCCGGATCCCGATGCGCCGACGCCGGCGAGGTCGGCGACAGGTCGGCGGTACGCAAGTCCACCGTCGGCGTGCGAGTGACGAGCTTGTGGCCCCACCACAACCCGAGGAACACGAACAGTGACCCGTAGGCGGTCAGCCACAGTTCGAGGCTGCCAGCACTGCCGTCGCGGATCGCGGGCAGGTTCTGGCCCGCGATGACGGCCACGCACATCAGCAGCGCGACGATCGGCCCGGCCGGATACAGCCAGGCCTTGTACGGCAGGTCGTCGATCGATCGGCCCTGCAGCGTCCATGCCCGCCGAAAACGGTAGTGCGCCCAAGCGATTCCCATCCAGGTGACGAAACCGGCGACCGACGACGCGGTCACCAGCCATACATAGGCTCGCCCATCGCCGACCTTGCTCGCCGAGAAGCACAGAGCACCGATCGCCGTCGTCGCGGCGACCGCCATGACCGGGACACCAGACTTGGTGACCCACGCGAAGATTCGTGGTGCGTTGCCGTCCACCGACAATCCGTACAGGGCGCGGGTCGCGGCGAATAGGCTGGCGCTGCCCGCCGACAGGATGGCGATCAGGATGACCGCGTTCATCATCGACGCCGCCACAGTGATGCCCGCCTGCGAGAACACCAGCGTGAACGGCGCGATCGCGATGTTCTCCTCGGAGGCGTCCAGCAGCTTCGGGTCGGTGTACGGGATGAGGAACGAGATGATGATCAGTGTTCCGACGTAGAACAGCAGAATCCGCACGAACACGGTCCGCACGGCGCGCGGGATCGCGGACTTGGGTTCCACGGCCTCCCCCGCGGCGACCGCGATCATCTCGGTGCCCTGAAAGGCGAAGCCCGCGATCAGGAACACCGACAGCATGCCGAGCGGGAAGTCGACGAATGGCGCGTCACCGGTCGTCCAGTTGTCGAATCCGGGCGACGGCAGATTGCCGACGACACCCAAAACTAGGAGCACACCGACGATCAGGAACACAACCACGGCGATTACCTTGATCGTCGCGAACCAGAACTCCGCCTCGCCGAATGCGTTGACCGCGAACAGGTTCAGCGCCAGCAACCCGCCGAGGAAGACCAGCGACCAGATCCACGACGGCACGTCGGGCAGCCAGTACTTCATGATCAGCCCGGCCGCGACCAGCTCCGCGGCCAGCGTGATCGACCAGTTGAACCAGTAGTTCCACCCGGCGGCGAAGCCGAAGGACTTACTGACAAAGCGCTTGCCGTACTCCTCGAACGGATTGCTGCACGGCATATACGCCGACATCTCGCCGAGGCTCTGCATGAGGAAGAAGACCATGCACCCCATGAGCAGGTAGGCGAGAATGGCGCCGCCCGGGCCGGCGTCGGCGATAGTGGCGCCCGACGCGACGAAGAGACCGGTGCCGATGGCTCCGCCCAACGCGAGCATGCTGATGTGACGGGTCTGAAGTCCCTTGCGCAAGGACTCATCGGGGACGATCCCCAGAGGACTGGACATTCGCCAGAGTTTAGCGGCGATTCCGCCGGTGCGGCAGCACCATCCGGCATCCGCAGCGCGCCGGTCCCTCGCCCATCCGCCACCACCTCTGCTACTGTCGCGGCACGTCCTGGTACACGCACGTACCGGACCGCGCTCGCCAGGACTCGAGGTCTTCGCCCCCGATCGAAGGAGCACGTGTGAGTCTCACCGACACCGCCGTCCCGTCGACGCCGCCCGTCGTCCCGCTTCCCACGCTCGCGGGCGTCGTGATATTCGCGACCGGAAGCGCCCGGGCAAAGAGCATCGCGCGCAAGCGTTATGGCGACGCGTTCGGGGTCAAGCTGCCCGGGCTCGGTCGATGCGTCGTCATCGGCGACGTCGACCTCATCCGGCAATGCCATCGAGCAGACCCGACCGTCCTGCACGCCGCCAACTCGATCGGCCCCGTTCTCGGTGGCCATTCGTTGTTCTCCCTCGACGAGGACGAGCACCTCCACCAGCGCAAACTGCTAATGCCGTCGTTCAATGGCGCCAAGCTGCGCGCGCATCGCACGATCATGGCGGAGGAAGCGGTCCGCGAAGTGGCGACCTGGCCGGTGGACGAGGAGTTTGCCGTGCTGCCGTCGATGAACCGGGTCACGATCAACATCATCCTGCGGACGATCTTCGGCGCCAACTACGGCGGCGAAGCCTTTCTCGCGCTGCGCGACCGCATCCCGATCGGCGTCCGCAACGGCCAGTTGCTTGCCCTCGTGCCGCCGCTGCGCCGGGACCTCGGCCCCCGCTCACCGGGGCGGCGTCATCGCGAGTTCCGCAAGCTGTTCGACGATGTCGTCGACGGCCTCATCGACACCGCGCGAGCCGACCTCGACGCCGGTCGAGAACGCTCCGACATCTTGTCGCTCCTGCTGGATGCCCACTACGACGACGGCACCACGCTGTCGCGCGACGACCTCGCCGATAACCTCCTGGCCCTCGTAGTCGCCGGATACGAGACGACCGCGGGCACCTTGGCCTGGGCGTTGGAGCGGGTCACCCGGCACCCGGAGTTACTCGCCCGGCTCACCGAGGAGGCTCGATCGGGCGGTGACGACCTGCGCATCGCGACGATCACCGAAACACAACGCACCCGCCCGGTGGTCCCGACCATCGCGCGGCACGTGATCCGCCCGTTCGAACTGGGCCCCTGGGTGCTGCAACCGGGCACCAAGGTCATCATCGAGGCACCATTCGTCCACGATGACGAGGACAATTACGACGATGCGATGGCCTTCGAACCCGACCGGTTCGTCGGCCGCAAGGTCGACACCACGCGGTGGATTCCGTTCGGCGGCGGCGTGCGTCGCTGTCTCGGTGCGGCATTCGCCCAGACCGAAATGGATGTCGTCCTACATACGGTCCTGTCGACGATCGACCTGGAGGCGACCACGGCACCCGACGAGAAGGGCGACTTCCGCGGAGTCACCTACATCCCCGGTGACGGCGGCCGCATTCGCGGACGTCGGGTGCCAGCCTGACTACACGGCTATTGCGTTACTGCACACCGGAATCCGGAGGTGCCGCCCGGAAACTGCGGCCGCCCTCCACGGCGTCGACACCGTCGATGTCGCGCAACGCGGGCGTGCAGTCCTCCGGGGCGTGCCCGCTGATGATGCCCGCGTCGTCGAGCACCTGGGTGACCTTCATACCCGCGGCGCGCGCCGCCTCGGCTACCTGGCCGATGGTGGCGAGGTGATCGTCGGCGACGGTCAGCGTGATCTCCGGCATCGGTTCAGATTAGCGCGATCGCGAACCGTCCAGGGCTGGTCGCGCTCGCAGCATGTGGTCACGGCGCCAGAGCCAACCCGCCGCCGACATCGGTCGAGGGGGCCGGCAAGCGCCGGGCACGCTGCGTCAACAAGGTCCAGAGGTCGCGCCCGGTGGCACCGGTTCGCTCATGCCAGAGCGCGGCCAGACCGGCGACGTGCGGCGTCGCCATGCTAGTCCCGCTGATCGTGTTGTAGCGCTGCGGCATCAGCCACGACGAGTAGACGTCGACACCCGGGCCGGCGAGGTCGATCTGACCGCCGTCGACCGATGTCCCCGCGGCCGAGAACGGCGCGATCCCAAGTTCCTGATCGACCGCTGCGATCGCCATCACCGAGGGACTGTTCGCCGGCACGCCGACGAAACCCTCGTCGCCCGGCCGCTGCGCGTTGTTGCCCGCCGCCGCCACGATCAGCGTCCCCGCGGCGAGCGCGCGAGAGCCGACCCGCTCGTAGGCCACCGACGGCTCGCGGACATCGGCGCCCAACGACATCGAGACCACCTGACACCCGGAAGCCAACGCCCAATTGATGCCGGCGAGGATGTTGGCGTCCGAGCCCGATCCGTCGTTGCCGAGCACCTTGCCGACATGGATCTCGGCGTCCGTGGCGACCCCGTACCGTCGGGTCGTCGGCGGGTTCGCCGGGCCGGCCGCCGTTCCGACGCAATGAGTTCCATGCCCATGCGTGTCCGCCGCCTCCTCACCGGCGACGAACGACTGCGCCGCGATCGGACGGTCGGCAAAGTCGGGATGATCGGCGGTGTAGCCCGTGTCGAGGATGGCGATCTTGGTGCCCGCCCCGGTCGCCGAGGTTCGATCCGCACCGACCGCCTGCAACCCCCAGGTGTAGGCATCGGTATCGGCGAAGATCTCACGGACGCCGGCGGCGCCGGTCCCCGGCAGCAGTCGCCCGGCGAGATCGGCGACGCCGTCCCGGTACCCGCGAACATAGTCGTCCGAGCCGCCGGTGGGGCCGGGCACCGGAGTACCGAGAGGCCGGAACACGCGTTCGGGTTCGACGGCGAGGATCCCGCCGCCGGGGTCGGCGCGCAAGGCCGCGGCCTGGTCGGCATCCGCGTCGACGACCGCGATGCCCAGCTCCGCGTAGACCGTGGCCTGGGCGACATCGAGCCGGTTCATGTCGACCGCCTGGCCCCGGAAGTCCGCGGTGCTGGCCACCTGCGCGATCCCCGCGACGCGGCGCAACGTCTCCGCCTGTGTGGTCGGGTTCGCCGATCCGTCGAACACCACGATCACCCGATCGGCCGCCTGATTGGTCGCCATGTGCACCTCCTGCGCTTTGCCAGAGTTCTCTTGTCGCTGTCCACCCGACCCTATGCCGTACCGCGGACAGGTCCTTCGCACGATGTGATGCGGGCCGGCACCGCTGGCGTCGCGGACCTGCGGCGCGTAGCCTCTCTACGGGTTTCCCACACCGTTATCGACGCCGAGGAGGTGGACCGCTTTGGACAGCACAGACCCCGGAAGTCGATGGGCGCTGCGAGCGGTCCCGTCGGCTCTTCGCTGACCCACCTCGGATCGTTCGCGCGCCGTCCCGGCTCTCACTAGACCGCATCGCGTCCCGGCTTGTCGTCGGGCGCGTCACTCTGCGCGCGGAGGTTACCCCATGCCTACCTTTCTCTCCCCCAAGGCCATTGGACAGAAGGCGTTGTCCCGCAACGCTCGTCCCGCGACGTCGGCGGACCACCCCCATGCTCCGACGCCACCGGTCAATCCCCGTCCGGACGGCGGACTGATCACCGCGGCGCTCTACGACGACGGTCACCGCGTCGACACCCTGCACACGGTCGCCGAATCCGCCGACCGTCTCGCCGACCGCTCCACCGGATTCGCTTGGATCGGCCTGTACCGACCCGAGGACGAGGTGCTGGAGGAACTCGGCGAGCAGTTCGGTCTGCATCCGCTGGCGATCGAAGATGCCCGGGATGCGCACCAGCGACCGAAGGCCGAACGGTATGGCTCGACGCTGTTCGTGGTGCTCCGCGCCGCGCGGTACGTCGACTCCGCGGAGCAGGTCGAGTTCAGCGAGCTCCACGTGTTCATCGGCACCAATTTCGTGATCACCGTGCGCCACGGCGAGGTGCCGGTACTGGCGAAAGTCCGTGCGCGGATGGAAGACAACCCCGATCTGCTGGCCCGCGGGCCGGAGGCGGTGCTCTACGCGATCCTCGACACCGTCGTGGACGGTTATGCCCCCATCGTCGCCGGGGTGCAGAACGACATCGACGAGATCGAAACCGAGGTATTCACATCCGCGCCCGACGTGTCCCGCCGCATCTACGAACTCTCCCGTGAAGTCGTCGAATTCCAGCGCGCCACAAGGCCATTGACGGCGATACTGAGCAGCCTGTCGGCCGGATCGGAGAAGTACGGGATCGACGCCGAGCTACAGCGCTACCTGCGTGACGTCGCCGACCACGCCGCCCACACCATCGACGATGTCGGCGGTTTCCGGCTGGCGCTCCAGGACATCCTCCGCGTCAACGCCACCCTCGTCGGTCAGCGCCAGAACGAGGAGATGAAGGCACTCGCCGAAGCGGGACACCGGCAGAACGAGGAGATCAAGCGGATCTCCGCATGGGCGGCCATCCTGTTCGCGCCGACCCTCGTCGGCACGATCTATGGCATGAACTTCGAGACGATGCCCGAGCTCCAATGGGCCGCCGGGTACCCGTTCGCGCTGTCGCTCATGCTGCTCGTCTGTGTCGGCCTGTTCGCCACGTTCAAGCGCAACAACTGGCTCTGAGGCTCGAACCACCAGAGGTCCGGCAAATCGGGCATGCCTGCCCTCCCCGTGCCGAGGCGCAGATCACACGGCGCTACATTGGGGCGTCCCACGATCAGCGACAACGAGGAGTCATCAGGAATGGCGGTGCAGCAGAACACAAACCGCGTGGCCGGCGAGCAGGACGAAGGCTATCAGCGGGGGCTGACCACACGCACCGTGCAGATGATCGCGATCGGTGGGGCGATCGGCACCGGACTGTTCTACGGCGCCGGCGGAGCGATCGAGAAGGCGGGTCCGGCGCTGATCCTCGCGTACGCGCTCGCCGGCCTGGCGATCTTCATCGTGATGCGTGCACTCGGCGAACTGCTCATCTACCGCCCCATCTCCGGCGGTATCAGCGAGTACGCCGACGAGTTCCTCGGCCGGTTCGCCGGATTCAGCCAGGGCTGGACCTACTGGGCGGTGTGGACGACGACCTGCATGGCCGAGATCACCGTCGCCGGCAAGTACATCAACTACTGGTGGCCGTCGATTCCGGTGTGGGTCACCGCGTTGGTCGCGCTCATCGTGCTGTTTGCGGCGAACCTCATCTCGGTCGGACTGTTCGGCCGCGCCGAGTTCTGGTTCTCGGCGATCAAGGTGACCGCGATCCTCGGCATGATCATCGTCGGTATCGGTGTGCTGTTGCCGATCGCCGGGCTAGGCCCCGAGGTCGGTCCGTCGGTGACGAACCTGTGGAACCAGGGCGGATTCTTCGCTACCGGCCTGAGTAACGCGCTGCTCAGCCTGCAGATCGTGATGTTCGCCTATGTCGGTGTGGAACTCGTCGGCGTCACCGCGGGCGAGGCGCAGAACCCGCGTGTCACGCTGCGTAAGGCGATCAACTCGGTACCGTTCCGGATTGGCGTGTTCTACGTCGGGTCGCTGATCGTGATCCTGTCGGTGCGGAGCTGGCGCGACTTCCAGGAGGGGCAGAGCCCATTCGTGTCGGTGTTCTCCTACATCGGGATTCCCGGCGCGGCCGGGCTGGTGAACTTCATCCTGCTGACGGCGGCGCTGTCGTCGTGCAACTCCGGCATCTATTCGACGGGTCGGATGCTGCGGTCGCTGGCGCAGCGCGGCGACGCGCCTCGGGTGCTGGACCGGCTGTCGGGGCGCAAGGTGCCGGTCACCGGCATCGTGCTCAGCGCCGCGGTGATGGCGATCGGCGTGGTGGTCAACGTGATCGACCCGGCCCGCGCCTTCACCTACATCACTTCGGTGTCCACCGTCGGAATCATCGTGGTGTGGGGAACGATCTTGTTGTGCCACATGGCGTATCGGGTCAAGGTGGCACGCGGGGAGCTGCCTGCCTCGGACTATCGGGTGCCGGGGGCGCCGGTGACCACCTGGCTGGCGCTGGCGTTCTTGCTGCTGGTGTTCGTCTTGCTGTTCTTCAGCGACGGCGGCCGGGTGGCGCTCGTCGTCGGCGGTGTGTGGTTCGCCGGCGTCGCGGTGAGCTACCTGCTGTGGTCGCGGTCGAGCGCCGCGCGGCAGCCACAGCGGTGAGTGCCCGCGCCGGGGTAACGTCGGCGCCATGAGCTTTCAGGGTTTCCCGGAGGCGGCGCTCGACTTCTACGACGACCTGGAGATCGACAACACCAAGGTCTTCTGGGAGGCGCACAAGGACGTGTACCGCAGCGCGGTCGCCGAACCGATGCGGGCGCTCACCGAGACCCTGGCCGACGAGTTCGGTGCCGCGAAGGTGTTCCGGCCGTATCGTGATGTCCGGTTCGCGAAGGACAAGACGCCCTACAAGACGCACCAGGGGGCGTTCGTCGCGGTCGGTCCCGCGACCGGGTACTACGTGCAGATCGGCGCACCCGGGGTGCGGGTTGCGGTCGGATTCTACGACGCGAGTCCCGACCGGCTGGCGGTGTTGCGCAACGCCATTGACCACCGGCGGCACGGTGCGGAGTTGCAGCGAATCGTCAACGAGCTGGTGGCCGCCGGGTGGGAGATCGGCGGCAACCGGCTCAAGACGGCACCGCGCGGGTGGGCCGTCGACCATCCGCGAATCGAGTTGCTGCGCTACAAGTCGCTGACCGCAGCACGCGACTACGGGTTCGACGACGTCATCCACACCTCTGCCCTGGCCGACCGGATTCGCGACGACTGGCGCGCCGGGTCACCGCTCGTCGAATGGGTCACCCGGCACGGTAACGCGTAGCCGGACCGGGCTGTCACGCGGCGGCCGTGCGCCGCCCACGCAGCACCCCGACGGCGAGCATCCCGGCTCCGAGCACCACCCAGCCGGCGAGGACCCAGGCCGGACCCGCGACACCCGTGGTCGCGTCGGGAAAGAAGGCGCTCGACCGCAGCAACGTGCCGCCCGCGCCCGGCGGCAGCCACTGCCCGACCTCACCCCACGGCGACGGCACCAGGCGGGGCGACGCCATCAACCCCGACAGTGGATTGGCGATCAGGATCATCAGCACCGCGGACAGCCCGAGACCGCCCACACCGAGCGCCGCCGCCGCTCCCGCGGTGAACCACGCGATCGCCCCGATCATCAGCGCCGCGGAGAGTGCCACCGCGACAACGTGTCCGTCGATGGCACCCAGACCCTGCCAGACTCCGGCGAATGCGAAACCTGCGACGAGCGGCCCCAGCACGAGCGCCACGACTTGCAGTGCAAGGCGCCCGGCGAGCACGAGTCCGGCGATCGCTCCGGTGACCAGGCCGGCGATCAGGGTCGGCAGTAATCCCGCCGCCAATCCCGACCCGCGTGGATCGTCGACGGGAGCCGCGACCACCGGAACGACGGTGACCGGGACCGATTGCGCCTGTGCGATGCCGGTGCCCAGCGAGGTGACGACCTGGGCCAGCGGCACGGACCCGGCGTCCGCGGTCAGCACCGTGACGCCCCGCTGATCGACGACGATGGCTCCGTCGAGGGTGCGTTCCCGCAGCCCGGTGCGCGCCTGCGCCTCGTCGTCGACGGCCCGCAGGTCGAATGCGTCGCCGCCGGCCTGAGCGGCGATGCTGGTCTCCAGCGTCTGCACCACCTGTGGTGGCGCGGCGACACCGATCGGCACCTGGTGCGGACCCGCGTTGACCGCGAGGGCGACGAATACTGCGACGATGCCGGCGAGCACCGCGGGGACGAGGAGGACGAGCGCGACGACGATGCCGCTCGCGTGGCGCCGATCGTAGGTGATGGCGGCATCTCCGCTGACGGTCGAGGTCATCCCGTGCTCCTTAAACGAACGAATGCTCGTTTTATTCTGCGCCATCCGAGCGCGGTAATCAAGAACGAATGATCGTTTTATAGTGTGGGAGTGCCGAAGATCAGCGCGGAGCGCAAGCAAGAACGCAGCGACCAGATCCTGGACGCCGCGCGGCGATGCTTCCTGCGGAAGGGATTCCACAAGACGTCCATGGCCGACGTGATCGCCGAGTCGGGACTCAGTGCCGGCGCGGTCTACTCCTACTTCTCGTCCAAGGAGGAACTGATCGCGTCCGTCGCGCGATCGGTCCTACTCGCCTACGAGGACCGGCTGCTCGATGTCGGGGCCGCCGATTCCCCGGTCGACGCGGCGACGAAGTTCGCGGACACCATCCTGCACACACTGTCCCCGCTGTCCGACCACTTTCGCATCGTCGTGACCGTCTGGAGCGAAGCGGTGAGCAACCCCGACCTCAACCCGATCGCGGTGGACATCATCGGCCGCCTGCGAGCCATGTTCACCGCCGTGCTGCAGCGCTGGGCCGACTCCGGGCACGACCTGCCCGCATCTCCGGAAGGCATTGCCCCGGTGATTATTTCAATCTTCCAGGGTGCGATCTTGCAGTCGGCGATCCTCGGCGACATCGACATCGACGACTACCTCGCGACGGTCCGCGCGCTGCTGTTGGCCGCGGGCCTGGGCTAGCCGCGACGAGCCAGCGACCGCCGACTCCGCGTGTCTATCCCGTTGGTTGAGTAGCCCGGAGCCGCATCGAATCGTCGTCGGTGCCACCGGGGAACCTGATAGACAGGAGTCAGGCCAACGGAGAGGAGAGATTCATGGGCGACAATGTCTATCGCGTCATCGAGGTGGTGGGGTCCTCGTCGACGGGAATCGACGATGCGATCCGCAATGCCATCAGCCGCGCCGGGCAGACCATGAAGAACCTCGACTGGTTCGAGGTGGTCTCGACCCGCGGACACATCGACAACGGCGCCGTCGCGCACTTCCAGGTGACCGTCAAGATCGGCTTCGCGCTGGAGGCACCGCGCGGCTCCTGAGTACGACCAGCGAGGCTATCCGCCGACAACGCCGTCCAGATAGAGCCACGTCCCATCGACACGGACGAACCGGCTGCGTTCGTGCATCGACCCACGGCCACCACCGGTCTCCGACGCCGGCGCCCGGTAGTGGGCGGTGAACTCCACCTCACCCTCGGCGTCGAATGGTGTTCCGCCGGTAACAGATTCGACGTCGAGTCGATACCAGTGGAGACCGTCGTCGAGGTGCAGACCCGTCGGCCGTGTGTCGGGATGCCAGGTGCGCAGCAGGTGGTCGCGATCGCCGACGGCGAATGCGGTGAATCGGGAGCGCATCAGCGTCTCGGCCGTCGGTGCTGGCCGGTCCCCGGCGAGAACAGGCCCACAGCACTCGCCGTACGACAGACCCGACGTGCACGGGCAACGGTCCTGGGTGCCAGGCAGATCCGTCGGGGTCGACATGTCCGTCAGCGTAGCCCTACGCCGGCCGGCGTCTGCTACTAGTCCTGGGTGCTCGCGTTCGCGTTTCCGTCGCCGTATTCGCCATCGTCAGCACGATGATCGCGGCCACCGTGGCCGTTCCGCGGAACGTCGTGGCCGCTGCTGCGCACGGTCGGCGCGGCCCTACTCGTCGTGATCGCGATCTCGACGGTCTGGATGCTGGTCGCCGACAACCTGTACGGCGACTTCCGCCTCGGTCGGATCGCTAGGAGATCGGACGCAGGTCCCAGCCTCCGCCTCCGGTGAGTTCCAGCAGTCCGGTGTGATGCTGGTCGGTGGTGCTGCGGTGGCTCACCGACACCAGGATCATCTCGGGCAGTTCCGTGCGGATCAGCGAGTAGAGCGCGAACTCCAGCCCCTCGTCCACCGCCGACGTCGCCTCGTCGAGGAACACCGCGTCCGGCCGGGACAGCAGGATGCGGGCGAACGCGACGCGTTGCTGCTCCCCCGGTGACAGGACCTTGGCCCAGTCCTGCTCCTCGTCGAGCCGGTCCACCAGATGCGGCAACAGCACCTTGCGCAGCGCCTCGCGGATGGCGTCGTCGCCGACATCGTCGGGACTCAGCGGATAGGCGACCGCGGTACGCAGGTCGCCGAGCGGGATATACGGGATCTGGGTGATGAACATCGTGCGATCGCCAGCCGGACGGGCGAACTCGCCCCCGACGAACGGCCATAGCCCGGCGAGCCCGCGGAGCAGGGTCGTCTTGCCGGAGCCGGATTGACCCTTGACGACCATTGCGTCGCCAGAGCCGAGGGACAGCGACAGCCCGGAGATGAGAGCGTCACCGGACGGCGTGGCCACCGAGACGTCGGAGAGCCGCACTCCCGGATCGTCCGCGGTCGCGATCTCGGCGAGCGTGCGCGAGTCGGCATCCACCTTCTCCAGTCCGTCGAGCCGGTACAGCGAGGCGCGGAAATCGGCGAAGGTGTCGTAGGCCTGCCGGAAGAACGACAACGCCTCGAACAGGTTCGAGAACGCGCTCGCCGCCTGCGTCATATCGCCGAGCCGAATCTGACCGGAGGCGAACCGCGGGAACTGGATCAGGAACACGAAGATCGCCGACGCCTGAGTCATCACGAAGTTCCAGCCGGTGAACTTCAGTGTGCGGTAGACGATCCGCCAGAAGTTCTGCACGATCGCGGAGAAGCGGTCTAGTATCCCCGTTCGTTCGACGTTCTCGCCGCGGTAGAAGGCGACATTCTCGGCTCCGTCACGCAGCCGCACCAGCGCGTACCGAAAGTTCGCCGAGACCCGTTCGCGGAGAAAATACAACCGGATCAGCGGATGACCCAGCCAGAACGCAACGACGGTGGCGATGAGCGCGAACGCGTAGGTGAACCAGAGCATGGCGCGCGGAATCTCGAGACCCAGGACGGTCATCGGCGCGGACAGGTCCCACAGAATCTTGGTGAACGACACGATGGTGATGACGGCCGGGATGACGCCGTTCGCCGAGGATCCGTTGGCGCCGAACACGAGTTGCCGGCTCGTGGTCGCCACGTTCGCGGTGTCGATCTCGATGCGCTGGTCGGGGTTGTCGACGCCGGGTTGGATGTGGGCATCCTCGCCGGCCAAGGCACGGTCGACGAAACGGTTGCGGTAGAACGCCATGCCGCCGAGCCAATCCGTCGTGGCACGCACGGTGAGATACGCCCGCAGCCGGATCTCGAACATCGCCCCGAGGTAGATCTCCACCAGCGTGCGGACGACGTGCATGGTCGCCAGGATCGCGAACAGCCGGGTGGCCTGCCAGAACAGGCGCTTACCCTCGTCGAGAACCTCCGACTGTCCGCTCGTCAGTCCCTGCGCGACGTACTGAAAGGACGTGTAGAGGTCGTTGCCCTGGTAGGTCAGCAGCACCGTCAGCCGGACTCCCAGTACCGCCAGTGCCAGGAGCGCGAGGACCAGCAACCATGCTCCGACCCGGGTGTCGCGGTCGACGAAGAAACCGCCCGCCAGGCGCCAGTACTGGCGCCCCCAGGTGGTCATCCGTGCGAGCAGGAAGCCGATCAGCAGCATCGCCACGAGCGCGATGCCGAAGACGATGGCGAGCCATTGCAGCGACGCCCAGATTTCGTTGCCCCAGTCGATGCTCTCGGTCACCGGCTCCCCGATTCTGTCTGGGTTGCCTGGCGGGTCGCCTCATCGACGATCCAGCGAGTCGGGCAACCGTCCGAAGTCGAGGCAGTGTATCCCGCGCCCGGGCGTTTTGCCGCGCAAGCGCTCGACGCCGCGCCGTTGCTGGGCAGCGTCACGGCACGGCTGGCGGGCCTGCAGCAACTCCTCGCGGACCTGGCCGCCGCGCGATGAACGCAGCCGAGTGCGTGAGGGCGGTGATTGCGGCGCGGGCAGCGCTGCTCGATCGGCGGACTACTACGGCTGGTAGTTCCCGCTCGCCCGTCGCAGCAGCGACGGGCCGAAGGCGGCGGCGGCAGCGGTGCCGCCCGCGAGCAGAACACCGATTCCTGCAGCCCGACGCGGGACTCCATTCCGGGCGGCCGCAACAACAACGCCCGCGTCTACGAGGTCCATCGCGATGCCGGCTCGAAGTACTGCACGTCTTACGGTCGACTCAGGATGCAACGCCGCCGCGCCGAGGACAATGTCGCGGACGCCGAAGGCCTTGATCCAGATGCCGTGATCTGGCCCCGGATAATCGACGCCAAGCGCGCGATGCACCCGAGCCGGTGCGAGCGCTGTCGTCGCGCCCCATACGATCCGGCCGACGCCGATTGCTGCCGTCACGGTGCGCTCTGCGTCATATGTCGGATTCATGCCATGAGTTTACCCGCATGCTCAATAACCACTACAAGGAAGTGCGATCGCGTAATCGATCAGAATACCGGCCATTCAGTGAAGGTTTGGTAAAGTCATCACGAACAAGACGGCGCCCGAGGCTCTGCTCGACGCACCCCACACACATATGCCCGTCACCGTTTGGCACAATTGACCGCCACAGGTCGCCCCTAAGTAAAAAATACTCATCCAAACTGAACATGTCGACGCCACATCCCAGGCACCTCCAGTCCATCGAGATTGGCGTGACCGTGAAGTCGGTTCGACTTCCGTCCACATAGTGGATTCTCCGGAAGAACGGATGAATCGAGATCTTCACCAGCGTCCCAGCCGCACTGTCAAGAGCGCACTGAATCTTCGTTTCGACTTCGACCAGGTTTCGATTCCGTGAAACTTCCGCGTGCCCCATCAAGACGCCCATGGCGTTGAAATTCTCGCGCCGCAATGCAAACTCTGTGTGAACTCCGGACTCGACTTCGTACTCGAAAATGCCGTCGGTATGTCCGATTGCGTCCATAGTCGGAGAATACCACTAGGCAAAGATACTCTCCCACGTCGGCACAAAGCGGCACAGATAGTCCGTGGACGCGGTGCGCACTAATCAGTCCTTCGGCGGGAAGTACTTGATCAGTGCTTCCTGGGTCACCGATGTCGCGAGGGTGCCGTCGCGTTTCCAGAATCGTCCCGAGCCCATGCCACGCGAGCCGGTGGCGACCGGCGAGCGGGTGGCGTAAAGCATCCACTCGTCGAACCGGAACTCGCGGTGGAACCACATCGAGTGGTTGACGGTGGCGGCGAACAATCGGTCGATGCCCCAGGACAATCCGTGGGTGGTGATCACCGAGTCGAGCACGGTGGTGTCCGACGCGTAGCACATGGCGGCGACGTGCATGAGCTGATCGTCGGGCATCTGGCCGTCGGTCTTCATCCAGACCCGGTTGTCGCGGAGCGTGCCACCGGTCTCCCGCATCTTCCACGACGGATCGTTGGCAAACCGAATGTCGATGGGGTGCAACGCATTCACGAATGTCGCAATGCGCTCTTCGAAGCCCTTGAAGTGTTCGCCCAGGGGCGGGAGTTCCTCCGGGTAGGGCACCTGCGGGATCTCCACCGCATGCTCGAGGCCCGCGGTGTTGTCCTGGAAGGCCACCAGCATCGTGAAGATCGCCTCACCGTCCTGCATGGCCGTCACCTGCCGGTTGGCGAACGACTTGCCGTCCCGGAACCGGGCGACGTGATACTCCATCGGCTTGGCCACGTCGCCGCCGCGGATGAAGTGCGCGTGCAAGGCGTGCACCGGAGGCTCACCCCGGGTCAGGGTGCGGCCGGCGGCGACCACCCCCTGCCCGAGAAGCTGGCCACCGAAGGTGCGGGCGGTCTTCTGGTCGGGATGCTGGCCGATGAACAGGTCGTCGTCGCGGCGCTCGACGTCGAGCAGGGCCAGTAGCTTACCGAGGTCTTCGGACCGTTGCTCCGTCATGACAGCACACCCTATGCCTCACGAACGGACCGAGTTCCTAGTGGTCCTGTTCGCCGATGCGGTGCACGTGAATCAGGTTGGTCGATCCGACGGTGCCGGGCGGGGCGCCGGCGACGATGACGACGACGTCACCGACCCGCAGCCGTCCGTTGGCGAGCAGCTGAGTGTCGACCTCGTCGATCATGGTATCCGTCGATTCGACGTGGTCGACGATGAATGTCTCTGTCCCCCAACTCAATGCGAGCTGGCTGCGCACCTCCTGGGTCGGGGTGAAGGCGAGCAGCGGCAGCCGTGAGTGCAGGCGGGCCAGCCGCCGTACGGTGTCACCGGACTGGGTGAACGCGACCAGCGCCTTGACCTCCAGGCGCTCGCCGATGTCGCGGGCGGCATAGGAAATGATGCCACGCTTGGTGCGCGGCACGTGCGAGAGCGGCGGCACTTCCCGGGAGCCGGATTCGACCGCCTTGCAGATGCGGTTCATGGTGCGGACCGCTTCGATCGGGTGCTTGCCAACCGATGTCTCGCCCGACAGCATCACGGCATCCGCACCGTCCAGGACGGCGTTGGCGACGTCGGACGCCTCGGCCCGGGTAGGCCGCGAGTTCTCGATCATCGAATCGAGCATCTGGGTCGCGACGATCACCGGCTTGGCGTTCTCTCGGGCCATCTGGATGGCCCGCTTCTGCACCAGCGGAACCTCTTCCAGCGGCAGTTCGACGCCCAGGTCGCCGCGGGCGACCATGATCGCGTCGAAGGCGAGGACGATGGCTTCCAGATTGTCGACCGCCTCGGGCTTCTCCAGCTTGGCGATGACCGGCACCCGGCGCCCGACCCGGTCCATCACCTCGTGGACGAGTTCGATGTCGGCGGGGCTGCGGACGAACGACAGCGCGACCATGTCGACGCCCAGTTTCAGGGCGAACTCGAGATCGTCGATGTCCTTCTCGGACAACGCCGGGACCGACACGTTCATACCGGGCAGGGAAAGTCCCTTGTTATTGCTGACCGGGCCTCCCTCGGTGACCAGGCAGACGACGTCGGGTCCGTCGACTTCGGTGACCGTGAGACCGACCTTGCCGTCGTCGACGAGCAGCCGGTCACCGATCTTGGCGTCGTCGGCGAGGTGGCGGTACGTGGTGGACACCCGGTCCTCGGTGCCGACGATGTCGTCGACGGTGATGCGGACCTGGTCGCCGGTGTTCCACTGGACCTCGCCGTTGAGGTTGCCGTCGTCCTCGAATTTGCCGAGGCGGATCTTGGGGCCTTGGAGGTCGGCGAGGATGCCGACGGCCTTGCCGGAGGCGTCGCTGGCCTTGCGGACGCGGTCGTAGACCTTCTGGTGGTCGTCGTGGGTGCCGTGGCTGAAGTTGAGACGGGCCACGTCCATGCCGGCGTCGACGAGTTCCTTGAGTCGCTCGTCGGAGTTGGTGGCGGGTCCGAGTGTGCAAACGATCTTTGTTCGTCGTGATGTCACTGTGCTCACCTTAGTCTCGTCCGGCGGCTGGCGCGCGGGTCAATCTCAGCGCACCGATAGCGGCAGTTGTGCCGGCCGCACCGGCGCCGGGAGATCGGAGCCACCCATCAGATACTCGTCGACGGCACGGGCCGCGGACCGTCCCTCGGCGATCGCCCACACCACCAGCGATGCACCGCGGTGGGCGTCGCCGCAGACGAAGACACCCGGCACCGCCTGCCAGTCGCTACCGCAGGACAACACCCCGCGGCCGTTGGGCGCTACGTCCAATCCGTCGAGCAGCGGACCGCGCTCCACCCCGTCGAATCCGATCGCGAACAGCGCTAGCTCACAGGGGATTTCGAACTCATCGCCGACGGGTGTGACCACTCGCCCACCGTCGGCGTCGCGGGTCACCTGCACCTCGGCGAGCACGATTGCCCGGACGTGGCCGGCGGCGTCGCCGACGAAGCGCTGGACCGCGACCTGATAACGGCGTTCGCCGCCCTCGGCATGCGCGCTGGAGGTCCGCATGATGAGCGGCCAGGTCGGCCACGGGGAACGTTCGTCGTCGCGGGCCCCGGGCAGCTCCGGGTTGTAGTCGAGTTGCACCACGGTGGCGGCACCCTGTCGGTGCGCGGTGCCCAGGCAGTCGGCGCCGGTGTCGCCGCCGCCGATGATGACGACGTGTTTGCCCGCGGCGGTGATCGACGCCGGTCCGTCGCCTTCGCATTCGCGGTTCGCGTCGACCAGGTGTTCCATCGCCACATGCACGCCGGCGAGGCCTCGGCCCGGTACCGGGTTGTCGCGCGCCGCCATCGCGCCGATGGCGAGGACCACCGCGTCGTGCCGCTCGGTCAGTTCGTCGGCGGTGACGTCGACGCCGACGTCGCAACCGGTGACGAATTCGGTGCCCTCCGCCGACATCTGTGCCAGTCTGCGGTCGATGTCGGACTTCTGCAGCTTGTACTCGGGGATGCCGTAGCGCAGCAACCCGCCGAGCCGGTCGTCGCGTTCGTAGACGGTGACGGCGTGACCGGCGCGGGTGAGTTGCTGGGCGGCCGCCAGTCCCGCCGGCCCCGATCCGACGACGGCGACGGACTTGCCGGTCACGATGTCGGACCGCTCCGGGACGATGTATCCGTCGGCCCACGCCTGCGCGGCGATCGTCTTCTCGATCCGCTTGATGGTCACGCTTCCGCCGGTAGCGACTTCGGCGATGGACAGGACACAGGCCGCCTCGCACGGGGCGGGACAGACCATCCCGGTGAACTCGGGAAAGTTGTTCGTCGCGTGCAGCCGGTCGCTGGCGGCGTCCCAGCGGCCGCGACGCACCAGGTCGTTCCACTCCGGGATCAGATTTCCCAGCGGGCATCCCGCGGTTCCGGAGTGGCAGAACGGAATACCGCAGTCCATGCAGCGGCGCGCCTGCTCGGCCACCTCGGCGCGCACATGCTGCGGGTCGTCGTGGGCATAGACGTCGTTCCAGTCGTGAATCCGCTCGGCCACCGGCCGGTACGGCGCTTCCCGCTTCTCGATGTCCAAAAATCCGCGTGGGTCAGCCACGTGCCGCCTCCATGATCGCCGAGTCGACGTCGCGTCCCTCGGCCTCGGCCATCCGGGCCGCGTCCAGGACCCGCTTGTAGTCGGTGGGCATCACCTTGGTGAACGCCAGGCACCGTCGGGGCCAGTCGGCCAGCATCGACGCGCCGACCGTCGACCCGGTGAGCGCCGTGTGAGTGGTGATCGTGTCGTGGAGCCAATGCAGATCGTCCGGATCCGGCCGCATCAGTTCGACCATCGCGGTGTTCACCAGGGAGTCGTCGAGCTGATAGACGTAGGCGATGCCGCCCGACATGCCGGCCGCGAGATTGCGGCCGGTCGGTCCCAGGATCACCACCCGGCCGCCGGTCATGTATTCGCAGGCGTGGTCCCCGACGCCCTCCACGACGGCGGTGGCGCCGGAGTTGCGCACCGAGAAGCGTTCGCCGACCCGACCGCGCAGATAGACCCGGCCCGAGGTGGCACCGTAGAGGATCGTGTTGCCCGCGATCACCTGGTCCTCGGCGATGAACAGCGCGTCGGGGTGTGGGGTGACGACGATCGTGCCGCCGCACAGCCCCTTGCCGACGTAGTCGTTGGCGTCGCCGGTCAGGGAGATCGTCACACCGGGCGGCAAGAATGCGCCAAGCGACTGCCCCGCCGACCCGGTCAGCCGGACGGTGATGGTGTCGTCGGCCAGGCCGGCGGCACCGTAGCGGCGAGTCACCTCCGACCCGAGCAACGTGCCAACCGTGCGGTTGACGTTGCGCACCGGCAGCTCCAGTGTCACCGGGTGCGCGTCCTGGAGCGCTCCCTCGGCGAGTTGCACCAGGGTCCGGTCCAGGGCGCGGTCGAGTCCGTGGTCCTGGCCACGGACGCGGCGGGTCGGGCCGGCGTCCGTCACGCGCCGGAAGATCGGCGTCAGGTCGAGACCCTTGTTCTTCCAGTGCGCCACGGCCACGTCGGTCCGGAGCCGCTGGGACTGGCCGATCGCCTCGTCCAGCGTGCGATATCCCAGTTGCGCCAGGTACTTTCGCACGTCTTCGGCGATGAACCGGAAGAAGTTGACCAGGTGGTCGACCTGCCCGGTGAACCGTGCCCGCAGCTGCGGGTTCTGTGTGGCCACCCCGACCGGGCAGGTGTCGAGGTGGCACACCCGCATCATGACGCAGCCGCTGACGATCAGTGGTGCGGTGGAGAAGCCGTACTCCTCGGCACCGAGTAGCGCCGCCATGATGACGTCCCGCCCGGTGCGCAGCGCGCCGTCGCACTGGACGGTGATGCGATCCCGGAGCCCGTTGAGCATCAGGGTCTGCTGCGCGTCGGCGAGCCCGATCTCCCACGGCGTGCCCGCATGCTTCAGCGACGTCAGCGGCGAGGCGCCGGTGCCGCCGTCGTACCCGGAGACGAGGACGACATCGGCGTGCGCCTTGGACACACCGGTGGCGACGGTGCCGACCCCGACGCCGCTGACCAGCTTCACGTGCACCCGGGCAGCGGGGTTGGCGTTCTTCAGGTCGTGAATGAGCTGGGCCAGGTCCTCGATCGAGTAGATGTCGTGATGCGGCGGCGGGGAGATGAGCGCGACACCAGGGGTGGAGTGCCGCGTCTTGGCGATCCACGGATACACCTTGTACGCCGGGAGTTGGCCACCCTCACCGGGTTTGGCGCCCTGGGCCATCTTGATCTGGATGTCGGTCGCGTTGATCAGGTAGTCGCTAGTGACCCCGAACCGGCCGGAGGCGACCTGCTTCACGGCGCTGCGCCGCACCGGGTCGTAGAGGCGATCGGTGTCCTCGCCGCCCTCGCCGGAGTTCGACCGGCCGCCAATGCGGTTCATCGCCATCGCGATCGTCTCGTGTGCCTCCGCGGAGATCGAGCCGTAGCTCATGGCGCCCGTGTTGAACCGCGTCATGATCGCCTCGGCAGGTTCCACTTCGTCGAGCGGGACCGGTTCGCGCGCAGCGAGATCCAGCTCGAACAGACCGCGCAGGGTGCCACCGTCGCGGGACTGGCGGTCGACCGCCTCCGAATACTGGGCGAACACCTCGTCGCGACCGCTCTTGGTTGCGTGCTGCAACAGGAAGACGGTCTCCGGTGTGAACACGTGCAATTCGCCGTCGCGGCGGTACTGGTATTCACCGCCGACGTCCAACCGCCGGTAGACCTGCTCGGTCGGATTCTCCGGGAACGCCCACCGGTGACGTATCCGCACCTCTTCGGCGAGTTCGTCGAGTCCGACACCGTCGATCCGCGACACCGTGCGGGTGAAGTACTCGTCCACCACCTCGGACGAGAGGCCGACCGCTTCGAAGGCCTGCGCGCCCGTGTAGGAGCTGATGGTCGAGATGCCCATCTTGCTCATCACCTTGAGCACTCCCTTGCCCAGCGCTTCGATGTAGTTGCGGGTGGCCTTGGGGACGCCGACGCCGGTGAGCTCACCCTCGGCGATGAGGTCCTCGATGGATTCCAGCGCCAGATAGGGGTTGACCGCCGCCGCACCGAACCCGATGAGCAGCGCGATGTGGTGCACCTCGCGGGCATCGCCGGATTCGACGACGAGCGCGACCTTGGTGCGTTCCTTCGTCCGCACGAGGTGGTGATGGACCGCCGACACGGCCAGCAGGGACGGGATCGGCGCGTGTGTTTCGTCGCTGTGCCGGTCGGAGATCACCAGCGTGGTGTGGCCGTCGGCGATCGCCCGGCTGGCGCGATCGCGCAGATCCGCGAGCGCCCCGGCCAGCCCGGCTCCCCCGTCCGCCACCGGGTACAACGCGCGCAGCACCGTCGCCGATAATCCGGGGTTGTCACCGTCGGCGTTGATATGCACCAGCTTCGCCAGGTCCTCGTTGTCGACGACCGGCCAGTGCAGCAGGATCTGCCGGCAGGACGCCGCGGTCGGCGCGAGCAGATTGTGTTCGGGTCCCATCACGCGTGCCATCGACGTGACGATCTCCTCCCGGATCGCGTCCAGCGGCGGATTAGTGACCTGGGCGAACAGCTCGACGAAGTAGTCGTAGAGCAGCCGGGACCGCTGCGACATCGCGGCGATCGGGGTGTCGGTACCCATCGAGCCGAGCGGTTCATACCCGGAGGCGGCCATCGGCGCCAGCAGCACCCGGAGGTCCTCCTCGGTGTAGCCGAAGGCTTGCTGCCGGCGGACCACGGTGTCGTGATTGGGCCGGTACACCGGGCGGGCGGGCAGGGTCGCGATGTCGAGGAGGCCGGCGTGCAGCCACTCGTCGTACGGTTCGGCGTGGATCAGGTCGTTCTTGATCTCGTCGTCGGGCACGATCCGGCCTTGCGTGGTGTCGACCAGGAACATCGAACCCGGTTCCAGGCGGCCCTTGGTCACGACCTCGTCGACCGGGACGTCGAGGACGCCCGCCTCGGAGGCGAGAATGATGCGACCGTCCCGGGTTTGCCACCAGCGCCCCGGCCGCAGACCGTTGCGGTCCAGCACGGCACCGACCACGGTGCCGTCGGTGAAGGTGACGCACGCGGGCCCGTCCCACGCCTCCATCAGCGACGCGTTGAACTGCAGGAAGGCCCGCCGCCGGGGATCCATGTCGGGCACGTTCTCCCACGCCTCGGGCACCATCATCATGACCGCGTGGGCCACACTGCGACCGCCGAGGTGCAGCAGTTCGAGCACTTCGTCGAGGGAGGCCGAGTCGGACGCGCCGGGGGTACAGATGGGGAACGCACGGGTCAGGTCGCCGGGGATGAGCCCGGTGGCGAGCATCGCCTCCCGGGCACGCATCCGGTTGCGGTTGCCGCGGACGGTGTTGATCTCCCCGTTGTGCGCGACGTAGCGGAACGGGTGCGCCAGCGGCCACGACGGAAAGGTGTTGGTGGAGAAGCGGGAATGGACGATGGCGATGGCGCTGGTACAGCGGTCGTCACGCAGATCCGGGTAGAACATCGGCAGTTGCATCGTGGTGAGCATGCCCTTGTACACCATGGTCCGGCTGGACAGCGACGGGAAGTACATCCCGGTGCCCGCGGCCTCGATCTCCGGCGTCACACGTTCGACCTGCTTGCGGAACGGATAGATATACCGGTCGAGCGCGATGCCACCGATCCGGTTCTGGCCGGCCGGGGGATCGACGGTGACGAACAGTTGCGCCATGGACGGCATGCAGTCGACGGCGGTGGTCCCGATGTCGGCGCCGTCGACGTCGACGGGCAGCTCGCGCCAGCCGAGGATGGTGATGCCCTCGGCGGCCGCGAGGTCGGTGACGCGCGCGACGGCGGCGGCCCGCAGGTCCGGGTTTGCCGGGAGGAAGCAGGTGCCCGCGGCGTAGGTGTTGTCGCCGTCCGCGGTGGGCGCCGGGAGTGCGAAGTCGACGACCTCGCGCAGCAGGCCGTCGGGGAGCTGGATCAGAATGCCGGCGCCGTCGCCGCTGTTGGCCTCGGCGCCCGCGGCCCCGCGATGTTCCAGGTTCTCCAGCGCGAGCAGACCGTCGCCGACGATCGCATGGGAGCGTCGTCCGTGAATATCGGCGACCATCGCGACACCGCAGGAGTCGACCTCGAACGCCGGGTCGTAGAGACCCTGGCGGGCTGGGAGCGCCGAGAACAACATGAACTACCTCCACTCGATTCGTCACGAATCGAAAGCCGTGTCCGGGAAGGAGATCCTCGGGGACGACGCTGGCCCGTGGAGACCGGTTCGCTCAAGCACAGCTCATGTCACGCTGCAGCACGGGCGAACCGCGAGATTGCAGTGTAGCCGATGGCGGCTAGACGGGTGCCAACGCCGGTCAGGACGGGTTTTCGTCGTCCGCCGGACGGTCCGCCTCACTGGCCGGACGGTCCGCCTCACCGTTCGCGTCCGGCTCGATGGGCGCGAGTTCGATCGGCTCGTCGGCGCTGCCGGCATCCGTCATCTCGCCGTCGGCGAGGAACTCCTCGTCCACATCAACACCTTCGGCGGTATCGCCCTCGTCGACGGCGGCGCCTTCGCTGGCCTCCCCTTCGGCCTCGGCAACCTCACCCGGCGTCTCGGCATCCGTACTCAGCTCGACCGTGTCGGTCACGGCTGCGTCGATCTCGGCTGCGTCCGCTTCGACCGGGTCGGCCGATGCACCGTCGACCGCTGCGGTATCGACCTCGGTGGCCTCGGATGCCGCGTCCTCGCCCGGTGCGGTCGCCGACTCGTCGATCTCCTCAAGCTCGACCGGCTCGTCGGCGCTGCCCGCGTCGGTCATCTCGCCCTCGGCCAGGAACTCCTCGTCCACGTCGACACCCTGGACATCCACGTCGCCCTCGTCGACCGCGACACCCTCGGCAACCTCCGATTCCGCCTGGGCCACTTCGCCGTCGGACTCGGTCTCGACAGTCTCGTCGGCACTGGCATCGTCGGCGGCTCTGGCGTCGTCGTCGGCACTGGCATCGTCGGCGGCACTGGCGTCGTCGTCGGAGCGGGCGGCACCGGCGACGGCTGCGCCACCCGCGACCGCCGCTCCGGCGCCAGCGGCTGCCGCGGCACCGGCGGCAACCTTCCCGGTGGCCGCGGTCCGCTCACCGCCCCCGTCTCGGTCGTCCCTATCCCCGCCGTCGCGATCCCGGTCGTCGCCATCTCGGTCGTCGCCATCCCGGTCGTCTCGGTCACCCACGTAGCCGACCTCGCCGAGTTCGCGCAGTTCGTCTGCGCGCCACGGCCAGTACATCGAGAGTCCGACCTCGCGGCCCTTCGGCGCCACCACGAAGTAGATTGCGGCACCGACGAACAGCAGCGCGGCGACGAACACGTTGATGCGCACGCCGGCGATGTGGGTGAACGCGGGGTCCGACCGCAGCATCTCGATGACGAATCGTCCCGCGCAGTATCCGGCGACGTAGAGCGCGAACAACCTGCCGTGGCCGATCCGGAACTGCCGGTCGACCACCACCAGGAGCACCACGATGGCCAGGTTCCACAGCAGTTCGTACAGAAACGTGGGCTGCACGACGGCATACACCTGGCCGGTGGAATGTCCGTCGATCAGCGCCGGACTGGTTTGCCCGGCGGAGTTGGTGCGCTCGAAGATTTCGAGGCCCCACGGCAGGCTCGTCGGGCGTCCGTAGAGCTCCTGGTTGAAGTAGTTACCCAACCGCCCGATGGCCTGGGCCAGCAGGATGGCGGGCGCGATCGCATCCGCGAAGGGGGGCAAGCGGATTCCGATCCGGCGTGCGCCGATCCAGGCGCCCACCCCGCCCAGGATGACCGCGCCCCAGATGCCCAGGCCGCCGTCCCAGATCTTGAGCGCGTCGATCGGTTCCTTGCCGCCGTCGCCGAAGTAGATGCGCCAATCGGTGATCAGGTGATACAGCCGGCCACCGATGAGCCCGAATGGCACGGCCCAGATCGCGACGTCGAGTACCTCCCCGGGCTGGCCGCCGCGGGCCACCCAGCGGCGATTACCCCACCAGACGGCAACGATGATCCCGACGATGATGCACAGGGCGTAGGCGCGGATGGGGACGGGCCCCAGGTACCACACGCCCTGCGGCGGACTCGGGATGTAGGCGAGCATCGTCGTCGTCGGCGCGATCACGGTGTCACCCTAACCGACCGTGCGGTCGACGTCGGCGCGCGGATGCCGGACTCCCTCGGCCAGTTCGGTGACCAGGCCCGCGAGGTGCTCCGACCCTGCCTTAGCGGCCGTGACCAGCGCCGATCCGACGATCACGCCGTCGGCGTAGGAGGCGATCTGGGCAGCCTGCTGCCGATTGCGGACGCCGAGGCCGACACCGATCGGGATGTCGGAGTGGCTGCGGACGCCGGCGCACAGCTCGGGGGCGGCGTCCGACACCGCGTCCCGGGCGCCGGTCACGCCCATCGTGGATGCGGCGTAGACGAAGCCCCGCGACGCATCGACGGTGAGCGCGATGCGTTCGGTCGTCGACGACGGGGCGACCAGATAGATGCGGTCCAGGTCGTGGGCGTCGGAGGCCTCGTGCCAGGCGCCGCCCTCCTCGGGGATCAAGTTGGGCGTGATCATGCCGGCGCCACCGGCGGCCGCGAGGTCGGCGGCGAATCGGTCAACGCCGTACTGCAGCACCGGATTCCAATAGCTCATCACGACCGCCTGGCCCCCGGCCGAGGCGATCGCCTCGACGGCGCGGAACACGTCACGGACCCGGACCCCGTTGGTCAGCGCGAGGTCGGCGGCCTCCTGAATGGTGGGGCCGTCCATGACCGGATCCGAGTACGGGATGCCGACCTCGATGATGTCGCAGCCGGCGGCGACCATCGTGCGGAACGAATCGATCGATGCGTCCACCGTCGGGTAGCCGACCGGCAGGTAGCCGATCAACGCGGCACGCCCTTCGTCCCGGCAGGTGGCGAACAGCGGACCGAGGCGGGACGGCGCCGTGTGCGTGTGGGCGGTGGCCGTCATCGATTGCCCTCCTGTCCCGCGGTGTCACGGTCCGAGGGCGGCGGGTCGAACAGGTGGAACCAGCGGGCGGCGGTGTCGACGTCCTTGTCGCCACGGCCGGACAGGTTGACGACGATGATCGCGCCCTCCCCCAGTTCCCGACCGAGCTTCAGCGCTCCGGCGACGGCGTGCGCGGATTCGACCGCCGGGATGATGCCCTCGGTCCGGCTCAGCAGCGCGAGGGCGTCCATCGCCTCGGTGTCGGTGATCGGCTGGTACTCGGCGCGGCCGGTGTCCTTGAGGTAGGCGTGTTCGGGTCCGACGCCCGGATAGTCGAGACCGGCCGAGATGGAATGGGATTCGATCGTTTGACCATCCTCGTCCTGCAGCAGGTACGAGTACGCACCCTGGAACGCGCCGGGCGTGCCGCCGGTGAACGTCGCCGCGTGCCGGCCGGTGTCCACTCCGTCGCCGGCCGCCTCATAACCGACCAGCCGCACCCCGGCGTCGTCGATAAACGGGTGGAAGATGCCGATGGCATTCGAGCCACCCCCGACACAGGCGACGACCGCATCCGGCAACCGGCCGGCCTGCTCGACGACCTGGGCCCTGGCCTCCAGGCCGACGACCCGTTGCAGGTCGCGCACCATCGTCGGGAAGGGATGCGGTCCCGCGGCGGTGCCGAAACAGTAATAGGTGTTGTCCGCGTTGGTCACCCAGTCGCGCATCGCTTCGTTGATGGCGTCCTTGAGGGTGGCCGAGCCGGTGTCGACGGCGATCACCTCGGCGCCCAGCAGCCGCATTCGAGCCACATTGAGCGCCTGGCGGTCGGTGTCGACACGACCCATGTAGACCACACAGTCGATGCCCAGCAGCGCACACGCGGTGGCGGTGGCGACGCCGTGCTGACCGGCGCCGGTCTCCGCGATCACCCGGGTCTTGCCCATCCGCTGGGCGAGCAACACCTGCCCCAGGACGTTATTGATCTTGTGCGAGCCGGTGTGGTTGAGATCCTCACGTTTCAGGAAAAGCCTTGCGCCGCCGGCGTGTACGCGCAAGCGTTCCGCCTCGTACAGCGGGGACGGCCGGCCGGTGTAGTTGCGCTGCAACCGATCCAGCTCGGCGAGGAAGTCGTTGTCGGTGCGCGCCTTTTCGTACATGGTGGTCACCTCGTCGATGACCGCCATCAAGGCCTCGGGCACGTGCCGGCCGCCGTAGACGCCGAAGTGTCCGCCTCCGTCAGCCTCGAGCGAGGTGCGCGTGGTCAGGCCGGTGCTCGCCGGGGGGTACGCAGTCTGCCCGGATTCGGGCGAATGATCGGTAGTCACGGAGGAGGTGCTTGTCAGCGAACGGGTTTCGGGCAGGACGGATGGGTGCCGGCGGTGACCAGCTCGGACACCGCCGCGCGCGGGTCGCCGCTGGTGACCAGGGCCTCGCCGACGAGGACCGCGTCGGCGCCGGCACCGGCGAACGCCAGCAGGTCGGCGGTGCCGCGGACCCCCGACTCGGCGATCCGGACGACCTCGGTGGGCAGCCCCGGCGCGATGCGCGCGAAGCAGTCGCGATCGACCTCGAGGGTCTTGAGATTGCGGTTGTTGACGCCGACGACGCTGGCGCCGGCCTCTAGCGCCCGGTCGGCTTCTTCTTCGGTGTGCACCTCGACCAGGGCGGTCATGCCGAGGCTTTCGGTGCGATCGAGCAGTGCGGCCAGCACGTTCTGTTCGAGCGCGGCGACGATCAGCAAGATGACGTCCGCGCCATGGGCGCGAGCCTCGTGAATCTGGTAGGGACCGACGATGAAGTCCTTGCGCAACACCGGGATATCCACCGCCGCGCGAACCGAGTCGAGGTCGGCGAGCGAACCGCGGAACCGGCGTTCCTCGGTGAGCACGCTGATGATCCGGGCGCCCGCACCCGCATACATGGTGGCGAGCTGAGCGGGGTCGGCGATGGTCGCCAAGTCCCCCTTCGACGGGCTGGCGCGCTTCACCTCGGCGATCACACCGATGCCCGGCTGATGCAGCGCGGCCAGCGCGTCCAGAGGTGGGGGCGCCGCTGCCGAGGCGGCCTTGATCGCCGCATAGTCGACGACGGCCTCTCGGGCGGCGACGTCGGCCTTCACTCCCTCGATGATCGAGTCGAGGACGGTGGGCGTGCTCACGACAGCTGGTTCCCTTTCCTACGCGTGCTTTCAGCGTAAACCGCAGCCCGATTTGGGCCGTGCGCGGGTTACGTCGGGACGCCGCGCGGCCTAGCCGCGACGGTCGTCGCGGCGCTCGGTGGGATCGGTCGGGTCGATGCCGGTGTCGAGCGCGTCCCACATGAGACGCTCGCTCGGTTCGTCGGGGCCGGTGTCACCGGCGGCCGCCGCCTTGCGCCGCTCGTGGTCGGCGAAGATCTTGGCCTCCACCTCGTCCCGGCGGGCCGCCGGCGTCCGGTACTTGGTCGACAGTCCGGCGCCGGACGCCACCCGCAACAGCAGCACCGCAGCCGCGACGCTGCACACAGTGCCGGCCAGCACCACGATCGCCACCCAGATGTTGGGGGTCACGGTGTAGACGGCGTATCGATCGGCCAGGTCGATGGCTCGCGCCGCATACGCCTCGTCGGTCCCTTCGACCAGGAGGGAGACCGCCGGGAAAGCCGCCAGCACGCCGCCGGCCGCCACCAGGATCGCCACCAGCCGCAGACCCCAGCCGCGCAGCGACATCGCCGCCAGGATGGCCGCCAGCAGCACCAGCGCCAGCGGCGCCAGCCAGGGGCTCCAGTCGGCACCCCGCACATCGAAATTGCGCACCGGCGCCAGCCCGTCGCCGGCGAGGATGCGGGCCCAGCGCAACCGCGACGCCCCCCACAGCGCAAGCGCCGCCAGCGCCAGCAACACCGACGCCAGCATCTGGGTGCGTCGCAGGTTCGAACGTGTCTCGGTCATCGCTGCTCCTTCCCCGTGTCGTCCGCTCGGTCCGGGTCGTCGCCGACGGTGCGCATGGTCGCCGCCGCCGCGATCGCATTGAGCACGGCGGTCGCCTTGTTACGGGCCTCGTTGTATTCGTAGTCCGGGTCGCTGTCGGCCACCACGCCGCCGCCCGCCTGTACGAACGCGGTCCCGCCGGACATCAGTGCGGTGCGGATCGCAATCGCCGTGTCGGCATTCCCGGCGAAGTCGAGGTAGCCGACGATGCCGCCGTAGAGGCCGCGGCGCGTCTGCTCGTGCGTGTCGATCAGTTCCATCGCCCGCACCTTCGGTGCACCCGTGAGGGTGCCCGCCGGGAAGCAGGCAGTGACCGCGTCGAGGGCGGCCTTGTCGGCGCGCAGGGTGCCGGTCACCGTCGACACCAGGTGCATCACGTGGCTGTACCGCTCGACGTGCCGGTAGTCGCCGACCTTGACGGTACCCGGCACACAGACGCGGCCGAGATCGTTGCGGCCGAGGTCGACCAGCATCAGATGCTCGGCGTTCTCCTTCTCGTCGTCGATGAGGTCCTTAGCGAGGAGCTGATCCTCCTCCTCGGTGGCGCCGCGCCAGCGGGTACCGGCGATCGGGTGGGTGGTGGCGACTCGGTCGGCGACGGTGACCAGCGCCTCCGGGCTGCTGCCCACGACGGTGAACGGCTCGCCGTCGATGCGATCACCGTCCGGGCCGGCCGTGTCCCGGCCGATCCCCGGCATCCGCAGCAGGTACATGTAGGGGCTCGGATTCGACGCCCGCAACACCCGGTAGACGTCGATCGGGTCGGCGTCGGTGTCCATCTCGAACCGCATCGACGGCACCACCTGGAATGCCTCTCCGGCCTCGATATCACTCACCAGGGCGGTGACGATCTCGCCGTACTCCTCGCGGGTGCGCTGCGCCCGGAAGTGCGGCGCCGGCCGGTCAAACCGGGACACCGTCGACGGTGCCGGCGCTGCGAGCGCCGCGGTCATCGCATCCAGCCGGGACACCGCATCGGCGTAGGCCTGTTCGGCCCGGTCGTCGGAACCGTCCCAGTTGACCGCGTTGGCGATCAGGGTGATCGCACCCTCGTGATGGTCGACCGCGGCGAGATCGGTGGCGAGCAGCATCATCATGTCCGGCAGGTGCAGGTCGTCGACGGTGGTCTCGGGCAGGCGTTCCAGCCGGCGCACCATGTCATAGGCCATGAACCCGACGAATCCCCCGGTCAACGGAGGTAGACCGGGGAGCGGGTCGGTGGCCAGCAGCCGCAGCGACTCGGCGAGGACGGTGAGCGGGTCGCCGTCGACCGGCGCACCGTGCGGTACCGCCCCCCACCACGTGGCCTTGCCATCGACGACGGTCAGCGCCGACGGCGCGCCGACCCCGATGAACGACCACCGGGACCAGGACCGCCCGTTCTCCGCCGACTCCAGCAGAAAGGTGCCGGTCCGGTCGCCGGCCAGCTTGCGATACGCCGACAACGGCGTCTCGGAGTCGGCGAGCACCTTGCGGGTCACCGGCACCACTCGATGATCGGCGGCGAGATCGAGGAACTCGGCCAGGGTGGTCGTGTCCTCGGCGACGGTGTCGGTCATCCCAGCGGCTCGCCGCCGACGCCCCACTGCTGACGCGGTATCTCGGTGATGGTGACCCACACCGAGTCGGGGTTCTTGCCCGTCGCTTTGGCGTAGGCCTCGGTGACCGCGGCGATCGTTTCGCGCTTGGTGCGGTCGGAGAGCCCGGGTGTCTGCGTGATCTGGATCAGTGGCATCCGGTTCGGTCACCGCCCTTCCTGTGTCTGGGGTCCAATTGTCCCCGGCGTCAGCAGTGACGGCGTGTCGAAGCAGCTGTGGTTGCCGGTGTGGCAGGCGGCGCCGACCTGGTCCACGATCAGCAACACGGCGTCGCCGTCGCAGTCGAGCCGTACGTCGTGCACGTACTGAGTGTGGCCGCTGGTCTCCCCCTTGACCCAGTACTCCTGCCGGGACCGGGAGTAGTAGGTGGCGCGGCGGGTCGTCAGGGTGCGTTCCAGCGCGGTGTCGTCCATCCACGCGACCATAAGCACATCGCCGGTGGACCGCTCCTGGGCGACGACCGAGAACAGGCCGTCGTCGTTGCGCTTGAGCTGCGCGGCGAGATCGGGGTCGAGAGCCATCAGCGCACCGGGATTCCGTCGGCGGCGAGCGCCGTCTTGACGTCGGGGATGGTCAGCTCACCGAAATGGAACACCGACGCGGCGAGCACCGCGTCGGCGCCCGCCTCGACGGCCGGCGCGAAGTCACCGACCGACCCGGCGCCGCCGCTGGCGATGACCGGAACGTCGACCGCGTCCCGGACGGCCGCCAGCATCCGCAGGTCGAATCCCTGCTTGGTGCCGTCGGCGTCCATCGAGTTGAGCAGGATCTCGCCGACGCCGAGCTCCTGACCGCGGCGCGCCCACTCGACCGCGTCGATGCCGGTGCCGGTGCGGCCGCCGTGGGTGGTGACCTCCCATCCCGACGGTGTCGGTGCCGACCCCTCGGGCACGGTGCGGGCGTCCACCGACAGCACGATGCACTGTGAACCGAAGCGGCGGCTCATCTCGCCGAGCACCTCGGGCCGGGCGATGGCGGCGGTGTTGACCGCGACCTTGTCGGCCCCGGCCCGCAACAGCGCGTCGACATCGTCGACGGTGCGGATACCGCCGCCGACGGTCAGCGGGATGAAGATCTGATCCGCGGTGCGCTGGACCACGTCGATCATCGTGGCCCGACCGGCACTGGACGCGGTGACGTCGAGGAAGGTCAGTTCGTCGGCGCCCTCGGCGTCGTACCGGGCGGCCAGCTCCACCGGATCTCCGGCATCGCGCAGGTTACGGAAGTTGACGCCCTTGACGACCCGCCCGTCGTCGACGTCCAGGCACGGAATAACGCGGACCGCGAGACTCATCGGGCACTCCTCTCGTTCTGGTCGTCGCTCTGCTGCCAGTCGGCTCCGACCACCTCGTCGATCACCGCCATGATCTCGGCATGGACCGCGGGGGTACCGGCGACCAGCGACGGCGACGACGCGGTCCACCGGTTGCCGGCGAGGTCGGTGGCGACACCACCGGCCGCACGGACCAGCAGCGCGCCGGCGGCGTTGTCCCACGGATGGCGGCCGAAGGCGACCGCGCCGCCGAAGACACCACCCGCGGTGTAAGCCATGTCGACACCGGTGCTGCCGGTCATCCGCAACCGGCCGACCCGGGCACTGAGCGCACGGATGACGTCGGCGCGTCGGGCGCCCGGGTAGCGGCCGCCGTGGTCGACGTTGAACGGCCCGACCGCCACGGCCGTCTCCTGCGGCGACACGTCCGGCAGGCCGGGCGTCGACACACCGTTGCACAGCAATGGCCCGCCCGCCGCGGCGGCATAGCGACGGCCCAGAAGCGGTAGCCAGGTCAGCCCCAGCACCGGTTCCCCGTCGGCGAGGAGGGCCAGCAGGATGCCGGTCAGCGGCATCCCGGACGAGTAGTTGTAGGTTCCGTCGACCGGGTCGAGCACCCAGAGCACACCGGAATCCACCGCAGGGCCACCGAATTCCTCACCGTGGACCGGCAACCCGGTACGGTCGTGCAGCTCTCCGGCAATTCGCCGCTCCAGGTCGAGGTCGACCTGAGTGGCGAAGTCGTTGCCACCCTTGGCGACCGCGCTGGGCGCGCCCAGACCGGCGATGAACTCCGGTGTGGCACCGTCGAGTACGCCACCAGCGAGGTCGAGCAGCGCCGGCAGGTCGAGGGTGCTCGCGGTCACCGGTGCGGTCACCGGCCGTCGACCGCCGACAGTGCTTCGGGCAGCGTGAACCGGCCCGCGTACAGGGCCTTGCCGACGATGGCACCCTCCACCCCGGCGTCGACCAGACCGGCGATGGCGACCAGGTCGTCGAGCGCGGACACGCCACCGGAGGCGACGATCGGCGCGTCCGTCGCCGCCGCCACTTCCTGCAGCAGGTCGAGATTGGGTCCGGTGAGGGTGCCGTCCTTGGACACGTCGGTGACGACGTAGCGGGCGCAGCCGTCACGGTCGAGTCGCGCCAGCACCTCCCACAGGTCGCCACCGTCGGTGACCCAACCCCGGCCCCGCAGCCGGTAGGAGTCGCCGTCGCGAATCACGTCCAGGCCGACGGCGATCCGGTCGCCGTGCTCGGCGATGGCACGGGCGCACCACTCCGGGTTCTCCAGGGCCGCGGTGCCCAGGTTGACCCGTTGGCATCCGGTGGCCAGTGCGGCGGTCAGCGAGTCGTCGTCTCGGATGCCGCCGGACAGCTCCACCTTGACGTCGAGTTCATCGACGACCTCGGCGAGCAGTGCCCGGTTGTCCCCGCGACCGAAGGCCGCGTCCAAGTCCACCAGGTGAATCCACTCGGCGCCGTCGGACTGCCAGGCCAGCGCCGCGTCCCGGGGTGAGCCGTAGGAGGTTTCGGTGCCGGCCGCTCCCTGCACCAGGCGCACCGCCTGACCGTCGGCGACGTCGACGGCGGGGAGAAGTTCGAGGGTCGTGCCCATGGATCTGCGGTAGTCCTTCGGTTGTGTCGGTGGGTGTTATCGAGCGTCCCGCTCGGCGGTGATCTGCCGCTCGGCGGCGGCGAGCTGGCGCCGCGCGACCGTGCCGATCACCGCGATCATCGCGACGACCGCGACGAGCGCACCGATGAGTCCGGCGATCGGTGACCAGTGTGCCAGCGCCAGGATGATCGGGGTCGACACCAGCAGCACGAGCACACCGGACCCGAGGACGCACAAGACGAACTTGCCGTAGGAGAAGCGGTAACCGCCGGCACCGGATCGTGTCATGACAGGCTCCCCACCCAGTTGCGCAGCAGCTGCGCCCCCGCGTCGCCGGATTTTTCGGGATGAAACTGAGTGGCCGACAGCGGCCCGTTCTCGACCGCGGCCAAGAACGGCCCGCCGTGTTCGGCCCAGGTCAGGGTGGGTGCGTGCAGCGGCGAGCCGTCGCTGTCCATCACCCAGTCCTGGGCGGCGTAGGAGTGCACGAAGTAGAACCTTTCGGCGGGGTCGATGCCGGCGAACAGCGACGAATCGTCCGGAGCGGTCACGGTATTCCAGCCCATGTGCGGCAACACCTCCGCGGGCAGCCGGGTCACCTCACCGGGCCATTCGCCGCAGCCGTCGGCCTGTTCGCCGAACTCGACGCCCCGGTCAAACAGGATCTGCATGCCGACGCAGATGCCGAGCACCGGGCGGCCGCCCGCCAGCCTGCGGTCGATGATCCGGTCGCCCTTGACCGAGCGCAGCCCGTCCATGCACGCGGCGAACGCGCCCACACCGGGCACGACCAGTCCGTCGGCCTGCTCGGCCACGTCGTGGTCGCGAGTCACCGTGACGTCGGCACCGGCCCGCTCGAGCGCGCGCTGCGCCGACCGCAGGTTGCCCGACCCGTAGTCGAGCACCGCGACACTCGGTGTATTCACAGGGCTCCCTTGGTGGACGGCACCCCGGCCACCCGGTCGTCGTATTCGGTCGCCGCGCGTAACGCCCGGGCGACCGCCTTGAATTCCGCCTCGGTGATGTGGTGCTGGTCGCGGCCGTAGAGCACACGCACGTGCAGTGCGATCCGCGCGTTCGACGCGATCGATTCGAAGACGTGCCGGTTGATGACGGTGGAGTACGGCACGCCCGGGTAGCCGCCGATCACGGCCGTCAGCAGGTGGTCGGGTTCGCCGGTATGGACGCAGTACGGTCGCCCGGACACGTCGACGACGGCCTGCGCCAGCGTCTCGTCCATCGGGATCCAGGCGTCGCCGAAACGGCGGATGCCCTTCTTGTCGCCGAGTGCCTCACCGAGAGCCTGACCGAGCACGATCGCGGTGTCCTCGATGGTGTGGTGTGCCTCGACATCGACGTCACCCGTCGCCCGTACCGTCAGGTCGAAGCTGCCGTGCGCGCCGAATGCGGTGAGCATGTGGTCGAAGAACGCGATGCCGGTGTCGATGTCGGTAACGCCGGTGCCGTCGAGGTTGAGTTCGACGGTGATGGACGATTCCTTGGTCGTGCGCTCGGCTCGCGCGATGCGCGGCGGCCGGGACTCGGCCTGGGCGGTGCTCACGGGCGGTTCTCCAGATCTGTCGGGGCGAGCGTGCGGCTAACGGCGAGGAACTCGTCGTTCTCGGCGGGCAGTCCGATGGTGACACGGAGGTAGCCGTCGATCCCGACGTCGCGGATCAACACGCCGTCGTCGAGATAGCGCTGCCAGGTGGCGGTGGCATCGGTGAAGCGGCCGAACAACACGAAATTGGCGTCGGAGTCCACCACGTCGAAGCCGGCGTCGGTCAGCGCGCCGGCCACCCGCCTGCGTTCGGCGACGATGGCGGCAACGCCGGCGAGGGTCTCGTCCCCGTGCCGCAGTGCGGCGCGCGCCGCGGCTTGGGTCAGCACCGACAAGTGATACGGCAGCCGGACGAGTTGCAGCGCCTCGACGATCGCCGGTGCCGCGGCGAGGTAGCCGAGGCGGCCGCCCGCGAACGCGAACGCCTTGCTCATCGTGCGGCTGACGACGACCTTGGCCGGAAACTGGTCGATGAGCTCGACCGCACTGGGCCGTTCGGAGAACTCCCCGTACGCCTCGTCGACGATGACGATGCCCGGTGCGGCGTCGACGATGCGGCGGAGATCGTCGAGCGGAATCGACCCGCCGGTGGGGTTATTCGGCGACGTCACGAAGACGACATCCGGTCGGCGGGACGCGATCTCACCGACGGCGTAGTCGATGTCGAGCCCGAAGTCGGCGGTGCGATTCGCCGCCAGCCACGTGGTGTCGGTGCCGTCGGAGATGATCGGGTGCATCGAGTACGACGGCACAAAACCGAGTGCGCTGCGGCCGGGTCCGGCGAACGCCTGCAGCAACTGTTGCAGGATCTCGTTGGAGCCGTTGGCCGCCCAGACGTTGTCCACCGTGAGCGGGACCCCGGTGGCGGCCGTCAGATAGTGGGCGAGGTCGGCGCGCAATGTCACCGCGTCCCGGTCGGGATAGCGATGCAACTCGGCAGCGGCGGCACGGGCGGCGTCCGCGACGTCGGCGATCAGCGCGGGCGTCGGCGGGTGCGGATTCTCGTTGGTGTTCAGCACCACCGGAACCTTCAGTTGCGGTGCGCCGTAGGCGCTCTTGCCGCGCAGGTTGTCCCGCAGCGGCAGGTCGTCGACGGTGATCGCGGCGCCCGGACCGGCTACCGCACCGGGCGCGGTCGCTGCGCTCACTGCCCCATCCCGTCGGAGAATCGACGGGCGGTGGAGACCGCGAACCGCCGGGTAATCGCGTCACCGTGTGCGGGCAGGTCCTCGGCCTGGGCGAGCGTGACGACCGTGTCGGCGACATCGCGCAGCGCCGCCTCGTTGTAGTCGATGACGTGCACGCCGCGCAGGAAGGTCTGCACCGACAAGCCGGAGGCGAAGCGGGCCGAACCCGACGTCGGCAGAACGTGATTCGATCCCGCGGCATAGTCACCGAGGCTGACCGGCGCGTAGTCGCCGACGAAGATCGCTCCCGCGTTGTGCACCCGGTCGGCGACCGCGGCGGCGTCGCGGGTGTGGATCTCAAGGTGTTCGGCGGCATAGGCGTCGACGACGGCCAGTCCGGCGTCCAGGTCGTCGACGAGCACGATGCCGGATTGCTTGCCGCCCAACGCCGCTGCCACGCGTTCCCGGTGTTTGGTGGTGGCGACCTGGCGGTCGAGTGCGGCGTCGACGGCGTCGGCGAGTTGCTCGCTGTCGGTGACGAGCACCGACGCCGCGAGCACGTCGTGTTCTGCCTGACTGATCAGGTCGGCGGCGACGAGCGAGGGTACCGCGGTGTCGTCGGCGAGAATGGCGATCTCGGTCGGGCCCGCCTCCGCGTCGATCCCGACGATGCCGCGGCACAGTCGCTTGGCGGCGGTGACGTAGATATTGCCCGGGCCGGTGATCAGGTCGACCGGGTCGAGGACGGCGTTGGGTTCGTCGGCGGCGTCGGTGTCGGTGCCGCCGTAGGTGAGCAGCGCCACCGCTTGCGCGCCGCCGACGGCCCAGACCTCGTCGACGCCGAGCAGCGCGCAGGCGGCGAGGATGGTCGGGTGCGGGCGGCCACCGAAGTCGTGTTGCGGCGGGGATGCGACGACCAGCGACCCGACGCCCGCCTCCTGGGCCGGGACGACGTTCATGATGACCGACGACGGGTAGACGGCGTTGCCGCCGGGCACGTAGAGCCCGACCCGGCGCACCGGGATCCACTTCTCGCTCACCGAGCCGCCGTCGACGACCTGGGTGCGGGTGGTCTCCCGGCGTTGGTCGGCGTGCACCACACGGGCGCGGGCGATCGACTCGCGGAGCGCGTCGGCGACGTCGGGATCGAGTGCGGCGAGAGCCTCGGCGAGGGCCGCGGCCGGCACCCGCACCGAGGCCGGCCGGACGCCGTCGAATCGCTCGCCGGCGTCCAGCGCGGCCTCGGCCCCGTGGTCGGCGACCGCCTGGACAACCGGCGTCACCGTGTCGAGAACGGCGTTGACGTCGGTGCCCCCGCGCGGCAACGCGCGTCGCAGTTCGGCGAGCGTCGGCGTGCTACCGCGCAGGTCGGTTCGGGCGAGCATGGTGTCTCCGTGGCTGGTGGGAAGTACCTGTCCAGAATACGGGGCCGGTGCCAGCGGGTTTCAGATGCGTCCGGTTCCGGGGCAGTCCACACATCACGACTCACTAACAACACTGGCCTCACTATTAACACCAGCCCCACGAGCTTGGTTATGCTGCCGGGGCTCGGCGGCGCCGAGGACGGCATCTCGTGGCTGAACAACGGTGGCGTGCGCGAGTTCTTTGCCGGGCGCCGGGTGAACGCGGTCTTTCCGGTCGGCGGCCGCAGCAGCATGTTCACCGATTGGCAGCGCGACGATCCCGTGCTTGGCCGCAATAAGTGGCAGACGTATCTGACCCGCGAGCTGCCGGGCATCGTTGACCGGGAGTTCCGCACCACCGGCGTCAATGCGATCACCGGGGTGTCGATGTCAGCCGGCCCGGCGCTGACGCTGGCCGAGGCGGCGCCACGGTTGTATCGGGCGGTCGCGGCGTACAGCGGGTGCCCGGGCACCACCGATCCGCTCGGCGTGGGTGCCACGGTCGCGGTCGTGAGCCGCGGCGGCGGGAACGTACTGAACATGTGGGGTGCGCCCGGACCGGCCTGGGTGGCGCACGATCCGGTGGTCAACGCGGATCGGTTGCGCGGCAAGGCCGTTTATCTCAGCGCGGCGTCAGGCGTGCCGAGCATCGCGGTCGATCGTGGTGTCCACGCCGCGGTCGGTGGGCTGGCGGGCGGCGCAGAACTCGAAGCCTACGCCCTTGCCTGTACCACGAATATGGCGAATCGGTTGTCGGCGTTGCGGATTCCGCACACGTTCCGCGCGTTCCCGCGGGGCTCACATTCCTGGGGGCTCTTCGCGTCCCAGTTGCGCGACTCCTGGCCGGTGATCGGACGCGCCATCGGTGCATGACGAGCGGGCCGCTGCGGGCCTGCCGCGCGATCAGGCGGCGTCGGCACGGTCCATCGCGTAATTCCAGATGGCATAGAGCACTTCGGTGGTGTAGCCGAGATCGAGTCGGCCGCCACCGACGGGAACGGCCGCATCACCATGCAGCGCGCGATGATGGGTCGAACGTTACAGCGCCACCGGCCCGCCGACTCGACGTCGCCGGTCACCTGTTCGCCGGTGTGGCGGTCGATGCGTCGCATCGAGCGGAAATGAAAAATCCATCGACATAGTGCCCGGTTACCGGGCACTATGTCGATGGATTTCCTACGACGGTGCCGGAGCGGGGATGTCGAGCCCAAGATCCAGCGCGGTCACCGAGTGGGTGAGTCCGCCGACGGCGAGGTAGTCAACACCGGTACGGGCGTAGTCGGTGGCCACGTCGAGGGTGAGGCCCCCGGAGGATTCCAGCTTGGTGTCCGGGGAGCGAGTGTTGCGGCGCTGCACCGCCATCTGAGTGGCCCACAGCTCGAAGTTGTCCAGCAGCACGAGTTGCGGTGCCAGCGGCAGCACCTCGTCGAGTTGCGTCAGCGAGTCCACCTCGACCTCGACCGGTAGGTCGGGCGCGGCGGCGCGGACTGCGGCGAGCGCGGCCGCCACCGAGCCGACCGCGGCGACATGGTTGTCCTTGATCAGCGCGGCGTCGCCCAACCCCATCCGATGGTTGACTCCCCCGCCGGCCCGCACCGCATACTTCTGCAGATACCGCATGCCCGGCAACGTCTTTCGGGAATCCCTGATGCGGGCGTCGGTGCCGTCGACGGCGTCGACCCACCGCGCGGTGGCGGTCGCGATCCCGGACAGGTGACACAGCAGATTCAACGCCGTGCGCTCGGCCGTCAGCAGCGCCGCCGTGGGCGCCCGCACCGCGAGCACCTCGTCGCCGGGCACCACCCGAGTACCCTCGGCCACCGACTGCGTGACCTCGTAGGCGCCGGCTCCGATCACCTCGTCAAAGACCGCCCGCACCACGGGAATACCGGCGACCGTACCGGCGGCGCGGCTGACGATCGCGGCGTCGGTGACCACCTCGGCCGGTACGGTGGCCACCGTCGTGACATCGGGTCCGTAGCGCAGATCCTCGTCCAGCGCGGTGCGGATCAGCGCACGGACCTCGTCGGTGACGGCGAAGGCCAGGTCCTCGGAAACCCCGGCCTGACCGACGAAGCCGCTATTCGCCGCGGCCACTACTCACCGCTGCCCGGGTTCCCGATGGCGATCATCCGCTCGACGCTGGCCCGCGCCCGGTCGGCGACGTCAGGGGCCACGAACACCTCGTCCTGCCCGGTGCGCAGCGCCCGCAGCAGCGCGGCGGGGGTGATCATCTTCATGTAGCGGCACGACGCACGGTCGTTGACCGCACGGAAATCGACGCCGGGTGCGGCCTTGCGCAACTGGTGCAGCATGCCGACCTCGGTAGCGACCAACACCTCACGCGCGCCGGTCTCCCGCGCGGCATCGAGCATTCCGCCGGTGGACAGGATCTTGACGCGATCGTCCGGCACGGCACCCTCGCCGGCCAGGTACAGCGCCGACGTCGCACACCCGCACTCGGGGTGGATGAACAGGTCGGCGTCCGGGTGTGCGGTCGCCTGCGCGGACAGCTCGTCACCGTTGATGCCGGCGTGGACGTGGCATTCACCGGCCCACACGTGAACGTTGTCCCGGCCGGTCTCCCGCTTGACGTGCGCACCGAGGAACTGGTCCGGCAGGAACAGCACGTCCCGGTCGGGGTCGATCGACGCGACCACGTCGACGGCGTTGGACGACGTGCAGCAGATGTCGGTCAGCCCCTTCACCTCTGCGGTGGTGTTGACGTACGACACCACTACCGCGTCCGGGAACTCGGCCTTCCATGCGCGCAGCTCGTCGGCGGTGATGGAATCGGCCAGCGAGCAACCGGCGCGGGCATCGGGGATCAGCACCCGCTTGTCCGGGCTGAGAATCTTCGCGGTCTCGGCCATGAAGTGCACGCCGCAGAACACGATCTCGTCCGCGTCGACCTCCGCCGCGATCCGGGACAGCGCCAGCGAATCACCGACGTGGTCGGCGATGTCCTGGATGGCGGGAAGCTGATAGTTGTGCGCGAGCAGGGTCGCGTTGCGCGCCTTCGCGAGCCGACGAACCTCGTCGGCCCATTCCTGGGTGGGTTCGACACCGCTGTAGCCGCCGGGGCCGTCGACCCACTCGGTCACCGTGGGGCGGTCGCTGGTGATACTCATCTGCCACTCCTGACGCGGGACGACTCGGCATCGGGCTGTGCTGCCAAGCAGGTTTTCGACTGGCAATCGAAAACACTGCCAGGATAACACCGGGCTCCCCGGGCCCATTCCCTACAATCGACGCCATGTCGTCCGACCTGCGCGTCGAGGTACTCACCGTCGTGTTCCAGGTACGGCCGACCGGTCACGACGGCCACCCCGGCCTGCACGTTCTGTTGTGGCGCTCCGGCCCGGACGCCCCGTGGGCGCTGCCGGGTGGCGACATCGACACCGATGAGACGCTCGCGCACTCCGCGCGTCGCTTCCTGGCCGAGCGCATGGACGTCCGCACGGTCGCCCACCTCGAGCAGGTGTCGGTGTTCTCCGACCCCGCCCGGATTCCGGGCACCCGCACTATCGCATCGACATATCTGGGGCTGGTGCCGTCGGACACGAGCGCCACCCTGCCGGCCGATGCCGCGTGGTTCGGAGTCGACGACCTGCCGCCGCTGGCCGCCGACCACGCGGACATCGTCGACGCCGCCCGGCATCGACTGGCCGCCAAACTCTCCTACACCAATATCGCCTTCGCGCTCGCCCCCGAGCGTTTCCCGATGTCGGAACTGTCGGAGATCTACTGCGCCGCACTCGGTTACCGGGTCGACACGACCAATCTGTTACGTATCCTCAGCCGGCGCGGGGTGGTCGTATCGACCGGTACCGTGGGAAAGACCGGGCGGTCGGGTGGCCGGCCGCCGGCGCTCTACGCCTTCGCCGACAACGCATTGCGCGTCACCGACGAGTTCGCGACCCTCAAACCGCCGATGTGACGGCGGACCCGCGGTCGGTGCCGTCCCGAACGGGATCGTCGTCGGCACCGAGGTCGGCCGGCCGCACCGCGAGGGCGCACGCCAGGTACACCAGTGTCGCGGTCACCGGCGCACACAGCACCAGCGCCCACGGAGCGGCGAAGCCGTCCCGCGTGACGCCGTCGAGCCAGAGGTCGGGGACGACACGGAAGGTCGCTCCCATCGGTTGTGCGGCGACGTCGCCGAACCGCCAGCCGGCGATCCAGGTTCCGGCGACACCGGCGATCCCCGTCCCGGCGACGACACCAACCAGGGTCGCGAAGTACCCGACCGGGCCGCGCCAGGTACGAGCCGTCGCCCAGGCGAGACCCGCCGCGACGGCGCCGTAGCCGAACATCACGAGCGCGAACACGCCGACGCCGGCGAATTCCTCGCCGAACTGTTGCGGTTGGACGGCCGCGCCCTCCGGGGTGATCCGGCCGGAGACCGCGGGAGTCACCAACGCCCAGGTGGCGCCGGCGATCACGGACAGTAAGACGCTCACCGCAACCGATGCGACCAGCGGGGACCGCGGCGACGACCGCTCGGGCATCTGCTCGGTCATCGGCGGCCGAGTTCGGCCGAGTCGACCGTGCCGTGCCGCGAGCAGCGCGCGCTCCACCCGTCCGGCCGGACCTGCACCACCATCCGGCGGCCGCACTGTCCACAGAAACGCGGGGGTTCCAGCCCCAGACGCGCCGCGGGCGGCACCGCATCCGGTGATTCGATCTCGAGTTCGATGCCGGTGTAGACGCCGAAGCGGCACGGGTCGTGCAGCGGGCCGGGCACCGCCGTCCCTGCGTCGGGTGTGGTCATCGCGGAAGTCACCCCAGCGATGCTAGCGACGACAACGGCGCAGGCGCGTTCGGTCCCATCGTCAGATGCTGTCGTTGAGGGCCTTGATCGGCATCGACAGGTCGTCGAGCAGATCGAGGTCGTCCTCGGCCGGCCGGCCGAGAGTGGTCAGGTAGTTGCCGACGATGACGGCATTGATCCCGCCGAGAATGCCCTGCTTGGCGCCGAGATCGCCGAGGGTGATCTCCCGGCCTCCGGCGAACCGCAGGATGGTCCGCGGCAGCGCCAGCCGGAAGGCGGCGACCGCCTTGAGGGCTTCGGCGGCGGGCAGCACCTCGAGGTCGCCGAACGGGGTGCCGGGTCGCGGGTTGAGGAAGTTCAGCGGAACCTCGTCGGGTTCCAGGGCGGCCAGATCGGCGGCGAACTCGGCGCGCTGCTCCAGCGTTTCGCCCATGCCGAGGATGCCGCCGCAGCACACCTCCATCCCGGCGTCGCGCACCATGCGCAGCGTGTCCCAGCGCTCCTCCCAGGTGTGGGTGGTCACGACGTTCGGAAAGTGGCTGCGCGCGGTCTCCAGATTGTGGTTGTACCGGTGCACACCCATATCGCGGAGCTCGTCGACCTGCTCCTGGGTGAGCATGCCGAGGCTGCAGGCGATCTGGATGTCGACCTCGTTGCGGATGGCTTCGATGCCGGCGGCGACCTGGCTGAGCAGACGGCGGTCGGGCCCGCGGACGGCGGCGACGATGCAGAACTCGGTGGCGCCGGTCTTGGCGGTCTGCTTCGCCGCCTCGACCAGGGACGGGATATCGATCCAGGCGCTGCGCACCGGGGAGGCGAACAACCCCGACTGCGAGCAGAAGTGGCAGTCCTCCGGGCAGCCGCCGGTCTTCAGCGAGATGATGCCCTCCACCTCGACTTCCGGCCCGCACCAACGCATCCGGACGTCGTGGGCGAGTTGCAGCAGTTCGGTGAGCCGGTCGTCGCCGAGGCGCAGGACCTCGAGGACCTGATCGCGGCCGAGCGGCTCGCCGCGGTCGAGGACCTGGGCGCGCGCGATGTCGAGGATGTCGGCAGTGCCGCCGGTCGCGGCGCTGGTGTCGGCGGTCGAGTCGACGGGGGCCTGGGTCACTGGTGTACTCCTTCGGTGGGCTGGGTCAGTGGATGGAAGAACTCGCGGACACGCGAGTGTCGGCCGGGCACGTACCGGACGACGCCAGGGCGGCGAGCCAATCGGCGTCGAACCAGCCGGTGGCGGCGGCCCGAAATGCGGTCGGGTCATCCTCGCCCGCGCCGGCCGGGATAGCCCCGACGATCGGCACTCCGGTCAGCCGCGGCAGGTCGGTGCGGTTGCACCGCATGGCGAGGTCGGGGTCGGCGGGCCAGGCTCCGATGACGAGCCCGGCGGGGTGCAGGTCGGCGCGCCGGACGGCGTCGACGGTCAGTTCGGCGTGATTGAGGGCACCGAGACCGGCGGGCACCACCACGAGGACGTCGGCGCCGATGTCCGAGGCGACGTCGAGCAGGGTGTAGTCGTCGGCGAGGCGGACCAGAATGCCGCCCGCGCCCTCGACGACGGTGAGATCGTGTCCGGCGCTGAGCCCGGCCACCGCGTCGGTGACGGCAGCCGCGGTCAACGGCGGCAGACCCGCCCGGCGCGCGGCGGTGTCGGGTGCGAGCGGGTCGGGGTAGCGCACGCATTCGGCGGTGGTCATCGGCCCGGCGAGTCGGGTGATGACCGCGAGATCGCCGGGATCGTCCGGGCCGACACCGGTCTGGGCGGGTTTGGCGACCGCGACGGTGCGTCCGGCGGCGCGCACGGCCGCGGCCAGTGCCGCGGTGACGATCGTCTTGCCGACATCGGTGGTCGTCCCGGTGACGGCGAGGACGGCGCTCATCGGTCCGCGTCCCGTCGTCCGACGCCGGCCTCACGCACCGCGGCGGCGATCATATCGGCGGCATGGTCGATCGTCGCGGTGTCGAGGTCGGCACGCGCCGTCAGCCGTAGCCGGGACGTGCCGGGCGGCACCGACGGCGGACGGAAGCAGCCGACCAGCACCCCACGGTCGCGGCATGCGGCGGCAGCGTCGACCGCGGGCTGCGGGTCGCCGACGACCAACGAGATGACCGCGGCCGCCGGGGGTGGCGCACCGAGCCGACCGGCCATGCGGATGGCGTTGGCGCGTAAGCGGTCCGGCAGCTCGGGGTCGTCGCGGAGTACCCCGAGCGCGGCGCGTGCGGCACCCGCCGCCGCCGGAGTGAGGCCGGTGTCGAAGATGAAGGTCCGTGCCCGGTCGACAAGATGGGAGCGCAGGGTCGGCGATCCGAGGACGACACCGCCCTGCGCACCAAGGGATTTCGACAGCACGGTGGTGGCGATCAGGTCAGGGGCCCCGGCCAGCCCGGTCTCGGCGAGGACCCCGCGGCCGCCGGGGCCACGCACGCCCAGCGCGTGCGCCTCGTCGACCAGCAGCGCCGCGGTGTGATCGCGTGCCGCGGCATAGAGTTCGGCGACCGGGGCGGGCTCGCCGTCGACGCTGTACACCGAGTCGGTGACCACCAGCGCCCGCTGCTCGGTGCGCGCGGCCAGCGCCGCCCGCACGGCCGCGTGATCGCCGCGGTCGACGACCACGACCCGCGCCCGGGACAACCGGCACCCGTCGATCAGGGACGCATGGGTGCCGGTGTCGCTGACGATGAGATCACCCCGACCGGCCAGTGCGGTGATCGCGCCGACATTGGCGAGATAGCCGGAGGAGAACGTCAGGGCGGCCGGGAATCCCAGGAACTCGGCGAGCTCGGCTTCCAGGTCGACATGCAGCCGGGTGGTCCCCGCCACCAGCCGCGACGCCGTGGCCCCGGTGCCCCACCGCTCGATGGCGTCGTGGGCGCCGGCCCGCACCGTGGGGTGTGTGGACAGGCCGAGGTAATCGTTGGATGCCAGATTCAGCAGCCGTGGGCCATCGGTGGCGTCGCGGACGAACGGGTCGCGGTGCAGCCCGGCGTCCGCGGTGGCGGCGACGGCGCCGGTCAGCCAGGACAGCGCCGACTCGTCGCCGAATGCCCCGCCGGCGGCGAGCGACGCCGGATGCGGCACGACGGTCATGATGCCGCCCGCACGGTGGTGTCGAGGCTCGTCGACACCGCGGCGCGGAGCCCGGCGGTGATCGTGGCGATGTCGTCGGCGGTGCAGACGAAGGGTGGCATCACGTAGACGAGGTTGCGGAAGGGCCGCAGCCACACGCCGGCGTCGACGGCGGCGGCGGTCGCGGCGGCGACGTCGACGGGACGGTCCAGTTCCACGACGCCGATCGCGCCGAGCACGCGGACGTCGACGACACCGTGCTCGTCTGCCAGCGGCCGCAGACCCGCCCGGAGCCCGGTCTCGATGGCCGCGACCCGATCGGCCCACGGACCGTCGAGGAGGAGTTCGGTCGACGCGACGGCGACCGCACAGGCGAGCGGATTCGCCATGAAGGTCGGGCCGTGGGCGAGGCCGCCGGCTTCCCCGGCACTGATGACGGCCGCGATGTCGGCGGTACACAGGGTGGCCGCCAGGGTGAGGTAACCGCCGGTGAGCGCCTTGCCGACACACATGATGTCCGGGGCGACACCCGCGGCGTCGGCGGCGAACAGCGACCCGGTGCGGCCGAATCCGGTGGCGATCTCGTCGAAGATGAGGAGCACCCCGTGGGCGTCGCAGATGCGCCGCAGGTCGGCCAGCAGGCCGGGATCGTGGAAGCGCATGCCGCCGGCCCCCTGGACGACGGGCTCGACGATGACCGCGGCGAGCTCGTCGCGGTGTCCGGCCACCGCGGCCTCCAGCGTGGCGACGTAGGCCGGGTCGTAGGCGTCCGGCGGTGCGGGCACGAAGATCTGTTCCGCGAGGACACCGCGCCACATCGCGTGCATCCCGCCGTCCGGATCACACACGCTCATCGGGGTGAAGGTGTCGCCGTGATAGCCACCGCGCCAGGTGAGCAGCTTGGTGCGGCCGGGCCGGCCGCGGCTGCGCCAATACTGCAGCACCATCTTGGCGGCCACCTCCACCGACACCGACCCGGAGTCGCAGAAGAAGACGCGCCGCAGCGGCTCCGGCGTGATCGCGACGAGCAGTTCGGCGAGCCGTGCCGCGGGTTCGTGGGTGAGACCGCCGAACATCACGTGCGACATGGACGCGAGCTGAGCGTGGGCCGCGGCGTCCAGCACCGGATGCCGATAGCCGTGGATCGCCGCCCACCAGGAGCTCATGCCATCCACCAGCCGGCGACCGTCGGCGAGTTCCAGCCGGACCCCCTCGGCACCGCGCACGATCAGCGGACTGGTCGCGGCGGGCAGCGCACCGTACGGGTGCCAGATGTGCTCACCGTCGATCCGGCTGATCGTCGCCTGGTCCATCCTGGACACCGTACAGGACGGCGGTGGTCGACATCACCGGCCGTCTACGCTGTGCGCCGTGAGCAATAGCCGCGCCGATGTGCTGTCCGCCGCCCGCGACATCCTCACCGACCACAGCCTCGCCGATCTGACCATGCGGCGGCTGGCCTCCGAGATCGGGGTCCGGCCGAACGCCCTGTACTGGCACTTTCCCAACAAGCAGACGTTGCTGGCGGCCCTCGCCGACGACATCCTCGCCGACGTCGCTGCACCCGACGGCAGCACCGACACACCGTGGGACCGCCGCCTGGCCGACCTGGCGACCGGGATGCGGGCCGCGCTGCTCGGCGTCCCCGACAGTGCGGAGGTCGTCTCGTCGAGCTGGGCCAGCGGGCTGTCGGCGAAGTCGGTGGCCGACGACGTGACCGCGATCGCCCGCACCGGCGGACTGTCCGAACGGGACGCGGCCGCGGTCGCCACCGCGGTCTGCCAGCTCGTCATCGGCCTGACCATCGAGGAGCAGACACGTGCGCAAATGGAGCGATTGGGCGTGACCGGGCCGTCCGGCCGCGACTTCGGCGCGGAGTTCACCGACGGCCTGGACGTCATCCTGGACGGTGCCCGCCACCGGGCGCCGGGTAACGAAAAGTGAAGGTCACCGGTGGGTGTGTCGAACACCGCCGAATCGTGATTTCACAGGCTGAGCGGGTAGATTCCTAGCCGACAGACGCCCATGGACTCCCGGACGCGTCGCGCACCATTCGCCTCGGACGGCCCCGGCCGGTCGCTCGAGCACGAGCGAGAAAGACGACCGACCCGCAGTGGCAGCACCCACCCGAGTAGCGGAACCGGCCCGGCCGACGCCGAGCCGACCCGCCGCCCCCGCCTACCGCACCGACCTCGACGGCCTGCGCGGCATCGCGATCACCCTGGTCGCCTGCTTCCACATCTGGTTCGGCAGGGTGTCCGGCGGCGTCGACGTGTTCCTCGTGCTGTCCGGGTACTTCTTCATCGGCTCGCTGCTGCGGCACGCCATCGCCAGTCAGTCGGCCGACGTCAGCTTCCGCGAAACGCTCAACCCGTGGCCCCGGCTCAAACGCTTGCTGCGGCGGCTGCTGCCCGCGCTGATCACCGTGCTGCTGGCGGTGACGGTACTGACCGTCGTCGTCCTGCCGCAGACCCGGTGGGCGAACGTCGGCCGCGAGCTGACCGCCAGCGCCCTCTACTACCAGAACTGGTACCTGGCCCAGAACTCCCAGGACTACCTGGCCGCCAGCTCGGCCAACAGTCCGCTGCAACACATCTGGTCGATGTCGGTGCAAGGCCAGTTCTTCGTGCTGACGCTGCTGGCGGCCCTGGCGGTCGCCGCACTAATCAAGCTGCTCGCGCGGGTGGCCGCTCCCCTCGCCCGACCGGGCACCATCAAGGCGCTGGTCGGCGGTTCCCTGCTGGCCGTGGCCGCCGTCTCGTTCTACTGGGCGCAGATGCGGATGGGCGTCAACCAGCAGTGGAACTACTACGACACCCTGTCGCGGCTGTGGGAGCCCCTGGCCGGCGGACTGCTGGCGATCTGGCTGCCGAGCTGGCGGGTACCGCGCTGGATTCGCAACCTCGCGGGTGTCGTCGCGCTCGCGCTGATCGTCAGCTGTGGCTGGTGGATCGACGGCGTCGACTCCTATCCGGGTCCGCTGGCGCTGGTCCCGGTCGGCGCCACCCTGCTCATCATCTGGGCGGGCGCGACCGCACTGCAGCGTCCGGCGAAGCGGCACGCCACCACCGGCGGCTCCCCGCCGGACGAGGCGATGCCGGCCGTCAACCGGATGCTGGCCAGCCGCTGGCCGGTGTGGCTGGGCACCATCGCCTACGCGCTGTACCTGTGGCATTGGCCGCTGTTGATCTTCTACCTCACGTGGCGGGACAAGGACGACGCGACGTTCATCGAGGGCGTCGGCCTGATCGCGGTGTCGATCGGACTGGCGTGGCTGACCAAGCGGTATATCGAGGATCCGTTGCGGGGTGGCGACCGGTCGGCGCTGGCGCGCGGCCGTCGCGACGGCCGTTCCCGCTGGGTGACCTATACGTCGGTGGTGACGTCGATCCTGGTGGTACTCACCCTGGTGACCGGGGTCGGTATCCGCGTCTGGGAGAAGCACGTCGCCAACATCGAGGTCGACACCACCAATCTGGATCCCCGCGACTATCCGGGTGCCCGCGCCCTGCTGAACGGCATGCCGGTGCCCGCATTGGACGCCCAGCCGTCGGCGCTGGCGGTCACCAAGGACTTCCCGGAAACCTCGACCGACGGCTACATGAGCTCGTTCGAGGATCCCGAGATCCACGTCGGCGTGTACGGCGACCCGACGGCGACCCGAACGATCGCGCTGGCCGGCGGCTCCCACTCGGAGTTCTGGATCACCGCGCTGAACCTGCTCGGCAAGAAGTACCACTTCAAGGTCACCACGTATCTCAAGATGGGGTGCCCGCTGTCCACCCAGCGGGTCCCGATGCAGCGCGGCGTGCCGTACCCACAGTGCTACGACTGGGTCCAGCGGGTGATGACGAAGATCATCGCCGACAAGCCAGACGCGGTGTTCACCAACTCCACCCGCCCGCGCGACAACGCGCCCGGTGACTGGACCCCGCCGGACTACCTCCCGATCTTCGACCGGTTCATCCGGGCCGGTATCCCGGTGCTGGGCATGCGTGACACCCCGTGGCCGGTGAATGCGCAGGGCGCCATCGACACGCCCACCTGCCTGGCCAACGGCGGCGACGCGACGAGCTGCGGCTCGCGGCGGGCTCGGGTGCTGTCACCGACCAACCCCGCGCTGCCGTATGCCGAACGCAACCCGATGTTCCACTCACTGGACGTCAGCGACGGGATCTGCACGGTCGACGAATGCCCGGCCATCGTGGGCAATATCACCGTGTACAAGGATTGGCATCACGTCAGCGCCACCTACATCCGCAGTCTCACCGACGAACTCGGCCGGCAGATGGGCCAGACGCTGCCCTGGACCATCTCGCCGACCCACTGAGCGAGATGGTTCACCGCTGCATCGGTAGGGTTTCTCCATGACCTCAGCACCGGCGGTACCGGCCACTCCACAGCAGGCCGATGCCCAGGTCGCTCCCGAACCCACACCGATCCCGGTGTGGCCCGGTTCGCCGTATCCGCTGGGCGCCACCTACGACGGGGTCGGTACGAACTTCTCGCTGTTCTCCGAGGTCGCGGACGCGGTCGAGCTGTGCCTGATCGATGCCGAGGGCCACGAACGCCGCATCCCGCTGGACGAGGTCGACGGCTATTGCTGGCACTGCTACCTGCCCAATGTCGGCCCGGGCCAGTTCTACGGCTACCGCGTCTACGGCCCGTACGACCCGGCGAACGGCCTGCGCTGCGACCCGACGAAGCTGCTGCTGGATCCGTATGGCAAGGCATTCCAGGGCGACTTCGACGGCGACGCGTCGCTGTTCTCCTACCCGCTGCCGGAGCCGACACCACCCACCCTCGCCGAACAGGATCTGACCGCGCAGGACGTCGGCCCGGCGGACGCCGAGGGCGTGGAGGACGCCAAGGGCGTGGAGGGCGCCGTGTCGCCGGACGTCACGCCAGAGCAGGGCATTGGGACCGACGCCGGCACCGAGCCGGCCGAAGCCCCGGCCGAAGCCCCGGCCGAAGCCGGCACCGATAACCGGCCCGCCGACGATCGGCCGGGACTGGACTCGCTCGGGCACACCATGCTGTCCGTCGTCATCAACCCGTACTTCGACTGGCAGAACGACCGTCCGCCCCGCCGGCCGTACCACGAGACGGTGATCTACGAGGCACACGTCAAGGGGATGACGGCGACGCATCCGGATATCCCCGACTACCTGCGCGGCACCTATGCGGGCCTGAGCCATCCGGTGATCATCGAGCATCTGAAATCGCTCGGCGTCACCGCGATCGAACTGATGCCGGTACACCAGTTCATGCAGGACTTCGTGTTGCGGGACAAGGGCTTACGCAACTACTGGGGTTACAACACGGTCGGATTCTTCGCACCGCACGTGGAATACGCGTCCAATCCGGAACAGCCGGCGAGCGCGGTCACCGAGTTCAAGGCCATGGTGCGTACCTTCCACGACGCCGGGATCGAGGTCATCCTCGACGTCGTCTACAACCACACCGCGGAGGGCAATCACCTGGGCCCGACCGTTTCGTTCCGCGGTATCGACAACGGCGCCTACTACCGGCTGGTGGATGACGACCCGGCCATGTACATGGACTACACCGGCACCGGGAACAGCCTCAACGGCCGCCACCCGCACACCCTGCAGCTCATCATGGATTCGCTGCGGTACTGGGTGCTGGAGATGCACGTCGACGGATTCCGCTTCGACCTGGCGTCGACGCTGGCCCGCGAACTGCACGACGTGGACCGGCTGTCGGCGTTCTTCGATCTGGTGCAACAGGATCCGGTGGTCAGCCAGGTCAAGCTGATCGCCGAGCCGTGGGACATCGGCGAGGGCGGTTACCAGGTCGGCAACTTCCCGCCGCTGTGGACCGAGTGGAACGGCAAGTACCGCGACACCGTGCGCGACTACTGGCGCGGCGAACCATCCACCTTGGGCGAGTTCGCATCCCGGCTCACCGGATCGTCGGATCTCTACGAGGCGACCGGGCGCCGTCCCTCCGCCAGTATCAACTTCGTCACCGCCCACGACGGCTTCACCCTGCGGGACCTGGTGTCCTACAACGAGAAACACAACTGGGCGAACGGCGAGGAGAACCGCGACGGGGAGAGCCACAACCGCTCGTGGAACTGCGGCGTGGAGGGTCCGACCGACGATCCCGAGATACTCGCACTGCGCGCCCGCCAGCAGCGGAACATCCTGGCCACCCTGTTTCTGTCGCAAGGGACGCCGATGCTCGCGCACGGCGACGAGCTGGGTCGGACCCAACAGGGCAACAACAACGTCTACTGCCAGGACTCCGAATTGTCCTGGATGGACTGGTCGATGGCGGAACACAACGCCGACCTGCTCGAGTTCACCCGCAAGGCGATCGCACTGCGCAACGAGCACCCGGTGTTCCGCCGCCGCCGCTTCTTCGCCGGCAAACCGATCCGCTGGGGCGATCAGGCGCTCGACATCGCGTGGCTCACCCCCGCGGGCGAGGAGATGACGACCGCCGACTGGGACAGCGGATTCGGTCGGAGCCTCGCGGTATTCCTCAACGGTGCGGGCATCGGTGAGAAAGACACCCGCGGCGAGGTCATCACCGACGACAGCTTCATCATCTGCTTCAACGCCCACGACGGTGACCTCGACTTCCGCCTGCCACCCGCCTGGTACGGCGCGGAATGGGAAGGGGTGCTGGACACCTCGCATCCGACCGGCGACTCCGACGTCGTCGCCTCGTCCGATGCCGCCGTACCGGTACGCGCCCGATCGGTCGTCGTGTTGCGTAAGACCTCGTGACCACCGCGGGTTCGACCCAGGGGCGCCCCGTCCCGGTCGCCACCTACCGCGTCCAGCTGAGTGAGGATTTCGGTTTCGCGGAGACCATCGCAGTGCTGCCGCAGCTCGCCGAGCTGGGTGTCAGCCACCTGTACCTGTCGCCGATCGGGACGGCGATGCCCGGGTCGACGCACGGCTACGACTGGGTACCGCCGCCCGCGGTGGCACCCTCGCTGGGCGGGGTCGACGGCCTGCGGGCCCTCCGATCCGCCGCTCGCGAGCACGGGATCGGCGTCCTCGTCGACATCGTGCCCAATCACACCGGCGTCGCCGACGCGCTGTGCAATCCGTGGTTCGCCGACCTGCTGCGGCACGGCCACGGCTCCCCCTACGCCAGTTTTTTCGACGCCGACTTCGGCACCGAGAACGGCGCCGACGGCAAACTGGCACTACCGGTGCTGGCGGCCGACGGCGACCTGGCGCCGCTGACGGTGGACGACCACGGCGTGCTGCACTATTACGATCACCGATTCCCCACCGCGCCGGGCACTCTCGGCGGTAGCGCCCAAGAGGTACACGACCGCCAGCACTATCGGCTGGTGCCGTGGAACAGTGGGCTGATCGGCTATCGCCGCTTCTTCACCGTGAACGAGCTCGCCGGGTTGCGGCAGGAGGACAGGTCGGTCTACGACGCCACCCACGCGTGGCTGCGCGACCTCATCGACGCCGATCTCGTCGACGGTGTCCGGGTGGATCATCCCGACGGCCTGTGGGATCCGGTCGGCTACCTCGACCTGCTCCGCACCGACCTGGGCCCCGATCGGCTGCTGTACGTCGAGAAGATCCTGGCCGCCGACGAGGCGTTGGATCCCGGGCTGCCCGTGCAGGGCACCACCGGCTACGACCAGATGCGCGTCATCGACGCACTGTTCACCGCACCGTCGGGGGTGGTGGAACTCGGCGAGATCCACGAGAGCGCCACCGGCCAGCCGGGCAACTCGGCGTGGCTCACGTCTGCCGAACACGACCGCAAGCTCGTCACCCTGCGTGAGAATTTTCCCGCCGAGCACCGGCGACTGGTGCGGGCGATCACCCACTCCGACCCGGACGCCGACATCGCGGCGATCGCCGACGCCACCGCGGAGCTGATCGCCGGGCTCGGCGTCTATCGTGCCGACTATCCGTCGCTGCGCCCCCGGCTGCACCGGGTCGCCGACGAGATCGCCGCCCGCAGGCCGGATCTCGCGGACGCGGTCCGGACCGTGGTCGAGGCCGCCGACCGCCCCGGGGGCGCACGGTCGCGGCTGGCGCAGACGTGCGGAGCGGTCACTGCGAAGAGCGTCGAGGACAGCCTGTTCTATCGGACCGCTCGTCTGGTGTCGGCGCAGGAGGTGGGTTCCGACCCGGCGAACCCGACCCTCGGGTTGTCGGCGTTCCACGCCCACAACGTGCGCCGGGCCGCCGAATGGCCGCTGGCGATGTCCGCCGGCAGCACCCACGACACCAAGCGCGGCGAGGACGTGCGGGCGCGCATCGCCCAGCTCGCCCAGGTACCCGAACGCTGGTCGATGCTGGTCGCCGAGCTGTGGGCGACCGCGCCGCCGCCGGACGACTTCACCGGATACTTCCTGCTGCAGAACGTGATCGGGGTGTGGCCGACCGACGATCGGATCACCGACGAGTTGCGGGACCGGCTCGTCGCCTACGCGATCAAGGCGGCCCGGGAGGCGGGTATCGTCACGTCCTGGACCGACGTCGACGACGATGCCGAAGCGCGGCTGACGGCATGGCTGGACACCCTGGTGGACGGTCCGGCCGCGCGCGCGATCGGTCGTTTCGTCGCCCGCATCGAGCCGTCCTGGTATCGGGAGGCGCTGGCGCGCAAGGCCATCACGCTTCTCGGCCCGGGTGTTCCGGACATCTACCAGGGGACGCAGTGGTGGGAGGATTCGCTGGTCGACCCGGACAACCGGCGACCGGTGGACTACACCCGGTCGCCAGATCACCCCAAGGCGGCGCTGGTGCGGACCGCGCTGCGGGTCCGCCGCGACCATCCGGCGGCCTTCGGCGCCGGCGGCGTGTACCTGCCGATGTACGCCGACGGGCCTGCGGCCGATCACGTGGTGGCCTTCGGCCGCGGAGACGCCGACGGCACCCCACGCGTGTTGGTGGTGACCGCCCGGTTCACGCACAGCCTGCGCCCGGATGCGTTGGCCGCCACCACCCTACAGCTCCCCGCCGGCCGCTGGCACGACGCGATGTCCGGCGCGGACTACCAGGAGACGGTGGATATGGCCACGCTGCGTGCGCAGCAACCGGTCGCGATCCTCACCCGCACCACGTAGCGGGGCGCCTCACTCAGCCGCCCGGAACCGGTGCCGGTGCTGGCGCCGGTGCCGGCGGGGAGGGTGCTGGCGCCGGCTCGGCTCCCCCGCCCTGCTGCGGTCCGAGACCCGCCTGCGCGCCACTGAGCTTGGACACCAGCCACTTTCCGTCCTGCTTGTTTAGTTCGAGCCAGACCAGCATCAGGTCCTTGCCACCGCTGGGCGCGATCGAGCTCTGGCCGGTGACCTCGACGAGGACGGCGGTGGAGGCACTGTCGGTGTCGAAGGACTGCACCGACACCGACTTGATGGTCGGCGTCGCGCCCTTGATATTGAGGTCGCGCACCGCCTTCTGGGTATCGTCGGATTCGCGGGCGAGGCGATCGCGGAACTCGCCGGTGCTCAGCGGCCCGAGAACATCTTTCATGGTGCCGACGCTGTCGGCGTTCATCAGCGGCACCAGCTTCTGCGCGAAGGCCGACGACGCCGCCTTGCTGTCGGCGAAGGCGTCGAGCTTCTGCCGTTCGGCGTAATACCGCCAGCCCAGGATGCCGACGCCGACGAGCGCGGCGACCACGATCAGTGCGGCGACCGTACGCAGCACCGACCGCGCGCTGATGGTCACCGAGATCTGGCGGCCACCAGTGGGTTTCGGACCGGCCGAGGGGGTCTTCGCACTATCGGTGTCCGTGTCGGCGTCGGTATCCGCCTTGGTGTCGGTATCGGTGTCTGTCGCAGCCGAACGCTTGGCGGCGGCCCGTTCGCTCTTGGTGCGCGGTGCCGGCGACGCCTTCGTGCTCGGGGTCGCGTCGTCGGAGCTCGTCGGATCGGCGCTACTCGGTTCGTCGCGGTCCACTGTCCTCGTTCCGTCGTCCTGGTTCCGTCATGTCCGAATCAGCCCATCGGCACCGTACGCGCATTCGGGTCGTAGCCCGGCGGCGGTCCGGCCGTGTCGTCGCCCGGCGGGCGGGGAGCATTCGCCGAGCCGCGGATCTGCTGGTTCGGATCCTCGGTGACACAGTACAGATTCGTCGGAATCGTCAGTTCGAGGATCTTCGTCGGCCGTACCGGCGTCACCGCGTAGTCGCAGTACGGGCGCGGCAGCAACGCGGCCAGTGCCCACCATGCTCCGTCGTGGAACATGGCCATGCTCTTCACGCTCGCATCGCGGATCGACGGCAGCAGGTTGGCCAGGGCGGGTGCGCGCAGCGCGCCCTGGCGCGCGATGTCGGCGAACTCGCCCAGCAGGCTCGAGATCGGGTCCCGCATCTGGTTGAGCGAGCCCGTCAGGCTGGTCATCTGCGCGGGGCCACGACCAAGCAGCGTCCGGATCTCCTTGTCGGCGGCGACCGCGGCGTTGATGATGCGGCTGGCGGAGGCGACCGTGGTCCCCAGATCGGGTTGGATCTGCGCGGTCGTCTGCAGGATGGTGCCGGACTCGCGGATCAGTTTCTGCGTCTGCGGCAGCACGCGGTACAGGTCGGCGAAGATCGTGCCGCCGGCATCGAACAGCGTGCGCAGGTCGGTGCGGGCGGAGTCGTCGGAGCTGCTGGCGTTCAACGCGATATCGAGGTTGTCGACGGTCGCCCGCAGCTTGGCGGGGTCGATCTGGTCGATGACGTTGAGCGACGTCTCCAACAGGCGCGGGAATGGTGCGGTGACCCTGGTCTGGTTGACCTCGATGACGTCGCCGTCGCGCAGGTACGGTCCGTCCGCGGTGGCCGGCTGAAAGTCGACGTACTGTTCACCGGCGGCGGACAGACCGAGCGCGGCGACCACGGCGTTGCGGTTGATCCGCACGTCGTCGTTCACCGTCACCTCGACACGCACCGACGAGGGCTCGACGCGGATCGAGTCGACCTCCCCGATCTGGACGCCGCGCAGCGTGACCTGGGAGGTGTCCTGCAGGCCACCGGACTGCGGGAAGTTGACCGTCAGGTTGTACGTGCCACGCCACGGCTCCCAGCGCAGCGCTCCGAAGGACAGGTAGGCCAGGCCGACGACCATGACCAGGATCAGTGCGAGATTGCCCAGCAGCACCGAGTGTTTCCGGGCCCAGCGGATCGGCCCGGTCATCCGCAGCACCCCCGTGTTCCGGTGAGCCGCGCCAGGATGCGGGCGAGCGTCTGCTGCAGCGACTTCGTGCCGTCGTCGAGGTCCTGGAGCTCCGGAATGCGGCTGGCCGAGTCGAAGCCGAATCCCGTGGTGAGCCAGTAGAGCTTGGCCGACACGCTCGCCGCGCTCGTCTTGGTCGTCTTCGCCCACTTCGGCGCCAGTTTCGCGAGGTTATCCGACAGCGGCCCCAGCGTCGGAGCACCGTCGCGCAGTGCGGTCAGCACGGTCGCCAAGTGCCGGATGAGACTGACCAGCTTGTCGCCGTCGGTGGCGAGGAAGTCGTTGGTGGCGGCGGTGACGCGGTTGGTCTTCTCCAGTGTCGTCAGGATCAGCCCGATCTGATCGTTCACCGCGTTCAGCGCCGGCGCCAACTTGTTCACCGACGCCATGATCTGGGCGCGGCCGTCGGAGAGCTGCCCGGTGAGCACCGACATCGTGCGCATCGAGGTGTCCACCTCGGTGGCGTTCTGGTTCAGCTTGGTGATGGCGGTGGTGAAACCGTCGATGGCGCCGCGCAGATCGTCCGGGGTGTCCGGCCCGGAGACCGCAGCCGACAGTTCGTTGATGATCTGCGTCGCGGAGCCGAGCGAACCGCTGTCGACCACCCCGCTCATGCTGACGAGCAGGTCCTCGACGGTCGCTGCTGCCGACGTCGGGCCGGTGAGGGTGTCGCCGTCCGCCATCGTCTCCGCGGGCGCGGGAACCGGCGGCTGCAGCGCGACGAAGACGTCGCCCAGCGGCGTGGCCTGCCGCAGTTCGGCGCCGGTGCCGACGGGCACCTTGGACGCCTTGCTCACCTTCATGGTCACCTTGGCCTGATAGTCGTCGGCTTTGATGTCGGTGACCTCGCCGACGTCGTTGCCGTACAGCTTGACCTTGGCGCGGGTCGGCAGGTTGAGCGCGTTGTCGAAGGTCGCGCGCAGCGAGATCGCCGGGCCGATGTTGCCGGGCGCCGGCAGCGGAATCTGTTCGACCGTCAGGCTCGGCAGCGCTCCGCAGCCGGTGAGACCGACGAGGGCGGCGACGACGAGGCTGACCAGGGCGACGGACCGGTGACGCACCGAGCGCGCGGTTCGCAGGTATCGGGTCATCGGCTCAGCTCCAGCAGTCCGGAGAACACGCCGAGATCGGGGCCGAAGTCGTCCAGTCGCCCGGTCCGGCAGCCGTTCTTCTGTAGATTGATGGCCTCACAGAACCGGGACAGCGCTTCGCCGTCGAGCAGCGACTTGTCCAGCAGCGCCTGCGCCCGCCAGGCTCCCTGTTCGGCGGAGACCGAGTTGCTGAGGTTCTGGAACAGCAGCGGTGCGACGTCGATGGTTTCGACCACCTGCCGGGAGTAGTCGCCGAGATTGGTGACCACCGCCGCCAGCCGTTGCGACGCGGTGCTGATCGTGCCCGAGTTGCCGCGCAGGAATGCGCTGGTGTTGAGCAGCGCCGCGTTGAGGTCGCCGAGGGTGGCGACCAGGCCGGGCGACTGCTCGTCCAGGATCCGGGCGACGTCGTTGATCGATGCGGAGAAGGCCTTCATCTTCGGGTAGTTGGCGACCAGGGTGCCGGTGAGGCTCTGCACCGATTTGACGATGTCGACGAGGGTGTCGCCGTTGCCGGCCATCACCTGGGATGCGTCGCCGAGCTGGGCGATTGCGTCACGCAGGCGTTGGCCGTTGCCGCTGGTGATGCCGGAGGTGATGTCGATCATGTCCGCCACCGGGCCTTCCCCGGCGCGGTCGCCCTTGAGGGCGGTGACCAGGCGGTCGATCGAGTCGAACAGGTCACCCACCGACACCGGACTCTTGCCCTCGTTGCGCAGCACCGCCCCGTCGGTCAGCTTCGGTCCGCCGGAGTAGGTCGGGGTGAGCTCGATGTGCCGGGTAGTCACGATGGACGTGTTGACGATCGCCGGCACCGCCTCGACCGGCACCGGTACGTCCTTGTTGATGGTGAACCGCACCTTGACCCGGTTGCCCTGTTGCTGCACCTGTGTCACCTGCCCGACAGGCATGCCGAGTACCGACACGTCGTTGGTCGGGTACAGGCCTGCGGCGCTCGGGAAGAACGCGGTCACCTCGATGTCCTGCCCCAGGGCGACCCGCCAGGACGCCGGAATCAACGAACAGCCCGACAGTACGGCCACGATGAGCAGGGCCAGCGATGTCGCGGCGACCGAGCGGCGAATCCGAGTGCGGGAGTTCAGCATCCGTCCACCACCCGGGCCAGGCACAGCCAGTTGTCCGGGAACAGCCCCCACGGCAGGTAGCCGTTCGCGTAGGGACCGTCGCCGATCGCGTTGTTGGTCAGTCGAGCCGTCACCGGCAGGATCTCCAGCAGTTTGCGGAGGTTGTCGCGGTTCTTCTCCAGTCCCTGGGTGATGGTGTTCAGGTTGGCCATGATCGGGGCGAACCGGTTGCCGTTCTCGGCCGCCACCGCGCGCGCCTGCTCGGTGACCGCGGCGACGCCGTCGAGCAGCCGGGTCACCAGCGCCTCGCGGGCGGCGATCTTCTCGGCGAGCTGCCGCCCCTGCCCCACGATGACGGAGAGTTGCGCGGTGTTGTCGTTGACGATGGCGGTCACAGTCTTGGTGTCGGCGAGGAGCTGGTTGATCTGGTCCCGGCGGTTGGTGATGATCTTCGACATCTCGGTGAGCGAGTCGACGGTGGGTTTGGTCACCGCGGGCGCACCGGCGAGTTGCTGATTGAGTGCGCGAATGCTCTGGCCCAATTCGTCGGACTCGATCCCGGCGAGTACCGGCGTGCCGCGTTCGATGGTCTTCTGCAGGTCGTAGGGCACCCGCGTCTCGGCGATCACGCCATTCGGGGCCGGGTTGGGTGAGTTGCCCAGGGACACATCGACGTACCGCTGTCCGAGGAGCGTGGACATCTTGATCTCGGCCGACCCGTCGGCGGTGACCTCGACGTCGTTGTCGACCTTCATGGTGACCGTGACGTGGTCGCGGTCGAGTTCGGTGTCGCTGACCTCGCCGACGTCGACGCCGGCGACCCGCACCTTGTCGCCCGGCCGGATACCGCCGGCCTGTGCGAAATCGCCGGTGTAGGTGCGTTTTCCGATGTCCGCCTCGCCGATCGCGGTGATCCCCAGCAGCAGGCCGACAATGACGACGGCACCGATGACTCCGTACCAGAGCCAGCGATGACGGTCGAAGCTGCGTCGCATCCGTGATTTCATCGGCACGCCACCGAGTGGTTGGTTCCGCCGATCTTGTTGATGATCCCGGGCGGGAAGAGGACGTCGCCGATCGCGATGTCCAGGTCACAGGCGTAGATGCTCAGGTATGCCCCCTGTCCGAGCACGTTCGGGAAATGCGCGAGGAAGGTCGGCAAGGTGCGTGCGGTGCCGTCGAGTTTGCGGCCGTTGGCGATGAGCGTATTGGTCGCGGCCTGCGCCGAGGTCGCCGCGGTAGCCAGGTCGGCGCGCGATGCGCTCAGCACGTCGGCGAAGCCGCTGGTGGTTTCGCCGATCTGAGTCACCGCCTTGCCGAATGCGGCGGAGTTGGAGTTGAGGCTTTCGATCAGCCCGGACACGCTGCGCACCAGGGTGCCCACCTGGTCGCCCTGCCGGGCGAGGTCGCGCAGGACGCCGCTGAGGTTGTCGATGATCGCACCGATGACCTGGTCCCGGTCGGCCATGTCCGAGGCCACCTGGCCGACCTGGGCGACGGTGCTGCTCAACGAGATCGAATCACCTTGGAACGCACGTACCAGTCCGTTGGACAGCGAGTTGACCTGCTCGGGGGTGAGCGTGTCGAAGACCGGCTGGAAGCCGGCGAGCAGCCGGGTGACGTCGAACGAGTTCTCCGACTTTTGACGCAGCTCGGAGCCTGCCGGCAGCGGTTGGCGGTCGCCGTCGACCAGCGACAGCGCCAGATACCGCTGTCCGATCAGGTTCTGGTAGCGGATCGCCGCCTTGGTGGTGGTGTAGACGGGTTGGCCGTCCTGCACCACGAAGGTCACCTTGGCCCGTCCGCGGTCGAGGTCGATGGTGTCGACCCGGCCGACCCGTACCCCCGCCATGCGCACGTCGTCGCCGGTGGCGAGACCCGACGCGTCGCCGAAGTAGGTGGTGAACGACCGGGTGTTGCCGGGGACGGACCGCTCCAGCGTCGAGTAGATGACGTAGGTCAGCAACAGTGCCACCACGGCGAACAGGCTGAACCCGATCAGTGGCTTGCGGATCGTCGCACTTGCCGCGCTCATCCGCCCGCCTCCGGGGTCTGCTCGGTTGCCGGGCGTGGCGCGACCGACTGCACCAGCGGGCCGAGCATCAGGGTGTCCGCTGCGGTCGGTGTGCGGTTCAACGCGGCACGCAACGTCTTGTTGTCGGTGGCGGTGGTGACCATGCCGGCGGGCGACATCCGCCGCATGCCGTCGGACGGGTAGACCGCGAGCGGTCCCGAACTCGTCGGTCCGGTGCCGGTGCCGGGACCGACACAGCCGGGGCCACGGAGCTGTCCGTACGGACCGCCGTTGTAGACCGGGCAGTTCTGCCGCGTATAGCGCTGGTAGGCGCCGAAACTGATGCCGGCGTTGAGCTGTGCGTGCCCGTTGACTCCGGTGAAGACGGTGAGAACCCGGGCAGCGAGGTTATTCAGCGCGGTCAGGGCCTGCGGCAGAGACTGCGGTTCCAGCACGGTGGCGCCCAACATGCGGTTGGCGTCCGTGGTGACCCGTTTGCCGAGATCGCCGTTCTTGGCGAAGAGCGCCTGGACCTCGTCGGTGACCCCCTGCGCCGCGGACAGGAGCGCGGTGAGGTCGTTGCGCTTCTCGGCGATGGTCATCGCCGGAATCACGCTGCGCCCCAGGGTGTCCAGCAACTGCGGTGCCGACCGGGACAACCCTTGGACCGCTCGGTTGAAGTTGTCGAATCCGGGTGGGGCGCCCGTCGGGAATTCGTCGTTGATGGCCTTCCAGTAGCCGTTCAGCAGCGGGACGAACATGGCGAACACCCGGCCGCCGCCCTTGAGGGAGTCGGAAATGGTGGCGAGGACGTCGGCGAGTTCGGCCGGCGGAACCGCCTGCAACAGCGCGCGTAGTTCGTTCTGTGCGTCCTGCAGCTTGATCGTGTCCAGCGAGGTGTCCGCGGGGATGGTGTCGCCGGAACTGAGCCGGCCGGCCGGGTCCCCGGACGGTGGGACCAGTTCCACCGAGTTCACGCCGAACAGGTTGGATGGAACGGTGCGTGCGGTGACATTCGCCGGAATGCCGCCGGCCTGCGACGGTTCGATGTCGATGGCGACATCCTTGATCTGCTGGCCGCTCGGCGTGGTGTCGCCGCTGAGGCCGACCGACTTCACGGCGCCGACGATGAGGCCGTTGTAGCGGACATCCGCGTCGCTGACCAGACCGTCGCCGATGTCGGTGAGTTCGGCCGTCACCGCCACGGTCGTCGTGAAGTCGCCGCGGTAGCGCATGAAGAGCAGCACGAAGATCACCGCGAGTACGAGCAGGAAGGCCAGCCCGCGCAGCACGTACTGCGTCAGGGAGGGATTGCGTCCGTCGGTCGCCACCTTCATCGTCGCATCACCCCGAAATCTTGATTCCCGGTGAGGTGCCCCAGAACACCAGGGTCATGATCAGGTTGGCAAACACGATGACGATGATCGCGAGCCGGATTGCGTGTCCGGCCGCGACGCCCACGCCCTCCGGGCCACCGGACGCGAAATAGCCGTAGTAGCACTGGATAAAGGTGGTGAGCAGGACGAAGACGATCACCTTCAGGAACGAGAAGACGACGTCCTTGCCGAGGATGAACTCGTCGAAGTAGGCGAGGTAATTGCCGCTGCCCTGACCGCTCTGGAGCTGGTACATCACTTGGCAGGCAAGATAATTCGCGGCCAGCGACACCGAGTACAGCGGCACGATGGCGAGGACCGCGGCCAGCATCCGGGTGGTCACCAGGTACGGCATCGGGCGGATCGCGATGGACTCGAGCGCGTCGATCTCTTCGCTGATCCGCATCGATCCGAGCTGAGCGGTGAACCGGCAGCCGGACTGCGCGGTGAACGCCGTCGCGGCCAGCAGCGGGGCGATCTCGCGGGTCGTCGCGAACGCCGACAGCCCACCGGTCACCGGCGACATGCCGAGCAGGTTGAGTGCGGTGTAGCCCTCGATGCCTACGGTCGCGCCACCCATGACCCCCAGGATCACCATGACGCCGACCGTGCCGCCGCCGACGACCAGCGCACCGTTACCCCAGGCGACATCCGACAGCAGGCGCCAGACTTCCTTGCGGTAGTGGGTAAAGGTCAGCGGCACCGCGCCGATCGAACGCACCAGGAAGGTGATCAGGTGCCCCATCTGGGCGAGCCCGTTGACCGGAATGCGGCCCAACGCCCGCAGCGCCTCCAGTGGATGCAGTACCGGGGGCACATACCGGGATGCGGTCACCTCACACCACCTTCGCCGGGACGAGGATGGCGAACAACTGGGTGAGGATCACGTTCACGGTGAACAGCAGCAGCACCGAGTTGACGACGGCAGCGTTCACCGAGTTGGCGACACCAGCGGGACCGCCCTTGGTCGACAGGCCGCGATCGCACGCGACGATCGCCACGATCGCACCGAAGATCACCGCTTTGGCCAGCGCGAACGACAGATCGGCGGTAGACGCGAAGGACGCGAAGGTCCCGGTGTAACTACCTGGGGTACCGCCCTGGAAGTACACATTGAACACGTATCCGGTGATGAAGCCGACGAAGCAGACAAAGCCGCACAGCAGGAAGCTGACCACCATCGTGGCCAGCAGCCGGGGCGAGATGAGCCGTTCGATGGGGTTGACGCCCATGACACGCATCGCGTCGATCTCGTCGCGGATGGTGCGCGAGCCAAGATCGGCGGCGATCGCCGAGCCGACCGCACCCGCCAGCAACAGCGACGTGACCAGCGGTGCACCCTGACGGATGACACCGAGCCCGGTCGCCGCACCGGAGAACGAGGTGGCACCGATCTGGCCGGCGATATTGCTGACCTGGATCGAGACGATCACGCCGATCGGGATGGCGACCAGCAGGGTCGGGAACACCGACGTGCTGGCCATGAAGGCGCACTGTCGGATGAACTCGCCGAACGGGAACTTGCCCCGGAACAGGTCGACGATCAGGGTGCGGAGACCTCGACGAACATCGCGAGTTGCCGACCGAAGGTGGCAAAGGATGCGACGATGTGCTCGCTGAACCACCGACGCAACCCGTTTCGGCGACGCGAGGCCTTCGCGCCGTCCGAAGCGACCGTTTCAGTGCTCAATCCGTGTCCCCGAGTTTCGTGTCCGTCAGGTAACCAAGCTCAGATCTGCGCGCCGACACCCCCGACCGGGAACGTCCGCGGAAATATACCTCACTCTCCACGGCGTCCGGTGTTTGAGGTCACAGTAGTGCCGGTCGGCGCCTGTCACCTGCCGCGACATACCTTGTGGGTGATGATCACACCGCACGATGATCCGGATGCGCCGGTTCACCACGCGTTTACCGGCGACGTGAGCACCATAACTGGGTCGGCCGACCAAGGTGGGCAGAAACGCGTAAATACCTTGGACGAGCTGTCCACCTATCGGTATCGCTCGCCGCGGCGAGTGTCGGAGTTGCGCGTCTGGGCGCCGACGGCGCGGACCGTCGACCTCATCGTCGATGCAGGTCACGGGCCCGTGACGGTTGCGATGGCCGCCGCGCCCGCCGGTGGAGGCTGGTGGTCGGTGCCGGCCGGATCGATACCCGCCGACCTGGACGTCGATGTTGCCGAGGCCGCTCCCGACGGCCCGGTGGTGCGCTACGGCTTCGCTCTCGACGGCGGTGACCCACTCCCCGACCCCCGGTCGGCCCGCCAGCCCGACGGCGTGCACGGACTGTCGGCGCTGTGGGCGCGGGACGAGCGGGACCGATCCGACACCGGCACCGGCTGGAGCGGGAGGTCGGTGCGCGGTGCGGTGATCTACGAGCTGCACATCGGGACCTTCACGCCGGAGGGCACCCTGGACGCGGCGATCGAGCGCCTCGATCACCTCGTCGATCTTGGGGTGGATTTCGTCGAACCGTTGCCGCTCAACGCCTTCAACGGGATCTACAACTGGGGCTACGACGGGGTGGCCTGGTACGCGGTGCACGAGCCCTACGGCGGCCCGGCCGCCCTCGTCCGATTCGTCGACGCCTGCCACGCCCGTGGCCTCGGGGTGATCCTCGACGTCGTCTACAACCACCTCGGACCGTCCGGGAACTACCTGCCCCGGTTCGGTCCGTATCTCACCTCGGGCTCGAACACCTGGGGATCGTCGGTGAATCTCGCCGACGCGGACTCCGACGAGGTGCGGCGCTACATCGTGGCCAACGCGCTGCGCTGGTTCGACGAATTCGGCGTCGACGCGCTGCGCCTGGATGCGGTGCACGCGCTGGTCGATCACCGCGCGGTGCACCTGCTGGAGGAGCTCGCGGCAGCGACGGATGCGCTGTCGGACGAACTGGGCCGGCCACTGTCGCTGATCGCCGAGAGCGATCTCAACGACCCGCGGCTGATCCTGCCCCGCACGGACGGCGGCTACGGCCTCACCGCGCAGTGGGACGACGACATCCACCACGCCGTGCACGCCGCGGTGTCGGGCGAACGGCAGGGCTATTACGCCGACTTCGGCAGCTATGCCGGGCTGGCGAAGGTGCTGCGGGGCGGCTTCTTTCACGACGGGACCTATTCGTCGTTCCGGCGCCGCGGCCACGGCAGGCCGATCCCGACCGACCGCGTCCCGGCGTCGGCGCTCTTGGCGTACACCTGCAATCACGATCAGATCGGTAACCGCGCAACCGGCGACCGGCCGACGGCCTATCTCGACGGCGGGCAACTCGCGATCAAGGCGGCGCTGGTACTGCTGTCGCCATTCACCCCGATGCTGTTCATGGGTGAGGAGTGGGCCGCGGACACCCCGTTCCGGTTCTTCACCTCGCATCCCGAACCGGAGCTGGGCCGGGCCACCGCCGACGGCAGGCGCGCCGAGTTTGCCGAGCACGGCTGGGACACCGACGACATCCCCGACCCGCAGGATCCGGAGACCTTCGCGGCATCGACGCTCGACTGGTCCGAACTCGATCGGCCCGACCACGCCCGGATGCTCGCCTTCTACCGCGACCTGATTGCGCTACGCCGGACCGATGAGACGTTCACCCGCACGGATTTCGCGTCCGTCGACATCCGCTACGACGACCGGGCCGGGTGGTTCGCCATGCTCCGGCACGACCCCGGAGGTCCGGACCGGGTGGTGGTGTTCTGCGTCCTCGGCGCCGATCCGGTACGGCTGCCGTTCGCGATCGAGCCGATCCTGTCCTGGCATCCGCCCGAGGCCGGCACCGACGGCACGGTGACGAGCCCGGGCCACAATGTCATCGTCGGCCGGGTCGGGGCACCCACGCTGGCTGAGTAGCGCAACGACCGCCCGCCGACCAGCGCCGCGCTGGTTTCGATACGCCGCTCCTTCGTCGCGGCTACTCAACCAGCGGGAGCGGCTACGCAACCAGCGGGGGGCTATTCAACCAGCGAGGCGGTACTCAACCAACGGGTCGCCCTCCGCTGGTTGAGTAGCCCGAAGCGCTAGCGAAGGGCGTATCGAAACCAGCGGAACGGCTCGGCCGGTCAGGTGAGGTAGCGGTAGGCGGGCGAGTCGGGGTCCAGAAGTTCGCAGTGCAGACGCGAATTGTTCATGCGGTCGAGCAGACCCGCCAGCCCCTGCGGCTCGCCGAGTTCGATGCCGACCAGTGCCGCGCCGGTCTCCCGGTTGTTGCGCTTGACGTACTCGAACAGAGTGATGTCGTCGTCGGGCCCGAGTACCTCGTCGAGGAAGCGGCGGAGCGCACCCGGCTCCTGGGGAAAGTCGACCAGGAAGTAGTGCTTGAGCCCCCGGTGGACCAGCGACCGCTCGATGACCTCCCCGTACCGGGACACGTCGTTGTTGCCACCCGACACTAGACAGACCACCGTCGCATCCGCGGGCAGGTCGAGGCGCGCGAGGCCGCTGACCGACAGGGCGCCCGCGGGTTCGGCGATGATGCCCTCGTTCTGGTAGAGCTCCAGCATCGTCGTGCAGATCGCGCCTTCGTCGACGTGCGTGATATGGGTCGCACCGGGCGCCGGCGCGGTCCGCACGCCGTCCGGCAGGATCTGCGCGGCGGGTGGCTCGGCGGCGACGTCGGCGAGCACCGGGTGGTCGGTGACGCTCGCGCCCAGTTCGGCCATCACCCCGTGACCGAGGCCGCCGATGCGTTTGACCGCCGCCCCGTCGACGAATGAATCGATGTCGTCGAGGGTCACCGGGCCGCCGGCGACGAGCGCCGCGGCCAGCGAGACCGCACCGGTCGGTTCGACACCGATGATCCGTACCGAGTCCGACTGCGAGCGCAGGTAGGTCGCCATACCCGCCAGACAGCCGCCGCCGCCGACCGGGGCGATCACGACATCGGGAACGTCACCGAGCTGTTCGACGATCTCGCGGGCGATGGTCCCCTGGCCGGCCGCGGTCCGCGGGTCGTCGAAGGCGTGAATCCACGCCGCCCCGGTGCGCAGCACATCCGACTGTGCCGCAGCGGCCGCCGCGTCATAGGTCTCCCCGACCGCCAGCAGCTCGACGAAATCACCGCCGTGCCAACGAATCCGGTCACACTTCTGCTTCGGCGTCGTAGTCGGAACGTAGATTCGCCCATGCACCCCCATGGACCTGCACGCGAACGCGACACCTTGCGCGTGGTTGCCGGCACTGGCCGCGACCACTCCCCGCTTCCGTTCGGCGTCGGACAGCAGCGCCATCACGTTGTACGCACCGCGAATCTTGTACGACCGCACCGTCTGCAGGTCCTCGCGTTTGAGGTATACCCGGGCACCGACCGCCGCGGACAGCCGCGGCGCCTGCTCCAGCGGTGTCCTCGCCACGGCTGGCGCGATGCGCTCGGCCGCGGCCACCACGGAATCCGCGCTCAACGCGGAGTCGTCCTCGTCGATCGTGACGTGCTGGATGCTCACGGCGTCCATCGTCTCACTGCGCGGCAGGACGGGTGAGAACCGGTGCGGTCGGCGGCCGACGCTGCCTACACTCGACGTGCCCACACGCCCACCGGGAGGCCACTCATGTCGGGACGCGCACATCGTCAATCCATCCGTGCAGCACTCCGCGGCCGTCGGCGCTGGACCGGAGTTGCGGCCTGTGCCGCGCTCGCGGCGGGACTGGTGTCGGCAACCACCGCCGGGCCGGCGGACGCCGCTCCGGCGTGTCCGGGCGGCGCGGCTCCCGCCCGGTTGGTGGGTGCGGTTCCCGGTGCCGCACTGGAAGGACTGACCGTCGACGCGTCCGGTCGCCTCTACACCACCGACCTGGTCAGTGGCAGAGTGTTCCGGCTGACGGCGCCGGGCGCACCGGCAGTACCGATCGCGACCGTGCCCGGCGGGCGCGGCGCCGGGGCGCTGGCCTGGACACCCGACGGCACACTGCTGGTCGGATACGGCGCCGACCCGCGGGTACTGATCGGCGATGCGGTGCGCCAGGCGTCGATCGCCCGGCTGAATGTCACGACCCGGGCCCTGCGGCCGTGGGTGACCGGGTTGTCGGCGGCCAACGGAATGGACACCTCCGCGCGCGGAAACGTCTACGCCACCAATGATTTCGGCAACATGATCGGTCGCGTCACGCCGACCGGCGCCGTGAATCCCGGTTGGGGACACCTGCCCAGCGCCAACGGCGCGGTGCTGTCGGCCGACGACGGCTGGCTCTACGTCTCACGAACCTGGGTCAATCCCGGCGTCAGCCGACTCTCGACGAGCAATCCACGGATCCGCCAATCGCTGCTGAGCACCGCCTTCACCGACGGCCCGGACGGACTGACGCTCGATGCGCAGGGGCGTCCGGTGGTGCCATTCAACGGCTCGGGTCGGATCGTGCGGGTGACCGCGCCCGGTCGGTACTGCGTGCTGGCATCGGGCCTGCCGACGTCGAGTGTGGTCAGCTACGGGCGCGGCGACCGCGGATTCTCGCAGGGTCGGCTGTTCCGCGCCGGCTTCGATGGACGGATCTACGAGATCCCGAGCGGATTCGACCGCGGGTCGGTCGCCGCCTTCCCCGGCAGATGAGCGCCGACCCACCACACGGCGAGTAGCGTTCCGCCGCTCAGCCACGCCGTCAGCTCCGGCGAGCGGGTGACCACGAGCACGACGACGCCGACGGCAAGGGCCGCGAGCACAGCACGCAGCTTGTGCACCGGCCACGGCACACCGGCAACCGACACGGTGCGGGTGGTCGTGGCAGCGGTCCGTCGGACCGGATTCGGCTCGATCAGCGTCGTCATCGGGTCGCCCTTTCCCAGGTAGTGGGGACCGTGAACCCCGCTGTACCGGTCGTGTCGGAACGATCCCGTCCGGCATGAGGGGACATGCGACCGGCGAAGTTCGCGGTCCCGTGCAGATGAGTATAGACGGTCCGCGATTAAAGTTTCGGGCGACCGAACAACGCGGTGCTCAGCCGAGACAGGCCGGCCCGAGAAGCACCTTGAGGTCGCCCATCAGGGCAGAGCTGGGTGTCACCCGCAGCGCCTCGGTGAGCCGCAACACGGTCGACGTGTCGTCGCTCACCAGCGTCACGTGCACGTCGGCCGTTCCCGGGTGACGCACCAGTACCTGTTTGAGCGCCTGCACCCGGTCGGGAGTGCACAGCCGGGCGGGCAGGGTCAGCGCGACCGGCTTGTCGGCGCCGGAGCCCAGATCCGGGACGGCGAGATCGTTGGCGCTGATCATCATGCTGTCGTCCCGGAGGTTGACGCGGGCCTTGATCAGCACGATGTTGTCCGGGGCGATGTCCATGCCGTAGGTCTGGAAGGCCCGCGGGAAGAAGTAGACCTCGACACCGCCGACCATGTCCTCGAGCTGCACCGCCGCCCACGGCTCGCCCTTCTTGTTGACCCGGCGGGTCACCGACGAGATGATGCCGCCGATGGTGATCTGCGCGCCGTCGGCGACGTTGCCCTCGAGGAGCTGGGTGATCGACGTGTCGGTGTGTGCCGCGAGAGCATGCTCCACTCCACTCAGCGGATGCCCGGAAACGTAGAGCCCCAACATCTCTCGTTCCAGCGCGAGCTTGTGTTTGGCATCCCATTCCTGATCGGGCACCTTGACCGCGAACACCTCGGCCATCGCGTCGTCGGCGCCGCCGGCCTCACCGAACAGGTCGAACTGGCCGATGGCCTCCGCCTTCTTGGTGCCCATCACCGATTCGACGGCCTCGGCATGCACCAGGAACAAGCCCTTGCGCGGATGGCTCAGCGAGTCGAAGGCACCCGACTTGATCAGCGATTCGGTGACCTTCTTGGTGCACGCGGTGGCGTCGATCTTGCCCAGATAGTCCGAGAAGTTGGTGAACTTTCCCTTCTCCTCACGAGCGGCGAGGATCGCACTGACCACACCCGAACCGACATTGCGCACGGCCGCCAGGCCGAACCGGATGTCGCCGCCGACCGCGGCGAAGTTGTGCTGCGACTCGTTGACGTCCGGCGGTAGCACGGTGATGCCGAGCTTGCGGCAGTCCGCGAGGTAGATGGCCGACTTGTCCTTGTCGTCGCCGACGGAGGTGAGCAGCCCGGCGAGGTATTCGGCGGGATAGTTCGCCTTGAGGTATGCGGTCCAGTAGCCGACGAGCGCGTAGCCGGCGGCGTGCGACTTGTTGAAGGCGTAGCCGGCGAACGGCAGGATCGTGTCCCACAGCGCCTTGATCGCGTCTGCCGAGTACCCGTTGGCCTGCATGCCGGCCTCGAATCCCTCGAACTCGGCGGCGAGAACCTCGGCCTTCTTCTTGCCCATCGCCCGGCGCAGGATGTCCGCGCGGCCGAGCGAGTACCCCGCCACCTTCTGCGCGATGTGCATGATCTGTTCTTGGTAGACGATCAGGCCGTACGTCTCGGACAGGATGTCGCGCAGCGGTTCTTCGAGTTCCGGATGGATCGGCCGGACCTGTTGCCGCCCATTCTTGCGGTCGGCGTAGTCGTTGTGCGCGTTCATACCCATCGGACCGGGCCGGTACAGGGCGTTGACCGCGATGATGTCTTCGAGGCTGGTCGGCCCCATGCGCTTGAGGAGCTCGCGCATGGCAGCACCATCGAGCTGGAACACGCCGAGCGACTGTCCCCGGGCCAGCAACTCGTAGGTCTTCGCGTCGTCGAGAGGGATCTCGTCGAGGTCCAGGTCGATACCGCGGTTGGTCTTGATGTTGTCGATCGCGTCGCCGATGACGGTGAGGTTGCGCAGTCCGAGGAAGTCCATCTTGAGCAGGCCGATGGCCTCGCACGACGGATAATCCCAGCCGGTGATGATCGCGCCGTCCTGCGCGCGGCGCCACACCGGGATCGCATCGGTCAGCGGCTCCGACGACATGATCACCGCACACGCGTGGACGCCGGCGTTGCGGATCAGCCCCTCCAGGCCGAGCGCGGTGTCGTAGATCTTCTTGACCTCGGGATCGGTCTCGATCAGCGCCCGGACCTCGGCGGCCTCGGAGTACCGCTCGTGATTCGGGTCGGTGATCCCCGACACCGGGATGTCCTTGGCCATGATCGGCGGCGGTAGCGCCTTGGTGATCCGGTCGGCGATGGCGAAGCCGGGCTGGCCGAACTGTACTCGGGCGGAGTCCTTGATCGCGGCCTTGGTCTTAATGGTGCCGAACGTGATGACCTGGGCGACTTTGTCCGATCCCCAGCGTTCGGTGGCGTACCGCACCATGTCGCCGCGGCGACGGTCGTCGAAGTCGATGTCGATATCGGGCATGGAGACGCGTTCGGGGTTGAGGAACCGCTCGAACAGCAGGTCGTACTTGATGGGGTCGATATTGGTGATACCCAGCGCCCACGCCACCAGCGAGCCGGCGGCCGAGCCACGGCCCGGGCCCACCCGGATGCCGACCTCGAGTGCGTGCCGGATCAAGTCGCCGACGACGAGGAAGTACGCCGGGAACCCCATCTGGATGATCACGTCCAGTTCGTGATTCGCCCGCTCCTGGTAGGCGGCGGGCACCTCGGCACCCGGGAACCGGCGCTCGGCGAGGCCGCGCATGACCTCCTTGCGCAGCCACGTCTGCTGCGACTCCCCCTCCGGCACCGGGAAGATCGGCATCCGGTCCCGGTGGGCGAAGACGTCGGCGTAGGACTCGACCCGTTCGGCAATCTCCAGTGTGGTGTCGCAGGCGCCCGGCACGACCGCGTCCCACTGGTCACGCATCTCCTGGGCCGACTTCAGGTAGTAACCGTCACCGTCGAACTTGAAGCGGGTGGGGTCGGACAGCGTCTTGCCGGTCTGCACACACAACAGCGCCTCGTGCGTCGTGGCGTGCCCCTTGGTGACGTAGTGGCAGTCGTTCGTCACCAGCGGCTTGATGCCGAGCTTGCGGCCGATCTCCAGCAGCCCGTCACGCACCCGGCGCTCGATTTCGAGGCCGTGCTCCATGAGTTCGAGGTAGAAATTGTCCGTGCCGAAGATGTCCTGCCACTTGGCGGCGGCCTCCAGCGCCTCGCGTTCGTGACCGAGCCGCAGGCGGGTCTGCACCTCGCCGGACGGGCACCCGGTCGTCGCGATGATGCCCTCGGCGTGCTCGGCGATCAGCTCGGCATCCATCCGCGCCCACTTGCCGAGCTGACCCTCGATGGAGGCCAGCGACGACAGCTTGAACAGGTTCCGCAGCCCGGTGGCGTTCTCGGCGACCATCGTCATGTGGGTGTAGGCACCGCTACCGGAGACGTCGTCGTCCTTCTGGTCGCGGGTGCCCCAGGTGATGCGCTTGGTCTCGAATCGTGACGCGGGGGCGATGTACGCCTCGATGCCGATGATCGGCGTGATGTCGTTCTTGACGGCGGTGTTGTAGAACTCGCTGGCGCCGAACATATTTCCGTGGTCGGTCATGCCGATCGCGGTCATCCCGAGGCGCTTCGCCTCGGCGAACAGCGGGGCCACCTTCGCGGCGCCGTCGAGCATGGAGTATTCGGTGTGATTGTGCAGGTGGACAAATGATTCGGCCACGGGCGCCTCTCACCTCATCACTCTCGTCGGCCGGCTCGGCACCGGCCGTCTCCGCAACGCCCGGCGGCCGGCCGGGTGTGGAGTCTCGTCTATCGGGGTCCCACTGTAGGTGGCGGCTGTGACAATCCGACTCCGGCGCGCGGTGTTGTGACGAATGAGGTCGGATGTGGCGTCGTCACCGGAGTGTCGGCTCCGGCGTGTCGGCCGCGACGCTCCGCGGCGGTCGGTCACCCGGCGCGCAGCAGGTCGAGCGAGTGCTGCAGATCGTCCGGGTAGTCGCTGGTGAACTCGACCCGCCGGCCGTCCGCCGGGTGGGCGAACGCCAGCGAATGTGCGTGCAGCCATTGACGTTCCAGTCCCAACCGGTCGGCGAGTACCGGGTCGGCACCATAGGTGAGATCCCCGCAGCAGGGATGATGCAGCGCGGAGAAGTGCACCCGGATCTGATGGGTACGGCCGGTCTCCAGATGGATGTCGAGCAGCGAGGCGGCGGCGAACATTTCCAGCGTGTCGTAATGCGTGATGCTGGGTTTGCCGGCGGCGGTCACCGCGAATTTCCAGTCGTTGCCCCGATGCCGTCCGATCGGGGCGTCGATGGTGCCTGCCGGCGGGTCGAGGTGGCCCTGCACGAGCGCGTGGTATCCCTTGTCCACCGTCCGCTCCTTGAACGCCCGCTTGAGCAGGGTGTAGGCGCGTTCGGATGCCGCGACGACCATCACCCCGGAGGTGCCGACGTCCAGCCGGTGCACGATGCCCTGCCGTTCGTGCGCCCCCGACGTCGAGATGCGAAATCCGGCGGCGTCGAGTGCGCCGATCACCGTCGGCCCGGACCAGCCGAGCGACGGATGGGCGGCCACCCCGACGGGCTTGTCGACGACGATGATGTCGGAGTCGTGGTAGATGATGTCGAGGTCCTCGACCGGGGTGGGCTCGACCCGCAGCGGCTCGGCCGGTTCGGGCAGCAGCACGTGCAGCATGCTGCCCGCGGCGAGCTTGTGCGACTTCGCGACCGGCGCCCCGTCGACCATGACGTCCCCGTCGTCGGCGAGTCCGGCGGCCACCGTGCGGGACAGCCCGAGGATGCGGGACACGCCGGCGTCGACGCGCATGCCGTCGAGCCCGTCGGGCACCGGCAGCGTGCGTGATTCACGCATCGGCATCGGCCGTCGTCCCGGCCGGCGGCGCGCCGCCATCCTTGGCGGCCCGCCGGGCGGCCCAGCCGGTCCGGGTGCCGTCGTAGTCGTAGCCCAGCAGCGACAGCGTGACCAGCAGAACCGCCCCGCACACCACCGCCGAGTCGGCGGCATTGAACACCGGCCACCAGCCCACCGAGATGTAGTCGACGACCTCGCCGCGCAACGGGCCGGGCGCCCGGAAGATGCGGTCGACGAGGTTACCGAGTGCACCACCCAGCACCAGGCCGAGGCCCACGACCCACCACCCGGACCGCAGCCGACCGCTGAATCGGATGATGACGACGACGACCACGACCGCGATCAGGCTGAGCACCCAGGTGTATCCCTCCGCCATCGAGAACGCGGCCCCGCTGTTGCGGACCAGATGCAGGGTGACGACGTCGCCGATGATCCGGATCGGTCGCGCCGGATCCAGGGTGGCCACCACGAGCGTCTTGATGATGATGTCGAGGAGCAGGACGATGCCGGCCACGGCGGCGAGAGAGAGCAACGCCACCCGGGGTGCACCGAGGCGACCGGCGGGCCTCCCCGACGAGGAGCCCCCGGTGTCGGCAGGTTCGGCGGTGTCACTCATCGCTTCATCATCCACGCCTCCATCATCCCCGACGCGTGCAATACGCTTGCTGCCGTGTCCCCGTCCCACCCTGTCGCCGCCCGCTGTTCCGGTCCTCGCTCGGGGCGCACCGTACCGGGGTCGCGTGTGCGAGCGTCGATTCCGGCGCTGGCGGTGATGTTGCTGCTGACCGCGTGCGGGACCGGCGATGGCACCGGCAATGAGGGTGCCTCGTCATCGTCGAGCACACCGTCCGCCGGCTGCACGACCACCTCGACGTCGGGCAACTCCGACGTCAGCCTGATCCCCATCCCACCGGCCGCGGTGACCGTTACCACTGCCGGGTCCGAGCCACGACGACTGGCCGCCGGCACCCCCAACCGGTCCGACGCGCAGCGGGTGACGCTGACCACGACGTCGTCGGTGGTCTCGGCGACCGAGAACACCCGGCAGACGGTGACGACGCCGCTGACCGCCCGCTTCAACTGCACCGACTCCACCGATCTGGAGTTCGTCACCGGCACCCCGACCTCGCCGAACCTGGTGCTCAACGACCAATTGCGGGCGGCGGACGGCAGCATCGGCGGACTGGGCATCGCCCCCGGCCTGGCGCCGATCTCGCTGCGCCTGCGACCCGACCAGGACTCCGGGTCGCAGGCGCGCAGCGCGCTGGAACAGTCGCTGGTCCAAGCGTTCCGCGGATCGGTGCCGCTGCCCACCGAGCCGATCGGCCCCGGTGCGACGTGGCGTACCGAACGCACCATTTCGGCCGCCGCAACGGTGGTGCAGACGATCGACGCGCGTCTCGTCGAGTGGACCGGCGATCGGGTGCGGGTCGCGTTCACCGTCGACGAGTCGCCGGTCAACTCGGTCTTCGCCATCCCCGGCGGCAACGCCACGCTGTCCATCGCCCGGTATTCCTACGGCGGCTCCGGCGAGATGACGATCGACCTCACCCGCGGCCTGCCGGTGTCCGGCTCCGCCCGGATGCGCGGCGCACGCGAACTGGTCGGCGGCGACCCGGCCCAACCACTGCTGCAGCAGATCGGGTTCGAGTTCTCCTGGCGCTAGTCTCTCCCCCGGCGTCTCTCCCCGGCGTGTTCCTGTGCGCCGACGCTTGCCCCACAACGCATTCCGCTCACCCATTCGCTTCCCGCTCACCGGATTCGGTGAGCGGGAGCGCCATGGGTGAGCGGGAGCGGAGCGCTATCCGGTCAGTTGGGAGCCGACTGCGATGCGCCGCCGGCCGGGGCCGGGCACATCGCGCTGCGGATGTTCTGGAACTGCAGCACCGGGCACACCGAGTCGCTGGCGAGCTTCCAACGGCCCTTGTCGTAGACGATCTGCGCGTCGAGCTTCTGCGGCGGGTTACCCGGGAGCTGGACGGTGACCTTCACCGATCCGCGGTTGGGTCCGGCCGCCAGCACCGGCGGGCTCAGCTTGTACGTGGCGTCGGGGTTGTCGGCCTTCGCCTTCACGAGCTTGTCGAAGATGTTCGGGTCCTTCTCCGAACCCTGGACCAACTGGGTCTTCTCCGAGTTCGGCACGTTGGGATCGAGGGCCTTGTTCAGCATCTCGTTGAGGGTGGCGACGCTGGGGCGCACGCTCGGGTTGGTCACATCGGTACCCGCTCCGGCCGACCCCGACCCCTGCGCGGGGGTCGACGCGACGGTCGGCACCTCCGGGACATCCGAGGAGTCATCGCCGCCACAGGCCGCCACACTGGTCGTCACCGCCGCCGCAAGCATCGCGGCACCTACGAACTTCGGAAACTTCAACGATCTCCCTCACTACTGTGGTCTGTCACCCGGCCCGCAGGTCGGACCCGGTGTTTCGATATCACCCAGGCACCTGATGGGCACCGGGTTCTCGGTCGGAACCCACACCACTATGCCAAACGGGTCTGAGCGCGACCGATATCCCGTATCGGTTGACGCGCGGTCCGCGGCCGCGCAGCCTGGTCTGCATGATCGGTGACAACGGCTCCGGGTCGCCATGACCGACGGCGCACCGCGGCACGTCGTAGTCCTGGGCACCGGTGGCACGGTGGCCGCCACCGTCACCGACGACGGCGCTGTCCCGTCGCTGACCACCGGTGATCTGATCGAATCGGCTGGCGTCGAGTCGGTCCCGCAGGTCCGGATCACCGCCGCGGATCTGATGTCGGTGGACAGTTCCGCGATGGTGCCGGCCGATCAGTTCCGGGTCGTCCGCGCGGTGCGTGAGGTGCTGGCCGACCCCGCGGTCGACGGTGTGGTGGTTACTCACGGCACCGACACCATGGAGGAGACGGCCTACCTCGCCGACCTGTATCGAACCGATTCCCGTCCGGTGGTGTTCACCGGCGCGCAGGTGCCCGCCGATGACCCCACTCGGACGCCGGACGGGCCCGGCAATATCGCCGCGGCGATCGCACTCGCCGCCGACCCCGCATCCGGCGACCGCGGGGTCCTGATCGCGATGGCCGGTTCGGTGTGGCCGGTGCGCGGCGCCTACAAGGTGTCCACGACGGCGGTCGAGGCGTTCGACACCGTGCACCCGGAGCTGGGTCGCCCGCTGCTGACGTCACCGGTCCCGACGGGCCGGCTCGCCCGCGTCGACGCGCATACGCTGTACCCCGGGATCGCGCCCGGTTTGATCGCCGCCTCGGTCGCGCAGAATGCGGCGGGCCTCGTGCTCGCCGGAACCGGCTCGGGCAATACCCATCCCGACATCACCGCGGAGGTCGCGCTCGCCCGGCAGCGCGGGGTCATCGTGGTGGTCACCACCCGCGTCCCGCACGGTCCGGTGACCGCGACCTACGGCGGCGGTGGCGGCGCTGTCGATCTGGTGCGGGCCGGCGCGATCGTCTCGCCGTGGCTGCGTGCACCGCAGGCCCGGATGGCATTGGTGGCGTTGTTGTCCGCCGGTGCCGACGACGCCGCGGTCCGCGACTTCGTCGCGGCGTCCGGGCCCACCGTCCGGTAGCCAGCGAACCCGTACGGCGCCGTCGCTCGTCACGAACCCTGCGGCCAGGCCAGACTGTCCAGCGGATCGGCGGCAGCGAGCGCGGGATCGTCGGCCCGGAAGGTCCGGGCCGGCCCCGGGCCGGTGGCGCGGGTCTCGAACCGGACGGTGACCACCCCGTGGCCGCTGCCCTGTACCCAGCCGTGACCGAAATCGCGGTGCCGCACATCGTTTCCGGTGACCCACCCGACATCGGGGCTGACTGGTCCGGCGCTGGTGGCTCCGACACTGGTCGGTCCGGCGCCGTTGTCATCGACGGCGACCACGCCGGCACGATCGGCCGCTCCGGCGCCGTTATCACCATGATCGCCGGGTGTGCGGTGGTCGTCGAAGAGCGCGTACTGCTCCACCGCGCTGAGGCCGGAGTAGCCGACGCCGACCAGCCGCACCGGGCCGATCGCCACCGGATCCAGCGCCAGCCGCTGCGCGGTCGCGGTCAACGCCTCCAGGTCGGTGGTCGGCGTCGGCAACGTCGACGACCGGGTGAGCACCGACATGTCGGCGCGCTTGAACTTGACCACCACCGTCCGGGCGCCGCGCCCGTCGGCGAGGAGGCGGCGATGCGCATCCGCCGCCGACCGGTCGATCGCCGGCCGCAGCCCGGCGAGATCGACGATGTCGCGTTCGAAGGTCGACTCGGCACTGATCTGTTTCGCCGCGGCGCGTTCGGTGACCGGTCGATCGTCGAAGCCCTGCGCCAGTCGGTGCAGGGCTTCTCCGACGGTGGAGCCGAGCACGGATGCCACCTCCATCTCGGACAGCGCGGCCAGCTCGCCGATGGTGTCGATGCCCAGGCGGGCGAGCCGCTCGCCGGAGACAGGTCCGATTCCCCAGAGTTTGCGGACCGGCAGTGCATGCAGGAACGACAATTCGCGGGACGGCGGAATCACCATCAGCCCATCGGGTTTGGCCAGCCCGGACGCGATCTTGGCGATCTGCTTGCCGCTGCCGAAGCCGACCGACGCGGTCAGGCCGACCTCCTCGGCGATCCGGGCGCGAATGGCCTCGGCGAAGGCGCGCACCTCGCTCGCCGGACGGTCGGCCAGGCCCTCGGGTTCGGCGAACGCCTCGTCGAACGAGAGCATCTCGATCACCGGCACCGCGTCGCGGACCACGGCGAAGACCCGTTCGCTGACCACTCGGTAGACCGAGCCGCGCGGCGGGAGGACGACCACACCCGGGCCGACGAGCCGGCGCGCCTGGTGCATCGGCATGGCCGACGCCGCACCGTAGACGCGGGCCGCGTAGCTCGCGCCGGCCACCACACCACGACCACCGGTCCCGCCGACCAGCACCGGGCGACCCGCGAGGGTGGGCCGGGTGAGTTGCTCCACCGACGCGAAGAACGCGTCCATGTCGATGTGCATCACCCAGCGGGGGCTGCGTTCCCCGTCGTCGGGCAACTCGTCGGGTGGCACGTCAGCATCGTATGTCGGCGCTCGTAGGCCGGCGGTCGGTCACTCCTCGACGACGAGCACCGGCAGCAGATGTGCGTGTGCGGCGACCTGCTCGTGGGTCGCGTCCGCCGTCAGGCCGTCGGGCAGGAACCTGCCGACCTCCCACCCCCACCGGTCCAGGTATGCCCGCAGCACCGGCACGCGATCGGCGACGGGGAGTTCTGACACCCGCACGGTGCGGCGCCGACGCCCGCGACGCACCTCGACCGAGCCGGCGGCGCGGGCGTTGCGGACCCACTGGGCCTCGCCGCGGATGCTGACCAGGTACTCGCAGCCGTCGAGCGGCAGCGGGTTGACCGGAATGCGCTGCGGCCGGCCGCTGATCCGGCCGGGCACGGTGAGCGTCGCTGCACCGGCCAACCCGATTCCGCGGTCGCTGAGCCAACGGACGATCCGGCCGAAGGCGCGGTCGGCGGCGGCGGGCGGTACGTAGTGAGATGACGTCATTCGGCACTCCTCGAATCGGTCGATCAGAAAAGAGCACTGCTCTCGTATTGAGCATGCGCGACGCACACCCGGAAAGCAAGAGCAGTGATCTCGTTATGTGCGAGACTGGGTGCATGGCAGCACGCACGTCCCGCAGCCGCGCGGAGAACCGGGCGGCGATGGAGGCCGAGATCCGCGCGCTGGGCCGGGAGCACCTGCGCACCCACGGCGCCGCCGGACTATCGCTGCGGGCCATCGCCCGCGACCTCGGTGTGGTGTCGTCGGCGGTGTACCGCTACGTGCCCAGTCGCGACGACCTGCTGACCCTCCTGCTCGTCGAGGGCTACACCGACCTCGCCGATGCCGTCGACGCCGCCGCGAGCGCCGTCCCGCCGGCCGCCCACGAGGACCGGATACTGGTGGGCGCCCACGCTCTGCGCGCCTGGGCCGTCGCCGATCCGGCGCGGTGGGCGTTGCTGTACGGCAGCCCGGTGCCCGGTTATGCGGCGCCACCGGAGGCCACCGTCGAACCGGGGACGCGGGTGATCGCCTTCCTGCTCACCGAGATCGCCGGCGCCGACGCGGCCGGAGCGCTGCGCGCGGACGCCGCCGCGACCGATCCGGCACCGGGAGTGCACGCCGACCTCGCGGCCATCCGGACGGAGTTCGGCATCGACTGCTCCGACGCCGCCACCGCGATGGCCGCGCTGCTGTGGGCGACGATGATCGGCGCGGTGAGCCTGGAGGTGTTCGGCCAGTACGGCCCCGACACCTTCACCGACCCGAAGGCCCTCTTCGACCTCCAGATGCGGTGCGCCCTCTCCGCGGTCTTCGCCTGATCAATCGGCCCCCGCTGCCCCGCCCGCCCGGTGTCGCGTCGCGATCCCGACCTCAGCCCGGCGTCGGCGGATGCTCGCCGTCGAGGTCCGGTGGCGGAGCCGGCACCACGCCGTCCTGATGCCCCTCCCCCTCGACGACCGTCCGCACGAGCGCCGTCGTCACCACACTCGCCGGTTCGAGTGCGTTGACCACGAGCGCCATCTCGGCCTGCACCGGATCCTGCAGTCGCAGCACCCGGATATCCGGAGGCAGCCGCAATGTCGTGGTCCACGACTGCGGCACGATGCTGGCCCACCGTCCGGTGCCCACATGCGCCAGCAGCGTGACCACCGAGTCCGTCTCCAATTGGGCCGAGATCGACAGTCCTCGCTGCGCCGCCGCGCGATCGATCAGCTGCCTGCCTCGCATCTCGCGATTGAGGAGACAGAGCGGCAGCGTCGCGACGTCCGCCCAGTCGACCTCGCCGACCCGGGCCGGATACAGCGAACCGTGCACGATCAGGACGTGCCCCTCGGTGGCCAGTCGGGTCACGCCGACACCCTCGAGGGCGCCCGCGTCGTGGTAGATGATGCCGGCATCGAGCTTGAATTCGCGGACGCGGGAAAGGATGTCGGCCGACGTGAGCGCCGTGTGCAGGCTGACCCGCACGAGCGGGTTCTGTGCACAGAAGGGGTCGGTGAGCGCGGCGACCGCACTCGCCGCGGTGGGGATGACGCCGAGCCGCAGCTCCCCCGACACCCCGTCACGCAGGGCCTCGACCTCCTCCTGCAGCGCATCGTGATCGCTGAGGATCCGGCGCGCCCAGAGCACGAGTCGTTCGCCCTGCGGCGTCAGTCCCTCGAAGGAATGACCGCGCCGAACCAGCGGAACACCGAACTCGTGCTCCAGCTTCCGGATCGCCTCGGAGAGCGTCGGTTGCGAGACGTGGCAGGCGGCAGCGGCCCGCGCGAAGTGTTGCTCTCGGGCGAGGGCGACGAAGTACTCGAGTTGACGAAACAGCACGCCTCATTGGAACACGGTGACGCACTTGACAAGACATGGCGCAACCGCATCACCGACCTGTGTCGGGCACGCTCAACTGACCGCGTGCCCCCCGCGGCCTGCGGCCCCCACCCTAACCGGCGTTCCGCGCATGCGGGCGGCGTCGACCGAGATCGCATCGGCACACCGGAGCGCCGCTCGTCGACTGCGTCGATCTACAGCACCTATCAATCGACCGAATTCTCCTACTGGACAGACCGATTCGGTGCGGATAGAACCAGTGGCGACCGACAGGTGGTAATCCTGGACGTGCGTGCCGCAATCTGTGGGGTTGGCGCTGCCGGTCGATCCGGCCTCCGCCGGACATCACCGCGGAAGCTGCCCAGCGAGTACGTCGATACCGTGCCGCGCCCGCGGTCACAGTGCAAGACTGGCAACGCAGGAGTCGTCACGTGCGAGGCGCGGGCCGTCGCGCCGGACCCGAGTGACACGAGGAGGACGAATCACCGCGGACTCACCGTGCACTCCCGGGTCGTGACGCACCGACCCCCGACTCTTGAGCATCCCGACCGTGTATTCCCGATCGCAAAGGCGGAATATCGATGACCAGCAGCTTCTTCTCCTCCGATCCCTTCGACGACATCTTCAGCCGCTTCTTCGGCAGTTCGTCGCCGGCCCGGCAGCCGATCCAGCGTGTCGACCTGGGTCGCCTACTCACCGACGACGCCCGGACGCTGATCAACACCGCGGCGGGTGCGGCGAAGGACTGGGGCAGCAGCGAGATCACCCCCGAGCACCTGCTGGCCGCGGCCGCCAGCATCGAGCCGACGCAGGCGATCCTCACCGAGCTCGGGCTCGATCCCGAGAAGGTCGTCAACGACATGCACGACGCCACCGAGGGCGGGAAGGGCAAGACGCCGGACGAGGCGCTGTCGCTGAGCCCGGCCTCGAAACTGGTGTTGCGCAACGCCCAGCAGCAGGCCGCCCAGGCCGGTACGGGATACGTTGGGCCGCAGCACATTCTCCTCGGCATCGGGCTTGTACCCGACACTCCGGCGGCCCGGGAGTTGCAGCGCGGCAGCAAGCTCAGCGACATCGGCGGCGGCGCGGGTGCGGGCGGCGCCGAAGGCAAGGGCAACCAGCAGAGTGAGACCCCGGTACTCGACGAATACGGTCGCGACCTGACGGCAGAGGCCCGCGCCGGTGAGATCGATCCGGTCGTCGGCCGCATCGACGAGATCGAGCAGACCGTCGAGATCCTGTCCCGGCGGCGCAAGAACAACCCGGTGCTGATCGGCGACCCCGGCGTCGGCAAGACCGCCATCGTCGAGGGGCTCGCACAGCGCATCGTCAACGGCGATGTGCCGTCCACCCTGGCCGACCGCAAGGTCATCGCGCTCGACGTGGGCGCGCTCGTCGCCGGCAGCAAGTACCGCGGTGAGTTCGAGGAACGGCTGACCAAGATCCTCGACGAGGTGCGGGAGCACTCCGACGAGCTCATCCTGTTCATCGACGAGCTGCACACCATCGTGGGCGCCGGTTCGACCGGTGAGGGCTCGATGGACGCCGGCAACCTGCTCAAGCCCGCGTTGGCGCGCGGCGAACTGCATGCGATCGGTGCCACCACGATCGACGAGTACCGCAAGTACATCGAGAAGGATGCCGCACTCGAGCGCCGCTTCCAGCCGGTGATGGTGTCCGAGCCGACCGTCGGCGAGACCATCGAGATCCTGCGCGGACTGGCCGACGCCTACGAGGCTCACCACCGGGTCCGCTTCACCGAGGACTCGCTGGTCGCGGCCGCCGAGATGTCCGACCGCTACGTCACCGACCGGTTCATGCCGGACAAGGCGATCGACGTCATCGACCAGGCGGGCGCGCGCGTGCGGCTGCGTACCAAGACTCCCGATCCGGAAACCCGCAGCAGCGAGGAAGCCATCGCACGGCTGGAGCGGGAGAAGGACGCCGCCGCCGAACGGGAAGACTTCGAACGGGCCGACAAGCTCAAGGCCGAGATCGCGAAGAAGCGCAAGGATCTCGGTGAGGAGAAGGAGAAGGCCGCCCCCGAGGTGACCGTCGTCGATATCGCCGAGGTGATCTCGCGGCAGACCGGTATCCCGGTGTCGGAGCTGACCACCGAGGAGCGCGACAAGCTGCTGGGGCTGGAGGATCTGCTGCACTCGCGGGTGATCGGCCAGGATCAGGCGGTGACCGCGGTCGCCGAGGCGGTGCGCCGCGCCCGCGCCGGATTCTCCGACCCGAACCGGCCGATCGGCTCCTTCCTTTTCCTGGGGCCGACCGGTGTCGGCAAGACCGAGCTGGCCAAGGCACTCGCGGACGCGATCTTCGGCGACGACTCGAAGATGATCCGGTTCGACATGAGCGAGTTCCAGGAGAAGCACACCGTCGCCCGGCTGGTCGGTGCCCCTCCCGGGTACGTCGGCTACGACGACGCCGGACAGCTGACCGACCGGGTGCGACGCTCGCCGTACTCGGTGATCCTGTTCGACGAGATCGAGAAGGCACATCCGGACGTCTTCAACATCTTGCTGCAGCTGCTCGACGACGGGCGCGTCACCGACGGTCAGGGCCGCACGGTGAACTTCAACAACACCGTCGTCATCATGACCAGCAACATCGGCTCGCAGCTCATCCTGAACGCGCCGGAGGACGACCTGTCGTCCATCGAGCCGGCGATCAAGGAACTGCTGCACCAGCACTTCCGGCCCGAGTTGCTCAACCGGATCGACGAGACCGTCCTGTTCCAGCGCCTGGACAAGGTGATGCTGCGCCAGATCACCGACTTGATGCTGGACGGCACCCGTCGGCTGCTGGGCGGGCAGGACATGGAGCTGGAGGTCACCGACGCGGCCAAGGACGAACTGGCCGAGGAGGGTTACAACCCCGAGTTCGGTGCCCGGCCGCTGCACCGGCTGATCCAGAAGCAGCTCGACAACGAGCTGTCCACGATGACACTGAAGGGCGAGCTGGTGCCCGGCGACAAGGTCATGGTCGACGCGGGCACACCGCCGAAGCTGTCGATCAGTGTTGTTGCCGGCTCCGGCAAGTCCGAGGGTGACGATGATTCGGGCAGCAAGAAGGCCGCGAAGAAGAGCACCAAGAAGTCGACGAAGAAGAAGGATGACGACTCGAGCAAGTAGCTGTCGGCGAGCGAGCTCGTAGCAACATGGCCAAGTTCGTGGCGTCGCCGGCGTTCCGGCTCGTCTCCTCTCCCCTTGTCGGCCTCGTCGCCGGCGTCGTCACTGCGGTGGCCGGCGCCGGCGTCGGGACCGCGCTGTTGGTGGGTATGGCGGTCGCGTTTGGTGTCTTCGTGACCGAGGGGTGGGTCGTGCTGTGGCCGATGGATGGCGAGCAGACCCGACGCAACGCCGTCCGAGAGGACTACCCGCATCGGGTGGACGAACTGGTCGTCGTGCTCGCCTCGGTGGGCGCCCTGCTGGGGATCGGCGCACTGCTGATCGCGCGCGGCTCCCAGGCCGGGTGGTTCCCCGCGACGATGGCACTGATCGGGGTGTTCCTCGCGTGGGCGAGTCTGCATCTGATGTATGCGACGAGGTACGCGAACATCTACTACACCCGGCAGCCGGCGGGCGGGATCGATTTCAACTCCAATGCATTGCCGACGTTCGCGGACTTCCTGTGCTTCAGCTACAACCTCGGCATGACCTATCAGGTGTCGGACACCAATGTGTCGAATCCGACCATCCGGTCGGTGGTACTGCGCCAGTGCCTGCTGTCGTACATCTTCGGCGCGGTGATCCTGGCGACCACGATCAATCTGGTCGCCGGGATCTTCACCGGCTGATCGTCAGGGCGATCACCGTGGCGGGCGGCGCTCAAGCCACCACCGTCGCATCGCGGCGACCGGTTGCACGGGAGTGCGAATCCAGGTGATGTGATCGACGGTGCCGTCGTGGCTACCGTCGCCGTCCCCGGACCGGTACGTCCAGGTCGTGAGGTCCGCCGGGGCGATCAGCGCATCGAACCGGTCGGCGGCACCGGCGGTGACCAGCGTGTCCCCGTGCAGGCGAATCGTCAGCGCGGGCACGCCGACCGGTAGGTCGAGCCGGGCCTCGCCGGGCAGCGACCCAGTCCGCACCATGCTCGCCCAGTCGCGCATCAGGGTGTACGGCGCCGGCGCCCCGAATCCCGGTGCGGGCCAGTAGCCTTCGGCCTCGGTAGTGGCCATCACCTGGGCGGCCAGGCCCGCGACGTCGAGTCCGTTCGCCGGGTAGTGCCGGTGGTAGGGCACGGACGCACCGACCGCAACGATCGCGTCCGGGCGCTGCGCCGACGGGGTGGCAGGGTCGGCGGCGGCGAGTACCGCGAGCTGTGCGCCCAGGCTGTGACCGAGCACGAGTACGTCACCGACCGGATTCCGCTCGCGGGCGCGGCCGACCGCGTCGGCGAGGTCGGTGGCCTCGTCGGCGTAACCCCAGTCGGTGCCTGGGCCCGGTGCGTTCACACCGGAGTCGGGTTCGGGGCCGTCGGCGAACCCGCGCCGGGGCACCACGATCGCCTCGAAGCCCGCCTCGCGCAGCGCCTCGGCGAGGACTCGGTAGTGGCGCGCCGCGACGGCCATCGCCGGTGCGATCAGTACGGTCGGCACCGCCGCTGGATCGCGTGCAGGCGGCATCGTCATGCCGGCACTTTGTCCAGGAATCCGCGGACGTCACGAATCCGGCCGGCGTCGTCGATGACGAGAACGTCGAAACCGATCACGACCGGCTCGGCTCCAGCAGGTCCGAGGCCCCACCGAAAGCGCACCTGTCGGTGGTGGGCGTCGGCGTCGTCGAACGCGGTGAACACATATCCCGGGAACTGCGTGCGCACCTGTCGGATCAGCGCGGCGATCTCCGCTGTCCCGGCCGCCTGGGCCATCGGGTCGGTGTAGGTGGCGTCGGGCGACCAATACTCGGCCAGCAGGCGGTCCGGATCGTCGGCGTTCCAGGTGGCGAGATAATTCGGTACGGCGTCGGCGATCGACATGGGCGTCTCCTCGGATCGGTGTCGGGGTCGGTGCCCCCAACCAGGTGCGCCCAGCGTGATCGACCACGTGCGCTCGCGCCATGACCCGCGAGGTCATGGTCCGCCGGCACCCGGCGGTCCTAGGGTGTGTGCATGACGGTGGAATCCGATGTGCCCACGGTCGGTCGAATCCTGCGCGACTGGCGCCAGCACCGCCGGGTCAGCCAGCAGGAACTGTCCAATCTGGCGGCGGTCTCCGCACGCCATGTCAGCCGGGTAGAGACCGGCAAGGCGCACCCGACACCGGATATGATCATCCGCCTCGCCGAGTTTCTGGAAATCCCACTGCGCGAACGCAATCGGCTGCTCCTGGCCGGCGGCTACGCACCCCGGTACTCCGACGATCCGTGGTCGTCGGACGGCAGCGCCACCGGGTTGCGCGGACTGCTCGACGCACACCTGCCGTACCCGGCGCTGCTCCTGGACGACTACTGGAACGTGGTCGACATGAATACGGCCGTCGACGCGTTGCTCGCCGGATGCGCGGCGGAGCTACTCGAACCGCCCGTCAACGTGATCCGGCTGTGCCTGCACCCGGACGGTCTCGCCCCGCGCATCGCCAACCGCGGCCAGTGGGCCGGATTCTTGTACCAGCAGTTGCGATCCCGTGCCGAACGCACCCGGGACCCGCGGCATCACGAGCTTGCGGCCGAACTTGCCGACCACGTCGACACCTCCACCCGTCAGCCCACGCCGCCCGGTCCGGTGCTGACCCTCGACCTGGCGGCGCCGATGTCGGCGCCCGGCGAGGTGGCCGGGACGGACACCACAACGTTGCGCTTCTTCAGCACGTCGGCACGGCTGACCACTGCCACCGACGCCGCTCTCGAAGGATTGCACCTGGAGACGTTCCTGCCCGCAGATGAGCAGACGCGACAGGCCCTCGGGGGCCCACCACCGGCCCGCGCGCACGACGGACAGCAGGTTCCCGGCTAGCCGTCCCGCTCAGTTCGAGATGGCCTTGGCAACGTCGGCGGTGACGCCGTCACCGAGGTCGACCGCACCGGGTGAACCGTCCACGTCGACGTCGAAGGTGGTGGCCAGTGTCTCCCGGGCGATGAGGTCGCCATGTGCCCGGGCCCAATCCGCGCGGGCCGCTGGGACGACCAGACGGACCGAGATGCGGTCCGACACGTCGAATCCCGCGCTGCGGCGCGCGTCCTGCAGTTCACGAATCCGATCCTTGGCCCACCCCTCGCTCTCGAGTTCGGGCGTGAGCACGGTGTCCAGCACCACCAGTCCGCGGCCGCCGGGCAGTTCGGCGGTCGACCCGGGCTCGGCGGCGACCAGTCGGCGGTCGTATTCGCCGTCGACCAGGTCGATGCCCGCCGCGCTCACCACATCGGTGCCGTCCGGGCCGGGTCGGGTCTCCCAGTCCCCCGCCTTGACCGCCTTGATCACCCGCTGCACGTCCTTGCCCAGTCGCGGGCCGGCCGCGCGCGCATTGACCGCGAGCTCGATGTGACCGAAATCGTCGGTGGCGGTGCTGAGTTCGACGTCCTTGACGTTCATCTCGTCCGCGATCAAAGCGGTATATGGGGCGAGCCGCTCCGCCGCCGGGGACGCGATCGTCAGCTTCGCCAACGGCAGCCGCACCCGGAGCTTGTTGGCCTTGCGCACGCTCGACGCCGTCGAACAGACCGCTTGCACGTCGTCCATCGCCGCGACGAGATCGGGGTCGGCGGGCAGTTCGTCGGCCGTCGGCCAGTCGGTGAGGTGCACCGACCGTTCCCCGGTCAGCCCGCGCCAGATCGCCTCAGTGGCCAGCGGCAGTAACGGTGCCGCCAGCCGCGACGCCACCTCCAACACCGTGTACAGCGTGTCGAAGGCCTCCGGGTCGGCGTCCTGCCCGGCCCAGAATCGCGCCCGCGACCGGCGCACGTACCAGTTGGTCAGCGACTCGACGAACTCGCGGAACGCATCGGATGCGCCGGCGATGTCGTAGACGTCCAGCGACTTGGTCATCTCGTCCCGGGTCGCCGCCAGCTTGGCCAGGATGTACCGGTCGAGCACATTGGTCGAATCCGTCCGCCAGGTCGCCGGCCGCTCGGCGTAGAGCTGCAAGAAGCTGTAGGCATTCCACAGCGGCAGCAGCGCTTGCCGCACTCCCTCCCGGATGCCGCGTTCGGTCACCACCAGGTTTCCGCCCCGCAGGATCGGCGACGCCATCAGGAACCACCGCATCGCATCCGAGCCGTCCCGGTCGAAGACTTCGTTGACGTCCGGGTAGTTGCGCTTGGACTTGCTCATCTTCTGGCCGTCATCGCCCAGCACGATGCCGTGTGCGGCAACGGTTTTGAATGCGGGGCGATCGAACAACGCGGTCGCCAGCACGTGCAGGTTGTAGAACCAGCCGCGCGTCTGCCCGTTGTACTCGACGATGAAGTCACCCGGGTTGTGCGGGGATTCGCCGGAGGTATCCGACCCGTCGAACCAGTCGGCGTTCTCGAACGGGTAGTGCACCTGCGCGAACGGCATCGAACCGGACTCGAACCAGCAGTCGAGCACCTCCGGCACCCGGCGCATGGTCGACCGACCCGTCGGGTCGTCGGGATTCGGCCGGGTCAACTCGTCGATGTACGGGCGGTGCAGGTTGTCCGGGCGCACGCCGAAATCGCGTTCCAGTTCGTCCAGAGAGCCGTAGACGTCGACTCTCGGGTGCTCCGGATCGTCCGACATCCAGACCGGGATTGGCGCACCCCAGTAGCGGTTTCGGCTGATGTTCCAGTCGCGGGCGCCCTCCAGCCACTTGCCGAACTGGCCGTCCCGGATGTGCTCCGGCGACCATGCGATCTGTTTGTTCAGCTCCAGCATGCGGTCCTTGATCGGCCCGACGGCGACGAACCACGACGGAACGGCCATGTAGATCAACGGTTTTCCGGACCGCCACGAGTGCGGGTAGGAGTGTTCGATGGTCTCGTGCCGCAAGATGCGGCCGGCCGCCTTCAGATCGGAGATGATCTTCGGGTTCGCATCGAACACCATCTGGCCCTCGTAGGGCGGCACCTGCGCGGTGAACCGGCCACCAGGGTCGAGCGGTTGCACGACCTCGATGCCGTTGGCGGTGGCGAGCTCCATGTCCTCCTCACCGAAGGCGGGCGCCAGATGCACCACGCCGGTACCGCTGTCGGTGGTGACATAGTCGCCGAGCAGCACTCGGAAGGCGTTCGGGTGGTCGGCAAAGAAGCCGAACGGCGGTGTGTAGGAAAGGTTTTCCAGTTCTCGCCCGGAATAGGTGGCGAGCACCTCGACCTCGCCGAGTTCCCGGGCGTAGGCACCGACCAACGCCTCGGCGAGCAGATACTCTTCGCCGTCGGCGGCCCGCACGTGCGCGTAGGTGACGTCCGGGTTCACCGCGATCGCGAGGTTCGACGGCAGGGTCCACGGCGTCGTGGTCCAGATCAGTGCGTTGACGCCGTCGAGTGACTGCAGCGGCCCGTCGGGCACGACCAGCGGCATCCGCACGGTGACCGCCGGGTCCTGCCGCATGCGGTAGGCGTCGTCGAGCTTGGACTCCTGATTCGACAGCGGTGTCTGCTCGTACCAGGAATACGGCAGTACCCGATACCCCTGGTAGATCAGACCTTTCTGGTACAGCCGTTGGAACGCCCACATCACCGATTCCATGAAGTCGATGTCCAGCGTCTTGTAGTCGTTGTCGAAGTCGACCCAGCGTGCCTGGCGGGTGACGTAGTCGCGCCACTCGCCGGTGTAGCGCAGTACCGAGTCGCGGCAGTAGTCGTTGAAGCGTTCGACGCCCATCTTCTCGATCTCCGACTTGTCGGTGATCCCGAGCTGTCGTTCGGCCTCCAATTCGGCGGGCAAGCCATGCGTGTCCCACCCGAACCGCCGGTCGACCTTCTTGCCGCGCATGGTCTGGTACCGCGGTACCAGGTCTTTGACGTAACCGGTGAGCAGGTGACCGTAGTGCGGCAGCCCGTTGGCGAACGGCGGACCGTCGTAAAAGACGAATTCCTCGGCATCGGACCGGTTTTCGATGGACGCCGCGAAGGTGTCGTCGGCGTCCCAGTAGGCCAGCACCCGCTGCTCGACGTCGGGGAACGAGGGCGCGCCGCCGCGGCTGCCGTCGGTCATATCCACGAGAGGGTAGACGCGGCCGATCGACGAGGCCGCGTCGGAAGCCGGGGCGGCGTCCGTCTCGGGCGCAGGGGGCGGGGTCGCGGAGGTCGCGTCGGTCACGGTGTTGGTCTCCTCGTGCCAGGTTGGTGCTGTGCCGGCACGGGGACGCACAGTCCCGGACACGTCCGGATGCGCGCGGTACCACCCCGCTTGCGACGGTCCGGGTCACTCCCGGCCGCCGCCGCTCTGGGATCCGCCCCGGGCACCGCGTTGGTGCATCCGAGGGATCCGCGGCTGTGACGGACCGCGCCCGCCCGGTTCTACTGAGCGGTGCCGGCGTCAGTTGCCGGCCGCTGTTCTTCCGGGTGCTCCCCGGTGATGGCCGGATCAACGCAGTGTCGATGATAGCGCGCCGGAGCGGACACCTCGAATCGCTCGCATCCGAGATCCGGTGACCGGCACCCGCACCGGCCACGGCCGGAAGTCAGTCAGTCGGTGTCAGTCCGCCGGTGGGCGCCAACGCGGGTCCAGCGGATCGATCTTGTCGCTCCGCTGCGCCGGGAACGAGTCGGTCGACGGATCGGACCGCTCGGTGTTCTGGTCACCGGGATTCTGGCCGGGATTCTGGCCGGTCGGCGCCCCCCAGGTGTATCCGGCGTCGCCCGGCGACGGATCGGCGGGCGCGCCGCGCGGTGCATCCGGTGCCGAGGTGTCTCCGGTCGGGCCCGGTGCCGCACCGGGCAGGTCGGCATAGGGCGAGTCGGACCGGGGGAACTGCGTCGCCGTGGGTTCCGGACGGGGCGGTGCCGATGTCGGAAAGGCCTCCGTTCGGCCGGCCGACGGTTGAGCACCGGTCTCGGCGCCCACCGATCGCAGATAGTCGTCGAGACTTCCCGAGCGTCCGGTGCCGGTCTCGGAGGTCTGCTCCACCGAGACCGTCTCGGCGGTGTAGCCGCCGGGGGTGTACGCCTCGGTCTCGTATCTCTCGGTCGCGTACGCCTCGGTCGTCTCGTCGCCTGTACCCGGCTCGGCGTCCCCGCGCCGGTGCCGGGAGGGCCCGGCCGCCGTGGCCGCGGTCGCGTAGTCGCCGCCGGACGCCGTACCCACACCATCGGCCGGGCCGGTTTCGGAACCGGGCTGCCGGGCCCGACCCTCGTCGCGACGGTCCGAACGAGCATCGTCGCGATCGACGAAGTCGGCGAGCTCCGCGTCGTTGTCGCGTCGACGGCCGGCACCGATGATGTCGGCGATCAGGAACGCGAGTCCGAGGAGGCACACCACGATGCACGCGACCGCCAGCCACACAGTGCCGGTGATCAGGCCGACCACCAGGAGCGCGAACCCGACCAGGGTCGCCCCGAGGGCCAGCGTCAGCACGTCACAACCCGCGACACGTCAACATTCCCTATGGTCGGCGACCGCTCAGCTCGGTGAGTAGTTACTGAATCCGCTGTTGCCCGGATCCGGCGAGAACGACTGGTCGCCGCGCCCGCTCTCCACCGGCGCAGCGCTACCGCGCTGCTGCAGCTCCTCGAGTTGCGACTCCAGGTAGGTCTTCAACCGGGTGCGATACTCCCGCTCGAACGTCTTGAGCTGCTCGATGCGGCCCTCCAGCACACCCCGCTGCTGGTTGATGGTGCCCATGATCTCGCTGTGCTTGCGCTCGGCGTCGCTCTGCAGCGCGTCCGCGCGCTCCTGGGCTTGCCGCACCTGAGCCTCGGAGCGGGTCTGCGCGTCGGCAAGAATGGCCTCGGACCGCTGGCGGGCGTCGGTCAACATGGCGTCGGACTTGCTCTGCGCCTCGGACACCATCGCGTCCGCGCGCGACCGCGCGTCCGACAGCAGCGAATCCGCCTCCTGTCGCGAGGTAGAGGTCAGTCGGTCCGCGGTGTCCTGTGCGAGGGCGAGGACCTTGGCGGCACGAACGTTGGCGTCGTCGTTGCCGAGTGCCGCGGCGGGGGCGGCCGGGGCAGCCGACGCCGGCTCGGGGGACGACGTCGCGGCGAAGACCTGGGTCTCCTCGACCTCGGTGACCGGGGTACCGGCGGTCGCGCTGGCACCGGTGGAGCCGCTGCCCGAACGCGCGTCGGCGAGGTCACCCTCGAGTTCGTCGACGCGCTGCTTGAGGTCGGTGTTCTCCTCGATCAGCCGTGCGAGCTCTGCTTCGACAAAGTCGAGGAACTGGTCGACCTCATCTTCGTTGTAGCCGCGTTTACCGATAGGCGGTTTGCTGAACGCGACGTTGTGCACATCAGCTGGAGTCAGCCGCATGTCGGTTCCCCTCATTTGTCGTTCGAGCTTGTCTTCAGTGTGCGGGTCTGTCGTCCAATGGCGGTGATTGGCCAGTCTCCGTACAGACTGTCACTCATTATTCATACCAGTCAAAATCTGTAACTGGCGTCTCATCCTGTCACACGGGAACCGCTTGTCGCAGGCCTTCGATGCCCTCTCGCAACGAAACGGTCACCCAATGATGACATCCACAGGGCGGGTTGACATCTGTGACAGCGGGTGAGTCTAACGCGCCCCGCGCGGGCGCGATATGGGAGAAGCCCGCGAGTCAGCGGCATCCGCGGCCGGCGGGGACGCCGCTATCGAACCGTCAGGCCAGGCCGAGGGCCGATGCCGCGGCGTTCGCGCGGAATGAACTGACCACCTGCATGCCGATGAGCACCACGATCATCACGATCATCAGCGACAGGTCGAGTCGGACCGGTCCGAGCGGAATGGGCGGCAGCACGCGGCGCAGCGCCTTGATAGGTGGATCGGTGACGGTGAACACAGCCTCGATGATCACCACCGCGACCCCGGTCGGGCGCCACTCGCGGGCAAAGGTGCGCACCAGCTCGACCACGAGCCGGCCGAGCAGCAGCAGCCAGTAGATGAACAGGAGGTAATAGAGGACCTCGAACACAATCGCCACGACTCAAGAGTGCCTGATTCGCCGCATCTGTGACGCACCGGTCCGCCCGGGCGTCGGCGACCGCGCCGGGCAACTCCCGGCGGTAGGCGCCCAGACGCAGGTCAGGAGTGATTGTAGAAGCCGGTCTCGGCGATCTTGCGCCGATCCTCGGGCGAGACGTCGACGTCCGGGGGCGACAGCAGGAACACCTTCGTCGCCACCTTGTCGAAGGAGCCGCGGAGCGCGAACGCCAGCCCGGCGGCAAAGTCGACCAGCCGCTTGGCGTCGTCGTTACTCATGTCGACGAGGTCCATGATGACCGGGTTGCCGTCCCGGAATCGCTCACCGATCGTGCGGGCCTCGCCGTAGTCGGCCGGCCGCAGGGTCGTGATCTTGTGCAGCGGGCCGTCGGCGAAGACGCGCTCCAGCTCGCGCTGGTCGGTCGCCGGACCGCCGCGTCCGGACGACGCCGCGCGCAGATTCGCGCTGCTACTGCGCTGCAGCGGCTCCAGGCGGCCGACCGGACGCATCCGCTCGACGGCCGGCTCGCTGTGCCGGGCGCCCGCATAGGTGTACTCCGGGGTGCCGACGTATCCGGGTTCGTAACCAGCCGGCTCGTAGCCGCCGTTGGCGACGTAGCGCCGCTCCTCGACGTAGCCGATGTCGGTCTCGCGGTAGCCGCCCTCGTAGCCGGCGTCGCGGTACTCACGCAGCCCCGCGTCGCGGAAGCCCGCGTCCCGAAAGCTGTCGTCCGCGTAGGACCCGTCGCCGTAGTACTCGTCCCGGTAGGCCCGCTCCCGGGATGTCGGCCGCATCGGTGCGGACGGCTCCTCCAGGTAGTCGTCCTCGTACTCGCTCGGAGGGACCATCCCGAAATACGCCTTGAACTTCTGCATCGTGGTCATGTCCGGGGCCTCCCTGTGGTCCGACGCTGGTGGAGCGAAGTCTGATGCGGTTGTGATCGGTGAGAGTCTTGTTCTTTTTGGTTCGTGTGTGACCAATGTGATTACTGAGAGAGTATCGGCCGCGGTCCCATGATCGCGGTACCGACACGCACGCATGTCGAGCCATGTGCGACCGCGCTTTCCAGATCTCCCGACATTCCCGCCGACAACTCGGTCGCGTCCGGATGGTGAGCCAGAAAGCTCTCCCGAATGCGCGCCATCTCCGCCATCCACCGTTCCGGCTCGCCGTCGAGCGGGGCGATGGTCATCAGCCCGCGGAGCCGGAGCGCGTCGTCGGCCGCGACTCGCTCCGCCAGGGCCTCCAACCCGTCCTCGACGACACCGCCCCGACTGACGTCACCGTCCAGGCTGACCTGGAGGAATACTCCGAGCGGTAGGTGCCGGTCGCCGGTGTCGAGCGCGGTCCGCGCCTCGGCACCCAACCGGTCCGCCAGCTTCTCCCGGTCCACCGAGTGGACCGACCGTGCCCATCGCGCAACGGTTTTCGCCTTCTTCGTCTGCACCGACCCGATCATGTCCACCGCGAGGGCGCCGGCGGAGAATCGTGCGTCGAGGTCGGCATCGGCATGCAATGCGGCCACCTTGCGGCTCGCCTCCGGTTCCCGCGACTCGCCGAACTGTGTCTCCCCCAGCGCGATGAGCCGGGCCACGTCGTCGGCGGGAAAGAACTTGGTGACCACCAGCAGGTCGACGTCCCCGCGAGGCCGGTCCGCCGCGGCGGTCGCGGCGTCCAGCCGACCGCGCACCTGCTCCAGCCGGGTGGCCAGTTCGGCGGTCCGCGCATCGCTCGCGGTCACCGCTCGACATCCCCCCGGGGGTCGATCCAGATCACCGACGCCAGCCGGCCGGTGGGTGCGCCCCGGCGGTGACTGAACAGGTCGGGGTCGGACATGGTGCTGCGCGGGTCCTCGGCGACGGCCGCGACGCCCGCGGCGAGTAACTGTCGGCGCAGACCGGCCCGCAAGTCGAGTCCGGGGGTACCCGCACGGGTGACACTCGCGCTGCCCGGCAGATGCTCTTCGACATCGCGCTGCATGTCGAGCGGCACTTCGTACTGATCGCCACCGGCCGCGGGCCCGAGGAAAGCGCCGATCCGCTCCGGGCGGGCACCGAGTTCGGTCATCGCGCGGAGCGTCTCGCCGATGATGCCGATCCGGGCCCCGACGCGTCCGGCGTGCACGCCGGCGATGACCCCGGCCTCGTCGTCGCTGAGCAGCACCGGCACGCAATCGGCCGACAACACCGCGAGAGCCAGCCCGGGCACCGTGGTGACCAGTGCGTCGGTGGCGGGGATCGGGGCTGCGGTCGGACCGTCGACGACCGACACGTTGCGGCTGTGGATCTGTTCCATCCAGATCACCGATTCGGGCGCGAGCCCCAGCTGATCGGCCAGCCGACGGCGATTCGCGGCGACCGCAGCCGGGTCGTCCCCGACGTGGTCACCGAGATTGAAGCTGTCATAGGGGGCGTGTGAGACACCCCCGGCGCGGGTGGTCACGATCCGGCGCACCCGGCCCCGGCTCCCACTCGTGCCGCCGCCCGGATCGGGGTCGGTCATCTCAGCGCTTCATGAACGACGGCACGTCCACGTCGTCGTCATCCAGGGTGACGTTGTTGCGTCGTGGCCGCTCGGCGGGCCGCTCCTCGAACGGATCGGCGTTGTTCGCGGGCATCTCGCCGAACAGGGGGTCACTGCGCTCGGGCGTCGCCACCGTACCCGCCTGGCCGGCGCCGACGGCCGTCTTGCCCACCGCCGCAGGCTGTTCGGTGCGCTTACGCGGCGAGCCGCCGTCGAAGCCGGCGGCGATGACGGTGACCCGCACCTCGTCGCCGAGGTTATCGTCGATCACGGTGCCGAAGATGATGTTGGCGTCCTCGTGGGCCGCCTCCTGCACCTGAGTGGCGGCGTCGTGGATCTCGAACAGGCCGAGGTCGCTGCCGCCGGCGATCGAGATGAGCACGCCGCGCGCACCCTCCATCGACGCCTCCAGCAGCGGCGAGTTGATCGCGGCCTCGGCGGCTTTCTTCGCCCGTTCCTCGCCCCGCGACGAACCGATGCCCATCAACGCACTGCCGGCGTCGCTCATCACGCCCTTGACGTCGGCGAAGTCGACGTTGATCAGGCCCGGGGTGGTGATCAGGTCGGTGATGCCCTGCACGCCGTTGAGGAGCACTTCGTCGGCGCTGCGGAAGGCATCCATCAGGCTCACCTGTGCATCGCCGAGCTGTAACAGCCGGTCGTTCGGGATCACGATGAGCGTGTCGCACGACTCACGCAGCGCGGTGATCCCCGACTCCGCCTGGTTGCCGCGGCGCTTGCCCTCGAAGGCGAACGGCCGGGTGACGACGCCGACCGTCAACGCCCCCAGCTTGCGGGCGATCGATGCGACGACCGGGGCGCCACCGGTGCCGGTGCCGCCTCCCTCGCCGGCGGTGACGAAGACCATGTCGGCGCCCTTGAGGAGTTCCTCGATCTCGTCGCGAGCATCCTCGGCGGCGCGCCGGCCGACCTCCGGGTCGGCGCCCGCACCGAGCCCCCGGGTGGAGTCGCGGCCGACGTCGAGCTTGACGTCGGCGTCGCTCATCAACAGCGCCTGCGCGTCGGTGTTAATGGCGATGAACTCCACCCCCTTCAGGCCCTGCTCGATCATCCGGTTGACGGCGTTGACGCCGCCGCCGCCGATGCCGACGACCTTGATGACGGCCAAGTAGTTGTGCGGTGGCGTCATAGCGCTCGCCTTCCTCTGCTGATCACGGACTCGCTGGGGTCGAAACCCTAAACCTCAACCATAGATTTAGAGTTATGTCAAGTTGTGCTGTTGGGAAGAACGCTAGGCATCGCCGGTGCGTGGAGCCAGCAAGGTCGTCGGCGTGTCGCGAACTGGCGGCGAATTCACCGTCGCCGCGGCCGCATCACCGACGTCGGAGTCAGCGATACGCGGGAAACTCGGGACTGGACACGTTGTAGGTGGATGCCTTGCGGGTCAACAAGTATCCCAGCGTCCTGGCCTTCTCCGCGCCGCGGTCGCTGTCCCCCCACACGACGGTCCGCTGGTCGGTGAGCGCGAATTCGATATCGACCGGCGACGTCGCCGACACGCGCTGCACCTGACCGGCGATCCGCGGCGGCAGCCCCGCGGTCGCGGCGAGGGCCGCCCGGGTAGTCGGGTCGAACGGGCCCGGATTGGGAGTGTCGAGCACCGGCAGCTTCCGGAACTGGACAGGGACCGCGTCGGTCCCGACCTTGCCGTCGTACTTGAGGTAGCTCACCCCGGACCGGTCCAGGACATGCACCTTGTCGCCGGCCTGTACCACCGCGACGGGGCGGCGTTCGGTGACGGTGATGGTGAGCGTGGACGGATAGCTGCGCTGCACCCGAGCGGACTCGACCGACGGGATGGCGGCGACCACCCGGCGCGCCACCGCCGCGGCGTCCACCTGCAGCAGGGGCGTGCCCGGCGCGACCGCCGCCGCATCGAGCACCTGGTCGCCCGAAACCACCCGATTGTCGCGAATCTCGGTGGAGCGCACCGACATCAGTGGGGTGAGGTACGCGATCAGCACGAGAGCCGTCACAACCGCAACGGTGCCGGCGACGGCGAGCACGACGCGAGAGCGGCGCCGGCGCGGGAGCAGTCTCACGGGCGCTCCCCCGCCTCCGGCGCCGACGTCGGGGCGGGTGCCGACGTCGGAGCCGGTGCCGGTGCGACCGGACGGTTCGGCCCGCGCGCGCTCAGCGCGGCGAGGATTTCGGCGCCCTGCATGGTGATATCGCCGGCACCGAGGGTGAGCACGATATCGCCGGGTGCGGCCGCCGCGGCGACCGTGGTGGCCAGCGCGGACAAGTCGGGCACGAAGGCCGCCGGCGATCGGACCTGGTCGGCGATGGTGCGGCCGCTGACCCCGGGGATCGGTTCCTCGCGCGCCCCGTACACGTCGGCAACGACGACCTGGTCGGCGAGATCCAGTGCGGCGGCGAACTCCTCGGCGAAGTCGCTGGTTCGCGAGTACAGGTGCGGCTGGAAGACGGCGATCACTCGGCCGGGCCCGCCGGCGCCCGGGGTCGCCGAGTCGGCGGCCACCATGGCCCGGGCAGCCGTCAGCACGGCGCGGACCTCGGTGGGATGGTGCGCGTAGTCGTCGTAGACCGCGACGCCGTCGGCGACGCCCTTGAACTCGAAGCGGCGTCGCACGCCGCCGAAGCTCTCGATACCGGCGACCGCGTCCGGCAGGTCGGCGCCGACGCACACCGCACCGACGATTGCGCCGATCGCGTTGCGTGCCATATGAATACCGGGCAACGTCAGCGCAATCGAGTACTCGCCGGCCGCGTCGGCTCCGTGCTCGGTCGCCGGCTCGTCCGACGCTGCGGCGATCGGTGGCGCGAACCGCACCCGGGCCACCGCGCCACCGGCGCGCGGCGTCCACGACTCGAGGGTCGCGACCGTGGTCACTCCGTCGATCGGCTGCTCGTCCGGGCCGGTCCCGTAGGCGTACACCGAGACTCCGCGTTCGCGCAGCCGTGGGGTGCAGCGCCGGGCCAGGTCGGCGGCGCCGGGGTCGTCGACACAGATCACCAACACCCCGCCGGGTGCGATCCGGTCGACGAACCGGTCGAAGGTGTCGACATATGCCTCGACCGTGCCGAAGAAGTCCAGATGATCGGCTTCGATGTTGGTCAGCACCACCACATCCGGGGTGTACTGCAGCAACGACCCGTCGCTCTCGTCGGCTTCGGCGACGAAGACGTCGGTGCTGCCGTGGTGGGCGTTGGTGCCGGATTCGTTCAGCTCCCCGCCGATCGCGAAGGACGGATCGCAGTGCGCGTGCTGCAGGGCGACGACCGCCATCGACGTCGTCGACGTCTTACCGTGGGTGCCCGCGACGAGCAGTGTGCGGTAGCCGGCCATCAGATCGGCGAGCACCTGCGGCCGCAACAGGATCGGCAGGCCGCGGGACCGGGCCGCGACAAGCTCCGGATTGGTCTTGGGGATGGCCGCGTGAGTGGTCACCACGGCGGTAGGACCACCGGGTATCTGATCCAACGCGGACGGGTCGTGGCCGATCTGGACACGGGCGCCGCGGGCCCGCAGTGCCAACACACCGCGACCGTTCTTGGCGTCGGACCCGGAAACCTGTCCGCCGCGGGCCAGCAGGATGCGGGCCAGCCCGGACATGCCCGCGCCTCCGATGCCCACCATGTGCACCCGCCGGAGCTGCTCGGGCAGCGTGCTCGGCGACGTCGCGCCATCGCTGGTCTCGCCGGTCATGTCACCTCCGCCCCGTTGCCTCGGCCGCCGTCACCTCGATCGACTGTCATTGTCCCCGCTGGGACGCCGAACCGGGCGCACGAAACGCCCCGGACAGGTGACTTCGATGCTCGCCGCCGCGGAATCGGCCGGCCAGGGCCAGCGCGGCCCGGGCCACGTCGGTGGCCGCGTCGCGGTGACCGCTGCCGGCCGCGGCGACCGACATCGCCTGCAGCCGGTCGGTGTCGGCGAGCAGATCGGGAACCTCGCGGGCGACCCAGTCCGCCGTCACGTCGGCGTCGTCCACCAAGAGTCCGCCCCCGGCATCGACGACCGGCAGTGCGTTGAGTCGCTGCTCGCCGTTGCCGTGCGGCAGCGGTACGTAGATCGCCGACAGTCCGGCGGCGGCGACCTCGGCGACCGTCATCGCGCCCGACCGGCACATCACCAGGTCGGCCGCGGCGTAGGCGAGGTCCATCCGCTTGAGGTACCCGACCGCGCGGTAGGGCGGCGCGTCCGGCGGGGACACCGGTTCGACGGAATTCTTGGGACCGTAGGCATGCAGCACCCCGATGCCGGCCTCACCGAGCGCCCCCGCGGCACCGGCTACAGCATCGTTGAGTCGGCGCGCGCCCTGCGAACCACCGAAGACGAGCAGGGTCGGCGCATCCTCGTCCAGGCCGAAGTAGTGGCGGGCAGTGGCGCGCATCGCCGCCCGGTCCAGTTCGGTGATGACGCCGCGCACCGGCATGCCGACCGTCTGGGCTCCGGCCAGCCCGGAGCCGTCCACAGCCGCCATCACGACGTCGGCGAATCGCGCGCCGACTTTGTTGGCGATCCCCGCGCTCGCATTCGCCTCGTGGATGACGATCGGCAGCCTGTGCTTGGCGCGCAGGTGGGTTTCCGCCGCGAGGTAGGCGGGCAACGATACGTAACCGCCGAACCCGACGACGACGTCGGCGTCCACGTCCGCCAGCACCCGCCGGGTGGCGAATACCGACCGGATCAGCCGGGTCGGCATCTTGGCGAGCTCGACGCCCGGCTTGCGCGGCAACGGCACCGGCGGGATCAGGGCGAGGTCGTATCCGCGTTCGGGGACCAGCGTGGTCTCCAGACCGCGCTTGGTGCCGAGCAGCGTGATCCGTGCGGTGGGATCGAGCCGGGACACCGCGTCAGCGACCGCGAGTGCGGGTTCGATATGCCCCGCGGTGCCCCCGCCGGCGAGCACCACCGACAGCGGGCGGCCGCTGCCCGCGGGGAGCGCGCCGTCCGAGCCGCCGGTCGGCCCGGACGTGCTCTCGCCGGGTGTGTTCTCCCTCGCCGAACTCACCGGCCATGTCTCCGTTCGCTTGTCGTGCCCGCGCTGTCTGTGCGCTCGTCGTCTCTGCGCTGGTTGTCGTCTCTGCGCTCGCGTCCGCGTCTCTTCAGGTCGCGGCACTCACCACCGGCGGCGGTCGTGCCGGACATTCCCCCCGCGCGCCGGCCCACCGTACCGATCGGTGCCCGCGGCACCGTGCCCGGCGGACCGTCGGGTTCCGTACGACCCCGACATCGGGAACCGCTGGCGGTGATCGGGGGCGGCGCGATCGGCCCCACGGTAACCGACACGCGTCGACGGTGCCGCTCGCGGATCACCGCGCACGGGCCCATGGTCGGGCGCTGCGCGTCGGCCGGCACCGGGAAGCAGGCCGCGCCAGCCACCCGTACGCACCGCGTCGGTGCCCGCCCGCTCGCCGGGCCGTGTCGGAGCACGCCGGGGGCCCGGTCGGCGGACCGCCGCCGCGCCGTCTCGTCGGCGCCGGTCGAGCCGGTCGCGCAACGCATCGGTGCTCGACGGCCGGTACGGGACCGGGGTCGGCAACCGCAGCAATCGGCTCATCCGGCCGGAACTACCGGTGGCCAGCGCCGCGACCGCTTCCGGCTCGTGTCGGGCGGCATTGGCCAGCAGCCCGAGCATGGCCAGCACGGTCAGGGTCGACGTGCCGCCCGCCGAGATGAGCGGCAGCTGGATGCCGGTGACCGGTAGCAGTCCCACGACGTAGCCGATGTTGATGAACGCCTGGGCGGTGATCAGCACGGTGATGGTGGCCGACATCAGCCGTAGGAACGGGTCGGTGGAGCGCACCGCGATCCGGAAGCCGATGAAGGTCAGGAACAGGAACAGGGCCACCACGAGCAGGCCGCCGACGAGTCCCAGTTCCTCGCCGATGATGGCGAAGATGAAGTCGTTCTTGGCATTCGGCAGGTAGTTCCACTTGGCGCGGCCCTGGCCCAAACCCTGACCGAATAGTCCGCCGTCGGCGAGCGCATACTTCGCCTGGCGTGCCTGGTAGCCGGCGCCCTCCGGGTCGTCGATATTGCCGAGGAAGCTCATCACTCGCTGCGACCGATAGCCCTCGATGAGCGCGAGCACGACCGCGATGCCCACCCCGCCCAGGGTGAACGCGGCGAACACCTTGACCGGCAGCCCGGCGAACCACAGCAACGCGCCGATAATGATCGCGATGGTGATCGTCGTCGACAGATTCGGCTCCAGGACGATGAGCAGGCAGACCAGGACGCCGACCGGGACCAGTGGAATGAGGAGTTCTTTCAGCGACGCGTTCTCCCGGCGCCGCGATGCCAGCAGGTGCGCACCCCACAGGCACAGCGCGACCTTCACCAGCTCCGACGGCTGCACCGACAGTCCGTAGATCATGAACCAGCGCCGGGCACCCTGACTGAGGGTGCCGATACCGGGGATGAGCACCAGCGCCAGCAGGATGGTGGTGACGATCATCATCGGAGCGGCGAGCCGCCGGAACATCCGGACCGACATCCGCAGCATCGCGTAGAACGTCAACAGGCCGAGGATCGCGAAGATGACCTGGGTCGCGAACGGGCCGTACGCCGAGCCCGCCTTGGAGTACCCCTCGACCGACGAGGCCGACAGCACCATGATCAGCCCGAATGTGGTGAGCAGCAACGCCAGCGTGACGATCAGGTGATACGACGCGAGCGGCCGGCCGAGGAGATTGCGGACACCCTCGACGATCGTGGCACCCACCGACGCGGCCGCCGGGCGGGCCTTGTTCGAGTCGGAGCGGGCGGTCCGGGACCTGCCCGAGGCAGGCTTGTCGGCCTTAGTGGACGCGGACTTGCCGGATGCGGACTTGCCGGATGCGGATGTGCCGGACCGGGATGTGCCGCCCGCCCGCTGCCCTGTCGTCGCGGTCACGCGTCACCGCCCGGACGTACCGGCGCGGGTGTCTCGGCGCCGGGAAGGGCGGCGGCGGCAGCGGCGAATGCGTCACCGCGGCGGCCGTATCCGGCGAACATGTCCAGCGATGCCGCGGCGGGCGCCAGCAGGACCGCGTCGGGGCGCGGATTGGCACCGGCGGCCATCCGCCAGGCTTCCCGGACGGCACGTGCCATCACGGCCACCGCCGGATCCGGGGCGGCGACGCCTGAGCCGACGGCCCCGGGATCGGTCGATCGGGCATCGCGCGGCGCCCGGGCGGCGCCGTCGAGGACGGCGGAGTTGGCGTGCTGCACGGTCACCCCGCCATCGTCCCCTGTGAATACTGTGACGGTTGGGACTTCTGGGGCGTGTCGCGCGATCGCTTCGGCCACCAGGTCGCGGTCGCGGCCGATCGCGACGACGCCGGCCAGCCGATCGCCGACAGCGGTGAGCATGCCGTCGAGGGAGGCTCCCTTGAGGAGGCCGCCGGCGATCAGGACGACGCGGCGGTGTGCGGCGACCGCGGCCTGGGCCGCGTGTGGGTTGGTGGCCTTGGAATCGTCGACGTAGTCGATGCCGTCGACTCTGGCGACCACCTCTCCGCGGTGGGCAGCCGGCCGGAACGCGGCCAGCGCCGACGTCACCTCCTCGGCCGTGACGCCCACCGCCAGCGCCAGCGCCGCCGCACCGAGTGCGTCGGACAGTCCGGGCGGCCCCGGTGGATGGATCGCGGACGCGGCGCCGAGCGGCTGCCCGCCGGGGGCGTCGGTGAAGGCCCGATCGACGAGCTGTCCGTCGACGATGCCGAGTTCGCCGGATTCGGGCTCGCCCAGCGTGAAGCCGACCCGCCGTCCCGCGACCGGCAACGTCGACGCGACCGGATCATCGAGGCCGACGACCCCGATCCGACCATGTAGGGCGATCGCCTTGGCCGTGGCGTAGCCGTCGAAGCCGCCGTGCCAGTCGAGGTGATCGTCGGCGATGTTGAGCACGACTCCGGCGTCCGGCGCCACCGACGGCGCCCAATACAGCTGGAACGACGACAACTCGGCGCACAGCACGTCGACCCGCGGTTCGGCGCGCATCGCATCCAATACCGGCAGGCCGATGTTGCCGCACGCGGCACCGGATCGACCGGAAGCGGCGACGATGTCGGCCAGCATCGACGTGGTGGTGGTCTTGCCGTTGGTGCCGGTCACCACCAGCCAGGTGCGGGGCGGTCCGAGCAGTCCGGCTCGGTCGACGCGCCAGGCGAGTTCGACCTCGCCCCAGACCGGGATTTCCCGCTCGGTGGCGGCGACCGGCAGCGGGTGCGTCGGCGCGAATCCGGGTGAGGCGATCAGCAGGTCGGTGTCGGCGAGCCGGTCCGGGTCGGCGAGTACGTCGGCAATCGCGACGGTCGTGGCACCGCGGGTGAGTACGGCGTCGATCGCGGGAGTCGACCCGGTGGCCGGGTCGGCGAACCGATCGTCGGCGAGGGTGACCTGGGCACCGGCATCGAGCAGGTAGTCGGCGGCCGAGACACCGGCGGTGCCGGCGCCCGCGACGAGCACCCGCAGCCCAGCCAGTCGCGGGCCGGTGTGGTGCTGCTCGCCGGCGGGATCGGGCGTGTCGGTCACCGGCTTATCCGCTGACGGTGAGGAACTCGCCATAGAACAGCGACAGGCCCAGCGCGCATGCGATCGCGGTCAACAGCCAGAACCGGATGATCACGGTGGTCTCGGCCCAGCCGCCGAGTTCGAAGTGGTGGTGGAACGGCGCCATCCGGAAGACGCGGCGTCCGGTGGTGCGGAAGAACGCGATCTGGATGACGACCGACATGATCTCGGCGACGAACAACGCACCGATCACCACCGCGAGCAACTCGGTGCGGGTGGTGATGGACAGGCCGGCGAGCATGCCGCCGAGCGCCAGCGATCCGGTGTCGCCCATGAAGATCTTCGCCGGTGCCGCGTTCCACCACAGGAAGCCAAGGCAGGCACCGCCGCCGGCGACCGCGATCAGCGCCAGGTCGAGCGGGTCGCGCACCTGGTAGCAGCCCTGGGGGATGTCGTTGGCCGGTTTGGCGCCACCGGAGCATGCGTTGACGAACTGGAAGAAGGTCACCAGCACGTAGGAGCCGAGCACCATCGCCATCGACCCGGCGGCCAGACCGTCCAGGCCGTCGGTGAAGTTGACCGCGTTCGACCAGGCGGCCACGACGAGCCAGCAGAACACCACGAAGGCGATTGATCCCATCGAGATGGCGTCGATGTCGCGGACGTAGGAGAGGTAGGTGCTGGCGGGGCTATAGCCGGAGTCGTTGCGGAACTGGAGGACGAGAATGCCGAACAGCACCGCGGCGATGAGCTGGCCGACGGATTTGGCCGTCTTGTTGAGTCCGAGGTTGCGGTGTTTGCGGATCTTGATGAAGTCGTCGAGGAAGCCGACGAGTCCCAGGGCGGTCGCCAGGCCGAGCACGAGCAGGCCGGACGCCGTCGGACCGTTGCCGGAGCCGGTGAGGGCACCGATCAGGTGGGCACCGAAGTAGCCGGCCCACAGGGCCGCCAGGATCGCGACGCCACCCATCGACGGTGTGCCGCGTTTGGTCTGGTGGCTCTGCGGCCCCTCCACCCGGATCTCCTGGCCGAATCCCTGGCGGGAGAACAACCGGATGAGCACCGGGGTGAGCATGATCGACACCGCCACCGCGATCGCTCCGGCGATCAGGATCTGGGTCACCGCCGAGTCCTCCCCCGCCGGGTTCCCGGCCGCACAGTCCGCATCATCGCCGTGCCCTTTCCGCCCTCACTGTCCGTGTCGTCATCCGCCGATGACCGGTGCCGCGCGTCCGTCAACGTCATTGCGCCCGTCCGCCGTCGGCGGCTCCGGCCGCGTCGGTGCCGTCGGCGGCGCTGGCCGCGTCGGTGCCGTCGCGGACCGCGAGCCCGAACTCGGCCGCGAAGATGTCGGCGAGTCCGGCGAGGTCGGCGGTGGGACCCGCGACGAGTACCACGTCGCCGGGGGCCGGCCGCCAACCTGGATCGGTTCGCAGGATGTCGCGGGCGTCGGCAACCGAGTCGGCCAGCCGGGCCTCGTCGCCCCACGAGCCTTCCATGACGACGCCCTGATGCAACCCCCGTACCGCGCGCGTGTCGCCGACGCTGAGCACCTTGTCCACCGCCAGCCGTACCGCCTGCCTGCCGATCCGGTCGTGGGCGAGCACCCGCTCGTTGTCGGTGAGGGTGTCCTCGGTGCGCAGCTCACCGAGTATCGCCCACGATCGTGCCGGGGCACCGATCGGGGTCCGGGTGGCGGCGACCAGCTCGCGCAGCAGCCGGGCGACATCGTCCAGCCGTGCCGGCGTCGCTGCGGTGACGACCGTGACCGCAGCGTGGGCACCGGTCACCGGGCCGAACCTCCGGGCCGGGCGGACTCCAACGCGGCCGCCAGGACATCCCGGTCATCGAAGGGATGCTTGACGCCGTCGATCTCTTGGCCGGTCTCGTGACCCTTGCCCGCAACGAGCACCACATCACCGGGTTGGGCCCAGGCCACCGCCGCCTCGATAGCGGCGCGCCGGTCCCCGATCTCTCGCTGTTGCGCCCCCGCCGGCCGGTCCTGCTCGGGAACCGAGCGTGCACCGTCGGCCACCGCGGCGCGGATGGCTGCCGGGTCCTCGCTACGCGGGTTGTCGTCGGTGATCACCACCAGGTCGGCGGCGCGCGCTGCGGCCGCACCCATCTTGGGGCGCTTGTCGGTATCCCGGTCGCCGCCCGCACCGACGACGATCGCGATCCGACCCGACGTCTGCATCCGCAGCGTCGCGAGCACCGCCTCCAGCGCACCCGGCTTGTGCGCATAGTCGACGATGGCGAGAAAGTCCTGGCCGCGGTCGACGCGCTGCAGCCGGCCCGGTACCGACACCTCGGCGATGGCCTCGACCGCCGTGCGCAGCTCGACACCCGCACTGACCGCGACGGCCACCGCCAGCAGGGCGTTGGCGACGTTGTACCGGCCGGGCAGTGGAACGCTGAGCTCGGTGATGGCGCCGTCGGGGCCGGTGACCTCGACGCGTTGCGCGCCGCCCGCGTCGATCCGCGACTCGCCGGCCTGCCAGTCGGCGACACCGTCGGCGGTGGTGATGGTGACCGCGGGGCCGGAGGCGGCCGCGATCTCCGACATCCGCCTGCCCCAGTCGTCGTCGACGCAGATCACCGACCGCACCGCGCGGGTCGCCGAGTCGGGCGCGAAGAGCTGCGCCTTGGCGTCGAAGTAGGCGGCCATCGTGGGATGGAAGTCCAGGTGATCCTGCGAGAGGTTGGTGAACGCACCAATCGCGAAATGCGAGCCGTCGACGCGGCCCAGCGACAGCGCGTGGCTCGACACCTCCATGACCACCGCATCGACGCCACGTTCGGCCATCGTCGCGAGCAGTGCCTGCAGAGTCGGCGCTTCCGGCGTGGTCAGCGAACTCGGTTGCGCGACACCGTTGACCCGGGTTTCCACGGTGCCGATCAGCCCGACCGAGCGGCCGGCGGCCAGTAATGCCGCCTCCACCATGTACGACGTCGTCGTCTTGCCGGATGTGCCGGTAATGCCGATGAGCGTGAGGCGTTGCGACGGGTTGCCGTAGACGCGGGCGCTAATGCCACCGAGGACCGAGCGCGGGTCCGGGTGCACCAGCACCGCGCAGGACGCGCCCGCGGGCAGCGCACTGGTCAACTCGGCCAGACCGGCCGGATCGGTGAGGACCGCGGTCGCGCCGCGACTCACCGCCTGGTCGGCGAATCGCGCGCCGTGCGTGTGCGTTCCCGGTAGCGCCGCGAAGAGGTCGCCGGCGACGACGTCTTGGGCGCGCAGGGTCACGCCGGTCACCGTGGTGTCCGCCGGCGCCGTCCCGATCAGATCCAACCGGGCCCCGGTGGCCGTCGCCAGCACGGCCACCTCGGTGGGTGTGAGGACAGACGGCCGGGTCGACGGCGACGTGGGCTGCGACTTCCCAGCGGGAGTTCCGTCGCGACGGTTCGACGCCATGCCCCCTCCTCGCCTCGTTGTCATTTCTTACGCAGCCGACCACCGGTACCGCCATGCGGGACCCCGCCGGTCGCGGCGGTCGTCCGCGACACACCCTCTCGGCCCGCGGAACTCACCCACGATACCGTCCGATTCGCTGGCCGCCGCGCGGCCGGGTTACGACGCCTCCAGCACCAACCTCGGTGCGCGGGGCGACAGCGGCACCCGCTTGTGCTGCAGCAGCCAGGACGCGATCGTGCCGAAGAGCGGAGCCGCCGACTGACCTCCGGTGCCGTCACTGCTGCGTCTGGGATTGTCCAGCATGATGCCGACCACGAACCGAGGATCGTCGGCGGGCGCGATGCCCGCGAAGGTGACGTTGTAACTGGAGTTGGAGTAGCAGCCGCAACTCGGGTCGACCTGCTGGGCGGTACCGGTCTTCCCGGACAGCTGATAACCGGGGACGCCCCCCTTGGCGCCGGTACCCATCTGAACGCCCATCGGGTCGTCTTGCAGCACCGCACGGAACATGTCGCGGACGGTGCGCGCGGTCTCCGGGCTGACCACACGAACCCCATCCGGCCGGTCCTGCTTGTCGGACTCCTCGCCGTCCGGTGTCTCCGACATCATGATCCGCGGCGGGATCCGCAGCCCGTCGTTGGCGATCGCCTGGTACATCCCGGTCATCTGCAGCAGCGTCATGGAGAGCCCCTGCCCGATCGGCAGATTCGCGAACGAACCACCGGACCACTGGCTCAGTGCGGGTACCTCGCCCGCACTTTCCGCGGGCAGACCGACACCGGTGCGCTTACCGAGCCCGAACCGGGACACCATGTCGGCGAACCGCTGCTCGCCGACGCGCTGCGCCAGCATCAGCGTGCCCACGTTCGACGACTTTCCGAATATCCCGGTCGTCGTGTACGGCTCGACACCGTGCGTCCACGCATCGTTGACGGTGACGCCGGACATCCGGATGCTGCCGGGAACGCGCAGCACCTCGGTGGGTGTGGTCAACCCGTACTGGATCGCGGCCGCCGCGGTGATCACCTTGTTCACCGACCCCGGTTCGAACGGTGACGTGACGGCCGGGTTGCCGAGATTCGCGTCGGGCTGCTCGGACAGGGGTCGGGCCGGGTTGAAGGTGCCGTCGTTGGCCATCGCCAACACTTCACCGGTACGTGCGTCCAACACCACCGCCGACGCCGACTTGGCACCGGAGGCCTGCTTGGCGCGCATCACCTGACTCTGGACGAACCACTGGATGTCCGAGTCGAGGGTGAGCCGCACGGTCGAACCGTTGATCGCGGGATGGACGTTTCGGGTGCTGCCGGGGATGATCGCACCGTCGGAACCGCGGTCGTAGGTCGTGGACCCGTTGGTGCCGGCCAGTGTCGAGTCCAGCGACGCCTCGAGTCCGATCAGGCCGTTGCCGTCGTAGTTGACGTCGCCGACGACGTTGGCGGCCAACGACTTACCCGGATATAGACGGATGCTCTGCGGGTCGGCCCCGACCTCGGGGTAGTCGGCGGTGATGCGTGATGCGACGTCGGTGCTGACCGATCGCGCGAGGTAGACGAACGTCTCGTCACTGGTCAGTTTGGCGAGTAGATCCTTGGCGCTGATGGATCCGCCGAGCGCGGACGAGACGCCGTCGGCGATTTCCCGCAGGCGAGTGTCGACGTCCGGGAGCTCGGGATTCTTGCGGCGCTCCTCCTCGATCGACGAGCGCACCGCCTTCGGCAGGAACGTCAGCGACCGCGCCTCTTCGGTGTAGGCCAGCGGGCGACCGTTGCGGTCGGTGATAGCACCGCGCTTGGCGGTGAGGACCTTCGTGTACTCGCGCTGCTGGGCCGCCTCGGCGGACAACGACGATGCCTCCACGGTGTGCACGATCACCATGCGGACGGCGACGGCGATCACCGCGATCACCACGACGATGCCCGCCATCCGGCTCCGGAACGCGAAACTCGATGGGCCGCGCGGAGGTTGCGGGGGCCGGCCGGTGCCGCCGGTGTGCGCCGTCGGGCCTCGGCGCCCGGACGGTGGCCGCCGGAACGATGCCGCTGGGCCGCTACCGCCGACGCGTTCGAAAGTCGCCCGTGTCATGGTTGCCAATTGTCCACCGGTCTAACGGCGTTCCGGTGAATTTGCCCTCGGCGGGTTGCCATTCGCCGGTGCCGGTGCTCCGTCGGATGCCGGGGGCGGCGGAGTGGCCGACGGTGGCGCGACGTTCGGATTGGGCGCGATCGTCGGTGCCGGCGTGCCGCCCGCCGGAGCGGGAGCAGGGGCCGGCGACGGAGCGGGTTGGGGTGAACCCGGTTGCGCCGCGCCGGAATTGCCCTGCCCTGGCTCGGCCTGACCCGGTGAGGTCTGACCCGGTGCGGTCTGACCCGGTGCGGCCGTGTTGCCGCCGGGCAGGCCCATCGAGTCGTCGACCTTGGTCTTGTCGATCGTGCTGGTCGGGTCGGGTTTCGGATCCGGATTGATGGAGCCCATCGGAGCGCCTTCCGCGGGCGTCGGGTTGCCCTGGATCCGCGGCCTACCGTTCGGCCCGATGACCATCCGTGCCGGATTCCGGGCCGGAATCATGCCGAGACGGGCCGCCTTGTCGGAGAGCTCCGGAGCCGAATCACCGGATTCATAGGTGCGTTTGAGCGTGTCGCGCCGGTCCATCAATGCCTGGTTCTGTTTGCGTTCGACGCTGAGCGCATAGGAGTCCTGGGCCGCCTTGGTGGACAGCCACAGACTCAACGCAAGACCCAGCACCAGCAGCGCGAGCACGGGCACGACGAAGGGCACCCGGCGGAGCCATTCGCTCAGAGTGGGTCGCGGGGCGCCGGCGGTGGCCCGGCCGCGGTGGCCGGTCGATCGCCGGTCGCCGGTGGGATGGGTATCGAGCCGCTTGCGCCGCCGGTCGATGGCCCGCTGCGCCGCACGAGATCGGTTGGGCCGCTCGGAATCGACCCGGCCGGACCGCGTGCGACGGCGCCGATCCTCGTCGGGTGCCGCTTCCGGGACCACCTCGATGTCGGTCAGCAGCGTCATGATCTCCCCTCCTGCACACGTTCGATCGCCCGCACCCGTACCGGGGCGGAGCGGGGGTTGTGGTCGCGTTCCGCGTCGTCGGGCCGTTCGGCGCCGCGGGTCAGTAGCCGGAATTGCGGTGCGGTGCCGGGCAATTCGACGGGAAGTCCGGCCGGCGACGTCGATGTGGTCCGGGTTGCGAACTCCCGCTTGACGATCCGGTCCTCGAGCGACTGGTAACTCATCACCGCCAGCCGGCCGCCGACCCGCAGCAGCTCGAGCGCCGCGGGCAGTGCCGCGCGCAGCGCATCCAGTTCGTGGTTGACCTCGATCCGCAACGCCTGGAAGGTCCGCTTGGCGGGGTGGCCGCCGGTGCGCCGGGTCGCCGCCGGGATCGTCGCGTACAGCAGCTCGACGAGTCGGGCACTCGTGGTGAACGGCCGGGATTCCCGCTCCCGCAGGATCGCCGACGCGATGCGGCCCGCGAAGCGTTCGTCCCCGTAGTCGGACAGCACTCGCGCCAGCTCCCCGTGCGAGTAGGTGTTGAGGACGTCGGCGGCGGTGAGCCCCTCGTCGGGATTCATTCGCATGTCGAGGGGGGCGTCGACCGCGTAAGCGAAGCCGCGGTCCGGCCGGTCGAGTTGCATCGAGGAGACGCCCAGGTCGAACAGGACCGCGTCGACCCGATCGATCCCGGCCGTGTCGAGCACGTCGCCGATCTCGTCGAATCGAGCCTGGTGCAACGAGATCCGGTCGGCGAATCCGGCCAGACGTGCCTCTGCGATCGCCAATGCCGACGCGTCCCGATCGATCCCGACGATGCGGACGTCCGGAAAGCGGGTCGCGAGCAGTTCGGTGTGGCCGCCGGCCCCCAGGGTGGCGTCCACGACCACGGGTGCTTCGGTTCCCGATGACGAAGTGCCGGTGTCGGTTTCGAGAGCGGGTGCGAGGATGTCGGCGATCCGGTCGGCCATCACCGGCACATGCCCGAAGTCGCCGGCTCGGCGCGGTGACCCGGTTCCGGGTTCCGGCGGCTCCTGATTCGCTGGTGTCACCGACCTGCCCCTCGGTGTGTCCCGGCGACTACCGGCCGGGTGGGCGGTGATGGTGCGGGGTCCCGACCCGATCACGCACCTGGCGTTGGGGAAGTACGCCAGGGTCGGACCGGGTCGGGGCCTCGTACCACCCGAAGCCCTGGTTATCTGTCCGGTGGTCATCGTCTCGGCTACAGCACCGCGTTCAGCGCGTCGCTGCCGGCGGCCGAGAAGTTCTCCTCGTGTTGGTCCTGGTAGTCGCGCCAGGCCTGCGCGTCCCAGATTTCGAGGTGGTCGCTACTGCCGACCACCACGCACTCTTTGGACAGTCCCGCGTACCGCCGGTGGTCGGCGGACAACGAGATCCGACCTTGGTTGTCGACCCGCTGCTCCTCGCTGCTCGCGAAGAAGTACCGCTGGAAGGCGCGCGTCTCCGGATCGTTGCGCGAGCCCTCCATGATGCGGGCCGAGATCGCGTCGAACTCTTCGGTACGGAACACCGACAGGCTGTGGTCCTGGCCTCGTGTGACCATCACCCCTCCTGCCAGCGCGTCCCGAAACTTGGCGGGCAACGTCAGTCGCCCTTTGTCGTCCAACTTGGGCGTGTAGGTGCCGACGAAGCGCACGGACACGTCGACACCTCCTGCCCCTGAGCGATCCGTTCCGGTTTCGTCTCACCCAGTGCTGCCACAGTACCCCACTTTCCCCCACTTTCCACCCTCCCGCTCCCCCAATCCACCCAAACGCGTTATTACTGCAGTTCAGACGCTACTTAGTGATGATCTTCCGCCGTGTCGCGTCGCCGTGTCGACGGCCCGAAAGTCCTGTACCGATGTTGTTGACGACGACTAATGAGGCTTTTGTGACATACGAGGTCCACGCCTGATGGCTAGGTGGGGAGATGTGGGGATTCGGGGTGCCGAGGAATCCGACGTGGGGCATGGTGGGGAGCCGGGGGCCGGGAACCGGGTTGGTGCACGACAAAGGGCCGTACACCTCGTGGTGTACGGCCCTATCGGAACGTGCGGGGCGGCGGCGCGCCGCCGGGTATTCGGTGAGTTACTCCTGCTCGAAGCGCCGGTTGAAGCGATCTTCCATCCGCTCGGAGAGCTTGCGCTTCGCCGCCGGCGAGCGGGTCTCCCTGTTGTCGGAGCCGCGACGAGGCTTGCCCTCCGACTTTGACCCGCCACCCCACAGGGCGAACAGGCCCGCGCCGAACATGATCAGGAAGCCGACGAGGCTGAGGACGGGAAACCCGCCGATGCTGAATCCGATGATCGGTCCCAGGATCAACAGCACGAGTCCGACGACGAAGATCGCTGCCGCCTGCAGCCGCCGCCGGCCGGAGGACTTACCCAGCCGCCGACGCTGCACGCTCGACGCGAACTTGGGGTCTTCCGCGTACAGAGCGCTTTCGATTTGTTCGAGCATGCGCTGCTCGTGCTCCGAGAGTGGCACCGACCCTCCTTACCCTCACCGATCGAACTGTCACCCGATCGAACCGTCAATCAAGAGAACACCGTGTCGCGAAGTGCTCCGCGTTCGCGGGCGTCCGAATGACATCCGTTCGCGGCCTCTGGCTTCATGATACGAGGTGAATCGGGCGGCGACCACCATAACCTCCGTTCGCGGCTCACCCCGATTCCGGTGGCGCCGCGGCGACGCTGTGCGCCGCGGTGTCGCACCGCGACACGGTCGCCGTCAGGCCGTGTGACCGATCCCGGTGCCCCGAGTGGCGTGCTTGCCCTGCTCGTACGCGGTGACGGCGGCCTCGACGTCGTCGAGGAAGGCGAACACCCGGGTCCGCAGTCGAGTCACCTCGTGGACCTCGATGTCGTGGTCGCGGGTGAGCCCGGTCTCGATGTTCATCCGGACGCCGGACAACCGGGCGAACTCGTCGGCGTAATCGGCGAGTTCGGGGACCCGCAGCGCGATCCTGCTCCAGGCGTTGGGCGAGCCACGGCGCGCCGCCGTGCGGCCCGGCGGCTCATGGACCGCGAGGGCCGCACCCGCGGCGCGCAGCGCGGCGAGATAGTACTGCCGGAAGCGCTCGGCGGCGTCGGGCACACCGTCGGCGTTGTCCATCAGGATTTCGGCACGGTCCAGGAGATCGCGGGCACGGCCCACGAGCACCGGGTCGACCGGATCGGCCGGTGCGATCGCCCTCGCGGACGTGCCGGGTCCTCGGCGCACTGCCATGGCGACCTCCGTTCGTTCGTCCGTGCTGTCTCGGTGCCTGCGCTGTCTCGGTGCTTTCGCTGTGTCGGTGCTTTCGCTGTCTCGGTACTCGCGGCTGTGTCGGTGCTCATCCCGCACGGTAGAGGTCGCCACCGACAGCGAGCCCCGGCCGACCGGGACGGGTGCCGATGTCTTCCCCCATCGACCCCATCCCGGCCGGAGTGTCGAGGGTGGACGGCGAACAGCTTGCGGAGGCACATCCATCGAACACCCGTTCGACATATTCAATATAGCTAGTTCCGTTCGTCGCTTCAAGGCGAGCGCCCGACTTCGCCGCGGAGCACGCAAGTATTCGACAGCCCGAGCGGTCGCCGACCCGCCCCGTTCGGTCTGCGTTCCACGGAAGGACTCCTCGCCAGTGACGATCCGCCTCGTTCGACTGACCGGGCAGGACGCCGCGGTCTGGCTGGACGCCGCGCTGGATATCTACATCACCGCGATGGACTATCCGCGCGGGACCGAACTGCATCGGTCGGGGCTGTGGCGCGAGCACATCGGCCGAACCGGGTGGAGTGCCTTCGGCGCGCTGGAGACGGTTCCGCCGACCCGGACCCGCGACGCCGGACTCGATCGTCGTCGAATGGGTACGCCGGTGTCGCCGGCGCGGGACGAGGCGTTGGTCGGAATCGCCTACGGCTACCGCGGAGCGAACGATCAGTGGTGGAACCAGCAACTGCGGGCCGGACTGCGGCAGGCGGGACGACCACAGTCCGAGATCGACACGATCACCGCCGACTACTTCGAACTCACCGAACTGCACGTGCACCCGACCGCGCAGGGCCGCGGCATCGGACAGTGGTTGCTGCATCAGTTGCTGGCTGGCCGGCCGGAGAGTCGGGTGCTGCTCTCCACCCCGGAGATTCCGGCCGAACGCAACCGGGCGTGGTCGCTGTACCGACGGATGGGCTTCGTCGACGTGTTGCGCGACTTCCGGTTCACCGGCGATCCACGTCCGTTCGCGTTCCTGGGCCGCTCGCTGCCGCTGACGCCGGCACCGGCCACCGGTCCGCGGACCCCGGCGGGTCGCTGATCCCGTGGCCACCGCACATCGGGTCCTCGACGCGGTCGTCGTCGGCGCCGGCCACAACGGCCTCATCGCCGCCGCGTACCTGGCCCGCGCCGGACACTCGACGGCGGTGGTCGAACGCGACGTCGTCCCGGGCGGGGCCGTATCGACGGTGGAACGCTTTCCGGGTTACCGCGTCGACCGCGGGTCGTCGGCGCACCTGATGATCCGCCACTCCCCCGTTCTCGACGAGCTGGATCTGTCGGCGCACGGCCTGCGCTACGTCGACTGCGATCCGTGGGGATTCGCGCCGGGCATCGACGCCGGGCCGCCGTTGGTGTTCCGCACCGACCTCGACGCCACCTGCGCGTCCATCGAACGGGCCTGCGGTCCACGCGATGCCGACGCCTATCGGCGTTTCGTCGAGGCATGGCGGCCGCGCGCCCGGGCCGTGATGCGAGCCTTCTACCAACCCGCGTCCCCGGGCCGGTTCGCGCTGGCGTTCGGCGGTCTGGGGACGACCGCCGCGTCGGCGCGGACCGGCATCCTGGGACGTCGCAGCGGCCGACTGCTCTCGCTCACACAGGAGCTGATGGCGTCCGGCGACGCGCTGCTGGACCGCTGGTTCGACGACGAACGCCTCAAGGCCGCACTCGCCTGGTTCGGCGCCCAGTCGGGGCCGCCGATGAGCGCGCCGGCAACCGCACCGATGGTCGGGTTCGCCGCCCTCATGCACGACATTCCGCCGGGCCGCGCGATCGGCGGCAGCGGCGCGCTGACCGACGCCCTGATGCACCGGCTGGCCGCGGACGGCGTCGAGATCGCGCTCGGGGCGGCGGCCGAGAGCGTCCAACGGTGCGGCGATCACTGGCGGATCGTCACCGCCGACGGCGACCGGCGATGCGCTCGCACGGTGATCGCGGCATGTCATATCTTGACCACCCTCGACATGTTGGCGGCGGGCGGCTTCGATGCGGCACTCCTGGACCGGTGGCGGTCGCAGATCGCGGTCGGCGACGGCATCGGGATGGCGGTGCGTCTGGGCACCAGGGACCTGCCCGCCTATCGTGACCTGCCGTCCGGGTTGCCGCCGCACGGGGTGCATTCGGCGTTGGGGCTGCTGGTGACCGACCGTGCTCAATTGCGCAGGGCGCACGCCGCGGCATCGGTCGGCGAACTCCCCGCCCGACCGGCGTGTGTCGCGATGAGCTATTCGGCGATCGACCCCACCCTGGCCCCGCCCGACCGACATTTGGTCAGCGTGTGGGCACAGTGGCATCCATATCGAGTGGCCGCCGGCACTCGCTGGTCGGAGGCGGCGCCGGTCGCCGCCGACGCGATCCTGGCCGAGATGGACCGGTACGCACCCGGATTCACCGCGGGTGTCGAGCACCGGCACATCCAGACCCCCGATCGGCTGGAGTCCGAGCTGGGCCTAATCGGCGGCAACATCATGCACGTCGAGATGACCATCGACCAGATGTTCGCGTACCGCCCGCACCCGGACCTGTCCGCCCACCGAGTGCCCGGTGTCGACGGGCTGCTGCTCGCCGGCGCCTCGACACACCCCGGCGGCGGCGTCACCGGGGCCAGCGGGCGCATCGCCGGGCTGGCCGCGGTCCACCGGCTCGGTCGTCGGTGGCGGCGCTGAGTCCCCTCCACGTCCCCTCCGCAAGCGTACAGAAACGTCACGTGTCCTGCTCGCCGCGTGCACTATCCACGCGACGGTGCGGTGCGGGGAAGTTTCGGTACGGCGCGGGCACTCCACCAGCGAGCCGCGGTGTGGCTGCCAGTCACCGGCCGGGCATCCCGGACGAGCCTGTTTCGGTCTGGCACGATGAGCGAGTGCGTCCGTCGTCTCAGCGCTCCCGTGTCCCGGCCGGCCGGTCCTCTGTGCGCTCCCTGCCGATGCTGCTGGTTGGTCTGCTCATCTGTGCTCCCCTGCTGACCGGCTGCCTGGAGCGGTCGACGACGGTGGGCGACCGGTACTCGGGTTACGTGATCGTCGCGACCTCCCCGGACAACCCGCGCGGGGAGCCGACCATGGATGTCCCCGAGTCGATGTCGTCGAGCATGACGGTGACCGAGTACCGCGAGGGACCTGGTGGGCCCAGCGATGGCGCCCCCGCACCCGGACCGTCCGCTTCGGAGTCCGCGACACCCGGTGCCGGCACCGGCGCGAATCAGCCGGTGACGCGGGTGGGCACCCGGGCGTCGTTCACCAACCTGACCGCCGGGCAGTTCAGCCAGCTCGGTGACATCGTGGCGGGCGCCTTCGGCGATTCGGCGATGACGATGGACCTGTCCGCCAAGCGCAGCGGCGACGTCGTCCGGTTCCGCGGCAGCACCGACCTCTCCGAACTGACCCCCAACCGCGACTACGTGAAGCTCGGTGTCGCCTTCGCCGGGCCGATCACGGCCACCAACGGCGAGCAGACCAGCGACAGCTCGGTGGCATGGACACCGGAACCCGGCAAGCCCGCCGATTTCAGCGCCGACGCGTCCTATGCCGACCCGTCGACCGCGGCGTTCGGTAGCTGGACCTGGTTCACCGTCCTGCTGTGCGCGATCGCCGTATTGATCGTGGTGCGACTCGCCTGGGCCAAACGAGACCGCAGCGCGCGGCCCGGGCGACCGGTGCCGACATCGGAGCCGGATCGCCAATCGGCCGCATCGTCGACGCGGTCGACCGGTGCCGGTGACGGACCGCAGCCACCGCGCGCGAACGCGGCCGGCTCATCCGGTCCCGGACAGTCCGACTCCCCGTCGTCCTGACCGCCGGCGCGTCAGCCTCGGGAGGCGACGGGCAGGGCGTCGCTGGTGTCCACGCCGATGCGGTCGAGCACCTCGCTGGTCGCCTTGGCGTAGTTGAGGCTGCAAAAGTGCAGGCAGGGCGCCCCCTCGGCGATGAGACGCTGCGCCATTTCGGTGGCGAAATCGATGCCGACCGCCCGGACCGCGGCTCGATCTTCCTCCGGACCGTTGCCCGCGGCCCTGGTGAAGCGTTCCTCGACGTCGGGCGGGATCACCGACCCGGACAGCTCCACCATCCGGCGTGCGGTCGCCAGTGAGGTGACCGGCATGATGCCCGGAATGATCGGCTTGGCCGCCTGCTCCGGGTCGGCGGCCGCGACCCGGTCGCGCAGCCGCAGATAGTGCTCGACGTCGAAGAACATCTGGGTGATCGAGTAGTCGGCGCCGGCCCGCAGCTTGGCGACCAGGGCGCGGGTGTCGTGGTCGAGATCGGGCGCGCGGTGGTGACCTTCCGGGAACGATGCGACACCGACATGAAAGTCGCCCAGCCCACCGATCAGGTGGACGAGTTCCTCGGCATAGGCGACCCCGTCGGGATGCCGCACCCACTCGCCGAGCGGATCACCCGGCGGATCCCCGCGCAGGGCAAGGATGTTGGTGATGCCTTGGTCGGCGTACGCGCCGACGAGGGCGCGTAGCTCGGCGATGCTGTGGTTGACGGCCGTCAGATGCGCGACCGGGAGCAGGGTGGTCTGCGCGGCGAGTTCGCCGGTGATGCGGACGGTGCGGTCACGGGTGGAACCACCGGCGCCGTATGTCATCGACACGAAGGCCGGGCCGAGCCGCTCGAAGACCCGCACCGCGCGCCAGAGCCGGGCCTCCGCGTCGGCATCGCGCGGCGGAAAGAACTCGACCGAGAACGGCACCGGTCCGTGATGGGGCGCGCGCAGGCGCTCCACGATCGACGGAGCCTGGTCGGATGCAGTCACCGGGTCATTGTACGTAGCGGCGGTTTTCGGGCCGCTGGTGGCCGTGGCCCGTCGTGCCACCCTCTGTTCCCGGTGTCTAGCCTGACTACGTGACTCCGTCCGACCCGCCCCGCGCCGGCGATGCGACCCCGTCGACTCTCGCCGAGGTTCCCGCGGCGGTGCAGGACGTGCTCGCTGACTTCTTCGCCCGGACGCGGCCGGTCGCCGAAGCCGTCTCCCCCGCCGTCGGCGACGCTGCGGGCGTCGTCGCGGACTTCGTGTTGTCCGGTGGCAAACGGGTCCGCCCGATGTTCGCCTACGCCGGCTGGCTGTGCGCCACGACCGTTCCCGGCACCGGCACCGCCGCCGGTGCGGTGGTGGTACCGACAGCGGCTACTGCTGCGGACGCGCTGCGCGTGTGCGCCGCACTCGAACTGGTCCAGGCCTGCGCCCTGATCCACGACGACATCATCGACCACTCGGACACCCGGCGCGGCCGGCCGACGGTGCATCGAGTCTTCGAGCGGCGGCACGCCGGCGCCGGCTGGTCCGGAGACTCCGCCGAGCACGGTGTCGCCGCCGCGGTCCTGGCCGGCGACCTCGCGCTCGCCTGGGCCGACGACCTGGTGCACGGGTATTCGGTCGCCATGGCGCCGGACGGCGGGACGTCGCGTGCGGCCCGCCCGCTGCCGACCGCCGCCGGCGACATCTGGGCGGCGATGCGCACCGAGGTGCTCGGCGGCCAATTCCTGGACATCGTCAACGAGCGCAGCGGCGACGAGTCCGTCGAATCCGCCTATCGGGTCATGGAATTCAAGACGGCGGCGTACACGGTGAGTCGGCCGTTGCAACTCGGTGCGGCGCTGGCCGGGGCGTCGCCGCACCTGTTGGGGACCCTGGGGTCGGTCGGCCACGACCTGGGGGTGGCGTTCCAGCTTCGCGACGACCTCCTCGGAGTGTTCGGCGACGAGCGACGGACCGGCAAGCCGTCCGGCGACGACCTGGTCGCGGGCAAACGCACCGCACTGCTGGCGATCGGCCTGGCGCGCGCGGCCGAATCCGGCCCGTCGGCGGCCGCGCAGCTGCGCGGCCTCGTCGGTCGCCCCCTCACCGACGACGAATTAGCCACTGCGCGTGCCATTCTCCTCGACGTGGGCGCCGTCGATGACGTGGAGCGGCGGGCCGACGAGCTGCTCTCCCGGGCGGTCGCGACGCTGAATGCCGCCGAGCTCGACTCCGGAGTCCGCGCCGATCTCGTGGCGCTAGCGCATCGCGTCGTGCACCGGGAGGCCTGATGGCGGACTCCAGGTGGCGGGCGTCCTGTGGTCGCCGGGCGGGCGTGGCCGGCGCTGGCGCCCACGTCGTGGTGATCGGCGCGGGTCTGTCGGGGTTGTCGGCAGCACTGTGGTTGTGTGGCGCCGGGTGCGCGGTCACCGTCGTCGAACGCGCCGGCACGCCTGGCGGACTCGTCCGCACCGAGACCATCGACGGCAGCGTCTTCGACACCGGTGCCACCGTGCTGACTATGACGAATCTCGTCGTCGAGGCGCTCGAGGCGGTCGGGGTCGACGCGACGCAGGCCAGGCAACGCCTGGGGCTGGTTCCGGTCGAGCCGACCTATGCGGCCCGGTTCGCCGACGGCACCGCCCTCGACGTGTCCCGCGATCCGACGCGGCTGGTCGACGCCGTGGCGCGCACCGTCTCCCCGGCCGACGCCGCCGGTGTGCGACGCCTCCAGCGATGGTTGCACGACCTCTATGACACCGAGTTCGGCCCGTTCATCGACCGCGACCTCAGCCACCTGCCCACCCTGCTGCGGACCGAAACCCTGCGCGCCGCAGTGCAGTTGGTGCGCATGGGGGCGGTGCGACGCCTGTCGACGGCGGTCGCACGGCACGTCGCGGATCCGAGACTTCAGCGGGTCTTTACATTCCAGGCGCTCTACGCGGGGATGCCACCGGCGCAGGCCAGTGCCATCTACGGCGTCATCGCCCATATGGACATCGGGCGCGGCGTCGACCATCCGATCGGCGGCATCGGCCGGGTAGGCGCCGTCATGGCCGACGCGCTGGTCGAGGCCGGCGGACGGCTGCGGTTGTCGACTCCGGCCGTCGAGATCGTGACGTCGCACCGTCGGGTCGTCGGTGTGCGGGTGGGGTCCGGCGCCGACGCCGAGGTCCTGCCCGCCGACGCGGTGGTGTCCACCACTCCGATCGCCGAGACGGCTGCGCTGCTCGGCCGGCCGGTGCCGCGCACACCGCGCTGGTCGCGTATCCGGTTCGCGCCCAGCGCCGTCGTGGTGCACGGCCGCGTGCCCGTCGCGGTCGCCGACGGTTGGCCGGGCGCTCATCACACGATCGATTTCGGTGACGCATGGGACGAGACGTTCGCCGACCTGACGCGCGCGCCGGGCCAGCCAATGCGGGATCCGTCGCTGCTGATCACCCGACCAGCCGTCACCGACCCGGCGACATTTCGCACCGTCGTCGACGGGGTGGCCACCGAGTCGGTGTCGGTGCTGGCCCCGTGCCCGAACCTCGACGTGGCACCGCTGGCATGGGAGCATCTCGCGGAACCGTATGTGCGGGAATGTCTTCGCGTCCTGGCCGGTCGCGGATACGCCGGCATCGACGACGCCTTCGAGGTACTGCGGATCGATCACCCGGGAACCTGGGCGGCGTCCGGACTGCCGGCAGGCACCCCGTTCAGTGCGGCGCACAGCCTCACCCAGACCGGACCGTTGCGGACGCCGATGCGCTGGCCGGGGCTGGCGAACCTGGTGGTGGCCGGGTCGGCGACCCTGCCCGGCGTCGGCATCCCACCGGTCCTCGTCTCCGGTCGGCTCGCCGCCCGTCGGGTGATCGGGGCGGCGGCGTGAGACAACGGCGGGTCGGCTCGGGGCCCCTCTGGCTGGGGCTGGCGGGCTCGGGCCTCGTGGCGCTCGGCGGTTTCGGTGTCGCCGACATTCCGCGCAACCACCCGGTGCTACAGGATCTCGGCCTCACCTGGATCACCTACGGGCACGGCAAGACCCTGTTCGGCACGATGTTCTGGGTCGGTGTCGCGGCGATGGTGATCGCGTGGATTCGCCTGGGGCGCCGTCTGTCCGGCGATGCCGGAGGAGATGGCGGCGTCGGCTCGGCGGTGGCGGTGCGGTCGTTGCGCTGGTGGGTGCTGGCGTGGGCGGCGCCGCTGGCGGTGACGGTGCCGCTGTACAGCCGGGACGTCTACGCCTATCTCGGCCAAGGTGCGGTCTTCGCGGCGGGTTTCGATCCGTACGCCGACGGCCCGGCGCACGCCCCCGGTCCGGCGTTGGACAGCATGGCTCAGGTGTGGGCGTCGACCACTGCTCCGTATGGCCCGGTGTTCATGGGGTTGATCCGTGGTGTCGTCGACATCACTGGCGAGCACATGATTCTCGGTGTGCTGGCCATGCGGCTGATGCTGCTGCCGGGTCTTCTGTTGGCACTGTGGGCGATTCCACGGTTGGCCGAGCGGTTCGGCGCGTCGCCCGGCCTCGGGCTCTGGCTGGTGCTGTTCAACCCGATGGTGTTGATCCATCTGGTCGGCGGGTCGCATGTGGAGCTGCTGCTGGTCGGGGTGCTCGTCGCGGGTGTCGTGCTGGTCGTGGACGGGCGGCACGTCGCCGGGTTGCTGCTGCTCGGGGTGGCGGTGTCGATCAAGGTGACCGCCGGGGTGGCGATCCCCTTCATGCTGTGGATCTGGTTGTCGCACATCCGTGCCGAGCGACCGGTCCGCCGCCGCGACGTCGTCGGGGTGTTCGCGGCGATCGTCGGCATCACCGTCGCCGTGTTTGCGGTGGCCACCGCCGCGCTCGGTTTGGGTCTGGGGTGGCTGACCGGGCTCGGCTGGGCCGATCGCATCATCAACTGGTTCACCATTCCCACCCTGGTGGGGCATCTGGTGACGCTGGTCGCCGCGCCATTCGTCGCACTCAACCTGCAGCCGGTGTTGTCGGTGACCCGACTGATCGGTGCGGCGGTACTGGCCGTCCTGCTGGTGGTGATCTGGTGGCGATCGCGGGCCGACGCGCGGACCGCGGTCGCCGGTATCGCCTGGGCGATGCTCGCGGTGCTGCTGCTCGAACCGTCCACGCTGCCCTGGTATTACACGTGGGTGTTGTGTGTGGCCGTCGCGTTCGTGCTGCCCGGATGGGTGCGCGCGGTCGTAGTCGGGGTGTCGGTGTTCATGCTGATCGTGTTCCAGCCGGACGACTCGATCCTGTTCTACAAACCCGTCGAGGTCGCACTGGCCCTGGCATTGTCGGTGCTGGCTGCGGTGTCCCTGGTGCGGCCGGATCCGTTGCGGGTCGGGCGAATGCTGCGCCGGGCGTGGGCGTGAGTTCGTGAGTCGCAACCGGAAACGGTCGCCGTCGGCCGAGCCGCCGGCCACGCGGGGGTACCGGCGGGCGCGGGCGATCAGTGCCCGGCACGGCCGCACCTACCATCTCGCGACCCGCATGTTGCCTGCCGCACGGCGGGACGCGGTGTTCGCCCTGTACGGATTCGCCCGGGTGGTCGACGATGTCGTCGATGACGTGGACCTGAGCAGGCCCGAGGCTGCGAAGGACGCGGCCGTCCGGTTGGACGCGATCGAAGGCGCTCTCGACGCAGCGCTGAGATCGGCCGGCCGAGCGGAGGACGTTCTCGCGGGACCAGATCCGACAGGCAGCAGTTCCCGGTCCGGCGCACGCTCCGAGGACGCGGAACTCGACGAACTGCTCGCCGCGCTCGCCGATACGGTCACCCGCTTCGGCGTGGACCCGGACACCTTCGGCGCATTCCTCGCCTCGATGCGGATGGACGTGCCGGGCACGCCCGGATTCCGTTCGCGTTACCGAACTTTCGACGAGCTGGCCGAATACACCTATGGTTCGGCCGCGGTGATCGGCCTGCAGGTATTGCCGGTCCTCGGGGCCGATCCCACCGCCGAACATCTCCGCGGCCCGGCGATCGCGCTGGGTGAGGCCTTCCAGCTGACAAACTTCGTGCGGGATGTCGCCGAAGACCTCGCCCGTGACCGCATCTACCTGCCCACCGACGAACTGTCGGCCTTCGGGGTCGACGAGGACCGGCTCCGGCGCTGTGCGGCGACCGGGGTCACCGATGCGCCGCTGCGGCGGGCGCTTGCCCACGTGATCGCGGTGAACCGGGATCTCTACCGAGCTGCCGCGCCCGGTATCACCCTGTTACCCAGGAGTTCTCGGCCCGCTATCGCGGCTGCGGCGGCCGGTTACGAAGAGATCCTGACCGTCATCGAAGACTCCGGCTACCAGGTGATGGCTGGGCGCGCGGTGGTGCCGACCCGGCGACGCGCGGCTCGTGCCGTGCGTGCGGTGTTCAGCTCCCGCGCGGACACCCCAGCGGTCAGAACGCCTGGGCCTGCGCCCGCCGGATAACCTCGCGCGCCGAGTGGGTGTGCAGCGCGGCAGCGGGGTGCAGCCCGAGGTCGTTCTGAGTGGTGAACAGCCACTCCATCGCCTCGTCACGGTCGTATCCGCCGTCGAAGAGGACTTCCACCAGCCCCACGAAGTGCTTGGCAATACCGGCATCGTCGAAGAACAGGGTGGGCACCGCCGCTTCGCCACCGCGGGAGACGGCGAGCAGCTGATGGTCACGGATCAGGGTGCGAACCCGGTTGGCAGAAACGCCGAGGTGCTTGGCAACCTCGTCGACGGAGTAGGTGTCCACGTCCGCCGGCAGTACGTCCCGCGAGAGGGGCAGAGAACTCACGGAGCCGACCATACCCGGCGGGCGGACAGGTGGCAGCGCGATGTGCGCGCATCCCGGCGCGCGGCGTTCGGCCCGGTAAATTCGACGGCGTGAACACCCCCGTCGACGAGTTGCTCGGGTCGGTCATCGAAGACCGATACCGCATCGACGCGCCCATCGCGCGCGGGGGCATGTCGGCGGTCTACCTGGGCGTCGACCTGCGGTTGGGCCGAGATGTCGCGGTCAAGGTCATGGATCCGCGCTACTCGGGTGATCCGCAATTCCTCCGCCGATTCGAGTTCGAAGCCCGCGCGGTCGCGGGGCTCAAGGATCCCGGCCTGGTCGCCGTGTACGACCAGGGCATCGATGACCAGATCGCGTTTCTGGTGATGGAACTCGTCGAGGGTGGCAGCCTGCGTGAGTTGCTGCGGGAACGCGGGCCGATGCCGCCGCACGCCGCCGTCGCGGTGGCCGATCCGGTGCTCGGCGGCCTGGGTACCGCGCATGCCGCCGGCCTGGTGCACCGCGACGTCAAACCGGAGAACGTCCTCATCTCCGATACCGGCGAGGTCAAGGTCGCCGACTTCGGATTGGTGCGCGCCGTCGCCGAGGCGGGTGTGACGTCGGCGAGCGTCATCCTGGGAACCGCCGCATACCTGTCGCCCGAACAGGTGACGTCGACGCACGCCGACGCACGCAGCGACGTCTACTCGATGGGCGTCATGCTGTTCGAACTGCTCACCGGGCGAACACCTTTCCGTGGTGACTCCGCTCTGGCACTGGCGTACCAACGACTCACCTATGACGTCCCCGCACCGGGCGATGTCATCCCGGGCGTGCCCGAGGAACTCGACGAGGTGGTCCTGCGGGCGACTGAACGGCGTCCGGCGGACAGATATGCGGACGGCTTTGCGATGCGGCGGGCATTGCTCGCGGTCGCCGACGAACTCGACTTGCCGCCGTTCACCGTGCCCGCGCCGCGCCGGTCGGCCGAACGGGACACGCTGGCCCGGCACCGGGCAGCCCGAGACCTGCGGCCGCCGGCAGCACCGCCGCTGGCCTCGCCCGTCCGCCCGCAGGCGCCTGCGCGCACCCGTACGGCCGCCGCTCTTCCACCCGACCCGGCAGACCATCCCGACCTGCCCGCACCCGCGGTCGAGGCCCGGCCGCGTCCGGCGACCGGAGGGCGCTCGACGCTGGCCGACGCCGCCGACGATCACGACCCGGGCGCCGCCCGACTCCGCGCCCTGATCTGGATCACCGTCGTGCTGGTCGTCGCCGGCGGGGTCGGCCTCGCCGGTTGGTGGGTGGGCGCCGGCCTGATCGGCTGATCGCTCGCTGCCACGCAAATGCTGCCGCACGGTCAGCCGCGCGCAGGTAGTCAAGCCCCATCGACCCGGCATCGTTAAATACCCACCGCTGGTGAACTGATCGAATAATCGCGGCTTTAGTCAGTTCGCGAATTTTACCTTTACACCCGACCTCCACTGCTATCTTTCGTAGCATGTGGGACATCGGCAGTGGCCTCGCTGGAGTACTTGGCGCCATCGCGGGCGGTATCGGCACATACGCGGCGACCTGGCTTAGCCTCAGAAAGCAGGAACATCAGGTCGACAAGCAGCGGCGCAATCAACTGCAGGATCGTCGGCATGCTGCGCACGAACAGATGGTCATCTCGCTCTACAAGTTTGTCGACTCATCACGAGAGGTCGAGACATATCTGGATGCAAAGACACCCGTAGACCCCCAGGTCGACAAGGCATATCTCGATGCGTGGGGTGATCTAAATATTGTCCGCGCAGCAGCCCTGATCGCAGGCCCAAAGGAATTAAGTCAGCAGCTGAACGAAACTATCCATAGTGCTGCCCAGTACTCGAACGCCTTGGATCGCCGCCTCGCGGATAACGGCAAAGCAAAGGACTATGGCGACCTACGCGAAGCTTGCCGAATATCTATTAACACGTACGTCGATGCTGCACGCGGACACTTGTCACTGGACAGGTAGCGTCAATGGCACTGAGATGTGCTTATAAAGGTCTTGCTCATTTCATGCTTAATGAGCGCGAGTCTCACGTGGCAGCAAGCGCGCCATAGAGTGGAACCACCTGACGATGCGACCTCCGCTCTCGCTCATCCATTTTGCTAATGCTCACTTAATTCGGTGAGCGAAAACCGAATGAGTGAGCAGGAACGATGGCGCTGCGTTCGCTGGATTACCTAGCCGTTGTCGGCCGCGTCCGACCCGGCACGTCGTCGGCCGGGTTCGATATCGGTCTGTACCAGGGCGAGTCGCGCGGGCGCGATAGTCCCCGCATGGAACAGGTATCCGTTCGGCGAGGTGCGCAAGGCAGCGACATCGACGCCCTCTACCCGCCACACGTCAACGGGCCCACCCGTATTGTTCATGTCGACGAACCACCGTCGCTCGTATTCTCCGAGTGCGAGAAAGCACCCGTCCACCTCGGGACGGTCACTACCCGCGATTCCCGGTGCGCTGCCCATCCGCCGCCAGTCCAAGCCGTACGTCTGGATCGACGCTCTATTGACCGACGAGGTGACGTGATAGACGGCGGTCACGGGCGAAGTCTAGCGCCGGGCCGTCGGTGACGTCCGCATAAACCGCCCGCTACCTCAGTAGAGAAATCCATCGACATTGTGCCCGGTTACCGGGCACAATGTCGATGGATTTCCGGCGGGCCGCTCGTACGGGCCGGTCACGCCGCGACCAGGCTCCGCTCCCCCCGCTCACCCGTTCCGTTAACGCTCACCCAATCCGGTGAGCGTTAACCGAATGGGTGAGCGGGAACCACGACGCCGCGCGCCGTGATCGGCGGCAACACTCAGCCGCGCAGCATCTCCGCAACGAGGAACGCCAGTTCCAGCGATTGCTGGGTGTTCAGCCGCGGGTCACAGGCGGTCTCGTAGCGCCCGGCGAGATCCAGATCCGAAATGTCTTGGGCGCCACCGAGACATTCGGTGACGTCCTCGCCGGTGAGCTCGATGTGGATGCCGCCGGGGTGGGTGCCCAGCGCGTGATGTACCTCGAAGAAGCCCTGCACCTCGTCGACGATGCGGTCGAAGTCGCGGGTCTTGTACCCGGTCGACGCCTCGTGAGTGTTGCCGTGCATCGGGTCGCTCTGCCAGATGACCTTGTGCCCGCTCGCTTCGACGGCCGCCACGATCGGCGGCAGCACGTCGCGCACCTTGCCGTTACCCATCCGGGCGACCAGCGTCAGCCGTCCCGGCTCGTTCCGCGGATCCAGCCGCTCGACGTATTCCACCGCCTGCTCGGGGGTGGTGGTGGGCCCGATCTTGACGCCGATCGGGTTGCGGATGAGTTCGGCGAACGCGATGTGTGCGCCGTCGAGCTGCCGGGTGCGCTCCCCGATCCACAGGAAGTGCGCCGACAGGTCGTAGAGCACCGGCTCGTCGCCGCCGGTCGGGTCGTCGGCGAGCCGGAGCAAGGCGCGCTCGTAGTCCAGTACCAGCGCCTCGTGCGAGGCGTAGATGGCCGCCGACGCCAGGCTCGAGTCGGTCACTCCGCAGGCGTCCATGAAGCGGAGGCCACGGTCGATCTCGCCGGCCAGCGCCTCGTACCGGGCACCCGCGGGCGAGGTCCGTACGAACTCCCGATTCCAGTCGTGCACCCGCCGCAGGTCCGCCTCGGATCCGGTCAGCGCCCGCACCAGGTTCATCGCGGCCGCCGCGTTCGCGTAGGCGCGGACCAGGCGCGACGGGTCGTGCGTTCGGGTGGTGGCCTCCGCCGGGAACCCGTTGACCATGTCCCCGCGGTACGACGGCAGACCCAGCGCGTCGACATCGGCGGACCGCGGCTTGGCGTACTGTCCGGCGATACGCGCGACCTTGACGACCGGCAGGCTCGCACCGTAGGTGAGCACCACCGCCATCTGCAGCAGGGTCCGGATATTGCCCTTGATGTGCGGCTCGGTGTTGTCGGCGAACGTCTCGGCGCAGTCACCGCCCTGCAGCAGGAATGCCCGGCCCTCCGCGACCTCGGCGAGCTGTGCGGACAGCCCGTGCACCTCGGCGGGCATACAGATCGGCGGCACACTCTCCAGCACGGTGCGCATCCGGCGTGCGTCCTCGACCGGCCAGCTCGGCTGCTGCAGCGCCGGCCGCGCCATCGCGTCGGAGAATCGGTGCTGCAAGTCACCCGGCAGCGGCGGCAGCTCGGGCAGCTCGTCGATAGGTACGTCTACGGTCCAGTTCACCACGCGACCAGGGTAATCGAGGGACGGGCTCGGACCCTCGTCGCGTCCACGCCGATGCGCCGCGGGCGTCCGGTCAGCGCCCGGCTGCGCCGATCGCCTCCCATTTGCGGAGATTGTGTCGGGCGTCGCTGAGCGCGTCGTGCGCATCGGCCGGGGCGGGTGGCAGGGCCGGGCGCCCGGCCGCCTCCCAGCGCTGCTTGAGCTCACGGGTGAACCGTGGGATGGGCCGCGGCAGGGCGGTCATCGGCCCCCACAGCTGGCAGAGCACCACGTGATCGTAGGCGCCGACCCACGCCCACAGCTCGGGGTCGTCGCCGGTCGCGGTGAAGAACTCCAGCAGGTCGTCGCGGATCTGCCGGCGCGACCGCCACACCGGCGACGACGGTGACGGCAACTTGGGCAGCACGTTGGCGCGCACCCACTCGCCGGCCCGCGACGGGTCGAATTCGGTGGACACCGCGTAGTACTCCCGGCCGTCCTCGGCAGCGACACCGATCGACACGAGGTCGATTGTGGTGCCGTCCTCGATAAACTCCGTGTCGTAGAAGAACCGCATATCGACAAGTATTCGTCACCGCACCGATGCCGGGGATATCGACGGCACCCTTTACCATCTTGCAGAGATCACGCCGCGAGATCACGACGAGACCGAAGAGACGCCCGATGCCGACACGCCTGACCGATGCCGACCGCTGGCTCGGCCGCTGGGTTCCCGCGCAGCGGACGCGGTGCGCGATCTCGGTGGCCTTCCTCGCCTCGGCCACGCTGCAGATCGTCGGCGTCCCGTTCACGTCCAGCTTCGGTACCCGCACCCGCATCGACCTCGACGTCTATCGCATCGGCGCACAGATCTGGCAGCAAGGTCAGAGTCTCTATGCCGACGGATCGATGCCGTTCACCAGCGACGGCATCTGGTTGCCGTTCACCTACCCACCCTTCGCGGCGCTGACTTTCGTGCCGCTGGGTGCGATGCCCCTACAGGTCGCCGGGGTGATCATGTCGGTGGTGACCATCGCTCTGACGGTGGCGATCGTGCACCTGTTCCTGAGCCTGCTGTCGGTCGGTAATCGCGCCAACCGCTGGTGGCTCGCGCTGGCCGTGGCCACGGGGGTGGTCTGGTTCAATCCGGTCTGGATGACGCTGGGATTCGGCCAGATCAACATCGTGCTGATGGCGTTGATCGTCGCCGATGTGTTCCTCGTCGGGCAGGGACGGTTGCGCCGCTTGGCCCCCGCGCGCGGTGTGCTCGTGGGACTGGCCGCCGCTATCAAGCTGACGCCGCTGGTGTTCATCGTGGTGTTCGCGGTTCGCGGTCGCTGGCGTGCGGTCGCCACCGCGGTGGCGACTTTCGTCGCAGCGGGCCTGCTGGCCTGGATCTGGCTGCCGTCGGACTCCTTCGGCTACTGGACCCACACGCTGTTCCACACCACCCGCATCGGCGACCCCGCCGGTCGGATCAACCAGAACCTGAACGCCATGGGCATCCGCCTGGTGCCCGACTCCACCACGGTCCAGCTCGTCACGTGGGTGCTGAGCTCACTGGCCGCGACGGCGTTGGCGACGGTCGCGTTGCGTGCGTGCCGCCCGCGAGAGGCGTTCGCGCGCGGCGCTGGCCGGCATGCCCGGGTGAACGCCGTCCTGACGATCTGCACGGTCGCGGTGTGGGGCCTCCTGGTCTCCCCGACATCGTGGGCGCACCACTGGGTATGGTCGATCCCGCTGATCCTGGCGGCGGCGACGGTGGCCGCGCGGTCGGCGAACCGGGCGACGCAGGTCGGTTACGGCGCCGTGGCGATCTCCGGGACGCTGATCTTCGCGCTCGGACCGTTCCAGTTCCTGTCGTCGACGGTCCGGCAGTGGTCGGTGCTCGACCACATCGTCGGCAACGCGTACACGCTGTGGGGCATCGCCGCGCTGGTCATCATCTGGCGTTTCCCGTTCACCGGCGACGGTCGCGGGCGCACCGATGTGCGACGACCGGTCGCGCACGCACACTCGGCCTGAGCGGCACCTCAGGTTTCGACGTCCCAGGTTTCGACGCCCCGGCAAGGCGCACTGCACGCGCAACTACACGCGATGCATTCCGTGTAGTTGCGAGTTTTCGGTGTATACGCGACGCACCCCCAGGCGCTCGGGCGCGCTCGGGGCACCACCGCCGCGCGACCGGTCGTGCTCAGGCGGCCTTCGGCGGCTGCGCCTCGGTCTTCTTCTGCTTCAGCGACGCGGCGTAGACGTCGACGTACTGCTGGCCGGAGAGTTGCATCAGCTCGTACATGATCTCGTCCGTCACCGACCGTTCGATGAACCGGTTGCCCTGCATCCCCTCGTACCGGTCGAAGCTCAGTGGCTTGCCGATCCGCACGACGATCCGCGCCGGCCGCGGAAAGACGGTGCCGGGCGGGTTGAGTCGCTCGGTACCGATCATCGCGACCGGAATCACGGGCACCCCGGTCTCCAGGGCGACCCGCGCGAGCCCGGTCTTGCCCTTGTACAGGCGCCCGTCGGGCGAGCGTGTGCCCTCCGGGTACATACCCATCAGGTGTCCGGCCTCGAGCTGGCGACGCGCCGCGGACAGCGCACCGGCGGCAGCCTCCGCCCCGGACCGGTCGATCGGGATCTGGCCGACGGCGGTGAAGAACCACTTCTGGAAGGCGCCCTTGAGGCCGGTGCCGGTGAAGTACTCGTTCTTCGCCAGGAAGTAGATGCGGCGCGGCACCATCAGCGGCAGATAGAAGCTGTCCATGACCGCGAGGTGGTTACTCGCCAGAATCGCCGGCCCCTCGGCCGGAATGTTCTCCAGCCCCTCGATCCGCGGGCGGCCGATCACGCGGAGCAGCGGACCCAAAAAGATGAATTTGAAGGCGTAGTACCACATCGAATCTCCCCATCGCGCGCCGCCGGTGGTGGTCGTGGTGTCACCGCGGACACCCTCGGATGAGAACTCTACTCACCGCCGACGCGGCACGCCCACGGTAGCGGCCAGCATCGGCCGCCACCCCGCATGCCGCGGGACGGCGCTGCCGCAACGCTGCTCGTCAGCCGGTCCGTCGACCGACGTCGATCGGCGTTGGGTTCGCGGTGATTGCTTGTCGCGCAACCTCGGCCGCGCCGATCGCTCCGGCGCTCTCGCCGAGCTGGGTACCTCGGATGCGCGCGAGCTGCCGGTGCCCGGCTCCGGTGACCTGGCGAGCGTAGTGTTCCCTGGCCTCGTCCAGGAACAGGCCCGCCGCCGCACCGACTCCGCCGGCCAGCACGATCAGGTCGGGATCGAAGACATCGGCGATCATGGCCAAACCCTGCCCCAGCGAGGCGGCGAACTGCCCGAACGCCGCGAGCGCTACCGCGTCGCCGTCCATCGCGGCGCCGGCGACCCGCCGGCCGGTCAGAGAGCCGGGGTCGGCGGCGACGTCGGCGGCGAGCTGGCTACGCCCCCAGTCGCCGTCCGCCAGGAGTTCTACCACCGTGTCGACGAGAGCCGTTCCGCTGCAGTATCTCTCCCAGCAGCCGCGTTTGCCGCAGGAGCATTGGCGGCCATTCGGGACGACGGTCAGATGGCCGAGTTCGGGGGCGACGCCGAAGCTGCCACGGTAGATCTCACCGTCGATGAGCAGCCCGGCACCGATGCCGGTGCCGATCGCCAGCACCAGCGTGTTGTGCCCGCGGGCGGCCGCACCGAATCGCTGCTCGGCGACCGCAGCGGCGTTTGCGTCGTGCTCGGTGAACACCGGCAGGCCGACGCGGCGCGTCATGTCCTCGGCTACCCGCGCTTCGCGCCACGGCAGGTGTGGGGCGAACCGGACGATCTGCCGGTCGGGGGTGAGGAATCCGGCGATGGCCAGGCCTACCGCCTTGGCCGACCAGCGCGACGTCAGCTCGCCGACCAGCCGGTCCAGGCAGTGCTCGAGAGCTTCGGCGGTCGCCGGCGTCGCCGCGCGCAGGGTGTCGAGCATGGCGCCGCGATCGTCGACGACCGAGGCGCGGACGCTGGTCCCGCCGATGTCGATGCCGATGGTCAAGTCGCTCATCACTTCTCGCCTTCCGGCTCGGGGCGGCGGTGGATCGGGACGCCCGGCGCCGCGGCGTCGGCGTCGATGCGCACCGCGATCGACTGGTAGTGGGTCGGCGGCTCGGCCGGCTCGGCCGGAGCCGCACGCAGCGCGGCGGCGATCGCCTCCAGGATGGCGATCAGCGCGGCAATCAGCCGCGCCAGCAGGTCACCGATCTCGGCGAGCAGGGTGGTGATCTCAGCGGCCAACTCGCCTGGGCCGCCCGCAGACCCCGACGTCGCGGCACCGGGCTGCCGCGTACCTCCAGGCTGTCGTGCGGCCCCCGACTGTCGCGGCGCACCGGGTGCGAACCACGACGCGACCTGGTCGATCTGTGCGGCCAGCCCCAGCAGCAGATCGCGCAGCGGATCCGGGATCGATCCCGCTGCGAAGCCGTTCGAGGCACCCCCTCCGGTAGCCGACGCCGAGCCGTCGCCGTGCGGCCGGTCGCTCCCGTCGTCGCTGCTCATCGTGGGCGGTTCTCCTGTCCAACGCCGGAACCCGGCGCAGGGAATCTGGTGGCCGCGCCAGGGCTGGATCGGTCCGTCCCCCCGGCGCGCCGCGGTCGCCTGGTGCATGAGCACCGTACCCGGTGGCCGGGGCAATGCGCACATACGCCCGCGCGGTCCGCGGCCACAGCCACGATCACTGAAGGTGGTACTCACCTCGACCCGACGTGGGCGGTCAGCGCTGCGGCCACACCGCCGGATCGGGTCGAAACCGCACCACGATGGTCGCATCGGCCCAGCGCGCATCGACCACCTCGCAGCGCCGCAACACCGACGGCAGCCGCACCGGGTGCCGCAGGCCGCCGACGGTGACCAACAGATCGTCGCCGGAGCGACCCAGCGCGAGCGAGGACGGATCCGGCAGCCGTTGGGTCCAGCTCAGTTCGTAGACGACGTCGGCCGACGATCGATCGATGTCCGGTGCGTCGTCGGTGCCGGCCAGTTGCGTGACCCGAGCGGCACCCGATCCGTGTGCGCGGCCGTTCGGTGCGGGCAGGGTGACGTCGAGCCGCCGCAGCCGCGCAGGCCGATCCAGCGGGGCGTCGACCGCCGGGACACGATCGGTGCGTTCTGGCCCGTCGGGCGCCGCGGCGAGGACGCCCTCGACGGCCGCCGCCGCCCGCTCCAGGTCGCCGCCGACACCCTCGTTGAGGTGCACCGACCGCAGCGGCAGCCCCATCAGGTCGCAGCCGGCGAGGTAGTGCGGCAGGGCACGCCCGGCTCGGTCGTCGGCACCAACGACGAGGTGCGCCGCGAGCGCGTGCGCGTCGGTGAGAAGTTCGGCGACGTCCGCGCAGTCCGCGTCGATGGCGTCCACGGCCGCCGACACCTGCGCGAGCACGGGTCGCTCGGCGGCCGCGGCGAGCCGTCGGTGTCGCGGCCACATTCGGCCGAGTGCCTGCGACAACACCGACGCCGACCGCAGGAATGCGAAGGGATCACCGGTCCCGGACAGATCGACGACGATGCGTCGCCACCGTCCGCTGACGGCCTCGTCCCGGATTCGGCGCAGCAGCACGAAGTCCTCGATGCCCGGCAGCGACGTCAGTTCGGCGGCATCGATTCCCGCCAGGGTGTCGACGGCGGGCAGCGTCAGTTTGGAGTGCCGGGTGGTGTCCCCGAGGATGTCGGCGAACCGCGCCCACGCCTGCTCGACCAGTTCGAGCCGGTCCAGGGTGAGCACGTGCAGGTGGGCCGACACGGGCATGGCCGCATCGGAGTTCCGGAAGACCCCGACGATGTCGGGAATCGGGCCCATGCGGTCGACACTGATCAGCAGCGTGTGGTATTCGGGTGTACTCAGCGGGGCGCGACGGCGATCCGGAGTCCGTGGTCGACGTGGGCGCTGCATGGCCCCGGCTGCGGCCACCGACGACACCCCGCTGCCGCCCGGGCCGAGTACCAGATGTATCGGCGTGAGATCGATCAGCCTTCGACCCTCTTCTTCAGGTCGGTCAACGCGCTCTCGGTGATGGCCTTCTCGGCTCGCCGCTTGAGTTGCCCGATCATCGGGACCAGCAGGTCGACCATCAGCTCGTAGGTGACCTTCGTCGACCCCGGCACCTGCTGGGCCAGCACATAGCGTCCCCGCTGATCCTTCTGGAGCTCGCTGGAGACGAGTTGCCAGGACACCTCGTCGTCGTTGCTGCCCCACCGATACCGAAGCACGTAGGTGTCTCGCAGCACCCCGGCGTCCAGGACGAATCGGACCTCGGTCGCGCGGCCGCGGTCGTCGGACGCGAGCACCTCGACCTCGTGTGCGGCCGTCACCCACTCCGGGTACCGGCGGAAGTCGGCGATCACGGCCATCACGTCGGCCGCGTCGGCGTTGATGACGATGGACCGCTCGGTGTGGTCGGCCATCAGCTCGCCACGCCCTGTGTGGCCGGTTCGCCCGCTCCCCGACCGTCCTCCAGCACGTCCTTGACCTCGAACGCCATCACCTTGCCGGCCACCCGGCGACGGCGGTTGGCCTCGGCCAGCACATCTGCCCGCCCCCGCGGGTCCGCGGGCAGTGCCTCGACGGGCTCCGCGTGCAGGAAGTAGTGCAGCACGAATCCGTCGAGCACCGGCTCGCACCAGATCTCCATCGTCCCGCGCAGGGGCCCGTCGACCCGCCACCGCACTCCCGCCGCGCCGCGGTCCTCGGTCACCTCCAGCCGGAGGTCGGGCCACCACCGGCGCCATCGCGCGCTGTCGGAGACCACCCCGGCCGCCGACGCGGGGGCTGCGGCCACGAACGTATCGTCGGCCACCTGAATGCTCGTCACGACAACTAGCCTCACATACTCGCTCCGCGCGGGGTAGCGCACCGCCATTAGCACCCCTCAGCTTCACATATCGGCACCGCGACCCGGTAGCGCACGAGGCCACTCGACGTGAGACGAGCAGTCCGCCAGCGCATCCGACGGTGGCCGGGGTACCGACTACCTCGGGAGGATACGATCTTCTGGGTTGACCGACGGTGTCGAAAGGGGTCGCAGATGACGAGCACGGCGGGCAAGGAGTTCGCGGTCCCCGCGAAGTTCACCATCGGTGACAAGGACAACTGCACCGACATCATCTTCTCGATCGCGGCGAAGACCCCGCGTAAGACGATCTTCCTGGTCAAGCGCGGCGATGCGTGGCAGCCGGTCCGCGCGGACGAGGTCGCCGCTCAGATCACTGCGCTCGCCAAGGGGCTGATCGCCTCGGGCATCGGTCCCGGCGACCGGGTAGCGCTGCTCTCCCGCACCCGAGTCGAGTGGACGCTGCTCGACTTCGCGATCTGGTCGGCCGGCGCCATCACGGTGCCGATCTACGATTCGTCGTCCGGCCCGCAGATCGAGTGGATCATGCGGGATTCGGGAGCCAGCACGATCATCGTCGAGGACGATGGGCACCGGGCCACATTCGAGAGCATCGGTGAGCTCCCGAATCCGGTGCAGGTCTTCCAGATCGACGGCGGTGACGCCGGCGGCGCGGTCGCGCAACTCACCGCGGCGGGTGCCGATATCGACGACGACGAGGTGACCAAGCGCCGGGCGACGGTCGGCGCTGCCGACCAGGCGACCCTGATCTACACGTCCGGCACGACCGGCCGCCCGAAGGGGTGCGAGCTCACCCACGCCAACATGCTGTCCGAGGTACGTGGCGTGCTGGAGGGCAACCTGCGGACCATGCTCGGCGACGACAAGCGGCTGCTGATGTTCCTACCGCTGGCACACGTGCTCGCGCGGGCGATCACGTTGGTCTCCATCGAGGCGGGCGTTGAGGTCGGATTCACCAGCGACATCCCGAATCTGGTGCCGGAGTTCGCGGTTTTCAAACCGTCCCTGATCCTGTCGGTGCCGAGGGTGTTCGAGAAGGTGTACAACACCGCCCAGCAGAAGGCTCACGACGACGGCAAGGGCAAGATCTTTGACGCCGCCGCCGACACGGCGGTCCAGTACTCCGAAGCGACACAACGTGGTTCGGTCGGCCTGGTTCTCAAGGCCAAGCACGCGGTATTCGACAAGCTGGTCTACAGCAAGCTGCGGGCCGCACTCGGTGGCGAGTGTGAGCTCGCCATCTCCGGCGGTGCGCCGCTGGGCGCGCGGCTCGGTCACTTCTTCAGCGGGATCGGCATTCCGGTCTACGAGGGCTACGGCCTAACCGAGACCACGGCCGCGTTCAGCGTGAACACGCCGGGCGCGGTGAAGATCGGCACCGTGGGTAAGCCGTTGGCCGGGAACGCTGTTCGCATCGCGGAGGACGGCGAGGTGATGTTGCACGGCGGCGTGGTGTTCGACGGTTACTGGCGCAATCCGGAGGCCACGGCGGGCGCGCTGGAGGACGGCTGGTTCCACACCGGAGACTTGGGCAGCGTCGACTCCGAGGGATTCCTGACCATCACCGGCCGCAAGAAGGAACTGATCGTCACCGCGGGCGGGAAGAACGTCTCCCCCGCCGGTCTGGAGGACGTCATCCGCGCCAACGCACTGGTGTCGCAGGCGATGGTGGTCGGCGACCAGAAGCCGTTCATCGCCGCATTGATCACCGTTGATCCGGAGGCGTTCCCGGCGTGGAAGGAACGCAACGGCAAGCCGGCCGACGCGACGGTCGCTGACCTGGTCGACGACGCGGACCTGCGCGCCGAGATCCAGGGCGCGATCGACGAGGCCAACAAGACGGTGTCGCACGCCGAGGCGATCAAGAAGTTCCGCATCCTGCCAACAGACTTCAGCGAGGAGAGTGGCGAGATGACGCCCACGCTGAAGGTGAAGCGGAATGTCGTGGTGGACAAGTTCTCCGACGACATCGACGCGATCTACACCAAGTAGCGGCTCGCGGAGCCCGACGCCCCGTCGGGGCTCAGAGCAGTTGTTCGAGCCGGGCCGCCATGGTCTTCCACTGCCAGTCGCGCACGGTCATATCGCGACCGGCGCGGCCCATGGCGGCGGCGGTGGCCGGATCGGCCAGCAGCGCGATGATCGCGAGTGCGACTCCGGCGACATCGGTGCCATCCACCACGGTGCCGGTGATGCCCTCGCGCACGGTTTCCGGTGCGCCACCCGACGTTCCGGCCACCACCGGAACACCCGATGCCGACGCCTCCAGGTAGACGATGCCCAGGCCTTCGACGTCCAGCCCGCCCCCGCGGGTGCGCGACGGCATCGCGAAGACGTCGGCGACGTTGTGGTAAGCGGCCAGTTCGTCGGCCGGTACCGAACCGGTGAACACCACGTGCTCGGCGACCTTCTCGCGGTCGGCCAGCCGGTGCAGGTCGTCGGCGTAGGGCCCGCCGCCGACGATGACCAGCGCCGCGTCGGCGATCTCACGCCGGATCAGGGGCAGGGCCCGGATCAGCACGTCCTGACCCTTGCGCGGGACCAGCCGGGATAGGCACAGGATGACTGGCCGCTCACCGAGTCCGTGCCGCGCGCGAAGACGGTTGCGGGCGAGCGGATCCGGAGCGAAGCGGGAGGTGTCCACGCCCGGCGGCAGATATTCCAGTGCGGCCTGGGCCCCGAAGGCGGATGCGAACCGGCCGCGGGTGTAACGGCTGACGAAGGTGATCACGTCGGTATGGGTGCCGATGTGCCGCAAGACCTGGCGGGCACCGGGCAGCATCGACCAGCCGACCTCGTGCCCGTGGGTGCTGGCGATGACCCGGCTCGCACCGGCTCGGCGCATCGCCGGGGCGAGTACCGCGAGCGGTGCGGCGGCCCCGAACCAGACGGTGTCAATATTCTCGTCACGCACGATTCCGGCGGCGCGCCGGGCGACCAGGGGTGTCGGCAGCATCAGCGTGGTCGGGTGGCGGTGCACGGTGTACGGCACGGCGGCGTCGAAGTCGTCGTGGCTGGTCCCCCGCCAGCGGGGTGCGTACACCACCACGTCGTCGGGCGGCAGCAGGTCGACGAGATTCTGCAGATACGACTGGATTCCGCCGGGTCGGGGCGGAAAGTCGTTGGTCACCAACAGAGTTCGGCGCATCACCGCACCTGCTCGGTCAGCCAGCGTCGCCATTCGTCGAGCAGTCGCGTGCGGTCGGTGCCGAGTACGGCGCGGATCGCGGGGTCGGTCTTGGCCGCATCCCCCGAGGCAGCCTGTACGTACAGCTTCTTCAGCCGGTCCTCGCCGTAGCGGTCGGCGATGAACGCCGCGAGTGACCACGCCGATTGGTACGCGACGGCCGATGTCGATGCATCGACCGCGAAATCGCTGTCGGCGGGGAGGCCGGTGGGGAGCCGGCCGTCGCGAACGGCCGTGGTGAGTTCGGGTGCGGCGTCGGCGAAGCGGACATAGGTACCTGTGCGACCGACGTATTCGGCGACGCCTTCGGTGAGCCAGACCGGTGCGGTCGGCGCGGTGTCGGTGCGCGCGGCGATGTGCGTCAGTTCGTGGCGCAGCACGACGGCCAGCGCCGGCGCGGGAAGGTCGCCGACGGTGGGTGCGAAGACGATGCGCTGACCGGTGACGGTGTCGCTCGCGGTGTTCAGGTTGGCGAATACCGACGCGGCGGCGGCGTTGGCCGTGGTGCCGCTGCTGCGGGTGAGGCCGTCGAATGCGGCTCGGTCGGCGGTGGCCACCAGGACCGCGCGGCGGGGCCAGCCGTCGCCCCAGAACCGGCTCACCGCGGCGACCGCGGTGGGCAGCTGACTGCTCAGCCGCACGACCGTAGCCGCGGTGTCCGGGTAGGACACGACGGTCGAGGTTCCCCCGGCGGTGGGCACGTCACGCGCGGCGACACCGGGAAAATCCCACAGTTGGGCCGGTGGCGCGGTGTCGGCGCCGGGCGGGTAACCGACGATCTTCCACTCGTCGCCGTAGCGGGCGACGATCAGCTGCGCGCCCACCGCGATCTCCGGTTCGTCGACCCCGGGCACCGACGATCCGCCGAGGGCGTACCGGAGTTCGACGGGTGCGACCCAAGAGTCGGAGCTGCCTGCGGCGTCGAGTCGTTGCTGAATGTCCGCGGGGACCGGGGCGTCGGCCTCCTCGGTGGGCGTCACTTGATAGCGGAATTCGGTGAACCGCAACGGGCTTCCGCGATCGGCCTCGGTCGGGACGCGGGTGGTGCGGGACGGTGTGCGGGGCGCGGCCGGTGCGGAACCCGAGCGGGGCGCCGATGTCGGTGCCGGCAGGGTGGGCGGGGTGCGGGTCGCGGTGGGGCGCGTGCCGGGTGACTGCGGAGGTTTGCGGCCGGCGAGGGCGCCGGCCTCGACGTGGAGCCGGGACCGGAAGGCCGGGTCGGCGGTCGGGTCGATCAACGCATCCAGCGCCCGGACGTCACCGGCCCGCAGGGTACGACCGAGTTCGTCAAGGAGGCGTTGCACGCCCTCGCCGCGCTGTTGCAGGTAGATATTCGGATTGCGCGAGGTCGTCGCCGACGAGGACGGCGCCGGGCCCGCCTGATCGGCGTTCGAGCAGGCGGCCAGGATGCCCGCGAGGCCGAGGCAGACCGCGGCGACGAGGTGGCGCCGGCCGCGCGGCCGTGCGGTGCGGCGGATGCGCGGGAGGGCGGAACGGCCGGCCGGGACGGAGCGATCGACGTCGACGGTCACGCGTGTGAACGTCAGTATCGCCGGGCGGCGTTGTACGGGCCGGCCTCGTCCACCGGAACCACCTTCACCGGCACGCCGAAGGTGGACGCGTGCACGACGTAGCCGTCGCCGACATACATAGCGACGTGGTGGGCGTCGGGGTAATAGATGATGAGGTCACCCGGCTGGAGGTCGGTGCGATCGACGGACCGGCCGGACGCCAGCTGCGCCTGGCTGGATCGCGGCAGCGTCTTGCCTGCCTGCTTGAAGGCCCAGACCATCAGGCCGGAGCAGTCGAAGGAGTTCGGACCGGTGGCACCCCACACGTACGGGTCGCCGATGCGGGTCAGGGCCGCCTGCGCGGCGACCAGCGCGGGCGCGGTGCCGCGGGGGATCGCCCGCGGGTCGAAGTCGAAACGCGGGCCGCGCAGCGCGGCGAGCTGGCGGCCGGTCATCGACTCGTAGATCGTCCGGACCTGGACCGCCTGCAGTTGCAGATCGGCCTGCTTGGTCTGCAGTTCACCGCGGACACGCTCGGCGGCCGACACCGCCTCGGTGGCCTGTGCCGCCGTCTGTTCGGCCTGCTGCTTGGCAGCCGCCGTGCGCGTCTTGGCTTGCTTGAGCGCCTTGAGGTCGGTCGCCGATCGCCGCGAGATCGATTCCAGCCCCGCCATCTGATCCAGCAGCGACTGCGGCGAGTCACTGACCAGCACGGCGTAGAGCCGGTTGACCCGGGCTCCCATGTAGCTGGCCCGGACGAGGGTATCGACCTTCTTCTGGTACTCGTCGACCCGCTTCTGAGTGGCGTCGAGAGACACCTGCGCGGCCCCCGCGGCGCGCTTGGCATCGGCGACGATCTTGCGCTGCTTGTCGTACTCGATCTGCGCGTTGTGCATGGCCTCGGCCGACTTCTCGGCGTCCGCGCTGAGTTGCTTGTACCTGGCCAGCAACTGATCGGCGCTGCGGGCGGGTTCGGCGTAGGCGGTGCCGGAACCGGCGGTCACCACGGTGACCATGCAGATGAGGGTGGCGATGGCCGCGGACATCACGGCAAGGGAGATCGGCGTCGAACGTCCCCGCGTGACCGACGATCCGGCTATCACTGTTGTCACTCTCTCCTCGACCCGCCCGTCGGGCCGCCCGTGTGATCCCCACCCCTCGGGAGCGTCGGTGACCCGACTCCCGCCCGGTCACCCACAGTAGGGCGCCGAACCGGGGTGTAGGACCGGTTCGGGCGGATCACGCGTTACCGCGTGATCCGCCCGTCCGATGCTGTCGTTGACTCTTCGGTTCCGCGATCGCGGTACCGAGTCCGAAACGGACTCAGTAGCGACGGATAGCGGTGACGTTCCACGCCTTCACCGGGTCACGCTTGACCGGGACGCCGTAGGTCGACGAGTGGACGAACTGGCCGTTGCCGACGTAGAGGCCGGCGTGGCTGCCGCCGTTGAAGATCATCACGTCGCCGGGCTGGACGTTGGCCAGGCTGACCGGGCGGCCGCCGCCGAGCTGTCCGTAGCTGTCGCGCGGCACGGTCTTGCCTGCCTGCTTGTACGACCAGTAAACGAGACCCGAGCAGTCGAAAGCGTTGGGGCCAGCGGCACCGTACGAGTACGGCGAGCCGATGCGGCTCTCCGCGGCACGCGCGACCTTCTCACCCGCGGTCTGCTGCGGCTGCAGCAGGTTGGGCAGACCCTTCGGGCCCTTGGGGCTGAACTGCTTGGGGATCTGGTCCTGGTTGACACCGGGCACGGTGATCTTGCCGAGATTCGGGATCTCGATGGTGGCGTTGGGGGCCTTGGCCGGTGCGGCCAGGGCGGGACCGGCGGCGACAGCCAGCGAGCCGACCGTCAACGATCCGGCGATCACGGCCTTCTTGGCGACCGATGCGCCGCGGTTCGGCTGTTCCAAACGATGTTTGGCCACGGAAACGGGTACTCCTTTTATTTCTCCCTCGACCGCCGACCGGGTTAGCTGTCGGATTCGGGCCGGAAGAAGTGGCCCTACGCACGTCGGCACACCGTGCCGACGTGCGATTCACCCCGATTCGGATCGCTCCGAAAGAAGTGGTTCCCCGGTTCGCCCGCGTGGGCGATTGAGCGGTGACCGATGCGGACCACTTCTTGGTGAAGCGGGACGCTCCGTAAAGGTCTCGGAAAGGTTACGAAACCGGGTACGGGTCTGTCCACTAAGGGACTGACAGGCAACGCCGACGCATCGGTCAACCGGCCCGCAGGACATGTCGACCGTCGCCCAGATTTGCCGCTTTACCTGCGGTAATGTCATCAATTGCAGATCGTGCAGTGACGCTGGACACCATTGCAGCGGCGCGGAGAACGTCCACCGCGGCACGGATCTCCCGCTCCGCCGGAGACGGGATCGGCGTCGCCGCCGAGACCGGGTCGTTATCTACGTTTGCGCTGATCGGGGCGGGGAACAAGAGGTTCATCATGCATCCGTCGCAAGCCGTGCGACGGCCGGGGCAGCTGTTGCAGTCGACGTACATAGTGTGATCTCCATCTCACTTGGGTGCCTCGGGGTGTCGCGGCGAGTCCGGTGGGCAGATCCGCCGCGGAACCACCGCCGGCGAATCGGCCCGGGACAGTGCGTCATCCCTTGGTCGTGGACCCTAGAGAGCACCACCGACAAGACCGTATTCCCACACGTCACACCGGTCACAGCCGACCCTGTCGTTGCATCGAACTAGTGTTCGCGGCATGGTGTTGCCGCTCGATTCCGACCCACCGGTCCAGCTCTCCTTCGCCGACCTCGACCGCACCTCCGCCCGCTGGGATACCGAGGACAGCGCCGGGCCGGACGTTTCGGGCGCCGGGCGTATGGGAGCGGACGCCTTCACCGACCGCGCGCTGTTCGACACCACACTCGTCGTTGTCGACCTCGAGACCACCGGCGGGAGTGCCACGAAAGACCGCATCACCGAGATCGGCGCGGTCAAGATCCGGGGTGGTGAGGTCATCGGCGAGTTCGCCACCCTGGTCGACCCGGGGCGCCGGATACCCCCGCAGATCGTCGCGCTGACCGGCATCACCCAGGCGATGGTCTACGACGCCCCCGGGATCGCCGAGGTGCTGCCCGCGTTCGTCGAGTTTGCCCGCGGCTCACTGCTCGTCGCACACAACGCGCGATTCGACATGGGTTTCCTGCGACAGAACGCGGCCCGACTGCACCTGGAGTGGCCGTTCGCCACCAGCCTGTGCACCGTCCAACTGGCGCGTCGCATCCTGTCTCGCGACGAGGCTCCGACTGTCCGGCTGTCGGCGCTCGCGGAGCACTTCGGGGTGTCGGTGCGGCCGACCCACCGCGCGCTGGACGACGCGCGCGCCACCGTCGAGGTGCTCCATCACCTGATCGAGCGCGTCGGCAACCAGGGGGTGCGCACCTGCGGTGACCTGACCGCCTACCAGACGCGTCCGGGTAACCGGCTACGGGCGAAACGTCATCTCGCCGAACAGGTTCCACATCGTCCCGGGGTTTATCTGTTTCGCGGCCCGGACGATGAGGTGCTGTACGTGGGCACGGCCGGCGACCTGCGCCGGCGGGTGCTCTCCTATTTCACCGGTTCGGACCCACGGCGCCGCATGCGCGAGATGGTGATGCTGGCGTCCCGCATCGACCACGTCGAGTGCGCGCACGCGGTGGAGGCGGCCGTACGCGAACTGCGACTGATCGGCGCGCACTGCCCCGCCTACAACCGACGATCCACCCAGCCGCACCGGGGCTGGTGGATCGCGTTGTCGCAGGAGCGATTTCCCCGACTCAAGGTCGCGAGGACGCCGACCGACGACGCGGTCGGTCCGATCGGTCATCGCACGACCGCGGCCGCGATCGCGGACATGATCTCCTCGGCGGCCGGCTTGCGGACCTGCACCACCAGGATCGGCGCGGCGACCGCTCATCACTGGTGTCGCACCCCCGACGACGGGGGTCCGCGGATCGGTGGGTGCGCCGCGGCGACGTCCCGGCCGCAGACGTTGGCCGACTACCTTCCGGGGGTCGGTGTGGCGCTCCGGCTGATGACCGGTGGCGACGACGACGCACTGCATCACCTGACCGCACGGCTCGAACATTTCGTGCACCGCCACATGTTCGAGTCGGCCGCCCGGCACCGGGACCGGGTGGCGGCGACGGTCGACGTCTTGGCCCGCTGTCAGCGGCTGTCGGCGCTGTGCCGGATCGCCGAATTGGTGGTGGCGCGCCCGGACGGCGGAGGTGGGTGGGAACTGGTCGTGATCCGGTACGGCCGCCTGGCGTCGGCGGGTGTGGCGCGGCGGGGTGTTGCCCCGATGCCGGTGGTGCACACGCTCATTGCCGCTGCGGAAACGGTGCTGCCGGGCACCGGCCCGCTGCTCGGGGCGCCCGCCGAGGAGGCGGGTCTGTTGTACCGGTGGGTCACCGAACCGGGGTCGCGGCTGGTGGCCTGCAGCGAGCCGTTCGCACTTCCCGCGGCGTCGGCGGAGAGGTGGTTGTCCTGGTCGGCGACGGCGCGGGCGGCCCGCGAGACGCCGCGTCCGGCACGCCGCTCCCGGCCGAGCGCCACCCGACCGCCCGGTCGTTCGAAGGTGGCGGGATGACGCCCGCGTTCGCGGCGGCGCGAGCCGCGGCAGTCGGCCGGGGCGCGGGTCGAGCGGACTAGGGTGACAGCCATGATCACCGCCATCGTCCTGATCCACGCCGACGTTCACCGGATCCCGGAGACCGCGCAGGCGGTCGCCGACATTCCCGGCGTGACCGAGGTGTATTCGTGCGCGGGCGACGTCGATCTGATCGCGAAGGTCCGGGTGCGCGATCACGAAGAGATCGCCGACGTGGTCACCGGCCGGATCAACCGACTCCCCGGTGTCAACCGCAGCGCGACGCACATCGCGTTCCGCAGCTACTCGCAGTCGGACGTGGAGGGCGGATTCTCCATCGGCGAGGAGTGACCGTGACCGGCGTCGGTCACACGCTGGCCGTCAGTCGCGTGGGGCGAGTTCGCCGCTGAGCGCGACCCACCGGTCCAGCAGGGTCGCCGCGGCACCGGAGTCGACGGCATCGGCCGTGCGCGCCATCGCTGCACGCATCGCCTCGGTCAACGCGGCGCTGTCGGCGAACGGCGCGGTCTGCTCGGCCGCGACGATCGCCCCGGCCGCATTCAGCAGCACCGCGTCCCGGACCGGACCGGCCCGGCCGGCCAGGAGGTCGCGGGCGATGACCGCATTGGCCTGCGCATCGCCACCCTGCAACTCCGAGAGCTGCACGTAGTCGATGCCGAGATCGCGGGGATCGAGGCTCAGCCGCGTCACGGTGCCGTCGATCACCTGCCACACGGTGGTGGTCGACGTCGTCGTGATCTCGTCGAGTCCGTCGTCGCCGCGGACCACCAGCACCGACGCATCACGGTCGGCGAACGCCTGCGCCAGCACCGGCGCCAGATCGGCGAAGGCGCAGCCGATCAGCCCGGCGCGCGGTCGCGCCGGATTGGTCAGCGGCCCGAGCACATTGAAGACCGTCGGGATGCCGATCTCCTTGCGCGGCGGACCGGTGAACCGAAACGCCGGATGGAACACCGGCGCGAAGCAGAAGCCGATACCCAGCTCGTCGACGCACCGCGCCACCTCGGTGGGCCCGAGTCCAATGGCAACCCCGAGCGCCTCCAGCACGTCCGCGCCGCCGCTCTTCGACGAGGCCGCCCGGTTACCGTGCTTGACCACCGCGATCCCCGCGGCCGCGATGACGATCGACGTCATCGTCGAGATGTTCACCGTGTGGGAGCGGTCGCCCCCGGTGCCGACCACGTCGATCGCCGGCCTGCGAACCTCGACCAGTGTGGCGTGGTCGAGCATCGACGCGGCCAGGCCACGGAGTTCCGCGGGAGCCGCGCCCTTCATCTTGACGCCGACACCGAAGGCGGCGATCTGGGCACCGGTCGCGCCGTCGGTCATGATCTCGTTCATCGCCCACGCCGCCTCCTCGACGGTCAGGTCGACGCCGTCGGTGACGCGGCCGAGGATCTGCGGCCAGGTGTAGGTCTGCGCGCTGCTCACGCCATGAACATTAGTGGGCGTCGGCGCGCTGCCCGCGCTCGGCGAACCCCCCGAGCCGGCACGCCCACGGTCGGCGTCAGAGGTCTGCGGGAAGTTGCAAGAGTTGCCAACCGGTGACCGTGCCGCCGTGCCGGGCGGCGAGGCCTGCCATTCGCGACCGCTCCTGGGCAAGATGCAGGGCGTCGACCAGTTGCACCCGGGCGAACGCGACCGGCGTGACACCGGCGGTCGACGCTGCCGCGACGACACCGTCGGTGTCGAGCACGTACTCGTCGAGTGCGGCGGTCGCGGTTGCCGGCTCGATCGCCCGCGGCGGCAGCACGAGGTGGTGCCGCAGCACGGTCTGAGCCTCCGGCCGCCACTCCGCGGTGTCGAGCACCGCCGAGCCCGCGACGGCGTCGTCGTAGCTTTCGGCCACCACCGCCAGGCGCGGATCGCCTACGGACGGTCCCGGCTCGTCGCGCCGTCGCGACAGCAACATCCGCAACCGCTCGGTGCGGGTGGGCCGAATCGGGCGTCCGTTGAGGTCGCGGCGGGTGCCGGCGGCGGGGTCGGCGTCGGATTCGCGGCTCATGTCCACCAGCCAACCACGCCGCGGCGGACACGCCGACGACGCCGCCGTACCGGGGCTCACCAGCGCCGGGAGAAATAGTTCCGGCGAATATCGGACCCCAGTGGTCAGCGCGTACTACGAACCGTCATACTTCACATGTGACTAGCGCTGTAGGTACTTCGGGATCGGCGATCACCGCGCGCGTGCACTCGCTGAACCGACCCAACATGGTGAGCGTCGGCACGATCGTCTGGCTGTCCAGCGAGCTCATGTTCTTCGCCGGACTGTTCGCCATGTACTTCGTCGCACGCGCCAACTCCGAGGTGGGCTGGCCACCGCCGCCGACCCACCTCAACCTGGCGTTGGCGATCCCGGTGACCACGGTCCTCATCCTGTCGTCGGTGACGTGCCAGATGGGTGTGTTCGCCGCCGAGCGGGGTGACGTATTCGGGCTCCGCCGTTGGTACGTCATCACGTTCTTGATGGGCGCGTTCTTCGTCGTCGGTCAGGGCTACGAGTACTTCAGCCTGGTCGAGGAGGGCACCACCCTCTCGTCCAGCGCCTACGGCTCGGCCTTTTACATGGCGACCGGATTCCACGGTCTCCACGTGATCGGCGGCTTGGTGGCGTTCGTGTTCCTGCTGATCCGCACCAAACTGTCGAAGTTCACCCCGGCACAGGCCACGGCGGCGATCGTCGTGTCGTATTACTGGCACTTCGTCGACATCGTGTGGATTGCACTGTTCGTCACGATCTACTTCATCCGATAACCGGCGGGGCCACCCACCGGCGTCCAGCCGCAGCAAACCCCAGCCCCACCGACCTACAGCCCCAAGATCGCAGCACAGTCCGTCCGCTGAGTTGAGTAGAGAGACACCGATGAGTTCATCTCCACCGAGATCGCCGGAGAGCGACGAGGCAGCCGAGCCGGCAGACCCCGCGCGGACGCCCGGTCGTCCGGCCGGCGCCGCCCGCAAGGCCAAGGCACGGCGCAAGCTGCGCCGCCGAGCCAGCGGCGCCCTGTTGTTGCTGGCCGGCCTGATGCTCGCCGGCGTCGTCACCTCGCTGCTGAGCCCGAAACCACAGGTCGCGGTCGCCGATTCCAACAGCGCCGCGCTGATCGCCGACGGCAAGAAGCTGTACGAGACGTCCTGCATCACCTGCCACGGCGCGAACCTCCAGGGTGTGCCCGACCGGGGTCCGTCGCTGATCGGTGTGGGCGACGCCGCCGTGTACTTCCAGGTCTCCACCGGCCGTATGCCCGCCGCCCGCGGCGAGGCGCAGGCACAGCGCAAGCCGGCCAAGTTCACCACCACGCAGATCGATCAGCTGGGCGCGTACGTGCAGTCGATGGGCGGTGGCCCGGGCGTGCTCGTCGAACGCAACCCGGACGGTTCGCCGAAGACGCAGACGATTACCGAGGCCGACGGCCGGAAGGTCGAGATCCCGGTGCTCGCTCAGGAATCGTTGCGCGGCGAGAACCTGGGTCGCGGCGGTGAGTTGTTCCGTCTGAACTGCGCGTCGTGTCACAACTTCACCGGCAGGGGCGGAGCTCTGTCGTCAGGTAAGTTCGCTCCCCCGCTGCACGACGTCAAGGAGCAGCAGCTCTACACCGCGATGCTGACCGGTCCGCAGAACATGCCGAGGTTCTCCAACCGGCAGCTCAGCCTGGAGGACAAGAAGGACATCATCGGCTTCATCAAGTACGCCACCGAAGCGCAACCGTCGGGTGGCTTTGGCCTGGGCGGTTTCGGCCCGGTCAGTGAGGGCATGGTGATGTGGTTTGTCGGGGTCGTGGCGGTGGTAGCCGGCGCGATGTGGATGGGATCGCGAGCATGAGCGGCGACAACAACAAGGACGACAACGCCGGAAAGGGCAGCAACGCCCACGGCCGGAATGTGCCGTCCGACCACGAACTGGAGACGTTGAGCGACCAGGAACTGGTCACCTACGGAACCAACCTCGACGGCGTCGAGATCATCCACCGCTCCAACCGGTGGCCCGTTCCGGGCACCCGGGCGGAGAAGCGCGCCGCCCGACAGGTCGCCATGTGGTTCACCGCTGCCGGTGTCTCCGCGCTCGCGTGCCTCGTGGTCTTCCTGTTCAACCACTGGGAGTTCACTCTCCCCGGCCAGGCGAACTACTGGCTGTACACGCTGAACACACCGCTGCTCGGTATTACCTTCGGCTTCTCCATCTTGGCCGTCGGCATCGCACTGGTGCTGATCACGAAGAAGTTCATCCCCGCCGAGATTTCGGTGCAGGATCGGCACGACGGTCCCGGCTCGGAGAACGTCGACAAGAAGACCATCGTCGCCGAACTCAAGGACGCGGGCACCAGCACCACCCTCGGCCGGCGCAAGATGCTGCTCGGTTCCGGCGTCTTCGCGCTCGGTGCGCTGACGGTGACCGGCCTGGTCGCCGGGCTTGGCGGTTTCATCAAGAATCCGTGGGCCAAGCGCGGCGATTCGCCGCTGTGGCACACGCACTGGTCGCCGATCTACAACCCGAAGTCCGATCCGAACGAGACGGTGTTCCTGCGCCGCGACACCGGCAATCCGCTACAGGTGGCGCTGGTGCGTCCGGAAGACCTGGATGCCGGCGCGATGGAGACCGTCTTCCCGTGGCGGATGTCCGACGGCTACGGCGAGACCGAGGAGTCGCGGCACAAGCTCATCGAGGGGCTGCGTTACGTCAGCAACCCGGTGATGCTCATCCGGCTGCGGCCCGAGGACGCCACCCGCGTCGTCAAGCGCAAGGGCCAGGAGAGCTTCAACTACGGCGAGTACTACGCCTACACCAAGGTGTGCAGCCACCTCGGCTGCCCGACATCGCTGTACGAGCAGCGGACCAACCGCATCCTGTGCCCGTGCCACCAGTCGCAGTTCGACGCGCTCGAATTCGCGAAACCGGTGTTCGGGCCCGCCGCGCGAGCTCTCGCGCAGTTGCCGATCACGGTGAACAATCAGGGGTACATGGTCGCCGCGGGCGATTTCATCGAACCCGTGGGACCCGCATTCTGGGAGCGTAAGTCATGAGCATGACCGACCGTCTCGGCGCGCAGGCCGAAGAGATCGATTCCCGGTATCACCTGGCCGCGGGACTGCGCCGGCAGCTCAACAAGGTGTTCCCCAGCCACTGGTCGTTCATGCTGGGTGAGGTCGCGCTGTACAGCTTCATCGTGCTGCTGATCTCGGGCGTCTACCTGACCCTGTTCTTCGACCCGTCGATGTCGGAAGTCATCTACGAGGGCTCGTACCAGCCGCTCAACGGCGTGATGATGACCCGCGCCTACGAGACGACGCTGGACATCTCGTTCGAGGTGCGCGGCGGTCTGTTCGTCCGGCAGATCCACCACTGGGCGGCGCTGCTGTTCGCCGCGTCGATCATCCTGCACATGTGCCGGATCTTCTTCACCGGCGCATTCCGGCGGCCGCGCGAGGCGAACTGGATCATCGGCTGCCTGCTGCTGGTGCTGGCGATGTTCGAGGGCTTCTTCGGCTACTCGCTGCCCGACGACCTGCTTTCCGGCACCGGCGTCCGCGCCGCGATGAGCGGCATCGTGCTCGGTATCCCGTTGGTGGGTACCTGGATTCACTGGGCGCTGTTCGGCGGCATGTTCCCCGGCGACATCATCATCCCCCGCCTGTACGTGCTGCACATCCTGCTGTTCCCGGGCATCATCCTGGCGCTCATCGGGGCCCACCTGGCGCTGGTCTGGTATCAGAAACACACCCAGTTCCCCGGCCCCGGCCGCACCGAGAAGAACGTCGTCGGCGTCCGCATCATGCCGGTGTTCGCCGCCAAGGGCGGCGCTATGTTCGCCTTCACGACCGGTGTCCTCGCGATCATGGCGGGCATCTTCCAGATCAACCCGATCTGGGTGCTCGGCCCGTATAACCCGGCGCACGTGTCGGCCGGCTCCCAGCCGGATATCTACATGATGTGGACGGACGGTTTCGCACGATTAATGCCCGCGTGGGAGTTGTATCTGGGCAACTACACGATTCCCGCCATCTTCTGGGTGGTCGTCGCGATCACGATCATGTTCGGCCTGATGTTCTCGTATCCGTGGATCGAGAAGAAACTGACCGGCGATGATGCGCACCACAATCTGCTGCAGCGACCGCGGGACACTCCGGTGCGTACCGGCATCGGTGCGATGGCGCTGTCGTTCTACATCATCCTGACGCTGTCCTGTATGAACGACATCATTGCGCTCAAGTTCCACGTATCCCTGAACGCGACGACCTGGATGGGCCGAATCGGTCTGATCGTCGTACCGGCGCTGGCATACTTCATCGCCTACCGTTGGGCGATCTCGTTGCAGCGCAGCGACCGTGCGGTGCTTGAGCACGGCATCGAGACCGGCATCATCAAGCGGCTGCCACAGGGCGAGTACATCGAACTGCACCAGCCGCTGGGACCGGTCGACGATCACGGTCACCCGATCCCGCTCCCCTACGAGGGTGCGGCGATCCCGAAGCGGATGAACAAGCTCGGCTCGGCCGGTGCACCCGGTACCGGCTCGATCCTGACCGCCGATCCACCGGAGGAGCAGCAGAGCAACGCCGACGTCGTCCACGAACTGGAGATGGACGAGAAGGAAGCGTTGCAGGCGCTGCAGGCCAAGGGCGGCAATCCGCTCGACTGACCGCAGGCGATCTTCGTCCGACATACCCGTGCTCCGACCCGTCCGGAGCGCGGGTATGTCACTGTAGGGACATGAATCGTCATCTGCGCGTTAGCTCTTCGGTGTTGCATCCGCACCTGCGCCCGTCCGGCCTGCGTCAGATTACCGCCGGTCTCGGCACCCTGGACGCCGAGATCTACGACACGATCGCCCGCTCCCCCAGCCCGCTCCTGGATGCGACGATGCCGGCCATCAGCCGTGCGGCCGACCATTCGAAGCTGTGGATGGCGATCGCCGGCGGCCTGTCGCTGACCGGGCGGCCGGCGATGCAGCGCGGCGCCGCGCGCGGAATGGTGTCGCTGGCGGTGACCAGTCTCTTCACCAATCAGATCGCGAAACGGGTGCGACGGCGACCGCGCCCGGTGTTCAGTGTCGTTCCCTACCCGCGCCGCACACCCGCCCAGCCGACGTCGAATTCGTTGCCGTCGGGCCACTCGGCGAGCGCGGCGGCGTTCGCGGTCGGCGTCGCGGCCGAGTGTCCGCCCGCCGGGCTGGTGATCGCGGGTCTCGCCGGGCTGGTCGGGCTCTCCCGGGTCGCGACCGGCGCCCACTACCCCGGCGACGTCATCATCGGTCTGGGTATCGGAGCGGCGATCGCAACCGTGGGCGCCCGACTGGTGCCGCCGATCACCGCGCCCAGTATCTCGATCCCGGCTCCGACCGCCGCTCCGGCTGCGCCGCGGCCGGACGGCGACGGCGTCGTGCTCGTGGTCAATCCCAGCTCCGGTGACGGCACCGGCCGGCGAGTGCTTGAGGAGGTTCGACGACGATTGCCGGCCACCGAGATCGTGGAACTCGACACCGGCGACGACGTGCCCGAAGTCATGCGCGATGCCGCCGGGCGAGCGCAGGTACTCGGCGTCGCGGGCGGCGACGGGACGGTCGCCACCGCCGCTGCGGCGGCCCTGGCGGCCGATGTGCCGCTCGCCGTGTTCCCGGCCGGTACCTTCAATCACTTCGCGCGCGACATCGGCTGTGGCCGCACCTCGCACACGATCGAGGCGATCCGCGCCGGCCGCGGCGTGCTCGTCGATGTGGTATGGCTCAACGACGAACAGCTCATTCTGAACACGGCCAGCATCGGCGCCTACCCGATGTTCGTGCGCTGGCGGGTGCTGCTCCAGCGTCGGATCAGCCGGCCACTGGCCACCGCATACGCGCTGTTGCGGGTGTTGCGCCGGGCACCGCAGATCCCGATCGAGATGGACGGCAAGGTCGTCGAGACGACGTTGTTCCTACTCGGCAACGGGATGTATCGGCCGTCCGGGTTCGCCCCCGGCCAGCGGCTGCGTCTCGACGACGGACTGCTCGACGTGCGCCTCCTGGAGACCAGCCACCGGTGGGCCACGACCCGTATCCTGATCGCCCTTGCCACCGGGCGACTGGAGCGTTCACACCTGTACCACGAGATGCAGGTGCCAGAGTTCGCGTTCACCGCCGTCGACAAGCCGATCACCATCGCGCACGACGGTGAGGTCGGCGAAGCCTATCGGCACGCCCGGTTCCGCGTTGCCTATCGCACGCTTGCGGTGTTCACGCCCCGCTACCCGCGGTGAGCACGCCTGTCGCGCAGCCCCCGACAGGTCTGTCAGCTGAAGGCGCTCAGTGCTTTTCGGGGCCGACGTGGTACTCGAAGACCAGGCCGGCCGCGCTGCCCAGGATGCAGGCGGCGGCGAAGATGCTGAGCCAGAAGTTGCCGGATGCGAAGCTCACAGCAAACAGTGCCGCACAGCCGGCGATCACGATCGGCCACCAGGAGCTCGGGCTGAAGAAGCCGAGTTCGCCCGCGCCGTCCTCGATCTCGGCGTCCTCGTAGTCCTCGGGCCGGATCTCGACGCGGCGGGCGACGAACCGGAAGTAGGTACCCGAGATGAGGGTCAGGCCACCGGTGAAGAACATCGCGGTGACGCCGACCCACTCAACGCCCTTACTCGCGAGCGCCGTGCAGATGGTGTAGATGATCGCCGCGATGAAGAAGAACGCGGTGAGTAGCTCGAAGATGCGGGCTTCGACTTTCACTGGCGGGCTCCGTTCCAGACCTGGCAGTTGGGCAGCGATGTGTCGCTCGGGTTACCGGTGGCGCCGACCGAGCCGTTGGTGGCCCGGCGGGTGTCGAACGGAACCGTGGTGACCGACTGCGGCACCTCGCAGATAGCCTGCAGCGCCTGCGCATTGGTCGCCTGCGGGTTGGCCTGCCGGTACCGGATGTACGAGTCGAACTTGTCCGGGCTGACCGCTCGCACCTCGAAGTTCATCATCGAGTGATAGGTGCCGCACATCTCCGCGCAGCGGCCGACGAAGGCACCGGTCCGTTCGATCTTCGACACCTGGAAGATCGGGTCGGTGTGGTTCTGCTTGGGGAACGGCATGACGTCGCGCTTGAACAGGAACTCCGGCACCCAGAACGAGTGGACGACGTCCGCGGCGGCCAGGTTGAACTCGATCCGCCGGTCGGTCGGGAGCACCAGAACCGGCACCTCGGTGGAGCTGCCGACCGTCTCGATACGGTCGAACTTCAGGTAATTACGGATGTCGTCGTCGCGACCGCCCGCCGGTCCGGGTACGACCTCTTTCTCACCGTTCTCCTCGCGGGTCTCCTCCCGCTGGAGCTCGAACGGGCTGCCGTTGCGCTCGAAACCGTCGTAGACGGTTCCGTCGCCGAGTACCACCTTGTTGTAACCGAACTTCCAGTTCCACTGGAAGGCGGTGATGTCGGCGACGACGGCGGGATTGTCGGTCTTCGCCTCGACCTTGTTCTGCACGATGATCGTGAAGTAGAAGAGCACCGCGATGATGACGAACGGAACCGCGGTGTAGGTCAACTCGAGCGGCACGTTGTACGCGGTCTGCCGCGGGAACTCGTCCTGCTGACCCGGCTTGTTGCGGTGGAACGTGATGGCCCAGAAGATCAGCACCCACACGATCAGGCCCATCACCAGAGCGGCGATGACCGACCAGCTCCACAGATCACCCATGTCGGTGGCCTCCGGAGTGACACCCGCGGGCCATCCGAAGCGCATCGCGGTCCGAGCGTCACAGCCCGACAGCAGCAGCGCGCCGACGCCGAGCAGCGCGACGAGGCCGACCCGCTTCACCGTCCGCGACGCCGAGGAAACACTCCGGGTTCGGGGCCGTGTCCCGTGTGCCAATTTCACGCCTTCCTGCTCGCTCGCCCCGGCGAAGTGCCGAACGCAGTCGCATGCCACCTGACCTGCATCGGCGCGCCGGATTACCCGTGTTGGCCGCACCGTCGCCGACCCCCGCCGGCGAGGGCCGCAAGGCAATTCTCGCACCTAGTACTACGCAGCGTAGACCAACACGGCGATCCGATCGTGATCGGGGTTTACCTCCGTGGTCCGCCGGGGTGTCGCGGCCGCCCCACCGGTCCGACCCACGCCGAAGAACGCGTCTCTGACCTGGCGATCTGCTTGTTGTCGGGGGTCTGGGGCATACTCTCTCGAGGCGGTCGATGTCGACCGCACTCCCCGACGAACTGCGAAAGAGGCGGAATTTCAGTGTGTGGTTTGCTCGGTCTGCTGACCTCGGACGGCACGGCGGACGATGCCGTCGACCGCGTCGCCGACGCCGCGCACTGCATGCGTCACCGCGGCCCCGACGAGCCGGGAACCTGGCACGACGCCGACATCGTGCTCGGCTTCAACCGGCTGTCGATCATCGACATCGAACACTCGCACCAGCCGTTGCGCTGGGGACCACCGGAGAACCCGGAGCGGTATGCGCTGGTGTTCAACGGCGAGATCTACAACTACCTGGAGATCCGCGACCGGTTGGCCCGCGAAGAGCAGGCCCGGTTCCACACCGAAGGTGACGGCGAGGCGATCGTCGCCGCCTTCCACTACTGGGGTCCCGACGCCGTCACCCGACTGCGCGGCATGTTCGCGTTCGCGATCTGGGACACCGAGCAGCGCAGCCTGTTCCTGGCCCGGGACCCGTTCGGCATCAAGCCGCTGTATATCGCGACCGGCCCGGGCGGCACCCTCTTCGGCAGCGAGAAGAAGAGCCTGCTGGAGCTGATCGACCGGGTCGGCCTCTCCGACGAGCTGGACCCGCGTGCGCTCGAGCACTACGTCGAGTTGCAGTATGTGCCGGAGCCGGAATCGCTCAACAAGGCCATTCGCCGGCTCGAGTCCGGTAGCCACGCGACGGTCCGCCCGGGCCAACCGCCATCGGCGACGCGCTACTTCAATCCGCAGTTCCGGGTTCGCCCGTTCACCGATGCGACCCGGCAGCAGCGGTACGACGAGATCGCCGACGTCCTGGCCGACTCGGTGGCCAAGCACATGCGTGCCGACGTCACCGTCGGCTCGTTCCTGTCCGGCGGTATCGACTCGACGGCCATCGCGGCGCTGGCGATCCGGCACAACCCCGACCTGATCACGTTCACCACCGGCTTCGAACGCGACGGATACTCCGAGGTCGACGTCGCGGTCGAGTCGGCGGAGGCCATCGGCGCGCGGCACGTCGTGAAGGTGGTCAGCGAGCGCGAGTTCATCGACTCGATTCCGGAAATCGTCTGGTATCTCGACGATCCGGTCGCCGACCCGGCGCTGGTGCCGCTGTACTTCGTCGCCAAGGAAGCCCGCAAGCACGTGAAGGTCGTGCTGTCCGGCGAGGGCGCGGACGAATTGTTCGGCGGCTACACGATCTACAAGGAGCCGCTGTCGCTGTCGGCGTTCGACAAGATGCCGCGGGCGCTACGCCGGATCGCCGGCCGGGCATCGGAGCGCATCCCGGAGGGGACGCGCGGCAAGAGCTTGCTGCACCGTGGGTCGCTGACGCTGGAGGAGCGCTACTACGGCAACGCGCGCAGCTTCGACGACGAGCGGCTGCGTGCCGTGCTGCGCGACTACCGGCCGGAGTGGACCCATGTCGACGTCACCGGGCCGATCTATGCGCGCAGCGAGGGCTGGGATCCGGTGGCCCGGATGCAGCACATCGATCTGTTCACCTGGCTGCGCGGCGACATCCTGGTCAAAGCGGACAAGATGACGATGGCCAATTCGCTCGAGCTACGCGTCCCGTTCCTCGACCCCGAGGTGTTCAAGGTCGCCGAGCAATTGCCCTTCGACGAGAAGATCTCCCACGGCACCACCAAGTACGCACTCCGCAAGGCACTGGAACAGATCGTGCCCGCACACGTGCTGCACCGAAAGAAGCTGGGCTTCCCGGTGCCGATCCGGCACTGGCTCCGTGGCGGCGAGATGTACGACTGGGCGTGTGAGATCATCGAGAAGTCGCAGACCGACGAGTGGCTGAACAAGCCCGTGGTGCTGCAGATGCTGGAAGAGCACCGTCAGGGCACCGTCGATCACAGCCGCCGGCTGTGGACGCTGCTGATGTTCATGGTGTGGCACGCGATCTTCGTGGAGAAGACCATCGTTCCGCACATCACCGACCACACCTACCCGGTCCGCGTCTAACTCGGTTCACTGTGCGGTCCGCACCGTCCGCTGGTTGAGTAGCCCGTCTCCGCCGGCCGAGTAGCCGCGAGGAACGAGCGGCGTATCGAAACCGCGGCCCAACCCGCCGGTTGAGTAGCCGCCAGGAACGAGCAGCGTATCGAAACCAGCACCCGTCCACGTCCCGGAGGTTTCGATACGCGACTCGCTGCGCTCCTCGCTACTCAACCACCGGGAGACGAGCGCACCCGTGCCCGCCGGCCGAGTAGCCCCCGTGTCCGCCGGCCGATAGCCCATCTCCGCCGGTTGAGTAGCTGCGAGGAACGAGCAGCGTATCGAAACCGACTGCCGAGGCCGATCAGGCGCGCAGCGTCGCCGCGATCTCGTCGGCGGCGGCCCGACCGTACGCGCCGGCGATCCGCTCGACCGCCGATGCGGCGTCCCACGCCCATTCCTGGGTGGACTCGGTCTCGAGGACGAGCACAGCCACCATCGACCCGAGCTGTGCCGCGCGTTCGAAGTCGAGTCCGGCCCCGAGCGCGGACAGGAACCCGGCGCGGAAGCCGTCGCCGACGCCGGTCGGGTCGACCTTCCCGGTCTCCGGTACCACCTCGACGTGGACACGGGCGCCGTCGCCGGTGATGACCTCGACACCGTCGGCGCCGAGCGTGGTCACCCGCACCCCGACCATCTCGCCGATCTGAGCGTCGGACAGCCCGGTCTTCTGCCGCAGCAGGCCGAGCTCGTAGGCGTTGGTGAACAGGTAGGCGGCGCCGTCGATGAGGGTGCGGGCCTGCTCCCCGTCCAGCCGCGCGAGCTGCTGCGACGGGTCGGCGGCGAACGGGATACCCAGCTCCCGACACGTGTCGGTGTGCCGCAACATCGCCGCCGGGTCGTCGGCGCCGACGAGCACCAGGTCGGGCCGGCCGAGCTCGTCGACGACCGCACCCAGGTCGATGTCCCGAGCTTCGCTCATGGCGCCCGCGTAGAACGTCGCGAGCTGCGCCATCGTCTCGTCGGTGGTGCACATGAAGCGCGCGGTGTGCCGGCTCTCCGACACGTGCACACCACGGCAGTCCACCCCGTGGGCTTCCAACCAGCGCCGGTATTCGTCGAAGTCGGCCCCGACCGCCCCGACCAGGACCGGGCGACCACCCAGTTCGCCGAGGGCATACGCGATATTGCCGCCGACGCCGCCGCGGCGGACCACCAGGTCTTCGACGAGAAAGCTGAGCGAGAGGTGTTCGAGATGCTCGCCGAGGAGTTGCTCGGAGAATTTGCCCGGGAACTTCATGAGATGGTCGGTCGCGATCGACCCGCACACAACGATGGCCACTATCGGGGTCAGCCCTTCTGCCGAATGAGTGGTGAACAGATTCTGCGGTGCACAGAATCCGGCGGTGAACAGCTTGTCACGCTACCCAACAGCGCCCACAACAACGCCGGCCGCACCCCTGTTCGGGATGCGGCCGGCGTGAGTTATGGGTGTCGCCGGGAACGGCGAGGTGCAGCCAGTGCGCTCAGTTGAACGAGTCGCCGCAGGCGCAGCTACCGGTGGCGTTCGGGTTATCGATGGTGAAGCCCTGCTTCTCGATGGTGTCGACGAAGTCGATGGTGGCGCCCTGCACGTAGGGGGCGCTCATCCGGTCCACCGCGACGGTGACGCCGCCGAAGTCGGCGGTGACGTCGCCGTCGAGGCTCCGGTCGTCGAAGAACAGCTGATAGCGCAGGCCGGCGCAGCCACCCGGCTGCACGGCGATACGCAACGACAGGTCGTCGCGGCCTTCCTGGTCGAGCAGCGCCTTGGCCTTGGACGCGGCAGCGTCGGTGAGAAGGACGCCGGTGGTGGCGGTGTCGGTACCGGATTCGTTCTGCACGGTCATCGATGCTCCTCGGTGTTCGCTCGGGGCGTGGTCTGTGTGGGGTGCGGTGCGGCCGTCGGGGCAACCCTGCCGGCTGCGGCCGCGTAGTCGGTGCCACCGGGCGGTCGCATCACCGACTGGTCGTATCCACGACTCCCACGTTCAACTGTACCGCCCGCGGGCGTATTCCCATCCGAGGCGACCGGTGCCGCACCACCCTGCTCGGACACGACCACCGATCCGGGCGCGCCAGGCGGCCGGCTAGTGCCAGTCGCGCGCGACCCGCTCGGCGAGCCGTGCGAGCTGATTGCCGGCGTCGTTCATCGCCACCTGCACCGATCCGGCTTCGTCGACGATCGAGGAGGCCGCGACGATGCCCGCGGACGCGATCTCGGCGGGACTCAGGGCGATCTGGCCGGCGAGAACCACTACGGGAATACCGGCGTCGACCGCCTCCGCGGTCACCGCGGCCACGACCTTGCCACTCAGTGTCTGCTGGTCCAGCTTGCCCTCCCCGGTGATCACCAGGTCCGCGGAGGCGACGTCGGCGGCGCGGCCGGTCGCCTCGGCGATCAGCTCCGCACCCGATGCCCGACGACCGCCGAGCGCGAGGAGGGCGGCCCCGAGTCCCCCGGCAGCGCCCGCACCCGGCCGCCCGGACACGTCGGCACCGGCCATCCCGGCAAGCACCCGGGCCCACTGCGACATGCGGTCCTCGAGCCGACCGAGCGCATCGGTGTCGGCGCCCTTCTGCGGGCCGAACACGGCGACCGCACCGTCGCGGCCCAGCAGCGGGTTGTCGACGTCGGTGGCGGCGACGACGTCGATGTCGGCGAACCGGGCCGCGGCGGTCACCGCACCACCGAGCGCATCGATCATCCCGTAGCCCCCGTCCGAGGAGGCGCTGCCACCCAGACCGACGACGACCCTGCCGACGCCCCGCCGCAGCGCGGCGTCGAGGAGTTCCCCGACTCCGCGGGTGTCGGCGGCCAGTGCGGTCCGCGGTGTCGGCACCCCGCCGAGCAGGCTCAGCCCGCACGCCTGTGCACATTCGATGTAGGCGCTCGCCCGGTCCGGGTCCCGGTCGTCGAGCAGCCAGCGAGCGGTCACCCCGGCCCCGAGCGGCCCAGACACCTGCTCGTCGATCACCTCGCCGAATCGAGCCGCCAGCACGTCGACGAATCCGGGCCCGCCGTCGGACTGCGGCGCACGCACCACGACGTCCGAGGCGCGCGCGGCGAGCCAGCCGCGGGCGATCGCGTCGGCGGCGGCGACCGCGGTCAGCGTGTCGCCGAAGGAGTCGGGGGCGATCAGGACGCGCATGCCGTGCCGGAGGATTGCGGTGCGCTCATGCGCCGAAAGTATAGGGAGCCAGACACGATCCGGCAGGGCGCGGACGGTCGGTCGATCGGGCCCACCTGGACGCTCGACGCCGCGAGGCGATCACTTAGGCTCGATGCTGTGAAGCTGCCATGGAAGTCCGACAACGAGTCGGCCGACCGGTCCGGTGACGACTCCGCCGACTCCACGTCGGCGGACGCCGAGGCCGCCACCGAATCCGATACGTCGAGCACCGGGCGCAAGGGCAGCGCCTACACGCCGGGCAAGGGCCGGCCGACGCCGAGTCGGCGGGAGGCGCAGGGCCGACGCCGGGGTCCGGTGGCGCCGCCCCCGACGACGAGGTCCGAGGCACGCGCCCGCCGCAAGGAGCAGCGCAGCTCGCTGAGCAAGGAGGAGAAGCGCAAGCTCTCCGAGCAACGGCGGTCACAACGCGTCGAGCAGCGCGAACGCATGATGGCGGGCGAGGAAAAGTACCTGATGCCCCGCGACAAGGGACCGGCCCGACGATTCACCCGCGACATCGTCGACTCCCGGCGCAACTTCGCCGGCCTGTTCATGCCGTTCGCGATCGTGCTGATCGTGGTGATGTTCGTGCCGCAGATCGCGGCGTTCTCCACCCTCGTGTTGTTGGTGTTCGTACTCTTCATGGCGATCGACGGCGTGATCCTCGGTCGCATCGTCAATAAGCGTGTGCGCGAACGGTTCCCGGACACCACCGATGGTGGCTTCCGGCTCGGCTGGTACGCCTTCACCCGTGCCATGCAGCTCCGGATGATGCGGGCGCCGAAGCCGCAGGTGTCGCCGGGCGACGAGATCTGAGCGGATGACTCCATCGGGTACCCGCACCCTGGTGCTGGGCGGCGTCCGGTCGGGTAAGTCCGAATACGGCGAGGTGCTCCTGGAGGGTGCTGCCGAGATCCGCTATCTCGCTACCGGGCCGTCGACCAGTTCCGATGCCGAGTGGGTAGCGCGGGTCGAACGCCATCGCCGACGCCGCGACGACCGACACACCACCGTCGAGACCACCGACCTCGCAGCGGAACTGCGGGCCGCGCCCGCCACGCCGACGCTGGTGGACGATCTCGGTAACTGGGTCGCGTCGCGGCTGGACGCCACCGACGCGTGGTCGGGTACGACCGATCTGTCCGCGGAGACGGCGGCGCTGTGTGATGCGATCGCCGACTTCGACGCCGATCTGGTGCTGATCAGCCCGGAGGCCGGACTGTCGCTGGTGCCGCCGACGCCGGCCGGACGGGTCTTTCAGGACGAGCTTGGTGCGGTGAATCGCGCAGTCGCCGCGGTATGCGACCGGGTCGTGCTGGTCGTCGCCGGGCGAGTCGTGGAATTGCCTGCCGCGGAGTCGGATTCGCGGGTGGATGTCGCAGGGAGTGCTGGTTTCGATACGTCGGCTCCTTCGTCGCCGACTACTCAACCAGCGGAAACGGTGCGCACTCAACCAGCGGAAACGGTGCGTACTCAACCAGCGGAACACCCCACCGCGCGGAGTGCTCAACCAGCGGAACACCCCACGGTGCGTACTCAACCGGAGGCAGAACGAGCGGGTGAGATCGCGGGACGTGATGCGGAGGTGTTCGCGACGATCGACCCGCCGGACGAGGCGGTCGCCGACGCCGCCCGCGCCCGGCAACTCTCGCTGACCAAGCCGGCGGGCGCACTGGGCCGTCTCGAGGACATCGGCGTGTGGATCGCAGCGTGCCAGGGCGTATGCCCACCGCGGGCAATCACCCAGCCGGCCGTCGTCGTGTTTGCCGGCGACCACGGCGTGGCGCAGGGCGGGGTCTCGGCGTATCCGCCGGAGGTCACCGCCCAGATGGTCGCCAACATCGCGTCCGGCGGTGCGGCGGTCAATGTGCTGGCGGCCCGCAGCGGCGCGCAGGTGCGAGTCGTCGACATGTCCGTCGACGCCGAAACCGCTCCCGAACTCTCGACCTACAAGGTGCGTCGCGGCAGCGATGACCTGCGGGTGACCGATGCGATGAGCCTGGCCGACGCGCGTGCGGCACTGGCCGCCGGCCGGGCCATCGCCGACGACCTCGTCGACTCGGGCGCCGACCTGCTCATCGCGGGAGACATGGGCATCGGCAACACGACGCCCGCCGCGGTGATCATCGGCACGCTGGCCCGCCGCGAACCGGTCGAGGTGATCGGCCGCGGCACCGGCATCGACGATCTCGGCTGGATGTGCAAGACCGCCGCCATCCGCGACGGCATGCACCGCTCCCGCACCTACCGGCACGATCCGCTCGCCCTGCTGGCCGCTGCGGGCGGGGCCGACCTCGCCGCGATGACCGGATTCGTCGCCCAGGCGGCGCTGCGCCGCACCCCGGTGATCGTGGACGGTGTGGTGGTCACCGCCGCGGCGCTGGTCGCCGCCGAGCTCGCGCCGGGCGCGGTGCGGTGGTGGTTGGCCGGTCACCGGTCCTCCGAGCCCGCGCACAGCATCGCTCTCGAGCACCTCGATCTGGAGCCCGTCCTCGATCTGTCGATGCGGCTCGGCGAGGGCACCGGCGCGGTGTTGGCGCTGCCGACCGTCCTGTCCGCGGTGGACATTCTGACGTCGATGGCGACCTTCGACGAGGCCGGCGTCACCGACCGGGACGCAACCGAATCCGCGGTCGCGGAATCCGCCGGCCGGTGACCGAGGCTCCGTTTCCCCGACGGGTCTCGCCGCTCGTGGCGGCCCGGGTGGCGACGAGCTGGCTGACGGTGCTGCCGGTGCGCGCGCACGAGATTGCCATCGACCGTCGGGTGGGTGCCGCGGTGATGACCGCGGTACCGGTGGTCGGCGCACTGCTGGGAGTGGTCGCGGCCGGGACGGCGGCGGCACTTTCCCGAACCTCGTTGCCGGATGCCATGATCGGCGTCCTGGTCGTGGTGGCGCTGGCGCTGGGTACTCGGGGCATGCACATCGACGGATTAGCGGATACCGCCGATGGACTCGGCTGCTACGGGCCGCCGGACCGCGTCGCGGCCGTGATGCGGAGCGGGTCGGTCGGCCCGTTCGGGGTCGCCGCCGTCGTCGGCGCCGGCGCGGTACAGGCCGTGGGATTCACCGCGCTGACCGCCCACTCCGCGTGGTACGCCATCGGTTTCGCGGTGTTCACCGGGCGAGTCGGCGCGGTCGTCGGTACCCGCCGGGGCCTGCCGCCCGCCCGGGGCGACGGCTTCGGTGCGCTGGTCGCCGGGACTCAATCACGGTCGGTCGCCGTGTGGGGGACGATCACCGTCGCCGGGGGCGTGCTGCTCGGGTTCACTTCCGCCGCAGCTGGTTCCGGATTCGACGTCGGCGCCGCCGTCCGCGGCGGCCTGGTCGCACTGGTCGTGATCGCCCTGGCGTGGGCCTTCACTCGACATTGCGCCCGCCGGGTCGGCGGCATCCCCGGCGACGTCCTGGGCGCCACCATCGAACTGGTCACCGCCGGCACCCTGATCGGCCTCCTCCTGTAACCGCACGCCGCGCTATGCCCACTCCTGTCCGTCGGCCTGCGCGTTGAGCTGGTAGGCGATCGCGCCATCGATCCCCTCGCGGATGATGTCGGCGTGCCCGGCGTGCCGAGCCACCTCGGTGATGAGGTGATTGAGCACCCAGCGGACATTCCACGACTCGAGGTCGTCGGGATACCAGGGCGCATCCGGTACCGGAACCCGCGCGTCGAGATCCATCGCGGCGACGCGGTCCGGGATCGACGCGACCACGGTGTCGTAGATGGCCAGCACGTCATCCAAGGACATCTCCGGCAGCTCGCCACCGCTGAAGTGTCCAGCCGGCAACCCGATCCGCGCGCTCGCCGTGGCCACCTGATCGGGCGTCCTGGTCTGCGGTGCGGCCTCGACGCTGTCGATCCACAGCTCGACACACTGTGCGGTGTGGGTCAACAACCCCAGGATCGACAACTCCCCCGCGGTCGTCTTGGCACGAGACTGTTCGTCAGTGAGACCATATGCGGCGGTGCGCAATTGGCCGCACTGCTGCAGCAGAAAGCTGGTGAGGGCGTTCTGTGGTGACGGACGGGGCGAGAAAACCCATGATCTCTCCTGATCATCAATGGCGGTCCGCGGGTCGCGGGTTCGGCCTGGCCGGCCTTACCTCAACAGCATCGCGCGCATTGCGGACAGGAGCGGTCCGCAATGCGCGCGAGTCACCAGAAATTCAGGGGCGATACAGCTCGGTCATCCAGCCGTGGGTGTCGGCGAAGGTGCCGCGCTGAATGCCGGTGAGGGTGTCCCGCAGCGCCTGGGTGACCTCGCCCGTCGTCCCGTCCCCGATCGTGTAGTCGTCGGTCTCGCTCTTGACGTGGCCGACCGGGGTGATGACGGCAGCGGTGCCGCAGGCGAACACCTCGGTGATGTCGCCCGAGGCGACGCCCTTGCGGAGTTCCTCGGTGCTGATCCGGCGCTCCTCGACGCTGAATCCAGCGTCGGTAGCCAGCGTGAGCAGCGAGTCGCGGGTGATGCCGGGCAGCAACGATCCGCTGAGTCCCGGAGTGACCAACCGCGCGTCGGCGCCGGAACCGAACACGAAGAACAGGTTCATGCCGCCCATCTCTTCGATGAAGCGACGTTCCACCGCGTCGAGCCAGACCACCTGGTCACATCCCTGCTCGGTCGCCTGCCGCTGTGCCAGGAAGGCGGCGGCGTAGTTGCCGCCGCACTTGGCGGCGCCGGTGCCGCCCGGCGCAGCCCGCACGTACTCGGTGGACAGCCAGACGCTGACCGGCTTGATGCCGCCGGAGAAATAAGCACCCGCGGGCGAGGCGATCACCGAGTAGATGTACTGCGACGACGGCGCGTTCACCCCGAGGCCCGCCTGCGAAGCGAACATGAACGGGCGCAGGTACAGGGCCTCTTCACCACCGGCGGCGGGCACCCATTGGTTGTCGGCGGCGAGCAGCGCCCGCAACGACCCGATGAAATCGTCAACCGGCAGCGGCGGCATCGCCAGCCGGGCCGCGGAACGTTGCAGCCGCTCCGCGTTGGCTTCCGGGCGGAACGCGGCGATCGATCCGTCCGGCTGCCGGTATGCCTTGAGGCCCTCGAAGACCTCTTGGCCGTAGTGCAACACCATCGCGGACGGATCGAGGGCGATGGGACCGTATGGGGTCACCTTTGCGTTGTGCCAGCCGCTCTCGGCGTCGTAGTCCACCATCACCATGTTGTCGGTGAAATGCTTGCCGAAACCGGGTGCGGCCAAGATTTCGCCGCGGCGCGATTCCGACACCGGGTGGGGATGCTCGGTGCGGTGGAACTCCAAGGTCATGGGCTAATCCTACCGCGAAGAGAAGTCCGGTCGTCGCGGGCGTCACACCGCCGCACGGCCGGTGTGACGCTCACACGTGCGAGGGCACGAATGGCGGGATCACGACCTCACACGGCAACTGTCGGCCGCGCACGTCGATGACGACCTCGGCCCCCTTTTTGATCCCCGACGCGGTGTCGATCAACGCCAGCGCGATGCCTTCCTTCAGGGTGGGCGAGAACGTTCCGGAGGTGCACTCCCCGACCTGGTCGCCGCCCGGGCCGGACAGGACCGCCAGACCGGCGCGCGGCACCCCACGCCCGGTCGCGCGCAGCCCGTACAGCCGGCGCGCGGGGCCAGCCTCCTTCTCCGCGAGCAGCGCTGCCCGGCCGAAGAACTCCGGCTTGTCCCAGCCGACCGCCCAGCCCGCCCGCGCCTGGTTCGGGGTGATGTCGGCGCCGAGTTCGTGCCCGTGCAGGGCGTACCCCATCTCGGTCCGCAGCGTGTCGCGGGCTCCGAGACCGGCGGGTTGACCGCCCGCCGCGGTGACCGCGGCCAGCAGCGCGTCGAATACCGGTCCGGCGTCGGCCCAGCGCGGCAGGATTTCGTACCCCTGCTCACCGGTGTATCCGGTGCGGCACACCCGGACCGGGACCGCCCCGTCGATCGTCATGTCGGCGTCGACGAACGACATGTAGTCCATGTCCGCGGGCAGGCCGACCGCGGCGAGAACGTCGGCACTCCGGGGGCCCTGCACGGCGAAAACGCCGAAGTCGCGATGCTGATCGGCGACCGTGACGTCGTCCGGCGCGGTGGCGGCAAGTGCCGCCACGACCGCGGCGGTGTTGGCCGCATTCGGGATCAAGAACACCTCGTCGTCGGCGACGAGGTAGGCGATCATGTCGTCGATCACGCCGCCGGAATCGTTGCAGCACAAGGTGTATTGCGCCTTGCCGGGCGAGATCTTGCCGAGGTCGTTGCTGAGGGTGCGGTTGACGAAGTCGGCGGCACCGGGGCCGGCCACGAGCGCCTTCCCGAGGTGACTGACGTCGAAGATGCCGACGGCGTCGCGGACCGACGTGTGCTCGGCGACGGTTCCCGCGTACGACACCGGCATCTCCCAACCGCCGAATTCGGCGAAGGTGGCACCCAGGGCGATGTGACGATCGGCGACCGGACCGGCCAGGAGTTCACTCATGCGGTCACGGTACTGCCGCGACGGACAGCTTCCGTCGAGCGGGGTGCTCGTCCGCGCACCGTCGCTTACCCCGGGTCAAGAGCCACCGTTCGTACGATATTCAGCGTGCCGCGGGGTCATTAGCGTGTGAGGTCGTACCGATCGACACGACAGGAGACACTCGTGAAAACCTTATCCCGCAACATCTTTCGCACTGCTACAGTGTTGGCGGCGATGGCCGCCGCAGTGGGGATCGGCGGGCCGGGCGTGGCCGTCGGTGCCCCGGGCAGCTCCCTCGACACCGGCTCGATGACGCTGGAGGAACTCGGCGAACTGGGTTCTCGCCTCGGGATCGACACGGGCAGCCTCGGCGGCAAGCCCGGCTCGCCGCCGGTGCAGCAGTGCAACGCACAGACTCTCTCCGGAGGGGCCGGCGTCACGAACACCCGATACGTCATGGGGCGACGGGGACCGATGTCGTTCCGGCTCGACTACGAGACCTACAACATCCCCGACCGCATCGAAGTGATCTACCAGGGCCGGGTGGTCGCGAACACGGGCTATGTCGGCGACGACATCAACCAGGGCACCGGGTCCATCGTTGTCCGGGTGCCGGCGGGCACCAGCACGTCGGTCACCGTGCGTGTCACCGGACCCAGCGGCACCGACTGGAAGTACACCCTGCGCTGCCCGAGTTGAGTCGGTCGGCGGCCGGGCCCGTTGTGGCACAGTTGACCGCGTGAGTAAGAACGACCGCGCGACCAAGAACGACACCGTCGACCGCACCCGCGGGCCACAGTTCCACCTGGCCACGTCCCTGGACTCCGACGATGAGGCGCTGATTATCGGCCTGATCGCCGCAGCCGGATCGTCCGAGGATGGCTCGACCGACGACTCGGGCAGCTCCGACGGCACCCCGACACTGCTGATCGGCGAGGGCATCCTCGACGACAAGCAGGCCGAGACCCTCACCGCCGCGCTCGCCCGGCTCGGCGCGACCGGATCGCACGGTGAGGTGACCCGGGTGTCGGCCCCGGACGGGCTCGGCGTCGACGTCGTGGTCGCCGTCGGACTCGGTCCCGAGAAGAATCTCGACCGGGACTCCGCCGCGGCCGCCGATCAGCTCCGTCAGGCGGCAGGCATCGTCGCCCGGGAACTGGACGGCCTGCGGCGGGTGGCGACCTCGCTGTCCACCGCCGCCATCGCTCCCGTCGTCGAGGGCCTTTTCCTGGGCGCGTACCGCTTCGACGCCTTCCGGACGGCCAAGTCTGTACCGCCCAAGACGCCGCCGACGATCGTCGATCTGCTGGTGGAGTCGAAGTCCAAGGCGGCCAAGGCAGAACTGGAGCACGCCGAGGCAGTCGCCGACTCGGTCGCTATCGCCCGTGACTTCGTCAACACCCCACCGAGTCACCTCTATCCGGAGGAGTTCGCCGAGCGGGCGAGACAGCTCGGCAGCAAGGCGGGCCTGAAGGTCGAGATCCTCGACGATGCGGCGCTGACCAAGGCCGGTTACGGCGGCATCATCGGCGTTGGCAAGGGCAGTTCGAGACTGCCCCGGCTGGTGCGGCTCAGTCATGCCGCCAAGAACAAGAAGTCGGCGAAGAAGGTGGCACTCGTCGGCAAGGGCATCACCTTCGACACCGGCGGCATCTCGATCAAGCCCGCGGCCAATATGGAGAACATGACCTCGGACATGGGCGGCGCGGCGGCGGTCATCGCCGCGACGATCCTGGCGGCGCGGCTGGGTCTCGACGTGTCGGTGACCGCGACCGTGCCGATGGCCGAGAACATGCCGTCGGGGACCGCGCAGCGGCCCGGCGACGTGCTGACCCAGTATGGCGGCACCACCGTCGAGGTCATCAACACCGACGCGGAGGGACGCCTCGTACTCGCCGACGCCATCGTGCGCGCCGGCGAGGATAAGCCCGACTATCTCATCGACACCGCCACACTGACCGGCGCGCAGATGGTCGCGCTGGGGACGCGCACACCGGGCGTGATGGGCACCGACGACTTCCGCGACCGCGTCGCCGAGCGGTCTCGCGAGGTCGGCGAGAACGGCTGGCCGATGCCGCTGCCCACGGAGCTGCGCGGCGACCTGAAATCACGGGTCGCCGACCTGGCGAATGTCACCAATCACCGTTGGGGCGGCATGCTCTCGGCCGCGTTGTTCCTGTCCGAGTTCGTGCCCGACGACGTCCAGTGGGCGCACATCGACGTCGCCGGTCCGGCGTTCAACACCGGCGGCGCCTGGGGATACACCCCCAAAGGTGGGACGGGCGTACCGGTCCGCACGATCGTGCGGGTGCTCGAGGACATCGCCGAGAACGGCTGAGCGGCCGGTTCCGCCTGCCGACGCAACCGTCGCGCCGCCGCTGACAGGTGTCAGGTCGCCGGGTCACGGCGGGCGTCGCGCGCCGTCGTGCCCCGTCGCCGATCGCGACCGAGCGGGTCGACGACGATTACGAGCCGAACCGAGTCACGACGGACTCAGGCGGGTAGGGTTTAGCGACAGACGGCCCGCTCACCCGCGCGGCCGTTCGGTGTCCGGGGGAGACCCACGCGGACGCCACCCCCGAGCACATCGAGTCGAGGAGTCAACAGCAATGGCCGTCTCCGTCCAGATGCCCGCTCTCGGTGAGAGCGTCACCGAAGGAACAGTCACCCGGTGGCTGAAGGAGGAGGGCGACACCGTCGAGACCGACGAGCCGTTGCTGGAAGTGTCCACCGACAAGGTCGACACCGAGATCCCCTCCCCCGCTTCGGGAGTCCTCACCAAGATCATCGCGCAGGAGGACGACATCGTCGAGATCGGCGGCGACCTGGCGGTCATCGGCGATGCCGACGAGGCAGCGTCGTCGGGCGGTGACTCCGGCGGCTCCGACTCCGATGCCGGCACCGACAGCGGCGCGGACCAGAGCGACACCAGCGGCGGGGACAGCGGCGGCGCGGGCGACGGCAGCGCCGCCACCGAGGAGCCGTCCACCGAGACCGAAGAACCCGCCAGCAAACCCACCGCGGACGCCACCTCCGAGGGCCCGAGCGACGGCACCGACGTGCTAATGCCCGAGCTGGGTGAGTCGGTCACCGAGGGCACCGTGACCAACTGGCTGAAATCGGTCGGCGACGAGGTTGCCGCCGACGAGCCGCTGTTGGAGGTCTCCACCGACAAGGTCGACACCGAGATCCCGTCGCCGGTCGCCGGCACGCTGCTCGAGATCGTGGCGGACGAGGACGACGTGGTCGAGGTCGGCGGGCGGCTGGCCGTGATCGGCGACAAGGCTGCCGCCGGATCGGCACCCGCGGCCGACTCGAAACCCGCCAAACAAGCGCCGGAGCCCGAACCGGAGCCCGAGCCCGCGGCCGCGGCCGCCGAGCCCAAGGACGAAGCGCCCAAGGACGAGGCACCGAAGGACGAGGCCCCCAAGGCCGACGAAGCGAAACCGGAACCGACGAAGACTCAGTCCGCGCAGGCCGAATCCTCCGCGGCAGCAAGCTCTTCGGAGTCGACGAATCCGCCGACCATGGAGGCGACCCCGTACGTCACGCCGCTGGTGCGCAAACTTGCCGCGGAGAACGACATCGATCTCGGCAGCCTCAAGGGCACCGGTGTCGGCGGACGCATCCGCAAGCAGGATGTGCTGGCGGCGGTCGACGCCAAGAAGGCACCCGCGCCGAGCCAGGCTCCGGCGCCCGCCGCGGCAGCCACTCCGGCCACCGCCGGAACGCCGTCCTCGGCCAACCCGGAGGTTCGTCCGGAACTCGCGGAGCTGCGCGGCACCACGCAGAAGATCAACCGGATCCGGCAGATCACCGCGAAGAAGACGCGGGAGTCGTTGCGCGACAGCGCACAGCTCACCCAGGTGTTCGAGGTCGACATGACCCGGATCGCCGGGCTGCGCAAGGCGGCGAAGGAGTCGTTCCGGTCGGCCGAGGGCGTCAACCTCACGTTCCTGCCGTTTATCGCCAAGGCCGTCGTCGAGGCGCTCAAGCTGCACCCGAACGTGAATGCGTCGATCGACGAGGACGCCAAGGAGATCACCTATCACGGGGCGGTGAACCTCGGTGTCGCCGTCGACACCGAGCAGGGGCTGCTGTCCCCGGTGATCCACAACGCCGACGACCTGTCGATCGCCGGTTTGGCCCGTGCCATCGCCGACATCGCGCAGCGCGCGCGCAGCGGGGGACTCAAGCCGGACGAACTGGCCGGCGGCACCTTCACCATTACCAACATCGGTAGCCAGGGCGCCCTGTTCGATACGCCGATCCTGGTGCCGCCGCAGGCGGCGATGCTCGGCACCGGCGCCATCGTGAAGCGTCCGGTGGTCATCACCGGCGACGACGGTTCGGAGTCGATCGCGGTTCGCTCGATGTCGTACCTGCCGCTGACCTACGACCACCGTCTGATCGACGGCGCGGACGCCGGACGCTTCCTCACCACGGTGAAGAAGCGGCTGGAGGGCGCCGAGTTCGCCGCCGATCTGGGCCTGTAAGGACACGATGCGGGTAGCCATCGCCGGTGCCTCGGGGCTGATCGGGTCGGCCCTGGTACCTGCGCTGCGGGACAGCGGACACGAGGTGCGCCGCCTGGTCCGGCGCGAACCGCTCGACGACGACGAGTTCAGTTGGGACCCGGAGACATTCGGTGTCCCGGAGGAGAGCCTGGACGGCGTCGACGCGGTGATCGGGCTGGGCGGCGTCGGCGTCGGCAACCAGCGGTGGAGCGGCAGGTTCAAACAGGAGCTCCGGGATTCCCGGATCACGCCGACCGAAGTGCTCGCCGAGGCGGTGGCCCGCGCCGGTGTGCCGGTGTACCTGAGCGCCAGCGCCACCGGGTACTACGGGAACACCGGTGACCGGGTCACCACCGAGATCGACGGCGCGGGTGAGGGATTCCTCGCCGACCTGGTCACCGACTGGGAGGCCGCGGCGGTCGAGAACGCCGGGCCGTCCACCCGGACGGTGCTGCTGCGCACCGCGCCGGTCCTCGCGCCGAAGGGCGGCATGCTCGGTCGGCTGCGGCCGCTGTTCCGGCTCGGACTCGGTGGCACCATCGGCAATGGCGCACAGTATTTTTCCTGGATCACGCTCGCCGACGAGATCGCCGCGATCGAATTCCTGTTGTCGACGCCGATCAGCGGTCCGGTCAACCTCAGCTCCCCCGACCCGGTGCCCTTCGCCCGCTTCGCACGGGCGCTCGGCCGGTCGCTGCACCGGCCGGCACCGTTCTGGGTGCCGTCGGTGGCGGCGCGGGCGGTCGGCGGCGAGATGGCCGAGGAAATGATTCTGTTCAGTCAGCGCGTTGTACCCGGCGTGCTCACCGACAACGGATTCAGCTTCACCCACACCGGGATCGACGCCGCGCTGGAGTACGCGCGTGGCTAGCGGCGCTACGTCGCGGGACTCGGCTCGCGCCGACAGCACGCCCATCGAGGTCCGGCACCTGGGCGTCGTGGATTACTCGACCGCCTACGAGATGCAGCACGCGCTGGCCGCCGAGCGAGCCGACGGCACCTTCGACCACGACGTGCTGCTGCTGCTCGAGCACCCGCCCACCTACACCGCGGGCAAGCGCACCGAGGACTCCGACCGGCCGACCAACGGAGCACCGGTGATCGACGTCGATCGGGGTGGCCGAATCACCTGGCACGGCCCCGGCCAGCTCGTCGGGTATCCGATCGTGCGCCTTGCCGAACCGCTCGACGTCGTGGACTACGTGCGGCGAGTCGAGGCAGCGCTGATCGAGGTGTGCGCCGCGCACGGAGTGGCTACCGGCCGCGTCGAGGGCCGCTCCGGGGTGTGGATCCGGGACGCCGCCGGAGAACGCAAGCTCGGCCAGATCGGCATCCGCGTCGCGCGCGGTGTCACGCTGCACGGCTTCGCTCTCAACGTCGCGCCGGACCTGTCCGCGTTCTCGGCGATCGTGCCGTGCGGCATCGCCGACGCGGGCGTGACCTCGTTGGCCGCCGAGAGGAACGCTCCCGTGACGGTCGCCGACGTCCTGGCGGAGACCGCCGCCGCCGTTGCGCACGCGCTCGACCATCGCGAGACCGCACCCGACGACGCGCACACGGGCGACACCGAAGATGCGGCAGCGCAGTCGGATTCGCAGCGTGTGCGGACCGCGTCCGCCGGCGTCGGAGCCCCGGCGGCACCCGGCGTAGCATCGGTGCGGTGACCGTGTCGCCCGCTCCCCGCCCCGACTCCCCCGCCCCGACCGCGCCCGACGGTCGGCGGCTGCTGCGACTCGAGGTACGCAACGCCGAGACCCCCATCGAACGCAAGCCGAAGTGGATCAAGACCCGCGCGACGATGGGCCCGGAGTACACCGAACTCAAGGGGCTGGTGAAGCGTGAAGGCCTGCACACCGTGTGCGAGGAGGCCGGCTGCCCCAACATCTACGAATGCTGGGAGGACCGCGAGGCCACCTTCCTCATCGGCGGCGAGCAGTGCACCCGCCGCTGTGACTTCTGCCAGATCGACACCGGCAAACCCGCCGAGCTCGACCGCGACGAGCCGCGCCGGGTCGCCGAGAGCGTGCAGGCGATGGGTCTGCGTTATTCCACCATCACCGGCGTCGCCCGCGACGACCTGCCCGACGAGGGTGCGTGGCTCTACGCCGAAACCGTCCGCGCCATCCACCGCCTCAACCCCGGCACCGGGGTGGAAAACCTCATCCCGGACTTCCATGCGAAGCCCGACCTGTTGGCCGAGGTGTTCGACGCGCGACCGGAAGTCCTGGCGCACAACCTGGAGACCGTGCCGCGCATCTTCAAGCGCATCCGGCCGGCCTTCCGCTACGACCGGTCCCTCGAGGTGCTCACTGCCGCGCGCGACTTCGGCCTCGTGACCAAGTCGAATCTGATTCTGGGGCTCGGCGAGACGCCGGAGGAGGTGCGCGAGGCGATCGTCGACCTGCACGACGCCGGTTGCGACATCCTGACGATCACCCAGTACTTGCGGCCCTCGCCGCGGCACCATCCGGTGGAGCGGTGGGTCAAGCCGGAGGAGTTCGTCGAGCACTCCGATTACGCCCGCGAGGTCGGCTTCGCCGGTGTGATGGCGGGCCCGCTGGTGCGCTCGTCATACCGCGCCGGACGGCTGTACGCCCAGGCGATGGCCCACCACGGTCGGCCGCTGCCGCAGGCGATGGCTCACCTCGCGGAGGAGGGGTCGGCCAGCCAGGAGGCGTCCAGCCTGCTGACTCGCCTGGCCCGCTGACACCGCTGGCAGACCGCCGCTAGCCGGCTCGCCCCCGGCCGCCCTGAGCACCCGGATGCGGACGTATCCTGAGAAGCATGGCAAAGGCGCAGTCGGCGAATGCAGAGGCTAAGAAGGCCGCGAAACAGGCCCGCAGGCAGGCATCGAAGGAACGTCGGCGGCAGCTGTGGCAGGCGTTCCAGATGCAGCGCAAAGAGGACAAGCGGCTCATCCCGTACATGGTCGGGCTGTTCCTGCTTATCGTCGCGATCTTCGCCGTCCTCGGGCTGGTACTCGGTTCGTTCTGGCTGCTGCTGCCGATGGGTATCGTGCTCGGCCTGCTCGCCGCGTTCGTGCTGTTCGGCCGTCGCGTGCAGCGAACCGTCTACCGCAAGGCCGACGGTCAACCGGGGGCCGCCGGCTGGGCGCTGGACAATATGCGCGGTCAGTGGCGGGTCAAGCAGGCCGTCACCGGCACCTCGCACCTCGACGCCGTGCACCGGGTGATCGGCAAGCCAGGCGTCATCCTGGTCGCCGAGGGCTCACCGACCCGGGTGCGATCGCTGATGGCGCAGGAAAAGAAGAAGGTCGCGCGCGTCGTCGGCGACACCCCGATCTACGAAGTGATGGTCGGCAACGACGACGGACAGGTACCGCTGTCGAAGCTGGAGCGTCACCTGGGCAAGCTGCCGAAGAACATCGACCGCAAACGGATGGATGCCCTGGAGGGCCGACTCGCCGCCCTCGGCGGCCGCCAGAGCGGTCCCGCGATGCCCAAGGGGCCCATCCCGGCGAATGCCAAGATGCGCAGCATGCAGCGGGCCGCCCGGCGCCGCTGATCACTGGCGCCGCGTCTGCGGCGGCTGACCGGGTGGTGTCAGCGGCTGCGGACGATAGCCGTGCCGGTCGCGCGATCGTGCAGTGCGCGGCCGTTGTAGTCGTTCATCAGCGCGGGCACCAGGAACACGATCATCGCCTGGCGGACCAGCGCACGAACGAGACCGACCGCGGCCACCGGCTCATTCCCGGCGACCTCGGCCCGAGTGCGATCGGCACCGTAGTCGACGCGGGCGACCCGCACGCTCGCCGCGAACTGGCCGGGGGTGAACCCGAACAGGGTCACCGCCAGCACGCCGACCACGAACCACACGCCGAGCACCGTCAGGCCGATATACGGCGAGCCGAGACGCACGAACAGCAGGGAGAGCCCACCCGCGATCAGCCAGTCGATCAATAGGGCCAGCACCCGATGCCATCCCCCGGCCAGCGAGCCGGGTCCCGATTCGGGCAGCCCCAGGTCGGCGCCGCGATACTCGACATCGGCGGGTGGTTGCGCCTGCGGGCCCGACAACCACGATCCGGTCGCGCGGCCCATCAGCACTCCGTCCCGGCCGCCGGGACCCGGCTTATCGTGCGGCAATCCATGGAGACCATGGTAGTCGGCGCTCGTCGGCGGCCATTCTGCGTGCCGGTCCACCCGTCCGGTCGGGGTCGTCGACGACCGGGATCGGCGATCCGGGATAGTGGTAGTTGTCCGACGTCGGCGCCGTGTAACACAGGAGAAACACGACCTTGACGCCTGGGCAACGTCGTATCCATACGGTTCTCGCTGAGGTCCGCTGCTGGTCCACCGGTGGCGGATGTGACGTGTCGGGGCGCGGATGCGATCCCTGACCGGCGATCAAGTTAAGGAGCCACCGCACGGTGTACAGCAGCAAAGAAGAACTACTCGAGGGCATCAAGTCGGAGGGCGTCGAGTACGTCGACATCCGATTCTGTGATCTGCCCGGTGTGATGCAGCACTTCTCGATCCCCGCGTCGGCATTCGACGAGTCGGTGTTCGACGAGGGACTGGCGTTCGACGGCTCGTCGGTACGCGGGTTCCAGTCGATCGACGAATCCGACATGATGCTGCTGCCCGATCCGGCCACCGCGCGTATCGACCCGTTCCGCGCCGCCAAGACGATGAACGTCAGCTTCTTCGTCCACGATCCGTTCACTCGCGAGGCCTACAGCCGCGACCCGCGCAACGTGGCCCGCAAGGCGCAGGACTACCTGGCGTCCACCGGCGTCGCCGACACCGCATTCTTCGGCGCCGAAGCCGAGTTCTACATCTTCGACTCGGTCGCCTTCGGTTCGGAGATGAACGGAACGTTCTACGAGGTCGAGTCCGAGGCCGGCTGGTGGAACGCCGGTTCGCCCGCCGACCCGGACGGCAGCCCCAACCTGGGCTACAAGGTCCGTCCGAAGGGTGGCTACTTCCCGGTCGCGCCGTACGACCACTACGTCGACCTGCGCGACGAGATGACCACCAATCTCACCAACTCCGGCTTCGAGATCGAGCGCGGTCACCACGAGGTCGGCACCGGCGGCCAGGCCGAGATCAACTACAAGTTCAACACCCTGCTGCACGCCGCCGACGACCTGATGCTGTTCAAATACATCATCAAGAACACCGCGTGGGGCAACGGCAAGACGGTGACGTTCATGCCGAAGCCGCTGTTCGGTGACAACGGGTCGGGCATGCACTGTCACCAGTCGCTGTGGAAGGACGGCAAGCCGCTGTTCCACGACGAGGCCGGCTACGCGGGACTGTCGGATCTGGCGCGCTACTACATCGGCGGCATCCTGCACCACGCGCCGAGCCTGCTGGCCTTCACCAACCCGACGATCAACTCGTACAAGCGGCTGGTGCCCGGCTACGAGGCGCCGATCAACCTGGTCTACAGCCAGCGCAACCGCAGCGCCTGCGTGCGCATCCCGATCACGGGCAACAACCCGAAGGCCAAGCGCATCGAGTTCCGCTGCCCGGACAGCTCCGGCAACCCGTACCTGGCGTTCTCGGCGATGATGATGGCCGGCCTGGACGGCATCAAGAACAAGATCGAGCCGCACGAGCCGGTCGACAAGGACCTCTACGAGCTGCCGCCGGAAGAGGCCAAGGGCATCCCGCAGGCCCCGACCTCGCTGACCGCGGTGATCGACAAGCTCGAAGAGGATCACGACTACCTCACCGCCGGTGGCGTGTTCACCGACGACCTCATCGAGACCTGGATCGCGCTCAAGCGGGAGAACGAGATCGAGCCGGTGCAGATCCGTCCGCACCCGTACGAGTTCGCGCTCTACTACGACTGCTGAGTCGCAGTAGCCCGCGACGACAGTCGTCTGACGGCCCGCCCGGTGATTGCCTCAATCGCCGGGCGGGCCGTGTCGTCGGGGCGGGTTTGCGGGCGGCCTCGACCGATACGGCAGGCGGAGACTCCGCGTGAGGTCGCGCATTCCGCGACCTCGCGCGGAGTCTTCGGCCCGCCCCGCAGCTACTGGCGGGTACACCGCGAGCCTGTGGCCTACGCCACTTCTACCGGCCCAAATAGCGTGAAGCCTGCCACTTTTCGACGATCTGCGACGCCTGATCACACGCCGTACACGTACCGTAAACAGATGATTCGCACAAGATTCGTCGACGACCTCGCCCCTGGCGACCGCATCAGCATCAACGGCGTCCGTGGCGTGGTTCGCAAGAACATCCCGCACGGCCCGGACAAGCGCATCGTGGAGTTGGTGCCGACCTCGGACGAGCGCAACGAGATCGTTCTCGGGGCCGGTTCGCGCGTAGAGATCCTCTAACACTCCCCCGCTAGCAACTCCTCCACGTAGCGGTCAGGCCTCCCGACGGCGACGGTCGTTGCCGCCCGACTCGGTCGCGCCATCCCGGTGCGCCGTCGCGCCGACCGTGAACGGTTCGATGAGTGCCGGCGCGCCACCCTTTCGGCCGATCGGCCCGGACCCGAAGAACGGTGGCACCACAGAACACGGCACCTCATGCTGGGCGTTGTCCTCCAGTGCGTTCAGCACCAATGCCGCCGCTCGCTTCGACCCACAGATCGCCAGGTGGTCGCTGAAATCGGTGCGGCAGCCGTCCTGCACGACGATGTTGGTCACCGTCGTTCCCGGCGGGCCGGGCAGCTGACCACTGGTGTACGGCCGCACGAATTCGTCGTGCGTGGTCGAGATATTCGTGTACTCGATCCCTGGAAGATACGGCCCGCCATCGGAATTCAGCTTCGTGATGAATGCCGAATCGGCCACCATCTGGGCCGCCGAATAGCACGGCAGCACCTTCGACGGGTCAAGCCCGAGACGCAGGTTGAGGAATGAGAACAGTTCGTGCGTGCGGGCGAACGCGCGGGTGCCCTCCCACAGCGGCGCGATGGACACGTACTTGCGGATCTTGTCGCGACCCCCGAGGAACTTCGCCCAGTAGTCGGGAATGAGGGTGCCCTGCGAATGTCCGACGACGTCGATCTTGTCCGCCCCTGTCGCGGCCAGCACCTTGTCGGCGAACCGGCCGAATTCGGCGGCACTGTCTTCCATTCGGGCCATGCCGCCGATCGCCGACAAGGGCCATGGGGTGCCCGGTACCGCCCCGTAGGTGAGAGTGAACACTGAGAAGCCGGCGCCGGTCAGCAGCGGCACATAGGTGCCCCAGTTCGTCTGACCGCCGCCACCGGTGCCGTGTACGAGAATCACCGGGGTGGGGTGTTCCGGCGACGGCCGCTTGTCCCATTGATTGGCCCCCGGAAGCGAGCCGCCCGGATGCCGGATCTCCGGCTCGATGCCGGAGAAGAAGTCGTAGACCACGTGGTGCTGGCTAGACTCGTCGGTCGTGTGCCGCCGCTCCAGGACCTTCTTGGGGATGCGGCCGGCCACCGCTTCCGCGGCCGAGATCCCCGGTGACGCAACCTTTCGCGCGGCCCGAACGGGCGCGGTGAGCGCGTCACCGAGAATCCGACCCATGGGAGTCATGTCCATCGCTTCAGGCTAGGGGATGGCGCCGCTCGGGCTCTGTGATGGTTCTCGACAGCGCTCGCGGCGGCGACCGAATCTCAGCGTCGGGCGAGATCGGTGAACAACCGCTGATTGTGCTCGAACGCCGCGATGGCCTCCGTCACCATGCGGTCGACGTCGTCAGGGCCGAGCGCCAGCGCGTCGAGGCGGTCCCGGTAGTCGTCCTTGTACCGCTTGAGTTTGTCGATGCCGTCGAATCGGTAGAAGGTCAATGCGTCGTCACCGAGGCCGTAGTGCTCGCGCATCCGGTGCGCCACCACCTGCCCACCGGACAGGTCGCCGAGGTAACGGGTGTAGTGGTGGGCGACGAACCGCACGGGATCGTCGGCGGACGCCTCGATCAACGCCACGTAATCCCGTACCGAGTCCGTCGGTTCGATCGTGGCGGGGTCGACGCCGAGCGACGCGAGGTCCGAGGTCAGCCGCGGCAGCCGATCCAATCGTGGGTCGAGCACGGCGTCGGCGACCCGATCACCGGCAAGTGCGTGACCGGTGACCTCCAGCGCGCGGTAGACGAAGAACAACTGTGCGGCCAGTAGTCGATAGCTGCCGACGTCGAGCTTGCCGTCCAGGAGATCCACGACGAACTCCGCGTTCTCGGCACGCTCATGTGCCTGCGCGGTCGCGTCGCGCAGGCGCGCCGAGAGGTGTCGGCTGTCCGCGGCGGTCGTGATCTGCTGAGTCATCGCCACCAGTCATACCACCGTCTCGGCCCCGGCCCGTCAGCCGGGCGAGTCGGCGACCAGGGTGACCCGAACCCCGCGGTGATCCGACCCGGATATCTCGAAGGTGGTGACGTCCACGGCGACGAAGCCGCGGACGATGACCCGGTCGATCGCGACCAGCGGCCAGCCGCCGACCTTGTCGGTCGGATAGGTGGGCCCAAAGCCCGCACCCGCCTGCGCGGCGGCGTCGGCGAAACCGTTCTCGAGCAGGTTGCGGAACCGCACCTGATCCCACGTCGCGTTGAAATCGCCCGCCACGATGACCGGGCCGGACGGGACATCGCGGAGATAGCCCCGCAGGATCTCCATGTCGCGGATCCAGACGTCGGCATTGCCGGGGGTCGGTGCACCTGGATGCACCGCGAGAACGCGCGTCTGCGTGGCGCCCGGCACCGACGTCGTCGCCGCGAGGTTCCGCAGGATCGTGTTCGGGTCGACCTCGCGCTGGTCGGTGAGTGGATCTCGACTGAACAGCGCGGTACCCGCGGCGAGCGGACCGGGCATCGCGTAGGAGTGCGGCAGCCTGCTGCCGATCGAGCTCGTGCGAATAGCCGCCAGCGCCTCCGGGGTCACTTCCTGCAGCGACACGAGGTCGGCATTGGACCGCTCGATCTCCGCGGCGAGTTGCGCGATGTCTGCCCGGCCGTACAGCAGATTGGCCGTCACGACGGTGAACCGCTGCCCCGCCGACGGTGTCAGCGCCACCCACATCGGTGCCTGTGTGGCACACAACCCCACGACGACGCCGATCGCGGCGACCAGCATCACCCACCGACGCAAGACCAGGAAGACGACCACGGCAAGGACGCCGAACACGATCGTGTAGGGCACCACGCCGGTGAGATACAGCGCGACGTTGCCCCGGGACGGGTAGTAGTGCAGCCAGATGGCCACGCCGACCGCGGCGACGCACAACCAGCCGACGAGGATCAGCGAGAACTTGAGCGTGCGTATCATCAGGCGCCGAACACCTTGCGTACCACGTTCTTCGCGCGGCGCGTGACACGCAGATAGTTCTCCAGGAACTCCGACGCCTGGTCCTCCGGCCAGCCCGCCGCGAAGGCGATCTGCCGCAACTGTTTACCGGGTCCGGGTAACTGGTCGACCGGTTTGCCGCGGACCAGCACCAGCGCGTTGCGCGCCTTGGTCGCGGTCAGCCACGCTGTCTTCAGTTGGGCGACGTCGTTCTCGCCGAGCAGCTCGGCGGCGCCGATCGCGTCCAGCGACTGCAGCGTCGACGTGTTGTGCAGTGACGGGTACCGATGGGCGTACCGCAGCTGCATGAGCTGGACGGTCCACTCGACATCGGCGAGACCGCCGCGACCGAGTTTGGTGTGCGTGGCCGGGTCGGCGCCGCGCGGCAGCCGTTCGGAATCGATGCGCGCCTTGATCCGACGGATCTCGCGCACCGCCTCCGCCGACACTCCGCCCGCCGGATAGCGGATGCGGTCGGCCATGTGCAGGAAGTCGATGCCGAGTTCCTCGTCACCGGCGACCTGATGCGCCCGGAGCAGTGCCTGGATCTCCCACGGCTGCGCCCACTGTTCGTAATAGGCGGAATATGCGGCGAGGGTTCGGACGACGGGGCCGTTGCGGCCCTCCGGCCGCAGGCCGGTGTCGACCTCCAGCGGCGGATCGTCGCTCGGCGAACCGAGCATCGTGCGGATCTTCTCGGCGATCGTCTGCGACCACCGCACCGCCGCCGCCTCGTCGGCGCCCGGATTCGGCTGGCACACAAACAGCACGTCGGCGTCCGACCCGTAGCCGAGCTCACCGCCACCCAGGCGACCCATCCCGATCACCGCGATCCGCGCGGGCGCCGGAGTTCCGGTGTCGCGCACCGAATCGTCGATGGCGACGGTCAGCGCGGCGTTGAGTACCGCGGCCCACACACTGGACAGGGCCTGGCACACCTCCGGGACGTCCAGCATCCCGAGCACGTCCGCGGACGCGATCCGCGCCAGCTCCGCGCGGCGGTGCGAACGCGCCACCGCGACCGCACGTTTGAGGTCGGGCTGGCGCACCGTCGACGCGATGAGTCCCTTCGCGACATCGCCGGGTTCGATCCCGCACAGCTTGGGTCCGTCCGGGCCGTCCGAATACAGCCGGATCACCTCGGGCGAGCGCATCAGCAGGTTCGAGACGAACTCGGAGGTGCCGAGCACCTTCATCAGCCGCTGGGCGACGATGCCCTCGTCGCGCAGCAGACGCAGAAACCAGTCGACGTCCAGCGAGTCGTTCAGTCGCCGATAGTTGAGCAGCCCTGCGTCGGGATCCGGTGTGTCACCGATATATTCGAGTAGCTGCGGCAGGATCAGCCGCTGTACCTGACCGCGCCGTCCGCGCACCGATGCCAGCGCCCGAATGTGGCTCAGCGCGCGGGCCGGCTGCGCGTAACCCAAGGCCGACAGCCGCCGCTCGGCGGAACTGTCGGTGAGCGTCAGTTCGCCGGTGTCGAACCGTGTCGCCGCCTCCAGCAGCGGTCGGTAGAACAACTTCACATGCAGCCGCCGCACCCGCAGTCGCTGATGCTTGATCTGTTCGCGCAGCACCGCCGTCGCGTCCAGGTCGCCTTCGCGGCGGATGTGCGCGGCCCGGGCGAGCCAGCGCATGGCCTCGTCGTCGTCGAACTCCGGCAGCAGATGCGTGCGGGTCATCCGCTGCAACTGCAACCGATGTTCGAGCAACCGCAGGAATTCGTACGACGCAATGAGATTCGCGCCGTCATCGCGACCGACATAACCGCCCGCGGTCAGCGCGGCGAGGGCGTCGACGGTGGCCGGCACGCGCAGCGATTCGTCGACGCGGCCGTGCACCATCTGCAGCAGTTGCACCGCGAACTCGACATCCCGCAGGCTGCCGCTGCCGAGTTTGAGGTTACGGCTGCGTTCACCCTCCGGCACCAGCGATTCCACCCGGCGGCGCATCGCCTGGACCTCCGGGACGAAGTCCTCGCGTTCGGCCGCGTGCCACACCATCGGGTTGACCGCGTCGATGTACTCCCGTCCGAGTGCCATGTCCCCGGTCATCGGCCGCGCCTTCAGCAGCGCCTGAAACTCCCACGTCTTGGCCCACCGCTTGTAGTACGCGACATGCGACGACAGGGTCCGGGTCAGCGCCCCGGCCTTCCCCTCCGGTCGCAGCGCCGCGTCGACCTCGAAGAAGGCCAGCGACCCGATCCGCATCATCTCGCCGGCGATCCGCGCGGCGGTCCCGTCGGCCGGGTCGCTGACGAACACCACGTCGACGTCGCTGACGTAGTTCAGTTCGCGCGCACCACATTTGCCCATGGCGATCACGGCGAGTCGCACCTCGAGCGGAGCGTCGCCGGCCACCTCGGTGTAGGCCACGGCGAGCGCAGCGGTCAGCGCCGCATCGGCGAGATCCGACAGTGCCGCACCCACCGCGGGAAACCAGATCACCGGCTCGTCTTCGACGGTGGATGCGACGTCGTGCGCGGCGATCTGCAACACCAGATTGCGATAGGCGGTGCGCAGCGCGTTCACCGCGTCCGGGCCGGCGAATCCGGCGCGGAAGTTCTTGTCGCCAGCACCCGGGGCGATCTCGGAACCGGGTTCGGCGACGGCATCCACCGCGGCCAGCATCTGCCGGTTCATCTCGGTGGCATCGGGCAGGTCGTCGGCGAGCAACAGACGCCACGCGTCGTGTTCGGCGACGAGGTGGTCGCCGAGCGCGTCCGACGATCCGAGAACGCCGAACAACCGGCCGCGGAAGCTGCTGGCCGACCGCACCTGGCGGTCGATCTCCGTCCAGTCGTCGCCCGTCGCGCCGCGAAGCCGGGTCAGGGTCCGCAGCGCCAGGTCGGCATCCGGCGCACGCGAGAGTGCCCACAACACATCGGTGGACTCCTCGTTGTTCCACCCCAGTTGGGTCAGATTGTCCTGGGCGGACTCGTCGAGCAGCCCGAGCCGGGCGGCGCTGGGCACCGCGCCGCGGCCTCGCACAGTGGTCACCCCACGAAAATAGTCGGCGAGCGACTTCGCGCGATCCGCGACCCAGGATTGCGGCGTCAGCGGCGGCCGGCACGATAGCCCGGCCGCCCGCTAGCAGACCCTGTTACAGCGGCAACCCGTTCTTCAGCTCGAACGGCGTGACCAGGCTCCGATAATTCGTCCACTCGGTCCACTTGTTGCGCAGGAAGTAGTCGAAGACGTGCTCACCGAGGGTTTCCGCGACGAGTTCCGAATCCTCCATCGCCACCAGCGCCTCGGCGAGGCTGCCGGGCAGTTCCTTGTAACCCATTGCCCGGCGTTCCGCGGGGGTCAGCGCCCACACGTCGTCCTCGGCCTCGTCGGGGAGTTCGTAATCACCCTCGATGCCCTTGAGACCGGCCGCGAGCAGGACCGCGAACGTCAGGTACGGGTTGCACGCGGAGTCGGGGCTGCGGATCTCGACCCGCCGCGACGACGCCTTATTCGGCGTGTACAGCGGCAGCCGCACCAGGGCCGACCGGTTGGCGCCGCCCCAGGTCGCCGCCGTCGGCGCCTCTCCGCCGTGGATGAGCCGCTTGTAGCTGTTCACCCACTGATTGGTGACGGCGCTGATCTCGTTGGCGTGGTGCAGGATTCCGGCGATGAACTTCTTGCCGGTGTCGGAGAGCTGCATCGGGTCGTCCGGATTGTGGAAGGCGTTGGTGTCGCCCTCGAACAGGCTCATGTGCGTGTGCATCGCCGACCCGGGGTACTGGCTGAACGGCTTGGGCATGAAGGTCGCCCACGTTCCCTCGTCGATGGCGACTTCCTTGACCAGGTACCGGAAGGTCATCACGTTGTCGGCCATGGACAGTGCGTCGGCGTAGCGCAGGTCGATCTCCTGCTGCCCCGGCGCACCTTCGTGGTGGGAGAACTCGACGGAGATGCCGGTGGACTCCAGCGCCTCGATCGCGTGCCGCCGGAAGTTCGGGGCAGCGTCGTGTACGGCCTGGTCGAAGTAGCCGCCGGAGTCTGCGGGGATCGGCTCGCTGCCGTCCAGCTTCGCGTCCTTGAGCAGAAAGAACTCGATCTCCGGATGGACGTAGCAGCTGAATCCCTGATCGGCCGCCTTGTTCAGCTGGCGGCGCAGCACGTGCCGCGAATCGGCCCAGCTCGGTGTCCCGTCGGGCATCGCGATGTCGCAGAACATGCGCGCGGAGTGATGCCGTCCCTGCGACGTCGTCCAGGGCAGGATCTGGAAGGTCGACGGGTCGGGTTTGGCGACCGTGTCGGCCTCCGAGACGCGGGAGAAACCCTCGATGGCCGAGCCGTCGAAACCGATTCCCTCGGCGAACGCACCCTCGAGTTCGGCCGGCGCGATCGCCACGGACTTGAGGTATCCGAGCACGTCGGTGAACCATAGTCGGACGAATCGGATGTCGCGCTCTTCGAGGGTTCGCAGCACGAATTCCTTTTGGCGATCCATGATCGCCGACCTTAGAAGTGCGCTGTTAAATCCGTGTTACGGTCACAATTCGAACTCGACATCCTGCGGTTTTGCCGAAGGCATCTCAGCATTCGGGAAGCCGGGCATCCTCCGCGGGATCGGCTGCGACAAGGGGTCCGCCCCGGGACGGCACCGGCGTCTCCGCCCGCCCGTTGTGACCAAACCCACAGCATACGGCGGCGGCACCGGACCGCTCCGGTGACAGAATGGTGGCGTCCACACCCACCCGGGTACCTGCACTGCAGGACTCGAGGCAGAAAAGAGACAATGATGTCCGACGATTCGGTCTATGGCGCTTCCGCTTCGGTTTCCGCTCCTTCCGCGACGTCCGCCGACCCCGCTGCCCGCCGACGTAAGACTCGCATCCAGCATCTGGCCCAGATGAAGGCCGAGGGCGAGAAGTGGTCGATGCTGACCGCGTACGACTATTCGACCGCCCGCATCTTCGACGACGCGGAGATCCCCGTACTGCTGGTGGGCGACTCGGCCGCCAACGTCGTCCTCGGTTACGACACCACCATTCCGGTCACCGTCGACGAGCTCATCCCACTGGTCCGTGCCGTCGTTCGTGGTGCGCCGCACGCGCTGGTCGTCGCCGACCTGCCGTTCGGCAGCTACGAAGCGGGCCCGCAACAGGCACTGGAATCGGCGATCCGCTTCTTCAAGGAGACCGGCGCGCACGCGGTGAAGCTCGAGGGCGGCGAACGCGTCGCCGATCAGATCGCCGCCCTGAGCGCCGCGGGTATCCCCGTGATGGCTCATATCGGTTTCACTCCGCAGAGCGTCAACGGACTCGGCGGCTTCCGGGTCCAGGGTCGCGGCGACGGCGCCGACCAGCTCATCGCCGATGCGCTCGCGGTGCAGGAAGCGGGCGCCTTCGCGGTCGTCATGGAGATGGTGCCAGCCGACCTCGCCGGCCAAATCACGCGCAAGCTGACCATCCCGACGGTGGGCATCGGGGCGGGCAACGAGACCGACGCCCAGGTCCTCGTCTGGCAGGACATGGCCGGATTCACTCACGGCAAGACCGCGCGCTTCGTCAAGCGATTCGCCGAGGTCGGCACCCAATTGCGTTCGGCGGCAGAGCAATACGCCAACGAGGTGCGTACCGGAACGTTCCCCGGCCCGGAACACAGCTACTGACCGACGTCGCACCGCCGGTCCCACCACTACCCACGCGTGACCCACGCGGGTCACCCGGGGGATCCCAAGGATCGAGCCCGGACGCATATTCTTGAGGAATGCGTGACTTCTACCCGGAGATCGAGCCGTACGACTCGGGGCATCTGGATGTCGGCGACGGCCAGCAGATCTACTGGGAGACCTCCGGCAATCCCGACGGAAAGCCGGTGGTGTTCGTCCACGGCGGGCCGGGCGGCGGCACGTCGGCAGATCAGCGCCGCTACTTCGATCCCGAGCGGTACCGCATTGTGCTGTTCGACCAACGCAACTGCGGGCGCTCGCGGCCCCATGTCGCCGACGGTGCGGATCTGTCGAGCAACACGACGCCGAACCTCATCGGCGACATGGAGGCGCTGCGAGAGCATCTCGCCATCGACACGTGGCAGGTGTTCGGCGGATCATGGGGGTCGACCCTCGGTCTCGCGTATGCGCAGGCGCATCCCGACCGGGTCACCGAATTGGTGCTCCGCGGCATCTTCCTGCTTCGCCGCAGCGAAATCGACTGGTACTACAACGGTGGTGCCGCCCAGATCTACCCGGATCTCTGGGAGTCGTATCTCGCCCCGATCCCGGACGCCGAGCGCGACGGCGATCTCGTCGCGGCATATCACCGATTGCTGAACTCCGACGATCCGGCGATCGCGGGAGCGGCCGCCCGTGCCTGGACCGGATGGGAACAGTCGACCAGCTACCTGCTCCCCCGGCCGGACGGCGGCGCCGACGAAGACGGCGGCCCGCGTTTTGATCTCGCGTTCGCGCGGATCGAGAATCATTACTTCGTCAACCACGGTTTCTTGGTCGACGGCCAGCTGCTGCGCGACATCGACTGCATCGCGCACATTCCGGCGGTAATCGTGCAGGGCCGCTACGACGTGGTGTGTCCCATGCGGAGCGCGTGGGATCTACATCGCGCATGGCCGGCCGCGACCTTGCACATCGTCGACGACGCCGGACACGCGTCGTTCGAGCCGGGCATCAAGGATCGGTTGATCGCGGCCACCGATGCGTTCGCCGGTGACGGCACGGACCCCGACATCCCGGCCGACACCGGCTCGCCCGCTGCCGCGTCGCAGATCGCGCCGACCTAACGGCTGCCGATGACATCCCACAATCCGCAGGTCCCGAACGTGGACCGACCGACCGACCCAGGAGGACCGGTGGCCGCATCCGAGCAAACCGAGGTGGAGCTGAAGTTGGATGTGCCAGCCGGCCAGGCCGCACCCGATCTGCGGGTGCTCCCCGGCGTCGTGCGGGCGGTCGGCCCGCAGGAGTACACCCTCGACGCGACGTACTACGACACCGAGAGCCTCGACCTTGCGGGCAATCGCATCACCTTGCGACGACGGACCGGCGGTACCGATGCCGGGTGGACGTTGAAGCGGCCGTCGGACATTCCCGGTGGCCGGCGCGAGATGTCGATCGGCTTCGACGAGGCGCCCGCCGACGGTGACCTCCCGGCCGACCTGGTCGACCCCATCCTGGCCCTGACGCGCCGGCGGCCGCTGACTCCGGTGGCCGCGATCTCCACCGTACGGACCGTCACCACGCTGATCGGCCTGGACGAGACGCCGCTGGCGGAGTTCGCGGACGATCGGGTGACCGCGCAGTCGCTGCTGCCGGGCGGACATTCCCAGCAATGGTCGGAGTGGGAGTTCGAGCTACTGCCGGGAGGTAACCGGCGCCTTCTGAAGGCCGCCGACAAGCTGCTGCGCCGTGCCGGTGGCGACGACGCGTCGAGTGAGTCGAAACTGGCCCGCGCGATCGGTTCGACACCGTCGATCGGCGCCCCGCATCTCGGAAAGCGGCCCACCGCATTGGAACTGGTGGTCACCGACCTGGCGATCCACCGCAATTCGATGATCGCCCAGGATCCGCTGGTGCGTGTCGATGCCGAAGACGCCGTGCACCAGATGCGGGTGGCAACTCGCCGGCTCCGCAGCGTCCTGTCCGGATTCCCGACCGTGCTGGACGGCGACCGCACCGCACATGTCGCCGACGAGCTCAAACTGCTCGCCCGGATTCTCGGCGAGGCCCGCGATTCGGAGGTGCAGCTCGAGATCGATTCGTCGCTGCTGGACGCGGAGTCGGCATCCGACGAGCTGACCGCCGCGCTGGCCGGCGCCGAGTCCACGGTGCACGATCACGCGATCTCCGCAGCGCACCGCGCGATGAACTCCGACCGATACTTCCGGCTGCTGGACGCCGTCGACGCGCTGATCGCCGACCCACCCGCCGGACCGGACGCCGACATGCCGGCAACGAAGGCCGTGGATGCGGCGATCGCCAAGAGCCGCAAGCACATCCGCAAGGCGCAGGACGCCCTGGCCGCACTGCCGGAGGGCTCGCCGGAATGGCAAGAACAGTTGCACACCATCCGCAAGCGAGCCAAGCGGCTGCGCTACAGCACCGACTCCGCCGGACCACTGAACGACAAGCGCTACAAGGCGGTCGCCCAGGTGGCCAAGCAGATTCAGTCCGCCCTCGGCGACGTCAACGATGCGCACCTGACCCGGGAGCGCCTCGCCGAGCTCGCCGCGTCCGGCATCCTGTCGGGTCCGGACATGTTCGTGCTGGGGCGCATCGACGCACGCGTCGAGGCCGACGCGGCCCGCGCCGTCGAGGCCTATCGCAAGGCCGCGAAGAAGCTCTGAGGCGCGAGAGGCGGGAATCCATCGACGTTGTGCCCGCTTACCGGGCACTATGTCGATGGATTTGTGTGGCGAGCGTGCGAGCGGGCTGGACGAGTCGAGTCTGTCAGTGCTCGCACGTATGTTCTAGATATGGCAGATCTTCCCGAACCGGACGCGGCGGATTCCCCGTCGCCGGCCTCGGTGTCGGCAGACTCTATGGCGCCGGACCCCGCGTCGACGGACGACGGCGGGGTGGAGCAGGTGTTGCGGCAGCTGGCCGAGGATACGAAGCTGTACGCGCCGGAATTGGTCGAGGTGCTCGTTCATGCGCAGGCGGTGCGGTCGTCGGCCGACTTTCGAATGTTGCAGGCGGCCAGCCTGATCCACGAAGAGCGTGAAGCGGAGTATCTGGCACGGGTGACGCGCGAGGCCGGTAGCGGCGAAATCGTCACCGCCGCCGACGCGCTGGCCGTCGTCAAAGCATCGGTCGACGGTGACGATCCGCGGGCGAAGTTCGGACCGGACGGATTGGCGACAGCGGTCTGCGAGGTGGGAGCAGCGTTAACCATCCCGCCTGGTCGGGCACGGCAGTTCATCGAGGCCGGCACGGTGATGCGGTATCAGCTGCCGAAAGTCGGGCAGATGTTGGCGATCGGCCGGATCGACCTGACCCGCTTCCTGGCCGTCGTGGCACGCACCGCGCTGATCGACGAGGCGGATATGACCGCACTCGACGATGCCCTCGCCGACGAGATCGCGGCACGCGAACCGATGTCGATGACACGGTTTACCACCATGGTCGACGCCACCATCGCCGCCGTGGATGCCGACGCGTTGCGACGGCGTCGGGAACGGGTGGACGCCGACCGGCACATCACTATCGGCCCGGACCGACGCACTCCTGGCCAGGCCAGTGTGTCGGGCACGTTGCCCTCGGACCATGCCGCCGGCGTAGATGCGCGCTTATCGGCGATGGCCGACGAGCTGCACGCCGGGGACCCGCGCAGCAGGAGACAGCGCCGCGCCGACGCACTCGTCACATTGGCTCGTGGCGAACAACACCTCGTGTGCGGTTGCGACGACTGCACGGCGTCCGGCAGTGCGCGGACACTGGCCGATGGCGCGGAACGTCGGCCACCGGCCGATATGGCAGTGCCCGAGGCAGATGTGCGTGGTGCTGCCCACGACGGATCGGCAGACAGCGGCGCGCTACCGTCCTCCGCAAAGCCGTCCGGCGCACGCGAATACGCACCGCGACCGACGTTTCATATTGTGGTGAATCTGTCCACGCTGCTCGGTGCCGACAGTGATCCGGCGTTCCTCGACGGACACGGCGTGATCGACGCCGACACCGCCCGTCGGCTGCTTGCCGAGGCTCGCCGCAGCTATGTCCATCCCGATCATTCCGCCGCGGTCCGGGAGTCGCGCGCCGCCGAGACCGCCGAGCACCGGTACGCGATCGCGGCACGACTGCGGGGGCTGGTCGCCGCCGGTGAGTTGTGTTGCAGCTTTCCCGGCTGCACCAATCCGGTCCACGACGCCGATCTCGACCACACCGATGCCTTCGACCACGCCAACCCCGCTCGTGGTGGTCCGACATCGAAACAGAATCTGAAGCCATTGTGCCGCTTCCATCACCGGCACAAGACCTTCGCGGTCGGCTGGCGTGACTACCAGACCCCGCTGGGTTCGGTGTACTTCCAGTCCCCGACCCGTCACATCTTCGCCGGTAATGCCTACACCGGCCGCGATCTGTTCACCGCTCTCGCCGGCCGTGACCCCCCATCCGACCACCCTGGCCGCCACCGAATCGACCGACTCCGGGCGCAGCGTGCGGAGACGATCCGACGCGCCGACAAGCGCGCCGAAGACCGCTGGAACAATGCGAATCCCATCCCGTTCTGACACGTCGTTACCGTCGAATCACGTTCCCTCCGGCGCGAATTCGACCGTGCGTGTGGCGGGGTCGGCGGTCGTGAGCACCACCGGCAGCCGACTCCCCTCCGGCGGGTCGCCCTCGCAGGACGCGACGATCGCGGGGTCGTCGACGAAGATCCGGGCTGGCCGCTTGGGTTCGCTTCCCTGGAGCACGACAGCATCGAAGCGGTCACCGAGTCGGCCGGACAGGACGACCGCCTCGGCGAGGTCGATGCTCTCCCGTTCGGCGGTGGCCGCCACCCCGTCCGCGGACCGGAGGAGCTTGGGCAGCGTGGGCAACGCCCGTACGACCCAGTCCGGCACGGGCTTTCCCTGTGTCACCGACAGGCACACCTCGGTGGCGAAACGATCGCCGAGCCGCCGCAGCGGTGCGGTCACGTGTGCGTAGAGTCCGCCGATACCGGCGTGGATCGCCGACGCCGCATCCGCCGGGGCGTCCGGCTCGGATTCGGCGCCCAGGGCGAGGTAACCGGCCCCGCGCATCAGCGACGCCGCCTGCATCATCACCGCGAGCGTGCTCGGCTGGTCCTCGGGAAGCCCGGCGAGAAACTCTCCCGGGGTCGCGTCCGCCGGCCAGGGCACCCGCAGCGCATCCGCCGTCGCTCGGAGTTTATGCAGCGCATCGGGTTCCGCCGGCGGAAGAGTCCGGAGCAAGCCGACACCGGCGGCAGACATGATCTCGCCGGCGCACCGGCCGGTGAGCAATGACAGTTGCGCATTCCACATATCGGCGGGCGTTCGTGGTGCGATCCGGACCGTCCACCCCCCATCCGTGCCGCGGACGACCTCCTGATCGGGCAGATCGAGTTCGATCGCACCGTCGGCGAGTGCGACGCGCTGTCGGACCTCGCCGAATCGCTGCAAGTCCGCGATCGACGGGTGCGGCCGACCGGCCGCGGCGTCGGCGGTGACGCCCGCATAATCGAGCCGCGCCACCGATCGCACGAGCGCTCGGCGCACGTCGACGTCGCCGACCGCACCGTCCGGAGCGACCCGAATGGTCCAGAGCACAGCGGGCCGGATCTGTTCCGGCAGCAACGATCCCGCACCCTCCGATAGCTCGCGCGGGTGCAGCGGCACCGATCGATCCGGGAAGTAGATGGTCGTTCCCCGGCGTCGACTCTCCTGGTCGAGCGGGCCTTCCGGTTCGACGAGGGCCGCGACGTCGGCGATCGCGTAGCTGACGACGAAACCGTCGACATCCGCCGACACGTGGACCGCTTGGTCCAGATCCATCGAACCCGGGGGGTCGATGGTCACCAGTGCGAGCTCGGTGCGGTCCTCCCGCTCGTCGGCGTAACGATCGGTCGCATTCTTCGCCTGTGCCAGGGCGTCGGCACCGTAATCCTCCTCGATGCCGAGTTCGCGTCGGATGACGTTGAAGTCGATTGCGGGAGCGGAGAGTCTGGGTTGCACGACCCGACCCTATCGCTGAACCGCACGCTCGTCTGCGGGTGCGCCGGCGCGCGAGAATTCCCGCCTACCTGCTGGTCTGCCGTATGCTGAACAGGCGAACGAGCCGGCCGGGCGGCCGCGGCACGCGGAACAGTCCAGCATTCTGGACCCGCCGCGCGCCGAGGAAAGTCCGGACTCCGCAGAGCAGGGTGGTTGTTAACGGCAACCCGGGGTGACCCGCGGGACAGTGCCACAGAGAACAGACCGCCGGCCATCGAGCCGGTAAGGGTGAAACGGTGCGGTAAGAGCGCACCAGCGACACGGGTGACCGCGTCGGCTCGGTAAACCCCACTCGGAGCAAGGCCAAAGCACGCACCCGGCGACGGAGTGCGTGTGCGCGGGCGATATGAGAGCTGCTCGCCCCATGCCCGCGGGTAGGCCGCTTGAGGCACCCGGTGACGGTGTGCCCAGATGGATGGTCGCCACCGGCCGGAGCAATCCGGCCGGTACAGGATCCGGCTTACGCGCCGGCTCGTTCGCCCAGCCCCTCCCTACCGGATCCGGCTTATGTGCCGGCTCGTTCGCCCAGCCCTTCCCTACCGGATCCGGCTTACGCGCCGGCTCGTTCGCCCAGCCCCTTGACGCCGGAGAGCGACCTCAGCCTGCCGACAAGCGGCCGCGGAGTTCGGCGACCTCGTCCTGCAACGCGGCGATCCGGTCGATATACGGCTGCATCCGGGCCTGCACGTCCTCGGCGGTGTACTGCGGGACGAGGCTGCGGGCGCAGTTCCAGTCGAACGCCTCGACCTCGATGACGATGCTCCGTTCACACCGGGCGGCGATGGTCTGCTCACCGATGGTGCGGAGGCGCTGCAGCAGCTCGGGGTCGTCGGCCGCCTCGATCACCTGCCCGCGGCCGAACACTTTCAACCGTCGCTTCCGCGGATAGTCGGCGAAGAAGATCGCCACCCGGCCGTCCCGGTCGAGGTTGCCGGTCGACACGAACTGCTGGTTGCCGTGAAAATCGGCAAAACCGATCTGGTTGCCGCCGAGGTGATGCACGAAACCGGCTGGACCACTGCGGTACTGCACATACGGCCACCCCGCGTCGGTGACGGTCGCCAGGTGGAACTGGAACGCCGTCGACATCATCCGCACCTCACGCGTGCCGAGCTGCTGCGGACCCGTATCCGGCGTGCCCAGTGCGGCGCCGTAGGCCACGACGCTGCCGACCTCGTGCTGCCGCTGGACCGAATGCGCGCCGAACGCGATGTGCTGATATCGCTCGCCCATGGCAACCACTCAACCAAACGCGCGACGGTCCTGATCGCCGCCCCCGCAGTCGTCAGACCAGGTGCGCCGTCTCGTTGGCCGACCGCACCACTGTTCCGCCGTCGGGATAGAACTCGGCCACCGACACCGACGCCAGGTCGAGGTGTAGGCGGAACAGCAATTCCGGACCGACCGCAAGTGCATGCCGCAGCAGCGACTTGATCGGCGTGACGTGCGAGACGATCACGACGGTGCCGCCCGGATACCGCTCGACGAGTTCCTCGGCGCAGTCGATGACCCGGCGTGCGGTGTCGGCAAAACTCTCCCCGCCCGGCGCGGGAACGGTCGAATCACCGAGCCACCGGCGATGGATCTCGGGATCGCGGGTCGCGGCCTCGGTGAAGGTCAGTCCCTCCCAGTCCCCAAAATTGTTCTCGACCAGCGCATCCAGGACGGTGGCGGTGCCGCCGATGCGGTCGGTGATGGCCCGGGCGGTGTCGCGGGTCCGTTGCAGCGGTGACGTCACCACCGCATCCACCCGCCGCTCGGCCGCGACCCGGGCCGCGGCGGCCTCGGCCTGACGGCGGCCGGTCTCGGTCAGCGGCGGGTCGCCACGTCCGGAGTACCGACGGTGCACCGACAACTCGGTCTGCCCGTGCCGCACCAGCACCAGACGTGTCGGCGCACCCGTGTGCCCCTGCCACGACGCCGAACTCACGGCGTCCCGCCGCCAACCACGACCACTTACAGCCCCGACTCTGCGGTCCGGACCAGGATCGCCCCGCACTCCTCGCAGCGGATCACGTCGTCGGCAGCGGCGGCGCCGATCGCCGCGAGCGTGCCGCGGTCGAGTTCCATCCGGCACGCACCGCACCGGCGGGCCCGCAGCAGCCCGGCACCGACCTTGCCCGCGCTCCGCTGCCGGTCGTACACCGCAAGCAGTTCCGGTGGCGCCTCCGCGGCGAGACCCGCCCGGCGCTGCGCCACCACCGCCCGATCGGCGGCGAGCGTCTCGGCACTCGCCGCACGGCGGCGTCGGGCAGCGTCGAGTTGTTCGTCGACATGCGCGATCGTCGCCGACGCCCGGGCGCGTTCGGCCTCGGTGGCCTCCTGTTGTTCCATCACCGCGAGGAGGTCGTCTTCCAGGACCGCGCGGCGCCTACCGAGCCCGGCCAGTTCGTGCTGCAACTCCGACAGCGCCTTCGCCGCCAGTCCGCCACCGGTCAACAGTGCCGAGTCCTTGGCCTCCCGGTCGGTCATCCCGGTGACCTCGCTGTCGATCCGCCGATACTCTCGGGTCAGATCCTCGGCGGCGATCTCGGCGCGAACCAGATCGGCGCGTGCCGACTCGGATTGCCTCGTGAGATCGGCGATCTCGGTGTCTTCGGTCAGATGTGCGGCGCGGTGGTCGAGCCGACTGAGTTCGGCGTCCGCGTCGGCGAGGTCCAGCATCAGCCGCTGTCGATCAGCGTCGACCTTCACAGGCGACCTCCTCGTCGGGTGTGGTGTCGGGGTTCGGTCTCGCTCCGCCGGCGGGTGCCGTCTGCCGCGAGCGGATTCCGTCCACGGTACGCGGCCGATGTTCGGTGCCGACGGCGGACGAGGACACCGGCACCGGCATCATCGGGTGGCGCCTGGTCGCGTCATGGCCGCGCGTGGAGTGCGAATGGATCGGTCGGTGTCGCGTAGATCTCCACCGGCACCCCGGGGTCGGCCGACAGCAACTCGGCAACCTGTGCGCACCACGGGAACTCGGTCGCCCAATGACCGGCGTCGACGAGCGCGGGACCGCCCGCACGACATGCCTCGTCGGCCGGGTGGTGCCGCAGGTCGCCGGTCAGGTACACGTCCACCCCGAGGCTGCCGACGGTGTCCAGCAACGAGTCCCCTGCCCCGCCGCAGACCGCGACCGTGGTCACGAGCCGGTCCGGGTCCCCGGTGGCCCGGACGCCCCACGGGCCGCCGAGCCGCTGCGCGGCTCGTTGGGTGAACTCCCCCAACGTGATCGGCACGGCCAGGCTCCCGACCCTGCCCAGCCCGGTGTCACCGGACATCTCGGCGAGTTCCAGAATGTCGAACGCCGGTTCCTCGTACGGGTGTGCCGCGCGCAGTGCCGCCAGCACCGCCGGCCGCCGGCCGCGTGCGGCCACCATTTCCACGCGCGCTTCGTCGACACGGGTGCGCGCGCCGATCTCGCCGATCGTCGGGTTCGCGTCCTCCTGCGCCTCGAACTGACCGGTGCCGACGACCCACCAGGCGCAGTCGCGGTACTCGCCGATGGCTCCGGCACCGGCGGCGAACATCGCCTCGCTCACCTGGTCGGTGTTGCCCTCCGGCACCATGACCACCCACTTGTCGATCGCCGGAACGGGTTTCGGCTCGATCGGGACGGTGTCGATCACCTCGAGTGCCTCGGCCAATGCATCCGACACCCCGGGGCGGGCACTGTCGGCGTTGGTGTGCGCGGTGAATAACGCCACCCCGGCCCGGATGAGGCGGTGCACGACACGGCCCTTCGGGGTGTCGGCGGCCACCGAGTCGACGCCACGCAGCAGTAGCGGGTGGTGCGCGACGATCAGCCCGACGTCCCCGGCGACCACGGCGTCGACCACCTCGTCGGTGACATCCACACAGATCAGCACCCGACGAGCCGGGTCGGCAGGGTCGCCGCAGACCAGACCGACCGAATCCCACGGTTCGGCCAGCCGCTGCGGATACGCCGCGCCGAGCACCGCGATCACGTCGGCGACCGTGACGGCGTCATCCGTACCGAGATCACTCGGTACCGACGTGGAACCGCTGCCGCGTACGTCCGTCATCGTCGCACCTCCTCCCGCGCCGCAACCAGCGCATCCACCAGAGCATCGACCTGCGCGGGCGGCCGCACCGCGAGCCGGATGTAATCGGCGTCCAGGCCGACGAAGTTCGCACAACTCCGCACGGCCCACCCCCATTCGCGCAGTAGGGATTTCACCCGGATGCCGTCGCTCATCCGGATCAGCACGAACGGGGCGGCAGCGGCCGAGCAGACGGTGATGCCGGCGCTGCGCAGCCGGTCGATCATCACGGCACGGTCGGCCGCGACCCTCCGCGCCTGCTCGTCGCAGTACGCCCACCCGGCCGGGCTCGCGCAGGCGGCGAGGGCCGCGAGCGCGGGCGTCGACACCGGCCAGGCCCGCCGTCCGGCCGTCAGCCTCGTCAGCACCTCCGGTGCACCGAGGAGATACCCGGCCCGCAACCCGGCGAGACCGAATGTCTTCGTCACGCTGCGGATCACAACGATGTCCGCATGGCTCACCGACGCCAGCGATTCCGTTTCGCGGCGGCCGGTGTGTGGGTCGGTCGTGAGGTCGGCGAATGCCTCGTCGACGACGATGAGCCGGCCCGGCCGGCGCATCGCCTCGATCGCCCGCCGCGAATGCAGCACCGATGTCGGGTTGGTGGGATTGCCCAGGACGACAAGGTCGGCGTCGTCCGGGATGCGGCGGGCGATGGTGGCGGCGTCGATCGTCCACGGCGGGTCGAGGACAACCTGGCTGATGGGCACGCCGGCGGCACGCAGCACGAGTTCCGGCTCGGTGAACGACGGTTGGAGCAGCGCCGCCCGACGCGGTCGCAGCGCGGGCAGCATCGCGAATCCGTCGGAGGCTCCGGCGAGGAGCACGACCTGGTCGGCCGGACGGCCGTGCGCGGCCCCGATGACCGCCCGGACCCGCTCGGTGTCGGCGGCGCTCGGATAGTCGGCCAGACCGGCCAGGCTCGCCGCGACGGCGTCCAGCACGAAATCGGGTGGTGCGCCCCGAACGTTCACCGCGAAGTCGATCAGACCAGGTTCGCTGTCCGCGTCGCCGTGCCGATCCAACGCGGACAACCCCAACGCGGACACCGCTGTCACCGTGCCGACCGGCTCTGAATGCCGCAGAATCTGCCCGGTTTCCATATCTGTCGAGATTACGTGCACCATGGGAGCGTGATGACTCCCCCGGACCCGGCCGGCCCGTCGACGGTTCTGTTGGTGGACCTCGACGGCACCATCACCGACAGTTTTCCCGGCATCGAGCGCAGTTTCCGGCACGCGCTGGCCACCGTCGACGCAGCCGAGCCGTCGCCGGACGTGGTGGCCGGAGTGGCCGGCCCTCCGATGATCGATTCGCTCCGGGCACTGGGGCTGGGCGACGACCGTGCCGACGCCGCGATGCGCGCGTACCGGGAACGCTATGTCGATATCGGCTGGCGGGAGAACGCCGTATTCGACGGGATGGACGCGCTGCTGGCCGATCTGGCGGCGCGCGGGCGGACTCTCGCGCTGGCGACGTCCAAGAACGAGACGACGGCGCGCACGATCCTGGAGCACTTCGGGCTCGATCGCCACTTCCGAGTCATCGCGGGAGCGAGCGAGGACGGCACGCGGCGCCACAAGTCCGACGTCGTGGCGCACGCGCTCGCCGAGGTCGGGGTCGCGGTCGACCCGGACACCGCCCACACGGCCGATCCGGTGGTGATGATTGGTGATCGATCGCACGATATCGACGGCGCGGCCGCCTTCGGCATCCCGACGATCTTCGTCGAGTGGGGATACGCTCGGCCGGAGGAACGTCATGCAGCGGCGTGGAGTGTCGCATCAGTAGCAGATCTGCGCGAGGTACTCGGTGTCTGATCAATTGCACGTCTGTTTCGTCTGTACCGGAAACATCTGCCGGTCGCCGATGGCCCAGAACATCTTCCGGGCCGCACTCGACGACGCCGGCCTGGCCGACGACGTTCTCGTCACCAGTTGCGGCACCAGCGGTTGGCATGTCGGTGAACCCGCGGACAACCGGGCCCGCACCGAGTTGCTCGCACACGGCTACTCCGACGCCCACGTGGCCGCGCAGCTCAACCCGACACACTTCGACGCCGACCTGCTGGTCGCCGCGGACACCGGTCACGTGCGGGAGCTCGAACGCAAGCGCCTCGGCAGCCGGGTCCGCCTGCTCCGCAGCTACGATCCGGCCGCGGGCGACGACGTCGAACTCAACGACCCGTACTACGGCAACGCCGACGACTTCGCGGTCACCCGCGAGCAGATCGAGGCGGCCATGCCTGGTCTGATCGCCTGGGTACGGCACCGCCTGAATGGTGATGCCACGGCGACGACCGAATCGCGCTGACCGCTCCTCCAACGGGTTGCCGCACCCAGCGTGACCAGCCGGTAGGTACCGTTGACTCATGCGACTGTTGCGGACGATCCTGCGCCCGGGGTGGATTGCCCTGATCGCGGTCGTCATTGCGTTCGCCGCGCTGTGCTTCATCGTGTTGGCGCCCTGGCAGCTAGGGAAGAACTCGGCAACCTCGGATCGCAACGAGCTGATCAAGTCGGCGGTCGCCACCCCGGCGGTCCCGATCGACCAGGTCGCTGCGGCCGGTCGTCCATTCGATCCGTCGACCGAATGGCGCGAGGTGACGCTTACCGGGCGCTTCCTGCCCGACGAGCAGGCGGTCGTCCGGCTACGCAGCGTCGAAGACCGGCCCGCGATCGAGGTGTTGACTCCGTTCCGCATCAGCGGCACCGACCGGGTGGTTGCGATCGACCGGGGATACGTCCGGCCCGAGCAGGGTGGCGTACCGGCCATCCCCGCGCCGCCGTCGGGCGAGGTCACCGTCGACGGACGCATTCGCGCCAGTGAAGGCACCGCCCCCGGCCGTGGTGTCGGCTCCGTCGGCGGCACGTTCTCGCTGTACACGATCGACCCTGCGGAATTGGCGGCGGCCACCGGAACCGCGCTGGACCCCTTCTATCTCCAGCTCTCGCCCGAGCAACCCGGGTCGCTCGGCGAAATCCCACTGCCGCAGCTCGATTCGGGGCCCTACCTGTCCTACGGCCTGCAATGGCTGGCCTTCGGCATCATGGTTCCCCTCGGTGCCGGCTACTTCATCGTCGCCGAGGTCCGCGCACGGCGCCGGGCAGCGGCGGCAACCGAGCCGACGGCGTCGGATGCGGGCACCGGGACCTCCCCGGACGCCGCCCCGGGTACGGCCGCGGGGAACGCCGGACGCCCCGGTCGGCCCGAACGAACCACCCGGCGCCGTCGGACACGTGACGAACTTCGCGCCGCGGGAACCGATATCGACGCCGACGCGGTCGGCAGTGCACCGGCCGCCGTGGGACACGGACCCGACACCGTCGGTGCATCGTCGACGGTCCGCGAGAAGCTCAGCGACCGATACGGCGGCTGATCCCCACCCGGTCGGGGATGACGCCGCGCGCACCCACGACGAGCACGCCCACCGCCACCGCTCCGACCTGCACCCGGCGGGACAGCGCCACGGCCGCCCGTAGGTCATTCACCCCCGGTTCACGGCCGTCGCCGAGCACCGGCCGGAGCTCGGTCCCGTGCGGGTAGACCGTCTCGCCACCGAGCCGTAGCCCCAGCGCACCGGCGAATGCCGCTTCGACGACCCCCGCGTTCGGGCTCGGATGCTGTCGGGCGTCACGCCGCCAGGCCCGGGTCGCCCGACGCCGATCGGGACCCAACAGCACCGTCAGCACCCCGGTCAGCCGGGCCGGCAGCAGATTCATCAGGTCGTCCAGACGTGCACTCGCCCAACCGAATCGCACGTACCGGTCGCTGCGGTAGCCGACCATCGCGTCGAGGGTGTTCACCGTGCGGTAGACCACGAGACCCGGTACGCCGGCAACCGCACCCCACACGAGTGGGCCGACAGTAGCGTCGGAGGTGTTCTCGGCGATCGACTCCACCGCGGCGCGGCAGATTCCGGCCGCATCCAGCGCTGCGGGGTCGCGGCCGCACAGACTCGGCACCCAGGCACGAGCCGCGGCGATATCGCCGTCATCGAGGGCGACGGCGACGTCCTGGCCCACCCGAGTCAGTGTCGTTCCACCGAGCGCCGACCAGGTCGCCGCGGCGGTCAACGCCACCCTGCCGGGGCCGCCGGCGTAGCGGGCGGTCAGCCCGCGTGCTGCAACGGCCGCTACACCGGCACCACCGATGCACATCGCCGCATATGCCAGACCGGCGGCGCGCGAGTCACGGTAGAGGCGCCGCTCGGCAGTGCTCAGCGCGCGGCCCAGCGCGGCCACCGGATGACACCGCGATGGGTCGCCGACTACCCGGTCGGCGAGATATCCGAGGGCCAGACCGGTCGCGGTGTGCCGCGCCCTCATCGTCCTGCCGCTGACCGCCGAGCGCTCACATCGCACAGCGGCGATCGTATCCGCCGGTCGTGACGGCGCCTGCCGTGTGCCGAGGCGGTTAGACTCGCCCACCGATGCCCACTCCGCGTCCCGAGCCGGTTGCCGGGAGTTTCCCGATCGACAGCGGCACCGCCGACCTGGCGCCGGATCCGATCTCCGGCGGGTGGCTGCTGCGTGTCAACGGCACGCACAGCAGCCACATCTTTCCCGACGATCCGGTGACTCTCGACTTCGAATACCTGCGGCAGATGTCGGCGGTGATCGCCGATCGGTACCCGACGTCGGAGCGGTTGCGTGTCCTGCATCTCGGCGGCGCGGCGTGTGCCCTCGCGCGGCATCTGGATGCCTGGTACTCCGACGCGAGGCAGGTCGCGGTGGAGGTCGACGCCACGCTGGCGCGCCTGGTGCGCGAGTGGTTCGATCTGCCCCGGGCGCCCCGGCTGCGGATCCGGGTCGGCGATGCCCGCGCGGTCACCGAGAGTCTGCAACCCGGCACGCGCGACGTCGTGGTGCGCGACGCCTTCGCCGGGGACCGCACCCCGGATCACCTGACGACGGTGGAGTTCGTCGCCGAGGTCCGCAGGGTGCTCGCGCCGGGTGGGCTCTACCTCGCGAATTGCGGCGACAGCCGCGATCTCGGCCGTGCCCGCGCGGACGCTGCGGCGACCGCCGAGGTGTTCGAGCATCTGCTCCTGGTCGCCGACCCCGCCATGCTCAAGGGGCGGCGTACCGGCAACGTCGTGGTCGTCGGCAGTGACTCGCCGCTCGACCCGTCACCGCAGCTGATCCGCACCCTGCTGAGTGATCCGCTGCCCGCGCACGTGGTGTCCGGGGCCGCGGCGAGGGACTTCGGGCGCAACCGGGCACGTCACGACGCCGAGTAGTCCCATCCGCCGGTACCCGCCCCGGCCAGCGCGCCGTCGTCTCGACGCCCGACATGTCGCGCTTGGCCGCGGGGCGTGCGGATATGGTGATCAGGACCGAAACGAGAGCAGGGGAAGCGTGACTGGCGACTCATCGAGAAGCGGTACCCGACTGGGCCCGTACCTCATCGGCAAGTTGCTGGGCCGCGGCGGCATGGGCGAGGTGTACGAGGCCTACGACACCGTGAAGGACCGCACCGTCGCCCTCAAGCTCCTGCCGCCGCACTATCTGCACAACGACGACTTCCGGGACCGGTTCGAGCGCGAATCACGGACGGCGGCGCGCCTCTCCGACCCGCACATCATCCCGATCCACGACTTCGGGGACATCGACGGCCTGCTGTTCATCGACATGCGGCTCGTCGACGGCCGGGATCTTCGGTCGGTGCTCGCCGACGGGCCGCTGCCACCGGTGCGGGCCGTGGCGATCCTGTCCCAGATCGCCGGTGCGCTCGACTCCGCGCACCGCAGCGGTCTGGTGCACCGCGACGTCAAACCCGACAACATTCTGGTCGACGGCGAGGATTTTGCCTACCTCGTGGATTTCGGGATCGCCCACGGCCAGACCGACACCCGGCTGACCATGGTCGGTACCGCGCTGGGGTCACTGGCATATATGGCGCCGGAACGCTTCGGCGACGAGCCCGCTGGCCCGGCCGCCGACGTCTATGCCCTGGCATGCGTCCTCTACGAGGCCGTGGCCGGGACGCCGCCATTCCCCGCCAAGACCGACCAGGGATTGATGAGCGCGCACCTCACTAAACCGCCGCCGGTCCTGGGCGGTCCGCTCGACCCGGTGATCGCCACCGGAATGGCCAAGGAACCGGCCCAGCGATACGGCTCCGCGAAGGAGATGATGCGCGCCGCCACGGCCGCACTGTCCGCGCCGCAGCGCAGTGCCCCGGCTCCAGTCGCGGCGCCCCGGTCGCCCTACCCAGCGCCGCAGGCTCCGACCTCGGGACCGCACGGCGGGGCCGTTCCCGGCCGGCCACAACCCGCGCCCTTCGGTTCCGGACCCCACGGTTCCGGACGCCGGGATTCCGGACCGGGCGGCTCCGGACCGTCCGTGATCGGTCCGGTCGGCGGAGGGGCGGTATCCGGCCCGACCGCGGCACGCGCGTACGGCCCGACACAGTCCGGGCCCACCTCCGCCAACCTCGGCCACTCCGGTCCGGCGACGCCGTCTGGTCCCACGCGGTCGGGGCTCGCGTCGGGTCCGACGCAGCACGGGTCGACGTCGGGGCCGCAAGACCCGCCGACCGCGGGCGGCGGTTTCGGTCCCCCACCGGCGGTTCCGCAGAACTTCGTCGGTGGGGGTAGCTGGGGAGGCCCTGGCGGCTCCGGTCCGCAGCGCCCGCCGCAGCGGTCCAATCGCGGCCGCATGATCGCCCTGGGCTCGGTCGCTGCGGCGGTGGTGGTCGTCGTCGCGGTGGTCGCGCTCTTAATCAGCACCTCCGGTGGGTCGGGCAGTGACCCCGTGGATCCGACGAGCGACACCACCGCGGTCGCGGGCACCGCGTGCACCTATCGCACCGCGTCCGCGTCGGGACCGCCCGCACCGAAACCCGATGCGCAACAACCCAACACGGGAACCGTTCAGGCCGCATTCGACACCACCCTCGGCGATATCGCACTGAAGCTCGACCCCTCGATAGCACCCTGCAACGTCGGTGCCATCGTGTCGCTGATCCGATCCGGGTATTACGACAACAGCACCTGCCACCGCGTCGGATCCAACTTCCTCACCTGTGGTGACCTGACTGGTAGCCAGAACAAGAATGCCTCGAACCCGGGATGGAGCAGCCCCGACGAGTTCCCGACCTCGCTGCCGAGGGTCGGCGTGAGCGACCCTTCGGGCCGACCGGTGGTGACCTATCCGCGCGGGGCCATCGTGATGCTCAACGTCGATCCGAAGGAACGGTCCGACCCGTCGGAGACTTTCGCCTCGGGCGCGTTCTTTATGCTCACCGCGCCAAGCAATGCGGCTGCTATCAACACCATGGTCGGCAGCGTCACACCGGCGAGCTTGACCGTGCTGGACAAGATCGTCCAGGCCGGATTCATCCCGGCAAAGCCCGGTGAACCGTTTGGACGACCACAGACGCCGGTGATCATCACCGCCGCCACCGTCACTCCGTAGCGCGGTGCGGCGGCGTTAGATGACGTAGTTCAGATGGTCGACGATCGCCCGGCCCAGGTCCTCGTCCCCGGTGATCTCGACGGCCGCAGGGTCGGCGGTCCGGCGGCCGCCGACCAGTCGCGCGAGATCGAGCGTGTCCACCCGCAGGGTCGTGTCGGCCGACGTGTCCGGCGACACCGGCACCGGACGCGCGCGGTCGGTGACCTCGACGCGGATGGTGCGCGGCGCCAGTCCGGTCACCTCGAAGTCGACCGTGGTTCCCGATGGCGCCCCGGCCCGCTTGCCGACGACGAACGGCAGCGATGCACTGATTTCGTCGACCGCCCAGCGTGCCGTCAGTGCGTCGCTCGGCGCGGAGCCGTCCGTCGCATCACGCAGGTCGAGTTCGTGTATCCAGCAGTCGAAGACGCGGATCCGCATGAACCTGCCGTACGTGTCACGTCCTGCGGGAGTCATCGTCTCCGCGTCGAAGTCGGCGGTCGTCATCGTCGCCAACGCTGCCGAACGCACCTCGATGATCTCGTCGAGTGCGGCGAGGACGTCGTCACGTGATGCGCCGCGGAAGTGGTCCAGCCACCGCTCGTTGAACTCACCGACGGCGTTGTGCACGTGTGGGCGGTCCGCGATGTCCGCGGCGGCCTCGACATCGCGGCCCGCGAGCATGCTCTCGGTGCCGATCACGTGGGCGATGATGTCGGCATTGGACCAGGCGGGCAGGACCGATGGCGCCGCCCACGCGGCATCGTCGAGGTCGCGACCGAGGGCGGCGATCGTCTTCCATTCGGCGCGTAGCGCTTCGGTGACCGCAGGTCCGTCGATGGTCGTCGGCATGATCGGGCTCCGATCGGTTGAGTCGGGTGCGCTGCCGGGTCACCGGACCGGTTCGGTACAGCTGGCCGGGGCAGCCACCAGCGAACAGGTCTGTGCCGGCCGGGAGGGACGATACTCGCCCGGCACCCCGTTGGCGGCAGTGATGGCCCGATAGGCGTCCACTGCGTCCGTCGGCCGGCGCCGCAGGGAACGGTCGCTCTCGACGTCCACCGTGTACAGCCCGAATCGCGGTGTGTAACTGCCCCACTCGTAGTTGTCGGTGAGACTCCAGTAGTTGAGGCCGATGACCGGGATACCCTCGCCGCGGGCGCGCTGCACCCAGTAGACGAGGTCGCGGAGATGGTCGGCGCGGCGATAGCCGTCCGGGCGCTGCGCGCCATCCCGGGTCGGCATCCCGGTTTCCACGACATAGAGCGGCAGCCGCGGATACCGCCGGTGAAGGTCGCGCAGCGCGTAGTAGATGCCGTCGGCCGCGGGCGTCGCCAGCCACTGCCGTTCCAGCAGGGCGTTGACGGCGGACGGGTCGGCCGGCGTGGCGCCGTAGTAGTAGTCGACGCCCACGAAGTCGAGCCGGTCACGGACCCGGTCGAGGAAGCCGCGGTCGACGAACGGTTCCGCGGTGGGCAGGTACGCCAGGTTCGACGAGACCCGCGCTCCCGACTGACGGCGGTGAATGTAGTCGTAGATGGCGCGGTGGACGGCGACCAATCGGTCCAGCATCACCGGGGCGGCCGCGGGCGGCAGGCCGCCGGTGCGCATTTCCTGGACGAGGTAGGCGGTCGGCTCGTTGATCGTGATCCACAGCGGCCGATACCACGCGAAGCGGTCGACGACCATGCGGGCGTTCCGCAGCCACCGGTCCGGCATCCGCGGATCGACCCAACCACCCCGGGATGCCATCCAGCCCGGGTACACCCAGTGGTCGAGGGTGATCATCGGTCGCATCCCGGCGGCGACGATACGACGTAGGACGTCGTCGTAGTAGGCCAGTTCGCGCCGGTCGACCACGCCCGGGCGCGGTTCCACTCGCGCCCATTCGATCCCGATGCGGTACACCCGGGCGCCCAGGGCGCGGGCGAGTTCGATGTCGGTGGCGTAACGATGGCGGAAGTCGACGGACGTGCCGACCCGCCCGGCCGTAGGAGTACGCGCGATGTACCGCGTCCAATTGCTGTCCGGCGAGGAACCCTCGGACTGGAATCCCGACGAGGACACACCCCACGCGAAGTCGGCGGGCAACGCGGCCGGGCGCGGCGGTACGGCACTCGCATGCCCCGCAGTGCCGACGCCAAGGGCCAGCACCAGACTCACGACGAGCAGGATCGGGTCGCGGATTCCAGTGCGTCCGACGCGTCGGATGGGTGTGGCCATGCTCACACGGTCGCAGACCGGTCGAGATCGGCGGGACGGATTCGCGGGGACCGCTCGTTCTTCGGCGACCGTCCCTCTACGCTGATGGCCGTGTCATCGACATCGCGCGGGCCGGCCGTCGTCCGCATCGGCGCGCTCTGCCTGTTGATCGCGCTGCTGACGGTGTGGTCCGGTCTGCTCGGCTCGACACCGGCTCGGGCCGACCGGCCGGCACCGTCCGCGGGGTCGGTCACCGACGGGTTCGGGCGCACCACGGTCGCGGGATGCGACACCGGTGGCCTGCGTCCCGGAACTACCACGCGCACAACGCGAATCGGCGGGGTCGCGCGCAGCTATCGGGTGCACGTACCGGCCGGGTACACCGGCCGCACCCCCTATCCGCTGATCGTCGCGTATCACGGCCACGCGGAACGTTCCGCATCCTTCGCCCGGTACACCGGCTTGTCGGCGTTGCCCGCGATCGTGGTCTATCCGGACGGGTTGCGCGGGCCGGACGGCATGCTGTCGTGGCAGGGTGCGCCGTACTCCTCGCCGAAGGCCGACGACGTCGCGTTCACCGCAGCGATCCTGCGTGATCTGCGGGCGTCGGGATGTGTGGACCGCGGCCGGACCTTCGCCGTGGGCAGGTCCAACGGCGGCGGTTTCGCCGCGATGCTCGCGTGCCGGCTGCCCGGCACCTTCGCCGCGATCGGCGTCGTCGACGCGGCCCTCTACAACCGCGCACCGAACCGCTGCCCCGCCGCGCCTCCGACATCGGTGATCGCCTTCCACGGGACCGCCGACCGCGTCATCGGTTACGGCGGCGGGATGCGACAGGGCCAGCGGTACCTGCCGGTGATGGAGTGGCTCGGGTCCTGGGTCCGCGCGAACGCCTGTCTGCCTGCGCCGCTCGTCGTCCCGGTCAACCGCGCGGTCGACCGCTTCGACTGGGCGCTCTGCGGCGACCTCGGGACGCAGGTCACGCACTACCGGATCCGCGGTGGCGGGCACGTGTGGCCCGGCGGGTCGGGTCAACGTGGGGTCAGCGACAGCATTGCGGCGACCTCGTTGATCTGGCGCTTTTTCGAACGACACGGCCGCGGGTTCGGGTCGATCGGCGGGTCCTCGTGAGTCCGGTGATCGTAGCGTCCGCCGTAGTGCCGACCACCGTGAACTGTGCCGCCGTGAGTCGGGCCGTCGCGAGCTCCGCCGTGAGTTGGGCCGGCCAATGACGTCGTCCGACGATGCGGCACCGACCGGCGGTCAGGGAGACCGGCTGGGGCCATATCGACTCGATGCGCTGATCGGTCGCGGCGGGATGGGTGAGGTCTACCGCGCGACCGACATGGTGAAGGGCCGGGTGGTGGCGCTGAAGCTGCTGGCGCCACATCTCGCCGATAATGAGGCTTTCCGCACCAGGTTCATGCGGGAGTCGAGGGTGGCCGCGCGGCTGAACGACCCGCACGTGATCCCGATTCACGACTGGGGCGAGATCGACGATCACCTGTTCATCGACATGCGACTGGTGACCGGCCGTAATCTCCGCGAGGTCATCGACTCCTCGGGACCTCTGCCGCCTGATCGCGCGCTGTCCATCGTGGGTCAAGTGGCCGGTGCACTGGACGCCGCCCACGCCGACGGGCTGGTGCACCGCGACGTCAAACCCGACAACATCCTCGTCGACGACCGCGACTTCACCTATCTGGTCGATTTCGGACTGGCGCAGGCACGCGACGACACCCGTCTCACGTCCACCGGCGAGGCGATCGGTTCGTTCGGCTATATGGCGCCGGAGCGGTTCGGGGACGGCCCGGTCGGCGCTCCCGCCGACATCTATGCCCTGACCTGTGTGCTGTACGAGTGCCTTACCGGCACAACGCCTTTCGGCAGCGCGCGTAGCGTCGAACAACTCATCGCGGCGCACCTGAATGCGCCGCCACCCCAACTCGGCAATGCGCTCGACCCGGTGATCGCCCGCGGGATGGCCAAGGATCCGGCGCAGCGGTTCACCTCGGCCGCCGACCTCGTCGACGCCGCCCGGCGGGCCGGCGGTGCGGACGCCGCGACGGCAACGACGTTGCCCCCGCCGGTGTTCGGGTCCGGCGGTCCCCCGACCGGTGGCGGCCCCGTCTCGGTCGGGAAGGCTGACGGCAGTGGTGGCACCGCGCTGCCGGCCGAGTCGGTGCCGACCCAATTGCGCGTGACGCCTCCCCCGCAACCGGTCGGTGCAGGCTCGGTGCCATCGAATCCCGTGCCGCCAGGGTCGGTGCCGCCCCCTGGTTACCAGTACCCGACTTCCCCTGCGCCCGAACGACGCCCGCTGGCGCCGATAGTGCTCGGGGTCGTGGTGGTGCTGTTGCTCGCGGTGATCGGTGTCGGCGCGTGGTTGCTGGTCGGCCGCGACTCTCCCACCGGACAGGCATCGACGGCCGGCTCGACCTCGACCGTCCCGTCCGCGGCGGAGGCTCCCGCAGCCGCCCCACCGCCGGCGGCCGAAACCACCGCCGGTCCGACTGCAGGAGCGCCGACGGCGGTGACGCCGACGACCGCACCGCCCCCGGCACCGGCCCGCGGGGCGGGTGATCTCGGGCTGGCGACGCCGATCACGCGTCCGGCGTGCAATGGCACCGGCATCGTGGTGGTCGGCAATGCCACCAATCCGGGCACGTACGCCAGCGAGATCCAGGGCATCTTGGACAACTATTCGGGCGCCAGCTACCTGCGCACCGATCAGTCATGCCCGTCGCTGCGACAAAGTCTCAACGGCAACCCGATCTACGCCGTGTACTACGTCGCCGGGCAGTCGACAGAGCAGGTCTGCGCGTTGCGTGCGCGACTCGGCGGCGACGTCTACGGCAAGTGGCTGGACACCTCCACCGATCCGAACTTCATCATCCCCTGCTGATCGCGCGGAGGATCTCCGCGGAAACCGTTATTGAGGACACGATCGGTCCGCGTTATCGGGCACGATGATCCTCATGCTGGAAACATCGGCGCGCCTGCTACACCTATTGTCGCTGCTACAGATGCGGCAGGAGTGGTCGGGACAGGAGTTGGCCGAGCGCCTGCGGATCACCACCCGCACGGTACGTCGGGACGTCGACAAGCTGCGTGAACTCGGCTACCCGGTGGACGCGACCGTGGGTGTCGGTGGCGGCTACCGGTTGGGTGCCGGTGCGGAGATGCCGCCGCTGCTGCTCGACGACCAGGAAGTGCTGGCCGTCGCCCTCGGCTTGGACGCGGTCACCACCGGGTCGGTCGCCGGCATGGCGGAGGCGTCCGCGGGCGCGCTGGTCAAACTGCGGCAGGTGATGCCGTCACGGCTGCGGCACCGGCTGGATGCGCTCGTGGTGGACGCCGTTCCGCGCGACGCAGGTGCGACCTCGGTGAGCGCGGAGACCCTGACGGCCATCGCGACGACCTGCCACCGGCGGGAGCGGCTGCGTTTTGACTATCGGCGCTCCGATGGTGCGCAGAGTCGCCGTGAGGTCGAGCCCTATCGGGTAGTGCGGAATGGGTTGCGCTGGTATCTATTCGCGTGGGATCTCGCGCGCGACGACTGGCGGTCGTTTCGTGTCGACCGGATGGAGCCCAAGACACCGACCGGGCCGCGCTTCAGCCCCCGCGAATTGCCCGAAGGTGGCGCGGCCGGTTACCTGGAGCGCAGCCTCGGCGAGGTGTACCGCAAGGCCACCGCGCGGGTCCGCATCCACGCACCGGTCGACACCGTCGCGCCGATGGTCAACGACGCGTGGGGCACCCTCGAAGCCGGCGACGACACGAGCTGCGAACTGCGCGTGTACAGCACATCGCTGCATTCCATCGCGCGCTGGATGCACGCCTTCGGTGCCGATTTCACCGTCATCGAACCGGACGAGCTACGGACCGAGTGCCGCGCGGTCGCCGACCACCACGACGTCCTCGCTGCCCGTTATCGCCGTGCGTGCGACGCAGCCGGCTAGCCGCCGGGACGCACGGGCGCCTCGGCGCCGCGGGATTCACGTAGCGGTCACCGGCGCGGCCGGGCGAACCGCCCACATCCGAGGCCCGCGAGTTTGGGGTTCGCGTGCTCAGCGGCTACATTCGTAGGTCGGCGCGGCGTCGATCGACCCGTGTCACGCGCGTATAGCTCAGCGGTAGAGCTCTGGTCTTACACACCAGCGGTCAGGGGTTCAAATCCCTTTGCGCGCACCATATGTTCGGCGCGAGGCGTGCGGGGCTACGTACTACGTGTCACAAGTGGAACGTCAGCGACGTGATACGACAATTATTGTCGTGCGACCTCGCTGACGTTCCACTTGTGGACGGTCTCGGCGTCAACTCGGGCAGATCGGGACTACACGCCGGCGTACTTCTCCCCGGTCAGCGTTTCCACCGCGAGCCGACCGAGTGCATTCGAGGCCAGCGGGCTGTCGCCGGTCAACAGGTTGCGATCCTTGTGCACCATGCCCGTCATGTCGTCGTTCACGACGCTGAGCCCTTGCTTCGTGAGCTCTTCCGCGACAAGCCATTTCAGTGCGCCCGGCAGGTAGCCGATGTCGATATTCGCGCCGGTGTCGAGCGCGTCCGGGAAGACGGCGACGCTGTATCCGGAGAACAGGTTCGTGCCATCCTGACCCTTCGCCGACAGCAGCGCGGCCGGCCCGTGACAGAGAGTGACGATCGGCCGGTCTTGGTCGAGCGCCCACGCCAGGCTCTGGCCGACCGCCTCGTTGTCGGCCAGGTCGATGGTGGCGCCATGTCCACCGGGCACGAACACCGCCGCGTACTCCGAGTCCGGCCCGAGGGTGTCGACGACCTCGGCCAGATTGTGCGGATTCTCGAACTTGGGCCGCAGCTTCTCCCACGCCGCCTTGACCGCCTCGTCGTCGGCCGGGAACGCCCACAGCTCGAACTTGGCGAGATTGCCCGACGGGGTGGCGACCTCGATCTCGTAGCCGGCGGCCTGCAGGTGCATCAGTGGTAGCAGGGTCTCGACCGGGTGGTTCCCGGTCGAGAAGTACTTGTCCCCGTCGACGGGCAGATATCGCTCGTCGGTGAGAATTGCCAGCACCTTTCGGGGCCCGGAGCCGACCTGCGGCGCACCGTCGGCGCCGTCGAAATCGGTCTTCGGCGGAACGTACTCACCGAGCGAGTACTCCGACGGGAAGAACGCGTTGTGTTCGGCGGCGTCCGGAACGGGGGTCTTCGAAGCCATGAAATCGCTCCCTCGATAGCGGTCGATTGCTTCCGCTCCCCACGCTACCAAAATCGTATGTATGACAACTCAGTCTGCGAACAACACATAGCGCCGTCGACATTGCGCGCGGAGTCGTCTGAGCTGCTCAGACGGACGGAGCCTCCGCGCCGTGCCCGCTCCCGATACCGTCGTCGCGAGCCCGGCGTGCGACGCGACCGAGCAACGCGCGAAACTGCTGCTCCTCATCGGGCTCCAGGGCGGCGAAGAACTTCGACTCCGCCCCGTGCAGCCGCGTCTCCAGTTCACGGAGTCGCTCGAGCCCGCGGTCGGTGACGACCACGGTGCGCACCCGACGGTCGCTGGCATCCGGCCGGCGATCGACGAGCCCGGCTTCGACGAGGTCATCGACGACATAGGGAATCACCGAGCGGTCGACACCGAGGTAGTCGGCGAGTTGAACCTGAGTCCGAATCCGCTTGCGCGCCACAGTATGTAGTAATTGATAGCCGCGCGCGCCACGGGGGAAGTCGCTCATCACGGGCTCGACGACGGCGCGATAGTCGCGCAACGCCATCCCGATCGACCAGCCCAGATCGCATTCGTCGTCGTCGGCTTCGTCAACGCTCATGTCGACATCCTAGGAGCCGGTCACGGCCCGCACCGCCGCACCATCACGCGTCCGAGATGTCGCGATAGGTGACGGAATCCGCGACAACGACACCATCTCGGCCACCGCGTCGAGCCGACGTAGCGGCCTCCGCCGTGACCACCTTTTGACCGGTTCGTACCCAAACTCACATTGCAACCAGAGTGACAGTTGTTGTTTAGTGAGACCATTGTGACTACTTTTCGCCGGATCGGGCGCAGTGCCCGACGCAGTATCGCCGCCGTCGTCGCGTTGGGCATCGTCGGTGGAGCCGCGGCGTTCGGAGCCGGAGCAGGCACCGCAACCGCCGCACCTGCCGACGACGTGTCCACCGTGCTCGGTTCGTTGTCGAATTCGTCGGCCGACCTGGGGCTGCCCGACCTGCCGATTCTCCGGGACCTGCTCCGGCCGCCCGGCGGCGGCATCGCGGGTAAGACTGGGTGCCGACGCGTCATTCAGATCGGCGATTCCACCTCGATGGGCGCGGACGACGCCGGCCGGGTGCCGTCGCCGAGCGACCGACTGACCGCACAGTATCGGCAGGTCGGCGCGGCGTCGGTGGTGCTGGACGCCAGCCCCGGCCGATCGATCGTGGAGAAGGCGAACGGCCAGCCGAACGCGACGGAAGCCGTCACCGGGCGTCTGGCACGCGGCCAACGTGGCTGCTGGGTCATCGCGATCGGCGTCAACGACGCCGCCAACGTCGCCGTCGGCAACCCGGTGAGCGCCGACGCCCGCATCGATCGGATCATGAGTCAACTGCGTGGGCAGCCCGTGCTGTGGCCGACGGTCGCGACCACCCCGGCGGCCACCAACCGCGCCTACAATCCGGCGGCGATGTCGTCGTTCGACGCCGCGCTGCGCCGGGCGAGCACCCGCTACCCCAACCTCGCGGTATACGACTGGGCGGGCGTAGCCCGACCCGATTGGTTCGTCGACGGAATCCACTACACCGCAACGGGGCTCGCCGAACGCAACCGCCGCTTCGCCGCCGCACTCGCCACGGCCTATCCCCGACCCGACGACAGCACCCCGGCCGCGCGCTGGATTGCCGGCTGAACCCGAGCTGGCGTCTCACCGCACAGCGCGAACTCAGCTCAGTGCCGACAGCGCCTTGTCCCAGAGTTCGGGCTGCCGAGCCTCGCCGGGCCCGACGATGTCGGCGAAGCGAATCGTGCCGTCGGTGTCGATCAGGAAGGTGCCGCGATCGGCGTAGCCGCGCTCGTCGTTGAACACCCCATAGTCGCGGGCGACGGCGCCGTGCGGCCAGAAGTCGGACAGGATCGGGAACAGGAAGCCCTGAGCCGAGGACCACACCTTGTGGGTCGGCGGTGGCCCGACCGAGATCGCGACAGTCTGCAGCCCGTCGTTGACGAAACGCGGCTCATTGTCCCGGATGTAGCCCAGCTCCCCCTGGCAGGTGCCGGTGAAGGCGAGCGGGAAGAACACGGCGAGGACCGGGCCGCGTTCACGCAGCGTCGCGAGCGACACTCGCTGGTTGTTCTGGTCGCGCAACTCGAAGTCGGGTGCGATGTCGCCGACCGTGAGCATCCCGGACGGCGCGTCCCCACCGCCGGCGCTCCGCGCGGCGGGGTCGTCGGGAGTGCTCATGGTCGCTTGCCGGACCGCGACTTCGGCTGGACCAGGCGCGATCCGGACCAGTCACCGAGGCTCACCACCGTGGTCTGGGTAAGCCCGGCCGTGGGCGCCGCCTCGGCGATCTCGCTCGGGTCGACGTACCCGGGGTTACCCGTCTTCGGCGAGACCACCCAGACGTAGCCGTCGTCGGCCAGTGGCGCGATCGCGTCCATCAGCCGATCGACAAGGTCGCCGTCGTCGTCCCGCCACCACAGCCAGACCACGTCGATCACCTCGACGGCGTCGTCGTCGAGCATCTCCGCGTCGATGACGTCCTCGATGTCGGCCCGCAGGTCGTCGTCGGTGTCCTCGTCCCACCCCAGTTCCTGCACCACCATGCCCGGCGTGAATCCGAGCTTGTGGGCGATGCTGTCCTCGGAACCGGTACTCCCCGTGGCGGCTACCACCGCGCGCGACCTCCTGTCGTTGGTGCGTCCGCCCACTGGTGTCGGCGGAGCAAAGATATCGCCTGTCGACTTACAGAACAGCCTAGAGCCTTCGACTGCAAGCCGGACAGGGCATGGCCGAACGCAGGCCCGATCGATACACAGGGTCGATCCTGGTCGGCACGCAGCACCGGCGACCTCACCGGGGCCGACTCCGTCGACGTTCTCATCGGGTCGGTGTGGCCGATGAGGGAACCGGGCTTTCGGGTCCCGAACCCGGCGTCGGCGGGGGCGGTAGGTAACGGGCGCAGACAGCGAGTACCGCGGATTTCTCGCGGGTCCACCGTGCCGACACCGGATTCAGCCCGGTGGTTTCCCGTCGCCGGATGGCCTCGCCCAGCGCATCCGTCGTCGCTAGGAATGCGCGCAGCGCGTCGGTGACGTCGGCGGGTGTCCCGCCCACCAATTCGGGCCGGAGCCGATCGGAGCCGGCAATGAGACTCGCCCGCGCCTTGTCGTCGAGGTCGCCGACACGGTCGTAGGCATTCACCTGATTCAGCCGCTGGACGAAGGCGTTGTACCCGCGCACCATCACCACCATCGATGAGGTGGCGAGTCGGCAGGCGTCAACCCCCGCTCGGTGCGCGGCGGCCGCGCGCGACACCGACAGATCGGCACTGTAGGCGGCGACCTCACCGGATTTGGCCACACCAGATCCGTCGACGGATGTCGCGCAAGCGGTCCCGCTCGATGCGACAACCGCGACCGCCGCCGCCGTCCACCATCGCCTGACGGTGTGACCGCGACCGGGCCCGCGTCCCCCTGCGGCCAGCATCATTCCCCTCATCGGCTCGTCGGTAGCACCGAAACGCTACCGCAGCAGATTCTCGGCGCAGAATCCAGCGCGACCGGCGATGCCAACCGGCCCCCGATGGGGCACGATGTGAGATAGACGACTTCCGCACACAATCGCGGCACGGTCGTCATCGACATCGCATGCCCGCCACACCCGGCGGGCCGATCGAGGGAGTGGCAAACACCGTGACCGAACAGGCACAGCAAGCGAGCGCCGGCAGCACCGACGTGGCAGACGCCGGGGCGCCGGCGTCACCGCAGACGGCGACCGCGAACGGCGCAACGGCCAACGGCGGCAAGACATCCGCGGATAGCACCGGACGCAACGGGAACGGCCAGGGCAGCAACCGGGTCCGGGTCATCCGCGAGGGTGTCGCCTCGTACCTGCCCGACATCGATCCCGACGAGACCGGTGAATGGCTGGAGTCGTTCGACAACCTGCTCGACACGGCCGGCCCCGCCCGGGCGCGGTACCTGATGCTGCGCATGCTGGAGCGGGCCGGCGAGAAGCACGTGGCCATCCCGTCACTGACGTCGACCGACTACGTGAACACCATCCCGACCGAGAACGAGCCGTGGTTCCCCGGTGACGAGGACGTCGAACGTCGATTCCGGCAGTTCATTCGGTGGAATGCGGCGGTCATGGTGCACCGGGCGCAACGCCCGGGCGTCGGGGTCGGCGGTCACATCTCCACCTACGCGTCGTCCGCCTCGCTGTACGAGGTCGGGTTCAACCACTTCTTCCGCGGCAAGGACCACTCCGGTGGCGGCGACCAGATCTTCATCCAGGGCCACGCCTCCCCCGGCATCTATGCTCGCGCCTTCCTCGAGGGCCGGATCGACGCCCACCGGATGGACGGTTTCCGGCAGGAGCACAGCCATGCCGGCGAGGGCGGCGGTCTGCCGTCCTACCCGCACCCGCGGCTGATGTCCGACTTCTGGGAGTTCCCGACCGTGTCGATGGGTCTGGGCCCGATGAACGCCATCTATCAGGCGCGTTTCAACCACTATCTGCACGATCGGGGCATCAAGGACACGTCCGACCAGCACGTATGGGCCTTCCTCGGCGATGGCGAGATGGACGAGCCGGAGTCGCGGGGCTTTGCCAGCTTCGCCGCCACCGAGGGCCTGGACAACCTGACATTCGTCATCAACGCGAACCTCCAGCGCCTGGACGGCCCGGTGCGCGGCAACGGCAAGATCATCCAGGAACTGGAGTCGTTCTTCCGCGGGGCCGGCTGGAACGTCATCAAGGTCATCTGGGGTCGCGAATGGGATGCGCTCTTCCACGCCGACCGCGACGGCGCCCTGGTGAACCTGATGAACACCACCCCCGACGGCGACTTCCAGACCTACAAGGCCAACGACGGCGCCTTCGTCCGGGAGCACTTCTTCGGGCGCGACCCGCGCACCAAGGAACTCGTCAAGAATCTCTCCGACGAGCAGATCTGGAACCTCAAGCGGGGCGGCCACGACTACCGCAAGATCCACGCCGCCTATGCCGCGGCAATGGCACACAAGGGTCAGCCGACGGTGATCCTCGCGCACACCATCAAGGGCTACACGCTGGGCAAACACTTCGAGGGCCGCAACGCGACCCACCAGATGAAGAAGCTGACGCTGGACGACCTCAAGGCGTTCCGGGACAGCACCCGCATCCCGATCACCGACAAGCAACTCGAAGAGGATCCGTACCTGCCGCCGTACTACCACCCCGGGAAGGATTCGCCGGAGATCGAGTACATGCTCGACCGACGCAAGACCCTGGGCGGCTTCGTCCCGTCGCGGCGCACCGAGTTCAAGTCGCTGCACCCCGATGTGCGGCCGGCACTGAAGACCGCCGCCAAGGGATCCGGCAAGCAGCAGGTCGCGACCACCATGGCCTTGGTGCGGATCTTCAAAGATCTGTTGCGCGACAAGGAGATCGGTGATCGCATCGTGCCGATCATCCCCGACGAGGCGCGCACATTCGGGATGGACTCCTGGTTCCCGACCCTCAAGATCTACAACCGCAACGGCCAGCTGTACACCTCGGTCGACGCCGATCTGATGCTCGCCTACAAGGAGGCGGTGGACGGCCAGATCCTGCACGAGGGCATCAACGAGGCGGGTTCCAGCGCGACATTCACCGCGGTCGGTTCCTCGTACGCCACCCACGACGAGCCGATGATCCCGCTGTACATCTTCTATTCGATGTTCGGCTTCCAGCGCACCGGCGACAGCTTCTGGGCCGCGGCCGACCAGATGGCCCGCGGCTTCGTCATCGGTGCCACCGCCGGCCGCACCACCCTGACGGGCGAGGGCCTGCAGCACGCCGACGGCCAGTCGCCGCTGCTGGCGGCGACCAATCCGGCGGTCGTCTCCTATGACCCGGCGTTCGCCTACGAACTCGGTCATATCGTCGCCGACGGCTTAGAGCGCATGTACGGCGACAAGCAGGAGAACGTCTTCTACTACCTGACGGTCTACAACGAGCCGTATCACCAGCCGGCAGAGCCGGAGAACCTCGACGTCGCGGGGCTTCTCAAGGGGATGTACCGCTTTTCTTCCGCCCCGGAGGGCAAGCAGCATCCGGCGAACATCCTGGTGTCCGGCGTGACCATGCCGGACGCGCTGAAGGCTCAGCAGATCCTCGCCGACGAGTGGGATGTCGGGGCGAACGTCTACTCGGTGACGTCGTGGAGCGAGCTCGCCCGGGACGGAATCCGTGCCGACCGCGAGGCGGTGCGCGAACCGTCGGAGGATGCGCCGCGCCCGTATCTCACCGAGGCGCTGGCCGAGGTACCCGGGCCGAGCGTCGGAGTCAGCGACTACATGCGGGGCGTTCAGGAGCAGATCCGGGCGTACGTGCCGGGGACCTATCTGACGCTCGGCACCGACGGCTTCGGCTTCTCCGACACCCGGCCGGCCGCCCGTCGGTACTTCAACGTCGACGCCGACTCGATCGTGGTCGCGGTGCTCACCGCCCTGGCTCGGGACGGGCACATTCCGTTCAGCGTCGCCGCCGAAGCTGCGGAGAAGTATCAGATCACCGATGTCGCGGCCGCTCCGGAGCAGACCAGCGATCCCGGCGTGGCCTGACCCCGCAACACACCGCCTACATTGAGAAGGTGAGCGAACCGGGGATCGACCCGCCGGGCCTCGGACAGCAGCCTCCCGCCGCCGACGTTTTCGGCGCGCGGGGGGCGCACGTCCCGGCTCCGGCGACGGTGCACGACGCATTGCCGGACACCCTGCTGCGGCGGGTCAAGCAATACAGCGGCCGACTGGCCACCGAGGCCGTGCATTCGATGCAGGACCAGTTGCCGTACTTCGCCGATCTGGACGCCGCACAGCGCGCCAGCGTCCAGCTGGTGGTACAGACGGCGGTCGTCAACTTCGTCGAGTGGATCCAGGATCCCGAGGGCAACGTCAAGTTCACCGTCCAGGCGTTCCAGGTCGTCCCGCAGGACCTCGCTCGCCGGATCACCCTGTTGCAGACCGTGGAGATGGTCCGGGTCGCGATGGAGTTCTTCGAGAAGTGGCTGCCGCTACTGGCCCGCAACGACGCGCAGCTTCGCGCCCTGACGGAGTCGGTGCTGCGGTACGGCCGCGAGATCGGTTTCGCAGCGGCGTCGATCTATGCGTCCGCGGCCGAATCGCGCGGTGCGTGGGACTCGCGACTCGAGGCTTTGGTCGTCGACGCCGTCGTTCGCGGCGACACCGGGCCGCAGTTGCTGTCCCGGGCGGCCGCGCTGAACTGGGAATCCGACGCACCCGCGACCGTCATCATCGGCGCTCCCCCGCCCGAACAGAATGTGTCGGTACCGCTGTCCATCCACAACACAGCCAAACAGTACGACCGCGCGGCACTGTCGGTGGTGCAGGGCAGGTTCCTGGTCGCGATCGTCAGCGGCCCGATCAGCCCAACCGAAGGATTCGCTGCCGCGTTGCTCAAACACTTCGCCGACGCGCCCGTGGTGATCGGCCCGACCATGCCCAACCTCAGTTCGGCCCACGCGAGTGCGAGCGATGCGATGGCCGGGATGACCGCGGTCGCGGGATGGCCGAACGCCCCGCGACCGGTGAGCAGCGTCGAATTGCTTCCCGAGCGCGCGCTGAACGGCGACGAGTCGGCGACCGCCGCCCTGATCGACACCCTGGTGCGCCCGCTACAGGCGGGCGGCCCCACGCTCAACGCGACGCTCGAGGCCTATCTGGACAGCGGCGGCTCGGTCGAGGCGTGCGCGCGGGAACTGTACATCCATCCAAATACGGTGCGGTATCGGCTCAAAAAGGTCGCCGAAATCACCGGACGTGATCCAGCTAACCCTCGGGATGCCTATGTTCTCCGCATCGCCGCGACTGTGGGTCGTTTGACACACTTCAGGAACGAATTGGCTTCACAGACCCCATAGATCACACGTGCAACAGGACGTTTATCCTGTTTGTGCTGCTAGGAGTCATATGGACACGGTTCTGTAACGAATCTCGGACCGATGACGATGCAGGTACCACTACGGTCACCTTTGTGGGAACCCTACAAAGTCTTCGGATAAGGTTCGGTGACCTCGACACCCACATACCGCGGAGAAACGGTGTTCCCTAGTCACGTGCTATCCATGCTTGCGCCCGGTCAGGGCTCCCAGACCCCCGGCATGCTCACCCCGTGGTTGCAGCAGCCCGGTGCGGCCGATCAGCTCGCGACCTGGTCCAAGCTCGTCCAGCTCGACCTCGTGCGTCTGGGTACCACTGCGACCGCCGAGGAGATCACCGACACGGCGGTCACTCAGCCGCTGGTCGTGGCCTCGGCGCTGATCGCGTACGACGAATATCGCAAGCGTCGCGACCTGCCGGAGGGCGCGATCGTCGCCGGTCATTCGGTCGGCGAGTTGGCGGCGGCCGCGATCACCGGCGTGATCAGCGCCGACGAGGCCGTATCCCTCGCCGCCATCCGCGGCGCCGCGATGGCCACGGCCTGCGCACAGACGCCGACCACGATGGCCGCGATCCTCGGCGGCGACGAGAACGAGGTGCTGGCCCGACTCGACGAGCTCGAACTGGTGCCGGCCAACCGGAATGCGGTCGGCCAGATCGTCGCGGCGGGCGCCACCGACGCGATCGACGAGTTGGTCGCCAACCCGCCGGAGAAGGCGCGGATCCGCACACTCGCCGTCGCGGGGGCATTCCACACCGAGTACATGGCATCGGCGCAGGACGCGGTGGCCGAAGCGGCGTCTCGCATCACTCCGGGCGATCCGACCCGTACCCTGCTGTCCAACTCCGACGGTCAGCCTGTAACGAATGGCGCCGACGCACTGAACAAACTAGTAGCGCAGGTAACCCGGCCGGTGCGCTGGGACCTGTGTTCGGCCTACATGCGCGACAACGGCACCACCGCCGTCGTCGAACTTCCTCCGGCGGGCACGCTGGTCGGCATCGCGAAGCGCGAACTGAAGGGCACCCCCGCGGTGCCGTACAAGACGCCCGACGACATCGAGAAGATCACCGAACTTGGATAGCGGTCGCGGTACGTCCGCGACCTCCCGGAACCGGTACCCACCGGTCGTCCAAGCACTCGCCCGACCCGCCGGGTCCGCGGATGCTCCGGAAAACGTCAACGCACAAGCAGATCAGGAAGAGGGGAACCACACAGTGGCTGCCACCCAGGAACAACTCGTCGCCGGCATCGCCGAGATCATCGAGGAAGTCACCGGCATCGAGCCGTCCGAGGTGACCATGGAGAAGTCGTTCGTCGATGACCTCGACATCGACTCGCTGTCGATGGTGGAGATCGCGGTCCAGACCGAGGACAAGTACGGCGTGAAGATCCCCGACGAGGATCTGGCCGGCCTGCGCACCGTCGGCGACGCGGTTGCCTACATCCAGAAGCTCGAGGCCGAGAACCCCGAGGCCGCGGCCGCCATCCAGGCCCAGATCGAGGCAGAACAGAACTCGTGACCGCATCTCTCCGCGAATACTCCACGCTGGGTGGGAACTTTCCCAACGTGGTGGTCACCTCGATGGTGGCCACCACGTCCATCGGCGAGGATCTCGACAGCACTTGGAAGGGTCTTGTCGCCGGGGAGTCGGGCATTAGGGAACTGACCGACCCGTGGGTCGACGAGTACAACCTGCCGGTCCGCATCGGTGGACGGCTGCTCAAGGACCCGGCCGAGGAGGTCACCCGCATCGAGGCCCGTCGGATGGCCTACGTGGAACGCATCGCACACGTCATGAGCAAGCGACTGTGGGCGCATGCAGGTGAGCCGGAGGTCGATCCCGAGCGTCTGGCCGTCGTACTCGGCACCGGCCAAGGCGGCGGCGACGCGATGGTCGATGCCGTCAAGGCGATGGAGACCACCGGCAACTACCGCAAGGTGTCGCCGCTGGCGGTGTCGATGGCCATGCCGAACGGCCCCGCCGCGGTGGTGGGTCTGAACATCGGCGCGAAGGCGGGCGTCATCACCCCGGTGTCGGCGTGCTCGTCGGGTGCCGAGGCGATCGCCCACGCGTGGCGCCACATCGTCATGGGGGACGCCGACATGGTGGTCACCGGTGGCGTCGAGGGTCACATCGACGCCATCCCGATCGCCGCGTTCTCGATGATGCGCGCGATGAGCACCCGGAACGAGGACCCGGCCGCCGCGTCGCGTCCGTTCGACAAGGACCGGGACGGCTTCGTCTTCGGCGAAGGTGCCGCGATGCTGATTCTCGAACGCGAGGAGCACGCCAAGGCACGTGGAGCCCACATCCACGCCCGCATTCTCGGTGCGGGCATCACTTCGGATGGCTTCCACCTGGTTGCCCCCGACCCCAGCGGTCAGGGCAACGCGCGCGCCATGACACGGGCGATCCAGACCGCCGGCCTGAGCAAGGCGGACGTCGCTCACGTCAATGCGCACGCCACGTCGACGCCCATCGGTGACACCGCCGAGGCCGTCGGTATCGCGAACGCGGTCGGCCAGCACGCCGCCGTGTACGCGCCGAAGTCCGCACTTGGTCACTCCATCGGCGCGGTCGGGGCGCTGGAGTCGGTTCTGACGATCAAGAGCGTCGAAGAGGGAGTCATCCCGCCGACGCTCAATCTGGAGAACCTGGACCCGGAGTGCGACATCGACGTCGTCGCGGGCGAAGCCCGTTACGGACAGATCGATTACGCACTGAACAACTCGTTCGGATTCGGTGGGCACAATGTAGCGCTCGCCTTCGGCCGCTACTGACCACCAAACCCCACACCCACCAGGAGACAGCGCGATGACCACCTTGGCCCCCATCACCGGCCGATCCGAAGCAGCGGATCCCCGTGACCCGCTGCTGCGGCTGACCAACTTCTTCGACGAAGGAACGATGTCGCTGCTGCACCCCCGCGACAAGTCGGGTGTGCAGGCCGCGATCGGTCTGGTCAATGGAGTCCGCACCGTCTCCTACTGCACCGATGGCACCGTGATGGGCGGCGCCATGGGTGTGGTCGGGTGTGCCCACATCGTCAACGCGATCGACACCGCGATCACCGAGCAGGCGCCCGTCGTCGGAATCTGGCATTCCGGCGGCGCTCGCCTGGCCGAGGGTGTCGAGGCGTTGCACGCCGTCGGCGGGGTCTTCGAGGCGATGGTTCGTGCCTCGGGGTACATCCCGCAGATCTCGGTGGTCGTCGGCTTCGCCGCCGGCGGTGCTGCGTACGGCCCGGCGCTGACCGACGTGGTCATCATGGCTCCGGCCGGCCGGGTGTTCGTCACCGGACCGGATGTGGTCAAGAGCGTCACCGGCGAGAACGTCGACATGGAGTCGCTCGGCGGTCCGCTGACGCACGGCAAGAAGTCCGGCGTCAGCCACATCACCGCCGACTCCGAGCCCGATGCGTTGTGGCGGGCCCGGCGGCTGGTGTCGACGTTCAGCCAGCAGGGGCACTTCAACCGCGAGCAGGCCGAGGCAGGCGACACCGACCTCAAGGCGCTGCTGCCCGAGTCGAACCGGCGCGCCTACGACGTGCACCCGGTCGTGGAGAATCTGCTCGACACCCAGCTGGCCGCGGACGGCGAGACCGAGATCTCGACGTTCGAGGAACTGCAGGCCAAGTGGGCACCGAACATCGTGGTCGGGTTTGGCCGGCTGTCCGGCCGCAGCGTCGGCGTCATCGCCAACAACCCGCTGCGGATGGGTGGTTGCCTCAACTCCGAAAGTGCCGAGAAGGCATCGCGTTTCGTGCGTCTCTGCGATGCGTTCGGCATTCCGCTCGTCGTGCTCACCGACGTCCCCGGCTACCTGCCGGGTGTCGGCCAAGAGTGGAACGGCGTGGTACGCCGCGGCGCAAAGCTGTTGCACGCGTTCGCCGAATGCACCGTCCCCCGCGTCACGCTGGTCACCCGCAAGATCTACGGCGGCGCCTATATCGCCATGAACTCGCGGGCGCTCGGCGCGACCGCGGTGTTCGCGTGGCCCGGCTCCGAGGTTGCCGTGATGGGCGCTAAGGCTGCCGTCGGCATCCTGCACAAGAAGGCCCTTGCCGCCGCCCCCGACGATGAGCGGGAAGCGCTGCACGAGCGCCTGGCCGCCGAGCACGAGGCCATCGCCGGTGGCGTCGGACGCGCGCAGTCGATCGGCGTCGTCGACGAGGTCATCGACCCGGCCAAGACGCGCAGCAACATCGCCGAGGCGCTGGCCGCCGCACCCGCACGCCGCGGACGGCACAAGAACATTCCGCTCTGACGGTTTGTCGAGTAGGCGGCCGTATCCTTAGCGCCCCGGCACTTCCCGGTGGTTGAGTAGGCGGCCGCCGTATCGAAATCACCGCACCACCGGCAGGGGCTGGTTTCGATACGCCGCTCGTTCCTCGCGGCTACTCAACCAGCGGGCAGCACGCGCCCCTCCGGTGGTTGAGTAGGCGGCGAGCGCAGCGAGTCGCCGTATCGAAATCACCGCACCACCGGCAGGGGCTGGTTTCGATACGCCGCTCGTTCCTCGCGGCCACTCAACCAGCGGGCAGCACGCGCCCCCTCCGGTGTTGCGTAGGCGGCGAGCGCAGCGAGCCGCCGTATCGAAATCACCGCCGCGCTGCTACCCCACCCGCTGCTGCAGCCAGGTGACCTCGGCGCCCGCGCCGCCCAGCCGGTACGGCTCCAGCGCGTCATCCCACGCGGTTCCCAGCGCGGCCTCGATCTCACCGGCCAGTCCAGCGCTGTCCGGTTGCGCGTCGAGCAGCGCGCGCAACTGCATCTCGCCCAGCATCACGTCACCGTTGGCGCACGTCGACCCGCGCCAGAGCCCAAGGCCCGGAACATAACTGAATCGCTCACCGTCGACACCGTCGCTGGCGTTCTCGGTCACCTCGAACCGCAGCGCCGACCATTCGCGCAGCGCCGTCACCAGACGTGCGGCGGTCCCGACCGGACCCGTCCAGTCGACCGTCGCCCGCTGCAAGCCGGGCTCGGCCTCCTGCGCCGACCACTTCAGGTTCGCTCGCGCATTCAGGGTCGACGACAACGCCCACTCCACATGCGGGCACAGCGCCACCGGCGCCGAGTGGATGTACACCACTCCTGTCGTCACGTCCGCAAACTGATTCAGATTGCGCACCTTGTTCACCTCCGGTTGTCGACGAGGAACGTCTTCCCCAACACACCTCGCGACACCGGGTATCACACTCGTGTGATTAATTGTGCCTTATGAGGCACGTGTTGCGCCAGTTTCTGGTGCGACAATCTGAAAGTTCTGTGACGGCCGGTCTGCTAGCCCTCTCCCACCACCGAGTCGACGATCCGATCGTTGAACTCGGTCCAGCGCGGTTTTGCCCACGCCCCGAACGGGCGGTCGGTGAGCACCACGCAGGCCGCTTCGAGTTCCGGGTCCACCCACAGAAAGGTGCCCGCCTGCCCGAAGTGGCCGAAGGTGGCCGGCGAGTTACGGGTACCGGTCCAGTGTGGCGACTTGTGTGAGCGGACTTCGAAGCCGTATCCCCAATCGTTGGGGCGATGCTTGCCGTATCCCGGGACGAAGCCGTCGAGCCCGGGAAACCGCACCGATGTCGCCTCGGCAAAGGTCTCCGGCGACAGCAGCGTGGGTCGCAGCAACTCACCGGCGAATACCGCGAGATCGCCAGCGCTGGCGCGGGCGCCGTGCCCGGCTGGACCCGACAGTTCGGTCGCGCGCATGCCGAGGGGTTCGGTCACCGCCTCGGCGAGGTAGTCGGCGAATGCGATGCCCGTCGCCCGGTCGACCGTGTCGGCGAGCAGCTCGTATCCGGCGCTGGAGTAGATGCGCTTCTCACCGACCGGCGCCTCCGGCTCAAGCCGGTCGAATGCCAGCCCCGAGGCGTGCGCCAACAGGTGGGCGACGGTGGATCCGGATGGTCCGGCCGGGTCGCCGAGGTCGATCGCACCTTCCTCGACAGCGACCAGAACGGCCTCGGCCACGAGCAGTTTGGTCACCGAGGCGAGGTCGAAGACGCGATCGGTGTCGCCGTGGGACGTGACACCGTCACGGGTCACGAGCGCCGCGGCTACGTTGTCGACCGGCCAGTCGGCGAGTGCATCGAGAACGGCCACGTCAGAGAACGATACCGCCGGGTGCGTCCCGCCGGACGACGCGCTCCGGATCCGCCCGCGGGAAACTAGTGATCGTCGTCGGTATAGCGGATGACACCGCGAATGTTCTTGCCGTCGAGCATGTCCTGGTACCCGTCGTTGATCTGTTCCAGCCGGTACTGCCGAGTGATCATGTCGTCGATGTTGAGCTTGCCCATCTTGTACATCGAGAGCAGTTCCGGAATGTCGAGTTTCGGGTTGGCGCCGCCGAAGATGGTGCCCTGCAGGTTCTTCTGCAGCAAGGTGAGCATCGCGAGGTTGAGGGTCACCTCGGTCTCCATCATGTTTGCCATCCCGGTCAGGACGCAGGTGCCTGCCTTGGCGGTAATGCCCATCCAGGTGTCGACGTCTTTGCCCTCGACCTCGCCGACGGTGACGATCACCTTGCGGCACATGTGACCCTGGGTGGTTTCGGCGATGGCACCGGCGGCCTCGGCTACCGACGCGAACGCGGCGGTGGCTCCGAACTTCAAGGCCTGCTCGCGCTTCCACTCGACCGGGTCGATCGCAAAAACGTTGCGCGCCCCAGAGATCACCGCCCCCTGCAGGGCCGCGGTGCCGACGCCCCCGACGCCGACGATGGCGACGTCCTCGCCGGGCCGCACATTGCCGCTGCGGGTCGACGACCCGTACCCGGTCGGGACGCCGCAGCCGACGAGCGCGGCCACCTCGAACGGGATGTCCTTGTCGATCTTCACCGCCGACGCCTCGTGCACGACCATGTATGGCGAGAACGTGCCGAGCAGGGTCATCGGATAGACGTTCTCCCCGGCCGCGGCGTGGATGCGGAAGGTGTGGTCGGAAACGGCCTCACCCTGCAAGAGCATTGCGCCGAAGTCGCACAGGTTGGCCAGCCCGGCCTTGCACGACGGACACTTGCCGCACGAGGGAATGAACGAGAGAACCACGTGATCGCCGGGCTCGAAGTCAGTCACTCCCTCACCGACCGCTTCGACGACCCCTGCTCCCTCGTGGCCACCGAGGATCGGAAAACCTGCCATCGGAATACCGCCGGTCATCAGGTGGTGGTCGGAATGGCACATCCCGGCCGCTTCCATCCGGATCTTGATCTCGCTGCGCTGCGGATCGCCGATCTCGATCTCCTCGATCTCCCACGGCTGGTTGAGTTCCCGGAGCAGCGCACCCTTGGTTTTCACTCTTCATTACCTCCACGACGATCGATGCCGGCATACCGCGGCATCCAGGGACCACACCCCGAAACTGTAACGCGTTCTACTCAGAATTGAAACGTGTTCTAGTTGGCGTCGCGGCTCAGTCGGCGAGCCCGGCATCCTTACTGCCGTACGCCTCGCGCAGGCGCGGCTTGACGACCTTGCCGCCGGCGTTGCGGGGCAGTTCGTCGACCACCACGATGTCCTTCGGATGCTTGAACCGAGCCAGATTCTCGTTGAGATATCCCTCGATGTCGGCGACGGTCAGCGTATCGCCAGCGCCCTCGGCCAGGACGACGACAGCGACCGGCACCTCCCCCCACTTCGGGTCGGCACGGCCGATGACTGCGGCCTCGGCGATGCTGGGGTGCCCGTACAGAACATTCTCCACCTCGGCGCAGTAGATGTTTTCGCCCCCGGAGATGATCATGTCTTTGGCGCGGTCGACGACAAAGATGAAGCCCTCGTCGTCTCGGCGAACGAGGTCGCCGGAGTGAAACCAGCCGCCGCGGAAGGCATCCGCGGTGCCCTGCGGGTTCTGCCAGTAGCCGGCCATCATGTTCGGCCCCCGGTAGACGATCTCGCCGACCTCGCCGTCGGGCACGTCGTTCATCTCCGGGTCGACGATGCGTGCGGTCACCGCGGATACCACCCGCCCCACGGACCCGATCTTGCGCAGCGAGTCCTTACCCTCCATCACACAGGTGAGCGGCGACATTTCGGTCTGACCGAAGACCGCCACATTCATTGCGTCCGGAAACACCACCTCCATCGCGTTCAACACCGTGTCCGACGCGGGCGCTGCACCCCAACTGATCACGCGGAGCCGCAACGCTCGCGGCCGTGCATGCTGCGCCGCACACACCGCCTGCCACTGCGCGGGTACCAGAAAGATCGATGTCGTACCTTCGCGTTCCAGCGCATCGAGCAGCGTGTCGGGATCGAACGCTCCGAGTGGATGGATCACCGTGGTCGCGCCGACGTAGAGCAGCGGCGCCACCGAGCCCAGCGCGGCAATATGGAACATCGGCGCCACACAGGAACCGATATCGTCGTCACGCGTCTGCAACGCCTGCAGCGCGATCACCGCCTGAGCCTGCATGTTCTCGTGAGAGAGCATGGCGCCCTTAGGTTTTCCTGTTGTCCCCGATGTGTACATGATGAGCACGACGGTGTCTTCCGGTACGTCGATCTGCCGAAGTTCGTCCCCGTCCTCGGCGAGCAGCGCCTCGTAATCCAGATGGGTGCCGTCCTCCGACCCGCCGACGACAATCGTGTGCTCGACCCCGCCGGCAGCGGCGGCCGCGGCGTCGGCGAGCGGCGCGAGCAGCGTCTCGGTGACGATCACACTGCTACCGCTGTCACTGATCAAGAAAGCCACCTCGGCCGGGCTCATCCGGATATTGACCGGCACCGCGATCGCACCGATCAGGTTGGCGCCCAACACCGCTTCCAGGTACTCGGTGCGGTTCAGCAGCAGGAGCAGCACTCTGTCGCCGAACCCGACACCCCGCCGCTGCAGTGCCGCGGCGAACTCGTGGGACCGCTCGTCGAGTTGCCGCCACGTGGTGACCTCTCCCAGGAAGCTCACGGCCGGTTCGTCGGGCCGCATCAACGCATGCCGCCGGACCTGGTTGTTCCAGTGGTTTCGTCGGGACCGGAGTGGCTCGACACTCAGGTCGTTGCTCGGATCGATGGTCGCGGTCATCGGGGCTCCTTCGGTGCGGCCGGGGTCAACATCATCGGATCGGGACGGGTTAGGAAAGAGGTCAGGACACTCCACCGGTGAAACGTCTTAGCGCGGCACGGAATTCGGGTGATTGCAGAAGTTTGGTCTGGCCGGCGAGTTCGCGTTCGAGAGCGGCGTCGAACCCATGCATCGTCTCGGCATCGACCGATTCCTTCGCCAGTCGCAGCGCCTCTGGGGACGAGGCCAGCAGCTTGGCGACAACAGCATCGACCGTGGCATCCAGATCGTCGCGGTCTGCCACGAGGCCGCTGATCAGACCTGCGTCGAATGCTTCGGTAGCTGGGAGTTTTTCGCCGAGCAAGATCATCCGGTTAGCCCTCGCCCGACCCATCGCCGCGGCGACCGTCGCCGATGCTGCGCCGTCGGGCATCAGGCCAATGTTGATAAATGCCAACAGAAAATACGAGCGTGCAGTCGCGAATGCGAGGTCGGCGACGAGCGCCAAGGATGCTCCGATCCCGACTGCCGCGCCGTCGACTGCAGCAATGACCGGTACCCGCACCGATCGCACCGCCTTGACCATGTTCGACCCGGTCGAGATCGTCGAGTGAGCCTGGTGCCGATCGAGGCCGCCGGAGTCGGTGCCGGTACTCGCCGCGCGCTGGGCGATGTCGACGATGTCGGCGCCGGCCGAAAAGTTGCCACCGGCGCCGTCGAGGACGACGACGCGTACCGCGTCGTCGGTGGACCATTCGGTGAGCGTGTCGGCGACAAACCGCGATGCTCGGTGACTCAGCGCATTCATGCGGTCGGGACGGGCGATCTCAATCCGACCGACACCGCGCGCGTCGACGGCCGCCGCGACGCCGATGTCCATGAGGTCTGCGTCGTCCACCGATCCGCACCCGCCTTCTGCCGCGGGCGCCCGCCCGCCGTCGTCCTGCTAACAGTACTAGCACAATGCGACGCAGATCACGAGAATCTATATTAACTTCGAGTCGTCGAATATCCGTCTGACATGGATATTTTCTGGTTCAGATCGTTCGATGACGCGTGAACATCCACTTGCGATAGAGTCGTGATCGTGGTTCGTGGCGCGCGTAGTCCGCAACCCGTGGCCGAGTTCCGCAGACGTCCTGCCGACCGCCACGAGATGATCGTGCGCATCGCCGCCGAGGCGTTCAGTGCGGACGGCTACCATGCGGTCCGTCTGGAGGACATCGCCGACCGCGTCGGGGTGTCCACCCCCGCCCTCTATCGTCACTTTCCGAATAAGTACGCACTGTTCGCCGAGACCGCTCGCCACCTCGCCGACGAGCTCGTGGCCGCTAGCGACTCGGTGCCGACCGGCGCGAGCGGTGCCGCTGCGGAACTCGCCGGTGTGTTGGACGCGCTGGCCGTAGCGGCGATCGAGAATCGCCGTACCGGCGGCCTGTACCGGTGGGAATTGCGCTACCTCGGCTCGCCGGAGCGCGACCACGTCCGATCCGTGGTGCGGTCGCAGCATCGGCGGATCGCCTCGTTGCTCCGCGAGGTCCGCGCCGACCTCGGCGAGCGCGATGTTCACCTGGTCGCGGCGGCGTTGGTCAGCGTCGTCGCCAGTCCAACCACGCATCGAACCGCTTTGCCGGCGCGCGATATCCGAGTGCTACTGCGGCGAGCGGTGTCGGCGGTCCTCACCGTCGACATCGACCCGACGGGCGACGATGCGGTGACCCCGGCGCCGGGCCTGCCACCTACGTCGAAACGGGAACTCATTCTCGCCGAGGCGATCCGGTCGTTCGCGGCACGCGGCTTCGGTGACGCCACCGTGGAGCAGATTGCGCACGCTGCGGGACTGCCGACGTCCGGGGTCTATCGACACTTCGAGAGCAAGACCGCGATTCTCGAGGCGGCCTTCTGGCGGGCCTCCGACCGGGTCACCGCGTCGATCACCGACGCGCTAGCCACCGCGGCGACGCCACGTCAAGCGACGCTGGGACTGGTCGAGCGATATATCGGACTCGCCCTTGGCAACACCGAGCTGATCTCGGTGTACCTCAGCGAGATCGGACACCTCACGCCACGACAACGGGCGGCGCTCCGGAACCAGCAGCGGGTCAATGTCGAGGAGTGGGCCGCGTGGTTGCGCCGGGACCGGCCGGATTTGACGGCCGCGCAATCGCGCTTCCTAGTACAGGCGGCACTGAACGTGATCACCGATCTGAGCCGACTGGCCCGCCCCGCGCCGACTGCGGCACTCGCCGGGATCGCCTGCCGGATCCTGCACGACACATCGAGTGGCTGAACCTGTGGTCGTGGCACCGCATCGACCGCCGGAGTCGGCAACGTGGCCGACTCAGACCGTCTCGAGGTCTCCCAGCAGCCAGCGACCGTCGCGCTTCACGAGAGTCACCACAACACGCGACTGGTACGGAATGCCTTGCGGCACCTGCCGTGCGATTTCCGGAGCGGTGACGGTTTGGTTCAACGCGACAAGCACGACAGCCTTGTCGGCGGTCATCGACGTGATCCCGGCATTGTCGGCCGTGGCACGGGACACCCCGCGCGCGTTGGCATTTCCCGCTCGCGCGTCTTTCGACGACTGGATGTAGGTCTTCGCGAAGTCCGGCGTAGCGATCGAGGTGATCCTGCGGTCGAGGTCCGCGTAGTTGGCCGGGTCATAGGTGGCGAGATCGCTGGCGTAGCGCCGGGCGGTGTCCATCACGGCCGTGCGCTCGGCGTCCGAAGGGCCGGCGGCGACGTCGCGGTCCGAGTTCGACACGACCATATATGCCAACACCGCAGTGGCCACCGCCAGCGCGACCACGAGCGCCGCCACGATTCCGACGAGCAGTCGCCGCCCAGGTCGGCGGACGCGCGAGCGAGGGCGGTTGGCATCCGTCGCGTCGGGTCCGCGAGGTACGCGCGTGTCGTCGGGGGCGTCGCTGGCGCCATCGGTTTCGGGTGCGTCGCCCGCGCCGTCGGCCTGCGACGTCTCGTCCGGAGTAGACGTCTCGTCCGGAGTAGACGCCTCGTCCGGTGAATCGGAGCTGCGCGCTCGCCGGGACTCGCGGGCCGCGCGCTTGCGTGCCTTCTCCTCCTCGCGGCTACGGATGCGATCTCGATTCGCCCGATTAGTGGCCAGAAAGGAGTCCCGGTCCAACGGACTCGCGTCGTCCGCGACCCTCGGGCCCGACTGGTCGACCGAACCGGTGGCACTACCCGCCTCGTCCTCGAGGGCATCGTGCGCGGCGTCATCCATCCCCGACCCGGTCACCGTTCCGCGGACCGGGCCTTCCTCGTGACGGGCCTTGGGCATGGCACCCAATGTAGCGACCGACGAGAGCGGCCTAACCAGCACGGCAGCGTGTGATGCATGTCACCACTATTGGTGATCACATATATGTGATGTGATGATGGCGACGACACCACCGACGAGAGGACCGACCAGCGATGCAGTTGACGGAGGAACAGACAGCGTTCGCGCAGGCGGTCGCCGACTTCTGCCGACGCGAATCGGGGACGCGGGAGCAGCGCGACCGGTTGACCGACGGCGGTCGAACCAACCATTCGGACGCGATCTACCGCAGCATGGCCGCACTCGGCTGGACCGGAATCCTCGTGCCCGAGGAATACGGCGGGGCCGGCGCCGGCAACGTCGAACTCTGCATTCTGCTGGAAGAGGCCATGCGTGGGGGTGCTCCCATCGGCGGTATCGGACCGACCCTGATCACTGCGGCGGCGTACGCGAAGTTCGCCGATGAGGAGCTGAAGTCGACGGTGTTGAGCGGCGTCGTGGATGGTGATTCCCTGTCGATCTCCATGTCGGAGCCGGAAGCCGGGTCGGACGTGGCGAATCTGAGCTGCCGGGCGGAGAAGGTCGACGGGGGCTGGCGGATCAACGGCCAGAAGACCTGGTGTTCGAATGCACATTTCGCCTCGTCGATCCTGCTGATTGCGCGGACGGACCGGACCGGCAAGAAGCACGAGGGCATTACCGCATTCCACGTACCGGCCGACACGCCGGGGCTGACTATTCAGGGCATCGATACCTTGGGCGGTCGCGAGGTCAACGACCTATATTTCACCGACTGCGTCCTCCCCGACTCCGCGGTCGTCGGGCAGGTCGGCAACGGATGGAGTCAGCTCATGTCCGGCCTCAACATCGAACGACTGATCCTCGCCGCGATGCAGCTGGGTGTTGCCGAGCGCTCGTTCGCCGACACCCTCGCCTTCATCACCGAACGCCGTCAGTTCGGCCGCCCGGTCGGCACGTTCCAGGCGCTCCGACACCGCATGGCCGATCTCGCAACCGAGATCGAATGCACCCGCCAGTTGGTCTACGCCGTCGCGCAGCAGGCGGACCAGAATCCCGACCGCCTCCTGCCCAGGGAAGCGTCGATGGCGAAGCTCAAGGCCACCGAAACCTCGAAGCGGATGACGATCGAGGCGATGCAAATGATGGGCGGTTACGGGTATGCCACCGAGTTCGACGCGGAACGCCTCATGCGGGGAGCAATCATCTCCACGGTCTACGGTGGCACCAATGAAATCCAGCGCGACATCATCGGCAAGACTTACTGGCTCTGATTCAGCACCGGCGCCCGCCGGGGTCCGTCGCGCCGTACGCCGGCCGCAGCTGTCCGAGGAGGTCGCCGCGGATCTGCGATATCAGATCATGACCGCTGAGGTCCGCCCGGGCGACTTCATCCGGCTGGACGAGACCGCGGAGCGCCTAGGTGTGAGCGTCACGCCCGTCCGCGAGGCGTTGCTCACCCTGCGTGGCGAGGGCATGGTCAGTCTCGCGCCGCACCGCGGATACATTGTCGCCCAACTCGATCGGGTGGATATCGAGGACCTGTTCTGGTTGCAGGGCGAGATCGCGGTCAAGCTGGCCACACGGGTAGCCGCCTCGGTCACCCCCGACCAACTCGCCGAACTCGAGTGGTGGAATCACCAGTTGCGTGCCGCCGTCGCGCGCGCCGACGTCGCTGCGATCGCCGACGCGGAGTTCGAATTTCATCGGCTGCACAATCACATCGCGGGCAGCCGCAAGCTCGCATGGTTTCTGTTCGCAGCGACTCGTTATACCCCGGCTCCGCTCTACGCCACCGACCCCGCGTGGGGCGCCGTCACCGTCGACTGTCACGACAAGCTGATCGCCGCGTACCGCGACCGCGATGTCGAGGAAGTGGTGCGCCAGACGCGCCGGCAGTTCACCGATGGCGCCGAACGGCTGATGGCGCACCTCGCTGCGACCGGCATCTGGGACTAGGACCGCGTCCCGACGCCGCGACAGGCTCGCGTTACTGGTCGACGACGACGTCGTTCATCGGGAGGTTGGTCTCGATCCACGGAAACACGACGAAGAACAGCAACGCGAGAATCAGCAGAACAAGCCCGATGATGATGGGCAGCTTGACTTTCCAGCGAGCAATGATCAGAACCTGTGGATCCCGGGAGGGCGTACCTTTCCGGATGATGATCGACGAAGTCACAGGA
>BAAAJU010000011.1:0-297088 GCA_039527305.1 Gordonia sinesedis | reverse complement strand
AGGTCTTCGCCTACCTCAGACGATCACAACGTGTCGGGGAACTACAGCTAGCGCTCCGGGCTACTCAACCAGCGGGCCCGGCCATCCCCTCCCGGGCTACTTAACCAGCGGGGCCCGGCCGCCCTCTCGCGCTACTCAACCAGCGGACCAGCCGCCCCCTTCGACCTACTCAACCAGCGCGGACACCCCGCAACAATGTTCTCGACTCAACCACCGGGATACCCCCGCAACAGCGTCCTCGACTCAACCAGCCGGGACCTGCCCACTCTCCAGCTCGCAACCAGCGGAAAGCTACTCCCCCAACGTCTTCGACAGTCGCGCGACTGCGACGTCGTATTCGCCGACGAGGTCGGCGATGAGGTCGGCGACCGGTGTTATTGCCTGCAGGCGGCCCACAATCTGCCCGGCGGGCATCGCGACCACGTCCGGATCATCGGAGCGAGAGATCCGCGCGTGTGCTTCCCCGACAAGGAGGTTCTGCAGCGGCATCGGCAGCGGTTCGGGTGCGCCGTCGGCATCCCATGCGTCGGTCCATCGGGTCTTGAGCAGCCGGGCAGGCTTACCGGAATAGATGCGGCGTCGCACGGTATCCCGCGAAGACGCGGCCAGCAACGCGCGCTGCACCGTCGACGGACCCGCGTCGTCGTCACCCATCCCGAGCCGATAATCCGCGGCGGTCAGCCAGTAGGTGCCCATCCAGACACCTTGTGCCCCTAGCGCAATCGCGGCAGCGACCTGCCTGCCGCTACCGACACCGCCCGCGGCGAGCACCGGGGCCCGGTCACCGACCGCGTCCACGATCTCCGGCCACAGCACCATCGAGGTGACCTCGCCGGTATGCCCACCACCCTCGTAACCCTGAGCGATCACGATGTCGACACCGGATTCGACGTGGTGCAGCGCATGATCTTTCGCCCCGGCGAGGGCCGCGACCTGGACGCCGTGATCGTGCGCCACCCCGATGACATCGGCGGGCGGCGATCCGAGTGCGTTGGCGATCAACGCGATCTGCCCGTACTTCTCCGCATGCTGCATCGCGATGTCGACATGCGATCGCGCTACCGAGTGCAACCACCCGAGCACACCGGCATCGACGCGTTCGGTATCCGGCAACCGGGGCACACCGAGATCGTCCAGCGTTCGCTCGACGAACGCGCGATGCTCCGGCGGAATCATCGCCGCGAGATCGACCTGACTGCCCTCGGTGGGGATCTTGGCAGGCATGACCACGTCCACGCCGAACGGCCGGCCGTCGGTATTGGCGTGCATCCACTCCAGCACGTCATCGAGCTCGTCGGGGTCGTTGAACCGCACGCAACCGAGCACCCCGAGCCCCCCGGCGCGGCTAATGGCGGCAGCGACATGCTCGCTCGGAGTGAATCCGAAGATCGGATATTCGATGCCGAGCTGCTCGGCAAGTTCTGTTCTCATCGTGCCGCTTTCGAATCGTTGCGAGCCGGAGCCACCGCGCCCGCAGCGGGGACCGACGATGACGCCCTGTCACAAAACTAGAACGTGTTATCGTTTTGAGCAAGCGTTCGCCGACCCAGGTCTACCGATACGGATCTATCGACCAGCGTTCGCCGACCCTGATCTACCAACAAACGTCCGCCATCCCCGATCAACCGAGGAGGAGTCCCGATGCCCGACTGCCTGGTGGAGCAGGACGGTCACGTCCTCGTCGTGACGATGAACCGCCCCGAGGCGCGTAACGCGCTCTCCGGCGAGATGATGGAGATCATGGCGCAGGCATGGGACCGCGTCGACTCCGACCCGGAGATCCGAGTCGCCATCCTGACCGGTGCCGGCGGTGCCTTCTGCGCCGGGATGGACCTGAAAGCGATGAATCGCAACGCACCCGGCGACACCGTCCGCGACGGCGGCTGGAATCCCGCACGGCTGCCCGCACTCCTGAAGGGGCGACGGCTGAGCAAGCCACTGATCGCTGCGGTCGAGGGTCCGGCGATCGCCGGTGGAACGGAGATCCTGCAGGCGACCGACATTCGGGTCGCCGGGGAGACCGCCCGATTCGGAGTCAGCGAGGCACGGTGGGGTCTGTTCCCATTGGGCGGCAGCGCCGTTCGTCTGCCACGCCAGATTCCGTACACCGTGGCCGCCGACCTGCTGCTCACCGGCCGGCACATCACCGCCGCCGAAGCCAAGGAGTACGGGCTGATCGGGTACGTCGTGCCCGACGGTGCGGCTCTCGACAAGGCGCGGGAGATCGCTCACACCGTCGCCGCCAACGGACCGCTGGCCGTGCAAGGGATCTTGCGCACGATGCGGGAGACCGAGGGCATGGGCGAACTCGACGCCTTCGAGATCGAGTCGGCGATCGGCATCGGCGTCTTCCAGAGCAAGGACGCAAAGATCGGCCCGAAAGCCTTCGCCGCCAAGGAAACACCGATGTTCACCGGGGAGTGACACCGAGTTCGCGATAGGTCGCGGATTCGGCGATCTCTCGCGACGTCGGCGTCATGCGGCTAGGTGAGCGTTGCCAACTGGGCAATGGTGTCGGTATCACGGGCGGTGACCATCAGCATCGACACTCCGGCTGCCGCCCACCTCTTGATCTGTTCGCGCACATCGTCAGGGGGTCCAGCGATCAGCGTCTCCCGCACCATCTCGTCGGGAACCGCGGCGATCGCCTCCTCCTTGCGGCCCGCGCGGAACCGGGCCCCGATCTCGTCGACCGCGTCGCCGTAACCCATCCGCCGGTAGAGATCGGCGTGAAAGTTCTTGCGGGCGGCACCCATTCCGCCGACATAGAGCGCGGTCGATGGCCGGTACCGGTCGACCGCAGCGGCCACGTCGTCGGTGATGGCGATCTGCACTGTCGCGGCCACCTCGAAGTCGTCTCGACTGCGGCGCGCTCCCGGCCGCGCGAAGCCGTCGGCGAGCCATTCCTCGTACTGGTCGGCTAGCGACAGGCTGTAGAAGATCGCGAGCCAGCCGTCCGCGATCTCGGCGGTCTGGGCGACGTTGCGCGGACCTTCGGCGCCCAGCCAGATCGGAATATCCGCGCGCAACGGGTGAGTGATGGACTTCAACGGCTTTCCGAGTCCGGTCGAGCCGGGCGCATCCGGCGGATACGGCAGCCGATAGTGCGGCCCGGGTGCCGTCACGGGTTCGTTGCGCGCCAACACGTCCCGCACGATGCGCACGTATTCGCGGGTGCGCGCCAACGGTTTCCCGAACGACTGCCCGTACCACCCCTCGACGACCTGCGGCCCGGATACACCGAGTCCGATGATGTGTCGGCCGCCGGAGAGGTGATCGAGTGTCAACGCGTGCATCGCGAGCGACGTCGGCGGTCGCGCGGACATCTGCGCGACGGCCGTGCCCAGCCGAATCTTCTCGGTCGCCGCTCCCCACCAGGCGAGCGGCGTGTAGGCGTCCGACCCCCACGACTCCGCGGTGAAGACGGCGTCGTAGCCGGCATGTTCGGCAGCCGCGATCAGCTCCGGTGCGTTGCCGATCGGCTTCGCACCCCAATAGCCGAGCTGCACTGCGAGCTTCATGTGAGCATCCTTCCGGGTGGGCGACGCGCGGGCTCAATGGACGCCGGCGGCGCACGGCGCAACAACATCCGCAGGTCCGTGACCTGCTCCTTGTGCCCAATACTAGAACGTGTTCTACTCGAAGGTGTGAGCATCAGCGCAACGTCCAGCCCCGTGGCCGAGGTCCCGCCACCGTCCTCAGCGGTCCTCACCGCACCGTTGGAGAACACCTTCGACTACACGCGCTCGTTGGGGCCCGTGCTCAGCCGGTTCGCCCTGGGTTTGCGGGACGGACGCATCGTCGGTTCCCGCGGCTCCGACGGTGTCGTCGCGGTACCGCCGGTAGAGTTCGACCCGGTTACCGGCGCCCCGACCACCGAACTGGTCGACTTAGCGTCGACCGGGACGGTGACCACCTGGTCATGGAACCCCGAACCCACTGCCGCACAGCCTCTTACCGAGCCGTTTGCATGGGCGCTCATCACCCTCGACGGTGCGGACACCGCGCTGCTGCACGCCGTCTCCGTCGACTCACCGGATGCGATGAGTACCGGGATGCGCGTCCATGCTGTCTGGCGCGCTGCACGCACGGGACGGATCGACGACATTGCCTACTTCGCACCGGGTGACACCGCCGAAGCGGCACCGGACAATTCGGCGACGGCCGACTCCGATGCCACGAGTGGCGACGGGTCGCAGGTCGTCATCACTACCCTGATCACGACCGCGATCACCCATTCGGCGACTGCCGAGGAATCCGTCTACCTCCGGGGGCTCAAGGCGGGCACACTCATCGGCGGTCGCATCGGCAGCGGCGTCGACGCGGGGCGCGTGTATTTCCCACCGCGACAAGTCAGTCCGGCCGACGGCTCACCGATCACCGAGACCGTCGAGCTACCCGATTCGGGAATCGTGACGACGTTCTGCATCGTCAACGTACCGTTCCTAGGACAACAGATCCCGCCGCCATATGTTGCCGCGTACGTACTCCTCGACGGCGCCGACATCCCGTTCCTACACCTGATCCTCGACTGCCCGGCCGACGAGGTGCGGATGGGGATGCGGGTCCGGGCGGTCTGGCGACCCGAGGACGAGTGGCAGCATTCGCTGCGAAATATCAGCCACTTTCGGCCGTCGGGCGAACCCGACGCCCCCTACGAGAGCTACCGGGATCACCTCTGATGAGCACCGATCGAACATCGTCCGACCTACCGCGCATTGCCGTCATCGGCTTCGCGCACAGCCCAAACGTCGCCGGGTCGCACGGCACCACCAATGGTGTCGAGATGCTCATCCCGTGCTTCGACAAGCTGTACGCCGAACTCGGCATCGGCCGCACCGACATCGAGTTCTGGTGCAGCGGGTCGTCGGACTACCTTGCCGGGCGCGCCTTCTCGTTTATTTCGGCGATCGACTCCATCGGCGCCGTCCCGCCGATCAACGAATCGCACGTCGAGATGGACGCGGCGTGGGCACTGTACGAGGCGTGGGTGAAGATCGCTACCGGCGAGGTCGATCTGGCACTTGCGTACGGCTTTGGTAAGCCGACCGCCGGGAACGTCGACCAGACCCTTGCACTACAGACCGACCCGTACACGGTGGCTCCGTTGTGGCCGACCGGCCGGGCCCTCGGCGCCCTCCAGGCGCGGGCCGGTCTCGACGCCGGCGCGTGGACCGAGACGGATATGGCCACGGTCGCCGCGCGCACTACCGGCGCCGAAGTCGACGACTTGCTGGCCGCACCGTACGCCGCCGATCCCCTGCGCGCCCACGACATTGCGCCGTATACGGATGCGGCTGCCGCGGTCATCATCGCAAGCGAACGTCGCGCGCGGGAACTCGTCGCCAATCCCGCCTTTGTCACCGGCTGGGATCACCGGATCGACACCCCGCGCTTCGGTGCCCGCGACCTCACCGCCTCGCCGTCGACCCGACTGGCCGCCGACACCGCATTCGGCCACCGCAGCCGAGCCGTCGACGTCGCGGAGATCAACGCGTCGTTCACTCATCAGGAGCTGATCGTCGCCGACGCCCTCCAGCTACCGGATTCGGTGCGCATCAACCCGTCCGGCGGCTCCCTCGCCGGCAACTCGCTGTTCTCCGCGGGGCTCCAGCGAATTGGCTATGCGGCGCACGAGATCCTCACCGGCAACGCCGGGACCGCGGTGGCGCATGCCGCGAGTGGCCCACTGCTGCAACAGAACATGGTCGTGACGCTGGCGGGAGATGAGAGCTGATGGTGCACCACAACCGAACCGCGGTCCTGGGTACCGGACAGACCCGATACGTCGCCAAGCGGCACGACGTCACGATGGCAGGTATGTGCCGGGAGGCTATCGACGCCGCCCTCGCCGACGCACAGGTCTCGATGGCCGACATCGACGCGATCGTCGTCGGCAAGGCGCCGGACCTATTCGAGGGCACCATGATGCCCGAGCTGGCGATGGCCGAATCGCTAGGCGCCGTGGGTAAGCGGATGATCCGGGTGCACACCGCGGGCTCGGTGGGCGGGTCGACGGCGAACGTCGCCGCCTCCCTGGTGTTCGCCGGCGTGCACCGTCGGGTACTTGCCGTCGCCTGGGAGAAGCAGTCGGAATCAAATGCCATGTGGGCGTTGTCGATTCCGGTGCCGTTTACGATGCCGGTCGGCGCCGGAGCGGGCGGTTTCTTCGCCCCGCATGTGCGCGCGTACATCCGGCAATCGGGTGCACCTGACCACATCGGCGCGATGGTGGCCGCCAAGGATCGCCGCAATGGCGCCAAGAACCCACTCGCGCATCTGCATCAGCCCGATCAGTCGGTGGAGAAGGTGATGGCGTCCCAGATGCTGTGGGACCCGATCCGCTACGACGAGACGTGCCCGTCGTCCGACGGTGCGTGTGCGGTGGTCATCGGTGACGAGTCGGCGGCCGACGATGCGATTGCCGGCGGCTCGCCGGTCGCCTGGATTCACGCCACCGCGATGCGGACCGAACCGCTTGCCTACGCGCACCGAAACGTGGTGAGCCCGCAGGCCGGTCGCGATGCGGCCGCCGCGTTGTGGAAGGCGGGCGGCATCGACAACCCCGTCGAGGAGATCGACGCCGCCGAAGTCTATGTGCCGTTCTCCTGGTTCGAGCCGATGTGGCTGGAGAACCTGGGATTCGCCGCCGAGAACCAGGGCTGGAAGCTCACCGAGGCGGGCGAGACCGAGATCGGCGGCCGCATCCCGTTCAACGCGTCGGGTGGTGTGCTGTCGTCGAACCCGATCGGGGCGTCGGGGATGATCCGGTTCGCCGAGGCGGCGATCCAGGTGATGGGCAAGGCGGGCGATCACCAGGTGCCGGACGCCCGCAAGGCCGTCGGCCACGCCTACGGCGGTGGGTCGCAGTACTTTTCGATGTGGCTGGTCGGGTCGGAAAAGCCGCAGCACTAGCGGGTGCCGTGGCGCGGTCGGGGCCGGCTGCGCAACTACCGAGGCACGGCCGCGCTGCCGAAACTAGCGGAAGGCCGACCCTGCGCCACTTTCGTCACCCCGCGCGAGATACAACTAGCGCAACGTCACGAAACCAGCGGAAGGCCGGCCCTGTACCCCAGACCACAGGCCAACGTCCGTGGCCGCGCTCCTTGAGCAACGCTCTATCCACCGATTGAGTACCAAAGGGGCAGTTGCTCGCCGCCTGTGGATAGCCGAGCACCGAGTTCGTCATTCGTGGGCACTATCGGAAGATGACCGATCCAGACGACACCGTGACTGCGTCGCAGTCCGTGATCCTGCGCCGAGATGTTATCCGCCAGGGAAACTCCGACGCGGCCATTCGACGCGCCGTCCGCGACCACGCCATCGAACGAGTCTGGTGGGGCTCCTACGTTCGGGTCACCGGCAGCGATTCGGGTTCCATAGACGCTCGCGCACAACGCTATCGAGAGATGATCGAAGCAGCGGTACGCACCGGAACATCACGCCGCCACCTCAGCCATCAGTCGGCCGCGATGATGCTCGGTATCCCACTGCTGCAAGCCGACATGTCGACTGTCCACTTTGTGTCCGGTAGCACCGGCCGCTCATCACCGGGCCTCGTCATCCACCACGTCCGGTTGAGGCCAGACGATCTTGTCGAGGTCGACAGGATCGCGATGACCAGCATTGGCCGCACGGTCTGCGACGTTGCACGCATGGGGACCTTCCAACAAGCCGTATGCGCTTTGGACTCCGGCCTGTTCCAAGCTAGGAGTCGCGGCGTGGTGATCAACCTCGAGGCTGTCGTGGCGGCGATGGGACGGCTCCATGGCATGCCGATGCTGCGCGCCGCGCTACCACACGCGACCGCTGCGTCAGCCAGCATCGGTGAGTCGTTGAGTCGTGCCCACATAATCGAGGATGCACGCCTCCCGCTGCCCGAGCTCCAGGTCGAGGTGGTCCTCGCGGACGGTTCGGTGAAGTGGTGCGATTTCGGGTGGCGCGATAGCGAGGGGCGGCTGCGGGTGGTCGGCGAGTTCGATGGTCGCGTCAAATACCACCGACAGTCCGCGGCCAGCGGACACCGCCTCGCTGAGGATGTGATCTACGCCGAGAAGCTCCGCGAGGACGCCATCCGAGACTGCGATGTCATCGTCGTCCGGTGGACCTGGGCCGACCTGATGAGGCCTGCAGCGTTCATCCGGAAACTCGAGGTGGCACTGCGCCGTGCTCGGCTGATCGACTGAGGGTCGCGGCAATAGGGCCTCACCCGAGCGTGAGATCGCTTCGATGTCCGCGCGTCCCGGCGCTTCTTCCGCGACTTTCGCGTTCTTCCGCGAGGTGCAACTAGCGCAAGGTCACGAATCTCGCGGAGGAGCAACCTTCCGCGACTTTCCGTAGAGGGCGCGAGGAGGGGCGCAGAGGGACCCGGCGGCACAGCACCGGGCCACGGCATGAGCCGGTTCGAGCGAACCCACACCCCCCGCCGACTCGCCTACTCCGGCCGAAGCGAGTTGATCGTCTGCTCGACTTCCCAGAACGCCCGAAGCGCGGACAGGCGTCCGTCGTCGGCGGCACGATAGGTGAAGACCCCCCGCGCCTCCGACACGTGGCCGCCGATGTGTGTCACGATCTTGCCGATGTAGGCGACCTCGGGCCCGCAGATGATCTCCTCGTCGAAGACGAACTCGATGCTCTGGGTATTCGCGATGGACGCGTCCCAGAACTCCGAAATACGTTCGCGCCCGGTAAATCCGATGCCGTCGGGGTCGAACATGGACGGTCCGACCGGGTCCTCGACACGTGCGTCGTCGGTGAAGTTGTCCAGCCAGCCCTGCTTGTCCCGCGCGGTCACGCAGTCGCGGGAGCGCCGACCGGCCAGCACCGCGGGATGGTTCTCCCGGTCGATGTTGAGGTACGCGGGCACCGGTGGTGCTGCGTTCATCCCGATTCCCCTTATCGGGTGCCGTAGTCGACGCGCATCTCTTTGACCCCGTTGATCCAGCCGTGCCGCAACCGACGCGGGGTCTCCAGCCGGCTGATGTCCGGCACCAGGTCGGCGAGCGCGTTGAACATCAGGTTGATCTCCATCCGGGCCAGGTTGGCACCGACGCAGAAGTGCGCTCCGTTGCCGCCGAATCCGACGTGCGGGTTGGGATCTCGAGTGATGTCGAAGGTAAACGGGTCGTCGAAGACGTCCTCGTCATAGTTGGCCGAACCGTAGAACATGCCGACGCGCTGCCCCGCCTTGATCGCCACGCCACCGACCTCGGTGTCGTTCTTGGCGGTGCGCTGGAAGCAGTTGACCGGCGTCGCCCAGCGGACGATCTCGTCGACCGCCGTCGTCGGCCGCTCGGCCTTGAACAGCTCCCACTGGTCGGGGTGCTCGAAAAAGGCGTTCATCCCGTGGCTGATCGCGTTGCGGGTCGTCTCGTTGCCGGCGACCGTGAGCAGAATGAAGAAGAAGCCGAACTCCGCCTCGTCGAGGTGCTGGCCGTCGATATCGGCATTTACCAGGTTGGTGACGATGTCCTCGGCCGGGCACTTCCGGCGCTGCTCCGCCATGTTGTAGCCATAGCCCAGGATCTCGGCCGAGGCGACCTCCGGGTCGATGGGGAACTCCGGATCGTCGGCGTTCATCATCGAATTCGACCAGTTGAACAGCTTCTCCCGATCGACCTCGGGGACTCCGAGCAGGTCGGCGATCGCCAGCAGCGGCAGATCGACCGCGACGTCGTGGACGAAGTCCCCGGTCCCCTTCTCGGCGGCCTTGCGCACGATACTGCGGGCCGCGTCGTCGAGTTTCTCCTCCAACGCCTGAACGGCCCTGGGGGTGAAGGCCTTCGACACGAGCTTGCGCAGCCGCGTGTGCTCCGGCGGATCGTGATTGATCAGCAGTGCCTTAGTGACGTCGAGCTGGTCCTGCCGTATCTCGTCGTCGAAACGGACGATGACGCCGTTGGTGGCGGTCGCCCAGTCGGCGTTGTTCTTCGAGATCTCCCGGATGTGCGCGTGCTTGGAGATGACCCAGTAGCCGCCGTCGTGGAATCCGCCGCCCTTGCCGGGGAGTTGTTCGTTCCACCACACGGGAGCGGTCCGGCGCAGTTCGGCGAACTCCTGCACGGGAACTCCGCGCTCGAGGAGGTCCGGATCGGTAAAGTCCCATCCGGGTTGCTTCATGAACGGACATCCTCCGCTCGCACCGGACTCATCGGCGCCCGACCGGACGTTGTCGGTCTGGATCACTGCACACCACCCTGTCGCGAAAGATTAGAACGTGTTTCAGTCTCACTGAATCACACCGTACACCTCGAACGCTACCGTTACGAGAACTCGTTCTAGTCGCGGCGCGACATGGGGCCGATGCCCTGGTGGAGCGAGGGCGTCGCACGTCCGGACGCCCGCGACGGCCCGCCCGGCGCCACCGACCACGGTCACTTCTGGACGAAAATAAGAACATGTTCTAGTTTGGAGATCGTCGGTGAACGGTCGGCTATTCGGCGGTTCGGTGAGTCCGCGAGAGGATTGCGATATGGGTGTACCGGTCATCGTAGGTGCGGTGCGAACGCCGATCGGAAAGCGCGCGGGGCACCTGTCCGGGCTGCACGCCGAGGAACTGCTCGGCCTCACCCACCGCGGCCTCGTCGAACGCGCGGGCATCGACCCGGCGCTGGTCGAGCAGGTCATCGGCGGATGCGTGACGCAGGCGGGGGCGCAGGCCGGCAACGTCACGCGCAAAGGTTGGCTGTCGGCGGGATTGCCCGAGCACGTCGGCGCCACCACCATCGACTGCCAGTGCGGTTCCGCGCAGCAGGCAAACCATCTCATCGCGGGACTGATCGCCACCGACGCGATCGACGTCGGCATCGCATGCGGCGTCGAGGTGATGTCGCATGCACCGTTGGGCGCCAACGTCGGTACCGAGGCCGGTCCGTACCACGCCGCGTCGTGGAACGTGGACATGCCCGACCAGTTCACCGCGGCCGAACGGATCGCCAGCCGGCGCGGTATCACGCGCGACGACGTCGACGCATTCGGCGTCCGGAGCCAGCGGCTCGCCCGGCAAGCCTGGGACGAGGGCCGATTCGACCGCGAGGTGTTGGCGGTCAAGGCGCCCGAGCGGACCAAGGAAGGCGAATTCACCGGCCGCATCCTCGATGTCGACCGAGACCAAGGCCTGCGGGAGACCACACCCGAGTCGATCGCAGCGCTGAAACCGATCATCGACAACGGAATCCACACGGCGGGTACGACATCCCAGATCTCCGACGGTGCGGCCGCGGTGCTGTGGATGGATTCCGACCGTGCCCGGGAGCTGGGTCTGACCCCACGCGCCCGGATTCGGGCCCAGGTGCTCGTCGGCGCGGAACCGCACTATCACCTCGACGGCCCGGTACAGGCAACCGAACGAGTCTTGGCCAAGGCCGGAATGTCGATGGCGGACCTCGATCTCGTGGAGATCAACGAGGCGTTCGCGTCGGTGGTGTTGAGCTGGGCGAGCGTCCACGGCGCCGACATGGATCGGGTAAACGTGAACGGTGGTGCGATCGCGCTCGGACATCCGGTGGGCAGCACCGGATCCCGGCTGATCACCACCGCACTGCACGAACTCGAACGCACCGGCGGCAACACCGCGCTCATTACGATGTGCGCCGGCGGCGCCCTCGCCACCGGCACCGTGCTGGAACGACTCTGAATTCACCGGCGGAACCGGCCGGTCGTGAGGGTGAGCCGGTCGCAACCGCTCCGGAGGAACGTCATGGACCCCAATGCCCGACCCAAACAGCTCGATTCACCGATAGTCGGCAGCATCGTGAAAGCAGGTTCACGTCTGAACACCCGCCTGTACCGGTTAACCGGTGGCCGCCTCGGCAGCCGATGGCGCTTCGGGTCGGCGTTCCGGCAGCCGGCACCCGTCTGCCTGCTGACGACGATCGGCCGTAAGAGCGGCCAGCCGCGCACCGTGCCGCTGTTGTATCTGCGCTCGGGTGACGACATCGTGGTGGTGGCGTCACAGGGCGGCATGAACTCCAACCCGGCTTGGTACCTCAATCTGACCGCGAATCCTCATGTGACGGTTCAGATCGGCGCCGACACCACCGATCTGATCGCGCGCACCGCCAGCGACGAGGAGCGCACTCGGCTGTGGCCCGAACTGGTGGCGCTGTATCGGGACTTCGACACCTACGCGCAGTGGACGGACCGGACGATCCCGGTCGTGGTCTGCTCTCCCCGGTAGGACGCTACCGGTCTACGACCCGCCTACCGCGGTGGCGGCGCGCTGCCGAGTTCTCGGATCGCGGCTCCCGACCACTGGTCGACGAAGACGCGGAGGTCGGCATGGTCCCACTCGGGCAGTTCCGGATCGAGCACCATCGATTGCATTGTGCGCAATACGATTTCGCCGATGATGTCGAGCGCGTTCGTGTCGTAGCCACCGCCGTCCCAGTCGACGTCGAGACGTTCCATCATGGTCCCGACGAACTGTCTGCCGACCTCGGAGGTGAAGCCACCGACCGCCGGCAGGTTGACCCGCCCGGGCGCAAGCAGCAGCCCCACGTGCTTGTCACGCGGTAGCCGTTCCAGCACCGTCGCGATGCCCTCGACGAGCGCCTTGTCGGGTTCGGTGATGCCACCGAGGTGGTCGATCAGCCGGTCCAGGAATCCGTCGATGGCATCGAGCGCGGTCGCGGTCAGCAGTGCTTCGGTACTCCCGAAGTAGCGGTAGACGGTCTGCCGGGTGACACCTAGCGTGCGCGCGACGTCGGCGAGACCGGTTGCGGCACCGCGTTGGTCGATGACCTCACGAGTCGCGGCCAAGATCCGGGCGATCGCCTCCTCGTCGGTCGCCGGGATCTGCCCACCCCACCCGTGCGTGCGCATTAGTCCAAGGATCGCGCGTGGTCGCGACGCTCCCCCGTCGTAGATCTCACGGGCTCAACGGTACCGCGATCGGCGCGCCGCCACGGCCGGTCGGCGAGGTTGGTCCGCGATCGGCCGGTCCCGGTGACGCGGTCGGGAACCCGCGCTATCCGACGCCGCGGTCGGACGATTCCCAGTACTGCGCCCGCAGCGTCTTCTTGTCCGGCTTGCCCAGCGCGGTGAGTGGCAGCGCGTCGACGAAGATCACCCGCTTGGGTGACTGCACGGCACCCTTGCGCTCCCGGACCGCATCCCGGATCTCGTCCGCGATCCGTTCCCGCGTCGGCGTATCCAGCTCGGTGTCGCGGAGCACCACGATCGCCGTGACCGCTTCACCCCACTTGTCGTCGGGCACCCCGATCACGCCGACTTGGCCGACGGCGGGATGTTCGGCAACCACGTCCTCGACCTCACGCGGAAAGACGTTGAAGCCGCCGGTCACGATCATGTCCTTGGTGCGATCGACGATGTACCAGAAGCCATCCGGGTCCTCGCGGGCGACGTCCCCGGTGTGCAGCCAGCCGCCGGAGAACGCCTCCGCGGTCTGCTCCGGCAGCCCCCAGTAACCGCCGGCGAGCAGTGGTCCGGCCACGCAGATCTCACCCGGCTCGCCCGGCTCGACGGGTTCGTCGTCGGGGCCGAGCAGCGCGGTCCGCAGGAACGCCGACGGCCGCCCGCAGCTACTCAACCGTCGCGTATCCTCGCCTGGGCGTGGATGATCCGACTTCGCGAGGTATGCAATCACCATCGGCGCCTCGGACTGTCCGTAGTACTGGGCGAAGATCGGGCCGAGCCGTCCGATGGCCTCGGCCAGTCGGACCGGGTTGATCGGTGATGCCCCGTAATACACCGTCTCCAGCGACGACAGGTCGCGGGTGTGTGAATCCGGATGATCCAGCAGGGCATAGAGCATGGACGGCACCAGCATCGTCGCGGTGATCCGTTGTTCTTCGATAGTGCGCAGGACTTCCGCGGGGTCGAACCGGGGCAACACCACCATGGAGCCACCCTTCATCAACGTTGGCACGAAGAAGGCGGCACCGGCGTGCGACAGGGGCGTACACAGGAGGAACTTCGGGTGCTCCGGCCATTCCCACTCGGCGAGCTGGATCTGTGTCATCGTGGCCATCGCCCGCGCGGTTCCGATGACGCCCTTGGGTTTTCCGGTCGTGCCACCGGTGTACGTCAGCGACACGATGTGATCGGGTGACAGTTCGGCGGCGGCCAGCGGTCGCGGCTCGACCGCGTCGGCTTCGGCGATTACGTCCCGACCGACGGCGGCCAGCTGTTCGGGCACCGGACCGAGGGTCAGCACCTGCTTCAGGCTCGACACCCGGTCGATCAATGCGGCGGCCCGCTCCACGAACATCGGGACCGGATCGATCACCAGCGTGGTGACCCCGGCGTCCGCGAGCACGTAGGCGTGATCATCGAGGGAACCGAGGGGATGCAGCGCGGTCCGCCGCCAGCCCTGCGTCTGACCGGCGCCGATGACGAGCAACACCTCGGGCCGATTCAGTGCCAACAAGCCGACAGCGCTCCCCGACCCGGCGCCGAGCGATTCGAACGCCTGGACGTACCGGCTGATCGCAGCCGCCATCTCGCCACCGGTGAGTTCGGTGTCGCCGAGTTCGAGGACCGTGCGCCGCGCGTGCCTGCGTAGCGCGGCCACCATCAAGTGCCCCATATGGGTGGCGCCCCGCAAATGGTCGACTTCGTCCCTGGACGCTGCATCATCGGTCATCCCACCACACTAGGACGTGTTGCAGGAATTCAACAGTCGGAACGATAGATCAAGGCTGTGAACTGGTCTTTATCCGCACCCTCGCCACTCGAAATGACCTAGAACATGTTCTCGTTTTCCTGGCCGTGAGGAACCGCCGTTGCGGCAGCGATCGCGGTGTCCCTCCACTACTATTCGAGACATGACTGATCTGGACCAGGCCACCGCCCGCCGCGACATCGCCGACGCTCTGCTCACTGCGCTGGAGCGCCGCCACGAGGTTCTCGACGCCATCGTCGAAGCCGAGAACCGCCAGGCCGCCGTCACCGCGGTAGCCGACCTGTTGAACAAGTCGACGCTGGGTGCGGAAGCCATCCTTGGCATGGGACTGTTTCAACTCACCAAAGATCAGCGTCGCAAGAACCAGGCCGAGCTGGACGACCTGAACTCCGCGCTCACCTTCACTCTCGCGGAGCGGCCCGCGAGCAGCGGGGACACCCTCGACCTGCGGCCGTTCTCGCCGGCGGACGACGCCGACCTGTTCGCCGTGCGCACCGAGGAACTTGGGGTCGCGGGCGACGGCTCGGGCGCGCCGGCGGGCGAGCTCGCCGACGAGATCACCAAGGGCTCCGACCGCGTCAACAACGAAGAAGCGGTCTGGCTGGTCGCGCAGGAGGGGCCGAACAAGATCGGTTTCGTCTTCGGCGAGCTCACCAACGGCGAGGTCGACGTGCGGATCTGGATCCACCCGGAGCACCGCAAGCACGGCTACGGCACCGCTGCGCTGCGCAAGTCCCGGTCGGAGATGGCGGCCTACTTCCCCGGTGTCCCGATGGTGGTGCGCGCGCCGGGCGCCTGACGGCAAGCGGCGGTTCAGTCGGGTTCTTCGGTGATGCGCCGCGGCACACCGAATCTCGCCACGATCGCACGAATGCGACCGTCCTCGTCGACGACGAAACGCTCCGACACGTCGGCGGCGAGCCTCAGTATCGTCGGCCGCACGTGCACCCGGTACCGCGTGGCGACGGTGTGACCGTCGACGGTCGCGGTGAAGCCACTGATCCGGTGAATCAGCCGGAATTGTGGACCACGGGCGAGGCTGCGGGCGATGTGCGCGCCGTTGCGGCCGGTGCGGATACCCAGCTCCACCCGCGTGCAGTCGGGATGCAGCGACACCGCGCTCGGATCGTGACTGACCAGGGCGTCGACGTACTCGCGGGCCGCGGCGATACGTTGGGCGGCAACCGGATCGGACGCGTCGGTCATCGCGCCCCGTATACCGGCATCGGGTCTGGCGCGTCGGCGAGGATATCGTCGATCACCGGCCCCAACTCGTCCGGGCGCCAGCGGTCACCCTTGTCGCGTTCGACGCTGCGCTGCCAGCCGTCGGCGACGGCGATCTTGCCGCCCTCCACCTCGAACACCCGACCGGTCACCGACGAGGATGCGGTCGAACCCAGCCACACCACCAGTGGCGACACATTCGCCGGATCCATCGCGTCGAACGAGCCGTCGGCGGGCGCCGCCATCTGCTCTGCCATCGCGTCGCCGGCACCCATCGTCATACGAGTTCGAGCGGCGGGAGCGATGGCGTTGACCGTGACACCGTAGGCGCCCAGTTCGGCGGCCGCCTGCACCGTCAGCGCGGCGATACCCGCCTTGGCGGCGACATAATTACCCTGCCCGATCGAGCCGAATAGCCCAGCGCCGGACGACGTGTTGATGACCCGTGCCTGCCGCGGAGACCCCGACTTCGCCTGGGCCCGCCAGTATTCGGCGGCATGGCGGAGGCCGACGAAGTGCCCTTTGAGGTGCACCCGGATCACATCGTCCCACTCCCCCTCGCTCATCGCGACCAGCATCCGGTCACGGACGAAGCCGGCGTTGTTGACGAGCACGTCGAGTGCGCCGAACTCGGCGACCGCGGCCTCCACGATGCGGGCGCCGACGGCCCAGTCGGCGACATCGCCGACGACCTCGATCGCGCGGCCGCCGGCGTCCCGGATCTCGTCGGCGACCGCCTCGGCCGCCGGACCGTCGTAGTCGGCGACGATCACCGCGGCGCCGTCGGCGGCGAACGCGTGCGCATGGGCACGGCCGATCCCCTGGCCGGCGCCGGTGATCGCCACCACCCGGCCCTGATTGAGTCCTGGTGTGGCGTTGCCGCTCAACGCATGTCCTTTCCACGAACCGTCATGTCACACATCGTTTCCGGCCGTCGCCGCGTCGAGAAAGGCGGGGCGTTCGCCACCGCCGTGCACCGCGAGCGTCGCCCCGGTGATGTAGGCGGCCAACGGAGACAACAGGAAGGCCACGGCGTGGCCGATATCCGCGGGCGCCGCCAGCCGACCCATCGGGATGGTTCGCGCCACGGCGGCGAGCCCGTCGTCGTCGCCGTAATGCAGCGCCGAGCGTTCCGTCTCGACCGGACCGGCGACGACCGAGTTCACCCGCACCTCCGGCGCCCACTCGACAGCCAGTGAGGTCGTCAGATTGTCGAGACCGGCCTTGGCGGCGCCGTACGCCGACGTACCCGGCGACGGCCGATGCCCACTGACACTGGACACGTTGACGATCCCGCCGCCGGTGCCGGTACCTCCGCCGTAGGCGTCGGCCTGCCCACGCATCACGGTGTACGCGGCACGCGCCACCATCAGTGGCGCAAGCAGATTCAGTTCGACGATCTTGGCCGAGAACCTCGCGGAGGCGTCGATCGCGGGCGCGAATGGCGACCCCCCGGCATTGTTGACGAGACCGTCGAGCCTGCCGTGCCTGGTAACGATCCCGGCGACCATCTCCTCGACCGCACCCTCGTCGCGGACGTCGCAGGCCACGTACTCGGCGCGCGCGATGCCGGCGACGGCGTCGGAGGGGTGTCGGGCACAGACGATGGGGACCGCACCGAGATCCGACAGCACCCGCGTGATGCCGAGCCCTACGCCCCGAGCGCCACCGGTCACCAGGACGACCCGGTCGTCGAGCCCGAGGTCGGCCCCCCGAGGTTCGATCCCGCGAGGTTCCACCGCGTCGGGTACCGCCCCGTCAGGTTTCTGGGGTTCGACCGTCCGAGGTTCGGCAGCCTGTGACCGCTCGTGCATGGGTGCTACCCTACCAAACAACCAAGCGTTTGCTTGGTCATCGTCGTCGGACGCCGGCCAGGCGTTCCGATGTCGGTTCCGTCGAGAGGAGCGATCTCGTGCCGATCACCACCGACCGCTCGGGTGGCGTGGTCACCGTTACCGTGAACTTTCCACCGGTCAACGCCTTACCGTCGGCGGCCTGGTTCGCCCTCGCGGACGCCATCACCGCCGCGGGCGACGATCCGGAAACCCATGTCGTCGTCCTCCGCGCCGACGGCCGCGGATTCAACGCGGGCGTCGACATCAAGGAAATGCAGGCGACCGACGGTTTCGGTGCGCTGATCGACGCGAACCGCGGATGCGCCGCCGCCTTCGACGCCGTCTACGACTGTGCGGTCCCGGTTGTGGTGGCGGTGAACGGGTTCTGTGTCGGTGGGGGCATCGGCTTGGTCGGCAACGCCGACGTGATCGTGGCGTCCGACGACGCGGTGTTCGGATTGCCGGAGGTCGACCGTGGTGCGCTCGGGGCGGCGACACATCTCGCCCGGTTGGTCCCGCAGCACATGATGCGCACGCTGTACTACACGGCCCAGAACGTGTCCGCACAGCGACTGTACGAACTGGGCTCGGTGTACCGAGTGGTGCCGCGCGCCGAACTCGACTCTGCCGCACGCGAAGTCGCCGATCAGATCGCCACCAAGGACACCCGTGTGATCCGCGCGGCCAAGGCAGCGATCAATCACATCGACCCGGTCGACGTGAAGAGCAGCTACCGGCTGGAGCAGGGGTACACCTTCGAACTGAACCTGGCCGGGGTCGCCGACGAGCATCGAGATGCGTTCGTCGCCAACGGCAAACCCCTGAACGGAGGTGCGGCGTCATGACCGTGACATCGACACCGGCATCCGCGGCGACCACCGTCGGGCCCCGCGACAAGACCAGCACGCTCGACGATGCCATCGGCGAGCTGCGCGACGGCATGACCATCGGCATCGGCGGCTGGGGCTCGCGCCGCAAACCGATGGCGCTGGTCCGCGCGCTCGCACGTTCCGGCCTCACCGATCTCACCGTCGTCACCTACGGCGGTGCCGACCTCGGATTGCTGTGTGCCGCAGGAAAGGTCCGTCGCGCATACTACGGTTTCGTCTCGCTGGATTCCGCGCCGTTCTACGACCCGTGGTTCGCCCTGGCGCGCACCGAAGGAGCGATCGCGGCACGCGAGATGGATGAGGGCATGCTGAAGTGCGGCCTGGAGGCCGCGGCCGCCCGGTTGCCCTTCCTGCCGATCCGCGCGGGACTCGGTTCCGACGTCCCGAACTTCTGGGAGGGCGAACTCGCCACCGTCACCTCGCCGTACCCGGACGCCGACGGTCGGGTGCAGACGCTCATCGCGATGCCCGCGCTGCGCCTCGACGCCGCCTTTGTCCATCTCGACCTCGCCGACCGGCGGGGTAACGCGGCCTACACCGGAGTCGATCCGTACTTCGACGACCTCTTTTGCGCTGCGGCCGATCGCCGGTTCGTGGAGGCCGACCAGGTCGTCGACACCGAGGTACTGGTGAAATCGGTTCCACCACAACGTCTATTGTTGAACCGGATGCACGTCGACCGGGTGATCGCGGCCCCGAACGGCGCCCACTTCACCTTTGCCGGGGATTACGCACGCGACGAGGACTTCCAGCGCTTCTACGTCGAGTCGGCCGGCGACCCCGACACCTGGGCGGCCTTTCGGCGCCGCTTCCTCGACGTTGACGAAGACACATACCAGGTCGAGGTACGTGCCTGGCACGACGACCGCCGCACCGACACCGATCAGGGGGAGGCCCGATGACTGCGACGAGCGGCACCGACGTCGCACGCGATGTCACCAGGGCGGAGGTGTGCGTCGTCGCCTGCGCCGAAATCTTCCGCGGCGCAGGCGAGATCATGGCGTCACCGATGGCGCCGGTGCCCCTGATCGGCGCCCGGCTGGCCCGGCTCACCATCGAACCGGATCTGCTCATCACCGACGGCGAGGCACTGATCCTGGCCGACACCCCGCCCATCGGAAAGTCAGGTGACATCGAGGGCTGGCTGCCGTTCCGCAAGGTGTTCGACGTCGTCGCGTCCGGTCGGCGTCATGTGGTGATGGGCGCCAATCAGATTGACCGGTACGGCAATCAGAATCTGTCGGCGTTCGGACCGCTGCAGCATCCGACGCGGCAGATGTTCGGATCGCGGGGTGCCCCCGGAAACAGCATCAATCACCCGACGAGCTACTGGGTTGCACGACATTCGGCGCGGGTGTTCTGCGACCGCGTCGATATCGTGTGCGGCGTCGGCTACGACAAGGCCGACCCGACGAACCCGGCATTCGACGATCTCGAGATCCATCGCGTCGTCACCAACCTTGGCGTCTTCGATTTCGGCGGCCCCGACCGGACGATGCGTGCGCTGTCGCTGCATCCGGGCGTCGTCGCCGCCGAGGTTGCCGACGCGACCGGGTTTGCCGTGGCCGACCTCGACGACGCACCCGAGACCCGCCTACCCACCGACGCCGAGTTGACCCATATTCGAGACGTACTCGACCCCAAGGGTGTTCGCGATCGGGAGGTGCGATGACTGGCCCCGGTCGGGCCGCGCCACTGGCCACCCGTTTCACCGAGTTGGTCGGTGTCGACTACCCGGTGGTGCAGACCGGCATGGGGTGGGTCTCGGGACCGGCACTGACGTCGGCGACCGCGAACGCCGGTGGTCTCGGGATTTTGGCATCGGCAACGATGACCTACCCGGAGCTCGAGGCGGCCATCGCGAAGACGAAATCACTGACCGACAAGCCCTTCGGGGTGAACATTCGCGCCGACGCTACCGACGCGCCGGAGCGGATCGATCTGCTGATCCGGGAAGGGGTGCGGGTCGCGTCGTTCGCGCTGGCCCCCAAACCTGAACTGATCGCCACGCTGAAAGATCATGGCGTGGTGGTGATCCCGTCGATCGGTGCGGCCAAGCACGCCGTCAAGGTCGCCTCCTGGGGCGCCGACGCCGTCATCGTGCAGGGTGGTGAGGGCGGCGGACACACCGGCCCGGTTGCGACCACGCTCCTGCTGCCGTCGGTGCTCGACGCGTTATCGGCTGCCGGCAGCCAGATTCCGGTCGTCGCGGCGGGCGGCTTCTTCGACGGTCGCGGTCTCGCCGCCGCGCTGGCCTACGGCGCCGATGGGATCGCAATGGGTACCCGGTTCCTGCTGACCGCCGACAGCGCCGTCCCCGACGCCGTCAAGCAGGAGTATTTGACACGGGGGCTGACCGACACCGTCGTGTCCACCCGGGTCGACGGAATGCCTCACCGAGTGCTGCGGACATCCCTGGTCGCCGCGCTGGAGAGCGGTAGTCCGGTGCGTGCGCTGCTGGCCGCGGCACGGAATGCCAACGAGTTCAAGCACATGACCGGCATGCGGTGGACGACGATGCTCCGGGACGGTCGGGCGATGCGCCGCTCCGGTGACCGCACCTGGCAGCAGGTCATCATGGCGGGCAATACCCCGATGTTGCTGCGCGCCGGGCTGGTCGATGGCGACACCCGCGCCGGCGTGCTGGCATCGGGACAGGTGGTCGGACTGATCGACGATCTCCCCACCTGCGACGAACTCATCCAGTCGGTAGTCGGGCAGGCGCGCGAACGGCTGAGCGCGATGTCGGCGCTCGCTTCGTAGGGCGCTGGACGTTCGATACGCCGCTCGTCCCTCGCAGCTACTCAACCAGCGAGACAACGCGACCCAACGAGCCCGCCCCCGGTGGTTGAGTAGGCAGCGAGCGCAGCGAGTCGCCGTATCGAAACCACCAGCGCCACAGTCGGAGGGCGCTGGCTTCGATACGCCGCTCGTCCCTCGCGGCTACTCAACCAGCGGGACGGCGCGGCAACTCAACCAGCGGAATGGCCCTCGCGGCAACTCAACCAGCGGGTCGTCGCGACTACTCAGCCAGCGAGGGCCGAGTGGCCGGGAGGATCCCGGTGAGCACGACGGAGAGGTATTGGTCGGCGATGTCGTCGACGGCCAGCGCTCCGCCGGGACGGTACCAGCGCACGGCCACCCACACGGTGTCGCGCATAAACCTGTACACCAGTTCCAGATCGAGGTCGTCCCGGAACTCCCCGTCGGCGACCCCGCGCTGCAACACCGCATGCCACAGCTCGCGGAACTCGGTATTACGTTCGGCGATATAGGCAAAACGGTCCTGTGCCACCAGCCGTTTCGCCTCGTCCTGGTAGATGGCGACCGCGTTGTGGTCGGCGTCGATCGCTTCGAACGAGGCGATGACGAACTGCCGCAACGTTTCCGTCGCCGACAGTCCCGACGTGGCGATCTCCCGATACCGCGCGAAGAGAGCGTCGAGAAAGCCACGCAGGATCTCGTCGACGATCGCTTCCTTGGAGTCGAAATGGTGATAGAGACTGCCCGAGAGAATGCCCGCGGCGTCGGCGATGTCGCGCACCGTCGTCGACCGCAACCCCTGCTCGGCGAACATCCGACCGGCGGTGGCCAGGAGTTCGTCACGGCGGGACGTAGCGGTGCGTGGAGCCACCCGCTCACCCTAGCAAGCGCTTGGGTGAGCGGGTGGTAACACGGCGCCCGGGCGGCTAGCCGCGGCGCTTACGAAGCTTCTTGGCCGCCCGTTCGTTGAGCTTGCGCCAGAACGCCAACTGGATGTTGGAGATCCGTTCGTCGCGCTTGGTGAACGGCGCCGACACCAGCTCGGCGAAGGTGATCGGCATCGACGACACCGTGACCGCGCGAGCGTGGCTGAACGTGTCGAAGCCGAATTTGCCGTGGTAATTGCCCATGCCGCTGCGCCCGACTCCGCCGAACGGCAGGCCGGCGCTCAGCAAGTGCAGCGCGAAATCGTTGCCGCTGATCGATCCGCTGCGGGTGTGGTCGGCGACGTAGGCCATCCGCTCGTTGTCGTCGCCAACCCAGTACAGCGTCAGCGGATGCGGGTTGGACTCGATCTGATCGCAGACCTCGGCCAGATCGCGATACGGATACACCGTCAGCACCGGACCGAAGACCTCGTCCTCCTCGATCTTCATGCCGGTCTTGACACCGGTCAGCAGCGTCGGCGGAATCTTGCGCTCGGCGGCGTCGGGCAGTGTCTCCCCTGCCGGGATGACCTGCTCCTTGGTCGCGCCCATCGCGACCGCGTCGTCGATCAGGCCGACGATGCGGTTGTAGTTTTTCTCGTTGATGATCGAGGTGTAGTCGCGGTTGCCGTCGATCGTCGGGAAGTTCTTGCGCCACCGGGCCAAGACCTTGTCGGTGAATTCGCCGACCTTGCCCTCCGGCACGAACACGTAGTCCGGGCAAAGGCACACCTGGCCGCCGTTGATCATGCGGGCATCGGCCATGAAGTTCGCGGCCTCGGTGATGTCCTTGTCGACGTCGATGATGGCCGGGTTCTTGCCGCCGAGTTCGAGAGTGACCGGCACCAGGTTCTTCGCCGCCTCCTGCGCAACGGATGCACCGACCTCGGGCGAACCGGTGAAGAACATGTGGTCGACGGGCAGCTTGGCGAAGTCGGAGCCGGAGCCGTGCTTGCTGGTGACGACCGCGAACTCCTCGATGGAGAAGTAGTCCGGCGCGTAGCGAGCGATGACGTCGGTGGTCCGCGCGGTGATCGACGAGGGACGCATCAGCACGCGGTTACCGGCGGCGAAGGCCGATCCCGCGGGTACGAAGGTCAGTTGCAGCGGGAAGTTCCACGGACCCATGATGCCGACGACGCCGAGCGGGTCGTGGCGCAACCGCTGCTTGTATCCGATGAGCCCCTGGCCGCGAGCGACATTGGTCTCCTTCATCCACTTGGCCGCGTCCCGGCGCTGGTGGGTGAGGTCGATGAGGCAGCCGGCGACATCGGTGGCGATCGACAGCGCGCGGGGCCGAGTGCCGAAATCGGCGTCGAGGGCCTCGGTGATCTCGTCGGCGTGGTCGAGGAGCAATTGCGACAGCCGGACGATCCGGTCCATCCGCGTTTCCGCGTCCGGAATGCCGTCCCGCTGGAACGCCGCACGCTGGATATCCAGCAGCTCGGTCAGGGTGTGCGCCTCGGACGAGACGTGGGTGTCGATCTGGGTGGTCGTGTCTGCTGGTTTCGTCATGCCTGCTCCGCTTCTGAAGGGACGCGCGGGGACATGCCATCGTCTTTGGAACGATCCCGCGCAATTGTTCCATCGTGATCGAGGACCACCATAGTATGGGACAGCTCACAGGATACCCGGAGGCGGAAGCCCCGACCGATCGAACGCTCGGGTGCGGCCGCGACCGCTGGTGGTCACGACGAGAACACTGAGCGGTGGGATGTGGGGTGACCAGGGGTTGCGGGTGCGAACCCAGGGTTCAGCCGAGCCGTTCGATGATCGTCACGTTGGCGGTGCCGCCGCCCTCGCACATCGTCTGCAGTCCGTACCGGCCGCCGATGCGCTCGAGCTCGTTGAGCAGGGTCGCGAACAGCTTGGTACCGGTCGCGCCGAGCGGATGACCGAGCGCGATCGCGCCTCCGTTGGGGTTGACCCGCTCCGGGTCGGCCCCGGTCTCCTTGAGCCAGGACAGGACCACCGGGGCGAAGGCCTCGTTGATCTCTACGACGTCGATGTCGTCGATCGACAGTCCGGTCTTGGCCAGTGCGTGCGCGGTCGCCGGGATCGGCGCGGACAGCATCATCAGCGGATCGTCGCCGCGCACCGACAGGTGGTGGATTCGGGCTCGCGGGGTCAGCCCGTAGCGGCCCAGCGCTTCCTCGGAGACGATCAGCGTGGCGGATGCGCCGTCGGCGATCTGCGAGGCGACCGCCGCGGTGAGCCGCGATCCGTCGGCCAGTGGCTTGAGCGCGGCCATCGCGGCCAGCGACGTATCCCGCGGGCATTCGTCGACGACGCAGTCACCGAGTGGAACCGTCTCGCCTGCGAAGCGGCCGGCGGCGATGGCCGACCGGGCGCGCTCGTGCGAGGTCAGCGCCCATCGTTCCATGTCCTCACGGTCGATGTCCCAGCGCTGCGCGATCATGTCGGCGCCGGTGAACTGGGAGACGTCCGCATCGCCGAAACGTGCGCGCCAGCCGACGGATTCCGCTGTCGGCGTGGTGAATCCGAGCTCTTGACCGGCAATCATGGCCTGCGAGATGGGGATCGCGCTCATGTTCTGGACTCCGCCGGCGATGACCACGTCCTGGGTGCCGCTGAGCACACCCTGTGCGGCGAAGTGGACGGCCTGCTGGCTGGACCCGCATTGCCGGTCGACGGTGGTGCCGGGCACCGCCAGCGGCATGCCCGCGGCGAGCCAAGCGGTACGGGCGATGTTGCCGGCCTGCGGACCTACGGTGTCCACACATCCGAATACGACATCGTCGACGACGGCCGGGTCGATGCCGGTGCGGTCGACAAGGGCGGTCAGCACGTGTGCGCCGAGATCGGCCGGGTGTACGGCGGCGAGTGACCCGTTGCGTTTGCCGACCGGGGTCCGGATGGCGTCGACGACGTAGGCCTGCGGTGTGCTCATCTATTCTCCGCCTGTTCTTCCACTCGTGTTGTTACGCATGCTGACTGGAGATCGAGACGACCTCCCCGGTCAGATAGGTCGTGTAGTCGCTGGCCAGCATGGCGATGGTGGCCGCCACCTCCCAGACCTCGGCGGCCCGGCCGAACGCCTCCCGTCCGGCGAGTTCGTCGAGCAGTTCGTCGCTGGTGACCTTCGCCAGGAACGGGTGCTTGGCGATCGACGGCGCGACAGCATTGATCCGTACGCCGAGGTCGGCCGCTTCCATTGCGGCACAACGGGTGAGGGCCATGACGCCCGCCTTGGCTGCGGCATAGTGCGCCTGTCCCCGTTGCGCGCGCCATCCCAGGACCGAGGCGTTGTTCACGATGACACCGCCGTGCTCGGCGGTGCGGAAGTAGCGCAGCGCCGCGCGGGTGGCCCGAAAGGTGCCGTTGAGCGTGATGTCTACGACCCTGTCCCACTGGTCGTCGGTCATGTCGGCGACCGGGGTCTCGCCGCCCAGCCCGGCGTTGTTGACGAGGACGTCGATCCGGCCGAGTTCGGTTGCGGCGGTGTCGATCAAGGCGTCGACCTGAGCCGTGTCGGTGACGTCGCAGATGGCCCTGGTCACCGCGCGGTCCGGGAACTCGGTGGCCAGTCGGTCGGCCGCATCGGCCAGGCGGCGCTCATGCCAGTCACTGACCAGCACATTGGCGCCTTCCAGCAGGGCCCGACGCGCGGTGGCGAACCCGATACCGGTGCCCGCCGCTGCGGTCACCACGACGGCGCGGTCGCGGAGTAACTCGTGCCCCGCGACTTCCGGCGGCGCGACGGCGAAGGAGGTGGGCGTGTCGGCGTCGGGGGTGGTCATGTCGGGCGCACCTCTCGCGGTAGGCCGAGGACTCGCTCGGCGATGATGTTGCGTTGCACCTCGCTCGATCCTCCGTAGATGGTGTCGGCGCGGGTGAACAGGAACAGCCGCTGCCAGTCGTCGAGTTCGACGTGGGCCGGGTCGGCCGGGTCGTTGGGTTCACCCTCGACGGTGGTGTCCGGCGCGATCAGCGAGGGCGCTCCGACGATAGCCATCGCCAACTCCCCGAGATCACGATGCCAGTTGGCCCACAACAGTTTCGACACCGATGCCGACCCGGTTTCGGACACCACGTCGCCGGCCAAGGTGCGCTGGGCATGGGCGCCCATGACCCGCAATCCGATGCGCGCACGGACCAGCCGCGACGCGATCTCGGGATTGTCGGCGGCGCCGTTCCGGCGCGCGAGGTCGGTGAGTGCGTCGAGTTCCCGGGCGAAGCCGACCTGCTGGCCGAGCGTGGAGACGCCGCGCTCGAATTGTAGTAGCCCCATCGCGATTCGCCAGCCGTCACCGGGCTCCCCGACGATGAGGTCGGCGTCGGTGGCCGCATTGTCGAAGAAGACCTCGTTGAATTCCGATGTGCCGGTGAGTTGTTGGATCGGACGCACGGTGACGCCGGGCTGATCCAGCGGCACCAGGAGAAAACCGAGTCCGTGATGTCGGGTGCTGCCCTTCTCCGTGCGGCACAACACGAATGCCCACTGAGCGACGTGGGCCAGCGAGGTCCAGATCTTCTGGCCGTTGAGAATCCACCGCCCCGGCGCGCCGTCGGTGCCCGGCTCCAAGCGCGCGGTGGTAGCGACCGCGGCGAGGTCGGAACCCGCTCCCGGCTCGGAGTATCCCTGCGCCCACAACTGGGTGGCGTCGACGATGCCGGGCAGAAATCGGCGACATTGGTCGTCGGTGCCGAACTCGATGAGCGTCGGCCCGAGGAGCTCTTCGCCGAGGTGGTTGACCCGAGCCGGCGCGTTGGCGCGCGCGTACTCGCGGTGAAAGATGATGCGCTGCTCCAGGGTGGCGCCCCGGCCACCGTGCTCGCTGGGCCAGCCGAGGCACGTCCACCCGTGCCGAGCCAGATGTCGGTCCCACGCCAGCCGCTCGGCGAAGTACTCGTGCTCGCTGCCCGGACCGCCACGGCCCTTGAGGTGTTCGAACTCGCCGGCGAGGTTCTCGTCGAGCCACGCGCGCACAGCAACCGCGAAGGCGGTCGCCGCATCGGGCGTCGACCGAGCCCATTCACCCAGGTCGACGCCACGATCTGCGAGGTTGATCGAGGTCATATCCGCTAGCATAACCTACCAAGCATTTGCTAGGTTATCCGTATGGAGTCGACCCCGACGACCCCGGCTGCGCTGCACCGGGCCGCACGTGAATGGCCGGACGGTGAGGCGCTCGTCGACGAGCAGTGGGACGATCTGGCACCGGTGCGGATGACGTGGCGTGAACTCCTGGCGGCGGTGCGCGACGTCGCCGGGGCGCTCGTCGCGTCCGGGATCAAGCCCCGCGATCGGGTCGCGGTGTGGTCGCCGAACAGCTACCACTGGCCCATCGCCGCGCTCGGTGTGCAGTACGCGGGGGCGACGCTGGTGCCGCTCAACACGCGCTACACCGCGGGTGAGGCGATCGACATCATCGAACGCTCCGACGCCCGGGCGGTGATCGTCTCGGCGGAGTTCCTGGGGGCCGACCACCTGGCCGAGCTGATGAACGGGGCGAATCGTGACCGGATGCCCGACCTCGTCGTGGGTGTCGGACTGACATCGTCGGCGGTGATTCCGGCGGGGGCGGTCGGGTGGGACGAGTTCGTCGCCCGGGCCGGTGACGAGACCCGGACGGAAGCCGACCGGCACGCCGATGCGGTTGCGCCGGAACACCTGTCCGACATCCTGTTCACGTCGGGAACCACCGGCCGGTCGAAAGGTGTACTGGCCGAACATCGTCAAACGATGGCCGGGGCGCTGGCATGGGGCACCAACGGGCGGTTGTCGCCGGACGACCGGTACCTGATGGTGAACCCATACTTCCACACCTTCGGCTACAAGGCGGGCATCCTGCCCTGTGTGTTGTTCGGCGCCACCATGATTCCGGTGGCGGTGTACTCGCCGGAGCTGGCCATGCGAACGGTCGCGACGGAGCGGGCGACCGTATTTCCCGGAGCCCCCACCATTTTCCAGACCATCCTGGACGATCCCGCGCGCGCCGGACTCGACCTGTCGTCGCTGCGGCTGGTGGTCACCGGTGCAGCGATCGTCCCCGTCGTGCTCGTCGAGCGAATCCAGCGCGACCTCGGGGTGGAGATCGTCATCACCGCCTACGGGCTCACCGAGTCGAGTGGCTTCGTGTCGACGTGTACGCCCGACGACGATGACGTCACGGTGGCGACCACCTGCGGTCGCGCATTCGACGGCATGGAGATCGCGGTGTCCGACGCCGGCGAGGTGCTCGCCCGCGGCGCGATGGTGATGCGCGGCTACCTCGACGATCCCGCGGCGACGGAGGCCGCCATCGACGGTGACGGGTGGCTGCACACCGGCGATATCGGGACGATCGACGAGCGTGGCTACCTGCGGATCACCGACCGGCTCAAGGACATGTACATCTGCGGCGGCTTCAACGTCTACCCGGCGGAGGTCGAGCAAACCCTGGCGCGCCTCGACGGGGTGACGGAATCCGCGGTGATCGGTGTGCCCGACGACCGGCTGGGTGAGGTCGGGAGGGCCTACGTCGTGCTGCGTGACGGTGTGGATCTCGACGAGGACCGGGTGATCGCCCATGCGCGAGAGCATCTCGCGAACTTCAAGGTGCCGCGGTCGGTGGTGTTCCTCGACGCCTTCCCCCGCAACGCCGCGGGCAAAATCCTCAAGCGCGAGCTGGGCTGAGCGGTCGATGCGCCGCGATTCGGTAGCAGTTCTGCTCGCTGAGCGGGCAGAAGTGCTACGAAATCGCTAGCGCGGCTTCACAAGTGGGAACAGGATGGTCTCCCGGATACCGAGGCCGGTCAGCGCCATCAGCAGCCGGTCGATACCCATACCGGTACCCGCGGTGGGTGGCATGCCGTATTCGATGGCCGTGAGGAACTCCTCGTCGAGCACCATCGCTTCGTCGTCGCCAGCCGCGGCCAGTCGAGCCTGGTCGACGAACCGTTCCCGCTGGATCACCGGGTCGACGAGTTCGGAGTAGCCGGTGGCCAACTCGAAACCCCGGACGTAGAGATCCCATTTCTCGACGACACCGGGCGTCGACCGGTGGGCGCGCACCAGTGGCGAGGTCTCCACCGGGAAGTCGCGGACGAAGACCGGCTCGCTCAGGTGTCGACCGACCATGTGCTCCCACAGCTCCTCGACGAGCTTGCCGTGTTCGTAGCCACGCGCCTTCGGAATGTCGAGGCCGACGCGCTCGGCGATCGCCAGGAGTTCGTCGACGCTGGTACCGGTGGGGCCACCGGAGTCGTCCCCGCCGACCGGCACGATGTCCTGGTCGAGCGCCGCCGACAGCGACGGATACATCTGCATCGACGTCCACTCACCGGAGAGGTCGTAGACCGTCCCGTCCGGCATCTCGGGCGTCAGCGTACCCAGCGCACCCAGTGAAACCTCTTGCACGAGTTCACGTGTCATCCGTGCTGCGTCGTCGTACGTGCCGTAGGCCTGGTAGGTCTCCAGCATCGCGAACTCCGGCGAGTGGGTGGAGTCGGCGCCCTCGTTACGGAAGTTGCGGTTGATCTCGAACACCTTGTCCATGCCGCCGACGATGCAGCGCTTGAGGAACAGCTCGGGCGCGATCCGCAGGTAGAGGTCGATGTCGAAGGCATTGGAGTGGGTGACGAACGGTCGGGCGGCGGCGCCGCCGTGCAGGGTCTGCAGCATCGGGGTTTCGACCTCGAGAAAACCGCGGTTGTCCAACGCTTTTCGGAGTTCGGCCATCACGGCGATGCGGGTGCGCGCGATGCTACGAGCGTCCGGGCGCATGATGAGGTCGACATACCGCTGCCGAACGCGCGCCTCCTCGCTCATCTCCTTGTGGGCAACGGGCAACGGCCGCAACGCCTTCGACGCCATTTCCCAGTGATCGGCCATCACCGACAGTTCGCCCGTCCGGGAGCTGATGACCTCGCCGTGGACGAAGACGATGTCGCCGAGATCGACGTCGGCCTTCCACTGAGCCAGCGACTCCTCGCCGACGCCGTTGAAGCTGATCATCACCTGGAGCTGGGTGCCGTCCCCCTCCTGGAGCACGGCGAAGCACAGCTTGCCCTTGTTGCGCAGGAAGATGACGCGGCCGGTGATGCCGACCTGCTGCCCGGTTTCGGTGCCGGCCGCGAGGTCGGGGTAGGCGGCGCGGATCTCGGCCAGCGTGTGCGTGCGCGGGACCGACACCGGGTACGCCTCGTGCCCCTCGGCCAGGATGCGGTCGCGCTTTTCCCGGCGGATGCGCAGCTGTTCGGGCGTGTGGTCGGTCTCGTCGGATGCGTCGAGACCGGCGGGGTCGGCGGTGGTGGGACTCTCGCTCACCCCAGAAACCCTATCGGTCCAGCATGGGGCGACGACAACTCGGTGCGAGTCGGGGCTCGAGTTCCGGTTCGAGTCGCATCGACTGTGCGGCAGATTCCGTTCACTGTGCGGGCGAACGCGTTCACTGTGCGGCAGATTCCGTTCACTGTGCAGGCGAACGCGTTCACTGTGCGCCTGAATTCCTCGACTGGCGCACTCTGCGAGCCCCGTTTTGGGGCCATGCGACCCGGCGGCGATGTCAGTGCGCGGAGAATATGGCGAGTTCGTCGCGGCTGATGGCGCCGTTGACGCCGGCACGCCGGAGGGCGCGGAAGCCGCCGACGACGAACACCGCGCCGGTGACGCCGCGGGCTTGCAAGTGCCAGGCGAGCCATTCGGCCTCGTGGCCGTCATCGCTGACGAGCAGCCATCGGGCGTCGGGGCGGGCGGCCCGCAGCGCGGTCGGGGTGTCGGGGACCAGACGGGCGAGCACCTCCGCGGCGTCGATGGCGAGTGCGCCGAAGAGCGCACCGTCGGTGCGACGTTTGTAGTGACTGCGGACGTCGACGGGAAGCGCACCGTCGGCGACGGCGGACGCATAGTCGGCGGGGGTGACGGACAGTGGGGCGTCCGGCGCTGGGGCCGAGACGGGTGCAAGGACCTGGACCGATGCGGTCATGGCGAGAACCTCGAAGTGATCGAAAACGAGCGGGAGTGGGTCGACGAAGGACGGCCGCGAGACGCGGGCTCAGCCCTGACAACACTCCTGACAGCTCATGATCACGGCGCCTAGTGTGCCAGATCGAAATGTCGGTGACCAGGTCCGAGGAGGTTTCTCACTCGGTGAGCACAAAAGTCCACCGAGAACGCCGACTGCGCGGGGTGCCGTGAATCGACGGAGCCTGCCGCCGTTTCCGCTGGTTGAGTAGCCGCGAGGAACGAGGGGCGTATCGAATCAGCACCGACCTGCGTGGTGGTGGTTTCGATACGCGACTCGCTGCGCTCCTCGCTACTCAACCACCGGGTCGGAGCGGCGTATCGAAATCAGCACGGACCTGCGCGGCGCACGCCCAGTGAACGACATCTGCCGCACAGTGAACGGGTTCGCCCGCACAGTGAACGGAAACTGGCGCCCAGTCGACGACGGCTTGCAGTCAGCGGGCGCGGCTGCGGTCGGCGCGGGCGCGTTCGTACACCAGCCGCAACCCCTCCAGGGTCAGATGCGGGTGGTGGTCGGTGAGGCTCCGGCACTCGTCGAACATCAACGGCGCCAGGTAGCCGGTCGCGACGACGGTCACGTCGTCACCGTCGAACCCTGGGACCGTGCTGCGCACCCGGTCGACCAGCCCGTCGACCTGGCCGGCGAAGCCGAACAGTATCCCCGATTGCAGCGCCTCCACGGTGTTCTTGCCCAGTACGCTGCGCGGTGGCATCAACTCGACCTTGCGCACCGTCACCGTGTGCTCGCTGAGCGCGTCGACGGCCAGGTCCACCCCGGGGGCGATGGCGCCGCCCAGAAACTCACCCTTGGCCGACACCGCGTCGACGACGGTCGCGGTACCGAAGGCCACCACGATGCACGGACCGCCGAAGGTCCGGTAGGCGGCCAGGCAGTTCGCGACGCGGTCGGTACCGACCTCCTTCGGGTTGTCGACCAACAGCGGCACCCCGGTCCGCACCCCGGGTTCGAGCAGCACGTGCCGACCGTCCCCGAAATAGCGCGGCACCATCTTCCGCATCTCCCGCAGCAGCGACGGCACCGTGGACAGCGCGGCCACGCCGGTCACCTGCTCGATGTCGGCGCCGAGCAGCCCGCGGACCAGAAATGCGAGTTCGTCGGCGGTGTAGTGCGGGTCGGTATGCATCCGCCAGTCCCGCACCAGAGTTGCGTGGTCGCCGGAGCCGGCGAAAACCCCCAGGTGGATGTTGGTGTTGCCGACGTCGACGGTCAGGAGCATGGAGCTGGCTCGCTAGTTCGCGTGCGCCAGCCGCGCGGCTGCATCGCGCGTGGCGTGGTCGCCGCGCGGGTCCCGCAGTCCGGAACCCTCGGGTGTGTGCGCGGCATCGACCCCGGTGTGCTGAATCCGGTTGTCGGCGTCCACGAAGACGACGTGCGGCGCGTAGTCGCGCACCTCCTGCTCGTCGAGGATGCCGTAGGCGATGATGATCACCAGATCCCCGGGGTGAACCAGATGTGCTGCGGCGCCGTTGATCCCGATGACACCCGACCCTCGCTCACCCGCGATCGCATAGGTTTCCAGGCGTGCGCCGTTGTCGATGTCGACGATGGTCACCTGCTCCCCTTCGAGGAGGTCCGCGGCGTCGAGGAGGTCGGCGTCGATGGTGACCGATCCGACGTAGTGCAGGTCGGCCTGGGTCACGGTCGCGCGGTGGATCTTGGAGGTCATCATGGTGCGAAACATGGTGTGATTCCTTGGTCTAGGCCGGTTGGTGGCCGGAGAACGTGGGTCGCGGTGTGGGGCGCAGTCCCCGGTCAGGACTGATCCGGTGGCGGCAGGGGCTGGTCCGTCAGGGCGTCGGGGTTGCGGAGGTCGATGCCGATCGGGACGCCGACGTTGTCGATGAGGCGGGTCGGTCCGAGTCGTGCCGCCACAAGCAGCCGGCCCTCCCCCTGTTCGGGCGGTTCGCCGAGGTGGCGGTCGCGGAGCTCCAGATAGTCGACGTCGATGTCCGGCTGGGTGTCGAGAACCGCTCGCGCCGCGGACAATACGGCGTCGCGACCGCCGGCGGCCGCATGTGCGCCGGCGGTCAGCGCCGCCGACAGGGTGGTCGCCAGTTCACGCTGCTCGGCGTCGAGATAGCGATTGCGCGACGACATCGCGAGACCGTCGGCCTCCCGGATGGTCGGCACCCCGACGATCTCGACGTCGACGTTGAAGTCGGTGACCATCTGCTGGATGAGGACGAGCTGTTGGTAGTCCTTCTCGCCGAAGAACGCGGCATTCGGGGTGGCGATGTCCAGCAGCTTCAGGACGACGGTGAGCATCCCGGAGAAATGCCCTGGGCGAGAAGTACCTTCGAGGATGTCGCCGAGGGGGCCCGGGTGCACGGTGGTACGCCGGCCGTGCGGGAACATGATCTCCTCGGTGGGCGCAAAGACCAGCTCGACGCCGAGTTGACGGAGCAGATCGACGTCCGCATCGAAGGTCCGAGGGTAGGCGTCGAGATCCTCGTTGGCGCCGAACTGCAAGGGGTTCACGAAGATCGACACGATCACTACCGACCCGGTGGCCTGCGCGGCCCGCACCAGGTGAAGATGGCCGGCGTGCAGCGCGCCCATCGTCGGGACCAGCGCGACGCGCTTTCCGGTGCCGCGCAACGCTTTGCTGATCCGGTGCACGATCGACGGGTCGCTGTGCACGGTCAGCGATCCGGGCGTGAACAACGGCTGGTCGGTGGTCACGGGGCCTCCAGGACGTCGAGAACCTGATTCGGGGTGTCGGTGTAGGTCGCGGCCCGGCGGGCCATGATGCGGTACGACTCGGCGATGGAGCCGTCTCCGACACCGTCGGGAAGTGCGCGCACGGCGTCGAGATGGTCGGCGACGGCGGTGGCGTCACCACGCGCGATCGGTCCGGTGAGGGCGCGCGACCCGAGTTCGAGCACGTTCTGCAGCGATGCGCCGACCAGCGGGGCCAGGATGCGTTCGGCCAGCATCGTCGAATTGCCGTCGACGGTGGCGATGTCGCGTCCGGACGTGTCGCCGGTGCCGTCGATGGCGGCGTTGAGGATCTGTACCGCGTCGGCGATCAGCGCGACGAGGTGATTGGCGCCGTGCGCGAGAGCCGCGTGATAGAGCGTGCGGTCCTCCTCGGCGATGCGGACCGGTTCGCCGCCCATCTCGAGCACCAATGCGGACGCGATCGCGAAACCGACCTCGTCCGCGGCGGTCACGCCGAAGCACGCCTTGGCGAGGCGCCTGGTGTCGTCCCCGGTGCCGACGAAGGTCATCGCCGGGTGGATCGCCAGCGGCAGCGCACCGAGCGCGGCGAGCGGTTCCAGGACGCCGATGCCGTGCGCGCCGGCGGTGTGCACGACGAGGGTCCGTGGGCGGAGCGCGCCGGATGCGGCGATGTCGGCGACGACGTCGGCGAGCCGGTCGTCGGGGACGCTGATGATCAGCAGCTCGGAGCGGCCGACGACGTCGGCGAGGTCGAGAACCTCCGAGTCGGGAAGGCGGTCGGCAGCCCGCAGCCGGGAGCCGGTGGAGCGGGCGACGACGGCACCGACGACGTGTCCGGCGCGTTCGAGGGCTTCGCCGAGGGAGGTACCGACGCGGCCGGCGGAGACGATGCCGACAGTCAGTCGAGCAGGGGCGGGAGGATTGGACACTCCGGCGAATGTGGGTGCGGAGCTACCGCTGCGGCCGAGACCGATGGCGTCGGCGTCGCTGGGCGCAGGGGCGCGCCCGTCATCGGTGGGTGAGGTCACCGCTAGCCCTCCAGGTTCGTTCCAGTCCCGCAATCGGCGCGGGTACCAGACGTTCACCGCAAGAGTAGGCGCTGTCCGACCGGTGGGGCCAACTCCTGTGACCGGTGTCACCAGGTTGGGGCCGTGCGACGCGCCGCGACCGGTACGACGACCGGTGTCCGCGGGGCAGCGGCGCCGGACCGGTCAGGGCGGGTCGGTGCTCAGTCGGCGCGGCGACGACGGCCGCCGGCTCCGGAATCGGTGCGCCGCAACTGATCCAGTAGTTCGGCGACGGGTAGGCCGTTGGAGTGGGCGCTGTCGCCGTCGTCGGCATCCGCGCGGCGGCGCCGCCCCGCCGGGCCGGCCGCCTCCTGCTCGCCGTGCCGGCCCCGGACGGTCTCCGTGCCGTTGGCGGCCACGCCGTCGGCGGAGTTGCCTCCCGCCGACGGCGTGGTGGTTCCGTGCGCCCATTCGTCGGTGGGCGTTTCGTCGGTGTACGACTGGGTCCGGGCGTCGGGCGCTTCCGGTCCCCGACCGCGCGCGTCGCCGCCGTAGAACCCGCCGGCGAACGGTGCCGCGAGCGATCCCGTGCCCGACTCGCTCCGTTCGTGGGCGCCGCGCGAGCGGGACCGACGCTCGGCCGAAGTGTCGGTGGGCAGCTCGGAGCGGCCGTCCCCGGCACCGCCCGTGTCGTCCTCGCGGCGGCTGCCGGTGCCGTAGTCGGTCACCGTGACGTCGACGACCGTTTCGCTCACCACCGTCTCCGCGTCGCCCGGCCCGGCCGACGATGGGCTCGCCGACTGCGCGTCGTCGGCCGGCATCGGCACCTCGGTGGCGATCCGGCCGGACAGCGGGTCGTCGCCGGCCACGACCGGGATCACCTCGGTCAGCTCGTTCGGATCCGCGTCCCGGGACGTATCGCGCGGGATGTGCCGTCCGGTATCCGGGGCCGGTGCGGTCGCCGCGAAGTCGCGGTTCGCGACGAGTCCGTCGTCGGGAGTGGCGTAGCCGCCGCCAAAGCCGGAGTCGGTGCCGAAACCTGCCGCGGAATACCGCTGCGCGTCGCTCGTGCCGCCGCCGTAGCCGCTGGACTCGCCGTAGCCGCCCGGCCCAGTCGCCGCGCTTGCACCGCCCAGCCCGGAGGCGAGCTCCCGCAACTTCTCGTTCGGCAGTGCGACGCGCTCGTCCGGCAGCGGACCGCCGAGCAGCTGCTCGAGACTGGCCCGCAACGACAGCACCTGCGACTTGAGATCGGCGAGTTCCTGATTCGCCTCGGCGCTCACCTCACGACGGATCGACGCCTCGACGTCGAGTTCGTACTGGCGGCGCGCGGCGATCTCCCGTTCCAGTTGCAGCTCGTAGACGAGCCGCAGGTCGCGGCTCTTGGACTCGGCGGACTCGGCCTGTCGGCGGAATCGCGTCACCAGGATCGCGCCGATCACCGCTGCCCACAGCGCAGCGATCACCGCGAGGGTTCCGGTGATGGACAGGTTGTCGGTGAAAACCATCAGGATGCTGGCGGCGATGGCCAGCACGATCAATAGACCCAGCAGCCATTGCCCCACCGACCGATTCGATCGGCGCGATTCCGTGGAACGGCCATTGGAGGTCGTCATGGCCCTAGAACTTACCCGCTGACGTCAGCGTTATCGGCGAACCATCGCGGAGAGTCACGAATCGACCCGGGTTGTGGAAGAACCCGTGCACCGTCACCGCCGCCGCGACGTCGTGGCGACCAGTTCGCCGGCGATGCGACTCACGCCGGTCCCGGACTGCTCCCCGACCGTCCGCTCGCCGACTCGTCGGTGGGGTCGTCCGGGGCGCGGCAGCAGTACTCCAGCCACAGTGCCGCGGCCACCAGCAGCACGCCACCGATCAGACCGATGATCGCGCCGGGCCGGTCGTTGTCTGCTGCGGTGACATCCTGCTGATCCAGCAGGAACAGCAGCATCCCGGCCCACACGCCGACGGCGATGGCACCCAGGATCGCCGACGCCTTGGCCAGCGCCAGCACTCGCGCGGCGGTCAGCGGGTGCAACTGGCCGCGGGCGCGACCCACGTCCCGCGAGTCGACCCGGGAGCGCACCACGCACGCGATGACGACTTCCAGCGCCGCGAGCACGTACAGCACCACCCCGGCCAGCACCGGCAGCGGCGGCAGCGCCGAATAGTTGTAGCGCACCAGAATCCACGACGCGATGCCGGCAACGACGGCCACGAGCACCAGGTCACGCAACCGAGTCGGTCCCAGCGTCGGCTGGTCGTCGTCACCGGTCGGGGGCGAGGGGCGCGGGGAGGTCATGCGCCGCGCCCCGGCTCGGCGCCGGCCGACTCGGGGGCCGGCGCTACCCGGACACCCTCGCGGTCGGCGGCGGGCAAATCGTCGACGAGGTCGGCGACCGCGCGCATCCCGCTCGGCGTCCAGAGCCGCGCCGCCGGGTCGATCGCCAACCACGGCACCAGCACGAAGGCGCGGTGCGCGGCCCGCGGATGCGGCAGGGTGAGTGTCGGGTCGTCGCTCACCACCGGGGTGACCGACACCGGCTGGTCACGCCCGGGCACGGACCGTACCGCGCCGTCCGCGACATCGGTCCCGGCCGGATCGTCCAGCACGTCGACCGTGATGACGTCGACATCGAGGGTGCGCGGTCCCCACCGCACCTCACGGGTGCGGTCGGCGGCGCGTTCCAGGTCGGCGCCCGCCGCCAGCCAGTCGGCCGGGGTGCGCCGCCCCTCGACGATCAGGGTGATGTTGTGGAAGTCGGGTTGCTCAACGCCGCCCCACGGTGCCGTGAGGTACACCCGCGAGACCGCGACGAGTTCGGCGGCGAAACCGTCGACGACCGTCCGGAGGTGCGCGTCGGCGTCGCCGATATTGGAGCCCGCGGACAACACCGCCCGGGTGTACGGCGCCATCACCGACCGCCCATCGACTTGCGGGAGCGGCGGGTGACCACCGAGACGTCGGCGAACTCCAGCGGGATGGGCGCGGATGGTTTGTGCACCACGACCTCGCAGGCGGCGACCCGCTCGTCGGCCATGACGGCGTCGGCGATCTCTGCGCCGACCGTCTCGATCAGATTGCGGGGCTCGCCGGCGACGATGTCGTGGACGCGTTGGGCGAGCGCACCGTAGTCGACGGTGTCGGCGAGGTCGTCGGACGCCGCGGCCGCACGCAGGTCGGCCCATACGGTGACGTCGATGACGAAGTCCTGGCCGTCGGCCCGTTCGTGGTCGAATACTCCGTGCCGTCCGCGGACCCGCAGGCCACGCAGTTCGATGCGGTCAGCCATCGGCACTCTCCGATCCGCTACCGGCGCGGCCGAGACCGCCGTCCCGCCACGCCGACGCCACCAGGATCGCGTCGCGGTTGGCGGCGACGTCGTGTACGCGAACGCCCCACGCTCCCCCGGCGGCGGCCAGCGCGGTGATCGCGGCCGTCGCGACCTCGCGACCGCCGGGCGGGCGTTCGGCTCCGGTAGCCCGATCGGCGAGCAGCCGTCCCAGGAAACGTTTGCGCGACGCCCCGACCAGCACCGGGAATCCCAATCCGACGAGGGTGGGCAGCGCGTGCAGCAGCGCCCAGTTGTGGGCGGCGGTCTTGGCGAAGCCGAGCCCGGGGTCGAGGATGATCCGGTCGGGGTCGACCCCCGCGCTCACCGCCGCGTCCACTTGGGCGAGCAGTTCGCCGCTGACTTCACCGACGACGTCGCGGTAGCCGCCGACATCGTCGACCCGATGGGTGAACCGGCGGCCGGCGTCGGCTTCGCCCGCGGTCGGTCGCCAGTGCATCAGAATCCACGGCAGTCCCGCGTCGGCGAGAACCCGCGCCATGTCGGGGTCGGCGCGCCCACCCGATACGTCGTTGACGACGCAGGCCCCGGCCCCGATCGCAGCGGCGGCGACGTCGGCGCGCATCGTGTCCACCGACACGGTGGCACCGTCGGCGGCCAGCGCCTCGATCACCGGGACCACCCGGCCGATCTCCACGTCGGGGTCGATGCGGACCGCGCCCGGGCGGGTGGATTCCCCGCCGACGTCGACGAGGTCGGCGCCATCGTCGAGTAGCCGCAGGCCGTGCGCGACGGCGTCGTCGGTGTTCAGGTATCGGCCGCCGTCGGAGAACGAGTCGGCGGTCACGTTCAGCACGCCCATCACCAGAGTGGATGCCGGCCGCAGATCGACCCGCGACGCGCCGGGGCCGGCGGTGTCCTCCGATACTCGCGTGGTGTCCTCCGATGCGCCCGCACCGGCCTGGGCTCGGCGGGAACGGGAATCGGATCCGGGCCGACCCTGCGCGACGGCATTCACCGGGTGATCAGGTCGAGTGCTTCGCCCCGGGAGACCGCACTGGTCTTGAACAGGCCCCGCACCGCCGAGGTCGTGGTCGTCGCACCCGGCTTCCGGATGCCGCGCATCGCCATGCACAGGTGCTCGGCCTCGATCACCACGATGACGCCGCGCGGGTTGAGCCGTCGCACGATCGCGTCGGCGACCTGGCTGGTCAACCGCTCCTGCACCTGGGGTCGCTTGGCGTACAGGTCGACTAGCCGCGCCAACTTGGACAGCCCGGTGACCTGTCCCTTCACCCCGGGGATGTAGCCGACGTGGGCGACGCCGTGGAACGACACCAGGTGATGTTCGCACGTCGAGTACAGCGGGATGTCCTTGACCAGCACCAGCTCGTCGTGGTCCTCGTCGAATGTCGTGGCCAGCACGTCGTCGGGGTCGGTGTAGAGCCCGGCGAACATCTCGCGGTAGGCCTTCGCGACCCGTTCGGGAGTCCGTTGCAAACCCTCGCGGTCGGGGTCCTCGCCGACCGCGAGGAGTAGCTCGCGGACGGCCGCCTCGGCGCGGGCTTGATCGAACCGCGCGCCGGTGGCCGTCGTGTCGGTTGCGGAGCCGTCGCCGCCCGGCACCGCGCCCGCATGTCCGTTCAGCCCAACGTCATGTGTCCCGGGGTTATTGGGTCCGGGGCCGGTACCGTCGGCGCGGTCTGCACCGATGGCGTCCTCACTGATCGTCATCGACCGCCTCAGGCTCCGTGTCCGTTCGTGCCCTGTCCGTTCGTGCCGGGGTCGGTACCGCCGTGTCCGTTGGTGCCGGTGCCGCCCGGTCCGTGGCCGTTGGTGCCGTCCGGCGACGGTCCGTGCCCGTTGCGGGGACCACCGGAGTAGTCACCCGCGGGGTAGCCGTAGCCACCGCTGTGGCCGTTCGGGCCGGACGGACCATCGGGTGCGGACCACTCGCGCGGCGGCCAGCCGGGCGCCGACCAGTCACGTGGGGCGCCGTAGTCGGGCCACGTCTCGTGCCCCGGGGTGCCTGCGGGAGTGTCGGGTCGCCCGGAACCCGGATAGCCACCGGCAGGATAGCCGGGCTGTCCGGCCGGGACGCCGGAGCCCGGATATCCGCCGTGCTGCCCGGGGGCGCCGGGGTAGCTGCCGTTCGTCGGACCCGGATGTCCCGCGCCCGGGTAGCCACCCGTTCCCGGATAGCCGCCGGCCGGCGGGTACCCGGCGCCGGGCTGCTGACCCGGGTAGGGGTACGCCTGGGGCGGGTACGCGGGCACCTCGCCGGGGCCGCCCGGGTAACCCGCGCCGACCGGTTCGGGTACCGGCTTGGGTTCCGGTTCCGGCGGCCACGGCTCACCGCGTTCGATGGCCAGCTCGCCCGGCGTCTTCACCGGCGGCTTGTCGCTGGGGGTGCGGTCACCGAACTCGTTGAAGGTGGTGATGCGCGGTCGCTTCTCCACGTTCTCGAAGATCTTCTCGAGATCCTTGCGGGTCAGCGTCTCCTTCTCGAGCAGCTCGCTGGCGAGCACGTCGAGCGTGTCGCGGTACTCCGACAGGATCGACCACGCCTCGGTGTGCGCGGCCTCGATCAGCCGCCGCACCTCGTCGTCGATCTCACTGGCGACCTCCGACGAATAGTCGCTCTGCGTGCCCATCGACCGGCCGAGGAACGGGTCGCCCTGCTCCTGGCCGTAGCGGACCGCACCGAGCTTGGCGCTCATGCCGTACTCGGTCACCATCGCTCGCGCGATCTTGGTGGCCTGGTCGATATCCGACGACGCTCCGGTGGTCGGCTCGTGGAAGACCAGTTCTTCGGCGGCCCGGCCACCCATCGCCATCACTAGCCGCGCGATCATCTCCGACCGCGTCATTAGATCCTTGTCCTGCTCCGGCACTGCGAGGGCATGGCCACCGGTCCGTCCGCGCGCCAGGATGGTGACCTTGTAGATCGGGTCCAGGTCGGGCATCGCCCATGCGGCGAGCGTGTGACCGCCCTCGTGGTAGGCGACGACCTTCTTCTCGTGCTCGCTGATGATGCGGCTCTTACGGCGCGGACCACCGATGACCCGGTCGACCGCCTCCTCCAGCATCTCGGCGGTGATCACGTGCTGGTTCTCCCGCGCAGCCAACAGCGCCGCCTCGTTGACGACATTCGCCAGGTCGGCGCCGGACATACCGGGGGTGCGCTTGGCCAGGCCGTCGAGGTCGGCGTCGGGTGCGATCGGCTTGCCCTTGGCGTGCACCTTGAGGATGGAGCGGCGACCGGCGATATCGGGGTTGCCGACCGGGATCTGCCGGTCGAAACGGCCCGGACGCAGCAGCGCCGGGTCGAGGATGTCAGGCCTGTTGGTGGCCGCGATCAGGATGACGCCGGAGCGGTCGCCGAAGCCGTCCATCTCCACCAGGAGCTGGTTGAGGGTCTGCTCCCGCTCGTCGTGGCCGCCGCCGAGGCCGGCGCCACGCTGGCGGCCGACGGCGTCGATCTCGTCGACGAAGATGATGCACGGGCTGTTGTTCTTGGCCTGCTCGAACAGGTCACGAACGCGGGAGGCACCCACACCGACGAACATTTCGACAAAGTCGGAGCCGGAAATGGTGAAGAACGGCACGCCGGCCTCACCCGCGACCGCGCGCGCGAGCAGCGTCTTACCGGTACCGGGCGGGCCGTAGAGCAACACGCCCTTGGGGATCTTCGCGCCGAGCGCCTGGTAGCGCGCCGGGTTCTGCAGGAAGTCCTTGATCTCGTAGAGCTCTTCCACGGCCTCGTCGGCGCCTGCGACGTCGGCGAACGTCGTCTTGGGCATGTCCTTGGACAGCTGCTTGGCCCGGGACTTGCCGAAGCCCATCACGCCGCCACGGCCGCCGCCCTGCATCCGGTTCATCACGAACAGGAACAGGCCGAACAGCAACAGCATCGGCAGCACGAAGATCAGGATCTGCCAGAGCACCGACTGGCTGCTCACATTGGTCTGGTAGCCGGCGCCGGTCTTGGTCACCGCGTCGAAGACCTGCTCGCTGGCCGCCGCCGGATACTTGGCGATGATCTTGTCGGCGTTCTTGCCGTCGATCGAGACCGGCTCCTTGGTCTCGATCCGAAGCTGCTGCTCGCGGTCGTCGATCTGGATGAACTTGGTGTTCTTGGTATTGAGCTGGGTCAGTGCGACCGACGTATCCGCGGGCGTGTAATCACGGTTCGAATCGCGCATTACATTCCAGGCCCACAGACCCAGCACGATGACCGCCACGATGGCGAGATTGCGGAAGACTGTCTTTCGGTTCATGCGAGTTGGTGGAGGTCCGGGCCGGTGGCGCGATCGCCCGGTGCCGTACCACTGTCCCTTTCCATCGGTTCGTGCGGTTCGTGAACGGACCCACAGGGTCGTCCGCCATCGAGGTGCTGACCCACGTCTCTCGGCCCGTCGGACACGACCGACGGGCCCGCATGTATCGGTCGTACACGTCGAGGCTACCGGTCAACGATCGACCAGGTAAAACCGTTCCCGCGCCGGTAGTGGGCCGAACTCTCCCGCTGATTGAGTAGCCCGGCGTGAGCGCTTCCCGCTGATTGAGTAGCCCGGCGTCAGCGCTTCCCGCTGAGTGAGTAACCCGGCAGCGGTCGCCCCGCTGATTGAGTAGCCCGGAGCGCAGCGGAGGGCGTATCGAAATCAGCAACACCCGACCGACGCGGCTTCGATACGCCGCTCGTCCCTCGCGGCTACTCAACCGGCGGGCTGGAGCTCCATCGTCGTGGCTACTCAACCAGCGGACTGGGGCGCACGCGGGTCGCCGATACTCGACCAGCGGGCACAGAGCGCGAGCCGGCGCGATCGCCTCCCGCAGATTGAGTAGCCCGGCAGCAGTCGCCCCGCTGATTGAGTAGCCCGGAGCGCAGCGGAGGGCGTATCGAAATCAGCAACACCCCAACCGACGCGGCTTCGATACGCCGCTCGTCCCTCGCGGCTACTCAACCGGCGGGCTGGAGCTCTATCGTCGCGGCTACTCAACCGGCGGGCTGGAGCTTCATCATCGCGGCTACTCAACCGGCGGGCACGGAGCGACAACCCGATGCGATCGCCGATACTTCAACCAGCGGGAAACGGACCGCTCAGCTCTGGTACACCGACGGCCGCAGCCGGCCGATGAACGGCAGATCTCGATAGCGCTCGGCGTAGTCGAGCCCGTAGCCGACGACGAATTCATTTGGAATGTCGAAGCCGACCTCGGCGACGTCGACCGGAGACCGGACCGCGTCGGGCTTACGGAGCAGCGTGCACACCTGCAGCGAACGCGGCGACCGAGTCGCCAGATTGCGCATCAGCCACGACAGTGTCAGCCCGGAATCGATGATGTCCTCGACGATCAGCACGTCGCGCCCGGCGATATCGCGGTCGAGGTCCTTCATGATGCGCACCACCCCGGACGACGATGTCGACGACCCGTAACTGGACACCGCCATGAACTCCATCTGCGACGGAATCGGCAGCGCCCGAGCGAAATCCGTCATGAACATGATCGCCCCCTTGAGGACGCCGATGAGCACGAGATCCTGCTCGATGCCCGCGTACCGTTCGCCGATCGCGGCCGCTAGTTCCCGGGTACGTTCGCGGATCTGCTCCTCGGTGATCAGCACCGCGTCGATGTCGTCGCCGTAGGGGTGCTGGGCGGAGTTCGCTGGATGCACCGTCATAGCTTCGCATGTCCGCCCACCGCGTGACCCGAGAGCCCGGAACAGGTTGACGCCGAGCCCTCCGGCGGCCGCGGGAACCCGGCGAACCGGACACGATCCCGCAGCGACACCATCGCCCCACTCGAGCGTCGTCTACCCGGACCACAGGTATAACAATGTTCGTTATTCTAATCACATTTCGGTTACGAAGTAATCACCCCCACTCGACGTACTGGAACGTTATGCCTGTTACCATCACGACGTCGTAAAGGTGGCGAAGCTCCGGAACGTCGGGGAACGGGATGCATCGACCGAATCTTGACGACGGTTGGTTGTTCCGTTTTCCATTCCGCCCACCGGCCGGCTCGCACTGCCGTGCGTCCGCGCCTGCGCAGAAAGTCTCCACCGATATGCACTCTTCCGCTCGGCTCCGCGATACGTCGGCGTCCCGCCGCTCGCCACGCTTCCGCATCCTGACGGTCCTCGCGTTCGTCGTCGCGTCGGCGACCGCGTTCGCCGGAGTCGCCCAGGCCGCACCCACTCCGACCACGCAACCGGTCAAGTACACGGTCTCCAACACCAAGGACACCGTGAAGATCGCGGTGGGCAACGGCTCGATCGGCGTCGACGACGGCTTCGTCGTCATCAAGAACAAGGCCAACGCCGAGCTGTGGAAGATGCCGCTGAGCTACAACATGGAGAACCGGCAGTTCCCGATCGACGCCAAGCAGGCCGACAATGCCGTCACCCTGACCCCGTCCAAGAACCTCAAGCGCTCGACTCTGATCGACGGTGCGAAGGTCGAGGTCGCCCGGAAGGCCGCGGCGAAAGGGCCGCAAACTAAGCAGGAACGTGACGACAAGGCCCTGGCCCGGTTCAACGAGCAACTCCGCGCGGGCATGACGATCTCCACCATCGTCGGCACCGCCATCGGCGCTGTGGTGGGCGGTATCGCCGGATGTGTTCTCGGCCTCCCCGCAGGTCCGTTCGGGTGCATCTTCGTCGGCCTGCCGCTGGGAGCGACCGTCGGTGGCATCGCTGGCACCGTCTTCGGTGGTGGCGGCACCCTCATCGTCGCCGGCATCCAGTACCTCCAAACGATCAACTCGCCGTTCAAGCCGCCGAAGAACTAACTTTTCCGCAGCTCAGATCGACGCGACACCCCGCCGACTCCGATGTCGGCGGGGTGTTGTCATCGAGTCGGGCCGCGCATTTCCGTCAAAGTCGGCCGCGCTCAGCGATTCTCGCAATATCCGACGAGGCGGTCGCCGCGGCGCTCGACGCCGACCCGCGACCTCGGATCTCCCCCAACGGCCACTCGTCCAGTGCCGCGACCGGTCGCTAGTGCATCGACCGCGCCGATCACCCGGCCGGTGGGTTCGGTCGCTCCGACATCAAGAAGCCACCGTCGAATCACCCTGGTGCGCACCGCCATCGGCGTTTCGATGAGCGGGCCGAGCACCAGGTCGTCGCCCACCCGGGCGTGGCCGTAGATGCCGTCGGCGATCTCGTCGAGGGCTTCGGTATCGGACCGCAGCGCCGCACCGGTGCGCGCCAGCGCCTCGGCGACACCGCCGTGCAGCACGTCGTCGAGTAACGGCAGCACCTCGGTCCGCACGCGCACGCGGGTGAACCGGGGGTCGCTGTTATGTGGGTCGACGTACGGCGTGAGACCCAATTCGGCACACGCATCGACGGTTTCGCGACGACGCAGTGCCAGCAGCGGACGGCCCCAGGGCTCCGACCACGCCCGCATACCGGCGATCGAGCGGGCACCCGATCCGCGCGCGAGCCCCATCAGCACGGTCTCCGCCTGATCGTCGAGGGTATGGGCGAGCAGCACCGGCGCCCCATCGCGGGCGGCGTCCAGGGCGGCGTACCGAGCCGCCCGAGCGGCCGCTTCCGGCCCGCCGCCGCGCCCGACCGACACCGACAGCACCGTGGCCGCCGCTCCCAGGTCGCGCGCCACAACCGCCGCCTGCTGGGCAACCGTCGCCGAATCCTGTTGCAGCCCATGATCGACGACGAGCGCACGCACCCGTAGGCCAGCGCGCACCGCGGCGGCGGTCAGGGCGAGCGAGTCGGCGCCCCCGGACAGTCCGACGCAGACGGGCCTTGTGCCACACCGCACGTCGGCGTCGAGGACGTCGCCCGCGAATGCGGTGACGGATCGGGTGATCTCGTCCACCGCACTCGCGGCATTCATCGTCGCTAGAGCACCCGCCGGATCCAGGCCGACGGGTCATCGATCTCGGCTGGTAGCGGCATGGTCTCGGGCGAAGTCCAGATGGCATTGAACCGCTGCATGCCGACGGTCCCGACGACCTCGTCCACGAACGCCTTACCGCGAATGTACTGCGCCAGCTTGGCATCCATGCCGATGAGCGCCCGGATGATGCGCTGCACCGGATTTCGCGGCGCGTTTCGTCGCTTGTCGAATGCCTCACGGATGCGTGACACGGTCGGCACGTGCGCGGGGCCGACCGCGTCCATCACGTGATCGGCGTGCCCCTCCAGCAGCGTGCCCAACATCATCATCCGGTTGAAGGCCTCGTACTGTTCCGGCGTCTGCAGCAGTTGCATCGCGCCGACGACGCCTTTTTCCCGCAGCTGATCGCTCCGTAGCGCGGAGGTGATGCGGCCGAGGACGTCGGCCGCGGATTCGCCAGTGTCCGAGGTCAATACGGCGATGTTGTCTTGCATGTACCGGCGGAGCCACGGGTTGGCGGAGAACTGCACGCGGTGGGTGACCTCGTGCAGGCACACCCACAGCCGGAAGTCCGACGGCACCACCTTGAGCGCCCGCTCGACGGCAATAATGTTCGGCACCACCAGCATCAACACGCCCGGGTCGTCGGTGCCGGTCTGGCCGGCAACCACGCCGGAACCCGGCGTCGCGTCGCCGACGGTGGGCGGGACGGTATTCGGCGTGAAGGGGTCGTACTGGCCGAGGATCGCCGTCGACAGGAATGCGAGCAGCCCGCCCGCCTGCAAGCCGCCGACCTTGGCGGTGAGTCCGCGGTCGTCGGTGACGTCGTCGCCGACGAGCATCGACCGCATGGAGATCGCGGCGGCGTCGATCCACTCCGCCCGGTTCAGCACGCGTGCCGCGGGCACCGCCAGTCCGTCGGCGAGGCCGGTGACCTCACGGACCGGGCCCTCGGCGCGAACGGCGGCCTCGGCGAGTTCGGCCCGGGCGGCGTCCAGGGTGTACGCCGTGGTCTTGGGACCCGACCGGGCGAGCCGCTTGCCGGTCCCCGCGGCGAGCGACCAGTCGATCTTGGCGCCGATCGGGTCGCCGTCCGAGTCCGCGGCACCCGCCGATCCAGCGTCCCCGCCGGACGCGGCGATCTCGGTATTCGTCATCGACATCCGCACTCTCTGAGGTCTCCGGGGATGGCATCCAGTGCCGGCCGCGCGTCGGCGGGCGAGGTTCCGCCCGAAATCAGCGCGAACGACAGCACCCGGCCGTCGACCGTTTGCACTATCCCGGTCAACGAACTGACCCCGGTGAGGGTTCCGGTCTTGGCCCGCACCCATCCGGCCCCTGGGTTGGTCCGTACGTCGAACCGGTCGGCGAGGGTGCCGGTGCCCCCCGCGACCGGTAGTCCGTCGAGCATCGGCCGCATCTTGGCCTGCACAGTGCCGTCACTGTCGCCGGAGTCATCACTGTCGCTAGAGTCATCGGTGCCGGTACCCGTGCCAGTGCCCGCCGCGCCGGCCGACCCGCTGGCCGCCGCCATCAGCGTGTCGAGCATCGCCGCGGGCACCTTGTTCGCATACGACAGACCCGACGCGTCGCTCAGGGTCGTGCCACCCGCGGCGTCGGCGAAGTTCGCCGACATCGACTGCTCGATCGCATTCACCCCATCGGCGAGGGTGGCGGGCCGGCCCTTGGCGGTCGCCAGCTCGATCGACAGGGTTTCGGCGAGGACGTTGTCGCTGAAGCGCAACATGTCATTGACCCGGGTGACCAGCGGCGCCGACCGGACCGAGGCGACCTCGCGGGCACCGGCGGGCGCGTTTACCTCGGTGACCGTGGTGGAGACACCGAGGGCGCGTGCGAGGGCCTGACCCGCGGTGATGCCGGGATCGTCGACGCGCGGCGAGAACTCGTCGAGTGGCCGGATGCGGCCGCCGTCGGCGATGAGCGATTCGATCGGGGTGATGTCACCCCCTGCGATGTCGCGGCGGTCCCAGGTCTTGGCCATCGTGGGCCCGGAGTATGCCGACAGATCGATCGCCACCGAGGTCACCGGCACCCCGGCGTCCTTGATCTGCGCGGCGAGGTCGGCGATCCGTCCGGGGTCGGTGTAGAAGGTGTCCGATCCTCTCGGTTGCGCCGACAGTGTCGGGTCGCCTGCGCCCTTGAGGATGACCTGGCCGCCAGGTCCGGCGAACACCGACGTGGTGATCCGCTTGTCATGCGGCAGTTCCACCAGCGCCGCGGCGGCAGTGAGGATCTTCGCGTTCGACGCGGGCGTGCGCGGCCGGTCGGCACCCCGCGACCACAGCACGGTGCCGGTGACCGAGTCGCTGATCTGACCGGTGAACTGGCCGAGCGCCGGGTCACGCAACGACTGGGCGATCTGTCGGGACACCCCGGCCGGAGTGGGTTGCGGAGCGTCGGCGGCGACGGGCCGGATCTGCGGGTCCGCGGTGATGGCGGCGGGCCGCGCAGGGATGCCCGGTGGCAGTTCGTCGGAGGTGTCCAACTGCCGGACGGCGACCAGTGCTCCGGCCGCGACCAGCGCGAGTGCCAGGACCGCGATCAGGGTCCACACCACCGGTCGGCGACGCCGCCGGGGCCGGCGCCGCGGCGCGGCCGGATCGTGTGCGCCCACGCAACCTCCGGGTCTCGAGTTGGGGATGTGTCGCCCAACAGTATCGTTTGAGGCGATCAGCGGTCGGCGCCCGCAGGCGACTTCGCAGATCGTCAGCCAGTCAGACAGTCAGACCAAGGAGGAACCGTGGAATTCGATGTGACCATCGAGATCCCCAAGGGCGGCCGCAACAAGTACGAGGTCGATCACGAGACCGGCAAGGTCCACCTCGACCGCTACCTGTACACCTCGATGGGCTATCCGGCCGACTACGGCTACATTGACAACACCCTCGGCGAGGACGGTGACCCGCTGGACGCGATGGTGCTGCTGCCCGAATCGGTGTTCCCCGGTGTGATCGTCAAGGCCCGGGTGGTCGGCATGTACACCATGACCGACGAAGCCGGCGGCGACGACAAGCTGCTGTGCGTCCCGGCGGGCGACGTGCGGTGGGACGGCGTCCAGGACATCGGCGACGTCTCCGATTTCGAACTCAAGGCGATCGCCCACTTTTTCGAGCACTACAAGGACCTCGAACCGGGCAAAGAGGTGGACCCCGGCGGTTGGGTCGGCAAGGCCGAGGCCGAGAAGGTGGCCCGTGAAGCCGTCGCAAGGCTCAAGGAGCACCCCGAAGACGCGAACGAGCCGTCCCGCGGCTGATTCTCGACGAGTGACCCGCCGCGGACGCGGGTCCGGGCCGGTCGGCGCGTGTAGTCACGCAGCCGGCCGGCCCTGTTGATTCTCTGGTTGCCGCACCGGCCGTGACGGTCTCCACGTCGGGCGCCACCCGAACAGACCGCAGCGGCAGTGGTGTCGCCTTGGCGCTTTCCAGCACACGACAGCGCCTACATCGCAGAACATCGAACGACCCAGTCACTCATCTTGGTGGCTTCAATTGTGTCTGGTCACGGTGACGAGATCACTCACGAGAACCGGCGAAGCACGAATGACGTCATCGACGGCTGGCTTTGGCCATGGGAGGACCGATCCGTCGAGTCACGACCGGAGAACCAAGGTGGCTAGCCAATGTCAAGACTAGTAAGAGTTACGGCTGGCGCCGCCTCAATCGCCCTTGTGGCAATGATCGGGGCGTGCGAATCCTCTGTCGAAGCGCCCCTCCCACGTTCGGAGAAGATTGTGGACTCGGACTCACCCCTGACCGCTCAGCAGGCGACAGCCGTCACCGACGATGCCCGAGCAGCAACGACATCAATCATTGCCGCAATCGGTAGGGGCTTACAACTGAGCCCTGAGCCCGATGCCGCCTGGGAAGATTGGTCGGGATGCACTGCGAAGTCAGGGCCATTCACGTTCGGCACGACTCACTACAACGGCGTGCTCTACGGCTCCGACATCACCTACACCCAAGGTAGCCCGGTAGACATCACTGCGGTGCATAAAGTCCTGGAGCCGTTGAAGATTCAGTGGCAGTCGGACAACCAGTCGAATGGCACACTCGGAATCTACCGCGTCTCAATCAATTCAACATCACCATTGAGGGTGCAACTCAACAGCCCGTGCTACTTTTTGCGTGACATCGGTTCGTCCGACGGCGGATCGATCACCGCTGACGAGCAGGCCAAGACCACCGGCTTTGTCCGCCAGCCCTGGAGCGATCATGAGTAATCCACGTTCGACGACCGACGAGCAGTTCATGAACGAGCTTCTTGACGCCGCTCGCACACAGCTCGACGATCCGCGCGTGAGTTTCATTCACTGACACCACGCCGATCCACCTCCGCAGGCTGAAAAAGCAACGGCGGAATCGGCAGCAGCGCAATATAATTCGCCGGAATATACTGCATGGCGCGAAGCGCGACGACTCGCCACCACACTCGCCAACCTATGGATTCATGCATGGCTTCCCGACCCACCACAATCAGCGACGGTGCAATTTGCACACGACGCCACCGGAGCGGTCCGTGCGCAGCTCTCGGCATCGTGTCCTGCCGGTGACTCGACCACGATCCAAAACGCATTAGATCGACTGCTTCCACGGGGCTGGCTCCCCGACGACGCCGAGCAGACATCCGGCAGGACAACCCGTCGCGGTGACGAGCAACTGCGGTTCCAGCAGACCGCCGACGGACTTGTTGTCACCGTCGTGGGTTCGGAATTCACCAACGACGATGGGACTGGACTCGAAGAGCTGCGGTTCCTGCCCGATCACATCTCACTGACAACCTCAAACCAGGAGTAGCGCTGTGCATATCGAACGCTCACAAGTTGAGACCATCGCAATCGGCTGGAACGATGCCCATACGAGTGCTTGTGTCCGAATAATCCGCTGAGGCAGGCGCTCGTTATCTACTGATATGGCGCGTGATTTCAGCGGTGGCCAGCTTGTCGGGGTTGCGGATAGCGAAGATGTGTTCCACCTTGCCATCCACGATGGAGACGGTGAGCACCGCATCTAGGCTTCCTTCGGTATAAATCAAAAGTGCCGGTGTGCTGTTGAAGGTGCTGAGTTCCATACGCACATCGGGGAACTGCGCGGCGGCTTGGGATAGCCCGATCGCCATACGGGCTACTCTGTCGGCACCGAACACGGGGCGTCGTGCCGCACTGACCTTGCCACCTCCGTCGGATGTCCAGAGAGCATCCGGGGCGAGCATCTTCAGCAGCGCGTCGACATCGCCACCGGCAGCGGCGAGCAGAAACCAGGTGGTCAGCTCCTCGGCCTGCCGATCGGTGGGCGTGAATCGGCGGCGCCGTGATTGCACATGCTCACGAGCACGGTGGGCGATCTGGCGCAACGCGGCCTCGGATTTACCTACTGTGGAGGCGATTTCGGAATAGTTGAAGCCGAATACTTCGCGCATCACGAACACGGCGCGCTCGTCCGGGGACAGGGTCTCCAACACCACGAGCATGGCCATGGAGACCGATTCGGCCAGCACCACATCGGTCGAGGCGTCTCGCTGGCTGCCGTCGTAGGCCACCCGTACCGGCTCAGGTAGCCACGGCCCCACGTACTCCTCGCGACGACGGCTGTTGGTTCGCAAGGTATTGAGGGCCTGGCGGCTGACGATCTGTGCCAAATAGGCTTTGGTATCGGTGACGGTATCCAGATCCACCTGCGCCCATCGCAGATAGCTCTCCTGCAATACGTCATCGGCTTCCGTTGCGGAACCGAGCATCTCGTATGCGATGGTGAACAGCATAGGACGCAGGTGGGTGAACAGCTCGACATGAGCGGTACCGGACACCGCTACGCCTGGGCGCTGAGTGCCTTGGCACGCTTACCGCCCTGCGGCCAGTGGTACCAAGTGGGATGTTTGGCGGCGGTCGCCAAAATGGCGAGTGCGCCCTTGCTGACTACCTCCTTGATAGTCGCGGCGGTGCGTCCCCCGATATACAGCTTGCGAGGAGTGTCGTCGGTATGGCCTACCTGGATGACTGCCGAGCTGCGGCCGATGCTGATGTTCTGCCCGGTGAATATCTGGGTGCGCTCCTTGGGCTGCGTACCATCGACTAGGGCAAGCACTGTCTTGACAGCACGAGCGGCCAGCGGCCCTGCGGCCTGACAGCTCATCCGCAGCGGCACTCCCGACGGGCTGGCGGCGTCTCCGGCGGCGATGATGCGGGGATTGTCGACGCTCACCAGGGTTTCATCGGTGAGCAACCGGCCAAGGGAATCGGTGCGTAGCCCACTGTCGGCGGCCAGTCGCGGCGCGCCGAAACCTCCGGTCCACACCGTCAAAGCGCTCGGCAGCACTCACCCATCGGACAGAGCCACCGAATCCCGGTCGACCCGGATCACCGTCGCCGGCACCTGAATGTCGATGCCGAGCTTGCCCAGTCGCTTGGCCGCCGCCCGACGGGCTGGTTCGCCGACCGAGGGCAACAATCGCTTGCCGCAGATCAGGGTTACCCGGCGTCCGGCTTCCGCGAGTTCACCGGCCAGTTCGACACCGGTCAGCCCCGCTCCGACCACCACGATGGGCGCGTCCCGCGCCAGGCTTTCGTATCGGGCGCGCACCTGTTGGGCATGCTCGAATTCGTTGATAGATAAGGCATATTCGGCCACTCCAGGGACATTGGGTGTGCTGACGGTGCTCCCTGCGGCGTAGATCAGATAGTCATACGGCAGCACCGTGTCCGACGCCAGTTCCAGCTTCTGGGCGCCGGCATCGATGTAGGTCACTGTGTCGACGACGAGACTGATTGCCGGATTGAGCAGCTTGTCGTATGCGACGGTCGCGGGGGAGTTTCCGACGACTAGTTGATGCAGGCGAATCCGTTCCACGAACTGTGGCCGGGGATTCACGAGGGTCACGGTCAAATTCTTGTTGGCGAGCAATTGGTTGGCAGCCAAGGTCCCCGCGTAACCTCCGCCGATCACGATCACTGTGATGTTCTCGGTCATTCGGTGCCTTCCCTTCAGTCGCTGATGCCCCCAAGACACCGGCGCGACGAATCCGTGACGGGTTGTGACCGGCCTCACAGTCGGTGGCGTACGGGCGCCCCGGGCCGTTCAGCGCGTGTCGTCACGTCGCTGGCCCGCGCAGCATGTCGCCGACCTCGCGTCAGGCGGCGACGGCCTCCGCGTCGGGAGCTGCCCGACCGCGCCGGAGCGGCAGTTCCTTCCAGGTGACACAACCGATTACGGCGAGCAGCGAGACCATCGACACGGACAGGAACACCGTGTCCATCGAACGGGCGAAGCCCTCCTTGATCGGTTGCTCGATCGCCGGCGGCAATTTCTCGATCACCGACGTATCGCTCATGACGCTCTCCGACGCCGCACTGTCGCCGCCCTGCTGAGCCGCGATCAGCGACTTACCGAATGCGCTCACCTGTGGGTCGCTGCTCTGCGCCGCCTCGGTGACCGCCGCGCGGAACTCGGGTTGCCGTGCAGCCGCCTGAATTTCGTCGGACATATTCGGGCCCATCATCGAGAACAGCAGCGAGAAGAACACCGCGACACCGAGGGTGGCGCCGATCTGTCGGAAGAACGTCGCGGTGCCGGTGGACAGTCCCATGTCCTTGGGCGGCAGGATGTTCTGCATGGCCAAGGTGATCGGCTGCATCAGGTTGCCGAGGCCGAGGCCGAGCAGCGCCGCCATCAGCATGACCACCCACATCGGGGTGTCGGTGCCGACCAGGTGCAGCAGGAAGGTCCCGACGGTCATCAGTACCGACCCGATGATCGTGTAGATCTTGTATTTGCCGGTGCGGGAGATCATTTGACCGGACAGCACCGAACCCGCCATCAGTCCGACCACCATCGGCAGCATCTGCAACCCGGCGACCATCGGGCTCGACCCGCGCAGCACCTGGAAGTACTGCGGCAGCATCGAGATACCGCCGAACATCACCGCGCCGATCACCACCGAGATCACCACACCCTGTGCGAACACCCGGTTCTTGAAGACCCGCAACGGGATCAGCGCGTCGTCGCCGAGTCGGTTCTCGATCCAGATGAACACCGCGAGCCCGATTACACCGATGGCGTAGCAGACGATCGACCGGGTGGAGAACCACCCCCACACGCGTCCCTGTTCGGCGACGATGAGCAGCGGGGCGACCGTCACGGCGAGTGCCGTCGCACCCCAGTAGTCGGTGCGGACGCGGGCCGCCTTCTGCTGGTCGTAGTTGAGCACTCGGTAGACCACCGCCAGCGCGATGAGCCCAATCGGCACGTTGACCAGGAACACCCAGCGCCAGCCCGAGATCCACAGGATGGACGACTGCCCGGCGAAGAATCCGCCGAGCACCGGGCCGAGCACGCTCGACGTCCCGAACACGGCGAGGAAGTAGCCCTGGTACTTGGCGCGTTCCCGGGGCGGCACAATGTCGCCGATCGTGGTGAGCGCCAACGTAAACAGGCCGCCGGCGCCGAGCCCCTGCAGCGCACGGAACGCAGCGAGCTCGTACATCGACGTGGCCATGCTGCACAGCAGCGATCCAACGATGAAGATCGAGATGGCCAGCAGGAAGAACGGCTTGCGGCCGTACATGTCGGACAGCTTGCCGTACAGCGGCGTGACGATCGTCGACGTCACCAGGTAGGCGGTGGTCACCCACGCCTGCATGTCGTAGCCCTGTAGATCGTCGGCGATGGTGCGGATCGCCGTCGACACGATCGTCTGATCCAGCGCCGCCAGGAACATGCCCATCATCAGTCCGGCGAGGATGGTGAGGATCTGCCGGTGACTCAGGCGTGCGCCGGCCGCCTCGTCGTCGGGGGCGGGTGTCGCCGGCGTCGGACCGTTGACTGCCGCGCCGTCGGGCGCCGCGGCCGACCCGGTTGCTCCGGGGTGCCGCGCGTCGTTCTCCGTCATCGTGGTCCTTTCACCGTCATGTGATCGTCGGCGTCGGCGTGGGCTGACGGCGCCTGGTCGTTGGTCTGCTGCTCGCGGCTGGGTTTGTCGGGGCTGGGCTGATCGGGGTCGGCTTGGTCGGCGGGAGCCTGGTCGGAGTCGGCGCTGTCGGCGGGAGCCTGGTCGGGGTCGGCGGCCTCGGCCGACCGGGCGGCGGCCCACGACAGCATCATCGATTCGGCAGCCGAGACGAATCGATCCAGCAGCCGGACCAGCGTCCACAGTTCCTCGTCGGTCCAGTCCGACATCGCGGTGTTCATCGCGGCGCGGCGCACCTCGCGCATGGTCGCGACCCGGGCGTGGCCGTCGTCGGTGACGACGAGCAGCGTCGCGCGCCCGTCGTCCGGGTCGGCCTCGCGGCGCACCAGTCCCAGATCCACTAGTTGGGCGACGTGTCGGCTCACCGTCGACGGGTCGGCGTTGAGGATGGCGGCCAATTCGCGCGACCGCATCGGCTGCCGCGCGAGATGAAACAGGCCCTTGAACGCAGCTGTCTCGATCTCGCCGTCACCGAGCCGAAAGGTGGTGTGGGTGGCCCGCTCTCGTATTCGCAGGTAGCGGGCGAGAGTGTCGAACAGCGCATCGATGGCCGTGCCGTCGAGTTGGGGAGCGTCGGTGCTGGTAGCGGCATCTGCGTCGGGGCGCCCGGCTGCTGCACACGCCGGTCCGTCGTGCGTCGTCTCGTCGCCGTGCTCCGTCATCGTGCCGCCCCGTCCCAGCATCGCTCTCGCCCCTGCCCCGCCGCGCCCAAACCGGCAGACTTCCGCGGCACAGTTGTTTCCTCTTGCAACTAGTTGCAGTTAGCAATTAGTTGCCGGCCGCAAGTATGCACTTCGGGTGGGGTGATGGCAAACCACGACCCCGGCTGGTTGAGAGGCGGCGGCCGTCGCGCGAGGCGCCCTCGCCCGCTGGTTAGGCGACGACTGTCGTGGGAGGCGCCTCGCCCGCTGGGCTTCGATACGCGGCTCCTTCGTCGCCGCTACTCAACCAGCGGGAGCAGCGCAGCCGTCAACACTTAGCCACCGCCGCTGCCCTCAGGCGTTCCGCACGTCCCCTCTGGTGGAGTCTGCGGCGACCGTCGCGAACGGCGCCTCGCCCGCTGGTTTCGATACGCGGCTCCTCCGTCGCCGCTACTCAACCAGCGGAGGGACGGCAATCAGGTCCCCGGAACCGATACTCAACCAGCGGAAGGAACAGCGCGTCCCGGGACAGCCACTCAGCGGAGGAACGGCGGTAGGTCGCGCGCCGCTCACTCAGCCAGCGAGCACATCCCGGCGGCCGTGCGAATCAGGCGGCCGACTGAACTCCGAAGCGGGGCAACACATTCTCCCGGACGAGGGCCGTGGTGGCCGATCCGTCCAGCGGCACGATGAGAACCGCGTCGGCGACCTCGGCGGCGTAGACGTCCCGGATCAGTGAGATCAGACCGCTCGGTGTGCCGATGTAGCGGACGGTCTCCCCGACCCGGTCGCCGACCTCGCGGCCGGCGTGCGCGGTCGGCTCGGCGTGCGTGCCGGCAACCGCTCGCGCCGACGCCGCGTCGGCAGCGATGACGACCTCGATCTCGAGCGCGACCACATAGTTCGCGGTGTCACGCGCACCCGTCCGGAGTAACGACCGGGCGCGCTGCGCGTCCCGCAAGGTGGGACGCCGCACAATCACCGGCAACGCAGTGGCCTCCGGATCGCCCGCGAGCGCCACTTGTAGGGCGGGACGGCCGATGCTGATCGGTGCCCCGGAGTACTGGATCGTCATGAATCGCCCTCCGCCACAATGCCGTCCCGTCCGGGACGGGCAACCAGTTCGTGCAGTGCCAAGACGAGCCGGTCGATGTCCGCCGATGACGTGCCCAGCCCGAAACTGACCCGGACGGCGCCGTCGGGGTAGCCGAGCCGGTCCAGCAGCGGATGCGCGCAGAACTTGCCGTCGCGCACACCGATGCCGTGCTCGGCGCTCAGATACTCGGCCACCGCGCGCGGCGCGAGGCCGTCGACGGTGAAACCCGCGATACCGACCCGGTCGAGAACTGTCGCCGATTCGGTTGTGCCGCCGGTGAAGATGCGCAGCGGACGCACTCCGGGCACCGACGCGAGACCGCGGTCGAGATAGTCCCGCAGAACGGCCTCGTGTAGACCGATCGACTCGGCACCGATGTCGGTGATGGCGTCGCATGCCGCCGCGATCGCGATGGCACCGAGCACATTCGGCGATCCCGCCTCATGCCGGGCGGCACCGCGGTGCCATCGGGTGGTAACCCTCACGCCGCCCGCCTCGGAGTCGTCGGCGGCAACGTCCTCGGTGGCGCCGCCCCCGCCGAGGTACGGTTCGGCGGCGTCGAGCCAATCCGATCGACCGATCAGCACCCCGGCACCGAACGGTGCGTACAGTTTGTGCCCGGAGAACACCAGGTAGTCGATGCCGTGGCTGACGATCGAAACGGGTTGGTGTGCAACGAGTTGGGCAGCGTCGATGAGAATCCGGGCGCCATGCCGGTGCGCGATGGACGCCAGCCTGCCGATCGGTAGCACCTCACCGGTGACATTGGATGCCGCGGTGATTGCCAGCAAAGACGCAGGGACAGCGGCGAGTTCGCATTCGATGGCGACCAGCGTGTCGTCGACGGTGGGCCGGGAACGCACGACCCGCGTATCCCCGTTCGCCCGGCCGATCCACGGCAGCAGGTTGGCGTGATGTTCGATGTCGAGGACGACCACATCGCCCGGGGTGACATGGGCGGCCAGGTTGATCGCATCGGTCGTGTTCCGAGTGAACACCACCGTGTCGTCGACTCGGCCACGCACGAAGCGGCGCACCGTATCTCGCGCCTGTTCGTAGCGAGCGGTGGTGACCTGGGACAGGTGTCCGGCACCGCGGTGCACACTCGCGTACTGACCGAGTGCCTGCGACACCGCGTCGGTGACGGCACTCAGCGCTGGAGCGCTGGCGGCGTAGTCGAGATTGGCGTAGCGCACTCGACGGCCGTCCGCGAGCGGGGCGGTTTCGTCGGCACCGACGACCCGGGCAAGCGCTGGGATCGACGGGCGGTGGTCTTGCGCGCGCGAAACGGGCGGGCATCCGGCGGCATCCGCAGCCGGATCGGATACAACGTCGGACCAGTTGACGACGGCAGTCATCGGAAATCTCCTCGGGAATCCACGCTTGCCGTGCCCGGTCGGACACGGCCAGGTCGTCACCCGGAGCACCCCACCGCGGAGGAGGGTTGCCGACCAGCAAGCCGGGGCTTGTCGCTGGCACTCATGACCTGCAGACAAGATTGCCGATGCCGCGCAAGAGTGTCAATTTTCGTTCAGCGTGGGCCGAACTGGCGTGGTCGGAACAGGCGTCGGAGGCGCCCGCCGCGTCGGCCGCCCGCGTGGGTAGCGTGAAACCATGGCCGACCTGCCGTCCGACGAGCCCGCGGAGATCTTCGTGCTGTCCCGGCCACACGGCACGGTACGGGCGACGGGTGTCGCGGAGGGGTTTACCGACGCGCACGAGGCCGCGGACGCATTGCGTACCGGTCGGGTCGGCGGGGTCACCGGCGCGATTCCGTTCGACCTCGCTGACGACGCGGCGCTACTCGTGCCGGAGTCCATCGAGCACACGTCGACGCCCCTCGCCGGGACACCTGCTCGCGCGCATCGGGTGAGCGACGTCGTCCACGTTCCGGATGCGTCGACGCACCGCGACCGGGTCGCGGCGGCCATCGCGGATATCACAGCCGGGGCGCTCGACAAGGTGGTGCTCGCGAGGTCGGTGCGGTTCACTGTCGATCCCGCCGTCAATGTCGGTGACTTGCTCGGCGCCCTCGCGCACGGCAACCCGGAACACAACGCGTTCGTCGCCGATATCGCGATGTCCGCCGACGACGACGGCGGCGCCGCGCGATGGCTGATCGGGGCCAGCCCGGAGGTGTTGCTGCGCAAGCAGGGTCTGACCGTCACCTGTCGGCCGTACGCAGGGTCGGCGGCGAGGTCGAGTGACCCGGAAGCCGATCGGGCGGCCGCGCAGGCGTTGCTGGCGTCGGCGAAGGACCGCGCCGAGCACGCCTTCGTCGTCGACCACGTGCGCCGAGTGCTGACGCCGCTGTGCACGGATCTCGACGTCCCCGACCAGCCGGAGCTGATGTCGACCGGCGAGGTGTGGCATCTGGCCACTCCGGTGCGCGGCACCCTCGCCGATCCGCGTGTCACCGCGCTGGATCTTGCCGTGGCACTGAGTCCGACACCTGCCGTCGGCGGCACCCCGCAAATCGCTGCCGCACAGTTTATTTCCGAGCACGAGGAGCCGCGCGGACTGTACGGCGGCGCGGTCGGCTGGTGTGGTGCAGGCGGCGACGGCGAGTGGATGGTGACCATCCGGTGTGCGGAGTTGTCGGATGACCGGCGCCGCGTCCGCACCTGGGCCGGTGGCGGCATCGTCGCGGGGTCGGAGCCCGGCGCCGAGTTCGACGAAACGTCGGCAAAGCTGCGGACCGTGCTCAACGCACTGGGTGTCGACCCGGCCGCCATCGCCTGACAATCGCTTCGGGGGTACAGCGCCGCTGGTTGAGTAGCCGTGAGATGCGACGGCCACGAGTTGCAGCGCCGTCCCGCTGGTTGAGTAGCCGCGAGGCACAGCCCCGCTGGTTGAGTAGCCACGGGGTACAGCCCCGCTGGTTGAGTAGCCACGGGGTACAGCCCCGCTGGTTGAGTAGCCGCGGGGTACAGCCCCGCTGGTTGAGTAGCCGCGAGGCACGAGCGGCGTATCGAAACCAGCGCCCGCACAGTGAACGAGTTCACCTGCACAGTGAACGTGTTCACCTGCACAGTGAACGTGTTCACCCGCACAGTGAACGAAATCTGGCGCCCACTCGACGAAGCGGGCGAAGCGGACGAACCGTCAGCCGAGTGCGCGGTCGAGGTCGGCGATGAGGTCGTCGGCACCCTCGAGGCCGACCGACAGTCGTACCACCGAGTCGCTCAATCCGATCGCGGCGCGGCCGTCGGGGCCCATCGCCCGGTGGGTCGTGGTTGCCGGATGGGTGATCAGCGACTTGGAGTCACCGAGATTGTTCGAGATGTCGACGATGCGCAACGCGTTGAGCACCTCGAACGCCCGCTCCTTGCCGCCGACACCATCCCGGTCGTTGAGCTCGAAGGTCACCACCGTGCCGCCACCCGACATCTGCGACGTCGCCAGCTCGTACTGCGGATGTGACTGCAGGAACGGGTATTTCACCCAGCGCACCCGCGGGTCGGCCTCCAAGAACTCCGCGGTCCGAAACGCCGTGGACACCGACGCGTCGACGCGCAGCCGCAACGTCTCCATCCCCTTCAGCAGCGTCCACGCGTTGAACGGGCTCAGCGCCGGCCCGGTGTGCCGCATCAGCGTCTGCACCGGACCGTCGATGTAGTCCTTGGGACCGAGCACCGCTCCGCCCATCACCCGACCCTGACCGTCGAGGTGCTTGGTTCCCGAATATACGATGACGTCGGCGCCCAGGTCCAGCCCGCGCTGTAGCAGCGGAGTGGCGAATACGTTGTCCAGCACCACCGTTGCGCCCGCAGCGTGTGCCATCTCGGATACCTTCACGACGTCGACGAGGCTCTGCATCGGGTTCGACGGCGTCTCGAAGAACACCGCATCGGCCGGCGTGGCCAGCGCCCGCTCCCACTGGTCGAGATCCTCGCCGTCGACGAAGTCGGTCTGAATGCCCCACCGCGGCAAGATTTCGTTGGCGACGACGAAACACGATCCGAACAGGCTACGGGCGGCGACCAACCGGTCACCGGCCTTGAGCAGCGCTCCCAGCGACACGAACACCGCGGCCATACCGCTGGCAGTGCCGAAACACGCCTCGGCACCCTCCATTAACCGCAGTCGCTCCTGGAACATCTGCACCGTCGGGTTTCCGTAGCGGGAGTAGACGAACCGCTGGTCCTCACCGGTGAACGCCCGTTCGGCCGCCTCGGCCGACTCGTAGACGTAACCGCTGGTGAGGTAGAGAGCTTCGGACGTCTCCTCGAAACCAGATCGTAGGAGTCCACCGCGCACGGCGAGGGTGTCCGACGAAACCCCCTCGGGCAGTTCGTAACTCATGACTGACGCCACGGCAGATTGGCCGCGCGCCACCCCGACCGGCCGCGATGGTCGTTCTCGTCGAGGCCGCCCTCGAAGCCGTCGAGCACGTTGTACGCCTTGGCAATTCCGCTCGCGGTGGCCGCCTCGGCGGCACCGATCGAGCGATGTCCGGACCGGCAAATGAAAATCACCTCGTCGTCGTCACCGATCCCCGCATCCCGGAGCTGCGCGACGAACCGTTGGTTCGGCGCGGCATCGGGAAATGAGATCCATTCGACGAAAATGGTGCGCTTGCCGAGGATTCCCAGATCGGGCACGCCGACGTAGGTCCATTCCGCCTGAGTCCGGCAATCCACCAATACCGCCGACGGGTCGTTCTCCAACTTGTCCCACGCCTGCCGCGGGCTGAGGTCACCGGCATACGTCACGGCTTGCACACCTTCCACTTGCCGTTCTCCCGCGCGACCGACACGCTGGTGGTCTGCTTGCGGTCGGGCTGCTTGTCGAAGTGCCACTGTACCTGCGCGGTCGCCCGGTCTCCGGTCACGGTGACATCGGTGATCTCCGGGATCACAATGAGCCCGTTGGCCTTCTGCGAGTCGCGGTTCTCGGCGGCGAAGGCCTCGGCGGACGGAAAGTCGGGTGCCGCGAGGTCCGCGGCACAGTGTCCGTTGCGATAGTCGCCATAGTTGACGGCGTTGCGCGCGGTGTAGACGTCGTTGATCGCGAACTGCACCTGGGCGGAGTCGCTCGCCCGGTCCTCGGCCGGCCGCCACACATATGACAGGAGCAGCCCGACGACCGCGAGCGCGACGACGATCAACGCCACCCAGAACGGCCACGCGTTCTTCCAACTCGGCGCCGACTCCGGCGCACCATCGGCGGACGCGCCATCGGTCGGCCCACCATCGTCCGCGGACGATGCCGCATCCACCGGCTCGCTGGGCTTCTTCGGCCCCGGCTCGCTGCCCGGACGACCGCCACCCCGGCCAGCTTCGGCGCGGCCCTTTCTGCGCGCATTTCCGCGCGATCCGGACCGTCCACGCTCGCGTTGTGCCATGACGCGCAGTCTAACGATCGGGGCCGGCACCGCCCCGACCACGGCGTCGACAACCCGCTAGCCCGGCCGTACCCGGCCATACCGTCCGCACCGGAATTGCCGCCCGCCGGCACCCGTCGGCCGACGCTGCATATTTGCCCAGGACAGACACCGCACACACGCCGGATGCGGACAGACCCGGCACCCGCGCCGACCTGCACGAGTGAGGTCAGCCTCACCCAGATTTTGGCGCCGGACGCACCGACGCCTACCGTAGAAGGGATAACGTTCGGGGAACGGTCGGTCAGCGGCCGTTCGTCGGACACCACCACTCACCGAGGTAGCAGAGACCTTATGACCGACTCCAGCCGCCCGCTGCGGGTAGCCATCGTCGGCGCGGGCCCGGCGGGCATCTACGCCGCCGACGCGTTGATGAAGTCCGACACCGCCAAGGACCGTGGCGTCAGCATCGATCTCTACGAGCGCATGCCTGCACCGTTCGGTCTGATCCGGTACGGCGTCGCGCCCGACCACCCCCGGATCAAGGGCATCATCACCGCGCTGCACAAGGTCCTCGACAAGCCGCAGGTCCGTCTGCTCGGCAATGTCGACTACGGCACCGACATCACCCTCGATGAGCTGCGTTCGCACTACGACGCGGTGATCTTCTCCACCGGCGCCACCGACGACCGTGCGCTGGACATCCCCGGCATCGACCTGGACGGCAGCTACGGCGCCGCGCAGTTCGTCGCCTGGTACGACGGCCACCCCGACTTTCCGCGCACCTGGCCGCTGGAGGCGGAGAAGGTCGCCGTCATCGGCGTCGGCAACGTCGCCCTCGACGTCGCCCGGGTGCTCGCCAAGACCGGTGACGAACTGCTGCCCACCGAGATCCCCGCCAACGTCTACGAGGGCCTCAAGAACAACAAGGCCGTCGAGGTGCACGTCTTCGGCCGCCGCGGACCGGCGCAGGCGAAGTTCACTCCCCTGGAGCTCAAGGAACTCGACCACTCGCCGAACATCGAGGTCGTCGTCAATCCCGAGGACATCGACTACGACGAGGGCTCGGCGGTGGCGCGTCGCGGATCGAAGATCACCGACCAGGTCGCCACCATTATCGAGAACTACGCGATGCGGGAGCCCAAGGAAGGCGCGATCCACAAGCTGTTCCTGCACTTCTTCGAGAGCCCGGTGGAGATTCTCGGCGAGGACGGCACGGTCACCGGACTGCGTACCGAACGCACCCAGCTCGACGGCACCGGCAACGTCAAGCCCACCGGCAAGCACACCGACTGGGAGATCGGCGCGGTGTACCGCGCAGTCGGGTACCTGTCGGACAATCTGCCGCAGATCCCGTTCGACCAGCAGGCCGGCGTCATCCCCAACGAGGCGGGCCGCATCTACGACGAGGGCGATCACCTGGTCGGCATGTACACCACCGGCTGGGTCAAGCGTGGCCCGGTCGGCCTCATCGGGCACACCAAGGGCGACGCGAACGAGACCGTCGACTGCATCCTGGAAGACATGACGAACGACGCCCTGCTGAATCCGGCGCACCCCGCCGAGCAGGATGTGATCGACCTGTTGGAGTCCAAGAGCATCCCGTTCACCACGTGGGACGGCTGGTACCGGCTCGACGAGCACGAGCGCGCTCTCGGCGCAGCGGAGGGTCGCGAACGGATCAAGGTCGTCGAGCGCGAGGACATGCTGGCCGCGTCGGAACCGGGCAAGGTCGACAAGCCCTGACCCGGGCGGCTCCGGGCTGCGAGCAGTCGTAGCCGACGGTGGCTGTGATGAAGCGCAAGGTCGTAGCGGACCGCTGCTGCGGGCTACGGAAAGTCGCGGAAGACGGTTCCTGCGCTACTTTCTGCACCATGCGCTAGATGCAACTGCCGCAAGACACAGAATGTCGCGCAAGGTCGTAGCGGACCGCTGCTGCGGGCTACGGAAAGTCGCGGAGGGCTATTCCTGCGCTACTTTCTGCACCGTGCGCGAGGTGCAACACGCGCACGAAGCGGAAAGTCGCGGACGAATATTCGTCGACGGTTGTCGGGTGACCACCAGACGCCGCGCTCACACCTCAGACAGAACACGAGGGGCGACCGACACATGTCAGGTCGCCCCTCGTTCTGTGACAGAGGTTTGCGGAAGCGGTACTACTTGGCCGGCTGAATCGGTTGAGCCTTGTTTTCCGGCGCCGGCGCCTGCGGCGGAGCCGGGAACTGACGGACATTGGCCCAGAAGCCGAAGTTGTTGCCGAGGTTCTCGACCTGCTGCCCGATGGTGTAGCCGGAGATCGAGGACGGCCAGCAGCCGGCCCACTTGGTTTCGACGTAGCGGTAGAACTGTCCCGGCTTCAGCAGTCCGGGAGCCTGTCCGGCGATCCGCACCTGCTTGGTCGGTCCGCCGAGTTCGGTAACGGTCACATTGGTCATATTGGAACCGCCGACGTTCTTCACGCCCATCCAGCGGGTCATCTGCCAGATCGGGCCGGAGTTCCAGTCCGGACCCCATCGCTTGAAGTCACAGTTGACCCCGCCGAGCAGGGCGAGATCACCCGGGCCCGCGGCCTGAGCCTCGCCCGCCGCACCCAGCGTGCCCGCCGCGATACCGACGGCCGCCGCGGAGGCGGCGATGGTGCGCTTGATCGTCTTCTTCATGTCGACCTTCCTCACTTTCATTCAGCGCGCCGTGATCAACGCGCTGCCATTCCGACTCCTGCGTTTACGTCGTGCTTTCACCTAGCTCGGACCCGACAGCACACCCACCTGCCGTATGCCCACATTTATCGCGACTACACAGCATCCCGTTACCCCCGTCTCAGAATCGTGTTCGACGCGCGACCGGACCGTCACCGGCCTTGACCTCCCGGCAGACGGAATTTCAGGCACCGCGCATGTTCGGCCGGGGCACGTCACGAAGCCCGGAACGCCGCGACGACCCGAGGGTGGAGCGCCTGGATCGGCGGCCCATGCCGGGAGCCTCACCAGCGCACCGAACGCGCCAAGAAATGCCCTGTTACAGCGCGATAGCGCCGACTAGCCAGGTGCCTGCCGCCAGCAACGCCGCCATGAGTTCGATGCCGATCGTGTACACCGCCGCCGTGCTCGCCGACACCGTGCCCCGCCAAGCGGCGCGTGCCGTTCGGGAGCGGGCGAGTTCGGCGAACAACGCCCCGACGATGAAGCCGACGAACAGGCCGACCACCGGAATGACGAAGAATCCGACGATGCCGACCAGGCCACCGATCATGATGGTGCGATTGGGAATTCCATCCGAGCGCAGCTTACGTCCGGCGACGAGATATTTGACGACGGTGCCGAGCGCAATGAAGCCGGCCGCCACCGCGAACACCAGCCACGCCCAGCCACCGACGATCGCCGCCCACACCAGAATGCATGCGGCGACCAGCAATCCGCCGGGGAGCACCGGTACGACAATGCCGACGAGTCCGACGAGAATGCCGAGCGCGACCAGCAGGTCGCCGTAGAGAGGCACGACGAGATCTAGTCCGCGTGCCGGTCAGTCGACCGATGCGCGTGAATCCCTGGACGGCGCATCCCCCGACCGCGCATCCCGCGGCGGCACATCCGCCTTCGAGGTCGGGTCGGTGCGCTCCGTCGAGGCGTCGGTCGCCCCACTGTCGGCGGTACCCCGACCACCCGATGCGGACCGTGACCCGCCCGGCTGTGGTGATACCGGCGCCTGCCCCGCGCCGGGGCCATCCGCGCCCGGCCTTCCCGGTCGCTGCCCGACCGGCGACTGACCGACCGGACGCTGCCCGACGGGCGGCTGCCCGGCCGGACCCGAACCGGCCGACGACCAGCCACTCGGCGGCGGGACCTGGCCGCTGCGCGGTCCGGTCGGCGGGCGCGGGCCACGGGATTCCGGCGGCTGACTTGCGGGCGATCCCGGTCGCGAACCGGGCACTCCACCGGGACCAGGCGGCCGGCTCCCCGAGCCACCTGCCGACCCGGGTACTCCGGTGGGCTGGCCCGGCCTGCCCGCTTGCTGCGACTGGGCCGATGGACCCCGACCGGCACCCGGTTGACCGGGCTGAGCCGGTCGGCCGTGCTGGACCGATTGACCCGGCTGGCCCGAAAGACCGGGCTGACCCGATAGACCCGACTGGCCCGCCGATTGACTCGGCTGGCCCGGTTGAACAGGCCCCGGGCGTCCCCCGGGCTGCGGTCCCGGAGCGGACCTCCCCGGCGAACCGGCCTGCGGGCGTGGCGACCCGACTGACCGGCCCGGTGCCGGAGCGCCCGGAGCCGACGTAGCACCCGGCGACGACGGTGCTGCCGGACGCGCCGGTGATGCCGGAGGGGCCGGTGATGCCGACGACACAGGCGAGGCCGGTGCAGCAGGCGATGCCCCCGGTCGAGCGGCGTTCGGCGCACCCTCTCCCCCGACGACCCGCCGGGCCGGACGTCCGCTGACCGGTGTCACCGTGGATGCGGCCCGGACAGCGCGCTCACGAGCGGTCTCGATGTCGTCGGCGGTCGCGGTCACGACGCCCATCCGCCGTCGATGGAAACTCTCCGGCTTACCGAACAGCCGAATGTCGGTCTCCGGCACGGCGAGTGCGCGCGCGACGTCGGTGAAACCGATCGCCTCCTCGTCGAGTTGGCCGTAGATCACCGCCGACGCGCCGGGCGACGCGAGGGTTACATCCACCGGGAGTCCCAGGATGGCGCGAGCATGCATCTCGAACTCGGACAGTCGCTGGGTCGCCATGGTCACCAGGCCGGTGTCGTGCGGTCGCGGGCTGACCTCGGAGAAGTAGACGTCGTCCCCCTTGACGAACAGCTCGACACCGAAAATCCCTCGGCCGCCGATCTTTCCGTCGCCGAGAGCGGTCGCGATCCGGGCCGCGATCGACGTCGCGGACGCTAGGGCGTCGGCGCTCATCTCGTGCGGCTGCCAACTCTCCACATAGTCGCCGTCGACCTGCGAGTGGCCGATCGGGGCACAGAAGTGCGTCGTCAGCCGCCTGGTGGCGGGATCGACGGCCCGCACGGTGAGCAGCGTGATCTCGTAGTCGAAGTCGATGAATCCCTCGACGATGACCCGCTCGTTGCGGACCCGGCCGCCGGTGGTCGCCGTCTCCCAGGCCGCGGCGATTTCCTCCGGTCCGCGAATGACGGTCTGGCCCTTACCCGACGACGACATCACCGGTTTGACCACACATGGATAGCCGACCTGCTTGACCGCCACCGTCATCTCGGGCAGCGACCCCGCGAACAGATAGGGCGAGGTCGGCAGTCCGAGGTCCTCGTCCGCGAGCCGGCGAATACCCTCGCGGTTCATCGTGGCGATGACGGCCGCCGCGGTCGGGATCACCTCGGCGAGGCCGCGCTGCTCCACCACCGACAGCGCGTCGGTGGCGATCGCCTCGATTTCCGGAACCACGTACTGCGGGCGGTACTTCTCGATCACGGCGAGGAGTGCGTCGGCGTCGGTCATGTCGACCACCTCGGCGTGGTGCGCGAGTTGCTGGCCGGGTGCACCGTCGTAGCGGTCGACGGCGACGACCTCGACGCCGAGTCGCTGGAACGCGATCACCAATTCCTTACCGAGTTCACCGGCACCCAGCACCATCACCGTGGTTGCCGTCGGCGACATCGGCGTTCCGAGCACATCGGGCGGACCGACGGACGGACCGGTGCCTGTCGGCGGAGTGACGACCCCGGTCGCCGACTCGTCGCCAGGGGCGGTGTTGCGGGGGGATCTCGGTTCCGCATCGCCGCCGGGTGTGCTTGCCGGACGTGCCTCGGGCGTGGGCTGCGACTTTGCCAGCGACGGAACATCGCGCGCCGGCGAACCGTCACCAGCATCGGACGGCCGCGACGCGGTGGCGGGAATCGGCACCTCCCTGACGGGGGCATCCGGGCGCGCCGGCCGGGCCTGGTCCCCCGGTGCGACCGGCGTCGCCGGCTGGTCGGGCCGCGGGGCGGACTGCCGCGGATCCGGCGCGTTGCTCTCGCTGTTCGAGGTCATGAGCGAAGCCTACTTGTCCGCCCCGACCCGGGGCAGCCTCGGCAGCATCGACCGATCGACTCCCCGAACGACCATCTGGGCCGGCGGCTGCGCCGGTCCCGTCAGCCGATCATCTCGTGGATGTAGCACCACCGCCAGTTCTCGCCCGGCTCGGCCGAACGCATTACCGGATGGCCGTCGTCGTGGAAGTGCGCGCTCGCGTGCTGGCGCGGACTGGCATCACAGCATCCGACATGCCCGCACGCCAGACACCGACGCAGGTGCACCCAATAGTTCTCGCCGAGCACGACGCAGTCCTCGCACACCGTCGGGTCGCCGGTCCGTGGCGGTGGATCGTCGGACGGGTCGACGGCGACGCGAGCCAGCTCCGCGCACAGTGCGTCGTCGCGCTCCGCCCCGAGTTCCTCGTCGTCGCCTCTGGTCATTGTTGTGCAGCATAGACCTCGGTGGGTTCGGTGCGGCCCCGCAGCGTCGTATCCTCTTGCCGCACCCAATGTTCGGCCTCGGCCGGGTCGGCGGCAGCGACGGCGCGGCCGGACGCCAGTGGATGCCTCGGATCGCGCTTGGCGAGCTCGGACAGCCGCGCACTCTCGTTGACCGGATCGCCGATCACGGTGTATTCGAACCGTTCGATCGCCCCGACGTTGCCCGCGACCACCGGGCCGCTGCTGACGCCGATGCCCGCGGAGAGCTCCGGCACCTCCTCCGGCAGACGGTCGGCGATGGTGCGCGCCACTCGCAGCGCGGCACCCGCCTCGTCCGGCTGGTCGATCGGTGCGCCGAACACCGCGAGCACCGCATCGCCCTCGAACTTATTGACCAGACCGCGGTGTTCCTCGACCGCACCGACGATCACCGCGAAGAACCGGTTGAGGATCTCGACGACCTGGGTCGGTGAACGCTCCTCGGCGAGCGTCGTCGACCCGATGACGTCGACGAACATCACCGCGACATCGCGTTCGGTGCCGCCGAGTTCAGGATCCGAGGCCAGTGCGGCGTCGGCGACCTCGCGGCCGACGTGCCTGCCGAACATGTCCCGCATGTGATCGCGTTCGCGCAGCCCGTCGACCATCGAATTGAAGCCCGCCTGCATGTCACCCAACTCGGTGCCGTCGTAGACCACGAGGGAGGCCTTGTCGAGGTCGCCGTTGCGCACCCGGTTCATCCCGGCGCGCACGCTGCGGATGGGGCCGGTGACGCTCAGGCTGGAGATCAGCGTCAGGATGAGGCCGGTCGCCAGCGCCACCACCGCGAGGACCGTCACGCCGACGAATAGGTCGAGTTTGGACGTGTCGTCGCGAAACGCCCCGAACATGACGACGAGCAAGATGCCGATGACCGGGATCGCCGACCCGACGAGCCACGACGTGATCGACCGGGCGCGCACACCGCTGCGCTTGCGTCGGCCGTATCCAGCGCTGATGAGTTCCGCCGCGACGGGCCGCAGTGCGAACTCGATGAGCAGTTGGGAGACCGCGACGACGACCACACCCGACATGGCGATGACGAAGAGGGCCTTCGGGATGAGGTTGGCATCGCGGACGCCGTAGGCGATGGTGAAGAAGATGACCGCGCCGCCCCAGAGCAGTATCTCCATCCGGACGAGGCCGCCGGTCACCCGATGGGTGCGACGGGCGTCGTCGGCGGTCGGGGGGCGGTCTTCGATCGCCCAGCGCAGATTCTTGACGACGGTGGTTGTCCCCCACAGGAGGCCGATGGCAAAGGCGCCGACGATATACACCGGCACGGCGATGTAGTTGATCCACCAGAATTCGCTGCCGAGCATCGACGGCTGCGGAATACCCACGGCCGCCAGGATGATCGCGACGAATGCGCCGATCAGGTTGGCCACGAGGACCGACGAGGTCAACAGCGTCTGAATCCGCAGGCGCTGCTTGAATCCGCGCTCGCTTGCCGATCCGAGCAGGATCGAGCCGTAGTCTCGTACCCCCGATCGCGGCGCCATGACACCCTACTGTTGCACATCCGCGTCGCCGAGCCGATCAACCCGGTACCCGGTGGTCGCCGCCCGGGGTTTCATCGCAGCGACGGCTCGTGTGCGTGGCGCTGGTTTCGATACGCCCTCCGCTGGCGCTCCGGGCTACTCAACCAGCGGGAGGGTAGGCGCGAGGGACGGTCGCCGACTCGCTGGTCGTGTGAGCGAGGAGCGCATCCGCTCGTTGAGTAGCGGCCAGGAACGAGCCGCGCATCCCGCTGGTTGAGTAGCGGCGAGGAACGAGCCGCGTAGCCCGCGCGGCGAGGAACCAGCCGCGCATCCCGCTGGTTGAGTAGCGGCGAGGAACGAGCCGCGTATCGAAGCCAGCCCCACAGCACACACGATGTAGTGATAGGTCACCGATTCCGTTACCTATCACTACATCTGCGGTCATCCCATGCGGAGGGTTGCTGGTTTCGATACGCCCTCCGCTGGCGCTCCGGGCTACTCAACCAGCGGGAGGGTAAGCGCGAAGGACAGTCGCCGACTCGCTGGCCGTGTAGCCGCGAGGCACGAGCCGCTCATCCGCTGGTTGAGTAGCGGCGAGGAACGAGCCAGCCAGCGGACACATCCGCGCCGGCCACTCAACCGGCGGGCGAGCACCGTCAGACGATGGCGCGCCGCACGATGGTCTGTTCCCGACCCGGCCCGACGCCGATGCACGAAATATTCGCCCCGGACAGTTCTTCCAGCCGCAACACGTAATCCTGCGCATTCTGCGGTAGGTCCTCGAAGGTGCGCGCGTCCGAAATGTCTTCCCACCAGCCGGGCATTTCCTCGTAGATCGGCTTCGCGTGATGAAAGTCGGTCTGCGTCATCGGCATATCGTCGTAGCGGACGCCGTCGATCTCGTACGCGACGCAGATCGGCACCGTCTCCAGACTGGACAGCACGTCGAGCTTGGTGAGGAAGTAGTCGGTGATGCCGTTGACGCGGGTGGCGTAGCGGGCGATGACCGCGTCGAACCAGCCGCAGCGTCGGGCGCGCCCCGTGGTGACGCCGACCTCGCCGCCGGTCTTGGCCAGGTAGTCACCCCATTCGTCGAACAGCTCGGTGGGGAACGGCCCCGACCCGACGCGGGTGGTGTACGCCTTCAGGATGCCGAGCACGGTGGTGATCCGGGTGGGCCCGATCCCCGCGCCGACCGCGGCGCCGCCGGCGGTCGGATTCGACGATGTCACATACGGATACGTGCCGTGGTCGACGTCGAGCAGCGTGCCCTGCGACCCTTCCAGCAGTACGGTCTCGCCGCGTTCGAGCGCCTGGTTGAGCAGCAGCCGGGTGTCGGCGATGCGGTGCGCGAACCCCTCGGCCTGCGTCAACACCTCGTCGACGACCTGTGCCGGATCCAGTGCGCGCCGGTTGTAGACCTTGACCAGGACCTGATTCTTGACCTCGAGGGCCGCCTCGACCTTCTGCGTCAGGATCTTCTCGTCCAGCACGTCGGCGACCCGGACCCCCACGCGGGCGATCTTGTCCTGGTAGCAGGGACCGATGCCGCGCCCGGTGGTGCCGATCTTGTTGTTGCCGAGAAAACGCTCGGTGACCTTGTCGATCGCCACGTGGTAGGGCATCAGGAGGTGAGCGTCGGCGGAGATCAGCAGGCCGGACGTGTCGACGCCCCGCTCTTCCAGACCGCCCAGCTCGTCGAGCAATACACCCGGATCGACGACGACGCCGTTGCCGATGACGTTCTTGACGCCCGGCGTGAGGATGCCGGACGGGATGAGGTGCAGCGCGAAGGACTCCCCGTCGGGCAGCACGACGGTGTGCCCGGCGTTGTTGCCACCCTGGTAGCGAACCACCCAGTCGAGCGAGCCGCCGAGCAGATCGGTGGCCTTCCCCTTACCCTCGTCCCCCCACTGGGCACCGATGAGCACGATCGCGGCCATGGTCGAGTACTCCTTCACCTCGGGCGCGCTGACGAACGGGCCCCACCCTACTTGCCAGGCCCGACCGGTACGCGGGCCCAGTGGATACGCTAGCCGCGTGTCCATCGCGTTGATTCCCCAGCCGCCGAACTCGGACGTCGGCCCGGAGTCCGCGGCGGATGCGCACGCGCAGCGGACTCGGGTGCGGGCGGCGGTGCGCACGGCCTTGGCCAACCCGTCCGTGACTCGCCTGGTGGTCGAAGCCGCCGGTGCGGACGGTCGCCCTGACGTCCACCTATCGCAGGTCATCGCCACATTGATGGCCGACGATCGGCTCGACGTCGAGGTCGCGTACGTCCCCGACCGGCCGACCCCAGCGACCCGGCGGTACCGGCTGCCGCACGGCGACGCCGCGCGCGACCTCGCCGCACACGGCACAGCGACCGAGGTGCCGTTGATCCGCGACGACGCGGGCACCGTGCTCGTCGGTGTGGCCCGCCACCTCGGGGCCCACGCCGACCCGCTGCGGGGGGAAAGTTACGCCGACAATCACCGCCTGTTCCGCGGCGACGTCCGCGGGGTACGCATCGAACCGCTCCCGCAACCGCCGGGAGTGCGCGCCCGGCTGGAACGCCCACTGTGGCCCGGCCGCTGGCACACCGGGCGCGCGGTGCAGACCGGCGGCACCAATCTTGTCGTCGAACGCGACGGCATCCTGACCGACCGCACGGTCAAGCGGTCCACCTTCTACCGCCATCACCGCGATCTCCGCCTGGTGTGCCGGTGAGTACGCCGACGCTGAGCGAGGTGGCCCGGGCGGTGCGTCCCGGGCCGGTCTTCCTCGGTCTGGTCGCTGCCGCAGTGCTGGGCGGTTGGATGTGCGCGGTCTCGGAGCCGGGACGCAACGCCATGTCGATCGGCGGCACCCTGCTGGTGGTGCTGGCGGGCTGGGTGATCTCACTGTGCCTGCACGAGTTCGCGCACGCCGTCACCGCTTTCGCATTCGGCGACCGCAATGCCGAACTGCGTGGATACCTGACGCTCAACCCGCTGCGCTACACCCACCCCGGGCTGTCGCTGGTGTTGCCGCTGTTGTTCATCGTGATGGGCGGCATCGGATTTCCGGGTGGTGCGGTCTATGTGAACCAACACGGGTTCCGCCGGTGGCAGCGCACCGTGGTGTCGCTGGCCGGTCCGGCGGTCAATGTTGGTCTCGCCGTGGTCATTCTGGCGGTCATCCGGCTGGCCGCGCCGACACCGGCGGGTGGCTGGTGGGCAGTGCTGCCGGTCGACGGGATCAATCTCTGGGCGGCGTTGGGAATGCTGGCCTTCCTGCAGATCACCGCGGCGGTGCTGAATCTGTTGCCGGTCCCGGGCTTTGACGGCTACGGGGCCATCGAACCGTACCTGTCGGCCCAAACCCGCGCGTCGGCAGCCAAGATCGCGCCCTACGGCTTTCTGATCGTGCTGGTGCTGTTGCTGGTGCCGCAGCTCAATTCGGTCTTCTTCGACATCGTGCTGTGGCTGTTCGACCTGTCCGGGGTGCCCGCGCAACTGGCCACGCTCGGCTGGAGCACATTCCTGTTCTGGCGGTAGCCACATTCCCGGTTCGGCGATAACCGCAGCGCTCACCCGCACCCCTCACACAGATGCGCGCTGCGCCGCCGTTACCAGCTGAGCTCTTCCCGGGTCCGGCACTTGTCGGTCTTGGAGTCCACCTGGATGGTGGCGTGCGCGAGACCGTAGCCGTCCAGGATCGCCTGCGCCGAGCGCAGCACGTCGGCGTCGCGGTTGTCGCTGACCAAGTGCACCGTGGCCACGTCCATCCCGGTGGTCAGCGACCACACATGCAGGTCGTGGACGTCGGTTACCGACGGGATCGCGGCCAGGTCGGCACGCAGCTTCTCGACGTCGACGTTCTGCGGCGCCTGCTGATTGAGAATGCGGAACGCGTCGATGGCGAGTCGGGTGGCGCGTGGAACGACCCAGATCGCGATGAACACAGCGACCACGATGTCGGCGTACCCCCACCCGGTGGTCAACACCACCGCGCCGGCGACCAGCACCCCGACACTGCCGACCGCGTCGGCGAGCACTTCCATGTAGGCGCCGCGGACCGCGATCGAATCCTGGGAGTCGCCGCGCAGCAGGACCATCACGACGACGTTGGCCAGCAGGCCGAGGATCGCGACCACGATCATCGGCACGCCGGGGATCTCCGGCGCATCCCCGATCCGCCGGATCGCCTCGTAGAGCACGTAGATCGCCACACCGTAGAGCAGCACCGCGTTGGCCACGGCGGTGAACACCTCGGCGCGATGCCAGCCAAAGCTGCGGCTATCGGTGGTCCGGCCGTGCCTGCCGAGCAGTAGTGCCGTCAGGCCCATCAGCAGGGCGACGAGGTCGGTCAGCATGTGCCCGGCGTCGGCGATCAGCGCCAGTGAGTTGACCAGGATGCCGGTGACGAGTTCGACGACGAAGAAGCCGCCGATCAAGACGGCGGAGAACGCCATCGGCCAGATCCGCCGTTTGCCGGACGGCGCTCCGGCTCCGACTCCGTGCGAGTGTCCCGCGTGTGACTGCCCCATAGCCGACTAATATATGCGTAGCTACTAATATGTTGCAAGTGGCGAGTTCCGGTTCGTCCGATTCGGACCCGAGTCCAGGGTCGGTGCGGTAGGACGGTAGAGAGTCCGGACACCGAGAGAGGGTCGTGCCATGGCCAGCATCCGCCCGATTCGCGACCCCGCTACCGACGACCTGCTGAGCCCCGCCCGTGCGGCCCTGGTCGTCAGCGATGACCCACCGGTTCAGGTGAATTCGATCCCCGACATGGATCTGGCGGCGAAGAATTAGCCGGGAGAGACTGGGCGCGGAAGAACTGGGCGCGGAAGAACTGGGCGCGGAAGCGCGGTAGAACGTAGCGGGCGCCGGGCAACGACCAGGGGGACGACGCGAACATGATGGTGCTGGCCGAATCCTTGTCCCCGGCAATGGTCGACCTCTCGCGGTGGCAATTCGCGATCACGATCGCTTTCCACATGACCTTCCCCGCGGTCACGGTCGGGCTGTCGGTGTTTCTGGCCGCGGTCTACGGCACGTACATGCGCACGCGAAATCCGGTGTATCTGCAGATCTTCCGGTTCTGGAAGCGCATCTTCGCGGTCGGGTTCGCCCTCGGCGTGGTCGCCGGGACGGTGATCACCTTCGAATTCGGCCTCAACTGGGGACCGTTCGCATCGGCGACCGGCCCCATCCTGGGTCCAATCATCGGCATGGAAGTGGTGACGGCGTTCTTCCTGGAGGCCGGGTTCATCGGCGTGATGCTCTACGGCGATGGCCGAGTGCGAGAGCGCACGATGTTCGTCTGCTGCTGCCTGGTTGCGCTCGGCACACTGTTGTCCACCACCTGGATTCTCGCCGCCAATTCGTGGATGCAGACGCCCAGCGGCTACCGGGTGGTCGACGGGCAGTTCCAGCCGGTCGACTGGTGGCAGGTGATCTTCAGCCCGTCGTTCGCGTGGCGCTTCCCGCACATGCTGCTCGCCGTGCTGATCGCGGCCTCGCTGTTCGTCGCCGGCGTCGCCGCCTACTACCTGCGCACGAAGCGCGTCGAAGGCTTTGCGCGCACGACGTTCTCGCTCGCGCTCGGCGTCCTGGCGATGCTCATCCCGATCCAGCTATGGCTCGGTGACACGCTGGCCGGCGAGTACGTCGTGCCGTACCAACCGGACAAGCTCGCCGCCCTGGAAGGCTTTTGGGAAGAGGGCAACACCGGCTACAACCTGTTCGTGGTGCCCAACCAGGACGCACAACGCAACGACGCCATGATCACCGTGCCGTGGCTGGGCAGCGCCATCGCCAAAGATCTGTCCGGCAATACACCGACGCCGGGCCTGGCGGCGGTCCCGCAGGATATGCAGCCCAATATGTACGCGTCCTTCTACGGCTTTCGCGCGATGTTCTACGGATCGGCGCTCATCTTCGCGGTCGCCCTGATCGGCGTATTTCTTCGGTTGCGTCGCAAGCTCTTCCGGACGCGTTGGTTTCAGACGTTCGTCCTGTGGGCCACTCCGATCGGCGTGATCGCCATCATCGGCGGTTGGGTAACCGCCGAGTCGGGTCGCCAGCCGTGGGTGGTGTACGGGCAGCTGCGCACCGCCGACGGAGTGTCGCACCTGTCGACCGGCACGGTCGTCGCCAGCTTCGTCGCTTTCCTGGTGACCTACCTGATCTTGCTCGGCGTGTGGATCGGGTACGTGGTCCGCACGGTCCGGATCGGGCCGGAGCGCGATGCCGCGTCGTCGGACGACGCTCCAGCCGGCGGCGATCACCCACCGGACCAGGACCCACCGGGTGAGGGCCTATCGAATGAGACCCGATCGGACGGGGCAACCCACGACACACCCGGCGACACCACGCCGGGCACTGCCACCGCTACCGGCGCGGGGAGGTGACGAGAGATGGCTGCCGACATCTGATTCGGGGTAATCGCACTGTGCCTGTTGATGTACGTCGTCCTCGACGGCTACGACCTGGGCATCGGCACACTGCTGTTATTCCAGTCCCGCAGGTCGGACCGGAAGACAATGGTCGAGATCGTCGCGACCGCCTGGGACGGCAACGAGTCATGGCTGATCCTGCTCGGCGTCGCCCTGTGGGGTGGCCTGCCCGCCGCATACGGCGCAATGTTGCCCGCCATCTACCTGCCGCTGGTCGTCATGCTCCTGGCGCTGATTGCCCGCGGCGTCGCAATCGAGATGGTGTCGAGCTCGTCCGGCACGCCGCGCGGGTGGATGACGGCCTTCGGGCTCGGCTCGCTGATCGCCGCCGCCGCACAGGGATTCGCGTTCGGCGGACTGGTGAGTGGCGTTCGGGTATCCGACCACACCTTCGACGGCGGCGCCTTCGACTTCTTCACCCCGTTCTCGGTGCTGACCGCGATCGCGACCGTGCTGATGTACTCCGTCGCCGGAGCGGCCTACCTACAGCTCAAATGCGAGCAGCCATTCTCCGGACACTTCGCACGGGTCGGCTACGTACTGCTCGGCATCACCATCCCGGTCATCGTCGTCACCGCGCTATGGAGCGCGGCAACCGCGGCGCCACCGCAGTTCTCGCCGACCGGCCGGGCAATCGGCTTCTGGTTACTGGTCGCGGTCGCGGCGGTGGCAACCGCGACGGCGTTCGTCGGATTCCGCCGCGGCCCAGACACGTTGGCGTTCGGTTCGGTCGTGGTCGCCGAGATCGCGGGGCTGGTCGCCTTCCTGGTCGGCGCGGCGCCGCTGGTGGTGCCGCCGGATATCACCATCGCCGACGCCGCCGCGCCGAGCGGAGCCCTGACCTTCCTGCTGATCGGCGTGGGCCTGAACATCCCGCTGGTGATGTTCTACAACTGGTACGCCCACCACGTGTTCCGCGGCAAGTACCGGGTGCCCGCGGCCGAGCGACCCACCGGACGGAGCCAGTCGGCCGCCGCGATGCGCCCCGACGGGGACGGTCGCGGCACTCTATCGACCGGAGTCCCGCCCGCCGACGGTCGCACACTCGCGGAAGGAGAGTCACGATGAACGCCGTGGTCGCCGTGCTCCGCGTCATCGCCGGCATCGTCGTCGGGGTGCTGCTGTACGCGCTGTGTATCGACATGTTCGGCGGTTACCCCGAGTACCACACCGCCGAGCTCACGCGGGTCGCGGTCGGCCTCCTCGTGGTCGTCGGTATCGGAATCTGGATCTGGCACAGCAAGGTCGGCGATTCGGAGCCACCGGACGGTGATCAGCCGGTCGATGATCGGCCGGTCGGTCATGGGCAGATCGGTGACGACCAGATCGGTGACGAGCCACATGCCGATCGGTCGGTGACGACCGCCGACGACAACCGCAAGCACCGGTCCCGGCCGTCGACATGACCGGCGGCACATGACGACCGAGGCGTCGGCGAGGCCACGGTCGGGTACCGAAAGACCCGATCGGCCCGGGCGATCACGCGATGCGCGGACACCCGCCGCCCAGTACCTCGCCGATGCACGTCGACCCGGCCGGGACGACCTGCGTGCGGCCGCCGGCTGGCGGGTCGCCGCCGTCGCCGCCATGGTGCTGTGGTGGGAGGGGGTCGCCGCATTGATCGCCGGCGGGACACTCGCGGTATGGCTACCGGTGTCGGTGGCGGCGATCCTTGGTGGCGCCGGTTGCACCCGCGCCGCCGGAGCGCGGGCGGTCCGGGCGCACCGGCGGATCGCCACCGCGATCCGCGACCGAATCCTGCGGGCGGCCACGCACAATCGCCGACCGGTCGGCGCCGCCGACATCGCCCAGGGCACCGTCGAACTCGCCGCCGACATCGCCGCCTATCACCGGACCGCCGGGCCTGCCACGCTCGCCGCGGCCCCGAGTTGCGTTGTGGTGCTTGGGGTAGTGGCCTGGCAGCATTGGCCGGTCGCCGTGCTGCTGGCGCTCACCACCCCGTTCATTCCGGGCAATATGCGCCTGGCCGGGCTGGCGACGCAGGATGCCGAACGCCGGCAGTTGGACGACCTGCGGCGACTGTCCGCACTGTTCCTCGACCGGTTCGCCGCACTCCGCACGATCCGCTCGCTCGGCGCGCTCGACCGGGAGGCCGACACCATTCACGCGGCCGCGGCCCGGGTCAATCACTCGACCATGCGAGTGTTGCGACGCGCGTTCGTATCCGCGGCCGTGCTGGACACCATCGTCACGTTCGCCATCGCGATCGCCGCCACCTATGTCGGGCTCACCCTGCTCGGATATGTCGACCTGCCGGGAACCGGGCAGCTGCGCCTCAGCACCGGCTTGGCCGTGCTACTGCTGGTGCCGCTGTATTACGAACCGCTACGGGCAGTCGCCGGCGGTTACCACGAACGCGACCGTGCCCAGGCCGCCGCCGAGCTGCTCACCGCCGACGAAGCAGCGAGCGACAGCGCGACCGCCGACCCTGCGCTCGCCCGACCGTTGACGGCCGCACCGGCGGTCGAGGTTCGGAATCTCACGGTGGCGCACGGTGATCGGCTCGTGCTCGACGGCATCTCGGCGCACGCCCCGCCCGGCTCGCTGATCGCGGTGACCGGTCCGTCCGGCGCGGGTAAGACGACCCTGCTGTCCTGTGTGGCCGGTCTGCGCGACCCCGACGGCGGCGACATCGACTGGGTCGGTGGACGTCCGAGCGTCCACGGAGGGGCCACTCGGCAGACACCGGTACCGGGCGCGGCAAGCTGGATCGGGCAGCGCACCGTCATCCTCGCCGGGTCCCTGGCCGACAACATCGCGCTGGGGGACCCGTCCGCCGACCGTGACGCCCTGACGCGGGCCGCACATGCCGCCGGCCTCGGCCCCCTACTCGCACGGCTGCCCAGGGGGCTCGACGAACACGTCGGGGACGACGGATGGGGACTTTCCGCCGGTGAGTCACGTCGGGTCGCACTGGCTCGGGCGGTGGTGCGGGACAGTATGTTGTGGCTGCTCGACGAGCCGACCGCGCATCTGGACGCGGTGACCGAACGCGAAGTACTGGCGAATATGGTGACCGCCGCCGCCGGACGCACGGTCATCGTGGCGACACATTCGGCGGCAGTGATGCGGTGGGCGTCGGAGATCTGGCATATCCGGGACGGCGTGCTGACCGTCGAGGATGGTGACCTGGCGTGAGCGGCAATCGATCTGGGTTGTGGCGGGCATTGCGGTTGCTGCGCGGGCGGCCCGCCCTGATCCTGGCGGCGGGCGTTCTGGTCGGGGTGATCGCGGACGCGTCGGCCGTCGGACTGCTGGGCGCGTCCGGTTGGTTTGTGGTGAGTTGCGCTCTCGCCGGCGCGCAACGCGGGTCGACCTTCTCCTATGTGACACCGAGTGCGGTGGTACGTTCCCTCGCCCTGATCCGGATCGTCGCCCGGTATGGGCAACGGCTGCTGGTGCATTCGGCGACGCTCGCCTGGCTCGTGCGGTTGCGGGTGCGACTGTTCCGCGACCTGGCCGGGTTGCCGCTGCCGGTGCTGGCCGGGCATCGGCGCGGAGCTGCCCTGGATCGGGCGATGCGTGATGTGGACACCCTCGACGGCTGGGTGGCCACCGGCATCGCACCGTTCGTGACGACCACGGCCGTGGCGGTCGGCGGGGTGATCGTGGTGGCAGCGGTAGCGCCCGCAACGGGGGTCGTGCTGGCGATCGGCGTGGTGGCGGTCGCGGTGGTCGCGATCGTCGGTGGCGCCCGGGTGCCCGATCCGGCGACCGCCCGGATCGCCGCGCGCAGTCAGGTGGTCGCGGTGACCGAGGCGATGCCGGAACTGATCTCGCTCGGCGCCGCCGACGTCGCCCGGACTACCTCGACACGGCTGCTCGACGACTTCGAGGACGAGACGGCCACTCGCGTCGAGTTGACGGCGCGGATCGCGGCACGCACCGACGTGCTGTCCGGGCTGTGCCTGCTGGCCATGATCGTGGTCGGGTTGCAGAGCCCCGGTGCGGGTTCCGGTGCCCCCGACATCGCGGAGCTGGCGCTGGTGGTTCTGGTCGGTGCCGGCACCTTACAACTCGTGGAAGCGTTGCGCGACTGTGCGATTGCCACCGGGGAGGCTCGGAACGCGGCACGCCGGTTGCAGCCCGACAGTCCCACCGCCCCGGTCGACGGTCAGCGCCGACACCGGCCGGATCGCGGCGACCTGGTCGATGTCGCCGCACCGCTTGCCGACGGACGCACGATCGACCTGTCGGTGCCCGGCGGGGCGGCCCTGGTGCTGAGCGGACGGTCGGGAAGCGGCAAGACCACCCTGCTGCGCCGACTTGCCGGCGAATCCTCCTCGGACGCCGCCGATTCGGGCGATCCGATAACCGTGGGCGGGCACCGGATCGCCGACCTGGCACCGGGAGTCGTCGTGTACGTCAGCCACGACGAGCCGCTGCTCGCCGGGACCGTCGGAGACAACCTGCGACTCGGCGCGCCGAAGCTCACCGATGGACAGGCACGAGCGCTGCTCGACGACCTGGGTCTCGCCGACGTCGCCCTCGACGAGACGGTCGGCGCCGGCGGCAGCCGCGTGCTCTCCGGTGGGGAGCAGCGCCGCCTCGGACTGGCCCGTGCGCTCGCGGCGTCGCCGATGGTGCTGATCGCCGACGAACCGACCGACGGCTTGGACGCCGACACCGCCCGGAAGGTGTTGACGGTCATCCGCTCCCGACTTCCGGACGCCGCCCTGGTGGCGGCCGTCCACGATCGCGACCTACCCGCGGTGGGATGGGCGGACACGCGATGGGTGTCGCTGGACCCGGTGCGCGACTGAGAGTTTCGGTGATCGGATCCTGCTCAGCGCAGCGTTGCGAGCGCCGACGAGCGTCGGAGTCCCGCGACCATCAGCAGGTCGACCAGGAGCGACCGGATCTCGGCGAGTACCGCGGTCTCCGACAGTTCACTCTCGGCCACCAGCTCTTTGCGCGCCTTGCGGGCGATCGTCCGCAGCACCCGAGCGGCGTCGGCCTGATCCGGCGGTTGTCCGGGATCGGCGAGCATCATCTCCCGCAGGATCTCGAATGCGGCCGACAGGTCACCGATGATCTCGACGAGGTCCGGTTGCATCTGTTCGCCGCGCTGGGTCATCGCCAGGGCGCGCCGGGCGATGATCCGAAAGTTGCGCACCGCGTTGTCGATCGGGTCGGCGGTTGCCTCGATGCGCTGCAACCTCATTCGCGATCCCCAGTACAGCGGCGACATGGTGCTGATCTCTCGGCCGCCGCGCATGTCCGCCCGCATCGTGTTGATCGCCCCCTGGGTGCCGCGGGCGCTTTCCAGAGCGGTCTCCACGGCCGTTTCGTCGTGGGTGCGCAAGCCGTCGGCGAGCACCGCCGCCGCGTCGCGAATGGTCGCCAGGACGCCCGCCGCGTCCCGGCGCGCTCGCGACGCCGGATTCGCCGGCAGCAATGCCCCGACCAGGATGCCGATGATGCCGCCGATCAGTGCGTCGATCGCCCGGTAGAACCCGGCCGCCCCACCGGGCGGCAGCAGTGTGGCGACCAGCGCCGCCGAGGACGCCGCCTGCATGGGGATCAGCGGTCCGTCGTCGAGGAAGACCGCCAGCGCCATCGCCAGGGCTACGACGACCGCTATTTGCCAAGTGCCGGAGCCGATTTGGGAGATCAGCAGGTCACCGACGAGGATCCCGATGGCCACGCCCCCGACGAGTTCGACGGAGCGGCGCCACCGCTGCCCGAGACTGAGCCCGAGTGAGATGACCGCGGCGATCGGCGCGAAGAACGGTTGTGCGTGTTCGAACAGGTGCACCGCGATCCACCACGCGAGACCGGCGGCAAGCGCGCACTGGGTAATCGGCAATGCCGACAGCCAGAGTCGGCGCACCCGGTGCCGCAGCGGCGGCGGGAGGGCGCGGTAGCGGCGTCGCAGCCAGTCGATCACGGTCGGTCGATCAGCGCGCCGGGCGGGTCAGGCGAGGCCGAGGTGCTGCGCCGCGGTCGGATCGCTGTCGTTGAGTAGGTCGAGGCAGCGGAGGTACTCGTCTTCCTCGCCGATCGCCTGCGCGGCCCGGGCCAGCGCCGCCACACACCGCAGGAAACCCTGGTTGGGCTCGTGACTCCACGGGACGGGACCGAACCCCTTCCAGCCGTGCCTGCGGAGTTGGTCGAGGCCGCGGTGATAGCCGGTGCGGGCGTAGGCGTAGGCCTCGATGACCCTGCTGACGTCTGGGGTGTCGCCGTCGCCGGCGGCGCCGAGCGCATCCTCGGCGAGTTGCGCCCACGCGATCGACGCGGTCGGGTGGGCCGCGGCCACCTCGGCCGGCCGCGCACCGTCGAGTAGTTCCGATTCGGCATCGTCGTCGCCGGTGAGCAACACCGGTTGGGGGCCAAGCAGATCTCCGAAGGACGTCACCGCTCCATTCAAGCACCGTGCGGTCCCTTGCGCGCCGACGCCGAGCCGACCACCCGCTCGCCGATGCCCCGCGGTGACGTCCCGCGGGGTGCCGTGAGCGGTCATCGGGACCGACTGCGACGGGCGCGGGTCGCGCAGGTAGTCTGCGTGAATGCTGCCCGGGGGGCCGATTCGATAGGGTGAGTGCCGCGATCGACGGTGTTCGCACGTCCCGAATCGGCTGGTCCGGCCGCAATCCGTGGGTTCGACGCGACACCGAGCGTTCAGCAAACCCAGTTGGTCGACGGAAAAGGTTGGGTGATCACCGATGGCGCAAACAGGCGACGGGAAGTCGGCCGTCACCAAGGCGTTGTCGGCGCTACGCCGCATGCGCGATGAACGACGGGCCGCGCGCGGCACCGACAACAACCCCAGCACGACCCGGGAAACGCCCCTACCTGCACCGACGGGACAGACTCCGAGCCGACCCACTGCCTCGGGGCCCGGCTCGTCCACCGGGCCGCAGCCGTCCGGCGCGCAGTCGTCGGGATCGCGGTCGGGATCGCAGCCGTCCGGCCCGCACTCGTCCGGCCCGCAGTCGTCCGGCCCGCAGTCGTCCGGCCCGCAGTCGTCCGGCCCGCAGTCGTCGGCGGCCTCGGACCCCACACCCCCGACCCGGCCGATCCGAGTGCCGGCATCGACACCGGCGCCGGGCGCGACCTCGGGCACAGCGACCCCGGACACGACCTCAGACACTGCGACCTCGGACACGACGGCGACCTCCGGTCGCACCGACGAGAAGGCCACGGGCCCGCAGGACCCGAACCCGAAGAACCCTGACCAGAACAATTCGGACCCGAACGATTCGAACCAGAACGATTCGGACCAGAAGGGCCAGGGCGGCGCGACCGACTCGGTGACGGCGGACACGACGTCCGACAGCGACGGCGCGGGGACCACCACGGACGCGGCGACCCCAGACGGCACGACCAGCGAGGGCGCAACCGCGGAGAGCACAGATAGCGAAGCCGACCGCGCCCCGGGTGAGCCGGAATCGACCGACAAGCCGGCGCCGCGTGGCGGGCGGGGTATCGATTCGGCCACCAAGGTGATCAGCCGTGCGAGCCTGCCGGACACTTCGGACCTCGACGACCTGGAGAACATCGACCCGGTCGCCGGTCCGAAGGCGACCGGGACGTCGGCAGCCGGTGCGGCGGCCACCGACACGTCCGCGGCGGGGACATCGGACGTGGAGTCGGATGCCGAGTCGGCGGACGTGACGCCGCGTCGCCCGTCCGGCACCACGTCGCCGAGTTCGATGGACACCACGGTGATCCCGCGCGACAAGCTGCCCGACACCAGCGACCTGGAGGACCTGGACGACATCGACCCGGTCGCGGGTGGGCGCGACACGAGCGAGTCGGAGAAGGCGTCGGCCGAGTCGGACACTGCCAAGCCGGCAACCGACGGATCGGCTACGGCCGATGCGACGGAGGACACCAAAGACGACAAGTCGGCGACGCGCACCGGCGCGGCCGTCGCGGGCGCTGCGGCGGTCGGTGCCGGCGCGGCTGTGGTCGGCGCGGCGTCGGCCGGTAAGGACGACAACGGCGACGAGAGCGTCGATGCCGCCGACCGTGACGCCACGGCCGAGGACGAGGTGGTGGAGACACCGGCGGCCGACGAATCGGCTGACGCCGAGTCCGGTGATACTGCTGCCGCCGAGGTCACCGAGGACGACACGGCGCTCGCGGTCGACGCGGACGGCGACACCATCACGGAGGACACCGAGACCATCGTCGACGAACCCGACGGCGAGACCGATGTCGTGGACACCGAGACCGTCATCGAGGAGTCTGACCGGGACCTCGATGCCGATGCGGCGGATGCAACCGACGGTGCCGACCGCGACACCGACACCCGCACCGGCGATCAGCCGGCGCCCGACGAGTCGGCGACCGGGCACATCGACACCCGCAAGGCGGCCGGTGCCGGGGCCGGAGTGGCCGCGGCAGGCGCCGCCGCCGTCGCGGCCGGGGCCGCGGCGAAGTCCGGGCGCGACACCGACGAAACCGACACCGACACCAAGCCCGACAGCGACGCCAGGCCCGATAGCGACACCAAGGCATCGGCTGACACCAAGGCCGCACCCGACACCAGGCCCGACAGCGACGCCTCGACGAGCACCGCTTCACCGGCCGGCAAACAGCCGTCCGCTGCTCAGCCCTCCGGAACCCAGGGCTGGTCGACGACACCGCACAAGCCGCAGGTCATCCCGTCCGCATCGGACCGCGAGACGTCGACCGACCGCCCCGCCGGAGCGCGGAAGAGTCGGCGACCGCTCATCCTCGCGGTGGCGGCGATCGTGCTGATCGCGGTCATCGTCGGCGGCGTGTTCGCGTACCTGAACCTGCGGCCGGTCGCGCCCGCCGATGCGGCGGCGAAGGCGGCCGACAAGTACTCCACGGCGCTGTACGAAGGCGACCTCTCGACCCTGCGCGACGTCACCTGCGGCCAGGAGAACCAGTACTACACGACCATCGACGACGGCGAGTTCCAGCGGATCTACGACGCGCAGAAGAGCCGCAACGAACTCGTGCGCACCGGCGACATCCGGGCGTCGAAGGTGACCCATGGCGGCGACCGCGCGGTTGTCGAGGTCACGGCGTTCCGCACCAGCCAGCCCGAGCAACCGCAGCTGGTGACGATCAACCTGCAGAAATCTGGCGACGACTGGAAGGTCTGCATGCCGCAGTGACCGGCAGCGACAGCGATCGAACCGACCGCATGCCGCACCCCACGGAGTCGACTGACGACGTCCCGACCCGGCGCATCCCGGCGTCAGAGGATGCCCGCCTCTTCATCCCGACGCCGCCGCGCGGTTCGCGGCTGCAATCGGGCAGCAGTCCACACCGCGCTGGCGCCGCCAGTCCCGGCTCGTACGGTGCCGGGCCGAACGGCACCGGGCCACACGACACTGGACCGCAGCACACCGCCTCGACGTGGAATGTCGGCGCAGGGGCGGCGACCCCACCACCGTCGCCCGCGCTACCCGCCTATGCGCGGCCGCCATCAGGTCCGCTCCCGGCGGCCAACAACCGGCCCGCGGCGGCCCGTCGGCACAGCTCGCGGGACCTGCGGCCCCAGCACACGCACCACCGAATCGACCCGGCCGTCGTCGTGGCCTCGCTGGTCCTGCTGGCTCTCGCGATCGGCGTGCTCGTCGGGCTGCTGATCCTCTGATCGTCTGAGCGGCCCTGCGCCCGCGCCCCGCGTACAGAAACATCACCACACAGCCACGCCGCGTGCACTATCCACCTCACTGCGCCGAGCGGGGAAGATTCTGTACGGCACGGTCGGCGCACGACCCTGCGCCCGCGCCCTGCGTACAGAAACATCACCGCACAGCCCCGCCGCGTGCACTATCCACCTCACTGCGCCGAGCGGGGAAGATTCTGTACAGCACGGTCGACGCACGACCCTGCGCCCGCGCCCCGCGTACAGAAACATCACCACACAGCCACGCCGCGTGCACTATCCACCTCACTGCGCCGAGCGGGGAAGATTCTGTACAGCACGGTCGACGCACGACCCTGCGCCCGCGCCCCGCGTACAGAAACATCACCGCACAGCCCCGCCACGTGCACTATCCACCTCACTGCGCCAAGCGGGGAAGATTCTGTACGGCACGGTCGGGCGCACGACCCCAAACGCACCGACGCGCCCCTCCCACGCATCCGCGCCTGTCGCGACAGGAGCGAACGCGCGGAGCAGGCGCGTCGGTGGTACGTCTTCCGCGAGGCAGCCGGCGCCGCTGGCCGGAGCCCAGAACCGCCTAGGACCCGGCCTTCCCGGCCGACTTCAGGTCTTCACACGCCTCGACGACGCGGTTGCTCATGCTCGCCTCGGCCAGCTTGGTCCAGGTGCGCGGGTCGTAGTCCTTCTTGTTGCCGACCTCGCCGTCGATCTTGAGGACCCCGTCGTACTTGGTGAACATGTGGCCGGCGACCGGTCGGGTGTAGGCGTACTGGGTGTCGGTATCGACGTTCATCTTCACCACGCCGTAGCTCAGCGACTCCTCGATCTCGCTCTTCAGCGAGCCGGAACCGCCGTGGAACACGAAGTCGAACGGCTTCGATCCCTCGGCGAGACCCAGCTTCTTGACCGCGACCTCCTGGCCGGTCTTGAGCACGTCGGGGCGCAGCTTGACGTTGCCCGGCTTGTACACGCCGTGCACATTGCCGAAGGTCGCGGCCAGCAGGTACTTCCCCTTGTCGCCGACACCGAGCGCATCGACGGTCTTCTCGAAATCCTCCGGGGTGGTGAACAGCTTGTCGTCGATGGCGGCCTCGACACCGTCTTCCTCACCGCCGACCACGCCGATCTCGATCTCCAGGATGATCTTGGCCGCGGCGGCCTTGGCCAGCAGTTCCTGGGCGATCTCCAGGTTCTCGTCGATCGGCACCGCGCTGCCGTCCCACATGTGCGACTGGAACAGCGGGTTCTGCCCGTTGTCCACCCGCTCCTGCGAGATCGCCAGCAGCGGCCGGACGTAGGTGTCGAGCTTGTCCTTGGGGCAGTGGTCGGTGTGCAGCCCGATCAGCACGTCGTACTGCGCGGCGACGACATGCGCGAACTCGGCCAGCGCGACGGCGCCGGTGACCATGTCCTTGACGCCCTGCCCGGAGCCGAATTCGGCACCGCCGGTGGAGAACTGGATGATGCCGTCGCTACCGGCGTCGGCGAAGCCCTTGATCGCCGCATTGATCGTCGACGACGACGTGCAGTTGATGGCGGGATAGGCGTAGCCCCCCTCTTTCGCCTTGGCGAACATTTCGGCGTACTGCTCGGGGGTTGCAATGGGCATGGGTCACGTCCTCCAACCGGGTAAGGTCTCACGCTTCGGGCGAGTCGGTTCACTCCCGACCAGTATGGCAAGCCCGGTCACAGCGCGTGCACCTCCCCGCCACAGCGTGTGCACCCACTTCCGAGCTCACCGCCCCGTCCGGGGCCGCATCGGACTTTCCTGAGAATGACCCCAAGGTTCGCCAGGTATTCTGACGTCCCGTGATCAGCACTGCTCTCGAACAGACCACGACGAACGTCGCACTGATGCCGGGATTCCTCGACCCGGTGACCCTGCTCGGGTACTTCGGCGCCTGGGCCTTCTGGGGTCTGCTGCTGGTGATCCTGATCGAATCGGGCGTGCTGTTCCCGGTGCTCCCGGGCGACTCGCTGCTCTTCGTGGCCGGCATGGTCGTGGCCGCCGGCGGCAAGGAGGGCATCGACAAATTCGCCTCCCTTTGGCAACTGTTGGTCTTCATCCCGATCGCCGCGATCATCGGCGGCCAGATCGGGTACTGGATCGGCCGCTACGTCGGCACCGAGATGTTCAAACCCGACGCTCGGTTCCTCAAGGAGCGCTATCTGGTCGAGGCGCACGACTTCTTCGAGAAGCATGGTCCGATCACCATCATGCTGGCCCGCTTCGTCCCGATCGTGCGCACGCTCGCCCCGATCGTCGCGGGCGCGGCCCGAATGCGGTACGGCGTCTTCGTCATCTACAACGTCACCGGCGCGATCATCTGGGGCGCCGGTATCACCCTGCTCGGCTACTGGCTGGGCCGGTTCGAGATCGTCCAGAAGCTGATCGAGCCGATCTTTATCCTCATCGTCGTGCTCTCGGTGGCCCCGATGTTCATCGAGTGGTACCGCCGTCGCCGGGCCGCCAAGAAGGCCGGGGTGGCGCAGCCCGAGACCGTCGAGGAGGCCGCCGCGGAAAGCGACGGCCGCGCCTGATCCGCTAGCCCGTCGCGCCCGCGGCAATCGGCGTGGCGACCGGCCGCGGCCGGCTCCGGGCCACACCGACGGATACCGCCGCCAATGCGGCCGCCGCGGCCAGCGCGCTGGCGCCGAACAACACGAAGTTCGACGACGCGCCCAGTCCGGCTCCGATGAGCCAGCCCCCGAGCTGCGGGGCGGCGACCGCCCCGATGCGGCCGACGCCGAGCGTCCAGCCGAGCGCGGTGCCACGCAGCGCGGCGGGATAGAACGACGCCACCGCCGCGATCACCAGGCATTGGGTGCCGTGCGTGCCGACGCCGGCGATCACGACGATCGCATAGGTGACGCCGGTGGACGGAGAGGCGAGCAGGCACAGCAGCGCGATGCCGGCGCAGACCGCGGCGACGACACCCGTCCGCAGAGCGCCGAAGCGGGTTGCGGCCCAGGCGGTCACCACCGACCCGACGACGGCACCGAGGTTGAGGGCGAGCGCGAAGGTCAGCGCGCCGCCCAGGTTCACCCCGTTGCCCTGCATGAGTTTCGGCAGCCAGGTACCCAGGCCGTACCACGCCAACAGCGTGAACACCGTTGCGACCGCGAACAGCACACTGACTCCGCGATACTCGACGCCCAGCACCGCACCGAAGCCGCGCGGCGCGTTGCGGCCGGGGTCGGCGGCGGTCGCGGCGTCCGCCGACCGGTCGGGGAACAGCCACCACGCCAATGGCACCAGCACGAACAGCGGGATGAGGGCGAAGGCGAACATCGGCTGCCAGCCCCACGCCGGGATGACCGGGATTCCGAGCAGTGCCGCGGCCGATCCGCCGATCGGCACCCCGGACATCATCAGCGTCGCGATCGGCGAGCGCCAGCGATCCGGGACCAGTTCTGCGGCAAGCGCATTGGCGGTCGGTACCAGGCCGCCCAGGCCGAGCCCAGCGAGGAAGCGCAGCGCCCCGAATGCTTCGGGACCGGGCGCCACCGCACACAGCGCGGTAAACACCGACAGCACCACGGCACACCCGATGATGGCGCGTTTCCGACCGATCCGATCCGACAGTCGACCCGCCAGGACCGCGCCGATCATCATGCCGAGAAAGGCGAGACTGCCGATGGTCCCCGCGGTCGACGCACTGATCCCCCACTCGTCCTGCAGGCTGGGGATGACGTTGCCGTAGACGATGAGGTCGTACCCGTCGAAGACGACGAAGAGCCAGCACAGCGCGACGATCAACAGATCCCGCCGACCCGGGCGGACGCCGGGACGACCAGGGGCGCGAGGGGGCAGGGATGAGTTCATGCCGGATACCGTGATCGACACCACAATAGCGCCACAATAAAGTTCTTCTATGCAGAAACGGGTCATCGAGCGGCCGTCGTACACCATCACGTCGGTGGACAACGCCCTGCGCCTGCTGGAGATGCTGCGCGACGTCGGGGCGGTCCGCCTGTCCGATGCGGCGGCCGAGCTCGGCGTCGCCAACTCCACGGCGCATCGGCTGCTGGCGATGCTGGCATACCGCGGCTTCGCCGTCCAGGACGAGCATCGTCGCTACCACCCGGGCCCGGCCATGGGAGCGGGTCCCGCCCGGCACGGCTGGACCCGGACCTTCACCGATCGGGCACGGCCGCATATGGTGGCGCTCACCGCGCTGACGGGTGAGACCACCAACCTGATCATCCGGGTCGGCACGCAGATCCGGTTCCTGGCGTCGACCGAGTCGTCGACCGTCCTGCGCATCGGCGATCGGCAGGGACAGATCCTCGACGCGCACCGCACCGCCGGCGGCCGCGTCCTGCTCGCCGAACTCGACGACGCTGTGCTGGCCCAGCTCTACCGCCGGCCGGACCAGGCCGACACCGACCCGGGGCCCGGTCCGCGTCTGTCACCCGCGGAGTTCGACGAGTTGCGCACGATGCTGCGGGGTGACCTCGAGGCCGGGGCGGCGATCAACCGGGAGATGACCGAATACGGGGTGGCCGCGTTTGGGGTGGCCATCCACAACGGCCGTCACATAGCGATCGGATCGTTGACCGTGACGGTGCCCACTGGCCGGTACGACCTGCATGCCCGGGGTCCGCTACTCGGACAGCTCCGGCGTTGCGTCCGTGACATCGAGCACGACGTGGCCGACATCGACCCGTAGCAGCACGCGACTTCTGCTGTCCAGAAATGTCTCCAGAGTCACGTCGGGGGCGCTCTAGCGTCGTGCGGTAGAGACCTATCGCCCCACCATCCCGGAGCCTCAGATGACCAGCACCGCGCGTCGCCTCGATTCCTCGCCCCTGCCGGCCGGTCTCAGGACGGCTCCGTCGGCGGACACGGAACTCGACGCGCTGTACGCGGCATTCGCCGAGGCCCATCTCAATCCGCTGTGGACCCAGATCGGCGACTTGATGCCGACGACACCGGCATCAACGGCGGTCGCGCACGTCTGGCGGTGGGCCGACATGCTGCCGCTGGCCGAACGTGCCGGCGACCTGGTTCCGGTCGGACGCGGCGGTGAACGCCGGGCGATCGCGTTGGCGAATCCCGGGCTCGGTGGCCGGCCGTACGTGAGCCCGACGCTGTGGGCCGCGATCCAGTACCTCGGCGGTCGGGAGACCGCGCCGGAGCATCGGCACAGCCAGAACGCCTTCCGGTTCGTGCTGCACGGCGAGGGCGTGTGGACCGTCGTGGACGGTGACCCCGTCGCGATGCGCCGCGGCGACCTGCTGCTGACACCGGGCTGGCATTTCCACGGTCATCACAATGAGACCGACGATCCGATGGTGTGGCTGGACGGTCTGGACATTCCGCTCAGCCAGCACCTCGACACCGGCTTCTTCGACGTCGGCCGCGACGGCGTCAGCGATATGTCGACGCCGCACGTCTCGCGCGCCGAACGACTGTGGGCCCATCCGGGACTGCGGCCGCTGGTCGGACTCGACGAGACGAGTAGCTCCCCGATCCCCGCCTACCGTTGGGAACACACCGACGCGGCTCTCCGCGAACAGCTTTCGCTGTCCGACGAGGGCTACCCAGCGGTTCCGGAGCCCGGCCACGCCGCGATTCGCTACACCAATCCGACCACCGGCGGCGACGTGCTGCCGACCATCCGCGCCGAGTTCCACCGCATCCTGCCCGACGCCCGCACCGCCCCCCGCCACGACGTCGGATCGACGGTCTTCCAGGTGTTCGCCGGGGGCGGCACCATCACGCTCGGCGACGACGATCCGCGCCCGCTGCGGGTCGGCGACGTGGTGGTCGTGCCGTCCTGGGTGCCGTGGTCGATCACCGGACGCACCGAGGGCGCCGCCGGCAGCAGCAAGAGCACCGGCGACCTCGGCACCCCGCCCGAAACAGCTTCCGGTATCGATCTTTTCGCCTTCTCCGATGCTCCGGTCATGGAGCGTCTGCACTTTCACCGCCCGCTCGACCACCGTCGCTGATCCGACCGGCCGGCCTCGCCGGTTCGCCCGCGTCACCTCGTCCCCGCACCACCTCGTCACCTCACCGCCTCTCCAGGAGTACCCCCATGAAACTTGCCACCCTCCGGTTGACCGGCGGCACCGTCGCCGCCCGCGTTGATCCGACCCGCGTTGATCCGTCCGCCGCAACCGACTCGACCGACACACAGCCGGCCGATCGCGGTACCGCCACCGTCATCGACGGGTACGCCGACGTCGGCGCCCTGCTGCGTGCCGAGAACTGGCAGGATCTCGCCGCGAACGCCGCCGGGCCGGTCATCGACCTCGCCGACGCCGACTACGCACCCGTCGTGCCCACCCCGGGCAAGATCTTCTGCGTCGGGCTGAACTACGCGACCCACATCGCCGAGATGGGACGGGAGATGCCGACCCATCCCACCCTGTTCGTGAAGGTCGCGGATGCCCTGGCGGGCCCGTACGACGATGTCGTCGTACCGGATTACGCTGCCGCCCAGCTGGATTGGGAGGCCGAGCTGGCCTTCGTGATCGGCCGCACCGCGTACCGCGTGCCCGCGGGCGATGCGGCGGCGCACATCGCCGGGTACAGCGTCATCAACGACTACACGATGCGTGACTACCAGTACCGCTCGCCGCAGTGGGACCAGGGCAAGAACTTCGACAAGACCAGCGGCTTCGGACCGTGGCTGGACACCGACTATCAACTGGGAACGCCGATCGAGACCCGGCTCAACGGTGAGGTCATGCAGAGCGCGACCACCGACGACCTCGTTTTCGGTCCCGCCGAGCTCGTCGACTACATCTCCCACATCGTCACCCTCAATCCGGGTGACGTGGTGATCACCGGGACGACCGGCGGTGTCGGGCACGCCCGGACGCCGGCCCGCTACATCGCCGACGGGGACACCGTGGAGATCCGGATCGGCGGTTTGGGTGCCGTCCGCAACACCACGGTGGTCAAGTAGCACCATGCCCACGAAGACCGCACCTCCGCCCCGACCAGACACCGGTTACGGCCCCGTGGCATTCCGCGAACTTCCCCTGGACTCTCGGCTGGCGATCGTCCGTGACGGAACCGACTGGCTGGCAAGTCATCTCGACTCTCTCACGGACGCCGACCTGGAGGACGCGTCGCTGCTGCCGGGCTGGTCTCGACGACACCTGCTCGCCCACCTCGGCTACAACGCCGTCGCCCTGGGCAACCTGATGTCCTGGGCGGCCACCGGGGTCGAGACGCCGATGTACTCGTCACCGGAGGCGCGCAACCGCGAGATCGACTACGGCGCGACACTTCCCGCCGAGTATCTGCGCGACCTGTTCCACCGCACCGCCGCACGGCTCGCCGACCAGTGGGCGAGGCTGCCCAAGGAGGGGTGGAGCGTGCAGGTGCGAACCGCGCAGGGTCGCAACGTGCCGGCCGCGGAAGCGGTGTGGATGCGCAGCCGTGAGGTGTGGATCCACACCGTCGACCTCAATACCGGCGCGACCTTCGACGACTTCCCCGGGCCCGTCGTCGCCGACCTCTTCGGCGACGTGCTGAGCGCCTGGCGGCGTCGCGGGGCCGGCGAACGGCTGCGACTGCGCACCACCGACCCGGTGCTGTTCGGCCTCGGCCCGGCGGACTCCAGCGCGGAGGCCGGCTCGGGATTCGCCGGTCTCGTGGACGTCGACCCTCAGTTCGAGGGGGAGCGGGACTCGGTGAACGGATCGACGGCCGCACTGGTCGGCTGGATGTGCGGCCGCAGCAGCAGCGGTGTGGACATGCCGACCGGGGTTCGCGCGCCGGCGTGGCTGTAGCCGCGGCGGCCGCAGCTCAGTCGTCCATCGCCTCGATGCCGAGTTCGGTCAGCTCCCCCATGCGGGCCCGAATGTGCCGCACCTGCTCTGCCGGCGGCGGCTCCCAGTCGACGACCTCCGCGACGACACGCAGCGGCTGCGTCGTCCGATACGAGCGGGTCGGGTTGCCGGGGAATCGCTTGTCGGTGACGTTCGGGTCGTCTTCGATCACGCCGGTCGGCTCCACGCGGTAGACCCGCGGCCGCCCGTCACCGCGCGCCAGCACCGCGGCGAGGGGTGCGCCGTGCTCGGACGCGGTCAGGTACCCGTAGCCGTCACGTGTCCTTCTCTACCACGCGCTGCCGAGGTCGGCGTGCTGACGAATCCAGGTGTGCATGGCGATCCCCGCGGCGACACCCGCGTTGATGCTGCGGGTGGACCCGAACTGGGCGATCGAGACGGTCAGGTCGGCACGCTCCTGCGCGTCCGGGCTGACCCCGGGCCCCTCCTGTCCGAAGAGCAGCACGCATTTCCGTGGCAGGTCGACGGTCTCCAGCGGCACCGCACCGGGCGTGTTGTCCACCGCGACCACGGCGATATTCCGTTCGCGCGCCCAGGAAATCAGGTCCGCCACCGTCGCGTGATGCTCCAGGTGCTGATAGCGGTCGGTGACCATGGCGCCGCGCCGGTTCCACCGCCGGCGACCGACGATGTGCACGGCCGCGGCCGCGAACGCGTTGGCGGTGCGCACCACGGTGCCGATATTCGCGTCGTGGGCGAAGTTCTCGATCGCGACGTGAAACGGGTGCCTGCGTGCGTCGATGTCGGCGACGATCGCTTCCCGTGTCCAGTACCGGTAGGCGTCCACGACATTGCGGGTGTCACCCTGCGCGAGCAGCTCCGGGTCGTAGCGCGGATCGTCCGGTGGCGGTTCGTCCTGTTCGGCCGACCAGGGCCCCACGCCAACCACCGCCGTCTGCGGCTGCCATTCGGTGGGCCCGGTCTCCGCACCGGCAGCGCCGTCCTGCGACGTCGTCTCGGCCATCGCCGACCCGGCTCAGGCCAGCCCGAGGTCGGCGAGCCCCAGCAGCGATCGGTACGGCACGCCCAGTTCGGCGATCACGTCGCCGGCGCCGGTGGCGCGATCCACTACGGTGGCCACCCCGACGACCTCCGCACCCGCCTCACGTGCGGCGCGGACCGCCTCGGACGGCGAACCGCCAGTCGTGCTGGTGTCCTCGACCACCAGCACCCGGCGACCGGCCATGTCGGCGCCCTCGATGCGCCGCTGCATCCCGTGTGTCTTGGCCGCCTTGCGCACGACGAAGGCGTCGATCGGCCGCCCCGGCGCATGCATCATCGCGGTGGCGACCGGGTCGGCGCCGAGCGTCAGGCCACCGACGGCGTCGAAGTCCCAGTCGGCGGTCAGCTCCCGCATCAGCCGCCCGATCAGCGGTGCTGCCTGGTGCTGAAGCGTCGCGCGACGCAGGTCGACGTAATAGTCGGCCTCCTTGCCGGACGAGAGCGTGACCCGACCGTGCACCACGGAGAGATCGCTCACCAGGGCGGCCAGCGCCGCCCGGTCGTCGGCATTCACCGTGGGCGATTCCCGACCTGCGGGCGACTCACTCGCGGCCGATTCGCGCGGCGCGGACGATGCGGACACGACTGCGACTCCTCTCAGTCGCGGCGATGCCGGGTGCGGCGCTCCGCCGGCGGCTCGTCGCGGTGACCTCGAACCGGCATGGGCGTCATGCCCCGACCGGTCTGCTCGGCGAGTGCCGCGCGACGATTCTTGTCGCGCAGGGACTCGGTCTTCTCGTCGGCCAGTTCGGCCCGGGTCGGGCCGTGCGGATCGCGGGGATCGGGCGCGTCCTGCGGATCGCGCAGCGGCGGTAGCACCCGCAGCAGGTCGGCGAAGCGTCGCACGACCTCGAGGCCCGCGTCGAGTTCGGCCGGGTCATTGGTCGGCGGCATCGAGCCCAACGCCCAGTTGCCCTCGTTCCACAGCACCTCGACGTAGCTCGGCGCATTGTTCGCCAGGGCCACCATCCGGCGGTCGCAGACCCGGCGCCCGACGTCGAGGTTGTTGGTGAACATCACCCGCGGGCCCATCGCGCCGAGGAGTTCCACGTCCTCCTCGGCCGGCGCCAGCACATCCTCGTGGCGCAGGTCGACGATCACGTTCGACGGGGATGACCGCCGGACCGCGATCACGGTGGCGGTGTCGGCGAGGTCGAAGACGACGGCCTCCGCCCCGTCGTAGTGCCCGTAGGCGACGTCCCGCACCACCGCACTCTCCGGCGCGTTCATCGTTGCCCGACGAAACACCTTGCGCAGCTTGGTGTCCGAGTCCCGGAATGTGAAGTCGTGGGTATCACCCCAGACGGCCCGCCGGTGTCGCGCCACGGAGGTGCGCTGCCGGTCCAGCCACAACAGCGCCACCGCGCCGGCCAGCGCCACGGCGGCGATCAGGAAGTACACGATGGTCATCGCGCTACAGACTACTTCAGGCCGGCGGCGATCCACCCCGCACGACCCGCGGTGCGACATAGCCGCGGGCCTTGTCGACGACGTTGCGCAGCGTCGAGGACAGCTCGCCGGGCCGGGCTGCGCGGTATCGGCGCAGGTTGTCGAGCACCTGATCGGCCAGTACGTCACGCCAGCCGACGACATCGCCGCTCATATGCGGCGAGATCGCCACCTGCTCCATGCTCCACAGCGGGCTGTCCGCCGGCAGCGGTTCGTCCACGAAGACGTCCAGCGACGCCGCACCGACCGGGCCATCCCGCAGTGCGTCCACCAGCGCGGCCTCGTCAACGAGCCGGCCACGGCCGACGTTGACCAGGTGCGCATCGGGCTTCATCGCGGCCAGCACGTTCGCCGAGAGCATCCCGTCGGTCTGCGGCGTGAGCGGCGCGATCGCCACGACGGTGTCGAACTCGCCGATGTAGTCGGCCAGCTCGCCGGTGTCGCGGACGACGCCGAAGTCGGGGTCGTCGGCGCGCGGTGTCCGGCCGGCACCGGTCACGCGGATGCCGACCGCCCGCAGCAGCCGCGCGGTTTCCCGCCCGATGCCGCCGGTGCCGATCACCAGAGCCGACGTCCCGGTGGTCCGTACCGTCTCCCGGTGCCGCCACTCGCGGTCCCGCTGTAGCCGTCGAGACTCGTGTAATCGCTTGTCCCGGGCCAGGATCGACGCGAGCACGAACTCGGCGATGGGCCGGTCGAAGGCGCCGTGCGCGTTGGTGACGACGATGTCGGAGTCGGTCAGCTCGTCGAACAGCAGTGCGTCGACACCGGCGGCGCAGACGTGCACCCACCGCAGCGAGTCCGTTGCCGCACCCCAGTGATCCCGCAGCGCCCCGGAGAAGAAGTCCCACACCACCAGCACGTCGGCACCGGTCAGTGCATCACCCAGGTCGTCGGTCGTGCACGGCCGGATCGTGGCGAGCTCGGCCCACGCGTCGAGATTGGTGGGCGGCGGAACGTCGGGGGCACCGAGGAGGGCGACGACCGGTCGCGTCGTGCCATCGGGCGGAGCGTCGGCTGCCATGACCCCCACGGTAACCGCAGACATATTTGACAGTCTGCTGTCATTATGACAGTCTTCTGTCAGATCGTTGATTCGCCGGAATACCCGAACCGAAGGAGCAACCCGATGCACACCATCCATCTCGCCGTGTACGACACCCTTGCCGACTGGGAGTACGGATACGCCGCCGCCGGCATCAACAACCCGGAGTTCCAGCGCACGCCAGGTGAATTCCGCATCGTCACGGTGGCCGAGACCAGCGAGCCGATCACGACGATGGGCGGCATCCGGATCGTTCCGGACCTCACGCTCGCCGATGTCGACCCGGCCGACAGCGCGATGCTGATCCTGCCCGGCGCACAGACCTGGGAGACGCAGAACACGGCATTCGCCGAGGCCGCCCGTCGGTGGGCCGACGCGGGTGTGCCGGTCGCCGCGATCTGCGGCGGCACGGTCGGCCTCGCCCGCGCGGGGTTGCTCGACGACCGCGCGCATACCGGCAACGCCGCCGAAGAACTCGCCGCGACCGGTTATGCGGGCGGTGACCACTATGTCGACGCTGCGGCGGTGACCGATCGCGGTGTCATCACCGCGGGCGCGATCGCACCCGTCGACTTCGCCCGGGAAATCTTCGGCGCCCTCGACCTCTACGCGCCCCCGGTCCTGGACGCCTGGTACCGGCTGTATCACGACCAGGATCCGTCGGGCTTCTACGCACTGGTCGAATCCACCGGGGACGAATCCACCGATGCCTGAACGGGATTCCGCACCCGCGACGGCTCCCGCCGGCCAACGCGCGGGGCGGACGGCCGCGGACCGCGAGGACAGCGGCCATACCGATCGCCCGCAGGACCTACTCTCCGACACCGCGCTGACGGTGTTCCGGCTCAACGGCGAGATGCTAACCCTGGCGGAGCGGCTCGCCGCGACGGCCGGACTGACCGCGACCCGCTGGCAGGTGCTGGGGGCGGTGCTGCACACGCCGCTCACCGTCTCCGGCATCGCCCGCGCGATGGGCATCACCCGGCAGAGTGTGCAGCGCACCGCCGATCAGCTCGCCGCCGACGGGCTGGTCGAGTACCGGCCGAACCCCGACCACGCGCGCGCGAAACTGGTCGTCGCGACCGACGCCGGACTGGCCGCGGTTCGCCGCATCGACCCGGCGCATCGGGCGGCCGCGGACGAGATCGCCGAACGGCTCGGCACCGACCGCTGGCGGGAGGTGCTCGCCGCCCTCACCGATCTGGGCACGGCGCTGCCCGACTCCTGAGGTCGCGGCGGCCGGTGCGTGGGTCGATGCGATCCCGGTTGTCGCTCGGCCGGGACCTCGCTCGGTCCCGGTTGTCGCTCGATCCACGTTGTCGGTGGCCGGGGCTACCGTGCCGGCATGACCACAACCCCACGCCACCACACCATCGACTACATCGAGATCAACACCGACGACCTGCCCGCGTCGGTCGCCTTCTACGAGCGGGCTTTCGGCTGGACGTTCAACGACTACGGCGGCCAGTACGCCGGTATCCGCAACCCCAACGGCGAGGGTGAGGTCGGTGGTCTCAATCCCGGGCAACCGGGCGGACCCGGCGGCCCGCTGGTGCAGCTCTATTCCGACGACCTCGCGGCGAGCGAGGAGGCGGTGATCGCCGCCGGCGGACAGATCGTCGTGCCGGCGTTCGGCTTCCCGGGTGGGCGGCGTTTCCACTTCCGGGATCCGGCGGGCAACGTCCTCGGGGTGTGGACCGCCGTCGAGGACTGACGTCGCCCGTACCGTCGCGCGCGTACCCGGCGGTCTGCCGTGCTCGATCCTCCCCGGATTCGGGCCCGGCGGCCGCCGTCCGCGCTACGGTCGGCGCCATGTCCCTCGCCCGGCTCCCGGTCCACGTTCGGTCGGTGGCCGCGGGCATCGCGCCGGCCAGCCACAATGTCGAATTGTTGACAATCCGACGACCTGGCGTCACGGTGTACGCATGAGCGTCGCCGAAACGTCCTCCGTCCCCGCCGGCCCCGACGCGGCAGCAACCCCCGGCGCCGGTCGGGCCGCATCGCTCAGCCCCATCCTCAAACAGGCGACGCCGGTCGTCGTCGACCACGCGCAGGGATCGTGGATCCACGGCACCGACGGCCGGACCTACCTCGACTTCACCACCGGCATCGGGGTCACCAGCACCGGACATTGCCACCCGAGGGTCGTCGCCGCCGCGCAGGAGCAGTGCGCCTCGGTGATCCACGCCCAGTACACGACGGTGATGCACCGGCCGCTGCTGGAACTGACCGAGAAACTCGGCGGGGTGCTGCCACCGGGACTGGACTCGGTGTTCTACGCCAACTCGGGATCGGAGGCGGTCGAGGCGGCGGTCCGGCTCGCCCGGATGGCGACCGGGCGGCCGAATATCGTGGTCTTCCAAGGCGGTTTCCACGGTCGCACCGTCGCCGCCGCGAGCCTGACCACCGCGGGCACCCGATTCTCCGCGGGCTTCTCACCGCTGATGGGCGGCGTGCACATGTCGTCCTTCCCGTACGCCTACCGATACGGCTGGGATGTCGACACCGCGGTCGACTTCGCCCTGCGCGAGCTGGACTACCTGCTCGCCTCTCGGGTCGCCCCCAACGACACCGCCGCATTCCTGATCGAACCCGTCCTCGGCGACGGCGGCTACCTGCCGACACCGCCGCGTTTTCTCGCCGGCCTCCGCGAGCGCGCCGACCGGCACGGCATCCTGCTCGTCCTGGACGAGGTGCAGGCCGGCTTCGGCCGCACCGGCCGGTTCTGGGGTCACCAGCACACCGACGGTCTCGTGCCGGACATCCTCATCACCGCCAAGGGCCTCGCGTCCGGGTTCCCGATTTCGGCGATCGCCGCGCCGGAGGCGCTGATGAGTAAGGCATGGCCGGGATCTCAGGGCGGCACCTACGGCGGGAACGCGGTCGCCGCGGCCGCCGCGATCGCGACCATGGACGTCATCGCCGACGAGGGTCTCGTCGAGAATGCCCGGGTGCGCGGTGATCAGTTGCTCGCCGGAATCCGTTCCGCCACCGCCGGTGTCGCCGAGGTCGGCGACGTCCGGGGGCTCGGGCTGATGATCGGCATCGAGTTCGTCCGCCCGGGCGAGACCGACCCGACCGGCGCTCCCGTCCCGAATCCCGGCACCGCACTGGCGGTCCAGCAGGCGACCACCGGGCATGGCCTACTCACGCTCACCTGCGGACCCGCCGGAAACGTCGTCCGGCTGATCCCCGCCCTCGTCGTCACCGCCGACGAGATCGACACCGGCGTCGCGCGTTTCGCCGCCGCCCTGGCCGACGTCACGAGCGGCTGACGGCGGTGCCGTCGATGCGGTCCGCATCCTCCGCCATCGTCGCGGCGCTCACCGAACTCGGCCTGCAGGTCGACGACACACCGCGCCGACTGTCCGAATACTCCTACGACGCCTCGAACTATCGCGTCCGTCCGCTCGCCGTGGTCTTCCCCCGGACGGCCAGTGAGGTCGCCGACACCGCGCGCGCATGCCACCGGCAGGGCGTGCCACTCGTCGCCCGCGGTGGCGGAACGTCGATGGCGGGCAACGCCATCGGCCGCGGCGTGGTCCTCGACTTCTCCCGGCACCTCAACCGGGTGCGGGAGGTCGACGTCGACTCCGCCACCGCGGTCGCCGACACCGGCGTCGTCCTCACCAGTCTTGCGCGACAGGTGCGCCAAGCCACCGGCGGTGCGCTCACCTTCGCTCCCGACCCGTCGTCGGCGTCGCGTGCCACGCTGGGCGGCGCGATCGGCAACGACGCGTGCGGCAATCACTCGGTTCGGTACGGTCGTACCACCGAACATGTCGAGGAACTTTCCCTTGTCACCGCGGACGGGCTGTGCCTCACCGCAACTCGCACCGGATTGTCCGCCACCGACCCCGACGACGCGGCCGCCAGCCGCCGCGCCGACGAGATGACCGCCGCCATGCGCGACCTCGCCGCCGGACACCTGGCCGCATTGCGCACCGAGCTCGCGACCATCCCGCGGCAGGTGTCCGGATATCACCTGGCACACCTCTTGCCGGAGAACGGTTTCGACGTGGCGCGTGCCCTCGTCGGCAGCGAGGGCACCTGCGCGATCGTGGTGTCCGCGCGGGTGCGCCTGGTGCCCGCACCCACGTCGTCGCTGCTCGTCTGTGTCGGCTATCCCTCGGTGGTCGACGCCGCGCGCGACGTCCCGGCCATCCTGCCGTTCGCACCGTCCGCGGTGGAAGGCGTCGACCGCGCGATCGTCGACACCATGGCCGCACGGCGCGGACCCGACACCGTCGCCGGCCTGCCGGACGGTGCGGCGTGGCTGTTCATCGATGTCGACGAGCACAGCACCGCTAGCACTCCGATCGACGTCACCGACAAATCCAGTGCCCCATCCGATTCCGCCCCCGGCACAGCAGCCACCGCGATTGCGCTGCTCGCCGAACTGCGGGCGCAGGGCCGGATGATCGACGCCACCCTGGTCGACGATCCGGCCCGACGTGCCGCCCTGTGGCGCGTTCGGGAAGACGGCGCCGGTCTATCGGCACGGCTGGTCGGCCCGGACGGGGACACCGGCTACGAGTCGTGGCCCGGGTGGGAGGACGCCGCCGTGGCCCCCGACCGGCTCGCCGGCTACCTCGACGACTTCACCGACCTCATGGACCGCTACCACCTGACCGGCGTGATGTACGGACACTTCGGCGCCGGGTGTATGCACGTCCGCATCACCTTCGATCTGCGGTCGCCGCAGGGCCGCACGGTGATGGAGCGATTCTGCACCGAGGCCGCCAAACTCGTGGTGCGGCACGGCGGTTCACTCTCCGGGGAGCACGGCGACGGCCGTGCACGGTCGGCACTGCTGCCGATCATGTACTCGCCCGAGATGCGCGCGGTATTCGCCGAGTTCAAACGCATCTGGGATCCGGCGGGCAGGCTGAATCCGGCGGGCATCACCGACCCGCCGCCGATCACCGCCGACCTCGCGCTCGACGGCGTGCCGAACCGTCGGTGGCACACCGCTTTCCGATACGGACACGCCGACCCCACCGGCGACGCCGACGCCGACATCGCCAGCCCGGACGGCGACGCAGGCACCGATCCGTTCGTGCGCGCCGTGCAGGGCTGTATCGGCGTCGGTCGCTGCCGGACGTCGACCGGCGGAGTGATGTGCCCGAGCTATCGCGCCACCCGCGACGAGAAGGACTCCACCCGCGGCCGTGCTCGCGTGCTGCAGGATATGCTGCGCACCGCGCCGACCGCCGACGCCGGCTGGCGGTCCGCCGATGTCACCGACGCTCTCGATCTGTGCCTGTCCTGCAAGGCCTGCTCGTCGGACTGTCCGACCGGGGTGGACATGGCGACCTACAAGTCGGAGTTTCTGCACCACCACTACCGGCGGCGACTCCGGCCCCGGTCGCACTACTCACTGGGTTGGATGCCCGCGTGGCTACCCGCCGCGACCGCGCTCGCCCCCATGGTCAACCGGGTGCTGGATTCGCCCCTCGCCGGCGTCGCCGCCCGTGCCGCCGGCCTCGATCCGCGACGCACGATGCCGCGGTTGGCGTCTCGGCGCGATCGGCGCACCCACCTGACGGCACTACCGCCGCGCACCGCGACCAGCGACGTCGTGCTGGTCGTCGACTCGTTCACCCGCGCGTTCCGGCCCGCCGTCGCCGCGGCGGCGGCCCGCATCCTGGGCGGCGCCGGCGCCGATGTCGGATCCGTCGACGACGTGTGCTGCGGGCTCACCTGGATCTCCACCGGACAACTCGACCGGGCACGAAAAGTGCTGTCCGCCACAGCTGATGCGCTCGACGACGGCACCGAGACGCCGATCGTCGTCGCCGAACCGAGCTGCGCGGCGGCCCTGCGCACCGACCTGCCGGATCTGCTCGACACCCCGGCGGCACGACGCGTCGCGGCCCGGGTACGCAGCTTCGCCGCCCATCTGCCCGAGTTACTCGACGCCGGTTGGCGGCCCGCAGCCATCCCCGACCGGGTGACCCTCCAGACGCACTGCCACGAGTATGCGACCTTCGGTGCCACCACCGGCCGATCAGTGCTGGAACGCCTCGGCGTGGCCGTGCGCACCGCGGACGGATGTTGCGGAGTCGCCGGCAATTTCGGGTTCGAGCGCGGCCACTACGACGTCGCCGTCGCGGTCGCCGAGCAGTCGATGGCGCCGGCACTCCGGGCCGATCCCACCGCCCCGGTCGTCACCGACGGCTTCAGCTGCGCCATGTCGGTCGAGCACCTCGCCGCGACAGAACCGCAACTCCACAGTCGCGGTGTGCATCTCGCCGAACTACTCGCCGACGCCCGATCCTGGGCGCCGGCCACCGACCCACCCGCACCGACACCGGCAACCGATTCCGAAGGAGCATCGACGTGACCGCCCCCACCTCACTCCCCGACCGTCGCCACCACGCCCGGGTCGGTGACCTGATCGCTCGGATACCCACCGACCTACTGATCGACGGCGAATGGCGGCCGGCACTCTCCGGCGACCGCTTCGACGTGGAGAATCCGGCGACCGGTGACGTGATCGCCCACGTGGCCGACGCCGGTGCCGACGACGCACTCGCCGCGATCCGCTCGGCCGCGGCGCAGCAAGCCGAGTGGGCTACCACCAGTCCCCGCGAACGCAGCGAAATCCTCTACCGCGCGTATCAACTCGTGCTGGACCGGGCCGACGACCTCGCCGCGGTGATGACCGCGGAGATGGGTAAACCGCTACCCGAAGCGCGCGGCGAAGTCACCTACGGGGCCGAGTTCTTCCGCTGGTTCGCCGAGGAGGCGGTGCGGATCGGCGGCGACGCGACGGTCACCGGGGACGGCGGCAACCGCATCGTGGTGACCCGGCAGCCGGTGGGGCCGTGCATCCTGGTCACCCCGTGGAACTTTCCGCTCGCCATGGGCACCCGCAAGATCGGCCCGGCAATCGCCGCCGGCTGCACGATGGTATTCAAACCGGCCGAGCTGACCCCGCTCACCGCACTCCTGCTCACCACCATCCTGCGCGACGCCGGACTCCCCGACGGTGTCCTCAACGTCGTCACCACCACCGACCCGGCCGGCGTCGTCGGCACCTGGATGCAGTCCGGCCTCGCCCGCAAGATCAGTTTCACCGGATCGACCGCGGTCGGTAAACGCCTGCTGGCGCAGGCGGCGGACACCGTGATGCGCACGTCGATGGAGCTCGGCGGCAATGCCCCGTTCATCGTGTGTGCGGACGCCGACCTGGATCGCGCCGTCGATGCGCTGATGGTGGCCAAGATGCGCAATATCGGCCAGGCGTGCACCGCCGCCAACCGAATCTTCGTGCACCGCAGCGTCATCGACGACTTTGCCGAGCGCCTCACGGCTCGCATGGGCGAGCTGTCGGTCGGCGACGGCGCCATCGGCAACGAAGTGGGCCCGCTCGTGGAGGAGAAGGCGGTCGCCAAGGTGTCCGACCTCGTCGATGATGCGGTCGGCCGCGGCGCGGTGGTACGGGCAGGTGGTGCCCGTATCGACGGACCCGGCTACTTCTACCCGCCGACCGTGCTGACCGACGTGGCGGTCGACAGCGACCTCATGCACACCGAGATCTTCGGCCCGGTGGCCGCGATCGTGCCGTTCGGTGCGGAGTCGGGAGCATCGACCGACGCCGACGATGACGAGGTGCTTGAGATGGCGAATGCCACCCCGTGGGGCCTCGTCGGCTACGTATGCAGCCGCGACGTCGACCGGGTGCAGTATCTCTCGGCGGGCCTGCAGGTCGGCATGGTCGGCGTCAACACCGGTCTGGTGTCCAACCCGGTGGCCCCCTTCGGCGGGATCAAGGAATCCGGGCTCGGTCGGGAGGGCGGGCGGCTCGGTATCGACGAGTTCCTGGACGTCAAATACACGTCGACCCCGATCCGGAGGCGTTAGATGTACCTTGGCGCACAACTCTTCAGCGATGCCGAGTACGAGCAGCGGCTGGCCCGCGAGCGGGAACTCATGGACCGACAGGGGCTCTCAGCGATCATCGTCACCGACCCGGCCAACATCTTCTACCTGATCGGGTACAACGCGTGGTCGTTCTACACCCCGCAGATGCTGTTCGTGCCCATCGACGGGGACATGGTGTTCTTCGCCCGGGAGATGGACGCCCATGGGGCACACCGGACGACGTGGCTGCACTCCGACCAGATCGTCGGCTACCCGGAGAGCTATGTGCACCGTCCACATGTGCACCCGTTCGACTGGGTGGCGTGGGCGTTGCGGCAGCGCCACCAGATCGCGCCCGCTTCCCGGGCCGGTTCGGTCGGTCTGGAGATGGATTCGCACTACTTCTCCCCCAAGGCATATCGCGCGCTGTACAACGCCATCCCGGAGTGGAAGCTGGTGGACAACTTCGAGCTGGTCAACTGGGTGCGGTCGGTGAAGTCCGACGCCGAAGTACAACTCATGCGCCAGGCCGGGATGGTGTGCTCGGAGGCGATGCGAGCGGCGATCGACACCATCGACGTCGGCGTGCGGCAATGCGATGCCGCGGCGGCGATTTCGCAGGCACAGATCACCGGCACCGACGACTTCGGCGGGGACTACCCGGCGATCGTGCCGCTGCTGCCGACCGGTCCGGCCGCCGATACGCCGCATCTGACGTGGCATCAGGGCACCTTCGGCGACAACGAGGCGGTCGTCATCGAATTGACCGGCGCCCATAACCGGTATCACTGCCCGCTCGCCCGGACCGTGTCACTCGGTACCCCGTGCAAGGATCTCGACTATGTCGCCAAGGCAACCGCCGAAGGCCTGAACAATGTGCTCGACGCGATCCGGCCGGGTGTCGCGACCCGTGAGCTGGCGTCCACCTGGAATTGGACCCTGGCCAAGTACGGACTGGAAAAGCCGTCCCGCCTTGGCTATTCGATCGGTATCGGGTATCCGCCGGACTGGGGCGAGCGCACCATCAGCATCCGCACCGAGGACGAGACGATCCTGGAGACCAATATGACCTTCCACATCGTGTGCGGAATGTGGATGGACGACTACGGATTCGAGCTGTCGGAGTCCGTGCGGGTGAGCCCGACCGGCGTGGAGACCTTCACGTCATTTCCGCGTGAGCTGATCCGCAAGTAAGGCCAGGCGCGATCCAACCGGGACCGATGCCCAGCGAGAACCGCACAGGAACAACCGAGCACAGGGGCAACCCAGCACAGAAAGTGAGGTGAGCATCATGACCACGGTCGGCGAGATGCACGAGTTGCGCCACGGGGCGCCGACGCTACCCCTAGCGGGTCGCGCCAAGGACCTGGTCGGTTCGATGATCGACTCGTCGACATCGCTGCTGGCGGCCCAAACCCACGACATCGTACGGTTCGCCATGGGATCGCCGGCCGACGAGGCGGTGCCGTCCGACGAGTTCCGGCGGATCGCCGGCGAGATCCTGGACAGCTCGTCGTTCACCTACGGCGCCACCGAGGGCGAGCCGCGGCTGCTGCAGTTGCTCGTCGACTACCTGGCGACGACGCCGGATCCGTCGAGTCACGAACGACTGGTCATCACCACCGGCGGCATGCAGGGCCTGGATCTGGCGAACAAGCTCTTCGTGGACCCCGGTGACCTGGTGGTCGTCGAGTCACCGACGTACACCAACGGTAGTGCCACCGCACTGTCCTACGGTGCGGAGCTACTGGAGGTGCCGGTCGACGACGAGGGCATGCAGATCGACACCCTGACCGACCTGGTGGCCCGCACCCGGCGGACCCCGAAGGCGATCTACACCATCCCCACGTTCCAGAACCCGTCCGGCGTGACGATGTCGGAGGAGCGGCGTCGTGAACTGCTGCGCCTGGCCCATCAGTGGGGCGCGGTCGTCATCGACGACGACCCGTACGGCCTGCTGCGCTTCTCCGGCACCGATATCCCGACCTTCCAGACGCTGAGTCCCGGTGACCCGCTGATCTTTTCGGTGCGCACCTTCTCCAAGATCCTGGCGCCCGGCTGGCGGGTCGGCTGGGTCGATGCCGACCCGTCACTGCGGCAACTGCTCATCAACGGCAAGCAGGCGATGGACACCTGTACGAACGTCCCTAATCAGCACATCGTCGCCGAGTACATTGCCCGCGGCGGTCTGGAAGACCATCTCGCCGGCCTGCGTACCCTCTACCGCGACCGCAAGGAGGCGATGCTGACATCGATCCGTACCCACCTGGGCCATCGGGTCGACACCACCGACCCGGAGGGTGGCTTCTTCCTCTGGCTCACGCTGCGAGACGAATTCGCGGAGATCGATACGCGGGAACTCTTCGAGGTGGCGCTGGCCGACGGGGTCGCGTTCATCCCCGGTCCCGCCCTGTCACCCGGCGGCCGGTTCCGCAACGCGCTGCGGCTGTGCTTCGCGTCGAGCACCCCGGACCGGATCGACGAAGGTATCCGGCGGCTCCGGGTCAGTCTTGAGAAGATGGTGAGGTGAGTGACTCGACCGGACTGACCGAGGCCGAAGAGGCGGTGTGCGCACACATCACCGCCGACGCGCTGACCGGGTTGACGACCGCGCTGGTGGAGGCCGACAGCGAGAATCCGGGCGGCACCGAAGACGCCGCCGTCGCGGTGCTGACCGCGGCGTGCGCAGCAGCGGGACTCGACACCGATAGCTACCAGGTCGCGCCCGGCCGGCCGAACCTGACCGCGACCCTGCCCGGTGGTGACGGCGCTGGGTTGATGTTCCTCGGTCACTCCGACGTCGTACCGGCGGGCCCCAACTGGACCGGCGATCCGTACCGGGTCCGTCGCGACGGTGATCGGCTGATCGGCCGTGGCACCACCGACATGAAGGGCGGTCTCGCGGCGGTCGTCGCGGCGATGTCGGCGCTCCAGCACGCCCCCGCCCACGGTGTCGCCCTATCCGGGCCGGTCCGGCTGGTGTGCACCGTCGACGAGGAGGAGCACGGTATCGGCGTCCGCGACTTCGTCACCCGGCGCTCCGACCACGACTTCCTCGGATGCGTCGTCGCCGAACCGACGCACCTACAGGTCGTCCGCGGCTGTCGCGGTGCCTCCTATATCGAGGTCGACATCGCCGGTCGCGCGGCACATTCCGGCCGCCCGGCCGATGGGCGCAGCGCGATCAATGCCGCCGCGTCGGTGATCTCACTGATCCGCGACGACCATGACAGGCTGGGCCTGACTCAGGACGCGCTGCTCGGTGCGGGCACCTGGAATGTCGGCACGATCACTGGTGGCCAAGGTATTTCGGTGGTAGCACCGACCTGCTCCCTCGGTATCGACCGGCGTCTGATGCCCGACGAGGACGCCGAGACCATCGCTGGCGAGCTCCGTGCGACCATCGATGCGGAGGGGGTCGCCTCGGACGGTATCGACGTCGACGTCCGAGTGACGATGGAGATGCCCGGCTTCGCCACCCCGGCCACCCATCGTCTGGTCACGGCGGCCGCAGATGCCTTGGGCGACAACGGTGTGACGCCGCACATCGGCGGATGGAGCGCCGCCTGTGACGGCGGGTTCGTCAGCCGCGACCTGGGTGTTCCGGCCATCGTGCTCGGGCCCGGGGACATCAACACCCAGGCCCATCAGCCCGACGAATCGGTCGCGGTCGGCGACCTCGTCACCGCCGCGCGGGTGTACGCGGTGATGGCGATGCGTCTGCTCGGCTGATCCTCTCCCGCTAGGCGGCTTTGCCGCCGACCTCCGCGAGGGATTTCTCGCTGCCCGGAATCTCGGTGCCGCGCAACGAACATCCGGCGGTCTCCTTGAGGAACAGCATCGCCACCATGCCGATCGCACAGGCACCCATCATGTAGACAGCGGGGAAGAGATTCCACCCGGTTTCCTCCACCACGGCGTCGTTGACCAGCGGCGCGGTGCCACCGAAGGCCGCGGTCGCCACGTTGTACGAGATCGCGAATCCCGCATACCGGACCTGGGTCGGGAACATTGCCGGGAACGTCGCCGAGATGGTGGCTAGCTGCGGAATGTACAACAGCCCCAGTACCACGAATCCGACGACCGCCCAGGCGAATCCCTGTCCCATCAGCCAGTAGGCCGGGACCGCGAGCACGAACAGGCCGACAAGCGAGAACCACCACATCGGTTTTCGCCCGGTGGAATCCGACCACCGACCGCAGATCGGGATCATCAGCATCATCACCACCTGGCCGATCAGGACGACCACCGACCCGGCGTCCGCCGACAGTCCGATGGTGTTCGTCAGATAGGTCGGTTGGTACGCGAGCAGCGTGTAGTTGGCCACGTTCAGTGCGACCACCATGCCGAACATGATCAGGATCGGCTGCCAGTAGTTGGTCAGCAGGTCGACGAACCTCGTCCACGGGCTGCCGGTGATCTCGTTCTCCTGCTCCAGTTCCTGGAAGACCGGGGTGTCTTCCATCTGCGACCGCAGGTAGAGCCCGATCAGGCCGAGCGGCAACGCCAGCAGGAACGGAATCCGCCAGCCCCAGGTCTGCATCTGGTCGTCGGTGAGCAGCAACTGCAGCAGCAGCACGACCGCGGTACCCGCGCTGAACCCGGCGAGGGTACCGAACTCCAGGAACGAGCCGTACCGGCCGCGCTTCTTGTCCGGGGCGTACTCGGCCATGAACGTCGCCGCGCCACCGTATTCACCACCGGTGGAGAAGCCCTGGATGACGCGGAGCGTGATCAACAGGATGGGCGCCCAGATCCCGGCGACCGCATGGGTCGGCAGCAGCCCGATGAGAGCCGTAGCACCGGAGATCAGCAGGATGGTCATCGCCAGCACGGCCTTGCGGCCGATGCGGTCGCCGATCGGTCCCCAGATCATGCCGCCCAGTGGGCGCAGGACGAAGGAAATTGCGAAGCCCAGCATGGTGCCGATCGACCCGAGGTCACCGGGGAAGAACGCGTGCGTCAAATACGCAGCCGCCGCGGCGTAGACGCCGTAGTCATACCACTCCGTGGCGTTGCCGATGGCGGAAGCGCCGATCGCCTTGTGCAACACCGACCGTCCCTCGGGGGAGTCGGGATCGGGAGCGAGTTTCTCGAATGACACCGGTTGCTGTGCACCGGAGTTCGCGTTCGTCATCTGTGCCTCCTGATGATCGTTCGGCCAGTTGCTGGTTCGCTTCACGGTTCGGTGGCTCGCGGCCGGTTGCTGGGCCGCTCAGGGTTCGGTGGCTCTCGCTGCTCGTTGAGAGTGGCGCCCGCGGTCTCGGGACTCCTCAGGCCGTCGATACATCCTCTGTGTCGTCGCGTTGGTCCGGGCCGATGAGTCGGTGCAGGCCGTCACGCATGTGCTCGATCATCAAGTCGTCCGCCTGCTGCGATCGCCCATCGGCTATCGCATCCACCAATGCCTGGTGTTCGTCGATTCGTTCCCTCCCCGAGGCGTAGGTTCCGCGCATCGCGCGCAGGCACATCCGGGTCTCGATCACAATCGTCTCGTGCAGCCGCGAAAGCCGCTCGCTGCGTGCGCATTCCACCAGCGTGTGGTGAAACCGCATATCCGCCTCCGCCATTTCCGCGCCGTTGGGATCGTCCACGTGGCGGCGCATCTCGGCGACGGCCTCGTTCAGCGACGACACCGCGGCCGGATCGTCGCGGGCGATGATCTGCTCGATCGCCGCCCGCTCCACCGCGGTACGCACCACGTACATGTCGCGGATGTCCTCGTCGCCCATGGACACCACGAACAGGCCGCGATTGCGGTGGCTCACCAGCAACCCTTCGGCGGTGAGCCGCTGCATCGCCTCACGCAGTGGACCGCGACTCACGCCGAGATCGGCGGCGAGCCCCGATTCGGTCAGTTGTGAGCCGGGCGGAAAGTTACCGGTGGCAATCGCCTCGTGCAACTTTCGGGCGATGATCGCGGGAGTCGACTCCTGTACCAGCGGGGTCAATACCCGCCTGCGTCGCGCATTCTTCTGCTCTGCCACCGTCATTACCTCTGTTCTACCCCGGAAGGCGCTCGTAGGACAGGGTTTCGCCTCGTGCCCCACCCATCCAGATGTCATTGCACGCCGCCGCGAACTCGGCCAGACCATCGGTGATGGTGGCGAAAACATTGCCCGGCACCCATCCGACGTCACCGTTGACCAGCAGATTGTTGCGACCGTAGAAAACCGCCAGATCGACCAGGAGCCGGTGGTCGGTCGGGGCCGATCCGGCTTCGTAGCCGTAGGCCGGGTTCTCCAGCACGCCGTCGAAGGTGAAATAGCACAGGTCACCCGGGATCGGGGTGACCGTGGAGTTCTCCGGCCCCGGCTCGCTATCGGCGAAGGCGGGCAGCAGCGTGTAGATCTCGTTACGGGCGAACTTCCCGTGAAAGACCTGGCCGGCCAGCGGTAACGCCTCCCAGACGGCGGCGGCGGTGCGGGGTGCCTCGTCGTCCAGCAGTCGGGCACGCGCCGATACACCGCGGGCGGCGAGCGACACCATCAGGTAACGATCCGGCATTCAGACGATCCCTTCGCGTGTCGGAAAGCCGCCGACCGCGGCCTCGTACGCCGCGGCCACCCGCAGGACCGTGTCGTCGGCATGCCGGGCGGCGACGAACTGAGCGGCCGTCGGCAGGCCCTCGTGATTACCGCTAGGGACGCTGATCGCCGGCTGGCCGGTCAGGTTGAACGGATAGCTGTACGGCGTCCACGACGTCCACTCCGGCGATGGCGAGCCGGCCGGCACGTTGACGCCCGCCTCGAATGCGACCGTCGGCAATGTCGGTGTCAGCAGCACGTCAAAGTCCCGGTGTAGCTCCCCCATCCGCGTACCCAACGCCATCCGCTGCGCGGTCGCTTCGACGTAATCCGCTGCGCGATAACCGCGATGGCGGTCCAGTGCAGCGAGCAACCCCGGATCGACTCGATCGGCAGCGGGTCCCAGCGCGGCGACGACCGCTGCCGCGCCGGCGAACCAGATCACATGGTAGGCCCACACCGGATCCGCCCAGCCGAGGTCGATCGCCTCGACCTGCGCTCCCAACGACCGCAGAGTGTCCGCGACGGCGTCGGTATTGCGTTGCACAGCCGGATCATTCGTGCCGTAACCGAGGTCGGGGCTGTACGCGACGCGCAGGTCTGCGAGGTCGGCGAGCCGCGAATGCGTCAGGGCGCCAGCGGCTACGCCTGCCGTGGGTAGCGCCGACCAATCGCGTGCGTCGAATCCGGAGATGACGTCGAGGAGCAGTGCACAGTCGGTGACGGTGCGCGTCATCGGCCCGACGTGGGCGACCGGGGCGAACGGACTGGGCGGATACATCGGTACGCGACCCAGGGTGGCCTTGAAGCCGACGACGCCGCAGAACCCGGCGGGGATCCGGATCGACCCACCGCCGTCGGTGCCCACCGCCAGGGGCCCGAGACCGGCGGCCAGCGCGGCCGCCGCGCCGCCACTCGAACCGCCGCTGGTCCGGTCGGTGGCCCAGGGATTGCGGGTCACGCCGGTGCGGGGACTGTCGGTGACGCCCTTCCACCCGAACTCCGGAGTCGTCGTCTTGCCGATCGGGACCGCACCGGCCGCGTGCAGGCGCGCGACCGCGGGAGCGTCGACCTCCCAGGGGCCGTCCTCCGGGGAGATCGTCAGTGAACCGCGCAAGGTCGGCCAGCCGTCGGTGAGCAGTAGGTCCTTGATGCTCACCGGCACACCGTCCAGCGGGCTCAGCGGGGTGCCAGCCGCCCACCGTTCGGCGGAGCGCTGGGCTGCCGCAAGGGTCGTGGACTCGTCGACGAGGCAGAAGGCGTTGACGTCGGGATTGGCTGCGACGATAGCGCCGAGGATCTCCTCGGCGACGACGACCGGGGAGAAGCGGCCGCTGCGGTAGCCGTCGGTCAGTTCGACGGCCGAGCTCCAGCGCGCTGACTCCATCGATCCCTCATCCGATTGTTGGTAGATTGTCGACAATCTACTCGGGAGGTTCGAGCGTGACAACACCCACCACCACGATCGCGCTGCTCTATCCCGGCCATGCCGCCGAGGACGACTTCGAGATCATCGGCACCGCGCTGCGGCAGGTCGACGACACCATCCGGCTGCGGGTCGTCATCACCGATATCGATTCCGATGCCCATACCGTCGCGGCGATGCGCTCGGTGGGCGAGTCCGATCGCCTCCTCGCCGGCGCCCGCGCGGCCGCCGAGTTCGATCCGGCCGCGGTGATGTGGGCCTGCACTTCCGGGAGCTTTCTGTACGGCTGGTCCGGTGCGGCCACCCAGGTCGCCGAACTCACTTCCGCCACTGGACTTCCCGCGTCTTCGACGTCACTCGCCTTCGCACATGCTTGTGCCGCACTGGGAATCGACGCAGTGGCGGTAGCGGCCACCTACCCCGAACCGGTGGCCGCCGGGTTCACCGAATTCCTGCGCGCTGCCGGCATTTCGGTGACGAGGTTCGCCGCCCACGACATCGCCACGGCATCGGCAGCCGGCGACGCGTCGAGCGACGAGTTGATCGCCATGGTGCGCGGGGTCGCCGGGCCGCCGGCGCAGGCCGTTCTGGTCCCGGACACCGCACTGCACACCGCTGCGGGGCTGACCGATCTCGAACACGACTGCGGCACAACGGTCCTCACCGCAAATCAGGTGACGGCCTGGGAGGGTCTGCGGCTGTGCGGGGTCGAGGTGACGGTGCCGTCACTGGGCTCGTTGTTCGACGGCGATCGGCGCATGCGAGTGCCTCATGCGGCCCGGGCGAAGAGCGACTGACCGGCCCCCGGTAGGCGGGTTCGATCACCGACACCGGCGTCGGCGAGGGTCGCCCACGCGGTCACCTGATTCGCCGATAGCACCGGCTTGCCCAGCTCGGCCTCCATCAGGCCGAGGATCTCGTAGGTCCAGAGGTTGGTGCAGGACACGAAGATCGCGTCGGCATCGGCATGATCCGCGGCGCGGATCAGGTCACACGTCGCCGAATAAGGGATCGTCCAAATGTCGTGATCGCGGCCGAGTCCGGCCTCCGACACCACGGCCCGTCCCGACTCGGCGAGAAATTCGCACAGCAGCCCGGCCAACGACGCGGTGTACGGCGTGGCCACCGCGATCTGCGCGATCCCCATCGCGTCCAGCGCGCGCAGCAACGCCTCCGACGTGGTGACCGCGCGCGGTGCGCCGGCAGCGAGCATGCAGTTGGACAGTTCGATCGCACCGGCGATGCCGTAGACGAAACTGCCCGAGGCACAGGCATATCCGAAAGCCCTCGGATGTACGGACGACACCGCGCGCACCGCCGCAGCGATCTCCGCATGGTTGTTGAGGTCACGGCACATGTCCACGTCGACCGGCGCGTCGATGAACCCGGTGCGCGTGCAGTACAGCGACACGTCGTCGGGCATCCACCGCCACAGCTCGCGGTCGAGTGCCATATCGAAGGGGCAGACAATACCGATCCCGATCTGCTCGGCCGGGCCCTCGACCGCCGCTGAATATGCCGTCATGCAGGCATGATGCCACGTCGTCGGATTGTCGACAATCCTATCGCCGTGGCAGATCTGTGGAGACCCTTGACAACGTACAACCGTTTGGTTGTATGTTTAGCGGGTGACGACGACTAGCGAGGACACCGCAGACGCGTTGTTCCACGCACTCTCCGACCGCACCCGGCGCGACATCATGCGCCGCGTGCTCGCCGGTGAGTGTTCGGTCTCGGCACTGGCGGCCAAGTACGACATGAGTTTTGCGGCCGTCCAGAAGCACGTCGCCGTGTTGGAACGGGCGGGCCTGCTTCACAAACGTCGCAGTGGCCGTGAGCAATTGGCCAGCGGCGACATGGTGACGGTGCGCACGGTCGCCTCCCTGCTCGACGAGCTCGAACAGGTGTGGCGGGGACGAATCGCGCGTATCGACGACCTGATCGCGTCCGAGCACGACCCCACACCCGAATCCGAATCCGAGTAGCACCCACCCATCTCATCAGGAGGAACAGCCATGCCCGTGACGAATGTCGAACACGACCTCGACGCCCTCACCCTCACCATCAACGCCGAGTTCGACGCGCCGGTGTCCCGCATCTGGCAGATCTACGCGGATCCGCGCCAGCTCGAAAAGATCTGGGGCCCACCGACCTACCCGGCGACCGTGGTCGCTCACGACTTCACTCCGGGCGGTCGGGTCAACTACTACATGACCGGTCCCGAGGGCGAGAAGTTCGCCGGCTACTGGGAGATCACCGCGATCGACGAGCCGACGAGCTTCAGCTTCACCGACGGGTTCGCCGACGAGGAGTTCAACCCGATCGAGTCGATGCCCACCTCGTCGAGCGTGTTCACGTTCACCGAGTCGGACGGCCGTACCCACGCCACCTACGTCAGCACCTACCAGACCGTCGAGGGGCTCCAGCAGGTTCTCGACATGGGCGTGGTCGAGGGCGCATCGCAGGCGATCAACCAGATCGACGACCTCATCACGAGCTGATCGATTCTTCGCCGTCGGCAATGAACTGGGCATCGTCCGGTGGCGGGTGACCCCGTGTGATACATCTCGGTCGGTCGACATTCGACCGACCGAGATGTCCTCTAGCGAGGTGACGCACGTGACTTCACCGGCCATCCGCCCGCCGGGCGGGCCCGTCCTCGACCGACGAGCGGTCGGCTGGATCATCGCCTTCGCGGCGCTGGTGATCGTGGCGTTCGCGTGGGCGAAGTGGATTCCGTACTGGCACAAGATCCCTGCGGTCGCCGACAGCGGCTCGATGGGTACGCCAGTGATCGGCGACGACGGATTGCCGTGGTTCTCCATCGAACACGGCTGGTCCTTTGCGACGGCGTACCTGAGGTCGGTGTGGCCTGCCATCGTTGCCGGGCTGGTGACCGCCGCCGCGGTACAGGCGCTCCTCCCCCGCGACATGCTGGTGCGTTTCCTTGGCGGCGAGGCCGGTGTCGGCGGTATCGGTGGTACCGGTGGCGTGGCTCGCGCCGCGCTCGCCGGTCTGCCGACGATGTTGTGTACCTGCTGCGCGGCACCGCTCGCGGTCAGCTTGCGCCGCAGCAATATAGCGATTCGCAGTGCGCTCAGCTTCTGGTTGACCAACCCGCTGCTCAATCCGGCCGTGCTGGCATTCGCCTTCTTCGCGCTGAGTCCGGGATGGATGCTGCTGCGGCTTGGCCTCGGAGTCGTCGTGCTCGTCGCGGTGCTCGCACTGACGTGGCGGATCGGTAGTCGGACCGGGGCCGGTGGTGTCGGCGGTACCCGTGGTGATGCGGCCGGAGGCGATGTGGTCGGTGCCGATGTCGCTGCTGTCGATGTCGCTGTTGTCGATGTGGCCGGTGCCGATATGGCCGGGCGCGGTGCGGCTGTTGCCGATGCCGGTGATGTCGCCGAGCCCGCGCAGGGTGTCCGCGCCTTTCTCCGGGCGCTGCTCCGCTACACGATCACGCTGGTGCCGCTGCTCGTCATTCTGGTGTTCCTGCTCGGCGCGTTCCAGGGTGCGTTATTTCCGCTCGGCCAGTCGCTGCAGTCCTGGGGTGTCGGAGCGGTGCTGCTGCTGGCCGTCGCCGGGATGGTGATCGCCGTGCCCACCGGTGCCGAGATCGCTGTTGTCGCAGCACTCCTGACGGCCGGGGCGCCCGCCTGGCTCGCCGCCGCGTTGCTGATCACGCTGCCGGCGACGAGTCTGCCCTCGCTGGCGATGGCCTGGCGTAGCTTCCCGCACCGGGTCGAGGTCATCGTCGCGTCCGTCGCCGTCGCCGGTGGCCTACTGGGCGCGGCGATCGCCGCCGTTGTGCCGGGCTGGTAGCGGCTCGGTGGCGTCGTAGCGCCGGGCGCCGTCGGCTGCGCGCCGCACGGGCGCAACTACACGCAAAACTCGCAACTACACAGAATGCTTTCCGTGTAGTTGCGAGGAATCCGTGTAGTTGTCCGGATCCCCCGACGACCGAGCAGCGGCGAGCGCACCGAGTCGGCGTTCCGGTGGGAAAGTTGCGGCGAGCGCAGCGAGTCGGCGTTCCGGTGGGAAAGTTGCGGCGAGCGCAGCGAGTCGGCGTTCCGGTGGGAAAGTTGCGGCGAGCGCAGCGAGTCGGCGTTCCGGTGGGAAAGTTGCGGCGAGCGCAGCGAGTCGGCGTTCCCCGGTGGTTGAGTAGCGGCGAGCGCAGCGAGTCGCGTATCGAAACCACCACCGCGCCAGGGCCGGGGCCGAGAGCTCACTTCTGCGCCGGACTCCATTGCGGGGTCGGTGATTTCGATACGTCCTCCGCTAGCGCTCCGGACTACTCAACCACCGAGAATGCTCCGCCTCAAGTGAGCGCGACGTCCCACCGGAAACTGGGCCGCCCCAAGTGCTCCGGACTACTCAATCACCGGAAACTGCGCCGCCCCAAAGGGCGAGCCGCTCGCTAACTCCGGACGAAGCGATATCCCATACCCGCCTCGGTGATCAGGTGCCGGGGGTGCGCCGGATCGTTCTCGAGCTTCCGACGGAGGCTGGCCAGGTACACCCGAAGGTAATTGGACTGGTTCAGATACGACGGGCCCCACACGGTCTGCAGGATCTCCCGCTGGCCGACTAGCTTGCCCTCGTTGCGAACCAGCAACTCCAAGATCCCCCACTCGGTCGGCGTCAGATGCACCGATTCGCCATCCTTGCTGACCTGCTTAGCGCCGAGATCGACGGTGAATGCATCGGTCTCGACGACTGGAACCTCCGCCGACTCCCCCGAGTTCGCCGCTCCGCGACGGATCGCCGCCCGCAAGCGCGCGAGAAATTCCTCCATGCCAAAGGGTTTCGTCACGTAGTCGTCGGCGCCGGCATCGAGGGCGGCCACCTTGTCGACCGCGTCGCCTCGCGCCGACAGCACGATGACCGGCACCGTGGTCCAGCCGCGCAAGCCTTCCAGCACGGTGAATCCGTCGATGTCGGGCAACCCCAGGTCGAGCACCACCACATGTGGATTCACTTTGGCGGCCGCCGACAGTGCGTCGGTGCCGTTGGCTACCGTGGTCACCGCGAACCCACGCGCCTGCAGGTTGATCCGCAACGCGCGCAACAACTGTGGTTCGTCGTCGACGACCAACACCCGCGTACCGTCACTCATCGCCGACCCACCGCCACACCCGACACTTCCACCTCGTCGATACCGCCCGAGGTCGGCAAGGACACCACCATCGTCGTCCCGCCACCGGGAGTGGCCTCGACCGCCAGCTCACCGCCCAGTGCCGAGACGAATCCCTGCGCCACCGAAAGTCCCAGCCCCACACCGCCGTCCGCGCCGTTGCGATCGCCGCCCTGGACGAAGGCATCGAACATGTGCTCGCGCCGGTCGAACGGAATACCCGGCCCGTGGTCGACGACCCGGATCACGCAGCGCGGTGTATCGCCCTCGTCGTCCAAGCCCACGCTCACCTCGACCTGGCCACCGCCGTGCCGCACCGCGTTGTCGATCAGATTCGCCAGTACACGCTCCAGCAGTCCGGCGTCGGTATCCGCCCACACATGCGCGAACGTGACCGTCAGTTCTGGCGCCGCCGGGCTGCGCCGGATCACCGCCCCCGCCGCGCGATGCACCACCTCGACCAGATAGGTGCGCTGCAGACGAGGTCTGATCGCACCCGCGGCCAACCGCGACGAATCGAGCAGATTACCCACCAGCGCCGCGAGCTGATCCACGGATTCTTCGATGGTGGCCAACAATTCGGCCGTGTCCTCCGGACCGAACACCACATCGGTGCTCCGCAGACTCGACACTGCCGCCTTCGCACCAGCCAGCGGAGTTCGCAGATCGTGGCTCACCGCCGACAACAGTGCCCGCCGCAACTCGTCGGTCTGCGCCAGCGCCCGCGCCTCGGCGGCCTGCGCCTCCAACGCCTGACGCTGGACGGCGGCGGCAGCCTGCGTTGCCACCGACGTCAGCACCCGACGGTCCCGCGCGCCCAGTCGCCGACCGCGCAGCAGCAACTCGTATTCACCACCGGCGACCGGACATACGGTGTCGGCGTCTTCTGCTCGTTCGGGTGGTTCCGACCCGACCGCGGCCTGCACCGACGTCGCGTCGCCCGACCTCCGCACCACCGACACCGCGGTCTGGTCATAGGTTTCCCGCACCCGCTCCAAGAGCCCGGTGACATCCGCACCGCCGAGGACCGTATCGGAGAACAACGCGAGCAACTCGGCATCACGACTCGCCCGTTGCGCCTGCACCCGACGGACCGTTGCCGAATCCACCAGCACCGCAACAGCAATCGCCAGAATCAGCATCACGATGATAGTGATCAGATTGTCCGGCTCACTGATGGTGAAGGTGAACCGCGGGTCGGTGAAGAAGTAGTTCAGCAGCAGCCCGGACACCACCGCGGACAGGGCGGCCGGCCCGATACCGCCCAGCATCGACACCGCCAGCACCGCGACGAAGAACAGCGCCGACTCGCTGGCAAACCCCAGCCAGCGGTCCAACACCGACAACACCGCGGTGGCGACAATCGGAACCACGACCGCGCATACCCAGCTCAGCGGACGATGGAAGCGCGTATCACGGATATCCAGCCGGTTGCGCCGCCGGGTCTCGTCGTGGGTCACCATATGCACGTCGATACGACCGCTCTCGCTGACCACAGTGGCACCGACCCCCTCGTCGAGGAGCCGTTGCCACCGCGGCCGCCGCGAGGTGCCGAGTACCAACTGCGTGGCGTTGACCGCGCGGGCGAAGTCGAGCAAGGTGGCCGGGATGTCGTCCCCGACGACGGTGTGAATGCGCGCGTCGAAGCCGGCGGCCAACTGCTGCAGTTCAGCCAGACCCGCGGCCGACTGCCCGGCCAGACCGTCGCCGCGGACGATATGCACCGCGACCAACTCCGCACTCGATCGCGAGGCGATGCGACTGGCCCGACGCAGCAACGTCGCAGACTCGGGTCCGCCGGTGATCGCCACCACCACTCGCTCGCGGGCCTCCCACGTATCGGTGATGGCATGGGCCGCGCGGTAATCGGCCAGGTTCTCGTCGACCCGGTCGGCGAGCCACAGCAGCGCCAGCTCGCGCAGCGCGGTGAGGTTGCCCTGCCGGAAGTAATTCGCGAGAGCACCGTCGATGCGGCCGGCGGGGTAGACCTTTCCCGCGGTGAGCCGTTGACGCAACGCCTGCGGCGCGATGTCCACCAACTCGATCTGATCCGCCGCGCGGACCACCTGGTCCGGCACCGTTTCGTGCTGGATGGCCCCGGTGATCTGTGCGACGACGTCGTTCAGGCTCTCCAGGTGCTGCACGTTCACGGTGGTGAGAACGTCGATCCCGGCGTCCCGAATGGTATCGATGTCTTGCCAGCGCTTGGCATTTCGCGATCCCGGCGCATTGGTGTGGGCCAGTTCGTCGACGAGCACCACCTGCGGCCGCCGCGCCAGCACCGCGTCCAGGTCCATTTCCTCGAGTACCGTGCCGCGGTAGCTCACCGGCGTTCGCGGTATCTCCTCGAGCCCGTCGGCCAGTGCGGCGGTCGCGGCCCGGCCGTGCGACTCCACCACACCGACCACCACATCGGTCCCGTCCTCGACGAGAGCGCGTGCGTGCGAGAGCATCTCGAAGGTCTTGCCGACCCCGGGGGCACAGCCGAGGAAGACCTCCAACCGTCCCCGACCGTCCGCTGCAGAGCCCATGGATCGAGTCTAGTGCGTGCCGCCGGCGCGCCCCGGCCGACGGCACGCGTCAGACCCCGACTCCCCGGTCACCGGCAGACCGTGTGCCCGAGATCGAGATTGACCTTGAGTACGTTGACGCGCGGCTGCCCGAGGAATCCCCACTGCCGGCCGGATGTGTTGCGCTCGATGATGTCGCGGACTTGCTGTTCGGTGCGACCGCTGTTGCGCGCGATCCGCGGGACCTGGAGTGCCGCATAGGCGGGACTGATGTCCGGATCGAGACCCGACGCCGACCCGGTGACCGCATCCGCCGGGACCGCCGACGGGGCGACACCTTCCCGCGCCGCGATCGCCGCACGCCGCGCAGTGATGCTGCGAGCGAGGTCCTCGCTGTTCGGGCCCTGATTCGAGGCCGCCGACGCTGCCGGGTCACCGGGGGCCATCGGGTCGTCGTCCGAGCCGAGCACCCGCGCATGCAGGAAGGAATCCGGCGTGCCCGCCGGCGGTGCCGGGTCGATGCCGATCCGCGACGATCCGGCGGCGCAGCCGCGGTTGTCGGTCACCTGCGCGCCTTCGGCGGACTGCGCGTTCAGGCGGGACGCCGCCCACACCACCGTCGGGTAAGCGACGCCGACCACCACGGTCAACGCCAGCAGCACCCCGATCGCGGCGACACATTGCCGGCCGAAGCCGGTAATCACGGTGTTCACGAGCAGATCACCCCATTCCCGGGAGGAAACGAACGACGAGATCGATCAGCCAGATGCCGATGAACGGGGTGACCACCCCGCCGACGCCGTACACCAGCAGATTGCGGCCAAGGAGACGTGATGCCGAACTGGGCCGGTACCGAACACCTTTCAGCGACAGTGGGATCAGCACGACGATGATGAGCGCGTTGAAGATCACCGCGGAGACGATCGCGGACTGCGGGGAGTGCAGGCCCATGATGTTCAGCGCCGACAGCTGCGGATAGATCACCGCGAACATCGCGGGCAGGATCGCGAAGTACTTCGCGAGGTCGTTGGCCAGTGAGAACGTCGTCAGGGCGCCCCGGGTAATCAGCAACTGCTTGCCGATCGCGACCACGTCGATCAGCTTCGTCGGGTCGGAGTCGAGGTCGACCATATTGCCCGCCTCTTTCGCGGCGGAGGTCCCCGTATTCATCGCCAACCCGACATCGGCCTGCGCCAGCGCCGGCGCGTCGTTGGTGCCGTCACCGGTCATCGCCACCAGCCGGCCACCGGCCTGCTCGCTGCGAATCAGGGCGAGCTTGTCCTCCGGGGTCGCCTCGGCGACAAAGTCGTCGACACCGGCCTCACCGGCGATCGCCCGAGCGGTCAGCGGATTGTCGCCGGTCACCATGACCGTGCGAATACCCATCGCGCGGAGCTGCTCGAACCGCTGCGCCATACCGGGTTTGACGACGTCGGACAGCTGGATGGCGCCGAGTACCCGAGGCGGTCCGTCCACCTCGCGGACTCCGACGACGAGGGGTGTGCCGCCGTCGGCGGAGATCGTCTCCACGCGTTCGGTCACCACCGCCGACACCTGTCCGCCATTGCTGGCGATCCACCGGGTCACCGCGTCGGCAGCGCCCTTGCGGTACTCGACGACGCCGTCGTCGGTGCGCAGGTCGATGCCGCTCATCCGCGTTTCGGCGGTGAACGGCACCACCTCGTAGTCCGGATGCACTCGATCACGGGCGGCCAGCAGAGTGTCGGGGGCCAACGGGGCTACACCGTGTTCGCTCAGGCAGAGGTCGACGATGCTGCGCCCCTCCGGTGTGTCGTCGGCGATGCTGCACCGGTAGCTGACGTCGGCGAGTTCGGCCGTGGTCGTGCCCGGTCCCGGATAGACCTCCGTGGCACGGCGATTGCCATAAGTGATGGTGCCCGTCTTGTCCATCAGCAAGGTGTCGATGTCGCCGGCGGCTTCCACCGCGCGACCCGACATCGCCAGCACATTGCGTTGCACCAGCCGGTCCATGCCCGCGATACCGATCGAGGACAGCAGCGCACCGATCGTCGTCGGGATCAGGCAGACGAGCAGGGCGATCAGTTTCACCGGATCGGTTGAGGCACCGGCGTATTCCTGCATCGGGCCCACCGCGACCACGGCGAACAGGAAGATCAGGGTGAGGCTGGTCAGCAGGATGTCCAACGCGATCTCGTTGGGTGTCTTCTTCCGTGCCGCACCCTCGACCAGCGCGATCATCCGATCGACGAAGGTCTCGCCGGGTGCGGTGCTGATCCGGACCACGATCCGATCGGACAGCACGACCGTACCGCCGGTCACCGCCGACCGGTCGCCTCCGGATTCGCGGACCACCGGCGCGGATTCGCCGGTGATCGCCGACTCGTCGACGGTCGCGATGCCATCCACCACATCCCCGTCGCCGGCAATCACTTCGCCGGCCTCCACCACGATCAGGTCACCGACCCGCAGCGCGGTCCCGGATACCTCGACAATCCGGCTGTCATCCTCGATCCGACGGGCCGTGCTGTCCCGCTTGACTTTTCGGAGACTGTCGGCCTGTGCTCGCCCGCGTCCCTCGGCGACTGCCTCGGCGAGGTTGGCGAAGAGCACGGTGAACCACAGCCACGCGGCGATCAACCAGGCGAACCACGACGGTCGCCACACCGCCAGCACGGTGGTCACCACGGCGCCCAGGTAGACCACGAACATCACCGGATTGCGCGCCTGGTCGCGCGGGGTCAGTTTGCGCAGCGCCTGCGGTATGGCGGTGATCAGTTGCCTGGCGTCAAAAGCGCCGTTGGACACCAATTCCGGGGCGTCGTCATCCGTTCGACGGCCGTCACCGACGGAACCGGTGTCGGTCCCCGGTCGGGGGTCGGTCACGAGAGGGGTGGTCATAGAAGTGCCTCCGCGATGGGTCCCAGCGCCATGGCCGGGAAGAAGGTGAGTCCTGCAACGAGCAGGATGGTGCCGAGCAGCAATGCGCTGAAGAGCACGCCGTGGGTGGGCAGCGTCGAGTCGACCGCGGCCCGCTCGGCAACGGCAACCGAGCCGGTGGTTTCGGTGGTTTCCGCGCCACTGGAGACCGTCGTCGAGTGGACTGCCACCGCGGCAACAACCGGGTCGTCCGACGGACTACCGTCGCGGTCGACGGTCTCCGCGTGTCCTCGCGGCCGTTGCTTGGCCAGCAACCCGGCGAGGGCGAGCACGAAGATGATCGGCAGGAACCGGCCGAACAGCATCGCCAGGCCGAGCGAGGTCTGGAACCAGTCGCTCGTGACGGTCAAACCACCGAACGCGCTGCCATTGTTGTTCGATGCCGAGGTGTAGGCGTACAGGACTTCGCTGAATCCGTGGATCGACCCGGGAGTTCCTGGATCACCACTGTTGCCCTGTGCGTCGGGCGTCGACGACAGTGCGACGCTCACTCCGGCTCCGATCAGCACCAGTGCGGGCATGACGAGCACGTAGAGGGCAGCCAGGGTGATCTCGTTCTGACCGATCTTCTTACCGAGGAACTCCGGCGACCGGCCGACCAGCAGTCCGCCGACGAAGACGGTGATGACGGCCATCACCAGAATTCCGTAGAGGCCGGATCCGACACCGCCGGGGGCGATCTCGCCGAGCAGCATGTTCCAGATCACCGCACCGCCGCTCGCTGCCGACAAGCTGTCGTGCGCGGAATTGACTGCACCGGTAGATGTTCCGGTCGTGGATACGGCGAAGAGCACCGATGCGGGAATACCGAAGCGCTGCTCCTTGCCCTCCATCATCGCACCGGCGGCGGTGGCAGCGAGCCCATTGGTCCGCGACTCGAAGGTCCACGCGATCGTCAGCATCGCGCCCCAGATCGCTGCCATCACGCCGAGCAGTGTGTATCCCTGTCGCCGGTCGCCGACCAGCGTTCCGTAGGTCCGAGTCAGACACACCGGGATCAGCAGCAGCGCGATGATCTCGACCACGTTGGACAGCGGCGTCGGGTTGGAGAACGGGTGCGCCGCATTCGCAGCCAGGGTGCCGCCACCATTGGTACCGAGTTCCTTGATCGCCTCCTGCGAAGCGAAGGGCCCGACGACGCTGCGTGCGGGGTCGCCCGCAAGCGTGGTGAAGTCGAATCCGCTGCGCCACGACTGCACGACACCCTGACCGAGCAGGATGAACGCGACAACCAGGCTCAGCGGCAACAGGATTCGGACGGTGCCGCGTACCAGGTCGACCCAGAAGTTGCCGATCTGGCCGGTACCCCGGCGCGCGGCGATCCCACGCACCAGCGCCATTGCGACCGCCATACCGACCGCGGCCGACAGAAAGTTCTGCACCGCAAGGCCGAGCATCTGCGTCAGGTTGCTCATCACCGACTCGGGCGAATACGACTGCCAGTTGGTGTTGGTGACGAACGAGATCGCGGTGTTGAACGCGATGCCGGGAGTCACCCCGGGACGCCCATCCGACCACGGCAGCACCCCCTGCAGTCGCTGCAAGAGGTACAGCGCAAGGAATGAGATCAGCGAGAAGGCCAATACTGCAAGGGCATATCCGCCCCACGTCTGTTCACCGCGGGGATCGACGCGGGCGATGCGATAGACGACCCGTTCGGCGGCGAGGTCACGGGTACTGCGATACACGCGGGCCATGTAGTCACCGAGCGGGACATAGGCGATGGCTAGTACGCCAAGCACGATCGCGACCTGCGCGGTCGCCGCGGCTGCGGTCCCCACCGTCAGAACCTTTCCGGGAAGATCAGCGCCACCAGGAGGTAGCCGACGACCAGAACGGCCAGGGCGAGCATCAGGACCGCCACGATTCCGTCGGCGGTCACCGACCGGCCCTCGACCCGACGGCGACGCGGGCGCCGACCGCCCGCACCACGAGAACACACACGCCGAACCCGCCGACTCCGGCGAGCACGTACAGCACATCTGCCACTTCGCGAACTCTCCCATGCACGATCACGGCCGCCACCCTGGCGACCGGCTTCCCAGCATGTCCAGCGGCGGCGGTCCGGGTGAACCCCTCTTAACGTGATCCATACGCCGGCGACGGGAATGTTGACGGGGCCGTATCGGACGGTGATCGGCGGGGCCACGGCGCGGGTGAGTGAGGACCAACACGTCGTCAACGAGACGTCAAGATTCGCCAGTTGCGGCGTCGAGATCGCATATGGATTCCGATCGCGAGCGCCCACCGGTACTACACCGATTCTCATGGCAGATGATGGGTGTCCCCGAGTGCTGGCCGGTGCCGGCCCGTGGGGTTTCGTACAGGTCTCCTACGCTCGGCACTGGGTGTGCCACCGGCTGGTCGTCCTCCCGCCCGGCACGATGGCCGCCCAACGTCGATGGATGCGGGTGTGGCGGCTGCTACCCGCTCTCGTCACGGTCAGCGTGCTCGGCACGATGTATGCGGCCGCGCTCGGCGGGTTAGGCGCACCGACCGCCATCGGGGTCAGCGCGCTGGTCGGTGCGACACTGGCATTCGTCGTCGGTTCACGCACCGCCCGTATCCGGAACACTGTGCGGGACATCGAATCCTGGTGCGGCGACCACGTTGACGCCAGGTCGGTACCGGAACGATGCACGATCTTCCGGCTGTCGACGGCGCTACGAGATGCCGATGATGCCTTGCGGGAGGGTCGGATCGACGCGGTCGAGCACGAACTCGTCTGGGCGCGTTGCTATGCCGAGATTCCCGTGACACCTCGTCGCCGACCGGCACTGGCCTTGGCGGACGCGGGAATCAAGCGTCCGCAGTGAGCACGAGTCCGACCGTGCCCGACTTGCCGCGTCGCCACACGCTGCCGGTGACCACCAACCGGCCGATGATGCCGTACTTCTTGATCAGCGTTTGTCTGATCTGATCCATCTCGGGTGTGTCGCCCGCGACGATCTGCGCGGTCCCGGTCACCGGTTCGCCGGATACCTCGCTTCCGGTGCGGTCGCATTCCTGCACCACCACGCGCCGGTCGCGGCGCAGCCGCTTCACCTTCCACGATTCCGCCGGGGTGAACATCACCAGCTTCCCGGCATCGTCGGCGGCCCACAGCGCGGACGACACGGCCGTCCCGTCCTTGCGAAAGGTGGTCAGCCGCACATATTTGGCGTCGGTCGCGGTATCGAACGGGCGGGCGGCGTCTCGGCGCGGGCTGTCGGGGGTCACCAGCCCATCGTGCCACGGTCCGCACCGCCCTCGCCCCGCCGGTTGAGTGGCCATGCCCCGCCGGTTGAGCGGCCATGCCCCGCCGGTCAAGTGGCCATGCCCGCCGGTCAAGTGGCCATGTCCCGCCGGTTGAGTAGCCGCGAGGAACGAGCGGCGTATCGAAACCGCGGCCGCACAGGCCGTCCGGAAGCCCCACTCCGCCGGTCACGACGCTGGTTTCGATACGGCCTCCGCGAGCTCCGGCCTACTCAACCAGCGGAAGCCGCCCACTCCGCCGGTCACGACGCTGGTTTCGATACGGCCTCCGCTGGCGCTCCGGCCTACTCAACCAGCGGAAGCCACCCACTCCGCCGGTTGAGTAACCATGCCCCGGCGGTCGGAGGGCGCTCCGCACTCGCCGGTTTCGACCCCCCGCCGGTTGAGTAGCCGCGAGGAACGAGCGGCGTATCGAAACCGCGGCCCCACCAAGCGTCCGGCGGCACTCAACCCGCGGGCCGCACGTCATCCGATCGCGTCGGCCATCTCCCGTTCGAGCTCGTCGACGAGCGCCGGCGGCACCTCGATGCCGCAGACCTCGAGCCAGTTGGCGAGTATCCGGTGACCGGCCTCGGTAGCACGCTCGCGCCACCGACCGTGCATCCTCGGCGAACACGCCCCCGTCGCATGCGACCGGCCTATCGTCGCGACAGGACAGCCCGCGCGGCGGTAGGGGTTCGCGACCGATATCAGACACCGGGAGGCGCACGATGGATCGACTCCAGACGATGGGCGCCTACGGCTGGGACGAACCGTCGTTCATCGCCGCATTGCGCGAGGCCGACCCGGACGTCTTCGTCGACGTGCGCCGTCGCCGCGGTGTCCGGGGCAGCCGGTACGCCTTCGCCAACAGCAATCGACTGCAACAAATCCTCGCCGACCTGGGCATCCGCTACGTCCATCGAGTCGACCTGGCACCGTCCAACGAGACCCGCGACATCGTCGCCCGCGATATCGCCGAGCGCGGGATCGGGTATCGGGATCGCAACTCGCTGGCCCCGGCCTACGTGGACGCCTATCAGGCCGAAACGCTCACCGACTTCGACTCGACGGACTTCGCGGAGTCACTCGGGCCGGATGCTGAGACGGCCATGTTGTTCTGTGTCGAGGGCATACCGGATGCATGCCATCGGTCGATGATCGCCGACCGGCTGACCGCTGACCTGGACATTCCGGTCGAGCACGTGCGGCCACCGGAGGATGTCGGTGCCGGGCGATAACGTCGGCCACAATGAGCACCCTCCGGATGAGTACCCGCCACGTGAACGCCACCGACCTCGACGCCCTGCTGGACCGCATCGCGACCCATCATTTTCGCGCCAAGTTCCACCTGCGGCCGGCCGAGGCGTCGTTCGTCGCGTTGCGTGGGCTGGGCACCGTCCGCCGACACGCCTACGAGCTGCTCGCGACCCGGCTCGTCCCCGCTCACCCGAAGCGGGACGGCAAGCAAACCCCGTGGGGTGGCCACCCGGTCTTCCGTGCACAGCATGCGACGGGGACGTGCTGTCGCACCTGCCTATCGCGGACGCACAAGATCCGTGCGGGTCGCGATCTCACCGATGAGGAACTCGACTACGTCGTCGACGTCATTTGCCGGTGGGTGGAACGCGAGGTGCGGCAGCACCGCCCCGGGGAGGCGCGGCCGGTCACCGACCCGCCGGTGTGAACCTGGCGAGCGCATCGGCGACGGCCGGCCGAATCGCGCACTCGCGCGCGTGGTCGTTGACCATGCCGGTCGCTTGCATCAGCGCGAACATCGTCGTGGGCCCGACGAATTTCCAGCCCCTCTTCTTGAGGTCCTTCGACAGTGCCGTCGACTCCGGCGACGTCGTCATGGTGCCCGGTTCCACCTCGGTCGCCGGTGCGTAACGCCAGAAGTACGACTCCAGCGAACCCTCGGCGTCGATGAGTTCCGCGGCTCGGCGAGCGTTGTTGATGGCCGCCTCGATCTTGCCGCGATGGCGGATGATGCCCGCGTCACCGAGCAGCCGTTGCACGTCGGCATCGCCGAAGCGGGCGACCTTGTCGATGTCGAAGCCGGCGAACGCGGCCCGGAAGTTCTCCCGTTTGGTCAGGATCGTCCGCCAGCTCAGCCCGGACTGGAAACCTTCCAGGCACACCCGCTCGAAGAGTGCGTTGTCGCCGCCACGGAGGGGAAACCCCCATTCGACGTCGTGGTAGGTGGTTTCCGGCTCGCGGGCCGCCCACAGGCACCGGGCGACGCCGTCATCGCCCACGATCACGTCCATCCCCGAACCCCTCGACTTGTCGACACCCGTGCGGAGCAGACTACCGATCGGTCCCGACACAGGACTCGACGCGGATCCCGCCGTTACCGTGGGAATCGTGAGTGCGCATGGCTACATCCTGAACAGTCCGGGCACGTTCCTCGTCGACGCGCTGCGGGGATTCGTCGCCGCGAATCCCACGATTGGCTGGGAACCCGACCCCGGCTTTCTCTACCGGCGCAAGCGGGGCGACGAGTCGCTGGTGGCGCTCGTATCCGGCGGCGGCTCAGGCCACGAGCCGATGCACGCCGGCATGATCGGCGCGGGGATGCTCGACGCCGCATGCCCTGGCCTGATCTTCACGTCGCCGAACGCCCTGCAGATCGCCGGCGCGACACGGTGGGCCGACCGCGGCGCGGGCGTCTTGCACGTGGTGAAGAACTACACCGGGGACACGATGAACTTCCGGATCGCCCGGCACCTGCTGCGCGACGAGGTGGCAACCGATCACGTTCTGGTCGCCGACGATGTCGCTACCGACTCCGAATCAGGTCCCGGACGGCGCGGGACCGCGGCCACCATCGTCGTCGAAAAGGTCTGCGGCGCAGCCGCCGCCCGTGGTGACGAGCTCGCTGCCGTCACGGCTATCGGCCAGCGCACCGCCGACAATGCACGCAGCGTGGCCGTCGCCTACCAGGCATGCACGTTGCCTGGCGCCGACGGGCCGACCTTCGACCTAGCCGCCGACGAGATGGAGTTCGGTGTCGGCATCCATGGCGAGGCCGGGGTCGAGCGGACAACAAAGGTGAGCGCACGGGAGTTGGTGCAGCGCATGGTGTCCCGGATCGTCGACGCGTTGTCGCTCACCTCGGGAGACCGGGTGATCTGCGTGGTGAACGGTCTCGGCGCCGCCCACCCGTTAGAGCTGTCGCTGGTATTCGGCGAGGCGCTGGCCGACCTCAACGGCCGCGGGATCACGGTCGAGCGATCGCTGGTGGGCACCTATGTGACGGCGCTGGACATGGCCGGGGTGTCGATCACGCTGGTCCGCACCGACGACGAGATGCTCGATCTGTTCGACACACCCACCGATGCACCGGCGTGGCCAGCGCGGGTGTCGCCACCGGCCGAGCCCGTCGACATCGCATTCGCCGAGCCGGATGATTCGGCAGATTCCGGCCCCGAGTCTGCCTGGTTGTCGGCCTTCGTCGGCCGGGTCCAGGACTCGATCGACGAACTCACCGAACTCGACCATCGCGCCGGAGACGGTGACTTCGGCACGAATATGCAAGCGGCGCTTGGCCATTTCGATCGTCCGCTGCGCGGGTCGGATGCCGACGTGCTGGCCGCGATCGGGACATCGTATCTGGTGCGCGCGGGCGGAACCTCGGGGGCGGTCTTCGGAGTCCTGTTCCGCCAGTTGGGGGATGCGTTCGCCGAGAACGACGACTTCACCACCGCATTGCGCGACGGCACGTCGTCGGCGCTGGCGGAGGTCCAGGATCTCGGTGGCGCCGAGGTCGGCGACAACACCATGGTCGATGCGCTCGCGCCGGCGGCCGAGGCGTTGAATTCCGGTGCATCGCTGGGTGAGGTCGCCGACCGGGCCGAGGCAGGCGCCGAATCCACCCGCGACACCGTCGCATCGAAGGGTCGCGCGAGCTACGTCGGCGACAACGCCCGCGGCGTCGTCGATCCGGGAGCCTTGGTGGTGTCGTGGCTCTACCGCGCCGCGGCCGATCCGTCCCCGACGGTCGAGTAGCGGCCTGCGGGCCGCCCCGATGGTTGAGCAGAGCGTGCGGACCGCCCGATGGTTGAGTAGCGGCGCGCGGACCGCCCCCGATGGTTGAGTAGCGGCGAGCGCAGCGAGCCGCGTATCGAAACCATCACTCCCCAATGCCAGTACCCTCAACGGTCGAGCAGCGACACAACACGACCGCTGGCTTCGATACGGCCTCCGCTAGCGCTCCGGCCTACTCAACCAGCGGAACACGCCGACTAGCCGCGAGCCGACCGCCCGATGGTTGGGCCGCCCCCGATGGTTGAGTAGCCGCGAGCCGACCGCCCGATGGTCGAGTAGCGGCGAGGAACGAGCCGCGTATCGAAACCATCACTCCCCCAAAGCCAGTGACTTGACTGTCGAGCAGCGACACAACACGACCGCTGGCTTCGATACGGCCTCCGCTAGCGCTCCGGCCTACTCAACCAGCGGAACATTCCGTGTAGTCGCGCGGGCTTCCCGATGGTTGAGTAGCGGCGCGCGGGCCGCCCCCCGATGGTTGAGTAGCGGCGAGGAACGAGCCGCGTATCGAAACCATCACCCGAACACACCCGAACACGCCACAGCCCCTCCCGTTTCCGGAAGGGGCTGTGGCCGTGAGCGTCTCCGCCGATGCGTCAGCCGAGGACCAGCGCCTCACCGTCGGGTGCGACGTTCACCGGGACGGTGTCACCGTCGCGGACGTCGCCGGCGAGCAGCGACTTCGCGAGCTGGTCGCCGATCGACTGCTGCACCAGTCGGCGCAACGGACGCGCGCCGTACAGCGGGTCGAATCCACGCTCGGCCAGCCACTCCTTGGCCTTAGGCGTGACGTCGAGTTCCAGCCGACGCTGTGCCAGCCGCTTGCCGAGCTGATCGAGCTGGATGTCGACGATGGACACCAGCTCCTCCGGGCTCAGCGCCTGGAAGATCAGCACGTCGTCGAGCCGATTGATGAACTCCGGCTTGAACTTTGCACGGACCGCCGCCATCACCTGATCGGCGTCGCCGCCGGCACCCAGGTTGGACGTCAGGATCAGGATCGTGTTGCGGAAGTCCACCGTGCGGCCCTGACCGTCGGTCAGCCGACCCTCGTCGAGGACCTGCAGCAGGATGTCGAAGACATCCGGGTGCGCCTTCTCGACCTCGTCGAACAGCACCACCGTGTACGGACGACGACGCACCGCCTCGGTGAGCTGGCCACCCTGGTCGTAGCCGACGTATCCCGGAGGAGCACCGACAAGCCGTGCCACGGCATGCTTTTCGCCGTACTCGCTCATGTCGATGCGGACCATCGCGCGTTCGTCATCGAACAGGAACTCCGCCAGCGCCTTGGCCAGCTCGGTCTTGCCGACGCCGGTCGGGCCGAGGAACAGGAACGATCCGAGCGGACGGTCGGGGTCGGCGACACCGGCGCGGGCACGGCGTACCGCGTCCGACACCGCCTGCACCGCAGCAGCTTGCCCGACGACCCGGTCACCGAGTTCATCCTCCATACGCAGCAGCTTCGCCGTCTCACCTTCCAGCATGCGGCCGGCGGGGATACCTGTCCACGACGACACGACCTGTGCGACGTCGTCGGGACCGACCTCCTCCTGCAGCATCACGTCCTGGTCGGGATCGGTGCCGGTCTTCTCGACCGCGGCCTCCAACTTCTTCTCCAGACCAGGGATGGTGCCGTAGCGCAGTTCCGCCGCACGACCCAGATCGCCGTCGCGCTCGGCCCGATCCGCCTCCCCCCGAAGACTTTCCAGCTCTTCCTTGAGGTCACGGACGGCATCGATCGCGGTCTTCTCACCCTGCCAGCGCGCGGACAGCTCGTTGAGCTTCTCCTTCTGATCGGCCAGCTCCTGACGCAGCTTCTCCAATCGCTCCTTCGACGCCGCGTCGGTTTCCTTCTGCAGCGCAACCTCTTCGACCTCGAGACGGCGAACGACGCGCTCGACCTCGTCGATCTCGACGGGCCGCGAGTCGATTTCCATCCGCAGGCGGGACGCGGCCTCGTCGACCAGATCGATGGCCTTGTCCGGCAGGAACCGCGACGTGATGTAGCGATCCGACAGCGTCGCGGCGGCGACGAGCGCGGAGTCGGTGATGCGGACACCGTGGTGCACCTCGTAGCGTTCCTTGAGGCCGCGCAGGATGCCGATGGCGTCTTCGACGCTTGGCTCGCCGACGTAGACCTGCTGGAACCGGCGTTCCAACGCCGCGTCCTTCTCGATGTACTGCCGGTACTCCTCGAGCGTGGTCGCACCGACCAACCGCAGCTCACCGCGGGCCAGCATCGGCTTGATCATGTTGCCGGCGTCCATGGCCGAATCGCCGGTCGCGCCGGCACCGACGATGGTGTGCAGCTCGTCGATGAAGGTGATGACCTGTCCGGCCGATCCCTTGATCTCGTCGAGGACCGCCTTGAGCCGCTCCTCGAACTCACCGCGGTACTTCGCGCCCGCAACCATCGAACCGAGGTCGAGCGAGATGACGGTCTTGTTCCGCAGCGACTCGGGGACGTCACCCTCGACGATGCGCTGGGCCAGACCCTCGACGATCGCCGTCTTACCGACGCCGGGCTCGCCGATCAGGACCGGGTTGTTCTTGGTCCGTCGGCTGAGCACCTGCACGACGCGGCGGATCTCGGAGTCGCGACCGATGACCGGGTCGAGCTTGCCCTCGCGGGCCGCCTTGGTGAGGTCGGTGGAGTACTTCTCCAGCGCCTGATAGGTCGACTCCGGATCTTCGGAGGTCACCCGCGCGCTGCCGCGCACGGTCACGAACGCCTCCCGCAATGCCTGCGGGGTGGCGCCCAGGTTGTGCAGCATCTTGGCGACGTCGGAGTCGCCGGTCGCCAGGCCGACGACCATGTGCTCAGTGGAGACGTACTCGTCGTCCATCTCACCGGCAAGCTGCTGAGCTGCGGTAATGGCCGCGATCGACTCGCGGGAAAGCTGCGGCTGGGCGCTGGCGCTGGACACCGTCGGCGCCCGGTCCACCATCGTCTGGGCCTGCGACCGTGCGTTCGACGGATCCACACCGACCGCCTTGAGCAGCGGTGCGGCGATACCGTCGGACTGGTCGAGCAACGCCACCAGGATGTGGGCGGGACGCACGTCGGGGTTGCCAGCAGCGGCCGCCGCCTGCACAGCGGCGCTCAGGGCCTGCTGTGTCTTCGTGGTCGGGGTGAAGCTGTCCACTCGCGTGTGCCTTTCTGTCTGTATCTGCTAGTTGCTGATGCCTTGTCTTAAGCGCAATGGACTCAAGTATGAGTCATACGAAGGGTGCAACGCCAGTAGACTTGAGTCAATTCCGCTCAGGTTTGACGAGTGGTGTGGTGTGGGTCACGCGCGGAGCGCGATGCCGCGCGGTCAGTTTCCGGACTGGAACGCACTTTTTCGGGATTCCTGGACTGGAACGCAACATGCGTCACATTTCCCGGACTGGGCACAGAATCAGGTCTCGTCCGTGTCAGCTCCCGTGCGGCAGTCACTGCCACTGCCGCCGCTGGTATCCGGCCAGGGTCTACCCCCGTGCCGCCCTCACCATCGACGCCCGCGCCCCGGTGGACCGATGAGAATGTCTCGCGGATCCTGCAGTATCTCGCGGACTTCGAACGACGAATCGACCTCCGCTCCGCCGTATTCGTCGACCAGCGCGCCATCGGCGTCAAATCCCAGGCGAATCCTTGTCAGGCTGGCCGCGAACTTCCAGATAGCGTGTTCCACTACAGTCTCCTGGACGGACTCCGCACACGACACGCATTCTGCCGCTTCGTCGGTCTCTGGGGAGTCTTCGTGTTCACCGCACGGTTCCCAGTCGGTACGCGTGACCTCGCCTACGCTCCATAGGGATGCCTCGGTCGGTGGCCACTCCAGCGTGTACCACTCCCCTGGCTCGAGGCCGTATATGGAGACTGCTTTGTCGAGTGCCGCCTTTCGGTCTGCGTCAGTCCACACCACGTCTGGAGGGACCGCGATGTCCTCGATTGGGTCGTGACCCACGTAATCGATTGGGTTACCGAGTCGCTCGAGCGAATCCAGATGCGCCGCGGCCGCCCGCTCGCGCCACAGCTTGCTATCGGCCAGTGGTCCGGCATCGGCGACAGGTTGCTGCAACTCGGCCTCAAGGTAGGCCCAACCATTCATCTGCTCGTGGATCGACTTGGCTGGGACTCTCGAGACCAATTCGCCAACGACAAGTTGTGTGGCTTCGTCCAGCACTTCCATTGACGCACACACCGCAGCGGATCCAGACAGACCACCAACGCGATCAGCCCAGTTGTTCCAGAGGTCACCGGCTAACCTATCGCGCTGTGCGATCAACTCGAAGACGCGCGCCCTCATCGAGTCCGCTGACTGCAACTCCGGGAACACGCGGAACTTCGCATGTAGCTGTTCGATGATCCGGCACAACTGCACCTCGGTTGACGACACGTTCGGCAGATCGATCCATCGCTTAGGCATCAGCACCCACCGGGAGGCTCTGTTCGGCAAACCGCGGCGCCATCATCTCCATCTGCTCGAATACTGTGGTGATCGCTGCCGGCTGTTTGTCCGGCGGGTACTTGTACTTAACCAACAGACGCTTGATCGAGGACCGTAGCTTGGCGCGCACATCGTCGCGTACGGTCCAGTCGAACTTCGTGTCCCGCTGCATGATGCCAACCAGATCCCTCGCGATCTGGGCGAGAACATCGTCGCCCTGAAGTTCAACCGCCGACTCGTTCGTGGCAACGGCGTCATAGAACGCGAGCTCGTCCTCCGACAACTCGGGTGTGAAGCGCTTGCCGCGATTGCCTTCGACAGCAACCTCTTTGGCCATCTCGATGAGCTCTGCGATCACCTCCGCCGACGTGATCTGTTGGTTGGTGTAACGGTTCATCAGCTCGGCGATGCGCTCGGAAAAGTCACGCTGCCGAACGATGTTGTTTCTGGTGGCTCGGGCAGATTCCTCGTTCAGCGTTGCCCGCAACGCCTCGATCGCCAGGTGCGGGTTGGTCGCGGCCTTTGCCCTCGCCTCGAAGTCGGGACCGAGATCCGACAGGGACGGCTTCGGAAGCCCAGCAGCGTCATAGATGTCGACGATCTCGCCGCTCGCCGTGGACGTCGCCACCAGTTTGGACAGCAGCCGCTTGACCTCTTCGGGTACGGGTCTTCTCCCGGCCTGCCGCTCGGCGGCGTCGAACTTGCCCATCCATACTCGAACTTCTTCATAGAACTGGACCGTCGGCCGTAGCTCTTCCAGCGTCCGCTTGCCGCCTGCGAGTGCCCAGGCGCGGGCTAGGCTCGCTGCGAGTGAGCGATACCGCGCGCCGAGTGTCTCTTCGTCATCATTCACCTGGTTAGCTGGTGTCTCGGGAGATCTCAGATAGTCGGTCAGGCCGACCGCGGCCTTCATCCAACCACGGTCCGACTCTTTAACCTTGGCGCGCCAGTCGTAGCCCGCGCACACCGTGTCGAGCTGTTTGAGAAGTTCCCGTGTGAGCGCGACCGCTTCGTCGATGTCGCGACCGACGGGCTGCTTGGCTTGGTCGGTGTCGGTGTACTCGGCGAGGGCCTGTTGCAGATTGTCGGCGAGGGGCGCGTAGGCGACCAAGAGTCCCGACGGCTTGCCTCGGAACGTCCGGTTCACACGTGCCAGAGTCTGCATCAACAGCGCACCCTTCAGCGGCCGATCCAGGTACAGCGTGTGCAGGGGAGGTGCGTCGAACCCGGTCAGCATCATGTCCTTGACGATGACGAGTTGCAGCTCGTCGTCAGCGTCCTTCAGACGCTTCTGAATGAACTTGTTCTGCGCATCGCGTCGTACGTGTTTGGCGACCAGACCCTGATCCTTGGCGCTACCCGAGTAGACGACCTTGAGGACGCCTTTGTCGACCGCGTCGTCATGCCACTCGGGGCGCAGCGCGACGATTTCCTCGTACAGTCGTGCCGCGATGTCACGGGTGGCGGCGACGATGAACGCCTTTCCGCGGGTAGAGATGAAGCTCTCCATCGATTCGGATCGTCCGTCCCAGTGCTCGACGATGTCGGCGGCCAGCGACTTGAGACGTTCCGGCGCACCGTACACGGCGTTGATGACGGCGACAGATTTCTCGATCTGTGCACGCTCGGCATCGTCGAGCCCTGCAGTTGCCTCATCGGCTGCCCTGTCGAGATCGCCTTCGGTGACGTCGTCGGCGAGTCCGACCTTGATCAGTCGCGGCTCGAAGTAGACCGGAACGGTGGCGCCGTCCTCGACCGCGCGCGTGAGGTCATAGATGTCGATGTAGGGGCCGAACACTTCGCGGGTGTTGCGTTCGGCGAAGGAGATCGGCGTTCCGGTGAACGCGATCAGTGTGGCGTTGGGGACCGCGTCGGCGAGGTGTCGCGCATAGCCGTCGAGGTCGTCGTAGTGGCTGCGATGTGCTTCATCCACAATCACGATGACGTTGCGACGATCGGTCAGGAGCGGATGATCCGCACCTGCTTCGCGTTCTTCCTGGGTTCGACTGAACTTCTGCAACGTGGTGAAGTAAATGCCACCGGTAGTGCGGTTCGACAGTTCATCGCGCAGTTGTTCACGCTTCGTCACCTTGACTGGCGACTCATCCAGGAGTTCGGATCGATTGAACGTCTCGAACAACTGGCCATCGAGCTCCCGCCTGTCGGTGACGACGACCAAGGTCGGGTTCTTGAGTTTCGGTTGCCGCGCGACAAGGTGTGCGTAGAGCTCCATCTCCATCGACTTGCCCGAACCCTGGGTGTGCCAGACGACTCCGGCCTTACCAGAGCTCTCCGCCGCCGCGACAGTGTTGCCCACCGCCTTGGTGACCGCGAAGTACTGATGCGGCTTGGCAATTCGCTTGACGTACCCGTCGGCACCGGTGTCGAACGCGGTGAAGTTGCGTTGGAGTTGCAGGAACCGTTCCGGGTTGAACACGCCGTCGATCAGGTACTCGAGTTCGAGACCCATCTTGTCTGGATGGGTCGCGTGGCCGGTGGTGACCGGTTTCCCGTCGTCGTCGACGTTCCAGGGCGCATAGTGCTCGAGCGGGGTGAATGGTGTGCCGTACTTGGCGGTGATCCCGTCGCTGATCACGGCGACGACCGTGAAGCGAAACACCATAGGGAACTCGCGGAGGTACGTCTCCAGCTGGGCGTGCGCAGACGCGAGATCGGCGTGCTGGGAACCAGCTTGCTTGAGTTCGAAGAAGGCGACTGGCAGGCCATTGAGGTAGAGCACCACATCAAAGCGGCGATGGTGCTCGGAGTTGCGGACGGTCACCTGCTGCACGGCTAGCAATTCATTGTCCTCTGGGCGCGTTCCGACGAGCCGGATCGTCGGGGTCTGCTCGAGCCCCTCGTGGTCGATGTAGCTGACACCGCGGTAGCCCTTGACCAGATACTCGTGCAGCCGGTGGTTCTCAGCGATCGCATCCTGCGATTGCGGCGCCAAGATCGCTGCCCGCGCCTGCACCAGATACTCATACGGCACGGCAGGGTTGAGCTCGCGCATCTTGGTGAGCAACCGATCGGGTAGGACGATGTCGTCCCAGGAGGTACGGCCGTTCTCGGCTCCGGGCGCGATGTCGGTACCGGTGAGTGGCCGCCACTCTTGCTCACCCAGCCATTCCAATGCCTGTGCTTCCCACTCAAATTCGGAAATCATGCTCATCTTGAGTCCTCATTCGTGAGTCGATATGTCTGACGACTGCTGTGCCGCTGTCCGATTCGCTGGACACGGCCCGCGTCGATGAGTTTGGTGAGGCGGCGTAGGACCGCCCGATAATTCATTCCCAGTGCGGCCTCGATGGCGCGGGCGGTCACATGGCCCGCGGCTATGGCCTGTTCGACAGCATCGAGGTCGGCGGCTATCCCCTCTGTGCTCGCGTCCACCGAATGGGCTGAACGCGTGTAGGACATCGGTGAATTTGCCACTGCGATAGCCCGATCCGACAGTTGATAGCTCGCATAGCGCTTGCCACCGGTTACCACCAACAAGTCCCGGCCCACCAAATCCCGCAGCGCCGCACCCGCCGCGAGACGATCGACACCCCAGGCTTGCAGCATGGCGTTGGTGACCCGCCCGGTCACCCGCGCCATGGCAAGCGCGAGGTCTTGGGTCGACGTCAGATCAGCCTCGCTGAGGCTGCTGATCCACTCCGTCACGTCCACGCCGAGAAGGGCATGTCCGGGCACAGTGACCCGTACATGTCCGGGGCTGACGTCGAATCGCGCTGGACTCATCCCGGCCTGGCGCAGAGACCGCATCGCGTTGGGAAGACCGCTTCCACGGTTCTCGCCGATCGACTCGTTGCTGTGCGCGTCGACCGGAATGTCGGCCAGCAGCTTGGCTAGTGCGGCGTTTCGCGACGACGAGCGTTGCTCTGCCGTGCCGAGCGAGCGCGCCGACACATCGCCGAACAGCCCGCCGGGGCTGTTGACGACGAGTCGATCGAGGTAGAGCTCGATCTGGACGTGCATGCCTCGCGATGCCGGGCTGTAGTCCCGGTGCATGATGGCGTTGACGACGAGTTCGCGGATGACGTCCAGCGGGTAGTCGTAGCGGTCTTCGCGGTAGAGGCCTTTCACGACCGCCGCCTTGCGCATGTTGCGGCGCAGCGTTTCCTCCACGGTCGCCACCATGTCGAAGATCGGTCCGTCGGCGGTCGAGTTATCCAGGAACCGCACTCCGTCGGGAGACTGGTCGCCGATCTGGGTGCCCGGCGACACGATAACGGCGACGAAGAGTTGCGGGAGGAACTGCTGTGGATAGTTGCCCAGCGAGATGAGGCCGGCCAGGGTCGGCACAGACTGACCGTCGACGCGGGTGACCACGTTTAGCCGCGCTAACGCCTCCTCGGTTTCCAGGTTGCGGAAGGTCCGCGGATGCCGATCTCGGGCCCGGCGGATGAGCCGATCGACGAGTTCGCTGCTGAGGTCGTCCAGTGTTGCGTCGGTGATCGGTTCGAGGTCGTGCTTCGGCTGCGTACGGTTGGCCAGCAGTTGCGCGACTTCGTAGGCGGACAGGACGCGGTCGCCGTCGCCGCTGCGGATGAACGAGCCCTGATGGTGGCCGCGCGTCTTGACGTAGCACGGCTTGTCCATCGGGTCGATCTCGTCGATGTCTGCTCGGACGATGAGTGCGCCTTCGAACTCCTCGATCTCGATCGCTGGCCGGAGCGGTGGCTTCATCTGGTCGGCGCAAGCATTCGCCAAAGCGTCACGCATCGCTTTGGCGTCGAAGCCGGGCACAGGCGTGAACCCGTCGGCTTCGGAGAGCCCAAGGAGCAGAACTCCGCCATCGCCGTTCGCGAATGCGCTGAGCGACTCAACGACGTCCTTGGGCAGACCGCCCGCCGCCGACTTGACCTCCACCTGCGTAAGATCGGTTCCCAACCTGCGCAAACGCGCGACAAGATCGACTGTGTTCATCTCACCTCCTCCGACTCTGACACTCTGACACGTGACTCTGACACTCTGACGGGATTCGCTCGGCCCTCAGCGTCAGACCAACCCGCTGACCTCGTCCTCAGCGTCCTTGACCGTCACCTTGCCGGACATGAGGAGGGGGAGGAGTTGGTCGCGGGTTATTGCTAGTTCGCGCGACTCAGCATCAACCGCGTCGAGGTATTCATAGATTGAGGAGGCATACGCCGCATACTTGCCGGCGATCCCAGGGGCAACCAGGGGCACCTCGTAGGTATCGAATGCGCCTCGCCCCAGATGCAACACGGTGGTACCGGACGCATAAGAAGCGCAATGCGCACGAAATCCTCGCCCACGCAGTACTGCGAGTAGGTACTCGGGCGGCAGGTCGTTCAGCGGTTTTATGATCGCTAGGTCCAAACTGGCAACGAGAGTCGCATAGCGATCACTCGAAGGAATCCTGACCGCGCGGCCAATAACCTCCCCGCCCTGAGTTAGGTCCGTCTGCGCGACAACAATATCCCCAGCACCGACCAACTGATCCGATGAATACTTGCCGACGTACTCCTTGAAGCCATCCCCACTGAAGTCACCGTTTCGACTGATCGACTTGAGCGTAACGAGAGCTGTGGCTGACGCTTTGAGATCGCCACTACGGTAGGAAACACCTTTCACAACCCTCGCGCAGGACTTGAGGGGAACCGACGATTCGGCCATGGCGACCACTCGTGCGGACTCGACCGCAAGCAGAGACTGCAAAGCAGCCGTCACTCGTTCGTTCGCCGCGATCTTGTCGTCGAGGGCGCCGAGGACTTCGGCGATTGTCTGCTGCTGCCCGATCGACGGCAATTCCATGGTCATGGACTTCTGGTCGGTCAGACTTACATACGGCGCCATGTCCGTTTGGCCACCGAGAATACGTAGCTGCCGTTGCATAGTTGCAGAAGTCATGCAGTACCTCAGATACCGCTGATCGATTATGCGCGGATCAGTACTCCGCCAGAACGTCGTCTGAGGTGAGCAGACGAAATCAGGTGAGTCGAGCGGCGCCACTGCGACGCGCCCGATGGTGCCCTTGTGAGAGAGAATGACGTCGCCGGGTTGGCCGACACCTTTACGTATCCGCTCTCGGGCGATCTCGTTAATCTTCCCGGCGCCCAAGAAGTCAACGACACCACTAGTCATATCCGCGGCTCGAATGAAGGCAACTCCCTCGTCCACAAACTCGCTTGGCCGAGGACGGTCGTTGCCATGATTGCCGTCCTCAACGCGGAGACTCCCCTCAGCGACGAGCTCTCGCACTAAAACGGTCCTCACTGGATCTGCTCCATCTGCATCCGCACAACCTTCTCCAACCGCGCCGACTCATCCAGCGCCGCATACAACTCCGTCTTCAAGCGCGCGATCTTCTCGTCGATCGGCTCGCCGTCGTCCTCGACCTCGGCCGCCCCGACATACCGGCCCGGCGTGAGCGCGTAGCCGGCAGCTTTGATCTCTTCGAGCGTCGCCGACTTGCAGAAGCCGGGAACATCGGCGTATTCGATGCCTTTCGCTGCGGCAGAGGAAGACCCACGCCACGCGTGGAAGGTGTCGCCGATCTTGACGATCTCCTCGTCGGTGAGTGCCCGCTCGGCGCGATCCACCATGTATCCCATCTCGCGGGCATCGATGAACAGCACCTGGCCGCTGCGGTCGACCGAGCCCTGGGGGCCTATCGTCTTGTCCTTGGCGAAGAACCACAGACACACCGGGATTCCGGTGCTACGGAACAGCTGGGTGGGTAGCGCGATCATGCACGAGACGAGATCCGCGTCCACGATCTCGGCACGAATATCACCTTCGCCGTTGCTGTTCGACGACATGGACCCGTTGGCGAGCACCACGCCGGCCTTGCCGCCGGGAGCGAGCTTGTAGAGGATGTGTTGCAGCCAGGCGTAGTTGGCGTTGCGGGCCGGCGGAACGCCGAAGCGCCAGCGGGGGTCTTCTTCGTTGCGTGACCAGTCCTTGATGTTGAACGGCGGGTTGGCCATCACGTAGTCCATCTGAAGGTCTGCGTGCTGGTCTCGCGCGAAGGTGTCGCCCCAGCGGGAACCCAGGCCGTTGTTGTCGATGCCGTGGATGGCCAGGTTCATCTTGGCCATCCGCCAGGTTTCTTCGATGGCCTCCTGGCCATATATCGCGACCTGTTTGGGGTCGCCGTCGTGCTCGTAGATGAACTGTTCGGTCTGCACGAACATGCCACCCGAGCCGCAGCACGGGTCGTAGACGCGACCCTTGGTCGGCTCGAGCACCTCGACGATCACTCGGACCACACTCCGTGGGGTGAAGAACTCGCCGCCCCGCTTGCCCTCTGCACGAGCGAAGTTTCCCAGGAAGTACTCGTACACCTCGCCCATCAGGTCACGAGCCTTGTGATCGCCCTGGCGGCTGAACCGAGCACTGTTGAACAGGTCGACGAGTTCACCGAGTCGTCGTTGATCGATGTTGTCGCGGTTGTAGATTCGCGGCAACGTTCCGCCCAGCGACTTGTTGGCGGCGATCACGGCATCCATCGCTTCGTCGATCAACTGGCCGATGTTCTTGTCGGGAGTGCCATCTCCCGGGGTGAAGCCTTTGGCGTTGTCCGCGAGAAACGACCACCGTGCGATCGGCGGGACGACGAAGACGCCGGCGCCGTGGTACTCGGTAGGGTCGTCGATGACCTCGTCGATCTGTTCCTCGTCGAAGCTGTCGGCAGTCAGTTCACGCCGGATCTCTTCGCGGCGCTCGTCGTAGGCGTCGGACACGTACTTGAGGAACACCAGGCCGAGGATGACGTCCTTATACTGGCTCGCCGACAGTGAGCCGCGCAGCTTGTCGGCGGCCTTCCATAACGTGTCCTTGAGTTCCTTCATCGTGGACGGAGCCGTCGGCTCCGCCTTTCGTCGTGCAGCCATCTGTGTGGGTTCCCTTCTCATCACGCGGTCTCGGTGGTTGCTGTGGTTGCTGTTGCCGTTATCCCGGCGGTGGTCTCGTCGGCGTCCAGCGAGATCTCGCCTTCGGCGATCCCGTCGATGAGTGCGCCGACCAATTTCGTTGCCGCGGTGACCTTCTGTTCGACGGCGCGCTGGTAGCCGGCGACCTCGGCCAAGGCTGATTCCAAGCGAGCGGCTTCGTCCGCCGTGAATTCGGGTACGCACCACGTCCGCCATCCGCTGCCCGGGGCGCACCGTGTGTTGATGATGGCCGCAATGGTGTGCGGTCCGAACGGCGCATTGCGATTGATGCGCAAGATCTTTGCCGGCGCCGCGACGAGCGACCCACCGGCCGCGTCGATGACGGCTCGCGGCGCCGGCTTCTCGAGAAAAACGATGTCGCCGGGCTCGGTCCGGCGTGCCCGCCGGTAGCGCTGGGCCGCATCAAACGGGTCCAGCCGGAACGGGCGGTCAGGCAGCACCGCGACCGTACCCTGCGGGTCGGCATCATCCGGATCGATTCGGTTGCCGGACATGACCGTGACCAGCTTCTGTTCGATCAACTCGTCGATCGAGAACTGTTGTGTCCGAAACCGGCCTGCAGATGGGGAGATCAGGATGTCGACGGTTGGTGCTGGTTCCGACGTCTGCAGCGTGGCTTCATGGACTCGATCAGCGTGCGATGTGGCACGTCGGGGATGCAGGCACTGGGCCTGAGTACCCTGCGGGACAACGGTTCCGCTGGATCGGATGCGCAACATGTCCCGCGGTCGAGTGAACCGGAACGCTCTACGGACGTCCTGGTCAAGTGCCGCGGCGACGTCGCTCGCGAGGTCACCGAGTTGTGTCGTGTCGATGGTGTTGAGGTCTGCCACCTGTACCCGCTCGATCCCGGCGCCGCCCTTGCAGATCCACACCGCCTGACTCTGTCGATGAGCCTCCCGCCACATGCCGCGCGGGAGACGCAGCGCCGCGGCCGTATTGCCGATCTTGAGTGTCTCCGACCTGCGTCGCTGAAGATCGCCGGCGAGGTGATCGGTCAGCGCGGCTGCCGAGGCCAGAATCACCCCCACGTCTCCGTCGTTCAGCCCGAGCAACGCTGAATCGACGGCCTCTAGGACATCTGCGATCTCGGCTCCGAGGAGCGATATGACCGATACCGCCGGGCCGCGTGGAGCGGTGTCTGTCTCCACCTCAGCGATGATGGCTCGCCGCCTGAGATCACGTGGATCGTCGACTCCTCCGTCGGCCACAAGCCGGCCACCGGCATCTGCGACGGCAAGCGCAAGATCGGGTGCACCAGCCGGCACGATGGCTACGTCGTCGCCGACGTGCGCCACCGCGACCTCGACAACACGGCGCATCAGCCCGATTGCCTCATCGGTCAGGTCTCGAACGCCGCGCGCTCTCCCGAGCCGTCCACGCTCCAACCGTGCCAGGGCATCGGGGGTGCCGAGCGACGCATCGATGAGGTGCTCGGTGAACGTCAACGTGTCGGTGTTGACGTCGAGTGACCGGACCTCGCTGGCGATCAGTTCATCGGTCGGGTCGGCTGCGGCTGCCGCGGCCACAAGGTCTGCGCGTGTCGCTCCTGCCAAGTCCACGCCGGCCAGCGCATACAGCGCTAGCAGGAGCACCACGTCGTCGTACCGGACGCCGTCGGGCAGAGAGTATGCACCGACATCAAGGTGCTGTTCCTCTCGGTTCCTCCCTCTGCCGGTCCGGTCCAACCACGCAATGACGTCTGCTTCATCGAAGTGCTCCACTGCGTCAACGGTGGCGACCGGCGTCGGAAACGGGATCAGTTGGCCACGCACCACCGGGCGCTTGCGCCACTGGCTGACGGCCGGACGCGATACCCTCGCCAGAACTGCGATGTCCTGCATCGTCAATGTGCTCACCGGCCGGTCACCTCCTCGTGGCGTCGTTGCGGGCAACTTACCGAGAACCCTAGTCGACCGCTAGTCGCAATCAATCGCATTCACTGTTAAGTGGGCTTAACAGTGAACGCCCTGGATCAAATAGCATCCCCGTTTCACCCTGGGTGCGGCAGCCGATCCGCGGCCGCCACGAGCCGTAGGAGGCCAACATGACCGATTCACCCAGCTCCGCACACTTCGATGCCGACACCACGTCGGTGGTGATCGAGAACGTGGCGGTGACCGACAAAGACGTCGTACGCGAGGCCCAGCGATGGACAACCGGGGAGCGGGGCGCACTCGTCGATGACCCCGCCGCCTTGGCCGAGGCCGATCTCGGCGGGTTCGTCACCAAGGCGCTAACCGTGGGCGCCCATGCGCTGTCGGCAACCGGCCAAGCGCAGGAGGCGCAGGCCCTGGAACGCATGATCACCGAGCTCGGCGACAAGGCGAGCACCTCGACCGCGGAAGCCGCGGCGATGACCGACCGTAGCGTCAAAGCCGCGTCGGAAGCCGTGGCCAAAGCAGCCGCCGACGCCCAGAAGGCGTTCCGGGAGGCGGACGAGGCAACGCGCAAGTCGCTGAGCGAGGCGATCGCCTCAATGCGGCAGGAGACCGAAGCGGAACTCAAGCGTCTGTTCGGCGGCACCGACCCGGAGGTGATCGACCGGTTCGCGCCGTTGCTCGAGCAGTTCGCCGCCAATCTGGACAAGCGGGCGGCTGCGAACACCACCGAACTGTTGACCAAGGCTGCCAAGCAGTTCGACCCCACCGATCCCGCGTCGCCGATGGCCAAGCACTCAGCGGAGCTCGCCAAGCGTCAGGAGTCGCTCACCGAGCAGCTGACGAAGCAGCATTCGGAGCTGTCCGAGCGTCTCGACGTCGTGGTGACTGCGTTGCGAGTCGCGGAGGCAAAAGCGTCGGTCAGCAAGGTCTCCCCCATCAAGGGCGGTACCTACGAGACCGAGATCCATGAGGTCCTTCAGGCCATCGCCGCCGGTATGGGTGATGAGTACTGCGAGACCGGAACCGTCGTCGGCGCAATCCCCCGATCGAAGAAGGGAGACGGGGTACTCACCGTTGACGGGGGCGCTGCCCGTGTGGTCGTCGAGGTGACCGACTCCAAGCGGGACGGGTGGGGTGCGTACTTCGACGAAGCCGAGCGCAACCGCCAGGCTGACGCAGCCGTCGGGCTTGTCCGGAGCGCCGAGCAGAACTGCGGTGAGACGATCCGCGTGCTGGGAAAGCGCCGGATCGTGCTTGCCTTCGACCCGCTCAACGACGACTCCGATCTCCTGCGCACCGTCGTCATGTTGCTGCGTGCATCCGCGCTCACCGCAGCGAACCGGTCCGGCGCGCACGAGATCGCGACAGCCGAAGAAAAGATCACCGCAGCCGCCGAGCAGCTGAGCGGAATCGACGCCATCAAGAAGACCGCCGGTGCCATCGAGAAGAACGCACAGAAGATCGAGAAGTCCTGCGGCACGGTCTACTCGGGTATCGACCGGCTCTTGGGTGAGGCGTTGGCAGCGCTGGCAGGGGTCGCCGACGACGCCCACTCCGAGTCGGAGCGTGGGGCAGCCTGATGGTCGACGACCCGACACGGCTACCTCCGGCGATGGCACCGCCGGAGGTGGACTGCACGGTCCACATCGGCTGGTATCCGTTGCTGTCTCGGCTACACCGGCAGCTCACCTCCGTCACCTCCGATTTCACCTACGCACAGATCAAGGAGAAGTACGGGACGTTGCGCTGCTATCTGAATTACGGCGAGACCGTCGATGACTTCACCCGCAGTGTCTGCGACGCGCTGATCGACGCGTCGACGGACGAATCATCAAAGGTATGCGAACTCTGCGGCAACTGCGGTTCCCTACGGACAGACCGAGTACTACTCAAAACCTTGTGCGACGCGTGTCGCGGCCGATGAGGAGCACGTTTGATGCGGCGCACGACAACGTAGTGCGTCGTCGACAGCACAGCGAAGCTCGGGCAATGCACAAGCGCCAGCCGGGAACCGGGCTGCATCACCGATGCTCACTGACCGGCATTCGTATTGGCAGCTCAGCGCCATACTGCAAGCGCAGTCCAGGCCTTCCACAAGATCGGGTAAGAAAAGCCGCGACCCAACCGTCAGGACGGCGTCACCGACCCCTCGATGTCCGATTTCGCCGTATCGTGGGGAGCGACCCGGAGGGAGAGTCATGCGGACTGCATCCATGCGCTGTCTGGCGATGACCGCGACGGTGCTCGGCGTGCTCACCGCATGCTCATCGGAATCGTCGGAGCCCGATACCAACACCTCCGGCGCCTCCGCGACGACCGCAGCACCCTCGGCGGGAGGACCCCAGACCGTGACTGACGGGCTCGACGCTCCGTGGTCGATCGCGTTTCGAGGGACGACCCCGTTGGTGAGTGAACGCGACACCGCCCGCATTCTCGAGGTCGCCTCCGACGGTCGGACACGGGAAGTCGGCCGTGTCGCCGACGCCGAACCTCGCGGGGAGGGCGGTCTGTTGGGGATCGCGGTGCGGGACAACTGGCTGTATGCCTACCTCACCACCAGATCCGACAATCGCATCCAACGGTTCGCACTGTCCGGCGACGCAGGCAATCTCACGATCGGCCGACCCGAGACCATCCTGGACGGACTGCCGGCGGCGAGCATCCACAACGGCGGGCGCATCGCCTTCGGCCCGGACGGCATGCTGTACGCGACGGTCGGCGACGCCGGCCAACGCGACAATGCTCAGGACCGCACCGCACTTGGCGGAAAGATTCTCCGCATGACGGCGACCGGTCAAGTGCCAGAGGATAATCCATTCCCCCGTTCACTCGTCTACAGCTACGGTCACCGCAACGTACAGGGCATCGCCTGGGGAGACGACGGCACCCTGTACGCGTCGGAGTTCGGCCAGAACACGTGGGACGAGCTCAACGTCATCCGCCCCGGCGGCAACTACGGATGGCCGATCGTGGAAGGCATCGGCGAGACCAACGACAGTGCGTACATCGACCCCGTCCAACAATGGCCGACCGACGAGGCCAGTCCGAGCGGTATCGCCTTCCGGGGCAACAATATCGTTATCGCGAACCTGCGCGGTGAGCGACTTCGTGAAGTACCCGTCACCGAATTATCCAGCGGTGTCGACAGATTCACCAATGAGTACGGCCGGCTCCGCGATGCCGTGAACGCCCCCGACGGTTCGCTGTGGATCGTCACCAATAACACCGACGGCCGTGGCACGCCCCGCGAATCCGACGACCGAATTCTGCGCGTGCCCGACAGTTCTCGGTGATTCCGGTACCTGGCGCGCTGGTCGCCCGCTGGACTCCGACGCGGTTGGCGCCGCCCCGGCTACCGTCGACGGTGTGCTGATGCTGTTATTCGCCGCGCTGTTCCTCGCGCTGATCACCTTCTGGCTGCACCGACGGCTGGTGCGGGCCACCGGGTTGCCGCGGCCGTGGTCGGTGGCCGCCGATCTGTTGCTCGTCGTGCTGTGGGGACTGGCCGTGGTCGGCGTGGCGACCGGCCGCATCCTCGACCCCCAGTGGTTCCGTATCCCGGCGACCGTCGGACTCACGTGGTTGGCCGTCGTGCTCTATCTCGTGCTCGGGCTGGCCATCGTCGGACTGGGCTCCCTGGTCGTACGACTGATGCGCCGTATCCGCGGCCATCCAGCAGATGCGGAAGCGACCCGCCGTCATCGCGACGTCCTGCGGGTCGCCACCGCAGTGGTCGTCATCGGGGCGTTGGCTGCTTCCGCGTACGGTGTCGTGGAAGCCGCACGCCCTCAGGTGGTCCAGCAGCGAGTCGAGCTGGAGCGACTCCCCGACGGATTCGACGGCGTCCGAATCGCTCTCGTTTCGGATCTACACATCGGGCCGGTGCGATCGGCGGCGTTCACCCGCCGCGTCGTCGACACCGTCAACGCCCAGCGACCCGACCTTGTCCTCTTCGCCGGCGACCTCACCGACGGAACGGTCCAGAACATTGGCACCGAGCTGGCACCGCTGGCGGACCTGCGTGCACCACTGGGCGTCTACGGAGTGAGCGGCAATCACGAGTTCTACGCCGACGACGGCGGCGCATGGCTCGACCAATGGGAGAGATTCGGCATCCGCACCCTGCGCAATGAGCGCGTGACGCTCGAACGGGGTGGCGCAGCGATCGATCTGGCGGGTGTGCACGACTACACCGCACCCGAACCCTACGAGGCGAATCTTCCTGTCGCACTGAATGGTCGGGATGCGCGGCACTTTGTTCTGCTGCTGGCGCACGAGCCTCGGCAGGCGTTCCAGGCATCGGACCTCGGTGTGGACATGCTGATGTCCGGGCATACGCACGCCGGCCAGATCTGGCCGCTCCGCTACCTGGTGCCGTTGCAGCAGCCGACGGTGGAGGGCCGCGACCGGATCGGCGCCACCACCGTGTACACGACTCACGGTGCGGGCGCCTGGGGCCCGCCGGTGCGTGTCGCAGCGGCACCGGAAGTGTCGATCCTGGAATTGCGTCGCGCGTAACCTTTCCGGGTTCACGGATCACTCATCCCGCGTCAGCATCGACCGCGAAGAGCACCGCGATGACGGCTGCCGCCACCACCCCGGCGGCGCCGAGGACGATGCCGCGTGCGATGCGGCGTGTGCGACCGCCGACTGTCATTGTCGACGCCGCGAGCCCGGGACCCAACAGCACGACGATCATTCCGACGAGCCACAGGTAGAAGACGGCCAGCAGACAGACCGCAGCCGCCAGCACTGTTGCGAAGGGCGTTTCGGGCCCGAAGAAGCGCTTGTCGACCTCGTTCACGCCGTCACATCCCCAGCAGCAGCCAGAGTGCTGCCGCTGCCGCGATCACGAATCCCCAACTGCGCCAGTCGCGCCGTATCACCAGACCGCACAGCAACGACACCACGAGAAGCACGCCGAACAGGATCCGGACCGCGCCAGCGGATTCGGGTCCGACAGCCAATCCGAGGAACCAGCCCCCGACGACGACCGCCAGGCCGGTCAGACTTTGCGCCGCATACCAGGATTGCGAATGCTGCACTGTGGTCGAGGTATTCACGTGTGGTCCCCTATCGCGGTATGCGCTCCGTCGAACTCGTCTAGTACAGGGCGATCATCAGTTCCATGTGCACGATTGCAGCAACGAAGATGCCCAGTCCCCCGATCACGACGCCCATCGCGACGCGCCGCGTAGCACCGCCCATCGTCATGGTCGACGCGGCCACGGCGACAAACAGCAGAATGAGCAGCATCCCGGGCGGCCAGAGCAACAGATAGATGAACGCCGAGCCGGCCGCCGAAAGGACCGCCGCATAGGGCGTCTCCCGGCCGATGTATCGCCTATCCACGTCCGTGACTGCCATCATGCGGGCACCGGGATCATGGTGGCGCCCGCCAAGGCGATGACGAATCCCCAGTCGCGGTGGGAGCGGGGCGCGATCAGCGCAAGCAGGACACCCGCGCCGATGACGCAGCTCGCCGCGAGCTGCCGATTCACCCGGTATTCGACCAGCGGTGGACCGAAAAACAGCAGCGCCACCAACAGCACACCCAGGATGGACTGCGCGACAAGCGCAGTCGAGGATATCTGCGGTGAAGGTAGTCCCGCGCTGGCGTCGGACTCGATCACGGTGGTCAACCTTCCCAGTCGGACTAGCGAGATATCGCGCACATGACAATCATCAGAATGACTCCCGGGGCGCCGAAGTAGGCGTAGATCAGACTTCCCGTCGCGGCAGCTCCGGTCGCGGCAAACGGAGTCTCTGGGCCCACGAAACGGTCACGGTCCGCACGAGATAGGTTATCCGCCACCGAGTTCTCCTATCCGCAGCGTCCTGTGACCAGTCGGGAAGATCAGTGTTGGCTGAAAATAATCATCGAGGCTACAACACCAGCGACTATCGAACCGAGTCCACCGATAACAATGCCCATCGCGATGCGCCGCGTTGCGCCACCCATGGTCATGGTCGATGCGGCGACCGCCACCAACAGCAGGACAACGAAACCTCCCATGAGCCAGAGGTAGTAGCCGATGAGCGTTGCGATCGCGGCAGATCCGATCGCGGCGTACGGGGTCGACGGCCCAAAGTATCGCTTGTCCGCATCCGTCATGACGTCACACCCACATCGGCAGAACCACGGCACCGCTCGTCGCGAGAACGAAACCCCAACTGCGGTAGTGGCGCGGTGATACGACAGCGATCAGTAGCCCCACGGCCACTACCACGGCCGCGGCGATCGGGCGTATCGAACGATCTCGCATCACGATGGGCAGGAAGAAAATCATCGAGACCACCACGACACCGAGCAGGGCTTGTGCGGCATAGACGGCCTGCGGCATCTGCCCGGGCTGTTGTTGGTTCTTCATGACCGGGTTCCCATGATCGATACCACGCCTCCCCACCCTTGCTGTCGCTCCTTGGACGCGAGATACGGCTGATCGGTTCCGGGTGGACGCGACAAGGTCGGCGTGACCTCAGTCACAGCCGCCGCTCAGAGCACGCGCTCGATATCCCCGGTAAGCTTCTCCGGCTTGGTGGCGGGAGCGAAACGGCCGACGACCGCACCCGACCGGTCGATGAGGAACTTGGTGAAGTTCCACTTGATCCGATTGCCGAGGAGGCCGCCCCGCTGGCTACGCAGCCAATCGAACCGGGGGTGTGCGTTCTTGCCGTTGACGTCGACCTTGGCGAACATCGGGAAGTCGACGTCGTAGGTCAGGGAGCAGAACGCCTTGATCTCCTCGGCGTCGCCCGGTTCCTGGTGCGCGAACTGATCACACGGAAACCCGAGCACGACCAGCCCACGGTCGGAATAGTCGCGGCTGAGCTGTTCGAGACCTCGATACTGCGGAGTGAAACCGCACTTCGACGCGGTGTTCACGATCAGCAACGGCTGCCCGCGATACCGCGCCAGGTCGACGGAATTGCCGTCGATATCGTCGGCGGTGAAGTCGTAGGCGCTGGTCATGGTCACCTCATGTGGTCGGCATCCGCTGAGACTCTGCTCCGAGCCTAGCCACCTGGACCCACCCGCGCGGTGGTAGCCGGCCTGCCGGCTCCGAATGCTCCTGGACACGGCCATCGATCTGTCGGCACCATCATCGGGGAACGGGTCCACCGACGACGAGGAGCGACATCATGCTGACCAGGATGCTGGTGCTCTTGGAATTGGTGGTGGTGATCCTCGGCATCGTCTGGCTTGTCCTGCTGTTCTTTTTCGGCACGGCCATCGAGCTGCTGCTGATCTGGGATGTCGCCGCGCTGCTCTACCTTGCGGTGGGATGGTCGCTGATGCGCCGGGAACTATCCGGCCCGGATACGTCGATCCGTAGCTACTTCGGACCTCGTTGGTACATGCAGTTTTTCACGATCTTGGTGAGCTGCTCAGGGTTGGCGGGCGCGCTGATCCTGGTCGTCACCCGGGACGAGACGTACAACGAGCTGGGAGCACAAGCCGTTGCCGCGCTGACGATCCTGCTGTCCTGGCTGTTGCTGCACTCGTCCTTCGCGCAGATCTACGCGCGCGAGAATGCTGTTGACGGTGGCCTCGAGTTCCCCCGCTGTCCGACTCCGCAATTCACCGAACTGGTCTACTTCGCCATGACCATCGGTACGACGTTCGCCGTCTCCGACGTCGCCGTCACGACGCGGTCGATGCGCCGCCGCGTCACCGTGCACAGCGTCATCAGCTTTTTCTTCAACGCACTGCTGATCGCGCTGGTCATCGACTGGTTGAAGAGCGCCTAAGGTCGTCGGGGAGTGAAATGTCGCTGTAGGTCACGGGATTCGCAACCTACAGCGACATTGCGGTGCTACGCGGACCGCCGGCTCAGGAGGGGGTACCGACGGCCTGCCGTAGCGGCTCTTCGATGTTGTCCAGCACGTAGCCGATGCTCAGCACGGTCTGCCAGCCGAATGCCTTCTCCAGTTCACCGGTGAGGTAGACACTGCGATTTTCCTTGACCGCAGGCAGATTCGCGAGCGCAGTCTGCTGCAGGATGGTGTCCTTGCCGTTGGGAGCGTACGACAACTGATCCCAGACGATGACGTCGCTGTCCAGCTTGCGAGCCTCTTCCAGGGACAACTCGGTGTAGAACTTGTCGCCGGCCAGGGTGTTGATCTCCTGGTTGGGAGTGAAGCCCAGCGCCGTGAAGAACCGGGTCCGCGGGTCGGCTCCGGAGAACGCCGACAGTGCGCTGCCGTCGTAGGTGGCGACGGTGATCGACTTTCCCTTCCAGTTCGGGTTGCGGTCGGCGAGCGCTGTGGTTTTCGCGTTGATGCCGTCGACCAGTTTGGCGGCCTTCGCGGGCTGTCCGACCGCGGCACCGACCTCCTTGGTGGTCACATCCCACGGCTGCTGGTAGTCGGGGAAGTCGGCCTTCTGCGGAATCGTCGGTGCGATCTTGCTCAGCGCGTCGTACGCGGCCTTGTCGATGCCAGAGTAGGTGGCCACGATCAGATCCGGTCGCATCGCGGCGATCGACTCGGGGTCGACGTTCTCCGCGTCGTAGATCTCCGGCTTCTGGCCCTGCAGCAGGTCTTTGGCCCACCCGCCGGCAGCCTCACCCTTGGGAGCCATACCGTCCCAGTAACGCACCGCGACCGGCACGATGCCCAACGCGAGCAAGGTGTCCTGGTCGTTGTAGCCCAGTGCCACAACGCGTTGCGGCACCTCGTTGACCGTCGTGCTCCCGAACTTGTGGGTGATCGTCACCGGCAACGCGCCCGGCTCGGCGGTCGCCGACGACCCGCCCTGCGCCGATCCTCCGTCACCGGAACCACAGGCCACGAGCAGCATCGCGGCCACCGCCACAATCGCCGTGATCAGCCAGCTCACGCGGGGTCGATTTCGCACAGTCGAAGCCTTCCGGTCGCGAAGAGTTACCATTCGCGTAGGTTAGTGAAGCCTAACTTGCCTTGTCAATCTTCAGCCGAGGATGTGCACATGACCAGAGACTCCACTGCCACCGACTTCAGCATCCGTGACGACGCAATCGGATTCGGTGACGGGGCCGGGGGTTTCCCCATTGCTAACGCCGACCGCTCGCCAGGCGGCCCGTTCTATCGGATGCGGACCGACGGGGATGCCGAGGCGCTCGTCGTCATCGATCTCCATCCCGACGAGGGTGACCCGGAGTTCGATGTGTCGCCCACGACCGACACCTTCCTGATCCGCGAGGACGGTGTGCCACCGGCACGGATCACTCCCGTCGACCCGGCTCGCCTCCCCGAGCTGACCGGCGCGCACGAGGACTGGCCCGATCACCCCGGAGCAGTCGTCGTCCCCGTTCCCGGCGGTGCGTCGGTGAGCTACCGGATCGTACGTGGCGATGGCCCGGCACTGGCCGACCCGCGAAATGCCGATGGTGCGGGAGAACTCGCCTCCCTACTGACCCACCCCGATGCGGCTCGCGAGGGTCCGGGAGGGCTCGACCTTTGGTCGCCACGCCCACCGTGGGAGCGAGAACCCTCGTCAGGGCTGGACCGGGTACCGATATCGGTGCGTCTCGACCGCGCAGTCCTGGGGCGACGCGCCACGATCCGGCTGTTCCTGCCACCAGCCAGGCACCCGACGGTCGCGGTATCCGAAGGGATTTCGGGCGCACAGGTTCCGGAGCGGGATGTTCTGCCCGTCGTCGTGTTGTTGGACGGTGACGATTGGCGGCACATGTACGACGCCCCTGCGGCTTTCGCGGCCGCCGAGAGGGCCGGGCACCTCGGACCGCACGTGCTCGTCCTCGTGCCGGCCCCGGCGGACGAGGGCGGCCGAGAAGCAGAATTGACCGGCGACGGCATCGGACCCGCGCTGGCCGGCCCGGTGCTCGACGCGGTCGATCGGGCGATGGCCGACCACGGTCTCCGGCGCGCCCGTACCGTGGTCGCCGCGCAGAGCCTCGGCGGCATCGGCGCAATGCGGGCCACGCTCTCCGGGGCGGGCGGGACGATCGATGCGGTCGTCGCACAATCACCGTCGTTCTGGTGGCCCGCTCCGTCCGGCGGGCATCCGCTCGACGGTCCCGCCGGCGGCGTCACCGCACGCGAGATCGTGGATAGTCAAACAGATTTCACCGCACGATTCACTGTGGGAGACCGTGAACCGGCGATGCGACGGCACGTCGATGCCGTCGTCGAGGCACTCGTTCGCGCCGGTGCGGATGCCTCGTGCCGGACGGTGCCCGGCGGGCACGATCACGCGGTGTGGCGGGGGGCGCTCGTCGCCGACGTCGCGGCCGCCCTCACCTCCGACTAGCCTGCGCCAGCGCCGAGACGGTCCGCAGCTCGTAGATCTCCCGAACCGGCAACCGCACGCCGAACTCGTCGCGGAGCAGCGCCGCCAACCGCACGGCGGCCATCGAATGCCCACCGACCGAGAAGAAGTCGACATCGTTGTCCAGGTCGTCGTCGAGGTCGAGGGCCTCGGCCATCAGCTCCGCCACGGTCAGCTCGTCGTCTCCGGTCAGCGGCCGGCCGCCGTTGTCGACCAGCGTTCCCGCGCCCAGCTTTTCGGCGTCGACCTTGCCGTTCACCGTCAACGGCAGCCGTTCGACGACCGAATAGCGCAGCGGCACGAGGTAATCGGGCAAGGTCGTGCCGAGTCGGTCTCTGACGTCCCGCATCAGTTGGGTGGGGTCCGCGGTGTCGGAGACCAGGTGGCAACTCAACACTCCGTCGCGGGCGAGGGTGACACAGTGCCGAATACGGTCGCCGAAATCGGCCATCACCGCCGCGGACACCTCGCCGGGGTCGACTCGATGACCCCGAATCTTGACCTGGTCGTCGGTACGGCCCAGGTACTCGATGAGGCCGTCCTCCCGACGCCGCACCAGATCACCCGTCCGATACATGCGGCTGCCACCGCGGCCGGCGGGGCAGGCGACCATGGCGGCCGCGGTTTGCCCGGGACGTCCCAGATACCCACGGGCGAGACCGATCCCGGTGACATAGAGTTCGCCCGGAACCCCGGCCGGGACGGGGCGAAGCCACTGGTCGAGGATCGACACCACCGTGTTGTCGATCGGCGCCCCGATTACCGGCGTCGGCGACTCGTCCGTTCCGGCGCCGAGCGTGTTGATCGTGTACTCGGTCGGCCCGTACAGGTTGTATCCGCGCACCCGTGGCGATTCGCGAAGCGCCGACCACAACTCCGGTGACACGGCCTCGCCGCCAAGCAGGACGAGCGGCGGACGGTGGTCGGCGGTGAGGAGCCCTTCCTCGACAAGCTGCCCGGCCTGCCCGGGCGTGACGTTGATGACGTCGATGCGCTGCTCGCGGACGTAGGCGGCGAGAGCCGGTGCGTCCCGCCGTAGCTCCTCGTCGCAGATGTGCACCTCGTGCCCGTCGGCGAGCCAGAGGAGTTCCTCCCACGACATATCGAAAGCGAACGAAATCGCATGTGCCACCCGGAATCGTCGGGCCTGCGCCGCAACGGCGGGCGCAAAAATGCGGGCACGGTGATTCGCCAGCATATTGCTCAAGCCAGCGTGGGCGATGACGACACCCTTGGGTGTTCCGGTGCTGCCGGACGTGTAGATCACGTAGGCGTCGTCACCGGCGCGTGCCTTCGGCGTGGATCGTTCATCACCGGTCGATGGCGCAGTGGCCGAGGCAATATCGAGCAATCGGTCGGGGCCGATGGTGGCGGCCAGCCGATCCGCGGACTCGGCAGTGACCAGAACACGATCCGGGTCGCAGTCGCGACAGATCGCGCCCAGCCGTTCGTCGGGATGCTCCAAATCCAGTGGCACGTACCGTGCCCCGGACCACAGCACCCCGAGGAGTGCGACGACCACATCTGTCGAGCGGGGCATCGCAATCGCGATCGTCGAGCCGCGTCCTATCCCGCGCCGGGTGAGGCCATCGGCCAGTCGTGCGCAGCGATCGGCGAGTTCGGCGAAACTCAACCGGACCTCCCCCGACACGAGTGCGGTCGCGTCCGGATGACTGGCTGCCGCCTGCGCGACCGCGTCAACGACGGTGTCGTCGACGTCAGGTGCTTGCGCCGCGGCGACCACCTCGGTGGGTGGCCACCCGGCGACGGTGCTCGGCGGAAATGGCAAGGCGGCCAGCGGAGTATCCACACCGGTGCCATGGGCTGCGCCGCCCGGTCGGTCGGATGCGGTGGTGGAGTCGGCAATCATCCGCAGCGCGGCGAAGGCCAGATCCACCAGTCGCGTCGCCACCTGCTCGGTCACCACGTCCGGCCGGTACTCGAGCTTGAGGGCGAGGTCGTCGCCGGGGGTGAAGACCCACGTCAGCGGGAAATGGGTGGAATCTTCGGCTTCTTCCGCCAGGATGCCGTGCCGGGATCGGGTGCGCTCGGCGGCGAGGGGGTCGAGGAAGTTCTGGATGACGACGAGCGAATCGAAAAGGGTGCGTACGTCGAGTTCCCGTTGGATCTCGCCGAGGTCGGCGCCGTCGTGCGGCATCGCCGCGGCGCGGTCGGTCTGGATGCGGCGCAACGTCTCCGACAGCGTGTCCTGCGGGTGCAACCGGACGCGGATCGGCACCGTGTTGAGCAGTACCCCCACCACGTCCTCGGCGCCCGGCAGATCGACCAGGTCCCGACCCGACACCGACAGGCCGAACACCACGTCAGGGTCACCCGTACTGGCCTGCAGGGTCAGACCCATCGCCAATGCAGTGAGGGTCGTCAAGGTCACCCCGTGGGCTCGCCCAGCGACGAGGAGCCGCTCGGTGTCCGCGCGGCCCAACCGCCGGTGGAGTTGGTGCGGAAGGTCGCCGGCCGGAGCCGACGGTTCGGCGAGCAGTGTCGGCGATGCTCCGGCGAGCACAGTGCGCCAGAACTCGTTGTCCGCCTCGCTGTCTCGGTCGGCAATGCGCTGGGCGACGTCCGCGAATGACGGGCGTGCCGGACGGGGCGGCGGAACGTTCTCGCCAGACCGGGCCGCGCTCTCGTGCCGGTGAAGGCGATCGAGGAGCACCTCGAGGAACGGCGCTCGGGACCAACCGTCCAGGAGGATCAGGTGATAGGAGAACAACAGCACGTCACCCCGGTCGGGCCGGCGGAGAATGGTGGCGCGTACCGGTGGCTCATCCCGTAACCCGAAGGGCCGCCGCCTATCCGCATCACGAACCGATCGCTCGTGCCGGTCGTCGGTGATCTCGACAACCTCTACCGGCAGGGTCACCCGATCCTCCGCGCCCGGGAACGACTGCAGCCGACCGGAGTCGTCGTCGAACGTCGCGCCCATCGCCGGGTGGATCACCACCGCATCGGCGTACGCCCGGGCCAGGATCGCCGGATCGAGACGCCGGTCGAAGGTGTACACGGTCTGTGCGTGGTACGACCCGACATCCGACATCTGCGCCTGGAACAGCAAGCCGCGTTGCAATACGGTCAGCGGCACCCGACGGCGGCGGGTCAGTGCGCCGGCGGTGGCGCGGGCAAGGTCGGATACGGCTTCGACCCATGCGGTGCGAACGTCCGCCACGCTGGCGTCACCGAATGCGGACCGGGCGGCGCGCGCGACACGGAGCTCTGTGACGAGGGACAGCTCGGCATTCGATTCCGCGGCCCACACATTGGCCTCGATCGCATAGGGCGTGGCGGGCGGCGATGTCGGGTTCGGGACCGGGAGCGTGGAGCCGGATTCTCCGCGCCCCAGGTAGTTCGCGAGCAACTGGGCGCCGCCGCCGGTAAGAGTGCGGGCGCCGTCGGCGTTCAGGTAGCGCAATGCGGGATAGCTCAGCGGGTTGGGGCCGTCGGCGCGTGCGGCCGCGATGCCCGTGGCGGTGCCGGACGCATCCGCGTCGAGGGTGAGCCGGACCGGTGCGATTCTGGTGAACCAGCCGACCGTCCGGCCGCAATCGAGGTCATCCCCGCCGAGTACGTCCCCGACGAGTCCGGCGGTATCTCCGGGTTCGGGTCGGCCGTGGCCTTCGATATCGACGAGAACCTGAGCCGGCTGGTCGGTGGCCTCGGTCTGGCGGCGGACGAGCCGCGCGGCGGTCGCGACGAGCAGCCCGGCGACAATGTCGGTGATCGACACCCCCAAAACGGCGGGGGCGTCCTCGATGACGTGGCCGGCGTCCGACCCACCCACCGGGATCGACACCACGTCGACCTGATCGCCATCGAAGACGTCGCCACCGGTGTGTGCCACCAGCGGCGGGGTGGCGTGCAGGTCGGCCCAGTGGTCCAGGGCGGCCGCCGTGCTGGCGGTGTGCGCCCACTGCAGCAAGGCGACGGAGTAGGCGGCGAACGGGACCGGTTCTGCTACCGGTGTCCGCCCGTCGATCGCATCCCGCAGGTCGTCCTCGACAATCATCCACGAGACACTGTCCAGCACAGCGTGGTTGGCGACCAGCACGATCGCGGAGCCGCTGTCGGCGCGGCCGGCGGCGATCATCCTCCCCTCGGCCGGGTCGAGGTCGCGAATCAGCTCGGTGAAGCCACCGGTGTCCAGGTTCGTGTCGACCGTGGCAGTGCCGTAGTCGCGCACGGGGACCTGCCGGGACGTGCCAGCGGTGGTGTCCGCGGTGACGATCCGGAGAGCCTGACGGTCGGCAAGGCCCTCGATTGCCGCGCCAAGCATCGGATGCGCATCGACCACGGCGGCGAGGGCACGCCGCACCGTCTCGACGCTGGCCGGAGTGCGTAGTCGGATCAGACGCGCCTGAACGAAGTCGGCGGGAAATCCCAACTGCTTCTGCCGCAGCAAGATTGGTGTCGGCACCGGCCGCACATCCGCCGGCCGCCGCGTGGTGGACACGGTCGCCGGTACCGTATCGGCGACGCGTGCGGCGATACCCGCCGGTGTGCGCCCCAGGAATACATCCCGCGGCGTGAGCCGGATACCCGCACCGCTGACGCGGTTGGCCACTCGGATGGCGATGATGGAATCGCCGCCGCGGGAGAAGAAGTCGTCGTCCTCGCCGATGTCGTCGAGGTCGAGTGCGTCGGCGACGGCCACGCGGACCGTGTCCAGGACGTGCGCACTCCCGCTATCGGCACCGGCGGCGTCGGGGGCTGTTGTCTCCCTGTCTGCTACCGGCCGGCCGCGACTCTCGGCGGGGGTGTCGAGGAGTGCGGTCAGCGCCTGCTCATCTCGTTTCCCGTTCACCGTCCGCGGCAGCTCGTCCACCACCCGAATGTCGGTGGGCATCATATGAACCGGGAGTGTGGCGCGGGCGGTGCGGCGGATCGCGGCGACCTCGACCTGGGCGCCGGTTTCGCTGTCGGTCCCGGCCACGACGGCTGCCCGCAGCTCGGGGCCGTTCACGGTCTCGACGACGGCGACGGCGGCGTCGGTCACCGATTCCGCGGCTCGCAGCGCGGCCTCGACCTCGCCCGCCTCGATCCGGAATCCGCGGAGTTGGAGCTGGCGGTCGGCGCGACCGACATAGTCGAGTCCACCGTCGTCGCGGACTCGGACGACGTCACCGGAGCAGTACATTCGTGACCCGTCGGTGGCGGACGGGTCGGCGACGAACCGGCTCGCGGTGAGCGCCGGGCGCCCCAGGTATCCCGACGACACCTGCGGTCCGGATACGTAGAGCAGTCCGGTCCCACCGCGACCGACGTGGCCGAGACGGTCATCGAGTACCTGGACTCGTAACCCATCCAGTGGGCGGCCGATGGGGCTGCCACTGCCGACCCGGAGCCCCGCGGAGACCTGGAGGGCGGTGACGTGCACGGTGGTTTCGGTGATGCCGTACATGTTGATCACCTGGACGGCCGGATGGCGGGTGAGCCACGCGTCCAGCGTGGACGGTTCGAGTCGCTCGCCGCCGAAGACGAGGTAGCGCAGGCTTCCTAGGTCGACGCCGGTGGCGGCGAGGGCCATGAAGGCGGTCGGCGTCTGGTTGAGCACGGTGACGCCGATACGTCGCATCGCGGCAGCGAAGTCGGGCGCCGACCGGGTGAGCGCGTGGTCGGCGATGACGGCCAGTGCACCGGTGCGCAGCGGCGCCCATAGCTCCCAGACCGAGAAGTCGAAGGCGAAGGAGTGGAAGACGCACCACACGTCGTCGGAGCCCAGGTTCAGGTGAGAGTCGGCGTTCTGCAGCAGCGCCACTACGTTGCGGTGGGTTACCGCAACACCTTTCGGCCGACCGGTCGACCCTGATGTGTAGAGGAGGTAGGCGACGTCATCTGGGCGGGCACGGTATGCCCCATCGAGCGAGTTGGTGCCCGCCGGTGGTTCGGCCCCGTCCTCACCGGTGGCACCGTCGTAGTGGATGACTGCGGCGGTGGCTGGCGCGAGGTCGCGGGCCGTCCGGCGATGTTCGCTCGACGCGACGAGCACGTCCGGCGTGGCGTCGGACACGATGAGCGCGAGACGATCTCGTGGTGAATACGGATCGAGAGGCACATAGGTGGCGCCGGCGAGTACGCACGCGATGATGGCCTCGGCGTACGCCGGGCCGCGGTCGAGGAGCAACCCGACGCGCGGGCTGCGGCCGGGTGGCGTGCCGACAGCGGTGACGATCCGGGCGGCGAGTCGTCGGGCGGTCGTGTCGACGTCGGCATAGGTCGCGGTGTCGCCGGGATCGTCGGTGTCGAGATGGTCGGGCGACACCGAACGCAACGCCGGTCGGGCCGGATGGGCACGGACCGTCGCACGCCACGTATCGGCAAGCGTCGCCACCGGTTCGGAGCGCGCCGCGGTCACCGCACGCTCGAGGTCGGCGACCGTGGCGCTGGTGAGGAGGACGTCGATGGCCGTGGTGAGCATCTTGGCGACTCGTGCGACCCGGGTGGCGGTGAGGACGCCGGGATCGTAGATCAGACGCAGCGGATGCCGGTCGCCGACCGACACGACGAGTGTCAGCGGATAGTGCGGAGCGCCGTCGTTGTCGATGCCGACGACGTCGAGGCCCAACCGCTCCGGCGTGACGTCGTCGGTGCCGGTCGCGATCTCCATGACGACGAGCGTGTCGAAGAGGTCCGCGGCGGTGCGACCGCCCGCCCGGGCGATGTCGGCCAGGGCGACGTGGAGCCGGTCGCGGACACGCTCGTGGTGCTCGGTGAGCGCCGTCACCAGTTGCCGCGCAGGCATATCGGGCGTCGCGCCGCGGGCTCGGACCGGCACGGTGTTGATGAACATGCCGACGGCGTCGGCGATGTCGGCGACCGGCGCGTCGCGCCCGGACACGGTAGAACCGAAGAGCACGTCGGTGTCCGAGGGGGTGCCGGATAGTTCGCGGAGTACGACCGCCCAGGCGGCGTGCACCAGGTCGGGCAGGCGCAGCCCGGCGTTCCGGACGGTGTCGGCAAGGCCTGTTCCCCAACGGTCGTCGACGAGGTGCTCGTCGAGGACGTCCGCGGCCGCGGTCCCGGGCGCGAGCACGACGGGGTGGACCGGCTCGGCGAGTTCGTCGCGCCAGACGTCGAGATCGGCGTCGCGATCCCGCGCGGCGATCCACCGGAGGTAACCGGAGAAACCGCGGTCGCGGTGATGCCGGGTGGTCGGTGGCGCTCCGTCCCGGTAGGCGGTGAACAGGTCCCGCAGCACGATCGGCACCGACCAGCCGTCGGCGATCAGGTGATGGACGGTTTGTACGAGGACGTGATCGGTGCCGTCGGTGACGAGCGTGTAACGCATGAGCGGTGCCTGCGTGAGGTCGAATCCCGTGTCGAGATCGTGTACGGCAACCGATTTCACTCTGTCGTCGAGTGCATCACCGGGATAGTCGGACAGCTCGACACGATGGAACGACAGGTGGTCTGCGGACCCGGTATCGAGGACCGAGTAGACATTTCCGGACCGCGTCGTCGCGAACCGGGCGGTGAGCGCCGGATGTGTGCGCAGCAGTCCACGGGCGGCGTCGGCCAGCCGGTCGGCATCCAGGTCGCCACGGAGCCGCACGATCTGTTGTTCCACATAGGCATGGGAGGCGTCTCCGTCGAAGACGCTGTGGAAGTACATGCCCTGCTGGAGCGGGGTGAGCGGCAGCACGTCGACGAGGCCCGGGCCGTCGATGGTGTCGATGTCGCGCTGGTCCAGTACTCCGGCTCCGCCCGGGGTGAGCGCGAAGTCGCCCGCCGAGTGCGATCCGCGGTCCGCCATTCCCGCGAGCGCGTGCAATGCGTTGTCCCACAGCAGGGTTAACCGGTCGATCCGTTCGTCGGTGATCCGACCGTGCGCCCAGGAGATGGTGGTGCGCAGCACGAGGCCGTCGTCACCGGGCTCTGTGATCGCATTGAACTCGAGGTCGCGGGGGAGCCGCATTCGTGGGTCACGGCGTTCGCCAAGCTGATCGGTGGGACCGAGGGGTGCGAATTCGCGGTCTGTGTCGGCACCGACCCGACCAAGGTAGTTGAACAGGACCGGCGGCTGCCGTACCGGTATCGGCGCTGCCGCGTCGTCGGGGTCGTGGAGGTAACGCAGTGCGCCGTAGGAGATTCCGCGACGAGGCACCGCGGCAAGCTGGTCCTTGACCGCTTTCAGGGCACCGACCAGCCGGGCCGGGTCGGCGAGATCGGCGGCGCCGGTGTCGATCACCACTGGATAGAGGGTGGTGAACCAGCCGATCGTCCGGCTCAGGTCGGCCTCGCGTCCGCCAGGGCCAGGGACGTGCCGGGTCTCACGCCCGTGTCCTTCGAGCTCGATATGGCTGTCGGAGCCCGCCGCAGGATCATGCTCCGACCGCCACGCGGCGAGCGCGAGTGCCAGCGCGGTGAGCAGGACGGAGTCAGCACCGGTGCCGAATGCGCTCGGAACGGCACCGAGGACGGACTCGGTGACCGTGGCCGGGAGCTCGTGTACCCGGACACGTTCGTCGGCGACCGTCGGCCGGGCGTCGGCGGCCGAGTCCGGGCCCGCGGACTCCGCGTCCGTGGTCGGCGGTGGCATCGTATCGGCGCTCGGCAGTTCCCGGGTGAAGTAGGCGCGATCGGCGTCGTAGACTCCGCTCGCGACCGCGGTCCGCAGCAGTTGCCCCCAGCGGCGGACCGATGTTCCCTCCGCCGCGACCGGCGCGTCCGCTCCGGCGTGAGCCGTTCCGTCGGTCGCCAGATCGCCCGAGCGCCATGAGCGCATCGCGGTGGCGAGGTCCTCGCGGAGGATGTCCCACGACACCCCATCGACGACGAGGTGGTGGATCACGATGAGCAGACCGCGTCCGGAAAGCAGGCCGGCGGCGACGAGCCGGCCGCCGTCGAGATCGAGTGTGTCGACCAGGGTGTCGATGTGTTCGCCGGTCGGGGTGGCCGGGTCGAGATCGGCGACGTCCACCGGCGGACGTCCGGGCGCAGTGTCTACCGCGTTCAGCGGTGGAATATCCAGGTGTAGGCGCGGTTCGGTGACGATCCGGGCGCGGAGCGCGGGATGTGCGCGGACCACCGCGCTCAGGATCGCGGCCGCCGCACGCCGGTCGAGGTCGGCGGGGGCGGCGAGCTCGACGGCCTGCACGAATCCAGCGATGTGTGGCGACGTCTCCCCCATCCACCGGATGATGGGCAGGTCGTCGACCTCGCCGATGGGATCGTCGTCGGGGTCGGGTCCGGCCGTGCCAGCGGCGCGGAGCCGCGTGGCCAGCGCCCGAGGGGTGCGTGCGGCGAAGATGTCGGAGACCGTGGCCTCCCAGCCGGCCCGGCGCAGCGCACCGAGGACGGCGATGGCCCGCAGGCTGTCGCCGCCCGCGTCGAAGAAGTCGGTATCGGCTCCGAACGACGGCAGACTCAACGCTTCGGCGATCGCGGTCACGGCGGCCGCCAGTTCCGGTGGGAGATCGGTGATGTCGATGTCGGCGGCACCCGCCCCCGCGATCGACGCCCAGTCCGGATCCGGGAGCGCGCGACGGTCGAGCTTGCCGTTGGCCGTGATCGGGAACTCATCGAGGACCAGCACCGCCGATGGCACCATGTACTCCGGCAGCACCGACCGCGCCCACTGTCGTACAGCATCGCCGTCGAGCGACCGATCCGCGCGCGGCACCACGTAGCCGATCAGCCGGCCGTCGCGGGCCAGGACGCAGGGCATCCGGACGTCCGGATGTTCGGCGAGCGCCGACTCGACATCCTCGAGTTCGAGCCGCATGCCCCGAATCTTGACCTGATTGTCGGCACGGCCGAGGAACTCCAGTGATCCGTCGTCCATCCGGCGCACCAGATCACCCGTTCGGTACATTCGGGTGCCGGGTGCCCCGAACGGGTCGGCGACGAAACGGCCGGCGGTCAAACCGGATTGGCCGGCGTAACCGCGCCCGAGCAGAAATCCGGCGGCGTACAGTTCTCCGCCGACCCCGGGCGGCGCGGGGCGCAGGTCATCGTCCAGGACGTAGAGCGCGGTGTTCGGATTCGCCGAGCCGATCGAGGGACCCATCCGGGAATCGTCACCGTCGTAGATCACGTGCGAGACACCGATGGTCGCTTCCGCTGGGCCGTACCCGTGATACATCGGGATGCGCAGGTGTTCTCGGAAGCGTCGGAACAGGGCTTGAGTCAACAACTCTCCGCCACACCACACGTGCCGGAGGGAGTCGAGCGCGCTGCCGCCGTCGTCGAGTGCGAGCAAGACGTCGAGCATCGACGACACCAGGTAGGCGAAGGTGACGCGTTCACCGGCGATCAGGTCGAGCAGGTACCGGGGGTCGCGCTCGCCGCCGGGTCGGGCCACGATCACCCGACCGCCACTGACGAGGGGCAGCAGGATCTCGTTGATCGAGATGTCAAACGCCAGGGGCGCCTTGAACAGCGCTGCGTCTTCGGGTCCGAATCCGAGGATCTCGTCGCGCTGCCAGAGGAGCCGTTCGACGATCGCGTCGCGGCGGATCATGGCACCCTTGGGTTTTCCGGTCGAGCCCGAGGTGAAGACGATGTAGGCCAGGGAGGTACCGAGGTGTGCCGCGGTTGCCGCCTGCGCAGCCGCGTTCGGCCGCACTGTGGAGTGGTCGGCGGTGACGCCGTCCGATGTCTCGATGTCGCAACCGCCGGCGACGCAGCGGATGCTGACACTGGTGACGTCGGGAGCGACGAGCGGCTCGCCCTGTCGGGTCAGGAGCAGTTGCACGCGCGCGTCGTCGATGACGCTGTCGCGCCTCGCCGCCGGCCACTCCGGGTCGACCGGAGCGAACGCTCCCCCGGCCTTGAGGACCGCGACGATACCGACCACCATCTCGGCCGAGCGTCCCATCGCGATCCCGACGACGGTCTCCGGGCCGATCCCCAGTGCCGAGAGCCGGGTCGCGAGAACGGTCGTGGCGGAATCGAAGTCGCGATAGGTGAGTCGAGTGTCGGCGTCGACGACCGCCAGTGCGTCCGGGTGGGCGGCCGCCTGGTCGGCGATCAGGTCCGCAATGTCGGGGCGAATGCGTTCGCGGACCGTGTCATTCCACCGGTCCTGCAGCTCCCAGCGGCTGCCGCCGGCCGGGTCGGTGGAAACGGCCTCACTCGGTGCGATCTCGGTGGATGCGATCTCGGTGGATGCGGCGGATCTGGGCACCAGACTTCCTTTCGGTCCTTCCGGGTCGTGAACGTGGGATGTCGGCATCGAGACATGCCGAGCCCCGGTCGTCACGTGACTGCGGGACGCGGTGACTGCGGACCGCAGCGTCGGTCTATCGGCGGTCGCGGCGGGCGGTGGCGGCGAGTTGACGGGTGGCCCACCACTGGTCGGCCGCGTTTCGTCAGGCGTCGGCGAGGGCGGACTGCGGGGCGCCGATGTCGGCGAGGATCGAGGCGCGCAGCTCGCCGGCACGAACCGCGATGTTGGACAACAGGGTTGATCCGAGTCCGTGGGTGTCCTCGGTCGCGCCTTGGACGAACAGCCCCGCGACCGGGATGCCGTCGACGACCGCGTGGTAGTCGCGGCTGACCCGGACGCGCTCGCCGAACGCACTGATCCCGACCAGCCCGTGGGAGACGAATCCGGTGGCGCACACCACCGCATCGACGATCTCGTGGGTGGTTACCCGGTGGATGCGGTCGAACAGCTCTACCTGTACCCGACCGTCCGGCAACGGGGTTGCCGCGATGACCTCGGTGGAGCGACGTACCCGCAGACGGTGATCGCCGGTGATCGACTCACGGTAGGTGCGGTCGTGCAGTTCGGTCAGCAGCTCCGGCTCGACACAGGCGTAGTTGGTGTATCGGTGCCGGCGGACCAGATCGGCCCGGACGTCATCGGGTGCGGCATAGAAGTCGTCCACCGCGACCGGATCGAAGACCTGGTTCGCGAACGGGCTGTCGTCGGCGGGCGCCATGCCGTAGGCGGTGAACGCCACCGAGACACCGGCACCCGCACCATGGAGGTACGCCACCACCTCGGCCGCCGACTGTCCGCCGCCGACTACCAAGAACTCGGATTCGCCGACGGGACGCGGCAACGCCGCAAGGTGATCCAGGAAGCGGTGGTTGTGAAAGACCCTGCCGCACTGGGTCAGCTTCTCGTCGTAGGCCCAACCGGGTAGCCGTTCATGCAGGCCGCGCGCCACCACAACCGCTCGTGCGAAGTACGTTTCGATCTCGGAGGAACCCTCCACCTCGGCGGTCACTGCGAACCGGGCACCATCCGGCATCCCGGCCGCGGCACCGGTCCCGGCCGGTTCGACGGCGATAACCCGTCGCCGGTACCGCACATCGGCGCCGACGGTCCCCGCCACCCAACGCAGGTAGTCGGCGAACTCGACACGTTCCGGGGTGAACGTCTGGCGGTTGATGAAACCGGTGAGCCGGCCGTGCTCCTTCAGATAGCTGACGAAACTGAAGCAGCTCTGCGGATTTCGTTGGGTCACCAGGTCCTTGAGGAAAGAGATCTGCATATTGGTGCCCGGCAGCAGCATCCCCGGGTGCCACGCGAAGCCCGGTTGCTGCTCCAGAAATACGGCGTCGATGCCGGCGACATCGGTATCGACGCCAAGCTCGCTCGCGCCGAGGCCGTCGGTATCGAGTTCGCTCAGGGCAACCGCCAGCCCCAGGTTTCCGGGGCCGAACCCGACGCCGACGACGTCGCGCAGTCGTTCCTGTTCACTCACGCGCAGTCCCTTCAGTTGGTTAGCCTAACCTTCATCGTCCCCTAAATGTACGACATTATCCGCTATTCGGCGGAATGCCGGACTTGCGGCCAGGATCACAGTCGTCTTTCCCCGTCGTCGTCGTGCGACCGCCTCGGCGACTCGGCTGCCGGTCACGGCGTCGACCGCGGAGAGAGGATCGACCAAGATCAGCACATCGGGATCGGCATGCAATGCGCGGGCCAGCGCGAGTCGTTGCCGTTGTCCGCCTGATAGATTCGCGCCACGATCGGCTACCTCCCGGTCGAGCAGCGGCGTGTCCGGTCGGTCGAGTTCGTCCAGACCGACATCGGTGAGGACGCCGGCCGGATCGTCGAGTCCGGTGAAGTGGCTACCCGGCGGGTCGACGACCGAGCCGACCGTGCCTCGGAAGATCGCCGGGTGCCGGGCGTCGGCGAGCACCGCGCGCCGTACCGACGTGGCGTCGAGGCGGGCCGCATCGGTACCCCGCACGACGACCGTCGGCGCGTCCGCACCGACGTCCGGGCCGGCCGCAATGGCGTCGGCGAGTATCGCCGCCCGGTCGGCGTCACAGTCGACCGCAAGCAACTCACCGGCTCGGACCTCGATCCGCTCGGCACCTGGACGCTGGGCTCCTTCGCCGACAACGAGGTCGGGAGCCGAGCCGGCCGCGGGTAGAACGCTCCCGCCGGTGGGCACCTCAGTCCCCTCGATCAGGGCGATCCGACGAGCGGAGGCGCGAGCGAGTGCGGTGTACCGCGGTATCCGGGATAACTGAGAGAGTGGTTCGGCGACGAACTGGGTAAGACCGACCACCGCAACGAGATCGCCGATCGAGATGGCACCCGAGAAGGCACGCGCGCCGGCCAGCACCCCGACCACCCCCACCAGCAAGGTGGCAGTGCCAGCCGAAATTCCCTCGTACACACCGGAGATGCGAGCCAACCCTTCGGCCTGTCGCCGCGCCTTCCCCGACAACGTCCGGTAGTGGCGATAGGCGGCGCCGCGACCGGCGAATCCGGCCAACGGGCGCAGGCCACGCAGCAGATCGGCCACCCGAGCGGTGGCCGCGGCAATTAGTTGCTGCTGTTCCTCGCCTTTGCGGGTGACGATGCGAGACAACAGGTTCAGGACCGTCAGCAAGAGTATGGTGCCGGCAAAGACGACGCCGCCGAGGAGTGGGTCGATCACCGTCAGCAGCACAGCTCCGGCCACCACACCGATCGTCGCCGCCAGCGCCACCGGCACGATCTCGATGATGTCCGATGTCAACGTGGTGTCTTCGGCAATGACCGTCACATACTCGTCCCGGGGAACCTCGCTGTCGATGTCACGATCGGCGATGACCCGCCGCGCGAGCAGCGCACGAAGCCGGCGGACGTGATCGGCGTTGGCACGCTGCAAGAATCGATAGGCCGTCCGCCAGGACACCGAGACCATGGTGATCGCCACACCCAGCGCGACGACCGAAAGTACCGGCGCCCACCACGACTCGGATGTCAGCGCCCGGTCGACGATCACGCCGAGGAGGACCGGCACCGACATCTCGGCGAGTTGATAGAGACACAACAGGATGGTCCCGGCGAACACCGCGCCTCGATGGTCGCGCAACGCCCGCCGCAGTACTCCACTGGCGCCGGTCATCCGCGCTCACCCTCCCCGCGCCCATCCGCCGGGTGGTCGTCGTCCGTGTCGTCGTCCGTGTGGTTCTCCGTCACGTGCGTCTCCGACCACGCGCGCCACAGCGTGGCGTAGTAGCCGCCGGCGGCGACCAGGTCCGCGTGACTACCCGATTCGACTACCCGGCCGCGATCGACCACGGCGATCCGGTCGGCCATCGCCGCCTGGCTCAGTCGATGCGCCACGACCAGGGCGGTGCGGTCGCGGATCACCTCTGCGGCAGCATTTTCCAGGGCCGCCGCACCGCGTGAGCCGGCCTCGGCGGTCGACTCGTCGAGGATTACCACCGGTGCGTCCCGCAGGAGCAGTCGCGCGAGCGCGATCTGCTGCACCTTCATCGGGTCCAGGTCGTATCCGTCGACGCCGACCCGGGTATCCAGACCATCGTCGAGCGCCCGGATCCATCGGTCGGCTCCGACGAGCGACAGTGCCGCCCATAGTGTTTCGTCGTCCGCCCCGGGCCGCGCCAACCGCAGGTCGGCACCCAGCGTGCCGGAAAAGACGTGTCCCTCCTGGGTCGCGACGCTGGTGTAACGGCGGATCTCCGGTTCGGACAAGGTGGCGATGTCGGTGCCGTTGTATCGGATCGATCCCGGTTGGCCGTCACTGCCGGCATGGGCGGCGAGCGTGCCACCGAGCAGCGACGCGATGGTGGTCTTTCCGGCACCCGAGGCGCCGACGAGCGCGAGGCTACTGCCCGGCGCGATGTCCAGATCGACCCCGTCGACGACGAGATCGCTTCCGGCATAAGCGTGTCGCACGTTACGCGCCTGCACCGCGACCGGTTCGCGGACGACCTCGATCGTTGCCGGATCGCTCGCCCGGCCCGCAGCGTCGATGACCCCGACGATCCTGGTCAGGGCCGCACCGGACCGTTGTGCCTCGTCGAAGAACATCAGGATCGCACCGATGGGGTTGAACAGCCGATGGAACAACAACGTGGCGGCCGATACCTGGCCGAGGGTGACGGCGTCGGCGCGCAGCAACAACCAGCCGACCACGACGATCGCCGACAGTCCGGTGAACTCTGCCCGGTTCTCTCGACCCACGAAACGGGCCAAGATCCGGAAGGCCGAGACGGAGATGTCGCGGACGCGATGCGCCGACTCATCGACGCGCTCACGGTGCCGCGAGGTAAGTCCGTAAGCACGCAGCGTCGTCAATCCGTCGACGCCGGCCACCAGATTCTCCACGTGCTCGGCCTCCGCGACACGCTGGGCCCGGTACTTGGGCGACGAGCGCGGCAGGTACCAGCGCATCGCGAGAACGTACATCGGCACCGCGGTGAGACCGGCCAGCGCGAGCCGCCAGTCCAGTGCGAACATCCCGGCGGCGGACACGGCGATGAGCACCGACGAGGAGAAGATGGTCGGCAACGCGGTGCGCGCACCGGTGACCAGCACCGCCACGTCGGTGCCGACGCGGGACAGGGTGTCACCACGGCCGGCTCGTTCGATCGTGGCCACCGGCAGCGACAGTACCGCTGCCACAACACGTTCCCGCATGCTGGCAAGCAGACGGGCGATCAACACCGCAAGCAAGGTTTCGGACAGCCCGGACAGGACTGCCGTCACCACCGCCGCGACGGCGGCGGCGATCGCCACCGTCACCAGGATGTCGCGGTCGGCTCCGTCCTGCACCGCGTCGACGATGCGACCCAGTAACAGCACCGCGACCAGGGAGGCCGCTGCTCCCCCGGTCGCCGCGACGAGCATCGCGACCGTGAGCCGCCATCGTCGGCGCAGCTCACGGCGCAGGAACGCGACCGTCTGGCCAGCGGATGCGACCGGCAGCCGGTCGTTCATCGCTGTCCCCCTACACCTTTCGCCCCGGTCATCCGCACACCGTCGTCGTCGCTGTCGACACACCGCTGGCCGACCGGCACTACCAGTGGCCGCGACGACACAGGGTCGGCGATGACCCGGCTACGCAGACCGAACACCTCCCAGAGCAAGGATTCGGTGATCACGTCGGACGGCGCGCCGGCCGCGACCACCGCGCCGTCGCGCATGACGACCAGTTCGTCGCAGTAGCGGCAGGCCAAACCCAGATCGTGCAGCACCATCACCACGGTGCGGCCCCGTTCGGTGTGCAGCACGTCGATCAGGTCGAGGACCTCGAGACTGCGGGCGAGATCGAGGTACGTCGTCGGTTCGTCGAGCAGGAGGATCTCGGTCTGCTGCGCCAGCACCATCGCGATCCACACCCGCTGCCGCTGGCCGCCGGAGAGCGAGTCGACCCGACGGTCGGCGAGGTCGGCGACTCCGGTGCGGGTCAGTGCTTCGGATACGACGTCGGCATCGCCGGATCCCCACTGACGCAGCCAACTCTGGTGCGGATGCCTGCCGAGAGCTACTAGGTCGGACACCAGGATGCCGTCGGGGGCGACCGGATTCTGCGGCAGCACACCGATCTTGGTGGCCAGCTCACGGGTGGAGACCGAGTCGAGGGTGCGGCCGTCGATCTCGACCGAACCGCCGCTGATCGGCACCAACCGGGACAGCGCCTTCAGCAGTGTCGATTTGCCGCATCCGTTGGGCCCGACGATGCCGGTGAGTCGACCGGCGGACAGTTCCAGGTCGAGGCCGGTGATGACGGTTCGGTCGCGATAGCCGACGGTGACGTCGCGGGCGGCGAGCGCCGGTGGTGTCGATACGGCCGGCGCGACGCTGGGCGCAGTGCCGTTCAGGTGGGTGGTCACAGCGTCACCTTTCGGTTGTTCCGGATCAGCAGGTACAGCAAGAAGGGCGCGCCCAGTGCCGCGGTCACGATGCCAACCGGAGACCCGCCGAGAACGTAACGGGCGGCAAGATCGGCACACAGCATCAGCAGCGCGCCGAGCAGCGCTCCACCGATCACCGGCGGCGTCGCCGACCGGTAGATGAGCCGTGCCAGTTGTGGTGCCGCGAGCGCGACGAACGAGATGGGACCGGCGGCCGCCACCGACGCGGCGGTCAGCAACACCGCGGAACACCACAGCATCGGCAGGGTAAGCGTGATCGGCACGCCCAGCCCCCGCGCCATCGAGTCACCCAGGTGGGTGACCCGGAAGTCGAATGCCGCCACGGCCAGCACGATCGCCGAGACCGCGATGGTGATCCACAGCGGCCCCACCTGATTCCACGTCCGGTTGTCCAGGCTGCCGGTCAGCCAGGCCACCGCGTCGGCCGCCTGCGCGAGGTCGGTCTGCACCAGCAGCATCGACACCACCGAACCGGCGAATGTGTTGACTCCGACGCCGATCAGGACCAGGCGCATCGAGTCGATACCACCGCGGTAGGCCAGCACTGCCACGACGACGGCGACACCGATGCCCCCCGCGAACGCCGCCCACGGCACGCCGAAGGTCAGTCCGCCGATCACGATCCCGGCGGGCGCGAAGACCAGCACCGCGACCGCCGCCGCCGACGATCCCATGGCGACACCGAGAAGGTCGGGGCTGGCGAGCGGATTTCGGGCCAGCGACTGGGTGACGGCGCCCGCAGCGCCGAGGGCGAGTCCGACGCCGAGTCCGACCAGGGCCCGGGGCATCCGCCAGTCGAGCACCGTGGTTCGTTGCAATTCGGTTCCGCCGCCGACGAAGACGCGCACCACGTCGTCGATCGGGATGACGTACGCACCCGCTCCGACCTCGACGACGACGGCCAGCGCGATCGCCGCCAGGATCAGCATCGACACCGCGATCGCACGGCGGCGCACGCGCATCCGGGGAAACGGCCACACGACCTCGTTCGCGCGCGGCAACGTCTGCTCCGCGGGAGTCGTCGATGCGGTCTCGGTCGCGACCGAGGGTGCGGCGCTCATAGTTTGACCATCTGCCTACGCCGCACCAGCGCGACGAAGAACGGGACGCCGATGAAGGCGAGGATGACACCGACCTGAACTTCGTCGGGGCGCATGACAACCCGGCCGATAACGTCGGCGACGAGCACCAGTGCCGCGCCTGCGGGAATGCAGGCGGGCAGGAGCCAGCGGTGGTCGGGGCCGGTGAAGTGTCGCATGATGTGCGGCACCAGCAGTCCGATGAAAGCGAGCGGACCGGCCGCGGCGGTGCCGGTGGCCGCGAGCATGGTGAGGGCGAGAAAGCACGCCGTCCGGACCAGTCCGATCCGTACGCCGAGGGCGGTGGCGACGTCGGCGCCCGCGGCGAGCGCGTTCAACGCGGGCCCGCAGGCGAGCGCCACGATCGCGCCGATCACCATGAGCGGCGCCACGCCCGCGAGGATCGACAGGTCACGTTCCACCAACGATCCGGCATTCCAGAACCGGTACTGGTTGAGGCTGGCCTGGTCGTTCAGGATCACCGCGGTGGTGCCGGCGACGAAGAACGCCGAGAGCGCCGCACCGGCGAGGACGAGCGACAGTGGACTGGCCCCGCCGCCGCCCATCGATGCGATGCCGAACACGATGAGCGCGGCGACGATCGCGCCCAGTACCGCGAACCAGACGTAACCGGTCACGGTCTGCACGCCGAGCAGAAACACTGCGAGCACCGACCCGAATGCGGCACCCGAGGAGATCCCCAGAACGCCGGGGTCGCCGAGCGGATTTCCGGTGACGCCCTGAACGAGGGCACCGGACAGTGCGAGTGCGGCACCGACCGCGATGGCCAGCAGGGTCCGCGGAATGCGTTGGTCCCAAATGATGATGCCGATGTCGCCGCCGCCGTCCCGTCCGTTCACGAGGACGTCCCAGACCTGGCCGGGTTCGATCCAGCGCGTGCCGATGAACACGGACAACGCGGCCGCGACGACCATGGCACCGATCGCAACGGTCACCGCGCGACGACGCGCCCGCCCGGGAGCCTTTCCCGCGCGGGTCACCGGGATCGGCGCCGATCGGTGCGGGCGCACCGCCGCGCCGGTCGCCTCGGTGGCGCCGGTATCGGTTCGGGGGGTCACGGACAATTGGCCTCTCGGGTCTCGCTCGGCAGAAGGTCGGATCTGGCATGGCCCATCTGTGTAGCCTTACCTAAGATCGGCGCCCAGTCCAGGCCCCGCCGCTATGCAGCGGTTATGAACCCGCCCACTGCTCGCGTTCGGACCCGTCGTGGTCGTCGGCGAGGCCCGTGGTGGTGGTCGGCGATGCCCCGTGGTGGTGGTCGGCGAGGCCGTCGTGGTCGTCGGCGAGGTAGGACGGGTGCGGGCCCGACACGCCGGGGCGCTGATGGCGAGAGGCGCCGCGATGAGCGACCGCCACGCATCCGACAGTCGAGCGTAGGCCGACCAGCGTGTCGACCCGCATGAGCCGGGCCGGCGAGTTGTCGCGCGGCAGCCATTGGCCCGAGGACGGTGGTGACGGTCGCTAAACCCGGTGCACCACAATCGGTCCGCATCGGTTCCGCAACTGATGTCCGATGGTGCGGTGAGCCGTCAGCGATTCGAGGCGGGCGGCGGGGATTCGAGGCGGCGGGATTCGAGGCGGCAGGGATTCGAGGCGGCGGGGATTCGAGGCGGCGGGGATTCGAGGCGGCACCGCGGCGGCGATCGGTGTCGCGCCACGCCGATCTCGGGGGATCTTGGGGTAGGACAGATCTACGGCTCCACCCAGGCTGTCCCAGGCCGTTCGGACCGGCATTCGGCATGGAGCTACCGACAATCGTGCCCGCGGCGCGCAATGTCCGCGTGGGCGCTCCCCCGACTCACGGTCGTGCAGGGCGTGGTCAGCGCGAGATCGTGAAGTTTCCCTCCGACTGCAGGGCGTCCTGGATCGTCGAGTCCGAGAGATCGCTCTCCGCCTCGAGGGTCACCGTCGAGATGCCCTGGGTGTTCAGGTCGACCGACACGGACGACACACCCGACAGGGCGCCCAATTCGCGCGTCACCGTGTCGACGCATCCGGCGCAGTGCAGTCCGTCCACGGGAACGGTAATGGTCGGCATGTCCAAACCTCCTCGTTGTTAGGTCACCACCGGTGAATGGCGAAGCCGATGGTACGCCGGAGATCCGGTCGCCATAACCGTCAAACCCCTACATTCAAGACGGTCGCTACCCACCTCAGCGGGGCGAAGCACGGCGGCGTGTGCGTGATCGCCGGCGACTCGGCAGACTGGATGGTGCGGGGTTCGCCGTCGTACGGCAGATCGTCGTACCGCTGTGCCGAACCCGAGGAGGAAGCCGTGACCACCACCGTCAACGCCTACGCCGCGACCGCCGCCGACCAGCCGCTGTCGAAGACCACCATCGAACGCCGCGACCTCGGTCCGCGGGATGTGCTGATCGACATCGCTTACGCCGGGATCTGCCACTCCGACATCCACACCGCACGCAACGAGTGGGGTGGCACCACCTATCCGGTCGTGCCCGGCCATGAGATCGCGGGTACCGTCGCCGCGGTCGGTGACGAGGTGACCCGGTACCAGGTGGGTGACCGGGTCGGTGTCGGCTGCTTCGTCGACTCCTGCGGCGAGTGCGAGGCGTGCAAGAACGGTGATCAGCAGTACTGCTTCAAAGGCACTGTGCAGACCTACAACTCACGGACCTACGACGGCGAGTTCACCCACGGGGGCTACTCGCAGCAGATCGTCGTCACCGAGGACTTCGTGCTGCGTATCCCGGACGGCATCGACCTGGATGTCGCCGCTCCCCTGCTGTGTGCGGGCATCACGCTCTACGAGCCGCTGAAGCACTGGGGCGCCGGACCGGGTACGCAGGTCGCGATCATCGGTATGGGCGGCCTCGGGCACGTCGGAGTCAAGATCGCTCACGCACTCGGTGCGGAGGTCACGGTGCTGAGTCAGTCGCTCGCGAAGGAAGACGACGGCAAACGGTTCGGCGCCGATCACTATTACGCGACCAGCGACGACGCCACCTTCACCGAGCTGCGCAATCGCTTTGACCTCATCATCAACACGGTGTCGGTGAACCTCGATCTCGACCGCTACCTGTCGCTGCTGGCCATCGACGGCACCCTGGTGGAACTCGGCGCACCGGCACATCCCCTGCAGGCCAACGCATTCTCGCTGATCACCAACCGCCGCTCGCTGGCCGGATCACTGGTCGGCGGCATCCCGGCGACCCAGGAGATGCTGGACTTCTGTGCCGAACACGGCATCGGTGCCGAGATCGAGACCATCTCCGCCGACCAGATCAACGACGCCTACGACCGGGTCGTCGACAGCGACGTGCGCTACCGATTCGTCATCGACACCGCAACGCTGGCGGACTGACCGGGCGACCGCCCGACAACGACTCCGGCGGAGAACATGACGCCGGACACCCGATGGGCGTCCGGCGTCATGGTCAGGGCAGGCTGTCGAATGATGCAGTGTGCGAACGGTTGACGTCTGAACTGGTTGACGTCTGAACCGATTGACGTCCTCTGAACCGATTGACGTCGGGGCGGGTTAGCGGCCCACCTGGGCGGCCAGCACCGCGGGCGCCATGACGGCTGCCAGGTCGGCGGCGACGTCGCGGTCGGTTTCCGGCGGCATCGACACGTAGCTGAGTGCGATCCGCGCGACGCTCCGCGCGATCCGCTCGGCGTCTTCTGCGGGCAGTTTGATCCACGATTCGGTGAGCGCGCGGGTCAGACCGTCGCTCGCGGTCGTGATGATCGGACCGGCGTCGGTCGTGATCAGTTTCAGCAGATCGGGTTTGGCGTCCCCGCTCTGCAGCGACGTGATCAGCGGGTCGGCACCGGCCTCGGTGAAGAAGGCGGCAAAGCCGTCGTGCAGTGCCTTGTCCACGTCGTCGACATTGGCGTCGATCGCGGCGGTCACCAGGTGGGTGAAGTTGACGGCGAGGCGCAGCGCATAGGCCTGGGCGAGCCCGTTACGCGATCCGAACTCGTTGTACACGGTCTGCCTGCTGACCCCGGAAATCCGGGCGACGTCGGCCATCGTGACCGCCGACCAGTCTCGGTCGGCCAGTAGGTCATGCAGCCCGTCGAGCAGTGTGGTGCGCAGCAGTCTCTTGCTGGCCTCGGCGAACGTCTGGCGGGTTGTCACTCTCGCGAGGGTACCGCCGGATGTCCACTTTGAGCTTTCTGCGTCAGCGTGACGCGCGGTCGTGATGCTCATTCACACGGCCACTTCCTGTGTTGCGGTCGGGCGCGACGTGAGGTCGATCTCCGACCTGATCGTGCGGCCGTCCTTGGGGCGTCCGATGGCGATTCCGCCGATGAGCCCATGCTCGTCGAAGATGCGGATCGTGGCGTCTGCGTCGGCGACCGATCCGTCGATCTCCATCCGATCGCCGAGGGTCGGCCAGCCGACGATCTGAATGTTGGTGCCGTACTGGATCGTCCACGCGAGCGGGACGTCCCGGTGTGGATCGGCCGGCTCGTCGGCGAGGTCGGCGATGACCGTCGCGGCCACGGTGCGGCCCTGTTCGGTCGCAGCCATCCAGTGCTCGGCCCGTCCCGCGTCACCGGTGATCGGGTGTGGCAGCGCGGCCACGTCGCCTGCGGCGTAAACGCCGGGCACCGTGGTGCGTAGGCAATCGTCGACCAGGACACCGACCGGCGTGGTGTCGGCGCCGGCCGCCGCGGCCAGTCCCGTCTCGGGGCACATGCCCATCGCGGCGATCACGGTGGTCTCCCGGCGGGTGCCGTCTGCGAGAACCAACTGATTTGCGGCCGCCTCGGCGACCTGGGCTCCGAGATGGACGGTGACGCCGTGCGCGCGATGCAGTTCCAGGAGGAAGTCGGAAACGACGTCGGGAACCACCCGGCCCATCAGCTGGTCGTCCCGCTCATAGACCGAGACCTGGTAGCCAGCGGCGGCGCCGGAGGCGGCGAGTTCGAGTCCGATGAGTCCGCCGCCGATGACGGAGAACTCCTGGGTGGACCCGATGAGCGCCTTGATGGCTTCGGCATCGCCGCGGGTGCGCAGCGACGGCACCTGATCCATCCAGCCGGGCAGGATGGGGGCTCCGCCCGTGGCGAGGATCAGCGCGCGGTACTGCGTCGTCGATCCGTCGCTGCCGGTGACGGTCCGCTTCGCGGCGTCGACGTCGGTGATGCCGACGCCGGCCCGGACCTCGATGCCCTTGTCTGCCCAGAACTCCGGCTTGCGGAGTGCGATCTTGTCGATGCTGACGTCGGCTCCGACGAGATCCTTGGAGAGTGCGGTGCGGCGGTACGGCAGGTCGGGTTCTCCACCGAAGACGGTGATCGGACCGGTAAAGCCGTTGCCGCGGAGCGTTTCCGCCGCGGTGATGCCGGCGATACCGGTACCGGCGATCACCACGGGCGTCTCGGTGGGAGTGTTCACGACCGGGCCACTTCCACCATCTCGAAGTCCGCCTTGGCGGCGCCGCAGTCCGGGCAGCTCCAGTCGTCCGGGATGTCGTCCCAGCGGGTGCCGGGCTCGATGCCGTCCTCGGGCCAGCCGAGCTCTTCGTCGTACTCGAAGCCACACTGCAGGCAGCGGTAGAGTTTGAAATTCATTGTCGTGCTCCTTTTCTCGTGTCGTCGGAGTCGTCGGGTTGGGGGTTGGGCGGTCCGGCGGGATGGGTCAGACGTCGGCCGAGACGGCCTCGAAGTCGATCTTCTCCCGGACCCCGCAGTCGGGGCAGGCCCAGTCGTCGGGGACGTCGGACCAGGCGGTGCCGGCCGGGAAACCTTCCCGTGGCGCGCCTTTCGCCTCGTCGTAGATGTAGTCACAGATCGGGCAACGGTAGGAACTCATCGGGCGGCCTCCGCATACTTGGCGATCAGCTTGTCTTCCTTGCCGGGCTGAAGGTTCGCCTGGCTGATGTCACCGTCGTAGTGCTCGACGACGCGGTGATCCATAACCTTGCGCCACAGCCACGGGATGTAGGCGATGCCGATCATGCTGGCGTATCCGCTGGGCAGGTTCGGCGCGTCGTCGAAGCTGCGCAGGGTCTGGTACCGGCGTGTCGGATTCGCGTGGTGATCGCTGTGCCGCTGCAGGTGGTACAGGAAGATGTTCGTGCAGATGTGGTCGGAGTTCCAGCTATGCCGCGGGGTGCAGCGCTCGTACCGGCCGCTGTCCAGGGTCTTGCGGCGCAGTCCGTAGTGCTCGAGGAAGTTCACGGTCTCCAGCAGGGAGAATCCGTAGACGGCCTGGATCAGGACGAACGGCAGGATCTGCCAGCCGAAGATGGCGGTCATCGCACCCCAGAGCACGATCGACATGACCCAGGCGTTGAGAACGTCGTTGCTGTAGTGCCACACCGGACGTTCGAGGCGCTTCATCCGCTTGGCTTCCAGCTCCCAGGCTGACTTCAGGCTGCCGAACACGCTGCGCGGCAGGAACCGCCAGAAGTTCTCACCGAACCGCGAGCTGGCCGGATCCTCCGGGGTCGCGACGCGGACGTGGTGGCCACGGTTGTGCTCGATGTAGAAGTGACCGTAAAGCGTCTGCGCCAGTGTGATCTTGGACAGCCAGCGCTCGAGTTCGTCCTTCTTGTGGCCCATTTCGTGCGCGGTGTTGATACCGATCCCGCCCATCACGCCGATGGTCAGCGCGACGCCCAGCTTGGAGAGCAGGCCAAGGCCACCGTCGATGCCGAGCCAACTCAGGTTGTCGGCGGTCCACAGGTAGCAGGCGAAGACGATGCTCGCGAACTGGAACGGCATGAACGCATAGACGCAGTAGCGGTAGTACTTGTCGTTCTCCAACTGCTCCATCAGCTCTTCCGGCGGATTCTCCCCGTCGGGGCCGAAGAACACGTCGAGGATCGGCAGGATGATGTACAGCAACATCGGACCGAACCACCACCACGCCGGGGCGACGACGTCCCAGCCGAGTGCATTGAACCCGGCGACTAGGCCGGCGGCGATGAACAGGGCCGTCGGCGGAATCAGACCGAGCAGCCACAGGTGGCGCTTCTTGTCGTGCCACTCCACCGCCTCCGGGCGGTCGGAGAGAACTTTGTCGGTGGACATCGGATCATTTCCTCCGTGTGGGTTGAATCACTTACGAGATTGACAATAGCTGATCGATCGTGCGGTGTCTAGACATCGTGGAGTTATTTGTAAACTACCGAGGCTTCGTATAGCTGCCTGTACAGGTCACACGTCGGCCCCGCGCCGCCCCCATGGGCCTCTACCTGCGACTACGTGCCGACCACTTGCGCTCCGATATGCGTAAGTGAATACTTACGGTTCGTGGACACTAACGGAGGAATCGAGCCCTGGGAGGTCCTCGGCGACCGCTCTCGTCGGGCCATCTGCACGCTGTTGGCCGAGGGGCCGCGCCCGGTCGGCGAGATTGCCGACCGGCTCCCCATCACCCGGCCAGCCGTCTCCCAACACCTTCGTGTCCTCAAGGACGCCGGCGTCGTCACCGACGAAGTCGCCGGCACGCGACGTGTCTACCGCCTCGATCCGGTAGCGCTCGCCGCGCTGAAGGACCAGGTGGACGCGTTCTGGGGCAGGTTGCTCGGCGGATATCGGGACATCGCCGAGGCCGCCGGGACCGTCGCAGACGCGGATGTGAACGCCGAGTCCGATGCCGACGCCGGTTCCGTGACCGACGCCGGGACACCGCCGCACGCCACTACCAAGGAGAACCGACAGCCATGACCACCGACAGCACCACATCCGTGACGCGATCCGTCGAGGTACCTCTCACTCCCGAGCGCGCGTTCGCGCTGTTCACCGAGCGGCTCGAGGACTTCAAGCCACCCGAACACAACCTGCTGGGCGCACCGATCGCGTCGACCGAGTTCGAACCGCGGGTCGGCGGCCGCATCGTGGACCGGGCGGTCGACGGAACCGAATGCGCCTGGGCGCGGGTTCTGGCGTTCGAACCGCCGGACCGGGTGGTGTTCAGCTGGGACATCGGCCCGACCTGGCAGATCGAGACCGATCCGGCGAAGGCGAGTGAGGTCGAGGTCAGCTTCGAGCCGGTCGGCACCGACCGCACCCGCGTCCAGATCGACCATCGGCATCTCGACCGGCACGGACCCGGGTGGGAGGCCGTTCGCGACGGTGTCGGCGGCGCCGGTGGTTGGCCGGTCTACCTGCAGCGGTACGCCGACCTCGTGGGTGCCGGCGCCTGACGGCGGGACTCCGTCTCCTCGTCGAGTGGGCGTCGGAATCCGTCGAGTGGGCGCCAGAATCCGTCGACTGGGCATCGGAATCCGTCGACTGGGCCGGGCTTGCCGGTTCCGCTCGGTCCCCTGCCGAAAGTCGCGGACGAAGGTTCCTCCGCGATGTTCATCACCCTCCGCGAGTTGCATCACGCGCACGATGACGAACCTCGCGGAGGAACGGGCGAGGACACTGCGAGTGTCGAACGCCGTCCGTCGATATGCTGGCGCGATGCCCCAGGACACTGCTCACGATCCGGTGCGGTACGAGGTCGATGGTCAGATCGCCGTGATCACGATCGACCGGCCACAGGTCCGAAACGCGGTCGACGGACCGACGGCCCGTGCACTGCACGGCGCGTTCGAACGCTTCGACGCCGACCCCGACCTGCGCGTGGCCATCCTCACTGGTTCGAACGGAACGTTCTGTGCGGGTGCGGATCTGAGTGCGGTTGCCGATCCGGAACGGGTCAACGACCTCGACCCGGAAGGCGGCGGCTCCGGTCCGATGGGGCCAAGTCGGATGGTTGTCGGCAAGCCGGTGATCGCCGCGGTCGCTGGGCACGCGGTCGCCGGCGGGCTCGAATTGGCACTTCTCGCCGATCTGCGCGTGGTCGAGGAGGACGCGGTGTTCGGTGTGTTCTGCCGACGTTGGGGGGTGCCGCTGATCGACGGCGGCACGGTCCGCTTGCCACGGATCGTCGGACTCGGCCGGGCACTGGATCTCATTCTCACCGGACGGTCGGTCGATGCCACCGAGGCGTTGGCGATGGGCTTGGCCAATCGGGTTGTCGGCGTGGGTGACTCGTTGCGTGTCGCGAAAGAGTTGGCCGTGCAAATCGCCGACTTCCCATTCGCCTGCGTCCTCACGGACCGCGCGTCGACCTATGCCGGCCTCGACCTACCGCTTGCCGATGCACTCCGCGCCGAAGGCGCTGCCGGAGTACCGATCGTCGGGCTCGAGGGCGCCGCGGGCGCGGAACGCTTCGTCGGCGGCGCCGGTCGGCACGGAGAATAGCTGCGGCGGTGCGCAATTCGCGGGGGGCGCTGGCTTCGATACGCGGCTCGTACCTCACCGCTACTCAACCAGCGAGAACGACCGCGCAATCGGGCAGCTAGCGGGACCGACCGCGCAATCGGGCAGCTAGTGGGACCGACCGCACAATCGGGCAGCCAGCGAGGTCGACCGCGCAACCGGCCAGCCAACGGCGAACGACAGCGCAATCCGACGGGCCACGCGCCGTCGACAAGCGGCGGGATCAGCGCGTGGTGATCAGCTCGTGGATGAACTCCATCTTCTCCAGCACCCGGGCGGGTAACACGAACGGGTAGAGGTCCGGGTGGCCCATCGAGCGGTTGATCTGGTTCAGCGCCCAGGTGAGCGGCAGCCACCAGTCGATGATGCGGTCGAAGCCGACCTTGCCTTCCAGGTCGGCGTCCAGGGCGGCACCCGACGGTGCCAACGCGAATGCCGCTGCGGTGTCCAGGGTGTCGCGGATGTGCAGGTAGTGCGCGAAGGTCTCGGCCCAGTCCTCGTACGGGTGCATCGTCGCGTAGGCGGAGACGTAGTTCTTCCGCCATTCGGACGGCGGCCCCTCGTCGTAGTGCCGGTCGAGGGCGGCTTGATAGTCGACGTCCGGGTCGCCGAACAACTCCTTGTAGCGGGCGCGCTGGTCATCGTCGGCGATCAGCAGCATCTGATAGTAGTGGCCGATCTCGTGCCGAAAGTGGCCGATCAGCGTGCGATATGGCTCGTCCATCGACACCCGAAGCTGCTCGCGGTGCACGTCGTCGCCCTCGGCGAGGTCCAGTGTGACGACACCGTTGGCATGACCCGTCGTCACCGGCTCGTTCTCACTGGACAGCAGATCGAACGCCAGGCCATGTTGAGGGTCGACGTGCTGGTCGACGATGGGCAGGCCCAGTTCGTCGAGTTCCAGGACGACGCGGCGTTTGGCCTTCTCCGCCTCGGCGAAGGCAGTCATGGCGGTCGTGTCGGAGTCCGCCGGCCGAGTCCTGGTCAGCCGGCACGACTCGCACAGCGTGGGCAGGTCTGGACCGACCTCGACGAGCCAGTTGCACGCCGCACGGATGTTGTTCGCGCACCGTCCCAGGGTGACGCCGTCGAGTTCGACTTGTTCATCGGTAGGCAGCACCTGGATGGTGCGGCTCGGCAGGTGGAAACCCAACGAACTGCCACACCGCAGACAGACGGTGTTCTCGAAGGACAGTTGTTGCCCACATGTGCGGCAATGGAAGTCGCGCACGAGTACTCCTGGTTCGGGGGGGCGGGGCGGTGGTTTCGATACGCGGCTCGTGGTTTCGATACGCGGCTCGTTGCTCGCCGCTACTCAACCATCGAGAACGCTACTCAACCATCGGGCGACGCTAGTCGCCGCCGGGGGTCGGGCCGGTGGCGGCCGGCCGAGCCGGATCGGCCGACCACTGCGACCACGATCCGCCGTACAACGCAGCTGGCACGCCCGCGATCTCGAGCGCGGCAATCTCATGTGCCGCGTTGATGCCGGACCCACAATACGCGATAGCGGCCGGCCCGCCGGAGGTAATTCCGTACTCGGCGAAGCGTTCTCGCAGCGCATCGGCGGGCAGGAAATGTCCGTCCGCGGTGAGGTTGTCGGCGGTCGGCACGCTGATAGCTCCGGGGATGTGCCCGGCGCGCGGGTCCACCGGTTCGGTCTCGCCGCGATAGCGCTCCGCCGCGCGGGCGTCGACGAGCGGCCCCGGGGTAGCGGCGACCTCGTCGATATCGGCGACCGGCATGCCGCCACCGATGAGGGTGACGGTGCCGGGTCGCGGTGCGGTGTCCCCCGTCGAGATCCGTAGGCCCGCCGCGCGCCAGGCGTCGAGGCCGCCATCGAGAAGCCGGACGTCGGGGTGCCCGCCCCAGCGCAGCAGCCACCAAGCGCGGGCGGCCGCAAGGTTGCCGGTGTCGTCGTAGACCACGACCGGCGCGGTACCGTCGACTCCCCATCGGCGCGCCGATTCCTGAAGTCGGCGCACCTCGGGCAGCGGGTGCCGACCCCGCTCGGGTGACGGCGGATCGGCGAGCTCGGTCTCGAGGTCGACGTATACGGCTCCGGGAATGTGACCGGCTCGGTAGTGGTCGCGGCCCTGGTCGTCGCCGAGTTTCCAGCGCACATCCAGGACGACGGGCGGACGGTCGGACAGCATGGCCTCGACCAGGTCGTCTGCGGTGATCAGCGTGTTCGGCACAGCACCGAGCCTACTCAGGGGCCAAGCTCTGGCGGCGGCGTGCGGTACCGCACCGGCGTCTCCGACATCCGGATCGGATTGGCGGTGGTCGGCGTCGGATATCCGGGAATCGTTGCGCGTGCTGGGATTCCGAGCTCGTCGGCAAGGTCGAACGCGTCGGCCACACTGTTAATTGGACCGGCGGGCACCCCCGCATCGGTGCACGCGGCGTACCAATGATCCGCATCGGCCGTGGTCAGGCTGCGTTCGATCTCGGTGACCAGCGCGTCGCGGTGTTCCACTCGGTCGGCGTTGCTCCGGAAGCGCGGGTCATCCGCGAGTTCCGGGCGGCCGAGGACAGCGGCCAGTCTCGCGAACTGCGCGTCATTTCCGACCGCGAGCACGATCGGGCGCGTGGCGGTCGAAAAGACCTGGTACGGCACGATACTGGGATGCCGGTTACCCATCGCTGTGGGTACCACGCCGGCACCCAGGTACGCCGATGCCTGGTTGACCAGCGACGACAACGACACCGAGAACAGGTCGACGTCCACCCGCTGCCCGGCACCGGTCCGGTCGCGGTGCCGCAGCGCCGCCAGGATGCCGACCGCAGCGTGCAGACCGGCGAGCACGTCGACCACCGCGACACCAACCTTGACCGGCTCGTCCGATCCGCTGCCGGTCACGCTCATCAGGCCGCCGACCGCCTGGACCAGCAGGTCGTAGCCGGGCAACGAGGCGCCGCCGGCGCGGCCGAACCCGGTGATCGAGCAGTACACGAGTTCGGGCCGCTGCCCGCGTAATTCGTCGTCACGAACCTGGTCGTAGCCGAGCCCGAGACGCTCCATGGTGCCGTCCCGGAAGTTCTCCACGACGACGTCCGCGGAGGCGATGAGTTCGCGTGCCTCGCGCTGCCCGGCCGGAGTGGCAAGGTCGATGCTCACCGATCGCTTGTTGCGGTTGACGGCCGCGAAGTACGTGGCGGTGCCGTCCGGCCCGAAGGGTGGTCCCCACGCGCGGGTGTCGTCGCCGCTGTCGGGGCGTTCGACCTTGACGACCTCGGCGCCGAGGTCGGCGAGCATCATCGTGGCGTAGGGGCCGGCCAGGACACGGCTGAAGTCGGCGATGACTAGTCCGCCGAGAGCTGCCGCACCTGCGGTGTCGTCGCCCGGCTCACTGTCGGACACGGCGACCTCCGTTGCGCGCCTGCGACATTCGCGACACCAGCCGGGGAATTCCGGTCACCGGCAGCGATCGGGGCCAGTCGGCGGTACGGAGCAGCGCCTCGGTGCCACCGTCGATCGTCACCACGGTTCCGGTCATGACGTCGGCCTGCGGGGACAGCATCATCATCGCCCAGGCCGCGATCTGTTCCGTCGTACCGAACTGGCCCAGCGGGATCGGGAAGGCTCGCACGTTCTTCCCGGTCTCCGACGCGAGTTGCTCGTCGAGGAGCGGAGTCTGGACGGGTCCGGGTGCGATGAGGTTGAGGCGAATACCCGCACCGGCCCAGTCCGGGCTTACCGACCGTCTGCGGCACCAGCGGGTGACCGCGAGCTTGGACGCGGCGTACGCCAGCGGGCCCCGCAGTGCCGACGGCCGTCGACCGATGATGCGTGCCGCGCCCGCCGTGTCGCCACGGTCGAGCCGACGCAGCGCGGCGCGTGGCACCAGCGGTGTCGATGTCGTCGAGTTCGAGCCCAGCACAACGACCTTCGCGTTACCCGCGGCCGCCAACGCCGGCCGGACCGCGGTCAACAGGTCAGTCACGCCCAGGACGTTGACGTTGAGGATCGCCCGTTCACGACCGCGCGCCGGACCGAGTCCGGCAGCCATCACCGCCCCGTCGAGCCGTCCGGCGCACCGGTCGATGATCGCCGCAGCCGCGTCGGCGCGCCCCGCGACGGTGGCCAGGTCGGCAACGACGTGCGCGGTCTCCGTTGGCCCGGCAGCGTCAGCGGGCAGATTGCGGTCGACGCCGATGACCGAATGTCCCTCGGCGCGTAGCGATGCCGCGATGGCGGCCCCGATACCGGATGCGGCACCGGTGACTAGGTACCTGCCCACTCGGTCCTCCGTTCGCGTGCGGTCGCTGGCCGTGAATCCCTCGCAAGTACGACCATCAAGGGTCCGGGTTGCTGAACTGTAGGTTACCCAGGAGCGGCACGATCGACCGACGACGCGCGGTGCCACCCCACCGCCGATGACGATCTATTTAGGGTGCCCTAAGCTGACGGCATGACGTATTCCGCCGCTCGCGTGCTGACCGTTACCGCACTTGGTCCGCGGTTGATCCGCATCGAGTTCGAGGTCGCCGATACCGACCGGCTGGCACCGCCGGGCCGGGCCGACGACGCGGTCGGCATCTACCTGCCGCGTCCCGGCGAGAAGGACACTCCCCCAATGGAACTCCGTGACGGAGTCTGGGGGTACTTCGACCTCGACCCGGTGCCGGAGGGCCGCAACTACACAGTGCGCTACCTGGACCCGACGACCGCACGCATGACGGTCGACGTCGTCGTCCACGCCCGTGGGCCGGCGACCCAATGGGCACGACACGCCGCACCCGGCGACGTCGTCGCCATGGCCCATGCCCGCGGCTGGTATCGACCCGCGCCGGATACGCAGTGGCAACTGCTGGTCGCCGACCTGGCCGGGTTGCCCGCGCTGGCTCGGATCCTCGACGAACTTCCCGGCGACGTTCCGGTGACCGCGATCGTGGAGGTCGCCGAACGGTCCGATCTCGACTACCTCCCATGCCCTCCCGCCGTCGACCTGGTGCCACTCGTCGGCGGCAACGGGTACGGGCCGAGCGGTCTCGCGGCGGCGGTGCGTTCCGTCGACCTGCCCGCCGGTCGCGGATACTGTTGGTTGGCCGCCGAAGCATCCGAGTCGCGGGCGGTGCGCAAGTACCTGCGTGGCGAATGCCGTTGGCACCGAGACCAGTACGACATCATCGGATACTGGCGATACGACGGCGAGGAATGGTCGCGGCGCTACGCCGGCTACGGCGACGACCTCCTTGCCGTCTACCGGAAGGCACTCGCCGACGGGAAGTCGGAGAAACAGGCGTCCGAGGAGTTCGACGAAGCACTGGAACGCGTCGGGCTGTAGAAGCCGCGCGGCGACGCCAATGCATCGCGGCCCCGGCACGTCGTCAGGCCGACGGCACCGTCTCCGCGAATGGATCGGCGGTGTGGCCCACCAGGTCGGCGACCGACCCGATGACGCGGGTCGGCCGGTACGGGAAACGCTCCACCGACGCCGGAGTGGAGATGCCGGACAGGACGAGAATCGTCTCCAGTCCGGCCTCCAGGCCCGCGATGATGTCGGTGTCCATGCGGTCGCCGATCATCAGCGTGCCTTCGGAGTGTTTACCCATCTCCCGTAGCGCCGACCGCACCATCAGTGGATTGGGTTTCCCGACGTAGTACGGATCGCGGCCGGTCGCCCGGGTGATCAGGGCCGCCACCGCGCCGGTCGCCGGTAGCGGACCGTTCGCCGACGGCCCTGTCGCGTCCGGGTTGGTGGCGATGAACCGCGCACCGCGGTCGACGAGGCGGATCGCCGTCGTGATCGCCTCGAAGGAATAGGTGCGGGTCTCACCGAGCACCACGTAGTCGGGGTCGATCTCGGTCATCACGTAGCCGATCTCGTGCAGCGCTGTGGTGAGGCCGGATTCGCCGACGACGTAGGCGGTTCCACCGGGTCGCTGCGCGTCGAGGAAGCGTGCGGTCGCCAGCGCCGACGTCCAGATCGCCTTCTCCGGGATATCGATGCCGGTCTGCCGCAGGCGGGCCTGCAGATCCCGTGGCGTCCGGATGGAATTGTTGGTCAGCACGATAAACGGAACGTCGTTGTCGCGCAGTTCGCCAAGGAACACGTCGGCGCCCGGTACCAGGTGCTCCTCGCGCACCAGCACACCGTCCATGTCCATGACGTAGTTCCAGCCCATACCCCTCAGATTACGGGGCGATCGCTGGGTGCGCGCACCTTCGGAGCGGACGCCGACGCGGTGACTTCACCGGCCGCGCAGCCCGAACTCGATCGGACTCAACCGAGAACCTTGGCCTTCAGCGTGTCGAACTGCTGCGGCGTGATCGCACCCTCGTCCAGCAGCTTCTTACCCGCGGCAATCTCCTGTGCCGGAGTCACCGGCGCCGCCAGGTACTGCGCGTACTTGTCTTCGGCTCGTTGGATTTCGGCCGCTCCCGCACGTTGCCGATCGACCATGCCCTGACCGTGCATCACCACGTAGACGATCGCGGTGATGTAGGGGAACAGGATCAGAAAGACCACCCACACGGCCTTGTGCCAGCCGGGCATCTCCCGGTTACTGAACAGATCACCGATGATGTTCCACAGGATCAGCAGATACGCGACGAACGCGAAGATGACGAGCGTGTACCACATGAAGTCCCAGAACGAATCCCACATCGGCCGGCCTCCCTGGTGAAGTGACGCCCGGCGCCCGCCGAGCGCTCCCAGCATCGCACAACGCGATTCCACCGGCGGCGGATTTCACGCGCTGCAACCGCCTATCGGATCGTCACCGACGCCTATCGATGGACGATCAGCGGCGACTCAGCGATAGCAGGAAATCTCCTGCCGGATCGGTCCATTCACTCACGACGCCGAGCCCGGCGTCGGCGAGGTCGGCGGTGAGATCGGCCGGGACGAACTTGGTGCTGATCTCGGTGAGGACCTCCGTCCCCGCGGGCAACCGCCAGCCCCGGTCGAGAGCAGCGAAATACGCGTCGATGTCGCGGCGGGCACGCAGCCACATCTCGATGCGGTGTGCCTTCGGATTCCACCGCGCGATGTGGTCGAAGTCGCCGGCGTAGAGGCCGCGGGCGGCCAGCCCGGTGCGGAGCACCTCGATCATATTCGTGTTGAAATCCGCTGTGACGCCTGCCTTGTCGTTGTATGCCGCGACGAGACGCCCGGTGTCCTTGACGAGGTCGGCACCGAGGAGCAGGAAGTCGCCCGGGGATAATGCGCTGGCGAGTCGCGTGAGGAACTCGCGGCGGGCGTCCTCGTCGAAGTTGCCGATGGTCCCGCCCAGGAAGACCGCGAGTCGCGGACCGGTCGAGGGCGGCAACGTCAGGTGGGGTTCGGTGAAATCGGCGACGACGGAATCAATCTCGATGCCGGGATAGTCCGCTGCCAGGATCGCTGCGGACGACTGGAGCATCTCGGTGCTGACGTCCACCGGCACATAGGTGAACCAGGCGCCGACCGCCTCGGCGCGAGCCGCGAACGCATCGAGCAGGATGCGGGTCTTGGTCGACGTGCCCGAGCCGAGCTCCACCATGGTCGTCGCCTCGGTCACCGCCGCGATCTCGTCGGCCCGCTCACGCAGGATTTCGGTTTCCCGCCGGGTCGGGTAATACTCGGCGACCCTGGTGATCTCGTCGAACAGCTTGCTGCCGCGCTCGTCGTAGAGCCACTTGGCGGGCAGTACCGGCGGATCGCTCCACAGGCCGGACAGGGCGTCGGTCGCCAGCGCCGACTCGCTGGGCGCGGTCACCGGGCCAACCGGAGTCCGGTGAACGGCCACCGCGATGTGGCCGGAAAGAAGTTGCGGTAGGTCACGCGTTCGTGCCCGGGTGGAGTGATCGCGCTCGCGCCGCGCAGCACATGCTGGTCGCTCATGAACTTGCCGTTGTACTCGCCGACGGCACCATTGGCGGGCGCGAATCCGGGATAGGGCAGGTACGCGCTGGCGGTCCACTCCCACACGTCGCCGATCATCGCGTCACCGGCACGACCCGGGTGACATCGCGCCGGATCGAGGAGTTGTCCGCGCGATGCTCCCGCAGTCGAAGCCGCGGTCTCCCATTCGAATTCGGTGGGCAGCCGAGCACCCGCCCAGCGCGCGTACGCATCCGCCTCATAGAACGACACGTGCAGTACCGGCTCGTCCAGCACCAGCGGGCGACGGCCGGACAGGGTGTACGTGGTCCACCCGTTGTCCGAGGTGCGCCAGTATCCGGGTGCCTCCCAGCCCGCTGCACAGATATGCGCCCATCCGTCGGACAGCCAGAGTTCCGGGCGGTGATACCCGTCGTCTGCCATGAAGTCGAGCCAGTCGGCGTTGGTGACGAGCCGCTCGGCGATTTCGAAGTCCTCCAGGTACACCCGGTGGCGCGGACCTTCGTTGTCGTAGGCGAACCTGCCTGGATCAGTGGCACCGACACCGTCGGCACCGACCTCGGTCAGACCCCCGCGCAGGGACCGCCAGGTGAGCGGCCCGGGCCGCTCCGACGAGTCGAGCGGGCGGTCGACGTAGATCGGTCCGGCGCCGACCGTATTCGTGGCGAACAGATGTTTCAGGTCCATCAGCAGCAGTTCCTGGTGCTGCTGTTCGTGATTGCAGCCGAGTTCGACCAGCGCGAGGGCGTCGTCGTCGAGCGCGCCGCGCTCGAGCAAGTCGGTCATCGAGGCGTCGACGTACTCGCGGTAACCGGTCACATCGGCGACCCCGGGCCGGGTGACCAGTCCGCGGTCAGGACGAGGGTGCCGCTCCCCGACCGCCTCGTAGTAGCTGTTGAACAGGAACCGGTAGGTCTCGTCGTACACGACGTAGGACGGATCCCGACGCAGGATGAACTCCTCGAAGAACCAGGTGACATGCGCGCGATGCCATTTGACCGGGCTGGCCTCGGTCATCGACTGCGGGGTCTGGTCCTCCGGCGACAGTGTCGAGGTGAGCTCGTCGGTGAGTGCGCGGACGTCGAGGAATCGACGAGCGGGAGACGACAACGTCTCGGCGGTAATGCGATGGGTGATGCTCACTGGACAACCTCCTGGCGAAGTGTCTGGGCGTACCGCAACTCGGGGCGGACGGGCCCCGTCGTCTCAAGGACCCCATCGTGTCAGGCCATCGTCACGAGGTATCCCGAATCCTGTCAACGATGAATCCTGCGAACGATGAATCCGGTGCAACGACGAATCCTGCGAACGCCATATCGTCAAGCTCATCACACGGCACCGACAGTCACGACCCACCAGCCACACGTCAACCCAGGGTTGACGAGTAACCCGTCGTCAACTTACGGTTGACGCATGCCCGACTCACCCGCACAACCCGCCGACCGGCCCTCGCCGACGCCCGCCGCATTGACCGGAGTTCGCCTGGACGACCTGATCGCCGGCATCCGTACCGTGCACTCCGATCCGCTCGACCAACTCGCGGATGCGATGGTCGCGGCCGATCATCTCGGCGAGGTCGGCGACAGCCTGATCGGACACTTCGTCGACCAGGCGCGCCGGGCAGGCGCGTCGTGGACCCAGATCGGGGCCAGCATGGGGGTCAGCAAGCAGGCGGCGCAGAAGCGGTTCGTGCCGCGCACGCCACCGCCGGACGCGGCCGCATCGGATAGCGCTAATCCGTTCGCGCGCTTCACTCCTCGGACCCGCAACGCGATCGTGCTGGCACACGACGTCGCGCTCGCCACCGGTGCGGGCGAGGTCACCCCGACTCATCTCGCCCACGGCCTGACCGCGGATCGGGAGTCGCTGGCGGCGGTCGTGCTCCGCGCCCAGGACGTCGACATCGACGAGCTAGGTGTCCCCGACCTCCCCGATGGAACCGTCGAGACGCCGGACGCGAGTACCGACGGCGGATCGACCGTCGTGCCGTACGACGACGGCGCCCGCTCGGTGCTGGAACGCACCGTGCAGATCGCGATCGAGATGGGGCACAACTACGTCGGCACCGAACACCTGCTGCTCGCGCTGTTCGAGGATCCAGGGGTCGGCGCCACCCTCACCGGCCTCGGCGCCGATGCCGCGACCACCCGTGCGACGATCGACGACCTGCTGTCGCAGATCTGAGACTCCCACCCGAACGGGCCGTCCGGCACGCGCGAGCTTACGAGGTCACCACTGTTCCTCGGCGCGGCGGATGTCCTCGGCCGGCTGAAAGTCGTCGCTCGGCTCGTCGTCCACGTAGTGCACGGCGGCCTCCTCGGCGCTCGCGCCCGCACCGTCGATGCCGCAGTCGGTAGCGACCGCATCCGACTCGGTGTCCGGGCCGAAACCCTCGTCCGGAGCGATCAATCGCCCCGCTCGGCGGGCCCCGACCTGACCGGCGTCCCCGTCGTTCTCGGCCGACGTGTCGTCATCGAGCGTGTCCACATATGACGTCGTCTCGTCCAGATCGGTCGCCTGCTCGGACGAGTCGTACGAGTCGGCCTCCTCGAACTCGCTGACCCGGTCGGATTCGTGCGACTGCCAGTCGCGACGCTCGTCGGCCTCGATCTCGTCGAGCGGATCGGCGGCACCGACGTCGGGCACCTCCTCGGCGAGCCGCTGGTCGAGGGTCTCCCCCTCCCGCATCTCCTGCGCGGTCAGCCCGTGCACGGCACCCTTCGGGGCGTAGTCGGGCGGCGAGAAGCCCTCGTCGAGGATGTCGACGACGCCGCGGTCGGCGAGCGTGTCCTCCGGCTGCAGCTGATCGTCGTCATCGAGGCTGTACTCGCCGTCGGAACCTTCGGGTGTGCTTCCGATGTCGTCCTTCACCACACTCACGATGCCAGGCCGCAAGGGTGGTGACCACCAGGTCCGCCGATCTGGACCGATCGGCCGCAGCACCGTCGCCGATCAGGGACAATGCACCTGTGATCGAGGAAATGCAGGCCGAAGCCCGGGCGCTGCTCTCGGCGGGCGAATACTCGCATGCGCTGGCGGAGTTCTCCGTGCTGCGCGAGATCCGGTCGCGGCGCGAAGGCCCGTACTCGCCGATGTACCTGTCGAATGTGCACGACTGTGTCCGGTGCATGTCCGAGCTCGAGCTGTGGTCGGATTCGACCTTTCTGTGCAAGGAACTGCACGGCAAGTACGTGCGCACGCACGGTCGTGGCCAGGACGACACCGTCGACGTCGCCAAGCACTGGGCGTGGGCCCTGGTGCATCTCGACGACTATCCGCCCGCGATCCGGCTATACCTACTCACCGCGGACGCGCTGTGGGAGCGCGACCCGGACCAGGCGCGCCGACTACTCGGTGCCGCGGTGGTGCATCGACACGACACGGACCCGATCGCGCTGGTCGGTCCGGGGCTGATCGACGGCGTCAGCCTGCGCCACGCGCATGACGTGCTGTCGGAGCTGAACGCACTCGACGCCAGCCTCCGGGACACGGCCGACGCCGGCGACGCGACCATCGACGGGTATGCGATCGCCTGACGGGCGACTCACCCGTCTCCCCTCCATGGTCCGACCGGGGACACCGGCTCGACCCCGGCTGCGGTGCCGTGCCGGTGCCCCACCCGTCACTCGACGGCGTGCGTGCTGCGGCGCCGACGACGCCGGAACAGGTGATGATCGGCGGCAGCGGCGCCGGCATGCGCAAACCCGACGGCCAGCAAACCGGCGATCAGCGCCAGCGGCCACTCGTAGCCCTTGTCGGTATTCCAGAACCCGGCGTCGGCGTGGACATAGATGATGGCGCCGATCATGTCGATGATGAGCAGCACCGACACCAGGGGCAGCAGCAAACCCAGGATTAGCAGGATGCCGCCGACGAACTCCACCCACGTGGCGTAGTAGGCAGCGATCTCCGGCGCAGGGACGCCCTGCGACTTGAAGTACGTCTGCACCTGGTCGATGCCCATCTGGTTGAGCTTTTGCCAGCCATGTGCGATGAAGATGATCCCGAGGATCACCCGTGCGGCGAAGAGCGCGAGACTGCGGATTCCGAACATCAAGTCCTCCCTGGTCGAGATTCGGCGAACCGTGGCGTACCGCGGCCCGTGAACACCTTGACGAACTGTGCCTATCGAGTCCATTCCTACCGTGGGGACGTGCGTACCGGATCGTCCTCCGCCCGGCGGGCACCCCTGCGGGTAGTCTGAGTGTCCGCGACGTGGCGGGCCGCGCGGGCCGAAACGGCCGAAGCGGCCACCACATCGCCGCCGGATCGTGACCCCGGGTGACCGCGAGCCGGTCACCGGCGAACTCCGACAGCGCGCGCCGTCGCCCCTGGCCAGACCACCGCAAGACCATCACAGAAGGAGTGCTGCGTGCCGGCAAAGGCGGCCAAGAGCGCACGACAGCCGGTGCTCGGCGCACCCGACGACATGCTGGATCCGTACCTGCCGCAGAACGGCAATCTCGGGTACCGGGTCTCCCGGTACGACCTCGACCTCGAATACAAGGTGGCCACCAACCGGCTCACCGGCACCGCCACCATCACCGCGACGTCCTACGCCAACCTGTCCCGGTTCAGTCTCGACCTGTCGGCGTCGCTGGCGGTGTCCCGGGTGACGGTGAACGGTGCGCGCGCCCGCTACTCCCATCGCAACCGGAAGCTGACGATCACGCCCTCGGAGGCGATCCCGCCCGGCGGTGCGATGACCGTCGTGGTGCGTTACGCCGGCACGCCGCGCCCGATCCGCGGGCCGTGGGGTGAGGTCGGCTGGGAGGAACTGACCGAGGGCGCGCTGTGCGCCAATCAGCCCAACGGTGCGGCGTCGTGGTTCCCGTGCGACGACCACCCGACGGCGAAGGCGCCGTACCGGATCTCGATCACCACCGACAATCCGTACCGCGCGCTGGCCAACGGGGTGTTGACCTCCCGCCGGGTGCGCGCATCGCAGACGACGTGGGTGTACGAGCAGGTAGAGCCGATGCCCACCTACCTCGCATCGATCCAGGTCGGTCTCTACGAGCAGGTGACGCTGGCCCAGCGTCCGGTGCCGGTGGCGGCGTTGCTGCCGGCGCGACTCCTCAGCAACTTCCGGATCGACTTCGACCGGCAGCTCGAAATGCTGTCCACGTTCGTGGAGTTCTTCGGGCCGTATCCGTTCCCGCAGTACACCGTCGTGGTGACCGACGACGAGCTGGAGATCCCGATCGAGGCCCAGTCGTTCTCCATCTTCGGCGCCAATCACTGCGACGGCAGTCGGGACGCCGAACGCCTCATCGCACACGAACTGGCCCATCAGTGGTTCGGGAACTCGGTGACCCTCGCCCGCTGGCGGGATATCTGGCTGCACGAGGGATTCGCCTGCTACGCCGAATGGTTGTGGAGCCAGCGGGCCGGCGGCCCGAGCGCCGACGAGTTGGCCCGGTACTACTACGGCAGATTGACGGTGACACCGGTCCGGGTGCCGCTCGCCGACCCCGGACCCCGACAGATGTTCGACGACTGGGTGTACAAGCGTGGGGCACTTGCGTTGCACGCCTTGCGGTTACGCATCGGCGACGGCAACTTCTTTGCGCTGCTGCACCGGTGGACCGAGAAGTACCGGTACGGGACGGTGACCACCGAGGACTTCATGGCGCTCGCCGCGAACTACTCGCCGACATCGCTGAACGACCTCTGGGACGCGTGGCTGTTCACGCCCGAACTGCCGCCATACCCCGGGCCCGGTTGACGGCCCGGCGCCGCCGATGACATCCGAGTCCGGGGCCGCCGATCCCGGTGCATCCGAGCCGGCGGGCCGCGCGACGCGCGCCGGCGCGCTCGGCCGGGTCACCGTCGCCACTGCCGTCGCCGCGGCGTCCGGATACCTGGTACTCCTGCTGGCCGCCCGGCAACTCGGCGCCTCCGGATATGCGGTGTTCGCGGTGTTCTGGGCCGCCTACGGCATGGTGACCGGCGCCCAGAACGGTCAGCTCCAGGAGACGACACGCGCGGTGCGGTCGGCCGCCGAGTCGCGGCGCCGGGGCGCGGCACGGCCCCTGGCGGTGAACATCGGCATCGGCGTCGCGCTCGCCGGCGCGGTCGCGGCGAGTTCTCCACTGTGGGCCGGCCGGGTGTTCACCGTCGACCGCGGGCTGTCGGTGGTCCTGCTGACCGTCGGCGTGGCGAGTTTCGCCGTGTACGCGTACCTGTCCGGCGCATTGTCGGGGTCGCTGTCGTGGGCGACCTTCGCCATGTTGCTGTCGGTGGATGCGCTGATCCGACTGGCCGGCGCGCTGATCGCGGTGGCCGCCGGTTGGGGTGTGCCCGCGTTCCTGGTCGTCACGGTGGCCGGGTCGGCGTCCTGGTGCATCCTGCTCCTGACATCGGCGACGGCACGGCGCGCGGTCGGGTTGCCGGTGGACGTCGACACCGGCCGCTACACCGCGCAGACGGTGACCGCGATGGCCGCGGCGGCCGCGAGCGCGGTGGTGGTGATGGGGTTTCCGGTGCTGATCCGGCTGACCGGCCGCGGCGATGACGACGCCCACCTCGTCGGGGCGGTGATTCTCGCGGTCACCCTCACCCGGGCACCGCTGCTGGTGCCGCTCAACAGCTTTCAGGGGGTGCTCATTGCTCGGTTCGTCGCGGCCGGGCGAGCGGTGGGTCGGGCGTTGATGGTGCCCGCCGCGATCGTGGTCACCGTCGGCGGTGTCGGGGCGGTCGCCGCGTGGCTGATCGGCCCGTGGTTGCTGGAGCACGTCTTCGGCGCCGACTTCCGGCTCGGTGGCGGCACCCTGGCGCTGTTCACCCTGGGCGCGACGACGCTGGCGGTGCTGACCGTGACCGGCGCCGCCGCCATCGCGGTCGGCGCTCACCGGTGGTACGCGGTGGGCTGGTGGGCGGCTGCGGCGGCCTCGGTGGCGTTGCTTGCGCTACCGCTCGACGTCGCCGAGCGGGTGTCGGTGTCGCTGGTCGTCGGCCCGCTGGCCGGGATGGTCGTTCACCTCGCCGCGATCCGCGCGCGGACCCGTGCCGCGAGTGCAGCGGCCCGCGACATCACATGATGGAGCCGCGACGTCGCGTGCCAGCGCGCCGCGCGGGCGGCTCGGGGCCAGCCGAGTTCGGCCGCACGCCTGGCTTCGGCGGCGAAGAAGCGGTTCTCCTCGTCGAAACGGCGACCGTCGACCGCCTGCACCGAGCTCACCGATCCGGCGTGCCGCCGGTAGGCGAACACGATGGTCGGGTCGTGGATCAGGGAACCGCCGTCGGCGGCGAGATCGACGAGGAGTGCGAGGTCGAGGACGATCTCCAGGCCGGGACGGAATCCGACGCGTCGGACCGCCGCGGTGCGCCAGAGCAGTGACGGGAAGTAGGTCCAGTTGCCGCGGTACAGGCTGGTGGCCATCGTCTCGCCGGTCAGTGTCCTCGCGCCGCGGGGTGCGAGGAACTCCTTGATGCGATCGCCGAGCGGGCGCACCCGGTCGCCCGCATCGTCGATCACCTCGACGCCCGGAGCGATGACCGAGGCGTCGGGGTGCGTGCCGGCAAGCGCGCGGACGGTCGCGAGATAGTCGGGTGCCATCACGTCGTCGCAGCCCATCACCACGAACCAGTCGGCCTCGACGAGATCGACGCAGCGACGGAAGTTGCCGTTGACGCCGAGATTGGTCTCGTTGCGCAGGTAGTGCACCCGAGGATCGTCGAGGGATGCCAGCCACCGCCGCGGCTCGGGGTCGGGGTAGCAGTCGTCGACGACGACGAGCCGGAAGTCGGGGTCGGACTGGCCGAGCACGCTGCTCACGGCCTGCCGGAACTGTGCGACGTCCCCGTAGAACGGCATCATCACGTCGATCGGCACCCGACCAGCGTAGTGGGCGCCGACGAGCCGCGGTGGCGGCCGCACGCCGCGGGGTGGTGGGCGCCGACGAGCCGCGGTGGCGGCCGCACTCTGCGGGGTCAGCTCCGGCTCGCCCGACCGCTACTCCGGCACCCCTGGGGTGAGCACCGGAATGCCGTGCGCGCGAGCCGCGTCCGCCAGTCGGTCGTCGTAGGTGACGATGCCGCTGAGATCGTCGCCGAGCGCGAGCGCAGCCGCCAGATGCAGGGCGTCGAGCGTTCGCAGGACGGTCGGATCGAGGTGTGCGGCGGCTTCGAAAAGGTCGGTGCCCAGCGTCAGCAGGGTCAGCGCATCCAGGACGGCCCGCGCCTGGACGACACGGTCGGTCGCGATCCGTCGTACCGCGCGGAGAAGTTCGGTGCGTGCGAGGTCGGACGAGACCAGATCGGTGTCACCGGCCGCGATCCACGTTCTCAGGCCAGGTGTCTCCGCTTCCGCGACGACCAGTTTGACCAGGGCGGACGTGTCAAGGTAGTAGGCCATATCGGGGTGACCGCAGCTCAGAAGCGCTCGGCATCGCGCATCGCCTGCAGCTCGGCCGACAGGTCAGGACCCGGCTCCGGTTCGGGCACGTCACGGAGGTCGCGACGCGCGGGTCTCGCAGTGCCGGACGCGATCCGGCGAGCCAGCGGCGACGACGGGATGGGAGCGAGCTGCGCCACCGGGCGTCCCCGATCGGTGATCGTCACGACCTCGCCGGCCGCGGCCGCCGCGACCACCGCGGATGCGTTCTGTTTCAGCGCACGAATCCCGACATCGGTCATGTGCTTCATTGTAGAACAACGTGCCCGGCGGTGTGCAAACATTCGCCCCGCGAACGTCCGGCCGTCGTGGTCCGGCTCCCGACCTCACCTCCGCTAGTGTTACGCCCATGACAGCGGCCTCCCCGGCGAACACCGACGTGTGGCTGGTGGTCCCCGTGTACAACGAGGCGACCGTGATCCGCGACGTCATCACCGAGGCCGCACGCACCTTTCCCAACATCGTGTGCGTCGACGACGGCAGCGCCGACGAGTCGGCCGCCGAAATCCGAGCCGCCGGTGCACATCTGGTACGACATCCGGTGAATCTCGGTCAGGGAGCGGCGATCCAGACGGGCGTCGAGTACGCGCGTGCGCAACCCGGCGCCCAGTACTTCGTGACCTTCGACGCCGACGGCCAGCATCGCGTCACCGATGTCGTGGCCATGATCGACCGGTTGCGCACCGAACCGGTGGACATCGTCGTCGGCACCCGGTTCGCCGACGGCCGCAGCGAGTCGGTCCCGCTGGTTCGCCGAATAGCATTGCGCACCATCGTGTTCCTCAGCCCGCGCACCCGCCGACTCGGGCTCACCGACGCCCACAACGGATTGCGGGCGTTCAACGCCACCGTCGCCGGGCAACTCGATCTGCTGATGAACGGGATGAGTCACGCCTCGGAGTTCGTCACTCTCATCGACCATCACCGATGGCGCGTCGCCGAGCAGCCGGTGACGATTCTCTACACCGACTACTCGCGGGCCAAGGGGCAGTCGCTGATCAACGGCGTCAATATCGTCGCCGACGGCCTGCTGCACGGCCGGATGCGGAGGTGACCATGATCTGGTTCCAGATCCTCGCGGTTCTCGTCCTGGTCGGACTCATCGCGTTCTTCATCCTCAATCGGGGCACAGCGCGCGCGTCCGCCGGTGTGAAGCTGCTCTTCGTCGCCTTTCTCGTGTTCGGTGCCTACGCGATGTTCCGGCAGGGTGACGTCACCTGGGTGGCGAAGAAGCTCGGCATTCAGCGCGGCCTCGACCTGGTGCTGTTCCTGTTGGTCATCGCGTTCGCCTTCACCACGGTGTCCACCTACCTGCGCTTCCGCGATCTGGAAGTCCGCTACTCGCGCTTGGCCCGAGCGATCGCGTTGCAGAACGCCGAGCCGCCGCGTGAGCAGGATCGCGGCCCCCGACCCTGACGGTGGGCGGTGATTTCGATACGGACTCGCTACGCTCGCCCTACTCAACCACCGGAAACCGGATCCAGCTCAGTCGTCGCCCATCCCGCTGGTTGAGTAGGCGCGAGGCACGAGCGCCGTATCGAAGCCAGCCACACCTACAGTCGACGCCGCGCTACCGCGCCAATGATCGCAGGTACCCGACCACGTCGTCGTACGACGGCAGCAGTCCGTCGTCGCGGGCCTGCGCCAGGCCGGGTGCGGCCGAATCCTTCGCCGACAGTTCGTAGCTCAGCGGAGTCCCGTCCCGCGCGGTGGTCGGCCAGTCGATCCCCAGTTCCGGATCCAGCGGGTCGATGCCGTGCTCGCCGGCGGGGTTGTAGCCGGTGGAACAGAGGTAGGTGACGGTCGAGCCGTCGGCGAGCGAGCAGAACGCGTGACCGAGTCCCTCCGCGAGGTACACCGCCCGCCGGTCCACGTCGTCCAGCAGCACCGCTTCCGATGCGCCGAACGTCGGTGAACCGACCCGAATGTCGACGATGACGTCCAGGATGGCGCCCTGCGGGCAGGTCACGTACTTCGCCTGGCCGGGCGGCACGTCGGCGAAGTGCACACCGCGCAGCACGCCCGCCGCCGACACCGAGAGATTCACCTGCGCGAGCGTGAACGGGTGCCCGATCACCTCGGCAACGACATCGGCCTTGAACGTCTCGGCGAACAGGCCGCGAGCGTCGCCGTGCTGGGTCGGGGTGAACTCCCACGCGCCGGCGATACCGAGCGGCCGGACCTGCATCAGAATCCCTTTCCGCGGGCGAGGAGATCCAGCAGGTAGTCGCCGTAACCGGACTTGCGGAGCCGCTCAGCTCTGGCCGCGAGTTCGTCGTCGTCGAGATAGCCACGCCGCCAAGCGATCTCCTCTGGAACCGCGATCTTGAGGCCCTGTCGCTGTTCGACGGTGCGGACGAAATTACCGGCGTCGAGCAGTGAATCGAAGGTCCCGGTGTCCAGCCACGCGGTGCCGCGGGGCAAGACGGTCACCGCCAGCTTGCCCTCGGCCAGATAGTGGGCGTTGACGTCGGTGATCTCGTATTCGCCTCGGGCACTGGGTGTTAGGCCGCGCGCGATGTCCACCACGTCGTTGTCGTAGAAGTAGAGGCCGGGCACCGCGTAGTTGGATTTCGGCGCGACCGGCTTCTCCTCCAGCGAGATCGCACGGCCGTCGGCGTCGAAGTCGACCACTCCGTACGCCTCCGGGTTGGCGACCCAGTACGCGAAGATCGCGCCGCCGTCGATGTCGCCGAAGCCTTGGAGTTGGCTACCCAGACCGGGTCCGTAGAAGATGTTGTCGCCCAGCACCAGTGCGACCGACTCGTCGCCGATGTGGTCGGCACCCAGGATGAACGCCTGCGCGAGGCCGTCCGGTGACGGCTGCGTCACGTAACTGAGGTTGATGCCGAACTGCTCGCCGGTGCCGAGGAGCCCTTGAAAGGCCGCACTGTCGGCGGGGGTGGTGATGATCAGGATGTCGCGGATGCCGGCGAGCATCAGCGTGGAGAGTGGGTAGTAGATCATCGGCTTGTCGTAGACCGGCACCATCTGCTTGCTGACGCCTTGGGTGATCGGGTGCAGCCTCGATCCGGTCCCCCCGGCGAGAATGATTCCGCGCATGACCATCAGCCTAAACGGCAGTCGGCGCGCCATCTGTGGGTGTTCGGTCCGCGATCGAGCCGCAGACGGGCAGCTCGGTACAGTGAGGCACCGAAAGGGGAGGTGGATCGATGCGTGTCCTGGTCACTGGCGGCGCCGGCTTCATCGGCGCGAACTTCGTGTTGCGGACCGTCGAGCAGCGGCCGGACGTGCAGATCCGGGTGCTGGACAAGCTCACCTATGCGGCCAATCCGGACAGCCTGGCGCCGGTCGCCGACCGGGTCGACCTCGTCGAGGGCGACGTGGCCGACACGGATCTGGTGAACCGGCTAGTCGGTGATGCCGACCTGGTGGTGCATTTCGCCGCCGAGTCGCACAACGACAACTCGCTCGCCGATCCGTCGGCGTTCGTGCATACCAATCTGCTGGGGACGTACGCATTGCTGGAGGCCGTCCGGGCGCATCGGGTGCGGTATCACCACATCAGTACCGACGAGGTGTACGGCGACCTCGAGTTGGACGATCCCGCGCGGTTCACCGAAGCGACCGCCTACAACCCGTCCAGCCCGTACAGCTCGACCAAGGCCGGCAGCGATCTCCTGGTGCGGGCGTGGGTGCGCTCCTTCGGCGTTGCCGCGACGATCTCCAACTGCTCCAACAACTACGGGCCGTATCAGCACATCGAGAAGTTCATTCCGCGGCAGATCACCAACGTGTTGTCGGGGGTGCGACCCAAGCTCTACGGCGACGGCCGCAACGTGCGCGACTGGATTCACGTCGACGATCACAACGACGCGGTCTGGGCGATCATCGACAGCGGGCGGATCGGTGAGTCGTACCTGATCGGCGCCGACGGCGAGGTCGACAACCGCACGGTCGTGGAGACGGTGCTCGAGCTACTCGACCAACCGCGCGACGCTTTCGACTTCGTCACCGACCGCCCCGGCCACGACCGCCGCTACGCGATCGACTCCACGCGATTGCGCACCGAACTCGGTTGGCAGCCACGCTATCTCGACTTCCGGTCCGGGCTGTCGGCGACGGTCGATTGGTATCGCGACAACGAATCCTGGTGGCGGCCACGTAAAGACGACGTCGAAACAGGCTACGCGGAGACCGAACGGATCGTCCGCTGACTGCGCACTAGTCCTTTGTCACGATACCGAACGGGTTATCCGCTGACCGCGCACCAGCGCGTCGTCACGCACGCCGAACGGGTCATCCGCCGACCGCGCACTAGTCCATTGGCACGATGCCGAAACGGGTCATCCGCCGACCGTGGCGGCAGCCGATTCCACGGCGTCAGTTCCACACCGGAGCCCGGCTCCGTGGCGGCTTGCGCACCCCAACTAACGGGGGCAGACTGTGTCTGTATTCGTTAGACCCGTGGAGGTGGTGTGCGATGCCGACGATTGATGAGGACCTGGATGAGTTGCTGCGTGACCGGTTCGGGATGGCTCGAGAGGATCTGGTCTCGGCGTTGCGGACGCTGCCGGCGCAGCGCCCGTGGGCGGCGAGGCTGACCGAGGGTGAAGCTCGGCTGCTCGACGACGCGGGGTTCACCGAGAATCTCAACGACTACACCCAGATCGCTGCGGATGTGACCGGGCGTCTGGCGCGGCTGTACAGCACCGCTTACAGCGCCGCGGAGGTCGCAGCGATCTTAGGTGTCTCGGCGTCGCGGGTGCGTCAACGGCGTCTCGCGCACACGCTGTGGGCGATCGACGATGGCGGTTCATGGGTGTATCCGGTACTGCAGTTCCATAGCTCTGCGTCGGGAGATGTCGAGTTCGTTCGTGGCTTGGATCAAGTGTTGCCGCAGCTGCTGACTCGTGGACTGCACCCCACCGCGGTCGCAGGGTTCCTGGAGTCGCCGCAGTCGCAGCTAGCCCTCGATGGGCAACCCAGGTCGGTCACCCAGTGGCTGCTCCATGGCGAACCCGTGGAGGCTGTCCTAGAACTGCTTGAGATCGCCGACTGGACCGCTTCCTAGTGGACCCAGACCCGATGCTGCCGGACCCGCCAGCGCCGGAAGACCTACGTGACCTTGGAGTGCGGGACGACGAGGTTCGGACGATCGGCGTGGATGAGGTGTGGTGGCGCGTGCACCGCACCGACGGGGACCATGTGTTGGCGTGGAATGCGCTGCGCAGCTACGGTCCCGTTCTTCGGTTTGATCCCCACCGTCCACCTCGCGGCGAGGACCCTGAGCGTGGCGTCTGGTATGGCGCCGCGACCCCGGACGGCGCGCTGGGCGAGGCGTTTCAGACTGACCGCACGATCGACCGCTCCCACCACCAGCCCTACCTCACCGGATTGTCGTTCATCCGTCCCGTCACCGTGATCGACATCGCGACCGACAGCGTCGGCGCGTGGGCCACCCGCGTCGGCGGTACCTACGCCCTGTCGACCGGCCAGCACCACGTCACCCAACGCTGGGCCCGCCACATCGTCGACGCCTACCCCGACATCGACGGCCTGCGCTACAACAGCAGCTTCGTCGGCACACCGTGCCTGGCCATCTTCACACCGGCCGCCACAGCAATGCCCGACCGGCCGCACCTATCTCTCCCGTTGACCCACCCCGACCTCGCAGCCCGCATCTCCGGCGCTGCCACACGCCTCGGCTACAGCGTGATCTGAGAACACCGCCCGTTGGCTGGGCGCTCGACACGAGCGACGACGTACGCCGAAGGCCGAACAGGACCTCGGGCGATGCCGCGCCGTGTCCTCCCGGTCGCAATGGGTTATCCGGTGACGGGCACGACCTCCCGAAGGAAGGCGAGCTGGTCGGCGACGACCCGTTCGAAGGCCTCGCCGACGTAGATGTCGAAGTGTCCCTCGTCGTAGCGGTTGAGCCGCACGTTCGGATTGTCTGCCGCATAGCGCACCGTCGGCCCGACGGGTGCCACCGAGTCCTTGTCGCAGGCGCACACCAGCGTCGGACAGGTCAGCTCGCGCAACGATCGGCCGGGGGTGTGCAGCCCAATGGTGAGGCCGATGCGGGCGGCAACCTCGTTGCGGAACGGCTGTCCCGGCGGCACCAACGCCAAGTACCCGGGCACCACGTCGGGCGCGGTCATCAGGGCCGTCGAACCCGGCTCGCCGGCGAGAGGGACCATCACCGGCCCGCGACCCGTCGCAGCCGCAGCGACGTCCGCCAGCGCCCGAGCCGTGACCTTTGCCGCGGTCAGTCGGTCCATCGCCAGCACCGACGCCTTGCCGTCGGTGAACGGGCACTGGGCGATCACCGCGGCCACCGCGCCGTCGCGCTGGCCGGCGACCATGACGTGACCGCCGCTGAACGAGGTGCCCCACAAGATCACCCGGTCACCGTCGATGCGGCCGGGGTCGGCCGCGCCGAGCCGCCGGGCGTGCGCGATGGCGGCCGCCCAGTCGTCGAGCTGACGACCGATGGACAGCAGTTGGCGCGGTTCACCGTCACTGTCGCCGAAATGGCGGTAGTCGAAGACCAGGCAGGCGTAGCCGGCGTCGGTGAACCGCTCGGCGAAGGCGTCCAGCCGCATCTGCCGGATCCCACCCAGCCCGTGCGCCATGACGATGATCGGTGCAGGTCCGACGCCGTCCGGTAGGTAGAGCCAGCCACGGCATCGGTCGGCGCCGGAGTCGAACTCGATGTCCTCACGCTGCACGGAATCCCCCTCGAAGTCGGTCGGCCCGCTCGGGGCCCGTCGAAACGTGACGTTAGCCAGTGGCATCGGCGTGGGCAACGCCTGGCACTCGCGACGCCAGCATCTCGGCCCGCGAACGGTATTCACAGCGACCCGGTAGCCGTCACGGCATTCCGCCACCTACGGTGGTCGCCATGCGTGTTCTCGTCAGTGGTGGGGCTGGCTATATCGGTTCGCACACCGTGGTTCAGCTCGTCGCCGCAGGTCACGACGTGATCGTCGTCGACGACTTCAGTAACGCCAAGCCGACGGTGATCGGCCGGCTGGAGTCGCTGACCGGACGTCGACTGCCGGTACACGCGATCGACCTCACCGACGCCGACAAGACCGAGCGGCTCTTCGCCGACGAGGCGATCGACGCGGTCGTCCATTTCGCCGGGTTCAAGGCGGTGGGCGAGTCGGTGGCGAAGCCATTGGACTACTACCGCAACAACCTCGGGGCGACGTTTGCGCTGATGCGGGCGATGGACCGGCACGATGTGCGCACGCTGGTGTTCTCGTCGTCGGCGACGGTGTACGGGCCGGAGCCGACGTTGCCGATGACCGAGGATCTGCCGACGTCGGCGACCAATCCGTACGGCTGGACAAAAGTGATGATCGAGCAGGTGTTGCGCGACGTCGCGGCGGCCGATGACCGCTGGCGAATTGCCGCGCTGCGCTATTTCAATCCGGTCGGCGCACACCCCGGCGGTGATATCGGCGAGGACCCGAGCGGCATTCCGAACAACCTGATGCCTTTCGTCGCCCAGGTCGCCGTCGGCCGCCGGGAGAAGCTGTCGGTGTTCGGCGACGACTACGACACCCCGGACGGCACGGGAGTGCGCGACTATATCCACGTCGAGGACCTCGCCGCCGGGCACGTCGCCGCGCTAGCCCGGATCAGCACCTCCGATACGCCAATGTCGACGTGGAATCTCGGTACCGGACAAGGGGTTTCGGTGCTGGAGGTGATCCGCGCGTTCGAGCGGGCCAGCGGTCGGGACATTCCGTTCGAGATCGCCCCGCGCCGGGCGGGCGATATCGCCGCCTCGTACGCCGATCCGTCGAAGGCCAACGCCGAGCTGGACTGGGAAGCAACCAAGACCATCGACGACATGTGCGCCGATACCTGGCGCTGGCAGTCGCGGAATCCGGACGGCTACCCGGACAGCCCGGTGGTTGAGTAGGGCGAGCGCAGCGAGACCCGCCCCGGTGGTTGAGTAGGGCGAGCGCAGCGAAGCCCGTATCGAAACCACCACCCAACGTCATAGCGCAGCAACTGGTTTCGATACGCCGCTCGTCCCTCACGGCTACTCAACCAGCGGGACTGCGCTGGTCGAGTACTGCGTCGGTGACCCGGTACACGGTGACGTTGCCGCGGACCAGCACCGGCTCCAATCCCGGTGCGCCGGTGCGGCGCAACGCGAGGAACGGATCGCCCTGGTGTCCGCGCGCGGGATCGGGTGGCCCGTTCTGAAATGCCCAATAACTGGGCGGACTGTCGATCACGTAGCGCACGTTGAGGTCTCGAACAATCTGGTCGACGTAGGGATTCGCACCGATCGTCGCCGTTCCCCAGAACAGATCCCGCTGCCGCTGGGAGAAACTGTTGGCCCGATAGAACGGGAATAGCGGCGTCAGCCCGGTCACCGGATACAGCCAACCGGTGCCCTGATCGAGATTGTTGAGGATCACCGTGCCCCGGACATCGGGCTGTGCCGCCAGCCATTGGTAGGCGGCGATGTCGTCGGCCCCGACGTATTTGCCGTCCCGCTCCTTGGACGCCAACTGCGCATTCGGCGGATAACGCCACACGCCGCCGGCGACGATCAGCAGCAGCACCAGCACGAACACAGCGGGCACCGCCCATCGCCGACGTGCGACGCCGCGCTCCGAGACACCCGACCGGGCGATCAACCGGGCAACGGCGAGGCCGAGCACACCCAGCGCAAGGCCCGCGGCGGCCGCGGAGAACATCGCCGCCACAAACGTCAGTCGGTGACCCGAGTTGTAGAAATAGCCGCCGAGCCGGCCCAGCGGATCCGACAGCGGCCCAAGTGCCACCACCGAATTGGCGGTGACCAGAACGAAGACAGCCCACGCGACGACCCCCGCCCAGCACCGCGACCACAGCATCACGACCAGCCCGGCCGCCGACAGTGCGACCAGCCACCACACCGGGTACGTACGTTCCAGCGGGATGGTGCCGTTGAACGCACCCTGAGCGAGCGCTTCGGTGATTGTCGCTGTCTCGTCACGGAAGTCGAACCCGGCGAGTTCGTTGTTGTCGGCGATCTTGATCGTGCCGTAGATGACCGGCGTAATCAGGATGAGGGCGCCCACGCCGGTAACCGCAAGGGTCGCAACATCGGCGAGCCGACCGCGGACCGGCTTCCACAGCGCCTCCAGCAGCCACCACAGCCCGACGATCACGCCGACGACGACGAGACCGGACGGATGCGTGGCCGTCACACCCGAAATCGCCAGTGCGGCAACGCCGACCCGGCGCCGGTCGCGGACGGCACCAATGGTCAGCACCGCGGCGATCGGTGCCATCGACACACCAACGGCATTCGGCACCGACGTCAGCGCTACCTCGACGTACGGCAACGACGGGAACAATGCGGTGACCGCGGCGGCCGCACCGGCTAGGAAAGCCGCGATGTCCGGGGCCAGCCGGTGCCGGGCGAACCAATACGCCAGCGACGCGACACCGATCGGCAACGTCACCGCCAATACCGCGGGCGAATACGTGTTGTACAGCTCGACGGGATTCGCCCCGGTGAGGTCAAACTCCAGCGCGCCCAACGCATGCCAGGTGTTCGGGTAGTAATTGAACCCCTGGGTGTCGTAGTTCATCAGCTCGCCCATCCGCAGCGACGAGCCGACCCCGTTCTCGTGAATCCACCGCAGAGAACTGGCGTGCCACAACGAATCCCACACCTGAGACACGTTGTTCAGCCCACCGAACGCGGTCTGAACCAGCGGTCGCACACAGGTGACGACGATGATCACCGCACCGACCAGCACCCCCAGTCCCAGGCGCACCATTCCCCGGACACCGAGCCGGGCGTCGGGACCGCCAGGCGGCGCGGGTGCCAGCCGACGTCCCACCCGGGTACTGATCAGCCGCGCGTACCCCCACGCCAGGGTGAGCGCGAGGATCAGAGCGATCAGCGCGGTGACGAGGTTCCACTCGAACCCGACCACGCCATAGAGGACGGTGAATATCCCGACCACGGCGAACGTGAGCGGCGGCCCCGCGGCGACGGCCACCGGCCACGGCAGTCCCATCCGGCGGCCGACGAGGGCACCCGGTCCGATCGTCAGCACCACGGTGACGACGGTGACCCACGCCGCGAGCAGCACCGAACGTCCGTCCTTTCACCTCGCAGGGCCCAGGCACCCGGCGAGGTGCCACGAAACCCCGTCAGGGTACCGCGCGCTCGGAGTCGCTCACCGTCGGTGGCCGCGCCGCGTCAGCGGCCGGGTGTCACGGCGGTGTCCGTCGCGGTGGCCGGGTACCGGCGATGAGCCAGCAGCACCACGACTAGGCACACCAGCGCGGCGACCACGCCGGCGACGAACATCTCGCTGTACGTCACACTCGGCCAGGTTTCGGAGATCCAGGCCAGCGTTGCGGGGATGGCAAACCCGAGGTAGGTGACGCCGTAGAAGACGGCACTCAATCCGGCGAGGTCGTCGGGACCGGCGATGCGCTGCACCTCCAGCAGTCCGGCGATCATTGCCATGCCGTAGCCACAGCCGAGCACGGTCGCGGCGATGAGCGACGCCCAGATCGTCAGTGTGTGTGCGGCGACGGCGGCCAGCCCCATGCCGATGGCCAGCACGACCAGGGCGGCGACGGCCCCGCGCACCCCGTTGGGGTCGTCGATGCGCCGGCCGAGCGACTGCACGCCGAAGCCCGCGGTCAGGCCCAGCACGCAACACAGGGCGGCGAATGCGATCGGCGCTCCCGAGGTTCGCGCCGACATGAGTGCCGGGATGATCGCGTAGGCAGCGCCGCACGCGCCGAACACCCAGGGGGCGACGGGCAGCACCACCAGCAGGAAGCGGCGCTTGCGGGCGGCCGGGATCTTGAGGTCGTCGACGAGCCGGCGCGCGGGTATGTCACCAACGCGGCGGGGCCGCGTCTCCGGGGCACGGAGGATCAGCGCGGCGGCGAACAGTGCGAGCGCGATATTGACCAGGTACGGCAGCACATGCGGCCACGGGCCCCACTGCGCGAGCACACCGGCGAGGCCGGCACCGACACCGAAACCGGCGGTCAGACTCATCGCGGCCCGGCGCGCTCCGGTCGCGGCGCGGGCACCGGATCGGACGCTGAGTTCGGTGATCCAGCTGCCACCGACGGCCATCGACAAGCCCAGCGCCACGCCGCTGAGGACGCGACCGACGGCGAGCAGCGCGACCGAATCGGCGCCGACGGCGAGCATCAGCGAGCCCGCCGCGGCGACGAGCGGAGCCGGCAGCATCAGCGGGCGTCGGCCCAATCGGTCCGAGAGCGGTCCGCCGATCAGCAGCGCGGGCACGATGCCGAGCACATAGGTGAACAGCAGGGCGTCGACCATGACGGGTGAGAAGTCGGGGTTTGACCGGTACATGACCAGGAGCGGCGTGAACTCGTTGCCACCCCAGGCCGACGCGAAGACGGCGAGCGCGACGGCCGCCCACGCCCGGGGGTGACCAGGGGACGACGTCGGGGTCGCGGTGTTCGCGACGTGGCGATCACGGGTGGCGGTCACGGCGTGCCTCCTCGTTCGTCGCGTCCTTCTCGGCTGGTCGATTCGGGGATCGGGTGGGGGTGCGGAACCGGGAGGTCGTGCACATCGGCAAGGTGTCGGGCCAGGATGTGGTCGAAGGCGGCGGCGTCCCGGTCGGCGATGGCGGTGAGCAGTTCGGTGTGGTCGCGCAGGATGCGCTCGCCGACCAGCGGGTCGCGGTGCACGCTGGCGGTCGTCATCCGACGATGGCGTTCGCCGAGCCCGGTGTAGATGTCGGCGAGCACGGCGTTGTCGCCGGCGGCCACGATGAGTCGGTGGAATTCGGCGTCCACCCGGGCGAATGCCGCCAGGTCGGCGGGGTCGACGGCACGGTGGTCCTCGACATTGCCCGCAAGAGCATCGGCGAGAGCGCGGGCGGCCGTGTCCCCGGCCACGACCTCGCGCACCGCGTGCCCCTCGATGAGCTTGCGCGCCTCGACGACGTCGCGGACCTCGCGGCGGGTCACCGGCACCACCAGCGCACCGCGCTTGGGGTACAACCGCATCCAGCCCTCGGCCTGCAGGCGCAGAAATGCCTCCCGAACCGGGGTGCGGCTGACCTCGCAGCGCTGGGCGATTTCACCCTCGCTGATGAGCTCACCGCCGGCCAGTGCGTTGGTCAGGATCAGTTCCTTGACGTCGTCATAGACGCGGTCGGCCGCGGAAGCCGACGGGTCCGACGACGTGAGATCCAACTTAGACACAAGTTGTATGTTACGTGCTGCGGCGGTCGCGCCCAACCCCCTGTCGCGCTCGTCACGTTCGGAGCATCGAGGTGCCCCGCACAGGTGGGGCCCTGCTTGCCGGGTGTTTCGTCCCGGTGGGACACTTGACGAGTTCCGCGCCCAGCGTCACCCGCTTCCCGGCTCGGCACGGAGTTCGCTCCGCACGGCGCCTGGCCCGCCGGGCTCTACCCAGCCCGCGCCGCGCACCGTGACCCGATAATCGACCGCACCGTCGAGACGACGATGTCCCCGAGCGGGCGGTCTCCGGCCCCGCCAGGCCACTGGCAGCAGGGAGGACCACCGTGACGAGCACGGCAGACAACATTCGCGGCGACAACACCGGCGGTGATCGGAACCCCGACGCCGGCGTCCCGATCACCGACGACGAGATCTTCTTGGCGCATGCGGGCGGCAAGCTGTCCGTCGAGTTGCGGACACCGATCGAGACCCAGCGCGATCTGTCGATCGCCTACACGCCCGGTGTCGCCCAGGTGTCCCGCGCCATCGACGCCGAAGCGCACCTGGTGAACAAGTACACCTGGACCGACCGGCTGGTCGCGGTGGTCAGCGACGGGTCGGCGGTCCTCGGTCTCGGCGACATCGGGCCGCGGGCGTCGCTGCCGGTGATGGAGGGTAAGTCGGCGCTGTTTCGCACCTTCGCCGGGCTGAACTCGATCCCGATCGTGCTGGATACCCACGACCCGGACGAGATCGTCGAAACACTCGTCCGGCTGCGGCCGAGCTTCGGCGCGGTGAATCTCGAAGACATCTCCGCGCCACGGTGTTTCGAGATCGAGCGGCGCGTCATCGAGGCACTCGACTGCCCGGTGATGCACGACGACCAACACGGCACCGCGATCGTCGTCCTGGCCGCACTCAAGGGTGCTACCCGGCTGTTGGACCGCGACCTCGCCGATCTGCGCGTGGTGATCTCCGGTGCCGGTGCCGCTGGGGTTGCGTGCGCGAACATCCTGGCCAACGCCGGCGTGTCGGACATCGTGGTGCTGGACTCGCGCGGGATCGTCGAGACCGGCCGGATCGATCTGACCGAGGTGAAACACGAACTGGCCGAACGGACTAACCCGCGGGGCCTGACCGGTGGCGCGGCCGAGGCACTCGACGGTGCGGACGTCTTCCTCGGCGTGTCCGCTGGTCGCATCGACGAGTCGCTGATCGCGTCGATGAACGACGGCGCGATCGTGTTCGCCATGTCGAACCCAGATCCGGAGATTCACCCGGACGTCGCCGCGAAATATGCGGCGGTCGTCGCCACCGGTCGCAGCGACTACCCGAATCAGATCAACAACGTGCTGGCCTTCCCCGGCGTCTTCGCCGGCGCCCTGGACGCCGGGGCCCGCCGAATCACCGAGAACATGAAAATCGCTGCGGCCGAAGCCATCTTGTCGGTGGTCGCAGACGACTTGGCCGTGGACAAGATCGTGCCCAGCCCGTTGGATCAGCGTGTCGCGCCGGCCGTCGCCCGCGCCGTCGCCGACGCCGCTCGGGCCGAGGGGATCTGCTAGTACGAGACCTCACTGTTCGGAACCCTGCAGGTTCACCGTGCCAAGCTTTCGGCAGCGATCCCGTCTCACCGCATCCAGCTGGTATCTGCTCACCGTTGGTGACCGCGGCGTCGATCGTGCTGCCGGGCGGGGGCAGTGCACAGGCGGTGAGTTCGGAGTAGCCGCAGGGGCCGTTGACGGCCCGGTTGAGGTCGAGGGTGAAGTCGAAGGCGCCACCGCCGTAGCCGCCTGAAAAGGGAATGAAGAGGCCGCGGGAGGGCGGCCCGGCCGGGTCGCCCAGTCGGCACGAACCCCGGAAGAGCTTGGGCGGGTGCCCGGGACACTCACTACACTCACAGCCCAGGTGATGCAGTGGCACCTACCCACGCTGACAGGAGTGAATGGCGCGATGGCGAGTGGACTTTTTGCCTTGCTGGACGACGTCGCCGTGCTGGCGAAGGCGGCGGCCGCGTCCGTCGACGACGTGGGCGCGGCGGCCGCCCGGGCCAGCACGAAGGCGGCCGGAGTCGTCGTCGACGACACCGCGGTGACGCCACGGTACGTGCAGGGGATCGCCGCAGAGCGTGAGCTGCCGATCATCAAGCGGATCGCAGTCGGCTCGCTGCGGAACAAGATCATTTTCATTTTGCCGGCGATCATGCTGCTCAGCCAGTTCGCCGAGCAGGCCGTCACCCCGCTGCTGATGATCGGCGCGACCTTCCTGTGTTACGAGGGTGCGGAGAAGATCTGGGAGAAGCTGCTCGGCCACGCCAAGCATGCCGAGCAGACCGGCCCGGTCGACGAGCAGCAGGTGGTCAGCAACGCCACCCGCACCGACTTCATCCTGTCCACCGAGATCATGGTGATCTCGCTGAACGAGGTCACCTCCGAGCCGTTCTTCCTGCGGCTGGTGGTGCTGCTGGTGGTCGCGGTGGTGATCACGCTGCTGGTGTACGGCGTGGTCGGGCTGATCGTGAAGATGGACGACGGCGGACTCAAGCTCGCGGAGAGCGATTCCCCGTTCTGGCAGAAGGTCGGCCGCGGCCTGGTCTCGGCCATGCCGAAGGTGTTGAGCGTGCTGTCCGTCGTCGGCGTCATCGCGATGCTGTGGGTCGGCGGGCACATCCTGCTGGTCGGGATGGACGACCTGGGCTTCACCGCCCCCTACGACCTGGTGCACCACCTCGAGGAGCCGGTCAGCCAGATCGCCGGTGTCGGCGGCATTCTCGGGTGGATCGTCAACACCATCTGCTCGGCAATCCTCGGCTTCATCGTCGGCAGCGTCGTGGTGCTCATCGTGACACCGATCCGCAACGCCCTCGCCCGGCGCAAACAGCGCAAGTCCGCCGCGGCATCGGACGGTGACCCAACCGGCGGCGCCCACCCGGCCGGGCCGGCCCCGGGCACCGGTGAGCCGAAACCACACTGATCGACTCCGGTGGCACTTTCGGGCCGGCTGCCCCGCGTGAGGCCGAACCCCGCCCATGGCTCAGTCCTCGTCACGCTCCTGCCAGGTGCATAGGCAGATCTCATTGCCCTCCGGATCGGCCAGCACCCAGAACGACGGTGCGTACTCGTCGGTGAGCAGCCGACCGCCCGCGTCCAGGGCGGCTTGCCGTCGGGTTTCGGCCTCGTCGTGCGGAATCCACAGATCGACGTGCATCCGGCTGCGCTGCGGGCGTGGCGCATCCATCTGCTGAAACCACACGCCCGGCAGCCGCCCCGCCGGATGCGTGAGGTCGATCGGCTCACGGTCGGCGGCATCGCGATAGCCGAGAACCGCCGCCCAGAACGGTCGGATCGCCGCGATGTCGAGGGCGTCGATCGCCAGGTCGAATTGCGCCGGCGGTGCGTCGAGCGGCTCGAGCCCCAGGTCGGTGCCAATTCCGGCGATCGTGTTGGCGAGGTCGACGTCCTTGCTGGTCAGTCGGTGTTCACTGTGCGTGGTCAGGACCAGGTGCACCGTGCCGTAGCGCAGGTCGATGTCGGGGTGATGGTTGGCGGCCTCGGCCGCGGCGATGACCTTGGCGACGAACTCGCCACCGCGCACCATCGACCCTGTTCGGTAGGCGGCCATCAGCTTGTCGGCGACTACCCGCCACGGCTCGGCGACGGCTTCGGACGCGGCGGCTCTGGTCACGGGCGTGGGGGCGACGTTGCTCATGGTGCCGAGGCTACGGCGCTGCGGCGAGTCTGGGCAGCCGGGATCGATCGGAAGCAGCCAGCGCGGACGGCCGGAGTCGGGCCGCATCGCGTTTTGTTCGCCCGCCACCGAGTCGATACACTCGTCAGCGCTGCCGCGCAGCACGCCGCCCTAGCTCAGTCGGTAGAGCAATTCACTCGTAATGAATAGGTCAGGGGTTCGATTCCCCTGGGCGGCTCCGTAAACCGCAAGTGAGATGTGGTTTCGCCCCCCGGTCGTCCGCCGCCCTGGTCGCGAAGCCTCGTCATCACACGCAGAGCATCACCCGCCCGAAAGCCACCCCGAGCGCTGCCGCTGTGCGTGATGCTCGCTTGGCCACACCGTCTCGATTGGCCGATCAACCGTGCCTGATGTGAAGTAGCATCGCCGAGTGACCAATGGGACGTCCTATGGGCGATAGTTGGCCGTCGATGCGTGCGTCCGAGCTTATTCGCGTTATCGAACGGCACTGCGGGCCCCCAATCCGCCAACGCGGCTCACACCGCAGATACAAAGGCAAAGACGCCGAGTTCACCTTCGCATACCATGATGGCGTGGAGGTGACCGGGAACATGGTCCGGCGTGTCTTGGTTAAAGATGTCGGCTTGACCGCGCACGACGCACGGGGAGAGGTGAGCTGATGACTAGCGACTCGCAGGTGGTCGTCTACCGGTCTTGCATGTCCGGTGGGCCCGAGTGGCAGTTCTACTCCATGCCCGAGAGCATCGTCGGGGGCGCCCATGACCTCGAAGACGCGCGCCAGCAGTACCGTGACGCGCTGGCTTTTTCTCTCGACGTCGAGACTAGTGATCTACCTGTCCTCCGTGAGTTGGTCGAGTATGAAGCGGACAAGGGCACAGGCCTCTGGATCCGCGGCGGGCTCGACTCGCCCACATTCGATGGCGCCGTCGACGTCCTGACAAACTACGTTGCAAGCCAGACCGCCGAAGATGTGCGATGGTTCTTCGCTCAGCCCGCGGCCAGCGGGGATGCCATTATCGTGCCGGTCGAGCCTACCGACACCCTCGGTTCGGTCACCTCGCAGATGACTCCATTCGACTCTGTCTGGATCGTGTCCCGGGGTAAGCACCCCGACGGAAGCGACATGCTCGTCTGGCTAGCTCTCGAAGGTAACTCCGCCGACTCCGGCGGGGAGGTAGAGCCGACGAACCTCACGGACTTGGGGTTGACACCAGAGAGCCCGATCAGCGATGTCTACAGGCTCGTAATCAAGTCGAACACGCAGACCGGGGAGGAGCAGACCCCGGGGGATGCACTACGCGAGGATCACGCCGTTTCTGATCGTAGATACACGCTCATCGCAGTATAAAATGCAGCGAAATTCTCTGCGTGGCAATCGTTTTCGAAAATTCTTGGACTTGCATTGACCGATTCCAGTTCGCTGACGGGCTCGTGGGCCCTGTCTGCCCTGTTCACAGTCTCTCTAGGTGTTTCTTTCAGACCCGCACACATTCGATTCCCCTGAGCGGCTCAATGAGTCGGGCGCGCAATCAGCCAGCCGCACCGTCCCCGCAGGACCTCGCGACTTCATCGACCGCCGGCCCGACTGCGTTCTTTGGCCTCGGAAAAGGACCCGGGGGGGAAGAGACCGTCGTCGTACCACACCTCGGTCAAATCCACTCCGTCCGCCGCCAACCGGCCCGTATGTGTCGACCTGGCGGCTGCAGATGTTCAACTATTACGGGCGTAGGCCGCCTTCGACGCGTGCAACACAAAGATGTCGATGCCCGGACCGTCCACCAAGGAGCGGCGATGGCCATCTATGCGGTACCCCGAGCGGAGCGGCGCGCTCGTCGAGCATCAACCCTAACCAATTCGCACAGTCCCTTCAGAAACCTGACCCCAATGATCCTAACTCCTTGCTAGTTAAAGTCGTACCCACCAACTTCCCGGCAGAATTCTAGTGCGGCATTTAGATTCGCAGGCATAGAGGACGAATACACCGCACCCACCGCGGCGCGCATATAAGGACCCGGGTCGATATAGCAGCGGAGATCAACGTTTGGTCCGTACTTGCGATTACCGACAATCGAGTAGCCATCCTCCAGGATGATGGGGGCGCTTCCACAGGCCGAGAAGTCGAGCTCGGCTTTGCTAACCAGGTAGAGGTAAAACGGGGCCTGAGCACGCAATCCCAACTGACACATCCTCGTACCGGGCTCTAGTGTTGGTGCCTGAGAGGACGTGGCGACCGACCTTGACGGCGACGGCGACTCCAGATGGGAACCCTCCCTTTGCTGAGCAGACTCACTTGAACGAGATTGACCCGGATCAGGCGCGCTCACCCGATCCGCAAACGCTCCAACTCCGCACAGAACAACGATTACGGCCACCACTGCCAATGCCGCCAAAAGAACCCAACGCCGCCGCTTGCGGCCGTCGGACGGCGAGAAAGTTCCGGGCGTGGACGCGTTGGGCTTAGACTCCATCTTTGGATTTGTGCCCGCTGTCCATTGCGTTCCATCCCACCAACGAACGCGGTCAGCATCCTGAGGATCCGTGTACCAGCCTGGCTCACGCGTCATGAATTTGAACCTTATCGGTTTCAGGGGCGCGGCATTGGCAGTTCGAAGAGTCAGCGGTCGTCCGTTAGAGGTCGACTCTTGATGCGGCTCAAGTTGGCTGAGCCACGAACCAGCACGCGCCCACTCGGCGCCATACCGGACGGCTCGACACGGGGGTCCCCGCATAGGTGCTCACGGTATCGACACCCGCAGATCCGCTGACCACCCACGAAACGGTGATGCGCCGCAGTAAACGCGCCAACTCCACAGCTTCGTACCGCGTCCAACCACCGGAAACACGTCGAATCTGAAGTCGTACCCTAGCCGGACGTCCGACAGAGTGCCCTCGGCTACTATTTCTGATCCGCACCAAGCAAGGTCCGACATTCAGCGTTGGATCGAACCTTAACGCATTCACTCCATTTCGATTGATCCAGCTCGGGATCCACGTTAGTATTCGATGTGGTAGGTGAAGGGGTTGTTGCAGTAGTCATCGACTGCTCGGCATCTGTAGCCTTGGACTGCCCCACGCCTTTCGTCGATTCTTGGACTACGTCGAGAGCGGAAGGCGTAGACTCTTTGGGCACCGCTTCGGCGCTCATGTCACCGAAAAGGCCTTGGCATGTGAAGCGCCACACAGCTTGGCGGCGAATCCAGCGGGTTGTCTCGTCCTTGTCATCGTCAACCGATCGCGTAACTATAACGCAGATCGTATACGATCCGAGCGATTTCAGATGCTCCAGGGAATTTTAGCGCCTCGCCTCGGCGGTGAACTGCCTCAGCAGAAGGGCGTATGCCGACCAGCAAGGATAGCGGCACATGCCCCTGACGCAACTGATTGCCAACGATTGACACGACGCTGCCCATGACGTCCGGGGTGCTGCGGGGCAATTTTGACCTCAGTCCGTGAGGGGCGGACCCGTGACCGTCAGAGCGCATCGCAGCAACCTCATCGCGATGTCCGGCAGGAACACCCCCGAGAGCGAGGGGAACGGACCAACGTACCGCGGTTGGCACGACTCCATCGGACTCGCGACACCTACGGACACTGATGTAGCTTGACAGACCGCCTGGTTACGCCGCTAGTAGAGCCCGCATTTCGCCTTACCAGTCACCGCGCCGCGTCGGACTCCTCGGCGGTGTCTGCCGTGTCAGCTTCCGCAGTCTCCGCGGCCTCCGACTCGCCGTCCGCGCTGTCTTTGTCCTCGTCCTTGAGCGGGTCGTAGCCGGGCACGCCTTCGAGAACCGTCAGCTCCTGGTCGATCGCGGCGGACACCGCCTTAGCGTCTTCCTTGATCTTCTTGATGAAGTCCGACATGCGCGCTCCCTCGCCTACCGCTCCCCCGGCGCAACCGCCGGACCTGGACCTGATCCCACTATAGGGACGCCGACGCCGCAGCGTCGGGACCCCCCGACGGGGCCACAACGACGGCTTGTGACCATCCACAGCAAGCGCCTACGGTATGCCCATGCCTCCCCGTCGCCTCCCCGACCTCGCCGCCCTCGACGTCGTCGTCGCTGTGGCTCGACTGGGCTCGATGGGTGCCGCCGCCCGCGAACTAGGTCTGAGCCAGCAGGCGGTCAGTGCACGGGTGCGGACCGTCGAACACGAACTGGGCGTGGAGATCTTCGTCCGCTCTCCCGCCGGCGTCGACGTCACGGCCAACGGCCAGGTGGTGCTGCAGTGGGCCGACACCCTCGTCTCCCGCGCGTCGGAATTCATGGCGGGCGTCGACGCTCTCGTCGGCGCCAAGCGGGCGACCCTGGTCGTCGCCGCCTCGAAGACGGTCGCCGAATATCTAGTGCCCGCGTGGATCGCGACGCTGGCCACCCGAACCGACGCGCGCATCTCGGTACGACCGATGAACTCCGCCGACGTCATCGACACCGTCCACGCCGGCAAGGCCGATCTTGGATTTATCGAAAGTCCCGGTGCGGCAGCCGATCTCGAGTCGGCACTGGTGTCGATGGACGAACTCTACGTGGTCGCCGCACCGGATCACCCGTGGGCGCGCACCCGCACCATCACCGCCGAAACCCTCGCCGACGCCCCACTCATCCAGCGTGAGCATGGTTCCGGCATCCGGGTGACATTCGAGGCTGCGCTGGCCGAACGTAGCCTGAAGCCTGCCGAGCCGCTCATCGAGCTGCGGTCGGTGACCGCGATCCGAACATCGGTGCTGACGTCGTCGGCCGCCACGGTGCTCTCCCGACTCTCGGTGGCCGAGGACATCGCGGCCGGGCGGCTAGTCCGCATCGACGTCGAGGGCCTCCGGATGATCCGCCCGCTGCGTGCGGTGTGGACGCCGAATATCACCCTGCGCGGCCCGGCGCGTGAACTTCGGGACGTCGCACTGGGTTCGGCGTCGGTCTGAGCGTCACGGGGCGGGGTGCGCCGAATCTGACCTATCCGTCGGATCCGGCGGCAGCACTCGGCTCAGGCGGCCGCACTCCGCATCGCGGACCCGATCCGGGCGACCATCGCGTCCACCGCGAACTTCGGTTTCACGTTGAGGTCCAACGCTTCCCGGCAGTCGAGGACCGCCTCCACGCAGAGCAGTAATCGCTCCGGGCTCGCGTACTTGGCCATCGGGACGACGATGTCGGCGGTCTTGTCCGGATGCATCGGGGTCACCGGCGCACCCACCGCCACCATCAGCGCGTCCCGGAACAGCGCGGCAAGGTCGACCAGCGCACGGTCCAAGACGTCGCGGCCGAGGCGGGTCGCCCGCGACTTCTGCCGCTTCTCCAGTTCCTTGAGCGCGCCTGCGGTACCGCGCGGCGGCCGGGCAGTGCCCTTGCCGGTGCCACCGGCTCCCAGCGCGGTCTTCATCTCCTCGGTCTCCGACTCGTCCAGTTCGGCGCTGATCGCCTTCGCGGCCGCCTCGGCGGACCGCACGAGTTCCTCGGCGGCCTCGTACGCCGTCTTCGGTCGGGTGGCGGCGCGCGCCAACCCGAGGGCCTGCTCGCGCTGAGCGCGGGCATCGGGGTCGGTCGCCAATCGGCGGGCCCGGCCGACGTGACCGCCGCACACCGATGCCGCCCAGCGCGCCGCATCCTCATCGATGCCGTCCCGGTCGATCAGCACGCGTTCGATCGCCGCCGCCGACGGCGCGGTCAGGGCGATATGCCGGCACCGCGACCGCAGCGTCACGGAGATGTCCTCCGGGTCGACGCTCGGGGCGCACAGCAGGAACACCGTGCGCGACGGCGGCTCCTCGACCACCTTCAGCAGGGCATTGGCGGCCTGCTCGGTGAGGCGGTCGGCATCCTCGACGATCACGACCTGCCATCGGCCGGTGCCCGGCCGGCGCGAGGCAGCCTGCACGATCTCCCGCATCTCGCGCACCGCGAGGCTCAACCCATCCGGCACGATGTTGCGGACGTCGGCGTGGGTGTGCGCCATCACGGTGGTGCAGGCACGGCATTCGCCACAGCCGACGACGTCGCCGCCACCGTCGGCGACGCCCTGACACTGCAGGGCCGCCGCGAATGCGGTCGCCGCCACCGACCGGCCGCTGCCCGGTGGTCCGGTGAACAGCCACGCGTGCGTCATCGACGACCGTTCCGCACCGGCCACCGCGGGGCCGTCGGTGTGATCGGAGTCACCGAAGTCGCCGCCTCCACCGGATATCGGATAGTCCTCGGCGAACATCGACACCGCGCCGGCATCGGCCTCGTCCAGCCGATGTGCCAGCGCACGGGCGGATTGAGCGGCCGCGGTCAGCTCCGCGGCCACCGCTTCCTGCCCGATCAAGCGGTCGAAGACATTTGTCACACCGACAGACTAAACCGCAGTTGAGACAACCCCGGATCATCAACCGATCACCAACGTTGTTTAACAATTGCAAGCAGCCAGCTACCGTGGTTGACGTGATTGACCGCCGCTCCCGCCTGTCAAAGGCCCTGCATCTGGGTCGATGGCTGGTGCATACGCCGTGGCCGATCCTTGCCCTCGACATGCTCCGGGCAAATTTGGTGGGCGCATTGTTCACCTTCGCGTTCCTCCGCTTTGGCATGCCCGCCGCCGATTCTTTCCGGCTGGACGAGATCACCGCGGCCAACCAAGTCATCTTCGTCGCCTACCTGATCGTCGCGATGGCCATCGGGACCTATCTGAGCATCCAGCTCTCGTTGCCCGTGCTCATCTGGCACCGCCGCCGCACCCGGCTGGACAACTCGGGCGCCCGTCGCCGAGCCCTGGCGCTTCCGGTGCTGCTGTCGGCCGTCAACGCGGGGCTATGGCTCATCGGCGGACTGTTATTCACCCTGGTCAACCTCGCGGTGTCGCACAAGGACGCCTTCATCGTGGCGATGGCCAGTGCGATCGGCGCGCTGGTGACGTGTGTGCTGAGCTTCCTGCAGTCGGAGAAGGTGCTGCGACCGATCACCGTCGCCGCCATGGCCAACGATCCCGACAATGCGATCGCGCCCAGCGTGACCACCCGCATCGCGGTGTTCTGGGTGATCAGCGTGGTGGCGCCGATGCTGGTCATCGTCGGGCTGATCACCCTGCAGCGGATCGACTTCATCGACACCGAACCGGCGGGTCTGCTGCGGCCGATCCTGTGGATGTCGCTGTCCGCGCTGGCGTTCAGCCTGATCGCGATCGTGCGGCTGGTCGCCGCGATCAACGACCCGATCAAGCAGTTGCGACGCGCCCAGTCGGAGGTCAGTAACGGCAATCTCAACGTCGCCGTCAAGATCTACGACGGCAGCGACCTGGGGCTGCTGCAGGCCGGCTTCAACGACATGGTGTCCGACCTGCGGGAGCGGCAACAGCTACGCAACCTGTTCGGCCGCTATGTCGGCGAGGACGTGGCCCGGCGGGCGATCGAGACCGGCACCGAACTCGGCGGCGAGGAACGCTACGTCGGTGTGCTGTTCGTCGACATCGTCGGCTCCACCCGGCTCGCGGTCAACCGGCCGCCGCGCGAGGTGGTCGAACTGCTCAACGAGTTCTTCCGGGTCGTGGTCGAGGTTGTCGGCCGGCACGGCGGCTTCGTCAACAAGTTCCAGGGTGACGCAGCGCTGGCGATCTTCGGCGCTCCACTCGACCTCGACGACTTCGCCGGCCGCGCGCTGGCGTCCGCACGGGAACTGCGCCAGGAGCTGTACGAGACCCTCGGCGACACCGACATCGGCATCGGTGTGTCGGCAGGCAAAGCGATCGCCGGACATATCGGTGCCGAGCAACGCCTGGAGTACACCGTCATCGGTGACCCGGTGAACGAGGCGGCGCGGCTGACCGAACTGGCCAAGGACGAGCCGACCCGGGTACTCGGATCGGCGCGAGCGGTGTTCCTGGCCTCCCCCGAGGAGTCCGAGCACTGGGACATCGGTGACGGCGTCGAACTGCGCGGTCGGGGCATCGAAACACTGTTGGCCCACCCGCATTTGACGCCGTACCGGAGCTCGACCGCATCGGATGCCGATGTGGACCTCGACGACGACACCACGATCGACGGTGAAGTCATCGACGGCGCGATCATCGATGGCGAGGTCGTCGACGGTGAGATCGTCGAGGACGAGACCAGCGCAGACACCACGGATTCCGACGCCGGCGCACGGTAGTCGCCCATGTCGGCACACGCGGTAACCGCCCATGCCGGCGCACGGAACTCCCCGGCGCCGCCGGTTCGACTGGGCCCCAGCGTCAGTCGGTGTCGGTCTGCTCCGTGGCCTTCTTGGCCGGAGCCTTCTTGGCCGCCGTCTTCTTCGCCGTAGCCTTCTTCGCCGCTGACTTAGTGGCCGTGGCCTTCTTGGCCGTTGCCTTCTTCGCGGCTGTCTTCTTTGCGGCCTTCTTGGCGGGCGCCTTCTTCGCGGCCTTCTTGGTGGTGCGCTTCTTGGCCGGGCCACGGGCGCGGCGGTCGGCCAAGAGTTCCATCGCCCGTTCCGGCGTGATGGTGCTGACCTCGTCGCCCTTGCGCAGGCTCGCGTTGGTCTCGCCGTCGGTCACGTACGGTCCGAACCGGCCGTCCTTGAGCACCATCGGCTTTCCGCTGGTCGAGTCCTCACCGAGCTCACGCAGCGGCGGTGCGGCGGCCTGCCGTCCCCGACGCTTCGGTTCGGCATAGATGCGCAGGGCCTCGTCCAGGGTGATGTCGAAGAGCTGCTGCTCGCTGGTCAGCGACCGAGAGTCGGTGCCTTTCTTCAGATACGGCCCGTACCGGCCGTTCTGCGCGGTGATCTCGTCGCCCGATTCCGGGTCGACGCCGACGACGCGCGGCAGCGACAGCAGCTTGAGCGCATCCTCGAGTGTCACCGTGGCGATGTCCATGGTCTTGAACAGCGACCCGGTCCGCGGCTTCGGTCCGGCCTTCTTTGCCGCAGTCTTCTTCGCCGCAGTCTTCTTGGCCGCCGTCTTCTTTGCGGCTGTTGTGGTTGTCGTCGCGGTACCGCCACCGGTATCCGAATCCAGCGGAACCACTGTGTCCGAACCATTTCCGGCGGCCGACGACCGCTCGACGCCCGCGCCGCCGTCCGGCGGGGTTGGGCCAGCGGGAATGGTCGCCGGCGCCGTACCACCGGTCTCGTCGTCATCGTCGGAGGGCAGGACCTCGGTCACGTACGGGCCGAAACGTCCCTCCTTGGCCACGATTTCGTGACCGGTGACCGGGTCGACACCGAGGGTCCGGCCCTCCTGCGGTGTCGAGAACAGCTTCTCGGCGACCTCCGGGGTCAGCTCGTCGGGGGTCATGTCGGCAGGCAGATTGGCGCGCTGCAGATCGGGTTCGGCGTCCGACGCGGTCGCCAGATTGCGTTCCAGGTACGGGCCGTACCGCCCCACCCGGACGTACACCGCGCGTCCCTCGTCGTCGTCGAACAGCTTGATGGAGTTGACCTTTCGCGGGTCGATCTCCTCCAGGTTGACGCCGACCAGCTTCTTGAGGCCGCCATGGGTAGCGATCTCCGAACCGGAGATCTCCGAATCCTGTTCGGCCCCTTCGGCATCGTCGCCGAAATAGAACTCGGTCAGCCAACGGGTGCGGTTCTCCTGCCCGCTCGCTATCTGATCCAGGTCGTCTTCCAGCGCCGCGGTGAAGTCGTAGTCGACGAGGCTGCGGAAATAGGATTCCAACAGTCCGACGACGGCGAACGCGATCCACGACGGAACCAGCGCATTGCCCTTCTTCACCACATAACCGCGGTCCTGGATGGTGCCGATGATCGACGCATAGGTCGACGGTCGGCCGATACCCAGGTCTTCGAGTACCTTGACCAGCGATGCCTCGGTGTACCGGGCGGGCGGATTCGTCGAATGCCCTTCCGCGGCAGGCTCACTCGCGTTGAGGCCCTGCCCCTCGCGGAGCTGCGGCAGCCGGTTCTCGGCGTCGTCGGCCTGCCCGCCGGTCTGCTCGTCGACGGTTTCGACGTATGCCGACAGGAAGCCGGGGAAGGTGATGGTGCGGCCGGATGCCGCGAAGACGCAGGTTTCGCCGCTGGCCGCGCCGCCGGTGATGCGCAGACTGAGGGTCGTGCCCTTCGCGTCGGCCATCTGCGAGGCGACGGTCCGCTGCCAAATCAGTTCGTACAACCGGAATTCGTCGGTCTCCAGTTGTCCGGCGATCTGCCCCGGGGTGCGGAACGAGTCGCCTGCCGGGCGGATCGCCTCGTGCGCCTCCTGCGCATTCTTCACCTTGCGGGTGTACTGGCGCGGCGTCGGATGCACGAAGTTGTCGCCGTACAGTTCGCGGGCCTGCGCGCGGGCGGCGTTGATCGCGGCGTCCGACAGCGTTGTCGAGTCGGTACGCATGTACGTGATGTAGCCGTTCTCGTACAGCCGCTGCGCGATTCGCATCGTCCGGTCGGAACCGAAACGCAGTTTGCGGCCCGCTTCCTGCTGCAGCGTCGACGTCATGAACGGTGGGTACGGGCGCCGGGTGTAGGGCTTCTCCTCCACCGAGCTGACGTTCATGTCGGCGCCGTCCAGACCGGCCGCCAGCCCGGTGGCGCGCGCCTCGTCCAGCACGATGACACCGTCGGGCTTCTTCAGCGCGCCGCGGGCGTCGAAGTCGCGACCGGTGGCCACGCGCGCGTCGTCGACGGAGACCAGCCGCGCCCGGAATCGGGACGGCCCGGCGTCGCCGGCACCGGCGTCACCGGTGTCCATCGTCGCCTCGATGTCCCAGTAGCCGGCGGAGACGAACGCCATTCGCTCGCGTTCGCGTTCGACGATGATACGTGTCGCCACCGACTGGACGCGGCCCGCCGACAGCTTCGGCATGACCTTCTTCCACAGCACCGGGGACACCTCGTAGCCGTACAACCGGTCGAGGATGCGGCGGGTTTCCTGGGCGTCGACAAGGTCGGTGTCCAGGTGGTCGCGGGCCTGCTCGGCGGCGGCGCGGATGGCGGGCTCGGTGATCTCGTAGAACACCATCCGCTTAACCGGCACCTTCGGCTTGAGCGTGTTCATCAGGTGCCAGGCGATGGCCTCGCCCTCGCGGTCACCATCGGTGGCGAGGTACAGCTCGTCGACCTCGCGGAGCAGCGACTTCAACTCGGTCACCGTCGACCGCTTGTCCGGCGGGACCACGTACAGCGCCTCGAAGTCGTTGTCCACGTCCACCCCGAGGCGGGCCCACGGCACGCCCTTGTACTTGGCGGGGATGTCGGCGGCACCGCGCGGCAGGTCGCAGATGTGCCCGCGGGAGGACTCCACCAGGTAGTTCGGGCCCAGGTAGCCGGCGATCTTGCGCGCCTTGGTCGGCGACTCGACGATCACCAAGCGGCGGGTCCCCGACGCATCGGTGGGCGTAGCGGTGGTGGTGTCGGCCAACGGGGGTCCTTCGTTCTTCGCTGCCGGGGCCGCAGGCTGGCCGTCGGCGGGCGACTGGTGTCGCTCGATGTGGTTTGTACCTTATGTATAGCGTCGACCGCACATCTGTTAGCGATCCGGCGGCGTCGATCCGGGTCAACAGCGCGCCCATTGGCGGCGAATCCGCAGGTCAGAGAGATTCACCCGCATTCACACGCCCGGGACGGCGATTTCTCACATGTCGGTTCACATACCGGGGGTTCTCGGCCAGGACGCTTCGGCGTCGGGGCCGGGCGCCATTCCGACATACTCGACGAGCCGGGCCAGCCGGCGCCGCCCGGTGACACGCAACGCCGGCTGATGTCCGCGTGTTCCCACCAGGGTCGGCGCGATGCCGACCCGCATCAGCGCCGTCGCCAGTGCGGCGTGCGATTCGGGCGCGTGCGGATCGAGTCCCAGCAGGTAACGGTCGCCGTCGGGGCGTCCGGCGGCGATCACCCACAGGCGCAGGGCGCGGGGTGAAGGGACCCAACCGGCGGGCATCGCCTTGACAGCACCGGCCGACCAGGAGCGATGCAGGTCGTCGAGGTCGTGGGTGGAGATCGTGCGAGCCAGCGGAGTGCCCTCCTCGGAGGCGGTCACTTCGGCCTCGAGGTCGCAGATGCGCATCTCGGCGGCAACCGCTGCCGCCCGCCAGGCGGCGATCACGACCACAGAGACCCGCGTGCCCGACCCCGATCGGACGGACTGGCCGTGCGCGGCGAGGAGTCCGGCGAGATCGTCGAACGCGGGTTGGTCGGTCTCCGCGGAGAAGAAGGCCAGTTGCCCCACACCTCGACAGTACTGGCACAGCACCCGGGTGGCTTCGCAGCGCGGCCGGGATGGAGTGCGGCCCGGGGCGAGTGCGGATGCGGCCCGAATGCGTGCCGGTGGGCCCGCGCGGACGGGCTCCCGGAGAGACAAAACCGCCCCCGGCCGTGGTGGCCGGGAGCGGTCTTGGTCAAACAAGCCTGTTTGCGTCTCGCGAGGTCAACCTCAGACGGCGCGCACACCCGTCGCCTGCGGACCCTTGGTGCCCTGCCCGACCTCGAACTCAACCCGCTGGTTCTCTTCGAGGGTGCGGAAACCGGATCCCTGGATCTCGGAGTAGTGGACGAACACGTCGTCGGACCCCTCATCGGGCGCGATGAAGCCGAAGCCCTTTTCCGCGTTGAACCACTTCACAGTTCCCTGTGCCATTACTGCCTATCCTTTACTTACATTCCACTGACTCGACACGAGGTCTCGTGCCGTGGCCGGTTCTGACCGCCATACCTCACAGGAGCCCCGACTCTTCGGAGAGAACCAACTCAGTACACCGGCTGCAACGACGATTCTTCCGTCCACCACAGGTGTGATGGGCCGGGCAGAAGCTGCGGCCGCACTCAGTCAATCATGTTCGGGGCACGAACGATAGTCACAGCAACCAGCTTGAGCGAAATGGGTGTGGATTTGCCTGCGCGGACCCAGATCTTCAGCTAGACGACACCCACCGGTAATATCGGACGGGCGACCAACCGGGACGTCCGACCCACTCGAGACGGTGCGGATCGGTACGGTCGTCCGTGTCCGTAAAGCGGTGTCCGAACTGTGTTCGCCGGGCCGCATCCTGTTCCATCCTCGACTAGCGATTGCCGATTATCGATTCCGCGCCTGACGAATCACTCCTCTCTCATGCCGTCCCCCTCCTCGTACGGTTCGGATCTGTTGCAACGGTCGCTGGCCGGCACCGATCCCGACAGCACACCGTTGACTCACCTGCGGGTCATCGGTTCTCGCTCAGCGTCTTTCGCCGACTGGCCGGCGTGGCTGCCGGATGCCGCGCGCGACGCATTCGTCGATTCGGGTATCGAGCGGCCGTGGACCCATCAGGTGGCGGCCGCCTATGCGGCCGTGCGCGGCTCGCATGTCGCGCTCTCCACCGGCACCGCCTCCGGCAAGTCGCTCGCCTATCAGATGCCGATCCTCGCCTCGATGCTCGACGATCCGCACGCGACCGCGCTCTACCTGTCTCCGACAAAAGCATTGGGGGCCGACCAGATCCGCGCCCTGACCGCGACTATCGCCGGCCGAGATGCGTTCGCCCATCTGGCGCCGTGCGCCTACGACGGCGACACCGACCCGGAGATCCGGCGCTGGGCTCGCGCGCACTCGCGGTGGATCTTCACCAATCCGGACATGCTGCATCTGGGGATTCTGTCCGGCGGTGTCCTCGGTAAGCAGGGCCGGTGGCGACAGTTCTTCCGGCACCTGCGGTACATCGTCGTCGACGAGTGCCATCACTATCGCGGCGTGTTCGGGTCGAATACGGCGCTGGTATTGCGGCGCCTGCTCCGACTGGCACGGGCGTCCGGTTCCACCCCGACGGTGATCGCGGCCAGCGCGACGATGGCCGACCCGGCCGGGGCCCTGACGCGACTCATCGGTGAGCCGACGGTCGCGGTGACCGAGGACGGTTCGCCCCGCGGCGAGCGCACGGTCGCGTTGTGGGAACCCGGTTTCGTGCCGGGCATCTCGGGCGAGAACGGTGCACCTGTACGCCGGTCGGCGGGAGCCGAATCGTCGCGGCTACTGGCGGATTTCGTCATCGAAGGTGCCCGCACCCTGTGCTTCGGCCGCAGCAGGCGCGGCGTCGAGCTGACCGCGCTGGGTACCCGGAATCTGTTGGCGCACAGCGCTCCCGACTTGGTTGACCGCGTCGGTACGTACCGGGCGGGTTATCTCGCCGACGATCGCCGCCGACTGGAAGCGGCGATCTCCGACGGCCGGCTGGTCGGGGTGGCGACGACCAACGCGCTCGAATTGGGCGTGGACATCAGCGGTCTCGACGCCGTCATCGTCGGCGGCTACCCGGGCACCGTGGCATCGTTCTGGCAACAGGCCGGCCGCGCCGGACGACAACGCGAGTCCGGTGATGCGCTGGTGGTACTGGTCGCTCGCGACGATCCCCTCGACACCTACCTGGTACACCATCCGGAGGCATTGCTGGACTCCCCGGTCGAAGCCGCGGTGATCGATCCGACGAACCCGTATGTGCTTGCCCCGCACCTACTCTGCGCCGCCAGCGAACTCCCGTTGACCGATGCCGAGATCGACGCGTGGCAGGCCGGTGCGGCCGTTCGGGAACTTGCCGAGCGCGGACTGCTTCGCAAACGCAAGGCCGGCTGGTACGCGGCGGCCGGGGTGGAGCCACATGGCGACGTCGATATCCGTGGCGGCATCGGTGGGCAGATCCTCATCGTCGACCATTCGACGTCCCGGCTGCTCGGCACCGTCGACGCCGGGCGGGCACCGTCGACCGTGCATCCCGGTGCGGTACACATCCATCAGGGTGAGACCTATGTCGTTGACGAGCTCGACCTCGACGACGGTCTCGCGCTGGCCCATCCGGAGGAGCCGGACTGGACGACGTCGGCACGGGAGAACACCGACATCACCGTCACCGCGACCCTTGCCTCCACCGAACACGGACCGCTGACCGTCTCGTTGGTCGAGGTCGACGTGACCCATCAGGTGGTCGGTTACCTGCGTCGGCTGTTGTCCGGCGAGGTGCTGGACGCGGTCGAACTGGACATGCCGGCGCAGACCCTGCACACCCGCGCGGTGATGTACACGCTGCCACCGGAGACGCTGGCGCAGGCCGGAATCGATACCGCGCGCCTGCCCGGGGCATTGCACGCCGCCGAGCATGCCGCGATCGGTCTGTTGCCTCTGGTGGCGACCTGCGACCGGTGGGATATCGGCGGATTGTCGACGAATATGCATCCGGATACCGGGTTGCCGACGGTGTTCGTCTACGACGGATATATGGGCGGGGCGGGCTTCGCCGATCGCGGTTATGCGGCATTCGGCGAGTGGATTGCGGCGACCCGTGCGGCGGTCGCGGACTGTCGGTGCGAGAACGGCTGCCCGTCGTGTGTGCAGTCGCCCAAGTGCGGCAACGGGAACGATCCGCTGGACAAGTCCGGCGCGGAAACCGTGCTTTCGGTCGTTCTTGGGCGATACTTGACCGATGCATGACAGGTTCGACGAACCGCTGCAGGCGGACCGGGCGATCACCTGCGCCCGGACCGCCTACTTTCTGCTCGCCCGGCCGACCGAGCACGTCGACCGGCTGCCCGCGTCCATCGGCGAGCGCGACGTGTTCTTCTCCGCCGAGGAGGCGCTCGACGCCCTGGACGTGCACTACGGCTGGTGCGCGGCCCGCAGCGGTGGGTTCTACAACTTCGTCACCTCCGCGCAGTGGTATCTGCAGACCGCGGTCGTCGGCCCCCGCCTCACCCCGTCGCTGGGTGAGGTGTACCTCGCGACCGTCGACGAGCGGACCGGCGATACCCAAGCCGCGGCGGGAGGTTTCCTCACCGAGGGGGAGCTGATCCACTGGTCGCCGTTCCTGTCCGCGGTGCGTCCCCGCATTCCCACGTCCGGGTCGGGTGACCTCGAACTGACCTACCGCGGCGATACCGACGTCTCCTTCCAGCACATGTGGTTCGCGCCCGTCGACTCGATGCGGGTCTATCCCAAGCGAATCGTGCTGGACGAGAACAGCACCGGTTGAGCGTGTCGACGCTGGCTTCGATACGCCGCTCGTCCCTCGCGGCTACTCAACCAGCGGGAACGACCACTCTTTCCTCGCGGCTACTCAGCCAGCGGGGCAGGCCCAACACGTGCGCACCGCTCCCGGTGGTTGAGTAGCGGGGAGCGCAGCGAGTCGCGTATCGAAATCACCGCCCCCACAAGCGATCAGCGCTGGCTTCGATACGCCGCTCGTCCCTCACGGCTACTCAACCAGCGGGAACAGCCACCCTTTCCTCGCGGCTACTCAAGCAGCGGACTTGACGCGACCTCACTCGACGGGCCCGGCGCGGGCGGCGGCGAACGCCGACCGTGCGCCCAACGGCCCGAGGTCGACGTCGACCCGGATGCGGACGACGATGTCCTCGGCGCGCACCTCGCAGCCGTCGACCCGCACCGCAGGCGTCTGCTGCGCTGCCAACGCCCGTGCCGCCGCACACGGATCCGCCTCTCCGGCTACATGATCGATGGCCGCGGCGAGTGCCGTCAGGTCGGCCGCCGACTGTGCCCGATGCCGAGCGACAACGGCGGCACCGAGGTAGATCACCAGCACGATGACCGCCGCGATGGCGGCAATCGCACCGGCCCCGGCGAGCGTCGCGTAGCCGTTCTCGTCACTGGCGAGCCGCCGACTCATCGGCCCACCCCGGGCGCGAAGTCGACCTGATCGGAGCCGTCCGGTTCGCGAGCGGCGACGGCCCGCGCCGACACCGACAGTCCCGGAATCAGTGGCACCGGCGCCGACACGTCGACGACGATCCGCTCGCCCTGTTCACCCACGCTGATCCGAGCGGACGAACCGACCAGCCGTGACCCGACATCGCGCGCCGAGGTATCCCCGGCCGCGACCAACCGGGCGACCTCGCGGGCGGCGTCGGTACAGCGGATCTGCGCCGTCACCCCGGTAACCGCGCCGACCCCGAGGATCACCACGAGCACGATCGCCGCGATGGCGTACGCGCCCTCGATGGAGACCATCCCCAGATCGTCGGCGGCCAGCCCACCGGCCGCCCGCCGGACCGACACACCGCGCAGCCGAAATCGCCGAGAACGCACCGGATTATCCGACCGACGTGTTGAGGGCCTTGTCGATGATCCCGGTGAGCGCGGACACGATATTGTCGCCGCTGATCACCGTGTACAGAATCGCGCCGAAAGCGGCGGCGGCGATGGTGCCGATGGCGTACTCGGCGGTGCTCATGCCGTCGTCGTCGGTGACGAGGCGCAACACCTGCGCGTTGACCCGGTCGACCGCCGCGCGGCCCCCGCGCAGCGGCGTGCGGATCAATCGCGGGCGAGGCGACGATGTACGGGTCCCTGGAGTGTGGTTGGGCGACATGGGTTTCCTCCCGATCGTGTGATGGATGTCTTCCGCCCCTTAGACGCGGTCGAGAGCGATTTGGATCCATCGGCGGCCGAGAATTTTCGCGGCGGCTACTAGATGCCGCCCAGCGTGGTCGCGGCGAGACCGATGACCACTGGCACGATGCCCAGGCAGATGAACGCCGGCAAAAAGCACAGTCCCAGTGGCCCGCTGACCATCACCCCGGCCCGCTCGGCACGGGCGAGGGCCTCGTCGTGCGCCTGCCGACGGGTGTCCGCGGCGAGCTCGGCGACCCCCGCCGACAACGCCGATCCGGCCCGGGCAGATCGGCGGGCCAGCATCGCCAGCGAATCGAAACTCACTGCGGCCGAGATGGTATCGCGTCCTCGCGGACGTCGGCCGCTCGGTGAATCCTCGCGATCCGCTGTTGCCCACGCGCGTTCCGGGTCGGCGCCGAGCTCCAACAGTTCGGCCGTGCCGGTCAGCGGTTCGGCCAGCGATGGCGGCGCCGTCTCGGCCACGGCTCGTGCGGCCGCGGCCACCGGCAGGCCCGCACGCAAGCACACCGCGAACAGATCGAATGCGGCGGCCACCGCGAACGGGTCGTCGCCGCGTCGAACACCCAACCACCGGGGCTCGGAGTTGCGCGGCGGCGGGGCGTCGATGACGCGGTAGAGCCGCCAACGCGGACCGGGCCACACCGCGCATGCCACCGCGATCAGGATCAGCGCCACGCCAACCACTCCCGGGCTCATGCCGCGACCACCTTCTCTGTGATCCGCTCCGACCAGACAAGTCCGGCGGCGGCCAGTGCGGTGCCGACCACCAGCAGGATGCCGCCCAATCCACCACCGAGCAGGGTCTGTACCGGCCGGGCACCGGTCGCTTGGCCGAGGGCGATGCCCAGCAGCGGCAGCCCGGCGAGCACGGTCGCGGTCGCGCGTGGTCCGGCCAGGCCGGCTCGGGTGCGTTCGGTGAACGCCTTGCGTGCCAGCAGATCGGAGCGAATGGCCTCGAGCAGGTCGGCCATCGGCAGGCCGTAACGTTCAGATGTCTGCCACGCCACCGCGATACGTCGCCACGACTGGCTGTCGCCGGAACCGCCTGGCGCATCCAGCACATCCACGACATTGCCACCCAACTCGGCGCGACCGGCGAGCACCGACAGCGCGGACGCCACCCCGGTGCCCGCGCCGCTCGGGCGTCGTCCATCCCCGGACACTCCCCCTCCATCCCCGAACCCACCCCGACCCGACATTTCCGCGGCCGCCGTCGCACAGGCGCGGGCCGGTGGTGCACCGACCGACAGCTCGGCGATCATCAGCGATAGCGCCGTCAGGAGATCGTCCCGTTCGGCGTCGATGATCCGAGTGCGGCGCTGCCGACGGCGGCGCCAGCCAAGGACGGCGAGCACGATGCCCGCGGCGACACCCGCCGCGATACCGCCGAGAACGACTGCAATGACACCGATTCCGATCGACACGGGCCACCCAGACGGCATTCGGCGCCGACTCTCGGCGGTCCCGACCAGCGCGGCGACCCGCACCTCGGGCCGCCGCGGCGGCCACCACAGCACCGCACACGCGGCCGCCAACAGCACCCCCGGTGTCACCGACCGCTCACCATCGCGTCGAAATCGTCACGCCGACTGGTGAATCCACCCGAGCGCAGCCACACGGGTTCGATCGACACCAGTCCGCTCGGTTCCCGGCGCACCAGTCCGATCTCGGACAGCCCGCGCGATCCGTCGGCGTGCCGGGCAACTCCCAGGACAATGTCGACGGCGGCGCCTAACTGGCTATGCAGCGCAGTACGATTCATTCCACCCAAGGCGGCGAGGGCCTCCATCCGGGCGGGCACCTCGGCGGTCGAGTTCGCATGGAGTGTGCCGCCGCTGCCCTCGTGGCCGGTGTTCAGCGCGGTGAGCAGGTCGATGACCTCCGCGCCGCGCACCTCGCCGACGATGATCCGGTCCGGCCGCATCCGCAGCGCCTGCCGGACCAGTACGCGTACCGGAACTTCTCCTGCGCCCTCGACATTCGCGGTGCGGGCAACGAGGCGGACCACGTGCGGATGCGTCGGCGTCAGTTCTAATGCGTCTTCGACACACAGCACTCGTTCGGCCGGATTCATCGCCCCGATCAGAGCATTCAGGAGGGTCGTTTTTCCGGCGCCGGTCCCGCCGACGATGAGGAATGCCAGGCGCGCATCGAGGATGCTGCGGACGACGCTGACGACCTCACCCGGGATCGCCCCGGAGTCGATGAGACTGTCGAGATCCTTACCCGCGGTGCGGAGTACGCGTAGCGAGATGCAGGTGCCGTCGGCGGCGAGGGGCGGGATTACCGCGTGCAATCGGACCGTGTAGCCCCGGCGGCCGAGGTCGGTCAGCTGGGCATCGACCCACGGTTGCGCGTCGTCGAGTCGCCGGCCGGCACCCAACGCCAGCCGTCCGGCCAACCGCCGGACCGCCGCGTCGTCGTCGAAGGTGATCGAGGTGGGCTCGAGTCCGGCCCCGCGGTCGACCCAGACGTGATCGGGACCGACCACGAGGATGTCGGCGATGCCGGGTTCGGCGAGCAACGTTTCCAGCCGGCCGGCACCGGTGAGTTCGGTCTGCAGATAACGCAGTGCCGCGAGCAGATCGGTGTCGCCGAGCACGCCGCCGGACTCGGCGCGGATGGCGTCGGCGATGAGCGCGGCGGTCGGTTCCGCCGAGCCGGCCGCCAGCCGACCGCGAACCCGGTCGAGCAGTGCCTCGTCGGCGCGCGCGGTCATGCCGCGACGCGCCGGCGGTGATCAACACGGCGGTGGATCGCGAGCGCGGCCCGGCCCAGCGGGCTCCGCGCGGAAACCGACATCCGGCCGGATTCCAGTCGGCCGGGTAGCCGTGGATCCGGCCGATATCCGGCGATCAACGGCACCCCGACGGCGTCGGCGATCCGGTCGGCGCTCAGCCCGCCGGGCGCCGGCCCACGCACCGCGAGTTCGACGTCGGCGCCCGACAGCAGCCGGTCACAGACGGCACGGGCGGCCGCGCAGCCGGCCACCGTCGGCGTGGTGACCAGCACGACCAGCTCCACCGACTCGACCACGCCGGTGACGACCGGGCTGTCGGCCCGCGGGAGATCAACGATCACCAGATCGCCGTGGGCCCGCCCGGCGTCGAGAGTGGCGAGCACCGCGTCCGCGGCAAGGGGCGCCGGGTCGTCCCGGCGGCCGGTCAGCACCGACAGCCGGTCGGAGGCCCGTGGCAGCGCATGATGCAGCGCGTCGCCGCTCACCGCGCCGCCTTCCAGCGACAGGTCCTGCCACCGCAGTCCGGGGCGTTCCTCGATCCCGAGGGTCAGGTCGAGTCCGGCGCCCAGATCGTCGACGTCGAGCAGCAGCACGCCGAATCCGTCGTCGACGGCGACCAGGGCAACCGCGCTGGCCAGCACCGATGCGCCCGCCCCGCCGTGCGCTGCCATGACCGCGATCGCTCCGCCGCCGTGGTCGCGTGGCATCCGGATCGCACTGAGCGTGCGCACCAGGCGCTCCTCGTCGGCGGGCAGCAGGGCGGCGTCGGCGGCCCCGAGATCGATCGCGCGGCGCCAGACCGCGGGTGGCGGCTCGGTGTCGGAGACCAGCAGCAGCCCCGACCGACGCGGCAGTGCGGCGTCGGCCAGACCGGCGATGGCGGCCGGATCGGCGATCACTGCGCGGGCGCGTAACCAGTCGCGACGGCACCGCTGCGGGTCGCCCTGGATCAGGCGGTACCCCGCGGCCGCCGCGCACCGGCCCACCTCGTCACGCAACTCGACGCCGACCAGCGCGAGCAGTTCGTCGTTCATGTCGGGCATCATGGCCCGCCCGTCACCACCGATCGGCGGTGGCGACCGACTCGGCGAGCAGACCTGTGGACATCGCCCACCCTGTGGATGCATCGATACCGAGGATGGAGCGCGGCGAGCGAACGTCGGCGCCAGGTCGCACCATCGACGGGAGAAACGACTCCAGAGGAGGAAACCGGCTCCAAAAAAGAAGACGACCCCGGCCAGGGGGGAGGAGGCCGGGGTCATCGCGTTTCAGCCCCGGGGGGTCGGGCTGAAATGCACCGGTGCAACAGCACCGGCTACGGATAACTATACACACAACTTGCACTTGCAAGGAGGACAGCGAACCTTCGCGATGTCACGTTATTGTCTCGCAACCAGCGGGTTTGCCGTCGATCGCCAGGTGGCGGGCACGGGCGCCGTACGCTGGGTCGGTGATCGCTGACGACGTGTCTGAGCACCCTCCATCGGGGCAGGTCGCGGCCTTTTTCGATCTGGACAAGACGGTCATCGCGCGGTCGAGCGCGATGGCGTTCACACCCCGATTCTTTGCCGGTGGACTCCTCGGTCGGCGCACGTTGCTGCGGTCGATCGTCGCCCAGGTTTCCTCGACCCTGCGCACCAGTGATGGTCACGATGAGATCGAGCGGATGCGCCGCCACATCACCGACATGACCGTCGGTTGGGAGGTGGGCCGCGTGCGGGAGATCGTCGCCGACACCCTGGACGAGGTGATCGGGCCGTTGGTCTTCCCGGGCGCCGCGGCGCTGATCGCGTCGCATCGGCGCCGCGGGCACGACGTGATCATCGTGTCCGCGTCCGGTCTCGAGGTGGTCGAACCCATTGGGGCAATGCTCGGGGTCGACCGCATTCGGGCGAGCCGGATGAAGGTCGTCGACGGCCGCTACGCGGGGGAACTCGACTTCTACTGTTACGGGGACCAGAAGGCGGAAGCCGTCGCCGCCGAAGCCCTCGAGCACGGCTACGACCTGACTCGCTGCTACGCCTACAGCGACTCGGTCACCGACCTGCCGATGCTGTCTGCCGTGGGGCATCCGGTGGCCGTCAACCCCGACCGCCAGTTGCGCCGTATCGCTGGCGAACGTGGTTGGCCGGTACTGGATTTCGAGCTTGCCCGACCGCCGGCGGATCACCCGGACGACACCGGTCGCCGTATCCTCGCCGGACTAGCGGTCGGCGCCGTAGCAGCGACCGCGGCGGCTGCGGCAGCCGGTGTGGGCATGCGGCTCGCGCAGCCGCGACACGCGTGAGTGCCACGCGCACAGCGACTTTGACGAGCGACCCACTCATGACCGACCCGCCCGGACTCCACCACAAAGACGTCAGACATTGGCGCATTTCACCCTTGATGTGACGCCGCTCACGGTGTACAAACGGTGATACGGAAGCTCGGAAGGCAAAGTCCGATCCGGAAGAGAAGGGGCGGACCCCCACGCCGAGGACTTCCTAGCACGGGCGGCAAGCACCCACGCGGAGCACGCCGCAATAAGGCAAAAGTGTTGTGCGCCTGCGACATCGTGGTCGTTCACTTCACTCGCAACGGCAGCGCCTGAAAGTCACCCGCAACAGCGCCGAGCGTCATCGTCGATGACGCCGAGATAGACGCGGGCACGGCAGCGCCGGACCGAGCACGATACGAACGGGGTGCGATCCCTCGCCGAGGCGGTCCCCACAACCCACCAAGCACGCTTGGTAACTTGAGTCCGTGCTACGCGGGCGACGACCCGACCGGTCACGGTGGGTCGCCGCCCGCGTTGCGTTATCCGGGGCCTGTTATCTCGGGCGTCGGCACATTCCGCGAGCCACCATCGCTCAGGCCGACCGCGCCGCGTCCGCGATCGACCGGGCCTCCGTCGCGCCGGCAGTCAGGGCATCGCAGCAGAAGACGATCCAGTCGCGCAACGCCTCCGGCCTACCCGTGGCGAATCCCGACGACAGCTCCCGATACTCCCGCACCCGTTTGAGCCACCGCACCTCCGGAACACCGAGATTGTGCGGGTCGAGTCCGGTCGCGGTACACACCAACCGCGATGCGGCGCGCGCGACGACACCATTCGCGGTCGCGAACGCCCCCATGCCGAGCAGTTCGCCGTGAGTGATCGCGGCGAGCACCGGCGCCGGTGCTGCGGTTGCACCGGTCAGCAACTGGGACAGCAGATCCAGCCGGGCGGCGACGTCCTCCCCCTCGCGTGGCCTGCCCAGCTCGTCCGGGTCGTCGACGAGTCCCGCCGCGGCCAGCACGTGCAGCCGCGCGATCGCCTGAGCCGGCGCACGCCGGAAGACGCCGGTCAACGACTCCAGCGACTCACCGTCCAGCGCCTGCGCCACCCGCAGCGCACCGGCCAGCACCGGGTCGTCGACCTCCCCGTCGAGGCGCAGATCGCCGGCATCGTCGCGGGGCAACTCCACTCGCGACCCGTCGATCGCCGCGGACGACCGGGCCGCCCGCCATGACGCCTCCGTCGCCGTCGAGGTCCAGCCGCGCAGGTTCGCCGGATGGCGGTGCACCGCGCTCAGCGCGTCGCGGGCACGGTCGGCGGCCTCGACCACGCCGGGCAGCTCGACCAGCGGCTGCAGAGGATCGGATGCCACGTCCACCAACCCTAATCTGCGGCGGGTGCCGGACGTGCTCGGGCACCACCCCGGCCGCTCATCGCGCCTCACGCACCGTTCGACGCGCACCCCGTGCCGCCCGCCGGAGGTCCCGGTGCAACCACCATCCAACGTGACTACCCTCACAATGAGGGACCGACGCGGCGTTCGGCCACGCGCGACGCTGCGTCACCGCCGTCGTCACCGAGAGCGAAAGGCCACGTCACAACCATGTCCAGCACCGACCAGTCCGCCGACACCGCCCAGGGTTACCCGCCGTCGCCGGAGTTCGCCGCGCAGGCGAACGCGACCGCCGAGATGTACGACCGGGCCGACGCCGACCGGCTGGAGTTCTGGGCCGAGCAGGCCCGCCGCCTGGACTGGGACACCGACTTCGACCAGGTACTCGACTGGTCGGACGCACCGTTCGCGAAATGGTTCGTCGGCGGCAAGCTCAACGTCGCGGTCAACTGCGTCGACCGGCACGTCGCCGCCGGCAAGGGCGACCGGGTGGCGATCCACTGGGTGGGCGAACCGGGCGACTCCCGGGACATCACCTACAACGAGTTGCTGGCCGAGGTGTCCAAGGCCGCCAACTACTTCGAATCGATCGGCCTACAGGCCGGCGACCGGGTGGCCATCTACATGCCGATGGTGCCCGAGGCGATCATCGCGATGCTGGCCAGCGCACGCCTGGGACTCACCCACTCCGTGGTGTTCGCCGGCTTCTCCTCCGGCGCTCTGCGCTCGCGAGTGGACGATGCCGAGGCCAAGCTGGTCATCACCACCGACGGTCAGTACCGGCGCGGCCAGCCAGCTCCGCTGAAGGCCAATGTGGACGAGGCGCTGGGCACCGGAGACGATGCCGCGAAGTCGGTGGAGAAGGTATTGGTGGTACGTCGCACCAATCACGACCCCGACCTGAACTGGGTCGAGGGCCGCGACGTGTGGTGGGACGACACGGTCGGCGAACAGTCGCCGGACCACGAACCGCAGGCGTTCGACTCCGAGCATCCGCTGTTCCTGCTGTACACGTCCGGGACCACCGGCAAGCCCAAGGGCATCGTGCATTCCTCCGGCGGTTACCTCGCCCAGACGTCGTACACCTTCCACAACGTGTTCGACCACAACGAGGGACGCGACGTCTTCTGGTGCGGCGCCGACATCGGCTGGGTGACCGGCCATTCGTACCTGGTGTACGGTCCGCTGTCGAATGGCGCGACCGAGGTCATCTACGAGGGCACGCCCAACTCGCCGAACGAGCACCGGCACTTCGACATCATCGAAAAGTACGGCGTCACGACCTATTACATCGCACCGACGCTGATCCGGACGTTCATGAAGTGGGGGCGCGAGATCCCCGACGCGCACGACCTGTCGTCGCTGCGGCTGCTCGGTAGCGTCGGCGAGCCGATCAACCCCGAAGCGTGGAAGTGGTACCGGGACGTCATCGGCGGCAACCGCTGCCCGATCGTGGACACCTGGTGGCAGACCGAGACCGGCTCGATCATGATCTCGCCGCTGCCCGGCGTCACCGACACCAAGCCCGGGTCGGCGATGGCACCGCTGCCCGGCATCAGCGCAAAGATCGTCGACGACGACGCCAACCCCGTCGGCGCCGGCGAACAGGGCTACCTGGTGCTCGACCAGCCGTGGCCGTCGATGCTGCGCGGCATCTGGGGCGACGACGAGCGTTTCCGCGAAACCTACTGGTCGCGGTTCGCCGACCAGGGCTGGTACTTCGCCGGTGACGGCGCCCGCTACGACACCGACGGCGCGCTGTGGGTCCTTGGCCGGGTCGACGACGTCATGAACATCTCCGGGCACCGCATCTCCACCGCCGAGGTCGAGTCGGCGCTGGTCGGGCATTCCGGCGTCGCCGAGGCCGCGGTCATCGGTGCGGCCGACGAAACCACCGGGCAGGGCATCGTCGCGTTCGTCATCCTGCGGGAGGGCGTGGAGGATTCCGGCGATGCGCTGATCGCGGAGCTGCGTGACCAGGTGGCGACCGAGATCTCGCCGATCGCCAAGCCGCGGGAGATCATCGTCGTGCCCGAATTGCCCAAGACCCGGTCGGGCAAGATCATGCGCCGCCTCCTCAAGGACGTCGCCGAGGGCCGCGAACTCGGCGACACGTCGACGCTGGTCGATCCGTCGGTGTTCGAAGAGATCCGGTTGCGCCGGTCCTGACCCGTTCCGACCGCGTCGTGCCCCGCCGGACAGCGCTCCGGCGGGGCACATTGCGTGATGTCGGGAGCCATCCCCCGCCACGGACTGTGCGCATGGCAACATAAGGCAGACACTCGCGAGACGGAGGTTGCTGTGAGCCCAACCGAGCACGGCCGGTCTGCATCGGGGAGCCAGTCGGTCCCTGCGATCCCGCTGACGGACGCGAAGCGGGGCCCAGGCGGGAGCGAACCGAGCGTCGGGCAACTGGTCAAGGATGCCGCGTCCAGCATGTCCACCCTGTTCCGGTCCGAGGTGGCGCTGGCCAAGTCGGAAATGGTGGACGAGGCGAAGAAGGCCGGCGCGGGCACGGCGCTGCTCGCGGTCGCCGGCGTAATGGCCCTCTACGCCAGCTTCTTCTTTTTCTTCTTCGTCGCCGAACTGCTCGACGAATGGCTGCCGCGCTGGCTGTCGTTCCTGATCGTGTTCCTCATCCTCGTGCTGATCACCGTGGTGGCCGCACTCGTCGGCTACATCATCTTCAAACGGGTCCGGGGACCGAAGAAGACGATCGAATCGGTCAAGGAGATCGAGAAGGTTCTCCCCGGCCAGCATCCGCCCGCCACCGCGGCGGGCGCGGCGGGAACGTCGCTGCCGCCGGGCTCGGAGCATCCGAGGATTCCCGCCGCCCGCGAAGGCTAGGGATTGTCCGCGCCCGATCCGTCCACGGTCCGGCTACCCGGGGTCTGGCGCCACTTCGACGTCCGGGCGAACGGTGTGCGCTTTCACGCCGCCGAGGTCGACGTGCCCCGCAGCGCCGACCGTCCGCTGGTGCTGCTGCTGCACGGCTTCGGCGAATTCTGGTGGAGCTGGCGCAATCAGATCGTCGCGCTCTCCGACGCCGGCTACCGTGCCGTGGCCGTCGACCTCCGCGGCTACGGCGACAGCGACAAACCGCCGCGCGGCTACGACGGCTGGACGCTGGCGGGCGACACCAACGGGCTGGTCCGGGCGCTCGGGCACAGTACGGCCACGCTGGTCGGGCACGCCGACGGCGGTCTGGTGTGCTGGGCGACCGCGACCCTGCACCCACGCGTGGTGCGCAGTATCGCGGTGATCGGGTCGCCGCATCCCCGGGTATTGCGCCGCGATGTGGTGCGCCGCTCCGACCAGCGGTCGGCATTCGTGGGCGGATTCCTACGCAACCAGCTCCCGCGGCTCGGCGAACGCCGCCTGCTCCGCGACGACGCGTCGTTCGTCCGCGACTACTTCACCGAGCGGGCGGCGCCGGCGTGGCGGGCCACCGACGACTTCGCCGAAGCCGTCGAACGCAATCGGTCGGCCATCCAGATTCCGTCTGTCGCGCACTGCAGCCTGGAATATCAGCGGTGGGCGTTCCGGTCGCAGTTCCGGCCGGAGGGTGCCCGGTTCATGGACTTGATGAACCGCCGCCTCCAGATTCCGGTGCTGGCGCTGCGCGGCGCCGACGACCCGTTCATCACCGACCACACGATGCGCCGCAGCGACCACTACGCCGCCGACATGACCTACCGATTGGTCGGCGACAGCGGCCATTTCGCGCACCAGGAACAGCCCGACATCGTCACCGACGAACTCCGCGAACTCCTGGCCGGGCCGTAGCCCGCCGATCGCCTACCCGCGAGAAACGAACCCCCACCCGCCGATCGAGTAGCCGCGAGGAACGAGCGGCATATCGAGATCAGGGACGCACACAGGTGCCGGTATCGACCGCGCCGTCGCGATCTTCGGACAGATTGAAGTCGTTCTGCACCTGACGCGCGGTCAGCACGAATCCCGTTTGATCGGACGGGTTCTCGGCCGCACCGAACACCACACCGAGTACGTCTCCCTCGGAGTTGAGCATCGGGCCGCCGGAGTTCCCCTGCCGGATCTGCCCACGAATCGTGTATACCTCGCGCGTCACCTGACTGGTGCGGTAGATGTTCGGACCCGACAGGTTGATCATCTCGCGCACCCGGACCGCCTCGGCGTCGAACGGCCCGTTCTCCGGATACCCGAGCACGATGCCGTCTTCGGCGGATTCGGCGGGCCGAGTGGCGAATCGCAGCGGCTCGGCGTTCAGATTCGGCACCTGCAGCACCGCGATGTCGTTGCCGCTGTCGAACAACACCACCTCGGCGGCGAGTCGTCGTCCCGAGTTCGTCATCACCTGCAGCCGTGTAGTTCCGGCGACGACGTGTGCGTTCGTGATGATCCGCTCCGATGCGACCGCGAATCCACTGCCCTCCAACGCCTGTCGGCAGCTCGGCGCGACGCCCTCGATCTTGACGACGCTCTGCCGGGCCTGCGCGACGGCGGGCAGCCGGAGGATCGCCGGGTCCGGCGGATCGACGTTACTGACCGGCGCCCGCACGAACGGCCCGATCACCTCCGGCAATCCGGAATCGCCGAGCAGCGGTCCGAACTCGCGAGCGGGCATCTCGCGCAGCCACGTCGGTGCAACGTCATCCACCACACCGAGCACGCGCGAGTCGTCCACCGCGGTGGCCACCGACGGCGTCGCCGCCTTACTCAGCGGGATCGACAACAACCAGGCCGCCACCAGCACGGCCACCGCCTGCAGTACCAACCCGACACCGCTGTCCACGGTGCGCAATCCCCGGGACCGGATTCCGCTGCGGGCGGCCCGCCCCAGGATCATGCCGGCGACTTCGCCGATGATGACCAGCAGCACCAACAAACCGATACCGACGAGCAGCCGCATCTGCCGATCGTCGAACCGTGAGATCACGTGCGGGACAAGCAAAATACCGGCGAACGCACCCAGCAGCACACCGATCACGGCCAGCGCCGATGCCACCGCGCCCTGCCGGTAGCCGCTGATCGCCGCCAGCACCGCGAGCGCGATCACCGCGAGATCGACCCACACCGAACCGGTCATCGACGACTCCCCGACCCGGCACCGTCATCGTCGGTGGCTTCGGCCCGGTCGTCGGCCGGTTGCCAGCCGTCTGGGTGTACCGCGGCGAAGCCACTCACCTGACCGTTACCCGCCTGTTCGATCATCGCGTCCAGCGGCCGGATGTCGTCGGTGTCCCACGGCACGTCCCATCCCGCCGCATCGCTGATCGCTGCGATGAGCCCGCCGGTGAAGCCCCAGACGAGCAGCCCGTCGACCAGGAAGGCCGGCCCCTGGTAGAGCCGACCGCCCAGCACCGACCGCCGCACCTGGAACCGGTTGCCCCGAGACAGCATGTCGCGCAGGTTGACCCGCACCACGCGGGAGGTTTCGGCGGGGTCGACGACGTCGACCGGTCCGGGCGTACGCCAGTATCCGACGACCGGAGCCACGTCGAACCCCGACGGCGGCACCGGGAACGTCGGCAGCGTCGCGAGGATGTCCACGCCATCGGCGGTCAGTCCGGTCTCCTCGGCGGCCTCGCGCAGCGCGGTACCCACCGGGTAGTCGTCGCCCGGATCGAACGCACCCCCGGGGAACGCCACCTGCCCGCTGTGCTGACGCAGGGTCGACGCCCGCTCGGTCAACAGCACGTCGGCGTCGGCGGGCAGGCCGCCGGGATGCTCCGGGTCGGCGTCCCACGATCCGGCGAAGAGCACCAGCACCGCGGCGGCGCGCCGGTTGCGCTGGAACATGGCCGCCCAGCGCGTCCGGTCACCCCCGCGGTTGAGGACGCTGTCGCTGACGGCCGTCACGTCACCGGTCAGCACGCGCAGCCACGGCGGAATGTGATCGTCGTCGACATGCGGGCCGATGTGGATGTCGCCGTTCTGATCGCGGCGGGTCACGTGGTCACCCCGAGGTACTGGCGGACGACCGCGGCGAGTTCGTCGGGGCTCTCGAAAAGCTGCGGGAGCACCTTGGCCACGGTGCCGTCGGCACGGACCAGGATGGTCGACGGGAACACCCGCGGCGCCTGCAGTGCTGCGGCGATCCGCCCCTCGGTATCCAGCACGGTCGGCAGCCGCACCCCGAGTTCGGTGAGGAACGTCAGGACCGGATAGGGGCTGGCGGCACCTTCTTTCGCGTGCACCGCGAGTACGGTGACCCGATCGTTCGCGCGGGCCGCATAGTCGGCGAGGACCGGGAGTTCGCGACGGCACGGTGCACACCACACCGCCCACATGTTGACGACCATCGGGGTGCCTGCGGTACCGGCACCGACGTCGTACGGGGCGCCGGTCGCCAGACACGGGGCAACCACCCCCGCGAGCACCGACCGCTCACTCGCCGGTAGTCCGGTCCGGGGACAGTCGGCGAGCCGGGCGTCGGTGCGGGCGGTGGCGAGCTGGGCGGGATCGACCGGAACGTCGGGAACCGGGACCGACGCTTCGGCCGACGGCAGCCCGGCGCCGGGATCCGCGCCGGGGGTGCCGTTGCCGCGTGGCCAGATCGCCACGATCAGGGCGATCATGACCACGCAGAACACCAGCGTCCACCGTGCGGCGGGGGGAAACCTGCTGGGGCGGGGTCGCGGCGGTGTGGCGGACGCCGCGTCCGGTTCGGTACCGGAGTCGGTCGGGCTTTGGCTCACCGGGCGGCATCCTGCAGGGTCGGGTCTGAGCCCGGGTCGATAGTCGGGGTGGTGGACGCGCCGGCGGGGTCGGAGTCGTCCGCGTCCGGGCCGATACCGGCCAGCGCGAGCAGATGCTCGGTCTCCGGTCCCTTGACCAGCTTGGCGGCCTCGGCCGGGTCCATCGGGCCCAGCCCGGCCGACGGGCAGTCCTTCGCCAGGATGCAGACACCGCAGGCGGGTTTGCGCGCGTGGCAGATGCGGCGGCCGTGGAAGATCACCCGATGGGACAGATTGGTCCAGTCCTTGCGCGGGATGAGCTCACCAACGGCGTGCTCGATCTTGACCGGATCGGTCTCCTCGGTCCAGCCCCACCGCTGCACCAGCCGGGAGAAGTGCGTGTCGACGGTGATGCCCGGTACACCGAACGCATTGCCGAGCACCACGTTCGCGGTCTTGCGACCGAATCCCGGCAGGCTGACCAGGTCCTTCAGCCTGTTCGGCACCCGGCCGTCGAATCGCTCCACCAACGCCTGGCCGAGCCCGATGAGCGAGTTGGCCTTGTTCCGGTAGAAGCCGGTGGGCCGGATCATCTCCTCCAGCTCGGTCCGGTCGGCCTGCGCATAGTCGAGCGCCGACCGGTACTTGGCGAACAGTGCGGGAGTGACCTGATTGACGCGGGCGTCGGTGCACTGCGCCGACAGGATGGTGGCCACCGACAGTTCCAGCGGGTTGGTGAAGTCGAGTTCGGCGTAGACGTTCGGAAACTCGACGGCGAGCGCGCGGTCCATCCGGCGGGCGCGTCGAACCAGTCCCAGATGGGTCTCCGGCTTCCGGCGCCTCGTCGGCCCGGACCCGGTCTTGCGTGCGCTCACCAATTCAGGGTAGCCATCGCGCGCGGACCGCCCCTGCCCGATGCCCGGCACGCATCGTCCGACTGATCGCGGCACCGCGGCCGCTGGGCCGACGGGAGGTCGAGTCCGACGAATGTCACAACTCGATCCGACCGGTTGGTAACAACTCCATCAACACCGCCGTTCCAGTTGGCACGCGGCGACATCGATTGTGTTTACTTGTCCCATGCAAGGACTCGCCGCGCTGCTCTTCCCGGCCGTGCTCATGCTCTTCGCGCTGGGAATGGAGAAGGTCCAGGCGCGCACCGACCGGCTGGCCGTCTCCCGCGACAACGTCGAGGAGTTCCTGCAGGCCGCCGAGGCCCAGCACGTCGACACCCTGGCCCGCGAAGGGTTCCCGGCCGCACTCGACGAGCTGCGCAGCCGCCGCGCCGGCTGACATCATCCGGGCGGCCATTCGCCCCGCTGTCGGTCGCCGCGCCCGACGTTCCGACCGGCATCCACTACACGCGACGAGCGTGCCAATGCCGGGTCCGTGACCCATTCAACACATATGCTGTGTGGCGAGAGTAGCGTTGCGTGCGCGCATGTGACCTTGCGCGCGGCATCGAACCGGATGAGAAAGGGTTCCTTGGTGGAGGAAGTACTGGCGCGGGCGGGGATTTTTCAAGGGGTCGAACCGTCGGCCGTCGCAGCGCTGACCAAGCAGCTTCAGCCCGTCGACTTTCCGCGCGGACACGTCATCTTCCACGAGGGTGAGCCGGGTGACCGGTTGTACATCATCCTGTCCGGCAAGGTGAAGGTCGGTCGCCGGTCGCCGGACGGCCGCGAGAACCTGCTGACGATCATGGGACCGTCCGACATGTTCGGTGAGCTGTCGATCTTCGACCCGGGACCGCGCACGTCGTCGGCGACGACGGTGACCGAGGTGCGGGCCGTGTCGATGGACCGCGACGCACTGCGCGCCTGGATCAAGGATCGCCCGGAGATCGCGGAGCAGTTGCTACGCGTGCTGGCCCGCCGGTTGCGACGCACCAACAACAACCTCGCCGACCTCATCTTCACGGACGTTCCCGGTCGCGTCGCCAAGCAGTTGCTGCAGCTCGCACAGCGGTTCGGCACCCAGGAGGGCGGCTCGCTGCGGGTCACTCACGACCTCACCCAGGAGGAGATCGCGCAGCTCGTCGGCGCATCCCGGGAGACGGTCAACAAGGCGCTCGCCGATTTCGCTCAGCGCGGCTGGCTGCGCCTGGAGGGCAAGAGCGTGCTGATCGCCGACTCCGAACGGCTCGCCCGCCGCGCTCGCTGACGGCACGTCGGTAGGCGCTGGCTTCGATACGCGGCTCCTTCGTCGCCGCTACTCAACCAGCGGGGTACGCGGTCTTCCATCGCCGCTACTCAACCAGCGGGATTTCACGCGTTGCGCAGATACTCCAACTGCGCCTTCACCGACATCCGCGCCGCCGGCCACAGCTTCTTGTCGACGTCGGCGTACACCTTGCGGACCACCTTCATCGGTTTGGCCTGCGTCGCCGACACTCCGAGGTCGTCGAGCGCGGCCCGGATCTGGTCGATGCGCTCCTCGCGGTGCGCCTTGTAATAGCGGGCGACCGGCTCGAGCCGCGGATGGTCGGGTCCGTGCGCCGGCAGCAGCGCCGCATCGGCGGCCTCGACGATCAGCCGGTTCAGCGAGTTCAGAAAGTCCTGCAGACTGCCGTCGGACGGGTCGATGACCGTGGTGCCGCTGCCGAGGATCGTGTCGCCGGTGAGGATCGCCTGCTGCCCCTGGCATTCGACGAGGAAGCTGACCGAGTCGCCGGTGTGGCCCGGCGTGGCCAGCACGGTGATCCGCAGACCGGCCGCCTCGATGACTTCTCGGTCCCGCAGCGGCTCGGCATCTCGGCAGTGCTTGGCGAGCCTCGCCCGGGTGGGTGCCCCGGTCCGCTTGGCCAGTGCGTCGATACCACCGGTGTGGTCGTGATGCCGGTGGGTGATCAGCGTCAGCGCGATGCCGGGCTGCTCCGCGACCTTCTTGATGTGCTTCTTGTGCCGGTGCGGACCGGGGTCGACGACGACGCATTCGTCGCTGCCCGGCGCCCGCAGGATCCACGTGTTGGTGCCGTCGAGTTCCATCGCACCGGGGTTGTGGCACAACACCACCGACGCGAACGGCGTCACGTGCCGCACCTGCTCGTAGGCGGGATGGGCCAGCTCGGCGCCGTCCGCCGGGGCGGAATCGGCCGGGGTCGAGTCGGCGGCGGATCCGGTCATGGGCGTCAGCGTAGTCCTACGCCACCTTCACTCAACCCGCGACGAGCTGATACGTCAGTCGCGCAACCATCACCACCACGACGACCAGCAGCACCCACCGGACGAACCCGCTACCGTGCCGCAACGCCATCCGCGATCCGATCTGCGCCCCGACGACATTGCCGACCGCCAGGCCAATTCCCAGGAGCCACAACACATTGCCCTGCACCGCGAAGACGGCCAACGCGCCCAGGTTGGTGCCGGTGTTGACCACCTTCGCCATCGCCGAACTCTCCAGGAATCCGGTGCCGACGAGGGCGGTGACGGTGACGATGAGGAACGTCCCCGTCCCCGGACCGAGCAACCCGTCGTAGAAGGCGATCACCACCGCGGCGATGGCGAGACCGGCGATCACCGACGTCCGGGATCGCACGCCGACGGTGTGTGCGCCGAAGTCCGGGCGCAGCGCCACGAACAGGCCGACCGCCACCAGTAGCGCCAGGACGACGGGGGTGAACACCCGGGTCGGCAGCGACGACGCGACCAACGCGCCGAGCCCGGAACACACCACCGCACAGCCGAATACCGGGGCCAACCGAGCCGCGTCCAACCGCACCGACCGTGAGTACCGCCACGCCGCCGACGCGGTTCCGAAGATCGCCGCGAGCTTGTTGGTGCCGAGTGCGGTGGCGGGGGCGAGTCCGGGCATACCGATCAGCAGCGCCGGGATGAGCAGCAGCCCTCCCCCGCCGACGACGGCGTCCACCCACCCGGCGGCGACGGCGACCGCGATCAGAGCTGCGACGTCCACAGTGCCTACCGTCGCAGATGTCGCGATAGGTCACGAAATCCGCGACCTATCCCGACAACTCGCCGTCGGTCAGGACACCTGAACGATGAGTTCGACCTCGACCGGTGCCCCGAGCGGCAACTCGGCCACCCCGACCGCCGACCGTGCGTGCACGCCCGCCTCGCCGAAGATCTCCCCGAGGACGTCCGACGCGCCGTTGATCACCTGCGGTTGGCCGGTGAATCCGGGTGCCGACGCGACGAACCCGACAACCTTGACGACACGCACGATCGCGTCGACGCCGACCAAGGCGTCGATCGCGGCGAGCGCGTTGAGTGCGCAGACGCGGGCCGCGGCCTTTGCCTGCTCCGGATCGACAACGCCCTCGGCCCCGTCGGACACCAGACCCTGAGCGGTGAGCTGACCGTCGGTCATCGGCACCTGACCGGACGTATACACAAGATCGCCGGCCCGCACCGCGGGCGTGTAACTGCCCACCGGCGGCACCACCGACGGCAACGTGATGCCGAGTTCGGCGAGACGATCGGTCCAGGTGGCCACGGCGGTTATCCCTTCGGCCGCTTCATATAGGCGACGTGCTGCTCCCCGGTCGGACCAGGCAGGACGCTGACCAGTTCCCAGCCGTCGGAGCCCCATTGATCGAGGATCTGCTTGGTGGCGTGGGTCAGCAGCGGCACGGTGGCGTACTCCCAGGCGGTGACATCGCTCATACGCTTACCCTATCCGGTCCGGCCCACCGAAAATTCGCACTGGTTAAGGTGATGTGATGGCGTCAGAACAAGCCGTGCACCAGTCCGAGCCGGCGATCGCCGACGAGGTCGCCCGTGACAACGTGTGGCCGCCGGCGGCCGCCCGCGCCCGACTGCATTTCGTCTCCGGCAAGGGTGGAACCGGCAAGACCACCGTCGCCGCCTCCCTGGCCTTGGCCCTGGCGGCGGACGGCAAACGCGTACTGCTCGTCGAGGGCGAGGGCCGCCAGGGCATCGCGCAACTCTTCGACACCCCGCCGCTGCCGCCGACCGACACCCGGGTCGCGACGGCGGAGGGCGGCGGTGAGGTGTGGGCGTTGGCCATCGACATCGAGCACGCGCTGCTGGAATACCTGGACATGTTCTACAACCTCGGATTCGCCGGGCGTGCGATGAAGCGCATCGGTGCCATCGACTTCGTCACCACCGTCGCCCCCGGCCTGCGCGACGTCTTGCTCACCGGCAAGATCAAGGAACGCATCATCGCCACCGACAAGCAGGGCACGCGGCTCTATGACGCGGTCGTCGTCGACGCGCCGCCGACCGGGCGGATCGGCAACTTCCTGGACGTCACCAAGGCGATGGCCGACCTCGCCAAGAGCGGCCCGATCCGCAATCAGAGCGAGGGGGTCGCGCGGCTGCTGCATTCCGACGAGACGGTGATCCACCTGGTCACTCTGCTCGAAGCGATGCCGATCACCGAGACGATGGAGGCCGTCACCGAGTTGCAGGACAAGGACCTCAAGATCGGGAGCCTGATCATCAATCGCGTCGACCCGCACTACCTCCCGGCCGACGATGTCGACGCGATCGCCGAAGGCGAGATCGACGCGGCCCGCGTCGAGAAGAATCTGGCGGCCGCGGGGCTGGAGGCCGGCGACGCCGACCTGGCCGGCCTGCTGACCGAGACCATCGAGCACGCGAGTCGACTCCAGGCCCAGCAGGTGGCCAAGGCGCAATTGGACGAGATCGAGCTGCCGACCCTGGAGCTACCAGCGATCCGCGACGGCGTCGATCTCGGTGCGCTCTACGAACTTTCCGGACTGTTGCAGAAAGCGGGGGCCTAGCGCGATGCCGCTCGACCTGAAGATGGGGTCGGTGCTTGCCGATCCGGAGACCCGTGTGGTGATCTGTTGCGGCGCAGGGGGTGTGGGCAAGACCACCACCGCCGCCGCGATGGCGCTGCATGCCGCCGAGAACGGCCGCAAGGTCGCGGTGCTGACCATCGACCCGGCGCGACGGCTGGCCCAGTCGCTGGGCATGTCGGAGCTGACCAATGAACCGCAACCGGTGCAGATCAACGGTTCCGGAAGTCTTGACGCGATGATGCTCGACATGCGCCGCACCTTCGACGACATGGTGGTCGAGCATTCCACCCCGGAACGCGCGGCGGCCATCATGGACAATGCGTTCTATCAGACCATCGCCGACTCCTTTTCCGGCACACAGGAATACATGGCGATGGAGAAGCTCGGCAAACTGCTCGAACAGAATCGGTGGGACCTGATCGTGGTGGACACCCCGCCGTCGCGCAACGCCCTCGACTTCCTCGACGCCCCGGCCCGGCTCGGGTCGTTTCTCTCCGGGCGGCTGATGAAGATGCTCGTCGGCGGCGGCCGCGGTGTCGGCCGGATGGTGACCGGGGCGATGAGCCTGGCGATGCGCGGCGTCTCCACCATCATCGGCGGCGACATGCTGCGCGACGTGGCGACATTCGTGCAATCGCTCGACTCGATGTTCGGCGGCTTCCAGGAACGGGCCACCCGCACCTACGAACTCCTGAAGCGCCCGGGCACGCAATTCGCCGTGGTATCCGCCCCGGAACCGGACGCACTGCGCGAGGCGGCGTTCTTCGTCGACCGGCTGGCGGAGGAGTCGATGCCCCTGGCCGGTCTGATCGTCAACCGGACCCACCCGAATCTGACCGACATCTCCGAGGAATCGGCCCGGGTGGCGCTGACCAAGGTCGACGACGACCTGACTCGCGGTGTTCTCGAGGTGCACGCCGATCGCGCGGCCACCGGTAAACGGGAACTGCATCTGCTGCAACGATTCACCGCATCGCACCCGACGGTGCCGATCGTGGGAGTGCCGTCGTTGCCGTTCGAGGTGGCCGACCGGGAGGCGTTGCGCGCGGTCGCCGAACAGATCACCGGCCGCGGGTAGCGGCCCCCTAGGTCGCGAGGACCGTCAGACCGCGTTGGCGCGCTGCCGACGGCGCTGCGCCTCGAAGAAGGTCGCCCAGGAGGTGACCTCGGGGTGCTGGCGCAGCAGGGCGCGTCGCTGACGCTCGGTCATGCCGCCCCAGACACCGAATTCGACGCGGTTATCGAGCGCGTCTGCACCACATTCCAGCTGAACCGGGCAGTGCCGACAGATCGTCGCGGCCTTCCGCTGGGCGGCACCGCGGACGAACAGATCGTCCGGGTTCTCCCCTCGGCAGCGGGCTTGCGATACCCATGTCAGACGCGCTTCTCCGGTCGATCCTGCTACTGCCGCTGTTGCCATCCGCCGACCCCTGTCTTCGCTCGATCCCCGTGTATCGACCGGCCGCCGGTCCCATCTGCCCGGCGTTGTCGATCGATCTCTGCCGGCGGCCATGTCGTCACCACCGCTGCCGTGAAATGCGGTCCACCTCTGAGACGTCTGAACCACTCCGCCGAAGCCAGAATGTTAGGTGGGTCACACTCTGGGTTTAATCTAAGGATGCGTCCCCGCCGAGCGCAACCCCTGTCGCCGAGAAAATGGCACATCCGTGCATACGCGCGGTGAATGACCAGGTCAGCACCGCTTGTCCAGTTGGTTGACATCGCCCGCCGGTGCTGCTGCGCCACTGTTTGGCCGATCACACGTATCCTGTCGGATGTGCCGATCACCAAGAAGCTGGCGCCGCTGGCGTGTGCATGCCTACTGGCCGGCGTCCTGGTTGCGGGGATGCTCTACCCGGTGGCCAGCGGGGTGGGTCTCGTCTCCAACCGCGCGGCGTCGGCGGTGGAAAATGTCTCCTCGGAACTGCTGAACGGCACGCTGCCCGAGGTCACCACGATGACCGATGTCACCGGCAAGCCGATCGCGATCCTGTTCGACCAGTACCGGTACCAGGTCGGCTACAACGACATCGCTCCCGACATGATCCGCGCGATCATCTCCATCGAGGACCGCCGCTTCCTGGAACACGACGGCGTGGACTGGAAGGGCACCATCCGCGCGGCGCTGAAGAACTCGTCGTCGGGTGAAGTGCAGCAGGGTGCGTCGACCCTGGACCAGCAGTACATCAAGAACTATCAGCTCCTGGTGCTGGCCCGGACCGAGGCCGACCGCGAGGCCGCGATCGAGACGACTCCGGCGCGCAAGCTCCGCGAGGTGCGCATGGCGCTCACGATGGAGCAGTCGCTGACCGAGCAGGCCAAGCGCAAGGGGCTCTCCGACGCACAGGCCAAGCAGGAGGCCAAGAAGCAGATCGTCACCCGGTACCTCAATGTGGTGCCCTTCGGCAATAACTCGTACGGCGTCGAGGCCGCCTCGCAGACCTACTTCGGGAAGTCCGCGAAGGAATTGTCGGTGGAACAGGCCGCGCTGCTGGCCGGCATGGTGCAGTCCAGTTCGGCCCTGAACCCGTACAACAATCCCGACGCCGCTCGTGCGCGCCGCAACGTCGTGCTGGACACGATGATCGAGAACTTCCCCGAGCGGCGGGCCGAGCTGACCGTAGCCAAGACGAGGCCCCTGGGTGTGCTGCCGCGCCCCAAGACGCCGGTCCAAGGCTGCATCGCCGCCCGGAACGACGGCTTCTTCTGCGACTACGCGCTGCAGTTCCTCGCCGAGAACGGCATCTCCCGCAACTCGGTGATGCGCGGCGGCTACATCATCCAGACCACCCTGGACCCGGAGGTGCAGCGCTCCACTGTGCGCGCGGTGCAGTCCCAGGCCAGCCCCAACGCCGACGGCGTCGCCGACGTGATGAGTGCGATCCGACCCGGGAACTCGTCGCATGACGTGGTCGCGATGGCGTCCAGCCGTAACTACGGACTCAACGGCAACGCCGACCAGACGGTGCAACCGCAGCCGTTCTCCATGGTGGGCGACGGCGCCGGGTCGGTGTTCAAGGTCTTCACGGTGGCCGCGGCGATGGAGAAGGGGCTCGGCGTTGCCTCGGCCATCCCGGTGCCGCCGTCGATCGCCGTCGAGGGTATGGGCAGCAGCGGTGGCGCGAACGGCTGCCCGGCGACCCTGTACTGCGTGAAGAACGACGGCCGCTTTCCCGCCTCGATGACGGTGACGCAGGCCCTCGCGCAGTCGCCGAATACCGCTTTCGTGGGTCTGCTGCAACGAGTCGGCGTCAAACCGACGGTCGACATGGCGGTGCGTCTCGGCCTGCGGTCCTACACCGCACCGGGTTCGTCGGGCTTCGGCGACAAGAGCATCGCCCAGTACGTCAAGGACGGCAACCTGGGCTCGTTCACCCTTGGCCCGACTCCGGTCAACGGACTCGAGCTCTCCAACGTCGCCGCTACGTTGGCGTCCGGTGGCGTGTGGTGCCCGCCGAATCCGATCAAGTCGATCAGCACGATCAAGCGTGACCAGTACGGCAATCCGGTGATGGGTCCGAACGGCAAGCCGGCGCTGTCGGCGGTGCCGTTCAATCCGCCGAAGTGCGAGCGGGTCATCGAGCAGGGGCTGGCGAACACCCTCGCCAACGCACTGAGCCAGGACGACCGCGGCGCCGGTACGTCGGCGGGTGCCGCCAACGCGATCGGCTGGAGCCTCCCGTCGGCCGGCAAGACCGGCACCACCGAGGCGCACCGGTCGTCGGCGTTCCTCGGCTTCACCAACAACCTGGCCGGCGCCGCCTACGTCTACAGCGACGGCCCCAACCCGGCCGGCGTGTGCACCAGTCCGCTGCGGTCCTGCTACGACGGCGACGTCTACGGCGGTATGGAACCGGCGCGCACCTGGTATTCGGCGATGCTGCCGGTCGCGACGAAGTACGGCCCGGTGAGTCTGCCGCCGATCGATCCGCAGTACATGTCGGGCAGCGACCGCGGCCGGATCCCGCAGGTCACCGGGCTGCCGGCGAGCGCCGCCACGGAACGGCTGCAGGGGGCCGGGTTCAAGGTCAACCAGCTCGACGTGGACAGCAGCCGCAAGCAGGGCACGGTGGTATTCACCGCCCCGTCGGATTCGGCGATGCCGGGCAGCGTGGTCACCATCTACGTCAGCAACGGGCGGCGCACCCCCGGCGACAACAACGCCCCGACCGAGACGACCGTGCAGGTGCCCGGCGTCGGACCGGTCGTGATCCAACTCCCCGGCTGACGAGCGACGCTCACCACAGCGGCGCACCCGGTTGCGTGAAGTGCGTATCCTGGGGTGATGTCTGACGTCGACTTGCACCGCGTGGCCGCGCTGACCCAACGGCTGACATCGCAGGCGTCGGTCCGGGCAGCGGCGGGGGCCGCGGGCCTGGGCGCCGCCGGCCTGCTGTACTCCACGGTCATCGAGCGCAACGCGTTCACCTTGCGGCACGCCACCGCGGCGGTGCTCGAACCGGGGGCCACCCCGCTGCGGGTGCTGCACATCAGCGACCTCCACATGACCCCGCATCAGCGGCTCAAGCAGGCGTGGGTGTCCGAGCTGGAGTCGTTGGAACCCGACCTGGTCATCAACACCGGCGACAACCTGGCAAGCCCCCAGGCGGTGCCCGCGGTCATCCAGTCGCTCGGCGGATTGCTTTCCCGCCCGGGACTTTTCGTGTTCGGGTCCAACGACTACTTCGGTCCGCGGCCGAAGAACCCGCTGAAGTACTTCAAGACCGATCACGTCCGCACGCACGGCGATCCGCTGCCCTGGCAGGATCTGCGCGCAGCGTTCGTGGAGCGCGGGTGGCATGACGCGACCCACAGCGTCCGCGAGATGGAGGTCGGCGGAGTGCGGGTGGTCGCCGCGGGCGTCGACGACCCGCATATCGAACGCGACCGGTACGACACGATCGCCGGCCGTCCCAACCCGCTCGCTCAGCTCCGTCTGGGCCTCACCCACTCCCCCGAGCCGCGGGTGCTGGACCGGTTCGCCGCCGACGGCTACGACCTCGTGCTGGCCGGGCACACCCACGGCGGTCAACTCTGCCTGCCGGGTGTCGGTGCGCTGGTGACGAATTGCCACATCGACCGGTCTCGGGTGAAGGGTCTGTCGAACTGGGGGTCGACGATGAAGCTGCACGTCAGCGCCGGCCTGGGCACGTCACCCTATGCGCCCGCGCGGTTCTACTGCCGACCCGAGGCCAGCCTGCTGACCCTCACCCCGGTGTCGCACGGCGACGCCGACTTCGCCGAGGATCACTCGCTGCCGCAACTGGCGACCGAATCTCGCTGACGGTGGTCGCCGAACCCGCAGACCGCGCCGGTCTCGGTGCGGTGTCGGTGCTGGCGTTCGACACGTTCGGCACGGTGACCGACTGGTACACCGGCATTTCCTACGCCGTCCGGACGGCCGTCCCCGGTGTCGATGCGGGGGACTTCGCCCGCGAGTGGCGAAGCCGGTACGCACCGATTCTGGCGCGGGTGGAGTCCGGCGAACTGGGCTGGCATTCGTTCGGTGAGCTGCATCGGATGACGCTCGCCGACGTCGCGGACCAGTTCGGCGTCACGATCGACGACGCGACGGCGGACCACCTGGTCCGCGCCTGGCGCACCCTGCCCGACTGGCCGGACGTCGTTCCCGGACTGCGGCGGCTCAAGCGGCGATTCACGGTGTGCGCGTTGAGCAATGGCAATGTCGGACTGCTCACCGAGATGGCCCGGCACAACGGATTCGACTGGGACTTCGTCGGCGGCGCCGACCTGTGGCGCCACTACAAGCCGGCACCCGAGCTCTATCGCGGCATCGCGGAGTTGATGGAGGTGCCGACGTCGTCGGTGATGATGGTCGCCACCCACCAGAGCGACCTGGACGCGGCGCGGGCGAACGGATTGCGGACCGCGTTCGTCACCCGACCGGCCGAGTGGGGCGGCGCACCCAAGGACGACTCCGGCTCTCCCGCCAACGACGTACATGCCACCGACCTTGGCGACCTCGCCGACCAGTTGGGGGCATGAATCGAGCGGCCCCGAGTCCGGCGGTCGACGAAACTCGAGAAAACTCGGCAATTCGGCCCCAGCGGATCGATCCGGCCTTATCGTCTGAAGGACGATCGCGACCCAACCCGCGATCACCCGCCGGAAAGGACCTCCGATATGTCCACCCGCACAACGAATTACCCACAGGATGATGGACGTCGGGCAGCCGCCGGCGGGAGCACCCGCCAGGGATTTGCCCTCGGCATTTCCCTTGTCGCCGGAGCCCTGCTGTTCGTGGCCGGCGCGATCGCGGTATTCCAGGGCATCGCCGCTCTCGCGGACGACGACCTCTTCGTCGTCGGGCCCAACTACGTCTACCAGTTCAACCTGACAACGTGGGGCTGGATTCATCTCATCGTCGGTATCGTCGGCGTGGCGGTCTCGCTCGGCCTACTCACCGGCGCCGCATGGGCACGGGTCAGCGCCATCATCATCGCGTCGGTGTCGATCCTGGCGCAGTTCCTGTGGCTGCCCTGGTACCCGGCATGGGCGATCCTGATCATCGTGCTCGACCTGGTGGTCATCTGGGCGGTCGCCACCTGGCAGCCCTCCGCCGACGTCTGACCGGCCCCAGGTCGGGGCGTGTGACCTGCTGATTTAGCCGTCAGCGTCGGGCAAGGTAAGCTATCGCAGGTTGCACACGGGGTGTGGCGCAGCTTGGTAGCGCGCTTCGTTCGGGACGAAGAGGTCGTGGGTTCGAATCCCGCCACCCCGACTCGTTGGTTGAGACGACAGCAGGGCGCTGACCCGGATTCCGGGTCAGCGCCTTACTTGTCTCCGACGTGCGTGTACCGATACTCGCAACGGCGGTGGTAGAGCCCGGCCAGGTGGCCGAGCATCCGTGCGAGGTAGTCCCCGCGTCGACCTCGGCGGCGGAGGTCCTGGCCGGTGTGATGTCGGCCACTATTCACTGACTGTTCCCGTACCCGCCGGATCCGCCACGATAGGTCGGCATCTTATCGGCCCGAGCGGTCGACCGGTTCATCTACCGCAGTGAATCATCTTGGCGTCCAATTCATTTCCGTGATCTTCGGAGTGATTCGCCGGTACCGCGACGAATGACCGAGTATGCAGCGGCCGGGCGTGGCCCGAGCGCACCTCCGACACTCCGCTGGCCTCAGCACCTTGACAGCAGCTTCTTAAGATAGCCTAAGCTAATGCTCCGCGCGGTGTTCGCCGCTCGTACCGCCGGCGGTTTCGCCGTCCGGCCGTCATATCACCACGAGGAGAACGACATTGAACCCAGGACGCGTCCCCCGCAGCATATCGAGGACGGCGGCGCTCGCCGGAACCGGTACGGCCGTACTTGCGATTGCCACGCTGACGGCGACGACCGCGTTCGCCGACACCGCGCTCCGGCTCCCCGGCGGAACCGCCAACGGTGAAGGGTTCAGCGTCACCCGCAGCAATGAACGCGCGCTGATCTCGCCCGCGCTCGCCGCGAACGGCGCGTCCCGAACCGTCTGGGTCAGCGCCGACATCACCTTGCGCGCACCGAAACTCGAGCCGCAGAAGGCGGGGCCGTCCGAGGGCGCCGAGGGCGAGAAGGAGCGGCCGGGCAGCAACGGGACCTCGACGTCGGGCGCGGCGGCGACGCTGTCGACCGGATATGTCGTCGGCTGCCAGGTCAACATCGAGGGGCTGCAGGGCGGTCTCTCCGGCACGCTGTCGACCACCGCTCCGTCGGCGACCGGCACGTTCAGCATCCCCATCAAGGCCGGGGAGGTCAGCTTCGTCTCGGTGGGGACCAAGGACATCGAGAAGCCGGGGACGTACCACGTCACCTACAACCGGGTGCAACTCACCGTGAACAACTGCGCGGGTTACGCACAGGCGCGGGCGTACACGACGGTCGAGACCAACGGCAAGGTCCACCAGAAGATCAGCCTCTACGGCAAGCCGTTCTCGATCGGCTGACCGTCGCCCACTTTCCTACCCCGCCAACAGGTTTGAGGTTCACTATGAAACTTTTCCGCACATCCGCATTCTCCGGTTCGCTCACGACACTGGCGCTCGCCGGGGTCGCCGCCACCACCGCGGGCGTCGTCGGTGCCGGGTCCGCCGCGGCCGGCCCCACTGTTCGCCTGCCCGGCCAAGTGGTGACCAAGACACTCAAGGACGGCACCAAGGTGACGCTGACGCGATCGGGTGAGACCGCGACGATCAGCCCGTCGATGGGTGGCACACCGCTGCATCGCAACGTCCTGGTGTCCGGTCGCTACAAGGTGGCCGCGTCCGACAAACAGGCCTCGCTCTCCATCGGGTCCGGCTACATCGTCGGCTGCCAGTTGACGCTCGGTGGCGCCGCCGACGGCACCGCCACCGCAACGGGCAGCTACCTCGACGCCTCCGCGGCCACCGTCGAAGCGTCGACCGGTGCCGGCATCACCATCGGACCGGGTGTCACCGCCGACTACGTCATCAACGACATCGAGTCGAAGGACTCGTTCGGCCGCCCCAGCCACAGCTCCAGCGTGTCGTTCACCGGCGACGGCACGGTCGTCTACAAGAACCAGGCCATGATGGTCAACGGGTGCGCCGGGTATGCGCAGGCCCGCTCGTATGCCGCGGTGTACGTCACTACCGACACGGTGTCGGACACGTTCTACGTGTACGGCAAGCCGTTCAGCATGGGGTAGTTGGGGTAGTTGTGGGGTCTCCGGCTGGCGGCGGTCCCGGTTCCGTCGCCAGTCGTAGGCTGGGTCAGGTGACAGCTACCGCACCGGACCCCGACCGGGTCACCCGTCTGCTCGCCGACACGTACCGCATCGCCGACGACGTGCTGTACCCGAGCGCCGCCGACATCGACCGGACCGGGACGATCCCCGAGTCTCATTGGGCGACACTGGCCGACGCCGGCCTCTTCGGGATTGCCGCGCCGCTCGAACAGGACGGTCCCGGGCTTGAGCTGAACCAGGCCACCGAGATCATGGAGGTTCTCGCCAGCGGGGACCTGCCGACGGCATTCACCTGGCTGCAGCACCACGGGGTGGTCATCTCGCTGGCCGGATCGCCGAACGATGCGCTGCGCGAACGCCTGTTACCGGACGCGATCGCCGGCCGTCTCCGCGCCGGAGTCGCGTACGCCGGTGCCATTCCCACACCTCCACGGATGCGGGCCGAACGCACCGAGGACGGCTGGCGATTCTCCGGGTACGCGCCGTTCGTCAGCGGCTGGGGCTCGGTCGACCTGCTGCAGATCTCGGCGCGCGACGTCGAGACCGACGACGTAGTGTCGGCGATCGTGCCGGTGGGTACCCGGCCGTCGGCCATCACCGTCACCCCCGTGCACCTCGGCGTCGCAGACGCCACCTGCACCGTCGCGTTGACGGTCGATGACTTGATCGTTTCCGACGCCCAGGTGGTGTCCCGGGTCGGCATCGACGACTTCTTCGCCAGCCAGAACATCGGTGTCCGGATCAACGGCGCCCTGCCGCTCGGCATCGTGCGACGGGCCGCGGCGCTCCTCGACGTCGGCGGCTACCAGCAGGCCGCCCGCGCGCTCCGCGAACGCGCCGGCGAGATCCGCGCTCGGATGGATACCTCCCTCGACGACACCGACGCACTCGTCGCGGCCCGCGCCGACGCCGCCCAACTGGCGGTCGACGCCGCGTCGACGTTGGTGTCGGCCGATGGCGGCCGCGCCCTGCTCCGCGGTGCCCCCGCCGAACGGCTCGCCCGCGAGGCCGCGTTCACCCTCGTCGCGGCGAGCCGACCGACCCTGAAAAATGTGTTGGTACACCGGTTTAGCGAGGCGGAGCCGGACCAGGCCCCGCTGGTTGAGTAGCGGCGACGCAGGAGCCGCGTATCGAAACCCCACCCGAATGCGCTGGCTTCGATACGCGCTCGTCCCTCGCGCTACTCAACCAGCGGGGACGGCTCGCACTCCGACTACTCAACCAGCGGGGACGGCTCGCACTCCGGACTACTCAACCAGCGGGGTGGCACAGATTGTCAGTCGGTCGGCACGCGCGGTCAGCGACATGCATCGCCGACACCCCATACGTTCACAGGTGGACGCTGGTACGCCGAAGACGGAGGGTTGACCACGCCACGTGACCCCTGGTCCCGTTGCGACTCTCTCCGGGACCGCTACCGATGAGGAGCGAGAACATGGCAGACAGCAATCGTTCAGTGGTGTTCGACAGCCCCAAGAACATGAAGGTCGAAAGTCGAGACTTTCCGCGGCTGGAGATGCCGAACGGCCAGCAGGCACCGCACGGCGCCATCCTCAAGATCGTCGCCACCAACATCTGCGGCAGCGACCTGCACATCTACCGCGGCTCCTTCCCTATCCCGCAGGGCATGGTGATGGGACACGAGATGACGGGTGAGGTCATCGAGACCGGTCCCGACGTCGAGTTCGTCAACGAAGGCGATCTGGTGTCGGTCCCGTTCAACGTCGCCTGCGGGCGCTGCCGCAACTGTAAAGCGCGCCGCACGGACGTCTGCGAAACCGTCAACCCAGAAGTTTCCTGTGGCGCTTACGGTTTCAACCTCGGCGACTGGGTCGGCGGACAAGCCGAGTACCTCTTCGTCCCGTACGCCGACTTCAACCTGCTGCGCTTCCCCGACAAGGACCAGGCGATGGAGAAGATCCGCGACCTCGCGCTGTTGTCGGACATCCTGCCCACCGCCTTCCACGGCCTGATGGAGGGTGGGGCGAAGCCGGGGTCCACCGTGTACATCGCCGGTGCGGGACCGGTCGGTCGGTGCGGCGCCGCCGCCGCTCGACTGCTCGGGGCGTCCTGCATCATCGTCGGCGACTACCTCCCCGAGCGACTCGAGCTGGTCAAGAAGAATGGCTGCGAGACAATCGATCTCAGTAAGAACATTCCGCTGGCCGACCAGATCGAGTCCATTCTCGGTGAGCGCGAAGTCGATTGCGCCGTCGACTACGTCGGTTCCGAAGCACACGGTATCGGCAGCGAGTCGGATGAACTTCAACCGGCGGGCGCGATCAACGACGTGTTAGAGGCGACGCGGGCCGGCGGTGCCACCGGGGTAGTCGGGGTCTACGGGCCGGACCCGCTGGCGCCCACGAAGGCAGAGCAGGAAGGCGTTTTCCCACTCGAGTTCGGCAAGACGTGGATCAAATCGCCCCGACTGTCGGCAGGACAGGCGCCGATCATGCACTACAACCGAGAGCTGATGATGGCAATCCTGTGGGACCGCATGCCGTATCTGAGCGCCATGCTCGATACGAAGGTCATCACGCTCGACGATGCACCGTCGGCGTACGCGAGTTTCGACCAGGGGTCGCCGAACAAGTTCATCGTCGACCCCCACGGAATGCTCGCAGCCTGAGGACGTTTCGTCGTCCGGAGCCCCCCTGTAGGCCCATGCCCGAAAGTTGGCACATCCCGGCAGGCACTCGTCGGATTCCGTAGAGTCGGTGGTCGAGGAAGGCAGGTGATCAGCCATCGCGGATGCCGAGGATCAGGGGCTGCCCCGCTTCGATAGTTGGTCGACGTCCGACGCTCCGGACGGCGAGGTAGTCGACTACTGGCTCGAGGTGCGACGCACGGCCTACGTCGACGTCGAGTCCGATCCCACGGTCGACGACTTCTACGGCGACGTCCGGTTGGGCAAATACACCAACTTCTCGCTGTCCACCAAACGGGCGGCCGGCGAGCAGGTGCGTCGCGATCGCCGCCGCATCGCACAGGGTCGAGAGGACGACGAGTACCTGTTCGTCACCTTCCAGACCCGTGGCACCTGCATCGTCGAGCAAGCCGGTCACACGGCGGTCGTCCCACCCGATTCGCTGGTGATCTACGACAGTGCGCTGCCATTCGAGATCCACGCGGACGGGCCGTACGAGCAAGTTCGACTCGAGGTCCCTGCCGCCCCGGCATTCGCGCTCGCGGGTATCGAACGCACCACCGACATCCTGGCCACGACGATCAGCTGCTCCGGCGTGATGTCAGCGGTGGCAGCGTTTTTCACTCGGCTCGCCGACATCCAGGACAGCGATCCGGTGGCCGCGGCACGGCTCGAGCCCCACGCCACATCGTTGGCAACATCGCTGCTGAGCCTCGTGACGCCCGTCCGGTCGGCCGGGGAAGTGCCGAACGACCTACGGCGAGAACAGGTTCTGGCCTACATGCGCGCCCACCTCGACGATCCCGACCTGGACGCCGACCAGATCGCGACCGCGATGCGTCTATCTCGCCGTAGCTTGTACCGCCTGTTCGAGGGCACCGACCGCACGCTGATGGGCCACCTGCGATCGGCGCGCATCGACGCCGCGGCAAATCTGTTGCGGAAGTATCCGTCCCGCCCGGTGTCGCTCATCGCCCGGCACGCCGGATTCACCGATCCGCGGAGCTTCTACCGCACATTCCGGGACCTCACCGACACCACACCGAGCGAGTATCGGGAACGCCCCGGGTGATTAGGGTGCTGGCTTCGATACGCGCTCGTCCCTCGCGCTACTCAACCAGCGGGGGCAGGCGCTACGCAACCAGCGGGATAGGCGCCACTCAACCAGCGGAAACCAACTTCAGTGGTGAAACGACGGCGTCTCGGCGTCGTGCGGTAAGGGCGCGGTCAGGCTGTCCAGGTAGGCCACTTCGCCCTCTAGATCACGGAGTAGCGCGGTGGCCAGGTCGTGGCTGAGCCCGACCCGCACGACGATCCGCATCACCGTCATGTCGGCCAGGTCGGGGGCCATCGGGTACGCGGGGACCAGCCAGCCCTTCATCCGCATCCGATCGGACAGATCGTAGAGATCCCAGAGCCCGTCGTGATCGTCGACCAGGCGCCAGGCGAACACCGGGATGGTGTCGCCGCGACTGATCAGCTCGAAGCGCCCCATGCCCTCGACCCCGCGGGCGAGGTAACGCGCGACGTCGAGCGCATTCTGCTGCACCAGCCGGTAACCTTCCCGGCCCAGCCGGATGAACATGTAGTACTGCAGCAGAACCTGCGCGCCCGGCCGGGAGAAGTTGAGCGCCAGTGTCGGCATGTCGCCACCCAGATAGCTGACATGGAAGATCAGGCTGTCCGGCATCGATGCGGCGTCGCGCCACACCACCCAGCCGACTCCGGGATACACCAGCCCGTACTTGTGGCCGGACGTATTGATCGACGCCACCCTGGGCAGGCGGAAGTCCCAGTCCAGCTCGGGCTGGCAGAACGGCGCGACCATTGCTCCCGACGCCCCGTCGACGTGGATCTTGATGTCGAGCCCGGTGGACTCCTGAATCTCGTCCAGCTTGGCGGCGATCGTGGCGACCGGCTCGTACATGCCGGTATAGGTCTGGCCGAGGATCGCCACGACGCCGATGGTGTTCTCGTCGACGTAACGCTCCAGGTCGTGGCCGTCGAGCACCATGTGCTCGCGGGTGACCGGGACGAACCGAGGCTCCACCTCGAAGTAGTTGCAGAATTTCTCCCAGCACACCTGCACGGCGGTGGACATCACCAGGTTCGGCTTCTCGGTGTCCAGCCCGGCCGCCCGCCGCCGGTCCTGCCACAGGCGCTTCAGCGCGAGTCCACCGAGCATGCACGCCTCCGACGATCCGATCGTCGACGTCCCGATGGTGGCGTCGGCGTCCGGCACGTGCCACAGGTTGGCGAGGATCTTCCAGCACCGCTCCTCGATGGCCGCAGTCTCCGGATACTCGTCCTTGTCGATCATGTTCTTGTCGGCGGTCTCGCCGTAGAGTTTGCGCGCCTCCTCGTCCATCCAGGTGCTGACGAAGGTGGCGAGATTGAGCCGGGCATTGCCGTCGAGCATCGCCTCGTCGTGGACGATCTGATAGGCCGTCGACGGTAGGTGCTGGCCGTCCGGCAGCTCGTACTTGGGTAGCTCGGTCGCCTCCCCCGGGCGGACGAAAACCGGGTTCAGGACGAAAGATTCGCCGGTGTTGTTGTTCTGTCGTGCGTTCGATCGGTTCCGCTTGGCCATGATCCTCGCAAGGGGGTCGGTGGGTCCGGGCGCGTCACCATTCGATCATCGGGCGGCACGGCGCGCGGCATATTCGCGAAGGAAGATCGCCTCGGCGAGCGCCATGTGTTCGATCTCGCCGGGGTCGACACTCTCGTTCGGAGCGTGGATCAGGCAGCTCGGTTCCTCGACACCGAGCAGCATGATCTCCGCATCCGGGTAGGTCTCCGCGAAGACATTGCACAGCGGGATCGAGCCACCCTGTCCCTGCAGCACCACCTCGGTGCCGTAGGCCGAGCCCATCGCCGCGGCCATGGCGTCGAATCCGGGGCCACCGGTGGTTCCGGTGAACGGCTGCCCGGTGGCCTCCCGCTCGAACGACACCCGCACATGCCAGGGCGCGACGGCGGTCAGGTGCTCGATCAACGCGTCCTGGGCACGGTCGGCGTCCATCCCGGGCGGCACTCGGAGGCTGACTCGGGCACGCGCCGACGGCGGGATCGACGCGGACGATCCGACGACCGGCGGGCAGTCGATGCCCAGCACGGTGACCGCGGGCCGCGCCCACACCTGATCCGACACGCTGCCGCTGCCGATCAGGTCGACGCCGTCCAGCACGGTGGCATCGGAACGGAACGCTGCTTCGGGATAGTCGATGCCGTGCCAGCGTCCATCCGCGGGGAGCCCGTCGACGGTGGTGGTGCCGTCGGCGTCACGCAGGCTCGCGAGCATCGCGATGAGCGCGGCGAGCGCATCGGGTGCGGCACCGCCGAACATTCCCGAATGCATTGCCGACCGCAGGGTTTCGACGGTGACGACGACGTTGGCGACGCCGCGCAGACTGGTCGTCAGGCTCGGCTTGCCGACCTCGACGTTGCCCGAGTCGCAGACCAGGATGGCGTCGGCACGCAGCAGTTCGGGGTGTCGCGGCACAAAGTCGTCCAGGCCACCGCCGCCCTGTTCCTCCGATCCCTCACCGACGATGGTGACGGTGACCGGCAGGTCATCACCGAGCGCGCGGAGCGCGGTGAGGTGCACCGCGATGTTGCCCTTGCAGTCGGCGGCACCTCGGCCGTACCACCGGCCGTCGCGTTCGGTCAGTTCCCAGGCGGGCGACTCCCACTTGTCGAGGCCCATCGGCGGCTGGACGTCGTGGTGGAAGTAGAGCAGCACGGTGGGCGCGCCCGGTGGTCCGGGCCGGGTGCCGATGACCGCCTTGCTGCCGTCGGCGGTGACATGTGCTGCGACGTCGGCGAAACCGAGTTCGCCGAATGCGTCGAGCAACCAGTCGACCATGCCGTCGCACTGCTCCGGCGGTTCCTGGGCGGTGTCGAAAACGGAACGGTAGGCGACCATGTCGGCGAGATCGGTACGCGCCCTGGGCATCAGCGCGGCGATCCGGCCGGCCAGGTCGTCCTCGGTGTGTGCCATGTGACCGCTCCTTGTCCGGGTACCGGTCTTCCAGCCTATGGGTGAGTGGGCCTATTGGTAGGAGATGAACCACGGGGTGGGCTTCACGGCCATGGTGCGCGCCGGCGAGAACGTCGGCTTGTCCTCGGTGTAGAAGTTCTTCCAACCCATGAATACGCGCGGCGGCAGGTCGGTGGTGATGCGCCGCCACGTCTGCATCTTCACCGGTGGGGTCCCGTGTCCGTCGGCGTGGATGACGGTGGCGAGCTCGGGGTGTGCGGTGTTGATCCGATTGCGGTCAGCGAGCATGTTCGCGTCGAATTCGTGCAGGATGAACACCTTTTGCGGCAAGTTGTTGTCGCGGACGAGCCGGGCGAGCCAGTCCGACGTCGCATTGACCTCGTCGGCGCTGACCGAGCCGATCTGGGTGAGGTGCACCTGGTTCGGTTTGAGTCGCCACTCGGGGTCGAGTGCGAGGCCGACGTTCGGTCGGCGCAGCAGGTCGGTGTAGAGCTTCGCCTGGGTGAGGAAGTCGGTGCGGCCGGGCTGCAGGTCGAGGGTGATGTAGACGCCGGCGCGTTCGGCGGCGTCGACCCAGGGGCGAATTTCGGCGGGGTCGATGATCGAGCTGTACTGGTTGTCCGGGCCGGGAGCTGCGGATGCGACCGTCACGATGATCTCGAATGCGGGGATCACCGGTGCCCTGCTGACCGGCCGGTACTCGGCGGCGAGCCGCTTGGCGCGGTCGATGGTTGCCGGCAGGTTCTGACGTCCGAGGGGTCCGAGCGCGGGTACGCCGGGCGAGCCGTAGAGCGCGATCATGCGGCGCCCCGGGAAGGCGATCTGACCGCCCCCGACCAGTTCGGGTGTGGTCGTGGCGGCTTCCGCACGGTTCCTGAGCGCCGCATCGTCGCCGAAGTCCCGGCCGATCGCCAGGACCGGGGAGCGTCCGTCGTTGTCACGCAGCACCCGCACCGATTCGCCGGTGGCGCGGGGGTCGGGGATCGGAACGTCGACGATGCGGGCGCCGGCCGCGGCGGCCGTCGCGGCCGCATCAGGTGCAGTGCTCGGCGCGACGTAGACGATCGGCGTCGATGACGTCGGCGCCGGATTCGACTGTGCGAGAGCGACCCCGCGCGGACCCGCAGGGTCGGCGGAGTCGGAGCGGTCGCTGCGCGCCGACTCGGTGCGGGGCGGCACCGGCGACAGTGGTGTCGGCAGCGGGACGGCCTCGACACCGTCGAGTTCGGTGGGGTTAGCCGCGAGGTACGCCGTCTGCACGCCGAGGCGTCGCAGCTCGTCCTCGATCGCCGGCCGATTCTGCGGCGTCACCTCGAATACCGGCAAATGATTGGTGGCGGCGGTGGCACGGATGAGCGGCCAGTCCGCTGCTGTCGGGCCGCCGCTCGCTACCACGATCGCCGCGCGTGACGACTGGAACAGTTCGCGACTGACTGCGATCGACTCTGGTTGCGTGGCCGGGTCGTCGGTGGCGATGGTGCGCGTGCCCTCGCGCGGTGCGGCGTAGACGGAGCCGCCGGAGCCCGACGACGAGTCCACCACCGCCGACGCTGCGGTCAGGAACAGGATCGCGACGGCGACGATCGCCAGGATCTGCCGCGACCTCGAACTCACCGGTGCGCCCCTCCCCCGCAACCGGCTCGACGAGTCTCGCGACCGGCGCGGCCCTCACCGTATCAACGACGGCGGGATCGGCGGTTCGACGGGATCTATCTGGGTCGGCCCAGGGTCGGTGCGCCCGATGTCGTCGTCGAAGCCGAAGGGCACCAACGGTAGATCGCCCCGCGCGTGGACGCGGTACACCGCAAAGGCCGACGGCAGGACCATCGCGACGAGGAAGACCGTCAGAAGCACAATGTCGGAAAACGTCATGTCGGAAAGTATTCGCCCGACGAGATTCCGCCAACAGTGGCGTGATTGCCGATGTTCACAAACTTTCTGCCACGAGTGCTGCCATACTGACCCGATGCTGAAGTCGGTCGCGGTCGTGCTCTACGGCGAGGTGTCGCTGTTCGAGTTCGGCGTGGTCAACGAGGTGTTCGGGGTCGACCGCACCGACGACGGCATCCCAGGATTCGACTATCGGGTGTGTGCATCCCGGCCGGGCGAGCCGCTGAGCGCGGGCAATGGGACGTCGGTGACCCCGCCCGAGGATCTGGCGGCATGCCTGGACGCCGACCTCGTGGCGGTGCCGGGTGGGCGCACCGAGGGCGACTTTCCACCCGAGGTGCTGGACACTTTGCGCGGGGTCGTGGACCGGGGTGGTCGGGTGCTGACGGTCTGCACCGGCGCGTTCGCCGCGGCGGCGGCCGGGCTGCTGGATGGTCGACGCTGCACCACGCACTGGCGCTACGGCGAGAAGCTGGCGCGGATGTATCCGGAGGCGATCGTCGACACCGACGTGCTGTTCGTCGACGACGGCCCGGTGACCACCAGCGCCGGCACCGCGGCCGGGATCGACGCGGCGCTGCACCTGGTGCGCGAGTCGTGGGGGCACGAGGTGGCAAACCGGCTCGCGCGGCGGATGGTGGTGCCGCCGCATCGGGACGGCGGCCAGCGACAGTTCATCGAAGCTCCTGTCTCCAAATGTGATTCGGACGGCTTTGCGCCGATGCTGACGTGGCTGTTGGAGAATCTGGATCAGGACGTGTCGGTGGATGCGATGGCCGCGCGGGTACATATGTCGGGGCGGACGTTCGCGCGACGGTTCGTCGACGAGGTCGGTGTGTCGCCGCACCGGTGGCTGACCGAGCAGCGGGTGCTTGCGGCCCGGCGTCTGCTGGAGACGACCTCGCTGCCGGTCGAGGAGATCGCCGCCCGCGTCGGCTTCGGCTCGGCCACACTGTTGCGTCACCACTTCGGCGACGCGGTCGGGGTGTCGCCCACGAGCTATCGCCGCCGCTTTGCGGCGTTGGGCGAGTGAAGTATTCGCGAGATGGGTCCGGTTAGCCGCACGCGGCACCGGACGTGCCTCGACCGCTAGAACGGTGGTGGGGGTTCGGCCTTGTGCGCCTTGCGGTTTCGGTGGCGTTCGGCGCGGCGCCGGGCGTATTTGGCGGCGAGTCGGGTGCGGCTGGGTGTCGGTGCCGGCGGGTCCTCGACGTCGCTATCGCGTGGTGGGGCCGGTCGCGGTGGATTGTGGAACCGGATGCGCCGCAGCCCGGGAAATAGGTCGCCATTCGCGGCGACGTGGGTGGCGATGATGATGCCGGTGTCGGTGACGTGCTCTGCGTGCAGCCGCCCGGTGACTGGGTGCCGGTACTGGTCGTCGATCCCGGTGCCGAAGGTTTTCCGGACGTGGTCGGGCCGGCATTTGGCATTCATTCCGTCCGCCGACGTCTGTCCGCCCGCGTCGGGATGGGTGTGGTCGTATTCGGTGACATGGTCCAGATCGCATTCCCAGGCCGGCCGGTCACAACCGGGACTGGTGCAATATCCGTCCCGGATACGGATTGCGGTGTCCAGCGCCCGGGACGGCCGATAGGCGTCCGACGGCAAGCTCCCGGCCAGCAGGAACGTCCCATCCGGCTCACTGGCCGTGCCCGGCGGAACCAGGTGCGCGATCGTGGTGTCGGGGCGGGCGGCGATATCGCGGACATGCTCGGCACCCAGGACACCGTGACCGTCGAGGAAGCCGGCATGATCAGCGGTGCCGGCGAGGGTGGCCTCGTCGCACACCACATGCAGCACAATCCGGCTGTCGGCCGGCGGCACCGTTGCCGGTGCGGGGATCTGTGCAATGCAGTCGCTGCGGCCGCACTCACACCCGAACGGTGTGCCCGACAGCAACGCGAACATCGCATCCGAGCTGCGTTGCGGGCGGGTGCGCCCATCGCCGTCGCAGACCGCATCCGCCAGGGCGGTGACCGCGGCCGCGGCGATCCGGACGTTCTCGGCCGCCATCACCGCACCGATGTCGGCGGTGCCGTCCTCATTCGGGGCGGTCCACATCCGCCGCCCATCCAGCGCCGCGCGGCGACGTTCCCGCACCCCGTCCGGGTCGTAGCGGTAGACGATGCGATCGATGAGATCGCGTAACCGGGCCCGCGTCCACGACCGCCGCTCACTCCGCAGCACTGCCGCGAGATCGGTGTCCACCCGTAGGGCGGCGGCCGATTCGTCGAGCAGATCGGTGCGCGAGACGATGAGTTGGGCTTGCCATAGGCAGATGACGCCGTCGCGCAAACAGTCGCCGACTTCCGGCAGCCGGTCTCGCAGCGCAATCGCCTCATCCATCAACCGGTAGGCGGTGCGCCGCGACACCCCCTGTACGGCAGTCAGATGCGTGATCGCCTCCGCCATCCCGGTATCGACTAACCCGTCGGTCTCGGCGCGAGCGGCGACCAGCCGATCGAAGACCACCGCCGCCGCCCGATACTTCATCCACGCCAGATACGACTCACCCCGTCCGGCAGCCCCGATTCCCGCCAATAAGCCATCCATCGACGTTGTATTCACCGAATCAGCATCCAGACCAGCCACGAACGACGTCGACAACGACGTCCACGCTGTACTCGTCGGGCGGTCGCCGGAATCATCGGGACCGCCGCCGTGAACACCGGCATCGTCACCGTCATCGTCACTGCCGGGCGCGGCCGCCGGCGGATCGAGCGACATCGTCGACACCACAACCCCTTTTCCTCACAGGACTAGCACGCAAACCGTCAGGAACCCTGTGTGAAAAATCCCGCACCCGAAGCACGGCGACGCCGAAACCGGCTGTCTCAAAGGTAAAACGCATCGACTTGTCCTGACACCACCCACGCTACAACCACCCACCGACAACCCCGTGACCTGCCGAAATGGTTTCGATACGCGGCTCCTTCGTCGCCGCTACTCAACCATCGAGAAAGACTGCCTACCAATGGATCTGCCCGTCGCGCGCCGCCAGTCGAGTAGTCCGGAACGGCAAGCTCTCCCGCCGCTCGAGTAAGCCCGAAACGCCGCGCCGACCCGCCGGCGAGTAGTCCGGAGCAACAAGCTCTCCCGCTGGTTGAGTAGTCCGGAGCGCTAGCGGAGGACGTATCGAAACCAGCGCATGTGCGCAAGCGGCGGCTTCGATACGCAGCTCCTCCGTCGCCGCTACTCAACCACCGGAGGCGCGTCACGTCGCCTGCTCAACCACCGGGGGCAGCCTCACGCGGCCTGGCCCAACCACCGGGGGCAGCCTCACGCGGCCTGCTCAACCACCGGGCGCTGGCGTCAGCGCGACCGGCCCTCTTCGGAGGTGGCGTCAGCCGACACGGAATCCTCGTCCCCGACATCGGCTTTCGTGGTGGTGGAACCCGTGTCGGAGCCATCCCCGTTCACCTCGGCGTAGGACTCGGCGAATGACACACGGGGCGTGGCCGCGGTGTGGAACAGGGCCAGCGCCGCGAATCCCAGTGCGGCGAGCCCAAATCCGGCGGCCAGCACGCACGCGCAGATATTGACGACGGTGGTGAGCAGCCCGTCGTCGCCGCGGGTGACGAGCGCCGCCGCGGTCGCGAGAACGGCACCGAGCACCGCCCACGCAGCGCTGCGCACCCGTGGCCCGACGACGGCCGCATAGAACAGCCGCTGGTAGATGACGAGTTCGAATTCGTCGACCGCGGCCAGCCGGACCGCGTCGTCGCCGGCGAGCGCACGCAACTCGGTCGCGAGGCTGGCATCGCGACGCAGTACCGCAGTCTCGCACTCGCGGTATCGCACAAATGCCACGATCGCGATCACCGCAGCGATCAGGCCCAGCCCTATCAGCACGCCCCACTTGTCCACGCGGCCACGCTACCGCCTGCGAATAACCGCAGGCGGTAGCGGGCCGGTGTCCTGGCCGCTACGCCAGGCCTGAATCGGACACGGTTAGACGCGGACCTTCAGGTTGTGCTCGATATTGCCCTTGGTCGCCTTCGAGTACGGACAGAACGCATGCGCGGTCTCGGCCAGCTCCCGCGCCTTGCCCTCGTCGAGACCCGGGATGTAGGTCTCGATGTCGGCGACCAGGCCGAATCCGCCGTCCTCCGGGTCCTTGCCGATACCGACCGTGACGGTGACCGTCGAATCGTCCGGAACCGGCGTGCCCGCCTGCTTCGACGTCGCACGCAGCGCCCCGAGGAAACAGGCCGCATAGCCGGCCGAGAACAGTTCCTCCGGGTTACTGCCTTCGCCGCTGCCGCCCATCTCCTTGGGCACCCTCAGGTCGAGGTCGATCTGCCCCGACTCGGAGACCACCTGCCCGTCGCGTCCACCACCGGTTGCGGTCGATGAGATGCGGTATGCCGGGTCGATTGCCATGAGTTGTCCTCCTGTGGGTGGTTACCGCTGATGTGTCGTACTACTGATCTGTCGTACTACTGGCGCGCGGTGGGGAATACGCTCAGGATTCCTTCCCTTGGCGGACACCCTCCTCGACCTTCTTACCCAGATCCGGGTCGACGTTGCGCCAGTATTCGAACACTCGCGACAGCACCGGCTCCTCGACCCCGTCGAGCACGTGACCGACGATGTTGTTCACCAGCCGTTCGCGGGCCGCGTCGTCGAGCACCTCGCGCACTAGCGTCCCGGCCTGCGCCCAGTCGCTGTCCTCGGGATGCTCGATGTATCCGGCGCGGACGGCCTCCCCGTCGAACGACCACAGCCCGTCGTCACCCGCCACCGCGGGATCGGCGTGCGGGCCGCCGAACGAGTTCGGCGCGTACACCGGGGTGTCCGGGGAGTTGAAGGTGTAGTTCATCGCCCCCTCCTTGGAGTAGGAGTTGACCGTCGCCTTCTTGGCCGAATTCACCGGCAGCTGAGCGTAATTGGCGCCGATGCGATACCGGTGCGCGTCCGCGTAGGAGAACACCCGGCCGAGCAACATCTTGTCCGGCGAAAAGCCGATGCCGGGCACCACATTCGACGGCTCGAACGCCGCCTGCTCGATCTCGGCGAAGAAGTTCTCCGGGTTACGGTTCAGCGTCCAGGTGCCGACCTCGATCAGCGGGTAGTCCTTCTGCGACCACACCTTGGTCAGGTCGAACGGGTTGAACCGGTAACCCTCGGCCTCGTCGACCGGCATGATCTGCACCTTGACCGTCCAGCTGGGGAAGTCGCCGCGTTCGATCGCCTCGTACAAATCCTTGCGGTGGTGGTCCGGGTCGCTGCCGGCGAGTTCGTCGGCCTCTTCCTGCGTCAGGAATTCGTTGCCCTGATTGGTCTTGAAGTGGTACTTGACCCAGAACCGCTCGCCGTCTTCGTTGATCCACTGGTAGGTGTGCGAGCCGAATCCGTCCATGTGCCGCCACGTCTTGGGGATGCCGCGGTCACCCATCAGCCAGGTCACCTGATGAGCCGACTCCGGGCGCAGCGTCCAGAAATCCCACTGCATGTTGTGATCCCGCAGTCCCGAGCCGGGGAGCCGCTTCTGCGAGCGAATGAAGTCAGGGAACTTGATCGTGTCCTTGATGAAGAAGATCGGCGTGTTATTGCCGACGAGGTCGTAGTTGCCGTCCTCGGTGTAGAACTTCATCGAGAATCCCCGAGGGTCACGCCAGGTGTCGGGGCTGCCCTGCTCGCCTGCCACCGTGGAGAACCGCACCAGCGACTCCGTGCGCGCGCCCGGCTGAAACAGCTTGGCCTTGGTGTACTTCGACACGTCGCCGGTGATCACCAGTTCGCCGAAGGCGCCACCGCCCTTGGCGTGCACGACCCGCTCCGGGACCCGTTCGCGATTGAACTGAGCCAGCTTTTCGATGAGGTAGTGGTCGTGGAGGAGGATCGGGCCTTGGACCCCCGCGGTCAGCGATTCGTCATCGCTGGCAACGGGGATGCCGGTGTTGCTTGTGGTGTGCGGAGTGGACGAAACCATGTCGATTCCTTTCCTAACGGCGGAACCCGGCGCGGAACGAGCAGCACCCGGTGAACCGGATTCGGTTGTCCGCCATGGGCTGTTGCGTACTTATGCAGTTGTGTGGAGTTCGCGCAAAGAGCGTCTGCTCAGCCCTTGCACGTCGGACAGAGTCCCCAGAAGGTGATCTCTGCTTCGTCGATGTCGTATCCGTGATCGTCGACCGGCGCCAGGCAGGGCGCGGCCCCGACAACGCAGTCCACGTCGAGGATCGACCCGCAGGCCCGGCACACCAGGTGGTGGTGGTTGTCGCCCGCCCGGGTCTCGTAGCGCACCGGCGACCCGGCCGGCTCGATCTTGCGGAGCAGCCCCCGGTCGGCGCAGGCCCGGAGCACGTCGTACACGGTCTGGGTCGAGACGCCCCCCAGCCGTTCACGGACCTCGGTGGCCACGTAGTCGGCCGTCGAATGCGGGTGCGCGTCCAGCGTCTCCAGCACCGCGAGCCGGGGCGCGGTCACCCGCAGGCCCGCCTCACGGAGCAGTCGATGGAACTGGTCGCGATCCGACATGCCTCGACCATAGCCCGCAAACTGGAACCAGTCCAGATATTGGAGCAAATACAGTCAAGGAATCTGCGGCACGCCTCGCGGCCCGCCGACCAGGCTTACGGCCCCGGTTTGAACATCCGGCTCGGGCGCATCCGAATCGACTCCGGCAACCAGGTGTTCACGCTGCGTCGCACCGTCATGACCGCGGCGACGAGCAGGAACGCGAACTGCAGCCAGCCGATGATCACGATGCCCGACCAGAGGGCGTCGTACCGGAAGAGCAGGTCGAGTCCGATCGGGATGCACAGCAGGTTGACCGCGACCATGGCGAGGAAGAAGTTGCGGCAGTTGCGACTGTGGTGAGTGGCGATGGCGCGTAGGAACAGGTACTCGCCGACCACCAGCAACACCGTGACCAACAGCATCGGCAGCGGAGCATTCCGAGCGAAACTCTCGACCCGGTCGGTCGCGGTCGCCAGCCGTGGGTCGACCTGCGCACCTTCCAGCAATCGCGCGCGCAACAGATCGCTGATCTGCGGCAGGTTGGCGATGCCGTACGCCACCACGATCAGCGCACACGCCGCCGCTCCCCACATGGCGACCCGCGCATCGACGACAAGGGCACGCGGCGGCGGACCCGGATCCTCGACGCGTTTCGGGTACAGGTCCGCCCGATCCCGGTCGGCGGACCGGAGCTCCATTTCGGCGAGATCCTGCGCGTCCAGTTCCGCCTGCGAGGGGACGCGGTCCGGGTCGTCGCCGATCGGCCGATGCGGATCAGTCATCCCTCGATACTCCCACTACCAGTGGCAGGTGGCGCCGGGTTGGGGGCAACCGGAGGCTACTCGACCAGCGGGGAACGCAATCCCGGTGGTTGAGTAGCGAGGAGCGCAGCGAGTCGCGTATCGAAATCACCGCCCACACCGACAGCGCGCTGGCTTCGACACGCCGCTCGTCCCTCGCGGCTACTCAACCAGCGGGACAGGCGCTGCTCGTCCCTCGCGGCTACTCAACCAGCGGGGACGCGCTGCCCGTCCTCGCGGCGACCCAACCAGCGGGCCGGCGTCAGCGGTCCCGGGCCGCCATCGCCGACACGACCTCGTCGATGATGTCGTCGACGCTCTGATCGATGTCGACGGTGACGCCCGGTTCGTCGGCGCCGAGTGGTTCGAGGGTGGCGAACTGCGACGCCAGCAGCGACGACGGCATGAAGTGACCGGACCGCGCCGCCTGGCGCCGCTCGATGACCTGCATCGACCCCGCGAGGTACACGAAGTAGGTCGACGCCTGATGGCCGCGCAGGCGGTCACGGTAGCTGCGCTTGAGGGCCGAGCAACTCATCACTCCGCCGCGCGGGTGGCGCGAAAGCCACTCCCCGACCGCGTCGAGCCAGGGCCACCGATCGGCGTCGGTGAGCGGTTCACCGGCGGACATCTTGGCGATATTCGCCTGGGAGTGAAAGTCGTCGGCATCGGCGAATGGCACCCGAACGCGCTGGGCGAGTGCCGCGCCCACGGTTGACTTGCCCGAACCCGACACTCCCATCACGACCACCGGCGACTCCATGGCGGAAGGTCAGCTGAACCGGATGTTCATGGTGGCCATCCCAAAGATCTTGCGGCCACCCGACTTTGCCACGATGATGACCACGCCGCTGCGGGTCTCCGGATCGAGGGACTTGATGCGTCCGCTGAACTCGATGTCGCCACCCTCGGCGGCCGACACCACGGCAACCTGGGACAGTCGTACCGAATAGCGGGTCACCGCGCCCGGGTCGCCCGACCATTCGGACACGAATCCCGCACCCAGCCCCATGGTGAGCATTCCGTGCGCGATGACGTCGGGCAGCCCGGCCAGCTTGGCGATCGATTCGTCCCAGTGGATCGGGTTGCCGTCACCGGACACCCCGGCGTAGTTGACCAGATCCCCGCGGGACAGCCGAGCGTGCCGCACTGGCAGCGTGTCGCCGACGGACAGGTCCTCGAATCGCAGCGCACCCGACTTCCGGTCGGTGCCACCGGTCGAGACACGCACGTCCCCGTCGGGCCGCACCGACTTCTGGTAGTCGCGGTCCGCCTCGTCCCGGGACAGCACGTTGACGTCGTGCATCATGATGGGCCGCACGGCCGTCGAGATGGTCGGATCCACCTCGTCGGCGGTGACGCCCACGACCGTGGTGTGCATGCTGTGCACCGTCTCGCCCGCCTGGTCGGTGAACGTGTTGGTGACGGTCAACATGTCGCGGCCGGCGACCCGGCGGATCGAAGACAGTTCGACGTCGATGCTCAACTCGTCACCGGCGACGATCGGCCGGTGCTGCTCGAAGACCTGCTCGGTCTGCACATAGGTTTCGTAGCCGACGACCACCGACTCGAATAGATGCCGATTGGCGGCCATCGCGGGAATCGCGGTGAACGTCAACGGAGTGACCAGGCCCGAGTACCCCAGCTCGGCCGCCGCGGCCTCGTCCCGATGCGCCGGGTGGTGATCCTGCACGGCCCGCGCGTACTCGCGCACCTTCTCCCGGCCGACCTGGTACGGCTCGTCGATCCGGTAGTAATGACCGAGCCGGTCGGCGATCGCCGGCGTGTCGCCCGCCCGCGTAGCCGCCGGAGGTGTGTCAGCCGTGGACATGGTCGAACCGCCAATCGGTGTCGGAAGTAGCAGTCGGGCCGATGCGCCGCTCGTTCCTCGCGGCTACTCGACCGGCGGGCATCGTCCGGTGCTCGGCACGTCGATCGCCGAGGCCGGGAACAGACGTCGTAGTCACCGGACGAGCAGCTCGGCGATCTGGATCGTATTCAGCGCAGCGCCTTTTCGCAGATTGTCACCGGAGACGAAGAGAGCCAGCCCGCGCCCCTCGGGCACGCCCGGGTCCTGCCGAATCCGACCGACCAGCGACTCGTCGCGCCCGGCGGCAGCAAGCGGCGTCGGCACGTCGGTCAGCTCGACACCCTGCGCGGCGGCGAGGATCTCGTTCGCCCGCTCCACCGACAGCGGCCGGTCGAATTCCGCGTTGATCGACAACGAGTGGCCGGTGAACACCGGAACCCGTACGCACGTGCCACTCACTAGCAGGTCAGGGAGGCCAAGGATCTTGCGGGATTCGTTGCGTAGCTTCTGATCTTCGTCGGTCTCCCCCGAGCCGTCGTCGACCAGCGACCCGGCGAGCGGCAACACGTTGAACGCGATCGGCGCGACGTACTTGTCGGGAGCGGGCAACTCGACGGCCGACCCGTCGTGCACCAGCTTCTCGGCATCGTCGATGCCCGCCCGGAGCTGCCCGGCGAGCTCTTCCACACCGGCCAGCCCGCTACCGGAAACCGCTTGGTAGGACGACACGATCAGCCGGCGCAGGCCCGCCTCGTCGTGCAGCGGCTTGAGTACCGGCATCGCGGCCATCGTCGTGCAATTCGGGTTGGCGATGATGCCTTTCGGCGGATTCTGCGCCAGTTCGCCGTTGACCTCGGACACGACCAGCGGCACATCGGGGTCCTTCCGCCATGCCGACGAGTTGTCGATCACGGTGACTCCGGCGTCGGCGAAACGCGGTGCCTGGTCACGAGACATCGTCGCGCCCGCGGAGAACAGCGCGATGTCGAGTCCGGACGGATCCGCGGTGGCGGCATCCTCGACGACGATCTCACCGTCCCCCCACGGCAACGACTTTCCGGCCGAGCGGGGCGAGGCGAAGAACCGCACCTCGTCCGCCGGAAACTTGCGCTCCGCCAACAGGGTTCGCATGACCGCGCCGACCTGCCCGGTGGCGCCGACGACTCCGATCTTCACACCCATGGTTATCGCCCCGTTCCGGCGTAGACGACGGCTTCTTCCTCGCCGCCGAGGTCGAAGGCGGCGTGCAGCGCGCGCACCGCGTCGTCGAGTTCGGTGTCGCGGCAGAGCACGGAGATCCGGATCTCCGAGGTGGAGATCAGCTCGATATTCACCGCGGCATCCGACAGCGCCTCGCAGAATGTGGCCGTTACGCCCGGGTGGCTCTTCATGCCGGCGCCGACGAGCGACACCTTGCCGATGTGATCGTCGAAAAGCAGTTCGGTGAACCCGATTTCGTCCTGCAGCTTGGTGAGTTTCTCGACCGCGACCGGGCCGAGTTCGCGCGGCAGGGTGAAGGTGATGTCGGTCTTGCCGGTGTCCACCTTCGAGATGTTCTGCAGCACCATGTCGATGTTGATCTCGGCCTCGGCGACGGCGCGAAAGACCTTGGCCGCGTAGCCCGGTTTGTCGTCGATGCCGACGACGGTGATCTTGGCTTCGCTGCGGTCGTGTGCGACGCCGGTGAGAATCGCTTCTTCCACGGGGATGTCCTCCATCGATCCGGTCACGAGCGTGCCGGGTTTGGTCGAGTACGACGAGCGCACGTGAACGGGAACGTTGTATCGCCGGGCGTATTCCACGCACCGCAGCATCAGCACCTTGGCGCCGCACGCGGCCAGTTCGAGCATTTCCTCGAAGGAGACCGTCTCCAGCCGGCAGGCGTCGGCGACGATGCGCGGGTCGGCGGTGTAGACGCCGTCGACGTCGGTGTAGATCTCGCACACGTCGGCCTCGAGCGCGGCGGCCAGGGCGACGGCGGTGGTGTCGGAACCACCACGGCCCAGCGTGGTGACGTCCTTGGTGTCCTGGGAGACACCCTGGAAGCCGGCGACGAGCACGATCTTGCCCTCGTCCAGGGCCGCGCGGACCCGACCCGGCGTGACGTCGATGATCTTGGCCTTGCCGTGGCTGCTGGTGGTGATCACGCCCGCCTGGGAACCGGTGAACGACTGCGCGTGCGCACCCAGCGAGCTGATCGCCATCGCGACGAGTGCGTTGGAGATCCGCTCGCCGGAGGTGAGCAGCATGTCCATCTCGCGGGCCGGCGGCGCCGGCGACACCTGTTTCGCGAGGTCCAGCAGCTCGTCGGTGGTGTCACCCATCGCCGACACCACCACCACCACGTCGTGCCCCTGCTTCTTGGTCTCGACGATGCGTTCGGCGACACGACGGATCCGCTCGGCCGAGCCGACCGACGATCCGCCGTACTTCTGCACCACGAGTGCCACGTGGAGTACCTCCCAGGGAGAACGTGTGCGCACGCACGCCGTGACATGCGGGTGCGTACCGATTGCCGCAACAACCTTACCGGCGGCCGCATCGGAGGCCCGAGCCGTGGGCGTCGGGAGTGCGGTCGCTTACCATCGCGGGGTGTCCAGCCGAGCCACCACCAGCACACGTTCCGACGGCGGGGACACCCGTGACGAGCAGCACAGCGATGGCTCGCCCGCCGCGCGGCAGGCGGCGACCGGGCGCGATCTCGGCGGCTTGCGGTGGTGGGTGACCCCGGTTCTCGTCTACCTCGTGGTGCGGGCGGTCGGGATCGTCGTGCTGGCCCGGTTCGCCATGTTGCGCGATACCTCGCTGGGGACGGCGCTGTCGGTGTGGGACGGCAAGTGGATGCTGGCCATCGCCGAATATGGGTATACCGGCGTCCCGTTCGACCTGACCGACGCGCGCGGCATCCACGGTGCGGATACCGCGTTCGCGTTCTTCCCCGGCTACCCGTATCTGGTCGGACTCGTCGCGAAGCTGCCGCTGGTCACCCCGTTCGGTGCGGCGCTGGCCCTCAATCTCGTGCTCGGCTGTCTCGCCGCGGCGGGCGCCTACCGGCTCGGGGTGCTGTGTACCCGCGCTATGACGAATCGGTCGCCACTGCTGCGGGAGAACGCGTCGGCCGTGCGGCCCGAGCGGGTCGGATTGTTCCTGGTGGTGATCTTCGCGGCGTCGCCGATGGCGGTGGTGCTGAATATGGCGTACACCGAGGCGCTGTTCTGTGCGCTTGCGGTGTGGGCACTGGTCGGTGTGCTGGAGCGGCACTGGCTCGTCGCAGGGCTGGCCGCGTGTGCGGCCGGGACGGTGCGTCCGACGGCGATCGTGGTTATCGGCGTGGTGATGCTCGCGGCGATGCTGGCCTACCGCGACGGTTTTCGCGCCTGGCTGGCGGTGGTGCTGAGCCCGCTCGGCTACGTGGGCTACCTGATCGTCGTGTGGGTACGGACCGGGTCGCCGACCGGTTGGTTCCAGATTCAGACCGAAGGCTGGGGCACCCGATTCGACGGCGGTGTCGCGGCGTTCAACTTCGTCAACGATGCGCTGGTCGACTCCGGTGAGGTCGCTCCAGTGGCGACCTCGTGGATCATGGTGATCACCATCGTCGTGGTGGCCGTAGCTATCTGGGCACGACTGCCCTGGCCGGTGCTGGTCTACGGCACGCTGGTGGTCGCCTCGATCGTGCTATCCAGCGGGCTGATGATGAGCCGGCCCCGACTGCTGTTGCCGGCGTTCGTGTTACTGGTTCCGCTCGCGATCACCCTGGCCCGCGCGAAAGCCATGGCCGCGGTGGCGGTGATGGTGCCGATCGTCGTCGGGAGCTCGTGGTTCGGCGCGCACATGCTGACGGTCTATCCGCACGCCATGTAGGTGCGGCGGCCGAACTTGTCCCAGATGGCGCGAATAGCGGGGCTCAGCCCGGATAGGGGGTTCAGGCCGCTCAGCGGTGACAGCTGGGTCAAGCGGAGCTAGTGCCGCCCGCCCGCGCCCGGGCCTCGAATCCGTCGCAGAGGTACCCGACGCCGGCGTCGAGGGTGGCGCGGGGATCGGTCAGTCGGGCGGACTCGACCGCGGTCGCCAACGCCGCGAGATGCGGTAGCTCGTCGGACGGCGCCCAGCCGTCGATCAGGTCGGCCAGCCCACTCGACCGCTCGGCCGGGGCCTCGGCGCCTAGCAGTTCCTCGCTGACCGCCGCGAGGGCGACTCCGCTGATAAAACTCCACAGCGACAACGCCATCTCGACGGCCTCGGTGGCGTCGACCCCGAGTTCGGCGAATCCGGCGGCGAGCCAGTCCAATGCCGCCAGCGACTCCGGCCCGAAGCTGTATCGCGGCGCCGAATAGGCGACGACCACCCACGGATGCCGTCGATAGAGCGCCCAGTCCAGATCGACCGCAATCGCCACCCGCTCCCGCCACGTCCACGGGCCGGGTTCGCGCACCGGATACGGGAATCGGCGGCCGACCTCCGCGGCCATCGCCGCGAGCAGCGCATCCTTGTCAGCGACGTGCCGGTACAGCGACATCGCCCCGACCCCGAGCTCGTCGGCGACCCGGCGCATCGACAGCGCAGCCAGCCCGTCGGCGTCCGCAACGGCGATCGCGGCGTCCACGATCGCCTCAGTGGTGAGCTTCGACGTCGGTGCCGTCGGCATCGGCTGCAACAACTCCTGCACATCGGGAATAACTCGATTGCGTACAGCGTACTCATTCTCGTAGCATCTGCTGCGTACGCCGTACGCACCGTGCGTGCGTGTCGCCGCGTCACCCCTCTCGTCCACCCAGCACCAGCCCTCAGGAGCGCCCGCCATGACCATCCTTCGCACCCCCGATCGGCGCCAGCTTCCGGCGGCCGACCGACGTGCGTGGTGGGGCCTGGGCGTACTGACCCTGCCCGTGCTGCTGGTGTCGATGGACTTCTCGGTGCTGTACCTGGCGATCCCGTCGATCACCGACGCACTCGACCCGTCGGCGACCGAGCAACTGTGGATCCTCGACATCTACGGCTTCCTGATCGCCGGCCTGCTCATCACGATGGGCAATGTCGGCGACCGGGTCGGCCGCCGGCGCATCCTGCTGGCCGGCGCGGCGCTGTTCGGCGTCGCGTCGGTGATCGCGGCCTTCGCGCCGAACGCCGCGGTGCTCATCGCGGCGCGCGCGCTGATGGGCATCGGCGGTGCCACGCTGATGCCGTCGAGCCTGTCGCTGATCGCGAATATGTTCCCCGACGCCCGCGCCCGGGCCCGCGCCATCGGCGTGTGGACCGCGGCCTTCGCCGGCGGCAGCGCCATCGGCCCGGTGGTGGGTGGCGTTCTGCTGCACCACTTCTGGTGGGGTGTCGTGTTCCTGATCAACGTCCCGGTGCTGGCGGTCCTGTTCGCCCTCGCACCGCGTCTGGTGCCGGAGTACCGCGCGCCCACCACCGATCCGTTCGACGTGACCGGCGTGGTGTTGTCGATGCTGGCGATCCTGCCGCTGGTCTACGCGGTCAAGACGTCGGCCGCCGACGGTGTCGACCCGCTGGTCATCGGCATCGGGATCTTCGGTGCGGTCATGCTGGTCGCATTCCTGGTGCAGCAACGGACCGTCCGTTCTCCGCTGCTCGATCTGCGGCTCTTCGCGAACGCGCAGTTCAGTGCGGCCGTCGCGGCCGCCCTGGTCGGCATGATGGCGCTCGGCGGCACGTCGTACCTGACCGGCGTCTATCTGCAGTCGGTACGCGGGTACGACGTGCTCACCGCCGCAGCCGCGGGCCTGCCGATGGCGGTCACGGTCGCCACGTTCTCCATCGGGGCCAGCCGGGTGGTCGCGCTGATCGGTACGCGCGCGACGTTCGTCGGAGCGGTCGGGATCGCCGCCCTCGCCAACGTCGGGCTGCTCGGACTGTCCACCACCAGTCCGCTGTGGGTCTACCTCGCGTCGACGGCGGTCGCGGGTGTCGGGTACGGCATCGTGTTCAGCATCGTCTCCGACGTCGTCGTCGGGTCGGTGCCGGTCGAGCGCTCCGGAGCGGCATCAGGCATCTCCGAGACGAGCTTCGAGCTCGGGACCGCGCTGGGCCTCGCGCTGCTCGGCTCGCTGGCGACGCTGGTGTTCCGCCAGCAAGCCGACGGCCAGTCATTCGGCGACACCCTGGGGGAGACCCTGCACACCACCCGCGAGATGGGCACGGCCGGAAGCGATCTCGCCGACGCCGCCCGGCTCGCCTTTGTCGACGGGCTCCACGCGGCGTCGCTCGCCAGCGTCATCGGTCTGAGCGTGCTCGCGGTGGTGCTGACCGTCGTGATGCGACGTCGGGTGCCGCACGGCAACGCGCGGGAACCGCACCGCCACTAGGGTGGGCCGCGTGCACGAGCTGATCGCATCACGACACAGCGCGCGTGGCTACGACCCCACCGCGACCATCGACGACGCCGCGCTGACCGAGATTCTCGACGCCGGACGCTGGGCACCCACCTGGGGCCGCATCCAGCCGGTGCGGTTCATCGTCGGCCGGCGGGGCGATGACACCTTCGCCGGCCTGGCGGACGCACTCACCCGGGGCAACGCGCCCTGGGCCCCGCACGCTTCGGCACTGATCCTGGTGTGCACCACCGACGATCCGGACGACGCGAAGGCCCACACCTATGCGGGCGTCGACGTCGGGCTCGCGGTGGCGCAGATGATCCTGCAGAGCGTGGCGCTGGGTTACAGCGGGCACCCGATGGCCGGCTTCGACGCCGCGCGGGTGACCGAGACGTTCGGCATCCCGGCCGGCTACCGCCCGCTGGTGCTGCTGGCGGTCGGGCGCTTCTCCGACGACCCCACCGTCGTGCCGGCCGAGGTCCGCGAACGCGACACCGAGCCGCGTACCCGACTGCCGCTGGCCGAGGTCGCCTTCAGCGGCCACTGGGGCACCCCGTTCGCCGCCGGCCACTGACGCGCTCCTCGCTAGGGCTGAGCGGCGCTCCCGCTGGTTGAGTAGCCGCGAGGGACGAGCGGCGTATCGAAACCAGCACACTGTCGATCCGGGCGGTGATTTCGATACGCGACTCGCTGCGCTCCCCGCTACTCAACCACCGGAGACCGCATCCACCCGCGCGGCACCCGCTGCCGAGCAAGCGCCCGGCCCGCTCCCGCTGGTTGAGTAGCCGCGAGGAACGAGCGGCGTATCGAAACCAGCACACCGTCTATGCGGGCGGTGATTTCGATACGCGACTCGCTGCGCTCCCCGCTACTCAACCACCGGAGACCGCATCCACCCGCACGGCACCCGCTGCCCAGCAAGCGCCCGAGTCCGCTCCCGCTGGTTAAGCTGAGAGACCGGCCGCGCCGCGCGGCGCTTGCCTCGACCCTCGACACGCCGATGAGTAGCCCAGACAGTCCCCAACACACCCCGCCGCCGCGGCCGCGTATCGCGCCGTCGTTCTTCGTCATCCCCCAGATCCGCGGCCGCTGGGCGCCGGCCATCCGCGCCGCCCTCGCGTTCGGGCTGCCTGCAGCCACGCTCTACCTGATCGGTTTCGATCGCGACGCATTGCTGGCCGCGCTCGGCGGATTCGCCGTCCTCTACGGCGAGAAGCGCCCCTATCGGGTCCGGTGGCGGGCTATCGCCACCGCTGCCGCGGTTCTCGTCGCCGTCGCCGCGGCCTACGGCTGGCTGGGCGAATGGGCCGACAACCTCGGTGGCTTCGGTCCCAATCTGGTGGTGGTGGCCGCGCTGGTCGTCGGCGCCGGAGCGGCCGTCTTCGGTCTCAATGCGATGCGACTCGGCCCACCCGGGCCGTTCTTCTTCGTGCTGACCGCGGGTATCTGCACGGTGGTGGTGCGGCACGGTGTCGCGCCGACCACCTTGGTCGTGGCCACCGCCGCCGGTGCCGCCGGCGCGTTGATCGTCGGGATGGCGCCCGCTCTCTGGCGTCCGCACGGTCCGGAGGCAGCGGCCACCGCGGCCGCGATGGCCGCCGTCGACAACTACCTCGCCGGCAACCGCTCCGCCGACCCCGGACGTCGGCACGGAGCGGCGATGTCGACCCTGCACGCCTGGGGCACGCTGCACGATGCCGCCGGGATCGATACCGAACTGGCCCAACAGCTCTGGGAGTCTCAGCACCGGCTGCACGGCGCCCGTCCGGGGCCGTTCGCGCCCCCACTGGGTCGTCCCGGTGTCCTCCGCCGGCTGCGGCTCGCCGCCCGTCCGCACAGCCACGCCACGGTGACGACCGTGCGCGTCATGCTCACGGCCGGAGTCGCTGGCGTGGTGTCTCTGGCCGTCGGGCTGTCCCGACCGGACTGGGCGATCCTCGGGACCGTGCTCATCCTGCAACTCGGACCGGACCGGATTCGCGGGGTGATGCGCGGCGCGCACCGGATGGCGGGCACCATCCTCGGCCTCGGCGTCTACGCCCTGATCCACCTCGTCGACCTCACCGTGCCCGCGCTAATCCTCGTCATCGCCGTTTTGAACCTGCTCATCGAGCTGACCATCGTCGACAACTATTCGGTCGCGGTCACCTTCATCACCCCGCTGGCGATGCTGATGGGCAACGCAGAATCAGACATCACCGTGGCGATGCGCGACCGGCTCCTGGAGACGGTGCTCGGCGCGGTGCTCGCGATCGCCGCGCTGTGGTGGCTACTGCCGCACGCCCATCGCCGAACCTGGCGACGCGCGACCGACGACGTCCTGGACGAGACCGGCATTACCCTCGATCGCGGCGAGCGGACCGGAGCCGCATCCACCGACACCCTGCCAGCGCGGTTGGACCTGCAGTGGTCCCTGCTGGAGGCCGAGATGGCGGCCACCGACAGCGCGACCGACGAACCCCGGTGGGCGCATCAGCGGTGGCCGCGCCACCTGACCATCTGCCAGATCGGCTACGACACGTTGACCGCCTGCTGGCAGACCGACCCCGGCGACCCGCTCGACCCCGCCGTCCGCCGCGACCTGGAACGGCGCCGCGAGGAAGCCGCCGAATGACCCCGACAGCGCAATGAGCAGCGACGACGGCCAGGGCGCCGGCTGGTTGATCGGCGGGCTCGGCCCGGAGTACAGTGACCGGCATGCAGCGCGCCCTCCTGCTCGGTCGCCGCGGCGGGGTCTGAATCGACCGGCCCTCCGTCGCGGGGCCCCTTCACGCGCCGGTCATCCCACTCACTTTGGAGAATGACCCTCATGGCAGCAGCAGACGCTTTCACCTCGGGCGCAAGTCGCATCGTCGAACCGTCCGGCCCCATTCCGGCCGGGCAGCCCGTCTGGAACACCCAACGCAATTCGGCGATGCCCGTCCATCGCTATCGCCAGTTCGCCGACGAGGTCGAAAAGGTCACCGTCCCCGACCGCACCTGGCCGGACGCCGTCATCGACCGCGCGCCGATGTGGTGCGCGGTCGATCTGCGCGACGGCAACCAGGCGCTCATCGACCCGATGTCGCCGGCCCGCAAGCGCCGCATGTTCGACCTGCTGGTGCGGATGGGCTACAAGGAGATCGAGGTCGGGTTCCCGTCGGCGAGCCAGACCGATTACGACTTCGTCCGGGAAATCATCGAGGACAACGCGATTCCCGACGACGTCACCATCCAGGTACTCACCCAGTGTCGCGACGAACTCATCGAGCGGACCTTCGAGGCGTGCCGCGGCGCCGACAACGTGATCGTGCACTTCTACAACTCGACGTCGGTGCTGCAGCGCCGGGTGGTGTTCCGCGCCGACAAGGCGGCGATCACCAAGATCGCCACCGATGCCGCCCACAAGTGCCTCGAAGAGCAGGCCAAGTACCCAGACACCAACTGGCGCTACGAGTATTCGCCGGAGTCCTACACCGGGACCGAGCTCTCCTACGCCAAGGAGGTCTGCGACGCGGTGACCGAGATCATCGCGCCGACACCGGAACGGCCGATGATCATCAACCTGCCGGCGACCGTGGAGATGGCGACGCCGAATGTATACGCCGACTCGATCGAGTGGATGCACCGCAACCTGGCCCGCCGCGATGCGGTGATCCTCAGCCTGCACCCGCACAATGACCGCGGAACCGCCGTCGCCGCAGCCGAACTCGGCTATCAGGCGGGTGCCGACCGGATCGAGGGCTGCCTGTTCGGCAACGGTGAACGCACCGGCAACGTCTGCCTGGTGACGCTCGGCATGAACCTGTTCAGCCGCGGCGTCGATCCGCAGATCAGCTTCTCCGACATCGACGAGATCCGGCGCACCGTCGAGTACTGCAACCAGCTCGGCGTCCCCGAGCGCCACCCGTACGGCGGCGACCTGGTGTACACGGCGTTCTCCGGCAGCCACCAGGACGCCATCAACAAGGGTCTCGACCAGATGAAAATCGATGCGGACGAGGCGGATTCGGACGTCGACGACCTACTGTGGCAGGTGCCGTACCTGCCGATCGACCCCAAGGATGTCGGCCGGACCTACGAGGCGGTCATCCGGGTCAACAGCCAGTCCGGCAAGGGCGGCGTCGCCTACATCATGAAGGCCGATCACGGTATGAGCCTGCCGCGGCGGCTGCAGATCGAGTTCAGCCGCGAGATCCAGAAGATCACCGACGGCGAGGGCGGCGAGGTGTCGCCCAAGGAGATGTGGGACGTCTTCGCCGAGGAGTACCTGCACCCGGTACGCCCGCTGGAGCGGATCCGGCAGCGGGTCGACGCCTCCGAGGTGGACGGCGGCGACGACCACATCACCGCGGTGGTCAAGGTCGACGACACCGAACGGGAGATCAGCGGCAGCGGTAACGGTCCGCTCGCCGCCTTCGTCGACGCGCTGTCCACGGTCGGCTTCGATGTCCGCATCCTCGACTACAGCGAGCACGCCCTCACCGCGGGTGACGATGCCAGCGCCGCATCGTATGTCGAGGCTCAGGTCAACGGCGAAACGGTGTGGGGCGTCGGCGTCGCGTCATCGATCACCACCGCGTCGCTGCGGGCCGTGGTGTCCGCGGTCAACCGCGCGCACCGGGTGACAGCATCGACCGGCCAGGGCGACGAGACCACCGACGCCGCACCCCGCACCTGGGCGCCGTAACGCACGGATGCTGCCGCCGGGCCCATCCCTTCATTCGGGGGTGTGCCCGGCGGCGGCACGTTGGGCCGCCGCGTTCGACGCCTCGGTCAGGTGATTCAGCACGCGCCGGACGCCCGCCCGCCGGTCGTCTGGCCGGGTGAACGCCTCGTAGACTCGTGCCGCCCGAACGCCTTTCAGCTCGAGCCGCCGCACGCCGGGATGGTGCACCGCGAACCGCGGCATCAGCGCGATGCCGTGATCGGCGGCCACCAGGGATTCGATGGTCGCGAAGTCGAGCATGCGCTGGGTGACCCGCGGCACCACCCCGGTCGCCGCGGAGATCGACAGCAGCACGTCATCGACCGGGAAGCCGCCCTCCACACTGATCCAGTCGTGATCGGCAAGCTCACCGACCTCGACCGATTCCCGTTGCGCCAGCGCCGAAGTCGATGCGACCACCACGTCGATGGGTTCACGCATCAGCTCGGTGACCCGCACCCGCGGCGCCCGGGCCGCCGCCGTCCGCTCGTCCCGGTGGGTGACCACGATGTCGAAGTCGGCGAGCGCCGGGGGTGCGTCGGGGTAGCCGACGTCCAGTTCGGAACCGACGACGCGGATGCCGCTCGTGCTTGCCCGGTCGAGGACCGACGGCAACAGCAGCACCGCACCGGACGGAAACATCGCCAGCCGTACGGTGGTCGCGCCCGAGCGGTAGGACGCCATCTCCTCGTGTGCCCGTTCCACCGCGGCGATGACCTCGTCGGCCCGCAGCACCAGTGCCTCACCTGCGGGCGTCAGGCGAATCCCGCGGCCGTCCTGGACGAGGATCTCCACCCCCGCCTCCCTGGCGAGCGTCTTGAACTGCTGTGACACCCCCGACGGCGTCATGTGCATCGCGTCGGCGACGGCGCCGACCGAGCCGCGGTCGGCGAATTCACGAAGCAGCCGTAGACGTTTGACCTCCATGAAGCGACCCTACGGCGATCCGGTTCGCCGGGGCGGTTCGGATGCGTCAAATTTGTCACGGGGGTAGAGCGAAGCTGCGTAGCGTCGGGAATGATCGCGTAGGAAGGAACCATGAAGAAGATCGGCTTCCTCTCGTTCGGGCACTGGTCGTCGGCACCCGGTTCGCAGACGCGCACCGCCTCCGACACTCTGCTGCAATCCATCGACATGGCCGTCGCGGCCGAAGAGGTCGGCGCCGACGGCGCCTACTTTCGGGTGCATCACTTTGCCCGACAACTCGGTTCGCCGTTCCCGTTGCTCGCCGCGATCGGCGCGCGCACCAGTCGCATCGAGATCGGCACCGGCGTGATCGACATGCGGTACGAGAACCCGATGTATATGGCCGAGGATGCCGGCGCCGCCGACCTGATCACCGGTGGCCGGCTGCAGCTCGGCATCAGCCGCGGATCGCCCGAGCAGGTCATCGAGGGCTACAAGTACTTCGGCTATGTCCCGGCCGAGGGACAGTCGGATGCCGATATGGCCCGGCAGCACACCGATGTGTTTCTGAAGGTGATCGACGGCGCCGAGTTCGCCGAACCCAATCCGCAACCGATGTTCCCGAATCCCCCGGGGCTGTTGCGGATCGAACCCTATTCGGAGGGGCTACGCGACCGGATCTGGTGGGGCGCGGGCACCCGCGCGACCGCGGAGTGGGCGGCGGAGAAGGAGATGAACTTGATGTCGTCGACGCTGCTGACCGAGGACACCGGCGTGCCCTTCCACCAGTTGCAGGCCGAGCAGATCGAGCTGTTCCGCAAGAAGTGGGAGGAGATGGGCTGGCCGCGTGAACCGCGAGTGTCGGTGAGCCGCAGCATCTTCGCCATCGTCGACGACCGGGATCGCGCCTACTTCGGCCGCGGCGGTGAGGACAACGACCAGGTCGGTGTCATCGACGGCTCGACCGCACGGTTCGGTCGCTCCTATGCCGACGAGCCGGACAAGTTGATCGAGCAGCTCCGCGAGGACGAGGCGATCGCCGCGGCGGACACCCTGCTATTAACGGTGCCGAATCAGCTTGGCGTGGAGTACAACGCGCATGTGATGGAGTCGATCCTCACCTACGTCGCACCCGCTCTCGGCTGGCGCTGAGCGACCGGCGGTAACCCCGGCGAGCAACCGGGGCCGTCAGAGGAGCGCGTGGGCGATGTCCTCCTCTGTTCAGAATTTCTGAATGGATAGTGCAGCATATTTCGTTTGTGCTTCACTGACTGGACCTCGCATGATGGTCAGATGACCGCCCGTGACCGCCTGCTCGGCCTGACCGTCGTCGTGCTGTGGGGACTGAACTTCATCGCGATCCGTGTCGGCCTCGACCATTTCCCGCCGTTCTTCTTCGCCGCGCTGCGGTTTGCGGTGATGGCCGTTCCGGTGATCGTGTTCGTCCGCTTCCCTCGGGTGCAGGTGCGATGGTTCCTGTTGTACGCGTTCGGATTTGGCTTCGGACAGTTCGCCTTCCTGTTCCTCGCGATGGATCTCGGGATGCCGACCGGACTGGCGTCGCTGGTGCTGCAGACGTCGGCGCCGTTCACCGTGCTGCTCGGTGTGCTGTTCCTGCGGGAGCGGATGGTGCCCGCGCAGGTGATCGGCATCCTGGTGGCCGTCGGCGGCATCGCGCTGATCGGCGTCGACCGCGCCGGCAACGGTGCGCTCGGCGTCGGGATCGTCGTGCCGTTGCTGCTGACCGTGTTGGCCGGACTGTCGTGGGCGTTCGGCAACATCGGCAGCCGCCTCGCCCGCCCGGACGACGCGCTACGGATGACGCTGTGGATGTCGGTGGTGCCGCCGATTCCGTTCCTGCTGCTCAGCGTGGCGGTCGAAGGACCGTCGGCGGGTGTGCACGCGCTTGCGACGGTCGGTACGTCGACCGGACTGATCGCGCTGGTCGGTCTCGCCTATGTGGTGCTGCTGGGCACCATCGCCGGGTCGGGGCTGTGGACGTCGCTGCTGTCGCGGTATCCGGCGAGCCGGGTCGCTCCGCTGTCGCTGCTGGTGCCCGTCGTCGGCATCACCGCCGCCTGGCTCATCCTCGGTGAGGTACCGAGCGCCGTCGAGATCGGCGGCGCGGCACTGGTGATCGCCGGTTGCGCCGCCGGGGTGCTGGCCGCTCCGCGCTCGGGGATGCGTCGCTCGCTTCCACGCCCCCGCGCTCACCCATTCCGTTCCCGCTCATCGGATTCGGTGAGCGGGAAGGCGATGGGTGAGCGGGAACCGGTCGACTCTCGCTAGGCTCGGCGACGCGGGCCGACGCGCTGCTAGCCTCCGGGGCCGCGCGGCGCGTTCGGGTTATTGCGCGGGCCCTCCATGGACTTCGGCAGTTGCAGGTTCGGGAGGTTCGGCACGTTCAGGTCCGGGGCTGGGCCCTGCGGGATACGGGCACCTCCGGGGAGCGGAATCTCCGGCACTCCTGGCCGCGGCGCCGGAATCCCCTGCCGGGTAATGGTGGCGTGCATCAGGTACACGTTGTAGCTCGACCACTGCGACATGGTGAAGTACAGATCGTTGCCCTTGGACCAGGGGTGAATGCTGGCTCCGTAGATCGACGGGTAGTTCGCACCGGACGCGACCACCTGCGCCGACGTCCAGGGGCCCTGCGGATTGGCCGCCTGTCGCACCACGATGCCGTTGTTGAAGACGTCGGTGGACAGCATGATCCAGCGTTGCAGCGACGGACTCCACTGCACCGACACTTCGCCGACGCCACCCGACACCACCGGTCGTGGCTCCGCGGTCAGACCGCGCATCCAGCCGCGGCCATTCCAGTACTGGTAGGCCGACTTGTTGAGGATCTGACCGGCCGGGACGCGGGCGACATAGACTCCGCCGACGCGGCCCTGCTCGGTGCCGAACATGTACACCATGCCGCCGCGTCGAGCGAGCGCCGGCATCTGGAAATTGCGTGCGGGGCCGGCATTGCTCCAGAACGCACTTCCCGACTTTCGCCAGGTTGCGCCGTTGTCCCGGGATACCGCGATTCCCGAATAGTTCGATGTCCACGACCCGGGTGCCGGGCCGTACTGGCGGACCGACGCGTAGGACACGTACTGCACCCCATTGATGGAGATGCCCGACGTCGGCAGAGTCGTGATTTCGTTCCCGTTCACCCGCCGTGCCGGAATGACCTCGCGGGCATGCTTGTCGCGGTCGGTGAGGAACCCGCTGTAGCTGAACTGACGGAGGTCTCGCGTCGAGCTGTACGCGAGAGTGTTGACGCGCCAATCGAATCCGGTGGGTGCGCGGGTACCGGTGTCGCCGGCGAAGCCGGAGCCTTGCTTGCCGCCCTGCTTGAGGTTGACGTACGGCAGCGCCGGGAAGGGGATCTCCTTGGGCATGACCGGCAGGTTGAACCCTTGGCCACTGACCAGCGGCGGTTGGTCGCTCTCCTCGCCGCGGGGACGTGGCGTACCGAAGGTGTCGCCGAACATGGTCAGCACCTGGCCGTTGCCGTTGTCCCACATCACCGCGTTGCCGGCGCCGGCAACGCCCCACTTGGTATCGGTGTGGTCGACCGAGTTGGCGCCGGTCAGCTTGGCGACGAATGCGTTGGTGACGCCGCCCTTGGTGTTCGGCTGGCCGTTTCCGCGCTGTTCGCCGACCGCCTCCGGCTTGGGCGCGGGGTAGAGGTCTGGGCCCGGCGCCATCGGTGCTCCGCCGGTACCCGGCGACGTCGGCGCGTCGGGTGATGTCGGCGCCTCCGGTGCAGCGGGAGCAGCGGGAGCCTTGGGTAGTTCGGGCACGACGGGCGCCGGCGGGACGATCATCCCGGCCTGCGCCACGTTGGGAACCGACAGCTGCGCCTGCCCGTCGAGGTCGACCTTCTGCTGGCTGTTGCTTCCGCTATTGGAGGAGCATCCGGCGATCGCCATGGCCGCCACCACGCCCATCACGGTCGCGGAGGTCACACGCCTGCGCCGATGCGGCATTACCCGCCGTGCACGCCAAGACCTGTGGTTGTTGTCAATCGTCACGAATGTTCCCCGATCAACGTCCGTAAATGGCGGCCTGCGCATGTACCTTCTGCAGGAAGCCGGGCGTGGAATTGAACTGTGAAACCGCACGCGCCCACCCGTCTGACTGCCGAAGGTCGCCACCCGACGCACAGAGGAATCGTGCGGCGGTCAATGTTGCGTCGTCGATGTTGTCGGGATCGGCCTTGCCGTCGTTGTCCGCATCGGTCGCGAACTGCTCCCACCGGCTGGGCAAGATCTGCATCGGCCCCATGGTCACATCCGTGCGGGAGCTACCGTCGTATCGGCCAGCATCGGTGTCGGCGATCGGTTCGGCGTTGCGCGGATTCGCTTGTGTCAGGTCGCGCAACTCGGGCGTGGCCCGCCCATTAGGGTCTATCGACGCACCGCTCGCCGTTCCGTTGTCGCTGGATACGTCGCCAATCGCGGCGAGTGTTGACCACCCGATGCCGCAGCCGGGATTGGCCTTGTTCATGGCCGCTGAGGCGTACGCATAGGAGCGGAGGGCGCGCTCGGGGACGTCATAGGGCCCTGCGTGCAGCTCAGACCAGGCCTTGAGCTGCAGCGATGGCACCTCACGCTCCTCCGGCTTCTCCTCGTCCTGGCCCAGCCGCGACGAACACGCCGACAGGAGCATGACGGCAGTGACGAGGCTCACCATGATGAGCCACCGTCCCCGAAGTTCCCGACCACGCTGCACGGCTCGGAGGTTACCGCATCGGGATGCCAGGGCAACTCGGAGGTCCGTCATTCAAGGCGCATTGAGGCGAAGCATCGTGAAATGAACGTCAGGTAAACGTAAATCGAACGGGCTGTCGTCTCACACGCACCTCAACCGCGCGCAAGAACCAAAGCCGTTGAGCCTTGACGCGCAGTCGAGCAACGGTGAGCGGGCACTGCGAGAAAGAGGTTTCCTCGCCTAGGCATGAACGACAACCCGCAGCACGGGGGCTCGCTCAGCCCCACTCCGCCGCTCCGAGTACCTGAAGCTATCTATGGCTAGACTCGACCTAGAGGTAGTTCACAGACGCTCGAAACACTACATCGTCGAATGTCATCGCAGCCGTCTCGTTAAGACTCGCACAACGAAAGATCGCACCTCGATCAGCGAAAGGATCGCCCTCTACTATCATCCCGGAATTACCGGACCACGCGTGGACGATTTCGCCAGAGTCGGAGCGCCAGATATTCCGGATGCGTACTCTCGTCATAGCTGACGCTCGCCATATGCGAACCGAGAACGACGGTGGCGCCGTGTCGTGCCAGAACACGAAATCGTCCGACCGTGTTTTGCCAACGGACATCTCACCGCTCCGGATTCGCGCACGTATTCCCTGAACCGCCCAATCAGCCGAGCTAGTAATAGATATTCTCAGATCCGCGTCTACCGGTATAGACAACTCGTACAACGGGGAGATCCGTATACCGTCCACCTCGATCGGATCTCCGTTATTCGCAGCGAACTGCTCCTTGAACGTCATGCGACCTCTCTCACTCCATCGAAGCACCCTGGCACACACACACACCGGCCCCACCAAACTGGTCGGAATGAAACCCACGGCACTTCAGTAGCAGGGCAGACCGCAAACGACTTCACCAATCACTCCAGACGATGAACCGGTCCACCAGCCTCCAAAGTCTGAGTGATCCACTCAGCGACCCGACCATCATTTGCGATACGCATTCCACCTCGCCCGTAGGGAGGGCGGGGAGCGGATACGGGATTATCCTGTTCATCGACGATAAACCTAGAATCGATCCCGCGATCAACTAACCGAAACGACCGCTCGCCCGGCACATACTCGGCCGATTCAGGGCCACGGTCAGCCGACGTTGAAATAAACTTCAGCGGCCTTGCGAAATCTTCGGTCGTCAAGGGCCAGTTGGCGACAGTTCGAGCGAAACCCTCTTTGCACAACGCCCAGATTGCATATGTGGGCGGCAAGAGCCTGTTCTTAGGAACAAGTAGTGGCCGAGCAGGTTCCGGATCGTCCGAACCTAAAATCACGTCGTATACATCGATCAGGACCGCTACCCCACTCGCCAATGGGTAATCATCGAGAACCCTCGCGAAGAGATAATCGTCAGTCTTGAGATGGATGGAAAGTATATCGCCGTTCTTAAGGTTTTTTCGCTGCGGCTTCTGTGCCGTCACAGCCCCCGGGTAATCGCCCCCAGTCACCAGTTCCTCCAATTCGGCTGATGCGCATTATGTCGATACTGGTCTTACTGGGTACGGTTGCAAGACCGAATAAGTTCGTGTTCCAGCCTGTCGACAAAGTAGTACCGGCTGGGTCTGGCTCTTTAATCTCCGACAGCACCGCATCCATTGGCACCTGCGTCATCGCCTCTATGCTATTAATCGGACGATTATCACCATCACCGCTGGATAATGGTAGTTAATCTCGGTTTTTCCACCGGCAGGACTGCGCTACCACTGTGGTGCGCAGTCGGTATAGCGGTCCGTCAGCACATCGCCGACGTACAAACCCGCGCCCCAGCCGATCGAATACCATTCCGGCGTAGGAAATCCTATCAGCTCCCACTTGGAGAGAAAGAAATGCCGCCGGGTAGCTGCCTCCAGCTGACGCCGTCTTGATGCAAATCCAAAGCGGACTGTGTATAGAAGAGTTTCGTCTCGAATTGTTGCCCGTCTGCATTCAAGCCCCAGCCGCCTGAAAAGCATCTCTTACGAAGATCTTGGCGGATTCCGATCCAATATCGTCTAGCTGCCGAGTCGTTACCGTCCCATTCTGCACCATATCTGGATTCAATTAGGACACCCGAAGACACCGCCCCAATCACGATCGTGCCTCGACCAAAGCTCTCGCTTGCCGCGCCGGGCTGCGGAACCAGCTCAATGACGACCGACCGCGGAGATTCGTTCGTGATCGTCCGGCGAAGATCCTCAATATCCATGGAACGAGACGACTCAGCATATCGATCAACAATATCAAAGTGCCGTATGATGGACTGTTCAACTACGAAGGCCGCGAGACCAGTCGGGCTGTCAAAAAGCTGGAAGCTAGTCCGTGCCAATTTCCTCTAACGCCTCCTAAGTAAGCGGGGCTCGAAGCCGGGAAAGCTCAAGCCGTCCAGCTATGGTCGCAAGTTGTAGGGAACATAATGCATCTCAAGGCCGCCGTATTGCTCAAGGTCGCCGATGGCTTCCCGTTCGCGCTTGACGGGAAGCCCCGTACGCATTTCCTGTCGTCCCACGTTAACTCCATAAATGGAGCCGTCCGGGCGCTCAGCGAGCACGTCGGGCCGCCTGGAACCTTTCAACCCTCCGTCCGTTCGAATAATTGCCTCTGGGCTACCTTCACGTTGGCCGCCGCCGATTATTCTATCCCCGCGTTTCTCAGCAAGATCGCCCACTTCCCTGATCTTCTGGTTGTGCGGCCCTTGACCAAACGGTTTGGGGCCACGTTGGGCGCCTTTGCTCTGGGGTGTGCGTTGAGGCCGAGGGGGTCGGCCCAAGTGTAGGGGTTGTGGACGTAGGCGGTGGCCGACGCCGGGTTAGGCGCGACGCCAAGGGGGTCGGGACTGGT
>BAAAJU010000010.1:0-2254 GCA_039527305.1 Gordonia sinesedis | reverse complement strand
ACGCGTGATCAGCAAAAGCAGGTACTGATCCAAAATGGAAGACTTTGTGCGACAATGCTTCAATCCAATGATCGTCGAGCTTGCGGAAAAGGCAATGAAAGAATATGGGGAAGATCCGAAAATCGAAACTAACAAGTTTGCTGCAATATGCACACATCTGGAAGTCTGTTTCATGTATTCTGATTTCCATTTCATCGATGAGCGAGGTGAATCAATAATTGTAGAATCTGGTGACCCGAATGCACTATTGAAGCACCGATTTGAGATAATTGAAGGAAGAGACCGAATCATGGCCTGGACAGTAGTGAACAGTATATGTAACACAACAGGGGTAGAGAAGCCCAAATTTCTTCCCGATTTGTATGATTACAAAGAGAACCGGTTCGTTGAAATTGGAGTAACACGGAGGGAAGTCCACATATACTACCTAGAGAAAGCCAACAAAATAAAATCTGAGAAGACACACATTCACATCTTTTCATTCACTGGAGAGGAGATGGCCACCAAAGCGGACTACACTCTTGACGAAGAGAGCAGAGCAAGAATCAAAACTAGGCTTTTCACTATAAGACAAGAAATGGCCAGTAGGAGTCTATGGGATTCCTTTCGTCAGTCCGAAAGAGGCGAAGAGACAATTGAAGAAAAGTTTGAGATTACAGGAACTATGCGCAAGCTTGCCGACCAAAGTCTCCCACCGAACTTCTCCAGTCTTGAAAACTTTAGAGCATATGTAGATGGATTCGAGCCGAACGGTTGCATTGAGGGCAAGCTTTCTCAAATGTCAAAAGAAGTGAACGCCCAAATTGAACCTTTCTTGAGGACGACACCACGCCCCCTCAGATTACCTGATGGACCTCTTTGCCATCAGCGGTCAAAGTTCCTGTTGATGGATGCTCTGAAATTAAGTATTGAAGACCCGAGCCACGAGGGGGAGGGAATACCATTATATGATGCAATCAAATGCATGAAGACATTCTTTGGCTGGAAAGAGCCTAACATAGTCAAACCACATGAAAAGGGCATAAATTCCAATTACCTAATGGCTTGGAAGCAGGTGTTAGCAGAGCTACAAGACATTGAGAATGAAGAGAAGATCCCAAGGACAAAGAACATGAAGAGAACAAGCCAATTGAAGTGGGCACTCGGTGAAAATATGGCACCAGAAAAAGTAGACTTTGATGATTGCAAAGACGTCGGAGACCTTAAACAGTATGACAGTGATGAGCCAAAACCCAGATCTCTAGCGAGCTGGGTTCAAAATGAATTCAATAAGGCATGTGAATTGACTGATTCAAGCTGGATAGAACTTGATGAAATAGGAGAAGATGTTGCCCCGATTGAAATTATCGCAAGCATGAGGAGGAACTATTTTACAGCTGAAGTGTCTCACTGCAGAGCTACTGAATACATAATGAAGGGAGTGTACATAAATACGGCCTTGCTCAATGCATCCTGTGCAGCCATGGATGACTTTCAGCTGATCCCAATGATAAGCAAATGTAGGACCAAAGAAGGAAGACGGAAAACAAACCTGTATGGGTTCATTATAAAAGGGAGGTCTCATTTGAGAAATGATACTGATGTGGTGAACTTCGTAAGTATGGAATTCTCACTCACTGACCCGAGACTGGAGCCACACAAATGGGAAAAATACTGTGTTCTTGAAATAGGAGACATGCTCTTGAGGACTGCGATAGGCCAAGTGTCGAGGCCCATGTTCCTATATGTGAGGACCAATGGGACCTCCAAGATCAAGATGAAATGGGGCATGGAAATGAGGCGCTGCCTTCTTCAATCTCTTCAGCAGATTGAGAGCATGATTGAGGCCGAATCTTCTGTCAAAGAGAAAGACATGACAAAGGAATTTTTTGAAAACAAATCGGAAACATGGCCAATCGGGGAGTCACCCGGGGGAGTGGAGGAAGGCTCTATTGGAAAAGTGTGCAGGGCCTTACTGGCAAAGTCTGTATTCAACAGTCTATATGCTTCTCCGCAACTTGAGGGGTTTTCGGCCGAATCGAGAAAATTGCTTCTCATTGTTCAGGCACTTAGGGATAACCTGGAACCTGGAACCTTCGATCTTGGAGGGCTATATGAAGCAATTGAGGAGTGCCTGATTAATGATCCCTGGGTTTTGCTTAATGCATCTTGGTTCAACTCCTTCCTCACACATGCACTGAAGTAATTGTGGCAGTGCTACTATTTGCTATCCATACTGTCCAAAAAAGTACCTTGTTTCTACTGATCACGCGTC
>BAAAJU010000009.1:0-36135 GCA_039527305.1 Gordonia sinesedis | reverse complement strand
AACCCTCGCCCGACACTCCGGTGTCCGACGTCGCCTGACGACCCCCGATCCACAGGATTTGACTATTCCTCAGGCGGCGACGAAGGCGACCAAACCTATCAGCAGCAGCCGTTTGCGACCGTAGCGGTCACCGAAGCCGCCGGCGGGCAGCATGAGCGCGGCGAAGACCAGGGTGTAGGCGTTGACGATCCACTGCAACTGGGTGGTGCTCGCGCCGAGGTCTTGGGCCAGGGTGGGCAGGGCGACGTTGAGAACCATCAGGTCCAGCCCGACGGTGAGCAGGGCGACGACCAGCGCCGCCAGCCCTGCCCACCGACGTGACGGGCCCGGCTCAGTCCCGGTCGTCGGCGTGGTGTTCGGGTGAGAGTGGTTCTCGCTCATCGGAGTTTCCGATCAGAGTGGCGATGATGAGGGCGGTCGCGCCGAGCACGATGAAGGTGTCGGCGAGGTTGAAGGTGGGCCACCAGCCGGTGTGCAGGTAGTCGGTGACCACACCGTCGGGGGCCCGGTCGATGACGTTGGCGGCGGCACCGCCCAGGATCGCGGCGAGCGCGACGCGGGTGAGCAGGTTCGCGCGCGGCGCGACCACCCATCCGCCGACCGCGACCGCGGTGGTGATCACCGTGGTGAGCGTGAGCATCACCCAGCTCGGTGCGTCGGCGGCGATCGAGAATGCCGCTCCCGGGTTGAACGCCAACTTAAGGTCCACCGGACCCGCCTCGATCGGGGCCCCGGCCAGCGTGGTCTGCGCCCACGCTTTGAGCGTGAGGTCGATACCGGCCAGCGCGGCCGCGGCAGCGACCCACCGCAGTCGCCGCCCCCACCGCGACACGGTGGGAGCAGACGACGCGGTGGCGGTCACGCGGGCGCTCCGGCCAGTACCGGTGCGGGCTTTGCCGCCGAATCGGTCAGCGAGGCCAGGGGTTTGGTGCGTCCGGCGCGGACACCGTTGGCGATGACGACGATCTCGGCGAGTTCGTGCACCAGCACCACCGCCGCCAACCCGAGAATCCCGAACAGCGCGAGCGGGATCAAGATCGTGATCAACCCCAACGACAAACCGACGTTTTGCAACATGATCCGGCGAGCCCGACGAGCGTGCTCGAGAGCCCGCGGCAGGTGCCGCAGGTCCTCACCCATCAACGCCACATCCGCGGTTTCGATAGCGACATCGGTGCCCATCGCGCCCATCGCCACACCGAGGTCGGCGGTTGCCAGTGCGGGGGCGTCGTTGACGCCGTCGCCGACCATCGCGGTGAACCGGTCGCTGCGCAGTTCGCCCACGATGTGGGCCTTGTCCTCCGGGCGCAGATCCGCGTGCACGTCCTCGATCCCCGCCTCAGCGGCCAGAGCGGCGGCGGTGCGGGCGTTGTCACCGGTGAGCATCGAGACCCGGATTCCCAGCGCGTGCAATCGGTCGATGACCTCGTGTGCCTCGGGCCGCAGTTCGTCGCGCACAGCGATCGCACCGATCACCTGGCCGTCGAGCTCGATCAGCACCGCGGTCGCCCCCGCGTGCTGCATCCGTTCCACATCGGCGGCCAGAACACCCGGTTCGATCCAGCCCGGACGGCCCAGCCGCGCCCGGCGTCCGTCGACGCGGCCGGTCAACCCGGCACCGGTGACCGCCTCGACGTCGGTGGCGGGAGTGACGGTGTCGACGGCGGCGAGGATGGCGCGGGCGAGGGGATGTTCACTGCGCGATTCCAGCGCGGCCGCGACCGCCAGCACCCGGTCCCCGTGCACACCGCCGGTGGCGGCGATCTCGACGACGGCAGGCTTGTTCGCCGTCAGCGTGCCGGTCTTGTCCAGCGCGACCTCGCGCACCCGGCCCATCGCCTCGAGTGCGGCACCGCCCTTGACCAGCACACCCAGCTTGCTCGCCGCACCGATCGCGGCGACCACGGTCACCGGCACCGAGATCGCCAGCGCGCACGGTGAGGCGGCGACCAGCACCACCAGCGCACGTTCGATCCAGGTGACCGGATCCCCGAAGAGCGCGCCAATCACCGCGATGGCTGTGGCGGCGATCATGATGCCGGGCACCAGCGGTTTGGCGATCTTGTCGGCCAAGCGTTGAGCGTCGCCCTTGCGGGCCTGCTCGGCCTCCACGATCCGCACGATCCGTGCCAGGGAGTTGTCCTCGGCGGTCGTGGTGACCTCGACGGTCAGCACACCGGTGCCGTTGATCGCCCCGGCGAACACCTCCGCGCCCGGCCCGGCTTCTACCGGTACCGATTCGCCGGTGATCGCCGAAACATCCAGCGCGCTACGCCCGTCGACGATCACCCCGTCGGTCGCGACCCGCTCACCGGGGCGCACCAGCATCCGATCCCCGACGCGCAGCTCGGCAGGGGCGATGACGGTTTCGGTGCCGTCGCGTAGCACGGTGGCCCGGTCCGGTACCAGGTTCAACAGGGCGCGCAGCCCGCGGCGGGTGCGCGCGACCGCGTACTCCTCGAGGCCCTCGCTGATGGAGAACAGGAACGCCAGCATGGCGGCTTCGCCGACCTCGCCGAGGATCACCGCGCCGATCGCGGCGATCGTCATCAGCGTGCCGACACCGATCTTGCCCTTGGCCAGCCGTTTGAGCGTGGAGGGGACGAAGGTGTATGCACCGACGAGCAGTGCGGCGATCTCCAACCCCAACTCGACGGCGCGTGGGCCGCCGGTCCAGCCGACGATCAGTGCCGCGACCAGCAGCACTCCGGCGACCGCGGCGGCGCGCAGTTCACTGACTTCCCAGAGCTTTTCGGGTTCGCGTTCCTCGGCCTCGCCGTCACCGGCGGGTTCGTCGTGGCCGCAGCCGCATGCGTCGCTCATGCTCGTACCTCCGCGCTCTCCGTCTCGGTGGTGGAGTCGGTGCCGTAGTTCGGGCACAACGCCACCGCATTGCCTGTCGCCGCGAGCAAGGTCTCTGCCGAGGCGAGTAGGTCCATCAACTCCGGGCGGGCCAGGCTGTAGAACACCTGCCGCCCTTGCGGGCGGCCCACGACCAGCCCGCAGTCGCGCAGGCACGCTACGTGCGCCGATACCGTTGACTGAGCCAGTCCGAGCCCGGCCATCAGGTCCAAGACCCGCGCTTCCCCGCACGCCAGCCGGTGCACGATCGCCAACCGTGTCGCATCGGAGAGGCTGTGGAACAGGGCCACCGCCGGATCCAACCCCTGCGTCTCGACGAGGCAACCCCCGCCATCATTAATCGCCATAAAGCGATGATAGCGGCGAAAGGCTATTGATATCGAGTGAGAGTGTGATTAATCTCGGCTCAACGATTACATCGTGATATGGCGATCAATTCGTGGTCGCTACGGAGGGAGAACGCGTGAACCAGCAGAAGTCCGCCGTCGTCGAGAACTCGCCTCAGCAACCATCGCCGCCGGGCTCGCCCGGAGTGCTATATCGGTGGGGCGTTCTGATGGCCCGGCGCAGACGTGCGGTCCTGGCGGTCTGGGGACTGCTGCTGGTGGTGTGCGCGGTGGCCTACCCGCTGCTCGAGAACCGGCTCGGTGCGATGGATTTCGGTGTCGAGGGCTCGGAGTCCACCGAGGTGGATCGCCTGGTTGCCCGGCACTTCCCGCAGTTCGGTACGGAACAGGCGGTCATCGTGCTGCAGTCTGGCGCGGTCACCGCCACCGACGCCGAGTTCCGTGCAGCGGTGGCTCGCACGATCACCGCCGCCACCGCGGTCGAGGGCGTGGTCGACGTCGTCGGCCCCTACGACGGGCTGCCCGGATCCGCTACGGCCTCGACATGGGCACCACCGCCCTCGACGACACCCCGACCGGACGTGCCAGCACCGCATTGAACACCAACTTCCCGCCCGGAGCACTCTCCCCGGTCGAGATCATCGCCACCGGCCCCAGCGACACCCCACTCACCGCAGACGCCGAAGCACGGGTCAACCGATTCCTGACCGAGATCGACGGCGACGCCCGCATCGACACCGTCACTGCCCGCCCAGCTCAATGACGGTCGAATGCTCGCGATGGCGATCCCCTCGGTCACCTTCGACTCGATGGCCGCCACCGACCTCGTCCGCGACCTGCGCAACACAGCCGCCGGCGCAGCCGGAGCCGAGATCCGCATCGGCGGCAGCACCGCCGAATTCGTCGATCTCTCCGACGAAATGACCACCAAACTTCCGCTGGTCGTAGCCCTGGTGCTGACCGCCTCGCTGGTCTTCCTCATCGCCGCTTTCCGCAGTATCGCCTTACCCCTCAAGGCCATCGCGATGAACCTGCTCGCCACCGGCGCCGCCCTCGGTATCACCGTCGCGGTGTTCCAGTGGGGTCTGGGCGAGAACGTCCTCGACTTCACCAGCCCCGGATTCGTGCAGGTCTACCTACCCACCGTGGTGTTCGCGCTACTGTTCGGGCTCTCGATGGACTACGAGGTGTTCCTGATTCGTCGCATCCGCGAATACTGGGACGCCAGCGGCGACAACCAGCGCGCCGTCGCGGCCGGGCTCACCCACACCGCACGCCCCATCACCGCGGCCGCCGCGATCATGATCGCCATCTTCGCAAGCTTCCTCACCGCCGACATCCTCGAACTCAAACAACTCGGACTCGCCCTTGCCGTCGCCGTCGCCATCGACGCCGTCCTCATCCGCCTCGTCCTCGTCCCCGCCCTCATGCGCCTGCTCGGCGGCTGGAACTGGTGGCTGCCCGCCCTCAGGTTTCGCCCACCCAACACTCGCGCACCACGGGCCGCCGCTGAGTAGCGCGGCGATCAGACCAGGTTGATTCGTCGCGGACACGGGACCGGCCGCCGGGGCCACACCGCCCTCGGGGGCAACCGTCACGGCCGGTCTGACCTTCGAGTCGAGTCGAAGGTTCAGGGTCGCGGGGTGGTGATGATGCGTATTACCCAGCTGGCGCGGCGGAGCGGTGTCCCTGCCACCAGCTGCGGCTCTACGTCGGATCTGGCCGAGTTCGTGGAGGCCGGACCGTTCCTGGAAGCGTTCCTCGTGTTGATCGTCATCCCACTGACGCTGGCGTGGCTCACCCCAGGTGTACCGCGCGCCGGGACCGGGCAGCGGGTCTCGGCGCGCGGTGAGCACCGGCGATGGCGCCGTTGATGGCTACGGTGCTGATCACCGTGGTGGCCTCGCAGGCGCCAAACTCGGTGACGGCCTGAGCCAGGTCGCGGCGGTGGTGCGGGCCGGAGTGCCCGCGTCGCCGGAAGGTGTGGCTGCGCAGCCCTCATCGCAGCCGCGGGCGCGAGTCATTGGCGGGACCAGATCAGTCCGAGGAGCCCGAGTCCGATGGGCGAATCCGAGCGGTTGGAGCCATGACAGGCTCACCAGCAGCGTGCCGCTGCTCAGTGCTACGGCCGCGATCAGCAGCGGGGCACCACCGCGCAACAGCCCAGGCAGCAGTGCCGCGGTCCCGATGCAAGCCCGCCAGCGGCGTGTCTAGGTCGCAGCAGCCACAACGGCCTCCCCCGCAGCTCGCCGAGCCACCGCTGCCTGGCGCTGGGTTCGGTGTCGATGGGACAGGGCAGCAGGGGGATTCGCTGCGCTCGAGCAGGTCTTCGCGTCCGGCCGCCAGCGCGGCGGCCAGGGTGTCGCCGGACCGCGGTGAGTTCGGCGAGCTCGGCATCGACCTCGGCGAGCTTGACACCCAGTCCCAGCCGCGGTGAACCCGCCGACGGTGAGCGGCTGCCGAGACGTGAGGGCTGTCGAGGGCGTTCATGTCCGGTCACCGTCCGGTACCTGGTCGATGCGGGTGCAGCACGTCAGGGCGGCGGCGTTGTCGGCCGCGAGCAACCGGGCGAGCAGCACCAGTTCGGCCACGCGCGGGTCTCCGACCGTGTACCGCAGCTTCTTGCCGTCGCGGCGCGCGACGATGTATCCGCAATCGGCCAGACACGACAGGTGCACCGACACCCGCGGCTGGGAGATGCCGGCGTGGGCGACGCAGTCGGCCGAGGTGCGTTCGCCGGCGAGGATGTATTCCAGCAGCTTCAACCGGGTCGGATCCGACAGGGCGCGAAAGAACTTCGCCGTCGTATCCAGATGTGTGCACGCCAGCTCGTCGCCGGGCACGGCGGTCGTGGACCGGGACATGGGGCACCTCCACACCACTTGAACTATTCGCTTAAGCGCATAGTATGAGCCCTGTAGGTATTCGTCAATGCGAATAGCAGCCGTTGGCTGGCGACGCGGTTGCTCAACCCCTCAGGAGGCAGGCGTGGCCACGACACAATCCCGTCCGGATCTGGCGATCGTCGGGTCCGGTTCGGCGGCGTTCGCCGCCGCTATCGCCGCGGTCGGCCACGGCAGGTCCGTGGTGATGATCGAGCGCGACACCGTCGGTGGCACCTGCGTGAACGTCGGGTGTGTGCCGTCGAAGACGTTGCTGGCCGCCGCGGAGGCCCGCCACGCCGCAGCCGCCGCCGACCGGTTTCCCGGCCTGGGTGCCGCTGCGGTGCCGCTGGATTTTCCGGGCCTGATCGCCGGTAAGGACGCGCTGGTCGCGCAGCTGCGGGCAAACAAGTACATCGAGCTGGCGGGCGAGTACGGGTGGGAGATCGTCTCCGGCACGGCAGTGTTCGACGGCACGAGTGCGGCGCCGGGGTTGCGGGTCGGAGCGAACGACGGCGGGACCCGGGTGATCGAGGCTGGCCATTACCTGATCGCGACCGGTGCGACGCCGTGGATCCCGCCGATCGACGGTCTGGTCGAGGCCGGGTATCTGACCTCGACCACCGCCATGGACCTGAAGCGGCTCCCGGAGTCGCTGATCGTGATCGGCGGCAACACTGTCGGGCTCGAACAAGCCCAGTTGTTCGCCCGCCTCGGCACCCGGGTGACGGTGATCGAGGCCCTGGGGCGGCTGGCGCCGGGCGAGGAACCGGAAATCTCGGCCGCGATCGAGGCTGTCTTCGCCGATGAGCATATCGCCGTGTTGACCGCGGCCACCGTCGAGAAGGTCCTGGCCGGTGGCGGCCACAAGCTGGTGAGCGTGCGCACTCGGGCCGGGGTCAGCGAGCTGCGGGCCGAACACGTGTTGGTCGCGACCGGTCGCCGCCCGAACACCGCGGGGCTGGGCCTGGAGGCGGTCGGGGTCGGTGTCGACGGGCGCGGCGCGGTGATCGTCGATGACCGTCAGCGCACCGGCAATGCCCGGATCTGGGCGGCCGGGGACGTGGCCGGGGGCCCGCAGTTCGTGTATGTGGCCGCCGCGCAGGGAACGCTGGTGGCCGACAACGCGTTCGCCGACGCGGATCGGGTCCTGGACTACGCCACAGTGCCGCGGCTGACGTTCACCAGCCCCGCCATCGCCGCCGTGGGGCTCACCGAGGCCGAGGCGGTGACGGCCGGATACCGGTGCCGGTGCCGGACGCTGGCGTTGTCGAGTGTGGCGCGGGCGCTGGTCAATCGCGATACCCGTGGCCTGGCCAAGATCGTCGCCGACGCCGATACCGGCCGGATCTTGGGCGTGCACGCGCTGGCCGAGGGTGCCGGAGACCTGATCACCGCCGCCGGATACGCGATGACCGCGGGTATGACCGTCGACCGGCTCGCCCACAGCTGGGCGCCGTATCTGACCATGGCCGAAGCGTTGAAACTGACCGCCCAGACCTTCACCACCGACGTGACGAAACTGTCCTGCTGCGCAGGCTGACGATCTCCTCCAGGAAAGGCCGAGATGAACGGGCACATGACGATCGGCGTGTTGTCGGCGCGGACCGGGGTGAGGGTGAAGGCGTTGCGTGAATACACCGACCTCGGGCTCATCCACACCCTGGGGCGCAGCGCGGCCGGCTACCGCCTGTACACCGATGACGCACTGTGGTGTGTGCGGTTCATCGGCGAGCTGCGCGGGCTTGGGCTCACCATCGCCGAGATCTGCCAGCTCACCGATGACGCCGTCGATAGTGGAGACGGAGCGGTCGGCGCGCGTCTGGCCGAGCTACTGGAGCGGTCGCGACAGCGGCTGCACCGCCGGATCAGCGACGCCCAGCAGATCCTCGACCGCATCGACGACTTCACCAGCATCCACCGTGCGCGGTGGGCCGCCGACGATGTGTGCTGGACCGAGGTCCGTGCCGATGCCCGACGCGGGCTTGACTCTGCCCCCGGGGGCAGACCCTACCGTCATCGACATCGCACCCGACGCATTCTCGGAAAGGCTGACTCTCATGAGCACCGACTCCATTCCCGCCGACGTTTTCGCCACGATCGCACCAGCCGACCGTGACCGGGCGCTGCTGCGGGCCGCGCTGCGGCTGCTGGCCCACGGAGCGCCGGTCACCGTCACGGAGTTGGCGGCCGCAGCCGGTGTCGACGCCGGAGATCTCGAAGAGACACCGATCGGCGCCGACATCGAATACGACGAGCAGGGCCGGGTCCTCGGGTGGGGATTGACCCTGAATCCGACCCCGCACCGATTCACCGTCGCAGGCCATCAGCTCTACACCTGGTGTGCGCCCGACACGCTCGTCTTCCCCGCCGTGATCGGGGCGAGCGCACACGTCGAATCCGAGTGCCCGGTTACCGTCAGCGCCGTGCGATTGACCGTCGATCCAGTCACGGGAGTCACCGACCTGCAACCGGCCGCCGCGATGGTGGCCTTCGTCGACCCCGCCGGGATCCGGGGCGGGCAGGTCCGCGCCACCTGCTGCAATCCGCAGATGTTCCTGGCCACTCCCGACGCCGCCGAGCAGTGGCGATCCGAGCATCCTGGGATGACCGTGCTACCGGTCGCCGACGCCTACACCCAGCTCGCACGCCCACTGGCCGAGGCGCTCATCGACCCGGCCGGCGAGGCGCCGTGCTGCTGACTCAGAACAGGGTGTCGCGCACCCACAAGGGCCGGTACCCGGTCGGGCCGAGCTGGGCGAGTTCGGCGTCGATATCGGTCTTGAACGCGCCGAAGAAGACCTCCGATCACACCAAGAGGTCAAGCCGCGATCTCGAAGGACGCGTCCTGAGCGGGCCCGAACGCCTTGATCGGGTCGTAGTGCTGACCGGTTTGCAAGCAGTAGTGGAGCTGCCCGAGCAAGCGGTCGAAGAGGTGCCGAAGCGCAGCGGCGTGCCGATCGCCGCGGTCGCGTCCTCGGCGTTAATGGTCTTGGGGTGCGCCGGCTTTCGCCATCGCGGCGAACGCCCAAAGGAATCCTGCAGCGTTGAGTCGGTTGTTCTTCACCACGCGGCGGGTAATCGAGATGCTGCGCCCGGAGGCCCGCGTGATCAGCACAGAACCGGCGTAGGTCCTTCAGCGAACGGGCGTCGGTGAACCGCTCGCGGTCGTCGCCGATCTCGCCGAGCACCCGAGCGCCGGAGAGGTCAGCCAGGCCAGGAAAACTGGTGATCACCGCGTAGTCGGGGTACTGCTGGAATGCCTCGGTAGTGGCCTCGGTGAGCTGATCCACGGCGGCGCATTCAGCATCGACGCCACCCAGCAGCGCGAGGGCCTGGCGGCCGAAGGCATCCGCTGATCTACAGATCGAGAGTCAGGGTGGCGGTGCGCGCTCGAGATACGCACGGGTAGATGACTCCGGTGACGAGCGCTACTGACACGAGTGACGAATCCCCAGGTCGCCAACTGACATCCAAATGACGGATCTCAGGCCACGTGTTGCATCTGATGCAATATGCAGGGGCTTACTTGACATAAGATCTAATATCGGCGGAATGTGTTGTGCTGCAGTATGTTTCGTCACCGGTGACGAAACTTCACGTGAACCACGTTCTGGTGGTAGTCAGGCCACTCTCGGCAAATGGGACTGCTGCACCTCGTACGATCTGTACCCATGCACCCGTTCTTCTCGGTCGGCGGTCTCCCGCTCATGCCGTAGCCCCACCCCGCGGCGATCTGCGGACTCGGTGGGGCTGCCCGTCTGAGGAGACCGCCGTGTCCCGTACCGATGCCCACACCCCTTACCGCGTTCGCGTGGCCCGCCGTGAACTCGCTGTGCATGCCGTTCACCGCTGCGCCGGCCGAGAGTGCGACCTCCCCGACCTCGTCGCCGACTGGTCGATCGGTCGTGTCGGTCGCTGCTACTGGGAGTTCGCATACTCCGGCATCAACGTGTGCAGCTGCTGGATGTGTCACTGGCGTTCGCGTCCGGAGCCCCGTCGCTCAAGCCGCGGTGCACGCCGTGTCGAACTTCGTGGAGTTGCCCGTCGGTGGTCGGAAGTCGGGGCTGTGGATCGCCAGCGCGCCGCCGACATCCTCGCGTTCTTCGACCGGCCCGGCACCAGCAACGGCCCCACGGAAGCGATCAACGGCCGGCTCGAGCACCTCCGCGGCTCCGCGCTCGGCTTCCGGAACCTCACCCACTACATCGCGAGGTCGCTACTCGAGGCCGGAGGATTCAGACCCCACCTACACCCTTGATTCCGAAGAGCCACTTTGCCGCCCACGGCATCACCCGCATCGAGCGGCTCATCACCGACAACGCCTGGGCCTACAGGTTCTCGCTGCGCGAGGTCTGCGCCGCGCACGGGATCCGGCAGAAGTTCATCAAGCCGCACTGCCCCTGGCAGAACGGCAAGGTCGAACGCTTCAACCGCACCCTGCAGACCGAATGGGCCTACCGGCACGTCTTCCTCACCAACACAGACCGCACCGCAGCGCTTGCACCCTGGCTCGAGCACTACAACACTGGACGGCGCCACTCAGCCCTCGGAGGCCACCCGCCGATCACCCGACTGGCACCAACGTGATGACCCGGTACACCTAGTCATCCCCTTCAGCGACCTCGCCAGGTTCCTCAGCCTCCTCTGGTTGAAGAATCGCGACGAGGTCATCGGCGGCGGAGCGCATCGACGACATGGCGATGTCGACCGCCTCCTTGGCAGCGAAGTAGTCACGGGCGTCCTTGACCATTTGGTCCACTTCGGACCAGTCGTCAGGAACCGGGATCAGCAGGTTGCTCAGGTGGTGCGGTTCCAAGTGCTGCTGGACGGCACCGTACTCGTTCTTGCGCAGTTGATCCTGAGCTGCTCGGGACTGGAGGAACGAGTAAACGTAGGCGCGAAGCGTCGGATCGGCGATTCTGATGCGGATGGCGTCGTCGCTGACGATGGCCCCATCAAGCGCCCTCGTGATGTACGCAACGCGGCCGATGCTGCCCGATCGTGTAACGAGCAAGTCGCCCCGCTGAACCCTCACAGCAGCGAACGCCTTCTCCTGCCTTGCGTTCGCTCGCGCCATGTCGAGCCACTTCACGCTGTCACGCTTGTCCTGCAGCACGGCTGATGGTGTGAAGTACGGCTCGACGCCCGGCTCAGTAGCCATCTCCTCACTCACGATGAGGTTCTCAGTCTTCAGTCGCGGACCCTTGAAAATCAGGATGTCCTGCTCGACCTGAGACAGGGGCATGACGCTCCAGCCCGGTCGATCGTCGATCTGCTGAACCAGCCGCAACGTCTCGTTCAGATGCGGAAGGTAGTGCTGGGGGTTGATGTTGAGCGTCGCTCCCAGTTCCTTCCGTCGCACGGAGAACCGGTAGGTGCTGGGGGTGAGAGTGCCGGCTCGCGTCGCCTTGTACGCGTCGAGGATGTCTGTCAGGTCTTGGTCAAGTTCGTCGGTGACGTCCCCGTCCGCGTCCACCTTGAAGATCGGACGCCCCTCGCTGTCCTGTCCCACCTTCTGACTAATCGCCATGAAGATGTCCCAGTCCTCATCCGGCACTTCATCCGTCTCGTACTTCCGCAGCAGGAGGACGCAGGTGCGGACGCCAGTGTCGGGTTGGAAAGTGTTCTTGTGGCAGTTGATGACCCCTAGCAGTTGCGCGTCTCGGAAAAGAATCTCGCGTGCAGGACGGTAAGTGCTGGTGTCCAAAAAGCTCTTCGGCATGACGATCCCCATCACGCCACCGGGTGCGAGCCAGTCAAGGCAGCGCTCGAAGAACAGCATTTCGGGCGGGCATCCATCGCGAGAGAATTCGGCGCTCGGAACGAAGGTTCCATCGGCCTCGGTTACCCAGCGCCGGGCCACCTCGAACTGCGCTAGGACCTCGGGATCGGTGATCGTGCCCTCACCAACTCCCGCGAACGGCGGATTCGTCACGATCATCGTTGGCACGTGACGTCCTGCGCGCGCCTTGATCCAGTCATCCAGCTTGTCGTACGGCCCGAGCGAGTTGCCCCGAGTCATGCCAGAGTGCCCATCGCCGTTTAGCAGCATCGCAGTCTTGGCGATCTTCACGAGTCGAGCGCTGACCTCCACCATGAAGAGTCGCTGCCTCATGTTGGCGAGTTGGTGTTCCTGCGCGGTAGCGCTACCACCGCCAGCAAGAATCTTCCGCCGGACGTGGCGCAGGATAGAGGTCAAGAAACCACCAGAACCGCCCGCCGGGTCCAGCGCCTTCACTGAACTGTCCGGATCCAAAGCCTGGACAATCAGGTCCACGACGAGGCGGTTGGTGAAGAACTGTCCTCTCGCGCGCTTCAGGTGAGTGTGCGTGTACTGCTCGTACGCACTGCCCATAACGTCCCACTCGTCAGCGTCATCGAGCCGCGTCATCACCTGGTAGGGCTGGAGGACCGCAACAACCTCAGTGATGGCGTCCGCAGACACCGTGATCTGCTCATGCTCCGAGAAGACGCCCGGGTTGTCGTCAGCGAATTTCCTGAACAGCTTGTGCACCCGCTTGGCCACAGCTTCTCGTCCGGCTGCGCTGCCGTACTCCTCTGGCGTGACGTAGAAGTCCGGCAAATCGCCTTCGGCGACCTCGTCCTGAGCTTTCGCCAGGACGATTCTGACCATGTCCATGGTCAGGTCTTCTTCCTCCCCGTCCATCCCTCGGCCGTGCAGCTTGTTGTTGCACAGGCGAAGGAGACCGCGGACGTCCCGTGGGCGACGAAGCTCGGACTTGGGTGTCCGCCCAACCGCGTCCCACTCCTCGTCCTTGCTGGGAACGCGTGGCGCTGGTTCCAGTGAGTTCTTTGGTTGCGTCAGGCGACGAAATGGCTGGACGTCGGCGCCATTCGTCCACACTCCCCCGGCGGCGCTTGTATTGAAGATGTATGAAACCAACTGGTTGTACCCGGAATCCACGTCCGGGCGCTTGCACTCGACAACGAACTTGATCTGACCCTGGTCCTGCCTCGCGGCCGCAGCGGCACTGCGATAGACCACGATGTCAGCTCGGATGGCGTCACCCTTCTCATCCTTGACGGGGTTAGAACCCGCCATGATGACCACTTCCCGACGCATGACGTTCTTCGGGTAACCGAAGTCGTAGTGCAATACCTTGAGGTAGTTCTGCCGAACTCGTTCCTCCGGCTGGTCTTCGAGGAGACCGCCAGTCAGGAAGTCGATGATTCGCCCATCGGGCGCGAAGTCAGGCTCAAATGCGATGTCGTCCAGCACGCCCGAACCCTACCGAAAGACGTCCGACAGTTCGCTCGACGACTCGGCACATTGGAGCCAACAGCGACCGGCGCCGGAGCAAGCACCACAACGAACTACTCGGACATGCCTTCGTGCACACCGTCATCGACGATCACTCTCGCGTCGCCTATGCCGAGATCCATGACGACGAAACCGCTGTCACCGCAGCCGGAGTCCTTCAGCGAGCCGTGGGCTGGTTCGCGGCCCGCGGCGTCACTGTCGAACGAGTCTTGTCCGACAACGGTGGCTGCTACCGCTCAGCGTTGTGGAAGCGCACCTGCACCGAGCTCGGAGTCACGGCGAAGTACACACGCCCCTACCGGCCGCAAACCAACGGCAAGATCGAACGGTTCCACCGGACCATGGCCGCCGTGAACCGTCCTGGGTCTGGTGGAGACCGTGATCTCACCAGGAGAATGCCGGTATGGCTGCACCAAGGAAGTTCGATCCAGAGACCCGCGAGCGGGCTGTGAGGATGTATCACGACCACCTCGCCGAGCACGGCGGCGCGAAACTCGCCGCCCGCGAGCATGTGGGCGCGCTGCTCGACATCAACCAGGCAACGTTGCGCAACTGGATCGAGAAGGATAAGCCGATTGTCACCACACGGGGAACGACGACGGTGAGCGAACAGGACGCCGAACTGGCTGCGCTTCGCAAGGAGAACGCCGAATTACGCAGGGCAAACGAGATTTTGAAGACCGCGTCGGCGTTTTTCGCAGCGGCGGAGGTCGACCGCCGACTGCGGTGATCGTCGACTACATCGACGCTCACAAGGGCCGGTTTGGGGTCGCCCCGATCTGCCGAGTGCTGACCGAGCACGGCGTGCAGATCCTGGGTTGGCGGGTGATGACGAGCAAGACGACACCGCTGGTGACCAGCGCTCTCGAGCAGGCCCTGTTCACCCGAAGAAGGACCGACTTCTCCTTTACTGCAACAGGTTTGATTCATCACAGCGATGCGGGAAGTCAATACACCTCGTTCGCCTTCACCGAGGCGCTACGCGACTCCGGCCTGGCCGGCTCGATCGGCTCAGTTGGCGATGCCCTGGACAATGCGTTGATGGAATCGACGATCGGGTTGTACAAGAGCGAACTCATCGACCGCCAGCGATCCTGGACCGGACGAGCCGAGGTCGAACGCGAAACCGCCGCATGGGTGCATTGGTACAACACCGAACGGTTGCACTCGGCAATCGGCTACTGCCCGCCGGTCGAGTACGAGACGCGCTACCGTGAGACCGTCGCCTCCGAAGCGGAGGTGGCCTAAACCAGGTCTCCATCCGACCCAGGACGGTTCACCGAATGGGCTTTCGCCCGGCACTACCGGTCCGAACAAGCCCGACGCGCAGCGTTGCCAGGATGGTTGCACACCTACAATCACCACCGGCAACACTCCGCCATCGGCCGGAACGTTCCCTTCAGCCGCTTGACCAACGTCCCTGGGCAGTACACCTAGGCCGCTACGCGGCCACACCCGACACACCGCCCGGCTTCGCCGGGCGGTGTGTCTTGCTCATGTCAGCATGAGGGCAGCTAACAACGCTAGGGGGGATGTCAGTGCCATCCGTTAATACATTCACATTATTCACTGTTGCTATCTTCGTGATGTTTGTCGTCTTTGGGCTCCCCTACCTTGCTCTAAGGCGAACGGCGGTATCAAGATGGAAAGAGTCTCGTAGGGCTTGGAAATGGCAGACAATTACACGATCTCTGATAACGCTCACAACATTGGTCATCGGTGCAGTTGAAGTGATATCAACGAATGTCGTGATTCCCCGAGTGCCGATCGTTTTGGCAGCCTTTGTTATCGCGGCTGTTCTGACCTACGTTGACTACCGCATACTCCGTGCCGATGGTCAGCTGGGTAGTGACCCGTCTGAGAGTCAAGCTGGCGGCCCTGCTTGGCTGCGGCGGTTCGCGGACAAATTCAATTGGTTGCCGATCTTTATGATCTATATGAACACATTTTTCGCCGTGTTCCTCCTGTTTGCCCTTAAGAGCTGGCCAGCTCCCGGGGCGGAATGGGAAGACTGGTTCGTGGCTATCGCTATGGTACTTGCTTTGTTCGCCATTAGGGAGACTTGGCAGAAGGTAAGCCTACCAGCCGTTGAGAGGATTTCTAAAGAGTCCTCGTGATTGCTTCCTAGTAATTCCCATATCACGCCATCGGTCAGTTCCTTATCAAATAAGAGATTTGTGCTGCCGCGGCACCAAGCCCTACCGCACCCGCGTCGCTCCCGCACAATCACCTTTACGTTGGAGTACGTCCGGGGCGGTCGCCTCGGACGTTCGTCCGCGGTTCGGGGCGTGGCTCGACAATCACCTGTTGTCGCTGGTGGCTTGGCGTGGAAGGTCACCCCGGACCGTGACGGGTCGTTTCGGCCGCTGATTGAGATGTGTTCGCGAACTTGTCGCTGTGTAAAGGTGTGCCGGCGAAACCACCCTGACGAGCCAACCGCACACGGAAGGACAGTATGGACGAAAAGATCTGGGTAGGAATTGATGTCGGTCGGCATGCGCATCACGCCGCCGCGGTCGATGAGGCGGGAACGGTGCTGTGGTCTCGGCGGCTTCCCAACGATCAACCGGCGATCGAAGCGCTCATGGACCGGGTCGCCGACATGAAATTCGTGGTGTGGGCGATCGACATGACCGCACCGGAATCGGCGCTGCTGAGGGGTGTGCTGGCTGCGCGGCGCCAGCAGATCCGCTACGTGCCCGGCCGGGTCGTGCACAGCATGACCGGTGCGTTCGCGGGTGAGGGCAAGACCGATGCCCGCGATGCGGTCGTGATCGCCCAGACAGCCCGCCTACGTGGCGATCTCGCCACCGTCTCGGCGCCCGACGACGTCGCGATCGAACTCGACCTGCTGACCGGACATCGCAACGACCTCGTCGCTGAACGTACGCGAGGCATCAACCGCCTGCGCGGCCTGCTGACCCGCATCTTCCCTGCACTAGAACGGTGTTTCGACTACTCGACACTGACCGGTCTAACGTTCCTCACCCGCTTCGCCACGCCATCTGCGATCGCTGCGGTCTCTGACGACGAGATCTACGACCACCTGCGCAGTCACGGCGTCCGCCGACCCACGATCCCGAAGATGATCGACAAAGCCCGTGCCGCGGCGGCCGCGCAGACCGTCACCCTGCCTGGCGAGGCGACCACAGCCCTACTGGTGCAACACGCGGCTACCTCGTTGGTCATGCTGACCCGTCAGATCGCCGACCTGGATAAGCAGATCACCGAGGTGTTCCGCCGCCACCGTCACGCACGGATTCTCGAATCCGTGCCAGGCATCGGCACCCGAAGCGGCGCTGAGCTCGTCGCGATCACCGGCGGCGACCTCACTTCGTTCGGCTCGCCCGCCAGACTCGCCGCCTACGCCGGTCTTGCTCCGGTACCGCACGACTCCGGTAACCGCCGGGGAGCCTTGCGTAGACCCCAGCGTTACCACAGAGGACTTCGCAAGGTGTTCTACATGGCCGCACTCAACAGCTCGCAACGCGACGGCACGTCCCGCGAGTTCTACCAGCGCAAACGACGCGAGAAGCGTTCCCACGTCCACGCTCTCATCGCTCTCGCTAGACGTCTGGTTGACGTGGTCTGGGCACTGATCCGCGACGGTAGGGTGTGGTTGCCGCGGCCGACCGTCGAGCGGGTGTCAGTCGATGAGGTGGGCGCGATGGCTGGATGACTGGCGGGGCCGGTCAGATCTCGGCACGTGCGTGCGTACTAGCGGGACACTGGATGCGTGTCGGTTCGGGTACTCGGCCACCAGCTTGCTCTGCCGACAAGTGTGGCGATGGTCGGCACAACGATGGTGCGGACGATGAAGGTGTCGAGCAGCAGGCCGATGCCGATGATGAGTCCGACCTGGGTCATGATCGAGATGGATCCGGCCATGAGTCCGAACATGCTGGCAGCGAAGATGAGGCCGGCCGAGGTGATGACTGATCCGGTGTTGGTGACGGTTCTCAGGACGCCGATGCGGATGTTGTTTTGGGATTCTTCGCGTAGGCGAGAGATAAGAAGCATGTTGTAGTCGGCGCCGACCGCGACGAGGACTATGAAGGCCAGTAGTGGTACGGGCCAGGCGATATCGGTTTTGAGGATGTGTTGAAAGATCAGGACACCGATACCCAGTGCCGCGGTGTAGTTGAGTATGACGGTGCCCAGAAGGTATAGCGGCGCGATGAGTGCTCGGAGTAGGAGTATCAGGATCAGGCCGACGATGGTGAGGGTGGCCAACGCTAGGAGTCGGAAGTCTTCGGTGAGTAGACGTTGCAGATCGGCGTTGATGGCGGGGAACCCGGCTATCGCGATGTTGGAGTCCTGCAGGGTTGTGTTCGGTCTGGCGGCGAGTGCGACATCGGTGATTGTGTCGGCCAGTTGCATGGCCTCGGTGCTGTAGGGGTCGAAGCTGGTTTGTATTGCGTAGCGCACGGTATGGCCGTCGGGCGAGACGAACTGGCGAGCGACGTCGACGAAACGGCGGTCTGCGTTGGCCTGAGGTGGGAGGTAGAAGCCGGTTGCTGAGTTTGTTCCGGCGGTCTCGCGGGCGGAGGTTTGTAGTTGTGTGGCTAGCGCGGCCATCCCGGCGAGTTGTTGAAGGTTGCTGTCGATCAGCGCGGATACACCGGCGGCGAGTTGGCGTGATCCCGCCGCGAGTTGACTGATACCTGTTTGCAGTTGGGTGAGCTTGCCGGGAAGGTCTTGGCTGCTGATGCTTCCCAGCGTGGAGCCCAGTGAGTTGACGGTGGAAGTGAGTTGGTCGGTGACTGTTGAGATCGGTGTATCCAGCTGCGCGAGTTGTGTTGACAGCGTGGCGATCTGGTCGAGGGTCCCGTTGCTCAGTAGGGCGTCGAGATTGCGGGTCTGCGCGCGCAGAGCTGCGCACTGCGGGACTTGGGTGCACCAGGGCGCATTATCGAGGATGGGCAGGATCGAGGTCACTGTTGCCAGGGCTGCAGATGTTTGGCGGGTGAGCGCGGCCAGCTGTGGGGCATTCTGAGAAGCGCGATCGAGCGCTGGTGCAGATGCGGCGAGTTGGCGGAGTATCGGCTGGTACTGCTGAATTTGCTGCCCTGCTGTGCTTGCCTGATCGAGGATGCCGGCCAGGGGGGCCAAGTTGGTGCGTACCTGGGTGTCGAGCTGAGTAAGCCCGTCGGCGAGTTGGAATGCGCCGGTACGGAGCTGTTCGAGGTCACCTCGGCGGTTCTGGCCATCGTCGACCGCACCCGCCAGCCGGTCCCCGATCTGACCGTTCTGCCAGGACAGCTCGGCTTGCTCGAGCTTGTCCCCGGTGGGACGGGTAACACCGATGACTCGAGTCACTCCGGGGATCTGGGATACACGTGAGGCCATTTGCTCAAGATCGGCCAGCCCGCTGGCAGTACGGAGATCGATCGGTGCATCTACAACGAGGAACTCAGTGATAGTGACGTCTTGAGGGAAATGACGGTCGAGCAACGCGTAGCCTTCGTTGCTGTCGGTTGTCGCGGGCTGCCCCTCACGATCGTCGAAGGTGATCTGGATGCCCATCGCGAAGACGCTAAGCACGATTAGCCCGACCAGGGTTAGTGCCAGCAGAGGCACAGGACGCCGCACGACGAGCACGGCGACGCGATTCCAGTACTTTCGGGTCAGATCTCGTCTGGGTGCGCCCCAGCCGAATCGCGCCGCCCACAGCAACACCGGTGGTAGCAGGGTGACCGTGGCGAGGAATCCGATGAGGATGGCGATCGCGCATGCCGGACCCAAGGTGGAGAACACGCTCAGCTGACCAAACACCATCGCCAAAAAGGCCAGCGCCACCGTGGCAGCTGAAGCCAGGATGACCCGTCCGATAGTTGCTGTCGCGTCCACGAGCGCAACCTCAGTGGTAGCGTCCTGGCGTAGCCGTTCGTGATAGCGACTGATGAAAAAGACTGAGTAGTCGACCCCGGCTCCGAGCAGGATGACGGTCATGAACGCGACGGTGAACTGCGATACCGGCATACCGAGTTCGCCGAGTGCGGACAAGACCCCGCGGCCCACGCCGAGGCTGACACCGATCACCAACAACGGCACCAGCGCGGTGAACAGCGATCGGTAAACGATCAACAGAATGATCGCGATAAGCGCCACCGTCGCCACAGTGATCACGACTAAATCGCTTTCAGCACTGACGATCTGGTCACTGAAAGTGGCCGTCGGCCCGGTGACATGGACAGTGGTGTCCGTACCGTCAAACACGCGCTGCGCGGTTTGGCGCACGGTCTCCACAGCATGCGTGGCCGTTGGCCCTCCCAAAGTTCCGGTGACCCCGACAGGCAAGTACCAGGCTTGCCCGTCCTCACTCAAGGCCTGGCCGGCCGTCGTCGGATCGGAGAGCAAATCCCGCACTGACTGCACATCGTCGAAATTTTCGCGCAACTGCAGAACGAGCATGTCGTAGCGTTCCCGCGCCACGTCGGTGAACCCGTTCGGGTTCTCCATGGTCACGAAAACAGTGGTCTTGGCGCCCTTCTCACCGAACGCACCACCCATCTGATCGAGTGCTTGAAACGATGGAACCCCAGCAGGGATCGGATCAACAGACTGCTGCCGCACCACCGTCTCCAGCTGGGGAAACAGTATCGCCAAGACGATACCCACAGCCACCCACGCCCCGATGACGAGGAATCTGTGCGCCAAGGTGAACCGTGCCAACCGCCCCAATGTCGTGCTGTACTCGCTGCGTTCCGCCAACCGGCGCGCCGCCAAGCGCCCACCACTTGGACGTTGGACCACCATACGCAGCACCTCACCCTCGACCCAGCCCGTCTACGAAACCGACGGTATCGTTACGGTACTAGCAGTACCGTAGATGGGGAAGGAGGTCAGGAGGTTTGGTGTCGCCGGTGGGCCATGAGGAAATCGTCGACAAGCTGTTCGAGATCGCCAACGGTCATCGACCGAATGCCCGTGAGCTTGGCAAAGACAAGGGGGCCCGCCAGTTGAGTGACTGCCATGGTCAAATCGAGGTCGCCGAGCTCCGCCGTGGCCACGTCACTCGTCAAAACTCGATCGAATGGTTCTCGATACTGCTCGACGACTCGACGACGCAGTGGCGCGAGCGCGTTCTGATCCCCGTCGGATTGCCCGGATTGCCGGGGCTGCTCGGGAAGCATTGCCAACCATGCCAGCGTCGTCAACTGCAGCGGTGCCTGCTCAATAAGCTCAGCCTGCCGCTGCATCAGCTTCAGCAGGTCATCACGGATCGACGTCGTCGTCTCGGGGGTCTCGGCCTGAGGCAACAATCGCTCGAAGGCAGCCGCCACCAGATCTGTGGAGCTCTCGAAGTGACGATACAAGGTGGTGCGAGCAACACGAGACAGTCGAGTGACCGCCTCCACGGTAACGGCTTCGACCCCGCCACTGTTCAGCAAGGTCACCGCAGCATCCAACAAACGCTGACGCGACCGAACCCGCCTCGGGTCAACATCGTCGGAATCGATGGTTTCCACCTGGCCACTCCCTATATAGCCAAAATCACGAACCCCTGACTGCACAACAATACCGTCGGTAACAGAGCGAAACTGCCAGTGGCGGTACCGATTGAAGGCTCAGAAAGGTCACTTATGAGGGGCGACAAACCACTACCAGCACACGCACCATGGTGCATGGGATGCGGCGAAGACAACCCCAATGGCCTGCACCTCGAGGTACACCTGCACGGCGACCACGTCTACGCCGACCTGCAATTCGACGAGCGCCACTCAGGAGCCCCGGGACTCGCCCACGGCGGAGCCATCTCAGCGGCATGCGATGACATCATGGGTTTCACCCTGTGGATCGCCGAGACACCCGCAGTCACCCGAACCCTCACCGTGGAGTATCGACGCCCGGTCCCACTGCACACCCCCGTGCACATCACCGCCTCCCTCGTCGACGAAACCGACCGCGCGCTCTTCATCGAAGCCAACGGTACTGTCGGCGACACAACCTATTTCGCCGCAGAAGCGGTCTTCGTAAAGGTCGACTTGAGTCATTTTCTTCGTCACGGAGACTGGGGCGCCACAGCAGACCTCATCACCAGATTCTTTCAGGCCGACTAGCGACCGCCAGGCACGCCACCAAGCAGAAGAGTCGCCCCGCATCCACCAGCTGGCCCATCCTTGCGCACCCGCATTGAGATCCCCACCTGCTGGGTTGCGTCCGGTGTGGCCGGGTCACGCTGAACAGTGACAGTCGATCCGGTGTGAGGTGCCGGCAGCCGCCGGCATCGACTGCCAGCTGGCGCTGTCATTCTCGGAGCGGGCTACGCCCGCGCTGCATTCAAGGGCCTGCTTTGCTGACCCCTTCCATTCTCTTACCTCTGGTCGGCACGCCGCAAGGGCCGCGAAAAACTAATCCGCCCTACGGGTTTCAGGCCTACGGCCCGGATGACTTTTTCGCTGTAAACACCCTTGCACCGACCTCCCGCCGGCAAAGAGATGGCAGGTGTCAAGCAAAGCACCGGCCCGCCAGGGCCGACCACCTAGGAAGGCACCCGCCATGCAGCGCATCCTCACCACCGCAGATGTCATCGCCGCGATCCCCGGCCTGATCGGCTTCGTGCCCGCCGAGTCGATTGTCGTCGTCGGTATCACCGAGCATGAGCGCGGTCTCCAGATCGGCATGACCGCCCGCCACGACATTGCCGGCGCCGACCAGGGATTCGCCGACTACCTCGCCGAGATCATGCACACCCACGGCCTGCCCCGCGCGGCAGTCATCGCAATCACCGCAGACGACACCGCCGGAGACACCGCCGTCCGCATCATGAGCGACGCCCTCATGGGCTATGGCATCGAGACCGACCACCGCGCCGTGGTCGCCCGCTGCGACCAGCCCGCCCCCTACCGGGACCTCATCACCGGAGACACCGGAATCAGCGGCGACTACCGCGACAGCTTCGTCTCGGCCCGCCGCGTCATGAGCGGACAGAGCATCGAGGCCACCCGCGACGAGCTGCGGACCAGCATCGCCACCCTCACCGACCCCATCGACACCGAAGGCGTCGAGATTCAGCCCGCACTCGCCGCCAAGGCCGTTGTCGAGGCCGTGGTCAATTGGCCCACCGAGGTCACCCCCGAGCTGTCGGCCCAGGTCGCCGCGATGATCGACCGGCACCCGGTCTACCGTGATGCTTTCCTGCGCACCGGCGCCTACGACGCCGCCGCGGCCGCCGCAGTTTTCGTCGAACTCGCCCGCCCGCTGCGCGGACGCGACCGCGCGAACATGCTCACCATCGCCGCCGCCTGCTACTACTTCGCCGGTAACGGCGCGTCGGTCAACGTGGTCCTCGACCACATCGCCGAGGACAGCGAACTGCCCCGCCTCGCCCAGCTGCTCGACCACTCCATGCGAGCAGGAGTCAATCCCGAGGTGATCCGCGAGATCATCCCCGCCGCGGAAGCGGCCGACGAGCTGTTCGGAGGCCACTTCCCCACCCCGGAGGACTTCGCCTAGACCGGCCCCAGGGGGGGTGGAGGCTCAGAAGATATGAGCCTCCACCCCCGGTGGCATCGCCTCGCGCCACAACAGATCCACCCGTGCAGCCTCAGCGCGAGAATGGCCCTCAGCCACAGCCCGCACCTCAGACAGCGACGGCACCCACAGACCAGACAACTCACGCTCAACAGCAGACATACCACTCACGGTAACCGCCGGCACAGCGGATCGGCTACGCCGAACAGCCCTGTTGGCCGAGCTGGCGCCCGGCGAACCCACAAGGACCGGCCCTGCCGGGCCGGACTCGAATCATCGTGCGGCATCCGCCGCACATAGCGGGGGTTTGTTGCCCCCTTCCATTCTCTTACCTCTGGTCGGCACGGCGACAAGGGCCGCGAAAAACTAATCCGCCCTAAGGGTTTCAGGCCTACGGCCCGGATGACTTTTTCGACTGTGAACACCCTTGCACCGGCCTCCCGCCGGCAAAGAGATGGCAGGTGTCAAACAAACCAGCCGACCGCAGGAGGAACCCCGATGGCACGCCAGTCCCGCAACGGTACCCAGCGCGACGCGTTCATCCGCGCCGCCAAGCGCCAGGCCAACCGCCAGGACCGCGTTAAGTCCGATCACCACCACCAGACACGCCCGAAAAAAGACGCCTGAACAGCGAAAAGAGTTGCGCGACAACGCATTACAGCCTATACTGAGGGTTAAGAGTAAACGCTCGCGACACAGGGAAACGAGGTCACGACATGAGCGAGAACACCACGATCACCGTCTACAGCAAGCCCGCCTGCGTGCAGTGCCACGCCACCTACAAGGCCCTGGACAAGGCCGGTCTCTCCTACGAGATCATCGACATCAGCGCCGACAGCGAGGCCCGCGACCACGTGATGGCCCTGGGCTATCTGCAGGCTCCCGTCGTGGTGGCCGGCGACGACCACTGGTCCGGCTTCCGCCCCGACCGCATAAAGAAGCTCGCCACGAACGCAGCCTGAAACCCACAGCACAGAAGAGGAGCAGGAAGGTGACCGTCATGATGGACACCCCCGACGTCGAGCATCGGGCCGACTCCCAGACCCGGGCGGTCGAGCCCCTCCCCGAGCTCGAAACCGTCGCCGACGGCCAGGACCTGACTCTCGCCGGCGCGATCGCCGACCCCGCAGCCCTTGAAGACGCGCTGCGTCTCGAGGTGGACATGCTCACCGCCCTGGTCTGGGCGCCGCCGCAGCTCGCCCGGTCGGTGGTCGAGGCCATCATCGGAACCCACGCCGACCGGCAGGCAGGCACCACCGCCACCGTTCTTCCCGCCGGCAGCGTGCTGTTCTGGCGCGACGATCATCAAGCCGTCTGGGACACCGTCGTCACCCTCCTCGACGAGGGAAGCCCCGCCACCCCGGTGCTGGTCAATGCGCGTTTGGCAGAGCAGGGGCTGACCACCCGCACCCGCGGCATCATGCTCGAGATTGCCTCCCCCCGACACGGCCGCCCCGTCGCCGACAGCGCCGACCTGCCCTACCTTGCTGCTGCCCTCATCGACGCCTGGTACCGCCGCGGCTACACCGCACTCCTGGCCCGCATGCAGCAAGTCACCCAGGAACGCCCCACCGCCGAACTCGCCGGCCACTGGACCGCCCTCACCACACACCAACAAGCCGCCGAAACCCGCTGGCTCGCCATCCGCGACGCCCTTGCCCGCACCTGAACCGAAAGGGACACGCTGCGATGACTGACGACGACCCCGACGCCCAGGACCGCGAGCTCCAGGACCTCGCCGCTGACATGCGCGAGCGCGGCCGCAGCTGGGCTGACATCGCCCACGACCTTGCGCTGCCCGAGGCAACCGTCAAACGCGCTGTCGGCCACGCCTACCAGCGTGCCGCTGAACTCGCCGCTCGCGACCAGATCGCGCTGTTCTGACCGGTAGAATCGACACAACTGAGGAGGTAGGCATGGCAGCACCACGCACCACCGACACCCGCACCGAAGACGAGATCCTGGCCGCCGCAACCGCCGGCCACGTCATGGCTGGTATGCCGCCCACCGACGCGGACGTCGCCGCAGCGCGGCGAGTGCTGCGCGGAGAAACCACCGCCGAACAGGAGGCGGCCCAGTTGCTGGCCGAGTTTCGCCGCCGCCGGAGCTGACGCCCTTCACGTGACACCACAAGACCCCGAGGTCGGGCAGGTACCTGAGAACCTGCCCGGCCTTACGGATCCGCAAGAGTTGCGAGAATTCGAACGCCGCATGGCGTTCGTGCGAGTCAACGAACTCGACCGAAACCCCGACCTGGTCACCGGCGACTTCGACTTCCCACATTTGCAGCGGATCCACGCCTACATCCTTCAAGACGTCTATCCGTGGGCTGGGGAACCTCGTCGGTACGGCCAAGAGACGATGGCGATGGGAATGCCGCATTGCCGCGCGGAGTTTCTCGACGCCGAAATACGCCGCGTGTTCACCGCGATTGACCGTCATCGTCCCTCTCCCGATGATCGCGACGCTGCGATCGTCACCGTCGCAGATCACTGGGGCGAACTCACCGGCGTACATCCATTCCGCGACGGGAACTCCCGAAGCCAACGCCTCTTCTTCGACCGCTATCTTCGCCAGTCAGGCTGGGCACTGGACTGGACACAGATCGACGCCTCCGCTGTGCACGCAGCACGCCACGTCGCGATGGCCACCGTCGACTCCAGCTATCTCGCCGCCACACTCCGTCCCGGAATTCACCGCCTGGGCGAGGTCCCGACCGGAACACTCATAGCAACCCAGGACACTCGCGATGCCAGCCGCTCGGTCGAGATATTCCGAGCGATGATCGACCACAAACGTGCAGGTCGTACCGCTGATACCTTTACCCTCTTCCCGAGAGAGACGTCAGCAGAGACACCCGCATAACGCGCCGCCCGCATCGCCAGCCGCGGAGTCTCACGAGGATCACCCGCCGCCGGTTCATCGGCTACGGCGAGCAGCCGGCGACCCCGCACGGCACTGCAGAGCCGATCACCTTCCCAGGACCGCGGCCGATAACTGCTTCGTCACTGGTCAAGCAACTGATGAATGCGTTGGCGACTCACACCCATAATCGCAGCAACGTCCCCGAAACTCTCGGCCAGACGGCTGTCGAGGAGTCCTCGCGCGACCTCGCGCCGCACTGTTTGCGCATGGTCCTGAGCCCGTGCGGCCAGTTGATCTGCGTTGTTTACTCGCTCGAGGAGCTGTTGGATGCCTTGCGGCCACTGGATTGTCGGCGGCTTGTCGAAGGTCGCGGCTAGGAAAGTCGGAATCGAGCGCAACCGCAGTAGTGGTGATTCGTCTTGTCCGTCATTCCAGGTCAGCACCCATCGGTCGAGCTCGCTGATGTGCACCGCGCGCACAGTCGTTGCCGCGTTATTCATGTCTCCCACGATAAGCAGAGTGTCAATAGCCTATTGACAGCTGTCCTGTGGTGTTCTTACACTGCCCTCACGGGCAGCCATGTAATGCTGAGCACAGCCGAGTTGAAGGCAACCCAACTGGAGGGGTGACAGCATAGATATGGCTGCCGATAAGGAAGGCCCGGCCATCACGGGGGGCTTGTTCGATCTTGATCTGTTCGATGATGAGGGAGGGTCTGATGGGCGCGGTGGACGTGCTGAGAGCCCAGCTGCGGGAGCAAAGTCCGGCGTTGTCGGACAACGAGATTCAGGAACGACTGGACAGGTTTCGGGTGCAGTTGGCGGACCTGATCGAAACGCAGGCCCAGCTGCTGATCGAGCAGTGGCGGGACGAGAATCCGGGTCAGGAGCCGGAGTTCGAGGATCTGCGCAGGTTGCAGACGCGGGCCAGGATGATCGCGAACGAGGTGCTCAGCGACCAACTCCAGGAGTCGGCGAGGGAGCTGGAGGAGGAGCCAGAGGAAGAAGTGCTGGCGTATCCGCAGTGGCAGATTCATCCGGGCAACGCCGTTTATCAGTGGATTCACGAGAATCTGTGGGTGGAGGCGAGCCGGGACTCGGATTGGCTGGCCGAGCAGCTGTGGCCGGACAAGTCGCCGGCGTGGGTGGTCCGCGCGGCCAGTCTGATCGAGGCGAGGACAATCGACGGGCTGCCGCTGCCTCAGCATCGGAACGATCCGGTGGCTCGCGAGGTCGCGGCCGCCGTCGACGCCGACCTGGCGAAGAGGATCAGCTAAGTCTTTTCGACTCCGCCGAGGATTTCCGGCTACCGACCGATCCGGCGGTCATCGACCCTGGTGGCTCTCCCCTTCCGCCCGCCGATCCCACCACGCTGCCCAGGGTTGACCAGGCCGAGCGTGGTGTGCCGCTGTCGCAGTGGTCGAGTACCCGAGTGGAGCTCGCGCAGCGCCCTGACGGCAGCATGGTCGCGGTTGCCGCGCACACCAACGAACTCACGCCGGCACCCGAGGGTGAGGGGATCGCGGATCGGCCCGCAGGGGTGGAACCGGATTCGGCTGGCACTATCACTTCAACGCCTGAGACGAGTGGTGTCTCAGGCGAGGTGTCTTCTGTCCCCGCTGTGCGGTTCGATCATCCCGGCACGATCCTTGTTCCGTCGGGTGCGAAGGCGCGGGCGAGGGCGAACATCGCGGCGGCTCGGATCGCGGTGCGATGCCGTGACGAGAATCGCTACGCGACCCCGGCTGAGCAGCAGGTGCTGGCGCAGTGGTCGGGTTGGGGTGCGGTGCCCGACATCTTCGATCCGAACAAGTCGAACTGGACAGATGAACGTGCCGAGCTGCGCGAGCTTCTGAGCGCCACCGACTATGACTCGGCTCGCCGCTCGACGCTCAACGCCCACTACACCGATCCTCGTCTGGTGGCGGCGATGTGGGATGCCTTGGGCGAGGCAGGTTTCGCCGGTGGTCGAGTGTTGGAACCCGGCTGTGGGTCGGGCACGTTCATGGCGATGGCGCCCGAGTCCGCAGTCATGGTGGGCGTCGAGAAGGACCCGATGACTGCGCAGATTGCTCATCTGCTCAACCCCCAAGCCCAGGTTCGCCTCGAGGGATTCGAGACGACGACTGTCCCCCAGGGTTCGTTCGCTGCGACGATCGGTAACGTGCCGTTCGCCAAGACGGCGGTGCACGATCCGGTCTACAACCCCGACTACCGCTACAACCTGCACAACCACTTCCTGATCAAGTCGTTGCACCTGACCGCCCCCGGCGGCTGGGTCATGGGCATCACCACGCACTCCACGATGGATGCCGTGGGGGCTGCCGGTGTTAAAGCGCGGCGTGAGATGGCAGAACTCGCCGACCTGGTCGGCGCGGTGCGGCTACCCAGTAGCACCTTCCGCGAGGTCGCCGGTACTGATGTCACCACCGACCTGCTGATCTTCCGTCGCCGAGAGGAGCCGTTGGCTCCCAACGCCGAACCCGAGTGGGTGCAGACCCGCATGGTTGATCTGATCGACCGCGACGGGCAGTCCAAGGCGATCGCGGTCAACGCCTACTTCGCCGATCACCCCGACCGGGTTGCCGGCCAGATGCAGATCTCGCACGGTCTCTACCGCGACGGCTCCCTCACGGTGGCCGCCGACGAAGCGCAGCCGAGCATCCCTGAGCATGTGCGGGCAATCCTCGACGACATCGTCGCCGAGGCCCGCCGTGACGGATTGACCCACGCACCGATCGTGACCGCCAGCGCAGAGCAGGACACCGAGGCATTCCGCGAGGGTCTCGCCGACGCGACCGAGTTGTACGCGCGCGTGCCCATCGCGGGCACGGTGCGCTGGAACACCGAACGCAACCAGTTCGAGAGCTACGTCGCCGCCACCGAGGGCGCGCAACCTAGCTGGGAACCGCTGGCAGTGCCGAAGTCTCGCGTGGCCGAAACCAGACATCTGTTGGAGTTGCGTGATCTGACTGTGGCAGTGATCGGCAGCCAGACCAGCGGCGCGGAGCTGTCGGTGCGCAACGATCTGCGGGCCGCACTCAACCGCTCCTACGACGCCTACGTCTCCACCTACGGTCCAATCAACCGGTTCGTCGAGCAGGGCGGCCGTGAGCGCACCGACGCCGAAGTGCGCGAACGCATGGGCAAGCTGGAACAGCGGTGGCGGATCAAGAACGGCACCCGCCGCCTCGACGCCGACGGTGAGCCGATCCTCGACACCAAGGGCAAGCCGATCATTGACCCGTACCCGGGAATGCTGCCGCCGGAGGAAGCCGAACGTATCGCAGAGGAAGCTGCGCAGCCCACCGCAGTGCAGTTCCGCCGCAACCACATGCAGAAGCTACGTGACGATCCGATGATGGCCACACTCATGGCGATCGAGATCTTCAACGAAGACACCCAGACCGCCCGCAAGGCAGCACTGTTCCACCGCGACGTGTACTCCCCGCCGGCACGAGTCGAACGTGCCGAGACCCCGCAGGACGCCGTCGCGATCTGCCTGGGCGAGAGCGGTCGCGTCGACCTCGGGCGGGTGGCGCAACTGCTGTCCACCGACCGTGACGATGCCCGCGAACAGCTGCGCGGGCTGGTCTATGCCGCCGTCGACGGCTCCGACGATCTGCTCCCGGCCGCCGAGTTCCTGTCGGGCAACGTGCGCGAGAAGTACGCCGCCGCCAAGACTCTGCTTGACGAGGCGAGCGATGACCGGCTTCGCCGCGACCTGCGCGAGTCGATGGAAGCACTGGCCGAGGTCATCCCGCGCGACCTGCAACCGAACGAGATCGGTGTGGTCAAGCCCGGTGTCAACTGGGTCGAGGCATCTGACTACGCACAGTTCGCCTCCGAGGTCCTCGGCGGTGGCCGGGTCACGGTCGAGCGCGGTGCCGGGCACTGGACGGTCAACGTCTCCCAGTACAGCGTCGACGTCGACAAGTTCTACACCGACTTCGGTGCCCCCAACGAGGAACCACGCAAGGCTCTCACCGCCGGCGAGTTGTTCGAGTCGCTGCTCAACCAGGAGGCGGTGGTCATCAACAACTCCACCGCAGATGTCGAGCAGGGTGCGCCGGTCATTGACCAGCAGGCCACGCTCATGGCGCAGGTGCAGATGGCCAAGATCGCCGACGAGTTCGCGCAGTGGGTGTGGTCGGATCAGGACCGCACCGAACGTCTGGTGCGCGTGTTCAACGACCGCTTCAACTCGTTCGTCCCCGGCAAGTACGACGGCACTCACCTGTCGCTGCCTGGGGTGTCGGCGGAGTTCGAACCGCACCCCTACCAGCGCAACGCAGTCGCCCGCGCGCTCTCGGAACCGACGGTGCTGCTCGATCACGTTGTCGGTGCCGGCAAGACCGGCACCATGTTCATGACCGCGATGGAGCTCAAACGCCGCGGGCTGGTCAAGCAGCCGTGGATTGTGGTGCCCACGCACTTGATCGAGCAGGTCGCCCGTGAAGCCAAGCAGTGGTATCCGGCGGCCAATGTGTTGGCCGGCCGCAAGAGCATGGACGCCGAGGCCCGACGACTACTGGTGTCGCAGAGCGCCACTGCCGACTGGGACATGGTGATCGTCCCGGCGTCGGTGTTCGAGCTGATCCCCACCCATCCGGACCGGCAAACCAACTACATGCGTGCCCAGCTCGCCGAGTTGGAACACCAACTGCAATCCGGCGGCGCACAGGAGCCCTCGACCGTCAAGCGTATCGAGCAGGCCAAGGTGCGACTGGAGAACCGGATCAAGTCGCTCACAACAGGCAAACGCAGCAAGGACACCGGCCTGTATTTCGAGCAGACCGGCTGTGACTACCTGATCGTTGACGAGGCCCACGGCTACAAGAACAAGGCGCGTGAGTGCGCGATCGACTCGCTGTCGCATCCCGGCTCGCAGAAGGCGGAAGACCTGTCGCTGAAGCTCAGCCATCTGCGTGAGCTGGCCCAGGGGCGCGCCACGTCGGAGGGACGGTCGTTGCCCAGCGGCGCGGAGAAGGTGGCGATGTTCGCCACCGGAACCCCGATCGCGAACTCGTTGGCCGAGGCGTGGGTGATGCAGCAGTATCTGCGGCCCGATGTGCTGGAAGCCGCCGGGGTGAGCAGCGTGACCGACTGGGCGGCCACGTTCACCAAGACGCGGCAGGAAACGATCACCAATTCCACCGGCACCCGGTTGCAGGTGGTGTCGACGGTCAGCAGCTACAACAACCCCAAGGCGATGTACGCGCTGTCGCAACAGTTCACCGACGTGGTCACCCGCGCCCAGGTGCCGGCGAAGCTGCCGCGCTTCGATGGCCGGCGGATGATCACCACTGAACCGGGACAGGCTGTGCGTGACTTCATCGCTGACCTGGAGTACCGCGGTGACCATCCCGAACCGGATGCGCGGATCGACAACCCGCTGAAAATCCTCAACGACGGCCGCAACGTGGCCCTCGACCCGAGCGTGACAAACGGAGTGGACCGATCACTGCCGCCGACGGTGAAGGCTGGTCGGTGTAGATGCCGATCATGCCGGCGATTTCCTCGGGTGCGCGGATGCAGGGTTTGGTCATGTATTTGGCGGGTCCGGGTAAGGCCAATGAGCACTCCAACCCGCATGTGGTGGCGGCGTCGTCGCGCAGCGTGTTCGATGCTGGTGGTGCGGGTGTGGAGATGAGTCGTGAGCATGCCTACGCACTCGGGCATGTTCTGGATGAGGCTCGGGTGGTGTTCGGTACCGAGGTCACCCGCCGAGACACGGCTGCGTTGAAGGCCGCCCAGGAGCGGGGTGTCAAAGGTAGTGCCGCGATCGCTGAGGCGACTCGTGATGAGAATGTGTGGCACTGTTCGTTGTCGTTGCCTCCCGACGCCGGAGCTTTGGATGATGCGACGTGGTCGGCGATCGCCCATGACTTCATGGAGGGCATGGGGTTTGATGACCCGTCAGCTGTTCAGGCGCGTTGGGTGGCGATCCGTCACGGGGTGACGAAGAACGGTGGCGACCACATTCACATCGCGGCCTCGCGGGTGCGTGATGACGGCAGTGTGGTTGCCAAGTGGCGGCCGCACCCGACCCGCGGTGGCAACGAGGGTGACTTCGCCCGCGCGCAGCGAGTCGCCCGCGAGCTCGAGGTGAAGTACGGCCTCGAAGTGCTGTCTAGCTACAACAAGGACATGGCCAGCCGGGGTCGTGCGCACGCCCAGGACGGTGCCACCAAACCGGTGCTCGACGCCGAGGGCAACGTCGTGCGGAAGCCGCGGATCGCTGAGGCGCCGTCGGTGATCCTGGCGCGGCGGGTGCGTGCTGCGGCCGTGGCGGCGGAGAGTGAAGCGGAGTTTGTGCGTCTGGTGCGCGCCGACGGACTGGTCATTCGAGCTGCCCGCTACGACAAGACCGATCCTCGCGCCGTCACCGGATTCAGCGTCGGGTTGCCGGCCACCGAGTACGCCAACAAGCACGGCCAGCCGGTCATGCACGGCGGCAAGAAGCTCGCCGAAGACCTTTCCCTTCCCCGTCTGCGCGAAGGATGGATCGACGACGCCAACTCTCGGGCCGATGCGCTCTCGGCCTGGGACCACGCAGACGAACGCGCCACGACACCACGCGAGCAGACGGCACCGCATCAGCGTGCCGCCGACGACACCCCACGCGCTGTCTCCGACGCCGAGGTGGCGGCGCGGCTACGGGCGATCCTTACCCCGCTGGCCGCGTCTGCGGCCACCGAAGCCGACTACGCCAGGGCGTTGCGTAACCATCCCGACATTCTCGCCCGGCCCCGCTATGCGAAGGGCTCCACAACTGAGGTCACCGGATATGCAGTCGCGTTGCACACCCGGCTTGCGCGCGGCGCTGACGGCAAAGAGATCTGGCGCAACGCCAGCTACCTCGGTGGCGGCCTGGCCCTCAAAGACCTCCGACGGCGGTGGCCCGACAGCGACAACCACCGTGCCCTCGCGGCCTCCGCATGGTCGCGCACCCACCGCGGGTCGTCGGCACCGCGACCCCACGATCCGCGCACGCGACAGTTGCACGATGATGCCCGCCGCTGGCAGCGCGCCGTGACATCGATCAACGACCCGCACTCGCGCGTATGGCATGCGGTGGCCGCCGATACTGCCGGCGCCGTTGGTGCAGCTGCGCGAGGTCTCTCGGGTGAGCAGGCGCAGAGTCTGAACCAGCTTGCCGACGCGCTCGGTGCTGTGTCCGGTCACCGCCGCCCCACCCAACCGCAAGCGGTCCGGTCGTACACCTCGGCCCGCCGCGTTGCCGCGACCATGCTGGCCGCCAACCGCGACGACACCACCCTGCTGTGGCTCACCGCGATGAAGCAGGTACTGGCCGCCAGCAAGGCGATCAGCGAAGCGATGGCCGCGCAAGGACACACGCGGCACGCGCATCATATCGCCGAGGCCATAACGGCGACGGGCCTCCAGTTCCAGGGCCAGGTTCTCACACCGAGCCACAGTGCGCGTCGAGTCTTGAGCCCGACCGCTGTTCCGGTGGTGCGCACCCGCACAAGTACCCCGAGCACTGGACACGGTCGTGAGCGCGGGTGAGTAAATACCCTGTAAGGGCCTTACAGCCAGCGGCTAGGAGGTCGGCTCCGCTCTAGAAAAATTAAACCCGCCCCCAGAGGGGACGGGCGGTATGCCGATATTGTGCCTCGGGCTCGCCCTGTTGCGCAAATCCAAGACATATGGCGCCGTATGCCCCTGTGTGGCTATATGCGGTCCGCCTCACCACGGTGCGGGTTTGTTGATCTTCCCGACCGGATCACACAGCTGGGCGGCGAAGAGGTCGGTCGGCTGGAGCTGGTACCACCAGTGACCACCCACTCCGTCCGACGGGGCTCCACTTAGCCCGCCCGCGGTGTAGTTTTTCGTCGGGTTGATCAGACCAACAGGGACTCGATGACGTGCAAAGGTGATCGGGAACTTGGGGGTGTCAGATGGTCTGTGTAAGTCCGTTGCTCATCAGTGAGAGGAAGATGTATGAGTATGGCGTTAGACGACAAGCAGCAGGGTGGCGGCAACGAGCGGTTGCCTGAGCTGGCCGAGCCGCGCTCGACTGCGGAGGTGGCCGAGGCTTTGCAGGCCTCGGGCGTGGTCGATGAGTTGCTCGCTCAGATCGATTCCGGGCAGGTCCAGATCACCGGCGAGGGCGGGTTGATCCCGGGCCTGATCAAGCTCGCCCTCGAACGCGGCCTCAAGGCTGAGCTGACCGATCATCTCGGCTATGAGAAGGGCGACCCGGCCGGGCGAGAGTTACCCAACGCCCGCAACGGTTCGAGCCCGAAAACGGTGGTCTGCGAGGCTGGACCGGTCCAGCTGAACATCCCTCGCGATCGCGATGGCACCTTCACCCCGCGACTGGTGCCGAAGGGCTCGCGCCGGCTCGGCGGCTTGGATGACATCATCATCTCCCTCTACGCCGGCGGCATGACGTTGCGCGACATCCAGCACCATCTGGCGTCGACGATCGGCACCGATCTCTCACATGAGACGATCTCGAAGATCTGCGACGAGGTCCTCGACGCGGTCGACGAATGGCAGAACCGGCCCTTGGAGGCGTTGTATCCCGTCATCTACCTCGACGCACTGGTGGTGAAGGTCAAAGACGGAGCCCACGTTCGAAACAAGCACGCCCACATCGCGATTGGCGTTGACATGGCCGGGATCAAGCATGTGCTGGGGATCTGGATTCAGGCCGAGGAAGGCGCGAAGTTCTGGGCCGGGGTGTGTGCGAATCTGGCTAATCGCGGCGTCAAGGACGTGCTGATCGTCTGCTGTGACGGGCTGACCGGATTCCCCGAGGCGATCGAGGCCACCTGGCCGCTGGCCACGGTGCAGACCTGCGTGGTGCATCTGATCCGCAACTCGATGCGGTTCGTGAACTACAACGACCGCAAAGACGTGGCCCGGGCGATCAAACCGATCTACACCGCCCCCGATGCCGACACCGCTCGCCGCGAGTGGGAGGCCTTCCGGGACTCCGAGCTCGGGCTCAAATATCCGAGTGCGGCATTGGCATTCGATCGCGCTTGGGACAGATTCATCCCGTTCCTCGCGTTCCCGCCCGAGCTACGCAAAGTCATCTACACCACGAACTCGATCGAGTCGCTGAACTACCAGCTACGCAAGGTGATCAAGAACCGGGGACATTTTCCCAACGACGTCGCGGTCCGCAAACTGTTGTGGTTGGCGATCTGCGACATCGAGGACAAACGCGCCAGGCAACGCGAGAAAGAACGCGGCAAGCCCGCCGCCACGCGCAGAGCTCCCGGACGACTCGTCGAGGGACAGGTCGTGACGAACTGGAAACAAGCCCTCGGGCAACTCGCTCTGGCCTACCCCGACCGGATCGAACCCCACCTCAGCTAGACCACCAACAACCACAGGAACACCAGGAGTCACGTTCTTACACAGACATCTTGACAAGCTCGGGAACTTCAGATCGCTGTCGTTGCTGATCACAACAGCAGCATCCACCGCACCGCTCATCACGTCCACAAGCAGGTGCGACGCAACGTTGACATCTGAGCCCTTCTCCTCCCGTCGACCGACCTGCACAAAGAACTGGGCGTCCGGTTCATCACCGCCTGAGCCGTTCTTCACCATTACTGGCCACCCGGGTCGGGTCACTACCGGCCTGCCCTTCTTGTCCTTCGTAGCCAGCGGCGCCACCGCAGTCCGTGAGACGTAGTTTCCAAGCTCGATGACATCAACTGACCCGGACAGCCTCAGCGCCCGGAGATAGACGTCCTGCTCCTGAGCTCCCACCGGATTGTCGCGGCCGCTGATCCGGGCCGTGCAGTAGACCACCTGCTCCACCACCGCGCCGGTCCACCCAGACTGCGCAGCGATCACCGACGAGGACAACCTACGAAGATCCAGCCACCGCCACCCAGCCGGCGTTTTGGCGCACTGAAACTTACTGCCGTAGTACAGGTTGAACCCGTCGATGTAGACACCCACACGCATCAGTCCATGATCTCCCACAGACGTGACAAAAAGCTCCATGGGACCCCGCCCGCCTTGCCGTCATAGGACGACGGTCCAGCGCCACCTATAGGTGACACCGGACCGTGCGGGTCTGTACGAAATTCGGTGCTTACACCGAATTTCGTACAGACCCGGGTTTCGTTCCTATGCGTTCCCTTGGCGAGCGAGTGCTGGCTGGGGTGATTTTTGGGCAGCGTAGTACGCCGCCTCGGCCTCGCGCGGGGTGCGCATGTCGAGCTCCCCGTGCAGGCGCTGGTTGTTCCACCACCACACGTACTCGAGGGTGGCGAGCTCGACCTGTTCGATCGTGCGCCACGGCCCACGTCGACGGATCAGCTCGGTCTTGTAGAGCCCGTTGACGGCCTCAGCGGAGCAATGATCAGAACCTGTGGATCCCGGGAGGGCGTACCTTTCCGGATGATGATCGACGAAGTCACAGG
>BAAAJU010000008.1:0-226648 GCA_039527305.1 Gordonia sinesedis | reverse complement strand
AGTGGAAAACACACCCCCAAACGACCGCACCGCCTCGCCCACCACCCGATGCGCCCGACCCGTCGTCGACAACCACGACGGCAACTCGTCATCCAACCGCTCCCGAAACCGATCCGCCTCCGGCCCCACAAACTCGCCGGTCTCCGACCCCACCGACCGAATCAGCCCCGCGGCCTCAAAACAATCGTCCGCAAAATCCAAATACCCACGCGCACCCGCCACCACTAATGACGGCTCACCCGACAACCACAACACCCGACCCCGACCCATAAACGAATCCAACTCAGGCAAACGCGAAGCAGGCACAGCAATTAACCTCTCCAGGAAGCACCGACACCTACGACACCCGTCGTTGGTGTCGGTGACGCCACGATGACACTCACATGTCGGGAAACTGCGGGGAGCTGGCTAAGACCGCCAGCGGGGCACTGAAACTCTCAGTCGACTCTCGTGCCCAGGGGCCGCGCGATCGGGGTTCACACGGCGAGGGTTCACCTAGCCGCTCTGAATGGTGTTCTGAATCTTGCGTTGCATGGTCATCACCTGCTGGGTGTTGTCGCCAACGGCCTGCTTGATCTGACTCAGCACTTGAGTGATCGACTCGAACCCGTTCATCACTTTCGTTTGAACGCCGGAGAACGCGTCATGCTCGTCGCCCTGCCACGAGCTGGCCAAGCGCTGAATCTGGTCGCGCAGCTCATCGACGGCGCCTTGCAGATTGGTCGCGGCCGTTTCCACCCGATCCTCGGCAGCTTGCGCCGCAACCGGGTCATACGCATATTCATTCGTGTCAGCCATGGTCTGAAATCCTTTCGGTCACGCGGTGAGAAGATGCAGCTCGGAGCAAATCAGATGGAGGTCGACTGCGCCGTGTGGAAGTCCATCTGACCCCCGGCGGTGCGCACGTTGTCCGACTGCTCATCCTGCGAAGCCACATACGTGCTCGCGACGTCCTCGGTGCGTCCGCTCAACTGGTCGAGCGCGGTGTTCACCTGCTGCGCGGCCTGCGACCACTGCTGCTGAAGGTTCGCCAGCTCCGCCTTCGCGCCACCCTTGATCTTGCCGAGTAGCTCGGTCATCGCCGAGTCAAACTCCTGCGAGTTCGACGTGAACTTGCCCAGGGCGTCTTGCAGATTCCCCGCATGCCCCTTGACCGCCGACTGCTCTACCTCGAAATAACCGGACACAGACGTACCTCCCGCAAATCAGGATCCGCGCAGACCGCAGTTCAACCCACCACGCGCCTCGCCAATCACCGGCAATAGACGCAGTTAGGCTATCGACGCCGACGACGCCCCCGCAACACGTAGCGCCGCAAGTTCAATTAATCGATACCATCGCAGCCGTGTCAGCCCTGGGATTCCACCGGCCAACCGGGAAATATGCCCGACTCGAACGCACCTTCGACCCCACGGCGGCCGCACCCACCGTGCTCGCGGTCATGCCGCTCGACCGACGGACCGCCACGACGCCCATCGCCGCCGCGATGGCCACCTTGCTGGATGCGATCCTGCCCCACCCGGTCGCGGCCGTCGATGCGGACGGCACCGCGCAGCCGTTGCGGCGCCTACTGGAGTCGACGGGAGCGGGAGACATTGTCGGTCTGGCGGCCTCCCACGACGCGACCCTCCGGCGACGCAGCGTCGAGGACTTCGTCGACATGGGGGCGCGAGTACCACTCGCATCGTGCTGGATCGATGGTCCCGGCGCGATCCCACCGGGAGTTTTCCGGGACGCGGCCTGGAAACTGCGCCGACGCTTCCCCAACTTGGTCCTGGATGTGCCGCACGGTGTTCCACGATCAACCCTGGGCGTTGCCACCGACATCGCCACTCACGTGCTGCTCGTCGCCGACCCTCAAGACCTCGACCATGACTGGCTGCATGACGGAAAGTCGGTCCTGGCCAGCAGAGCGCGCGACGACGCCGTCACCATTGTCGCGGTGGGTGGCGACGATTCCGTCCGATCGGCCTGCCACCACGGCGACATCATCCCGCTGGACCCGCTGGTCGATCCGGGCTACCGTGCAACGCCGGCTCGACTCTCGGACTCCGACGGGCGCCTGCTCGGCCTCACCGAGATCGCCCGGCGCGTGCTGCGGTGATCGAACTGTCAGGCGTCCAACGCCTTATTGATCGCCTCGCGATACTTCTCGACCGCGTCGCCTGATCCCTCGATCAGCTTGGCGACTCCGGCCAGGGTGTCCTCGACCGCTGTCGCCGCCTTCTGCCAGCCGTCGTACACGCGTTGGAATGTGTCGTGCTCCGGACCGATCCAGCCTGGACGATTCTGTATTTGGGCATTCAGGGCCGCAATGTCGGCCTGCAGCGCCTGACCGGCGGCCGCCACGCGTGCCGCAGCGGCCGACGACGCGTCCGCGTCCCAGCCGAACAGGTCACCGCCGTCGGACATCGGGATCCTCCGAATTCAGTCAGATGTGGAAGTTGAACTGCGAGAGCTGGCCGGCGGCCTCTCCCGCCGCCTGGGCAACCTGGTCATCGATCGTGCGAGCACCCCTCCCGATGCCCTGAGACAACTCACCGAGACCGCCGATGCCTTCGATCAGCTTTTCGATACTCGTCTTCCACGCACCCTGAAACCCATTCTCGGCGTCGACAATTCGCGGGTCGCCATGACGATCATCGAGGCCGCCAATCAAACCGCCGTCCTGCTTTTCGTCCTCCAGCCGCTGCTTGATCGCGATGAGGCGTGCCCCCAGGTCTTCCATCTTCGACTTCGGTACCTGGATATAGACCACGGTTTCACCTCCGGGATTCCTGGGCCGATGCTCGCAGTAGCGAGGCTAACATCGGTGCGCAGCATTGTCATCGCGACCGCCGCCCTGATCGGCACCCGCGACGACGCTTACCTCACCGCTCGAACGCATACCCGACAAGGTCGATGGCGCCGGCAAATGGATGCTCGTCCGGTGTCGACGACTCCGTCGCCGCTGCCGGTGCACCCTCCCGGGCGAGGTCGGAGGAGCCCTCGGAGTCGCCACCCCAACGCACACTCGCAACGCATCGGATCACCGTGTCCCGCAGTGCTTCTTCCATGTCGAGGCGCGACGTGGTGGCGCTGACCGCCAGCGTCCAGACGGTGCCGGCGAGGGGGTAGAAGCCCTGAACGGACAGGACGTCGCGCAGTTCGCCGTCGTCCCGCTGACGCCGACGAACCGACACGAGACCATACGCATTTCCCGACGGCGTGGTCATTTCCTTGAACGAGTCCGTCGAGTCGAACGCACGCTTGATCGGGGCCATCGAGGAAAGCCTGGGCGAACTCGACGTGAACATCACGCTCAGCGCGATATTTGCGATGCGGTTCTGATCGTCGAGTCCCGGCTTGAGCAGCGTCAGCAGGACCTTGTTCCGCTGCGCGGCGGCAACGACATCTGCCAGGGCGCGCATCAACTGGTTGCGGACCTTCGCCGGAACCCGGCGACCGGCGAAATAGTCGTCGACGATCCGCTCGTTCTGTCGCTTCCACCGCGCCGGATGAGTCTCGACCAAAGCCCAGTCGGTGGGCAGTCGTACCCGCCAGTCGAACGGGGGCCGGACGGCATCGGGATGCCATTCGATGTTCGGACGTCGCGTCGGCTCACTCGTCGTATCGGCGCCGGTGGAGTCGGCGGAGTCGGCGGCCGCCGGAACAGCATCCTGCGCGTCTGGTTCGGATCGGACTCCGTGGTCGGGTGGGGTTTCGACGTGTTCGGTCATCGGTCCTGCTCACTCTCGTCGTGTTGAGGAGGTGTGTATGCCAACTGGATTCGCGCCGGTGCCGAGCCACGTCGGATCAGGTCGGCCCGCCCGGCCGGCTGGTGCGACATCCACGCCTTCGGCCAGATCTGCCCTTCCTGTCGGTCACCGGACAGCAAGATGCCGGTCGCGCCGCTCTCCTTGACGGCCTGGATCACCGTTTCGTACATGGCCCGGGATGCCCCTCCCCCGCGACGCAGAATCACCAGGTGCACACCAAGATCACGAGCCTGCGGCAGATAGGGCACGAGGGGCCGCAGCGGGCTGTTCGATCCCTCCATCAGGTCGTAGTCATCGGCGATGATGACGACCTCCGGACCCGTCCACCATGACCGCTCACGCAACTGGCGGGGCGTCACATCGTCCGGCGGTACCCGGCGCTGCAGTTCCTTGACGATCGAACCAACCAGTCCCGCCGCCACATTCGCGGTCCCGGCGTAGCCCCCGACGAACTTCTCCGGTACCACGTCGAGCAACTGCCGTTTGAGATCGAGCACCGCAAACACGAGTTCGCCTTCGCGGAAGTTCGGACAGAGGTCGGCCACGATGGTTCGGGCAAGCGCGGTCTTGCCCGATCCGGAGTCCCCGAACACCAAGACATGTTGATCCTCACCGAAGAGGTCGAGGCGCACCGGCATGAGGTCGGCCTCGGCGAGCCCTATCGCCACACTCGGGGCGTTCGGGTAGGTCCGGCGAATATCGGTCAGCGACACCGCTTCCGGCAGCATGCGGACCGCAGGCGCACCGACACCGGGAGCCGACTCGGCAATCGCCCGCAGGGTGGCGTCGGCGTCACCCGCCTGTCCGCCATACACCGGCTGCGCCACCTGACCCATCAGCCCGTCCTGGGTGAGGCAGCGTCCCGGATTGTCGGCGCGGATCGTTTCGGCGAGCCGTCGACCGATAGCCGAATCAAGCGGGTCGTTGAGCCTGAGCTCGATGCGGGTTCCGATCGTGCTCTGCATCTGCACGCGGAAATCCGCCCAACGCCCGGCCGTGACCACCAGATGCATGCCGTACCCGAGCCCCCGGCCCGCGATGTCTTGCACCGAACGCGCCAGCTCCTCGAACTCTTCGCGGAACGTCCACCAGCCGTCGATCATGAGAAATACGTCGGCACAACGAAGTTCGGGGAGGCCACCGGCGCGGTGCATCTCCCGCATCTGCTCGGCCGTCTCGATCTGGTGGTCGGCGAAGATGCGTTCGCGTTCGGCGAGCATCGTCGACATCTCTGCGATGGTCCGCCGAATCTTGTTCACGTCGAACCGGGTCGCCACGTCTCCGACATGCGGTAGCGCGGACATGGGTCGCAGCCCGCTGCCTGCCATGTCGATCAGGTAGAACGACACTTCGGCCGCCGAGTGCGTCAGCGCCGCGCCGACGACGAGGGACCGCAGTGCCGTCGTCTTGCCGGACTGCGGCGAGCCCAGGATGGCCACATGGCCACCGGACCCGGCGAGGTCGAGGGTCAGCGGTCCCTGCCACTGCCTCAGCGGTTTGTCCTTGAGCCCCAACGGGATTTCTAGTGGGCGCCCCCGGCCGGCGAGCGGCCCCGGCGCACGCCCGACGGGCGCTTGCAGCGGACCCAGGACCTCGTCGAAGGTCAGGCTGCTCGGCAACGGCGGCAACCAGATCTGGCGAACCTTGGCTGCGTGCTTACCGAGCCGTTCGGCCACGACTTCCAGTGTGGACGCACTGAACGGGTCGTCGGCGAGGTTGGCACTGTCGGCACCGCGGACCGCCAGTGTGTGTTCACGCTGCCGCTCGGCTACCCAGTCGGAGGTGTCGTTGACGAGGCGGAACGGCATCGGGATCGGCGGCAGGGTGGTGTCTTCGACGTCGTCGTTGCGAACGTAGGTCCCGGAGACGTAGGCGGCCTTGAACCGTACGAAAATGTCCGGATCCACCTTGAGGATGCCCGATCCCGGGATCGGCGGGAGTTCGTGTGCGTCGGGCGTACCGATGACCGTTCGGGACTCCTGCGCCGAGAAGGTACGCAGACCGATGCGGTACGACAGGTGCGATTCGAGGCCGCGTAGCTTGCTTTCTTCGAGCCGCTGTGTCGCCAGGAGCAGGTGTACGCCGATAGAACGGCCGATCCGCCCGATCTGGACGAACAGGTCGATGAAATCGGGCTTGGCAGTAAGAATTTCACCAAACTCGTCGATGACGACAAGGAGATTCGGCAGCGGTTCCAGGTCTTGGCCGGCGTCTCGTCGACGGTTGTATTCGGTGACATTGGGCAACGATCCGGCGGCCTGCAGCACCTGCTGCCGACGCTGCATCTCACCGAGCAGCGCATCGTGCAGGCGGTCTACTAGGCCGGCATCGTCCGACAGGTTGTCCACCATTGCGGTGGTGTGCGGAAGTTTGTCCAGCCCGGCGAATGCTGCGCCGCCCTTGTAGTCGACCAGCACCAGAGCCAACCGGTCGGGCGAATGGCAGACCGCTTGTGCCAGAACCAACGTGCGCAACACCTCGGACTTGCCGGAGCCGGTCGCCCCGATGCAGAGACCATGCGGCCCCATTCCCTCCTGGGCCGACTCTTTGAGGTTCAGATGGACCGGCGACCCCGTGGAGTTCACGCCGAATGGCACGTTGAGAAATGCCTCGAGAGGCCTTGGCGCCCATAACGTATCGATGTCGTAGGTGCCGAAGTCGGCGACCCCCAGCAGGCGATCCAGCGTGATCGTGGTTTCCAACGGCGCATCCGGTATCGCGTCGTCGACGAGGCGGATCGGGGCGAGACGTCGCGCGATCGCCGCGGCGAATCCGTCGGTCACCGTGTCGAGCGACCCGCGCGCGGCCCCCCGCATCAGCCGGGTCGTTCGGGCCGTGTCTGCGGCGCGGGCGCTACCGGGGCGCTGTTCCGGTTCGGTGACGACCTCCACCGACACCGACCGGTCGTCGGACACGCTGATCCGGGCGTCGACGTGGCCCGGCTCCATCGTCCGGTCTTCGTTCAGGACGACGAGCGCGACCTTGAGGTCGACGAGATCGTCGGCGAGCAGCTCGGCGAGCAGCTCACGCCCGTGGGCGTCGTCGGCGTCCATGACCACCACGAGCTGGTGGGCGTCGATCTTCTGGTTGTGTAGTCGCTTTCCCTTGTCGCCGAGTTCATCTCGCCGTCGCTGTATCTCGTCGAGTAGGGGTGTGGCGTCGGTCTGGTCGGCGGAGGTCATACGTCGCCCGATCGGTCCGTCGAATCGTTCGGGGTCCAGGACATGCGGCAGCCAGAGGGCCCACCGATACGTCAGGCTCCTTCCCGCCGCGGGCAACGCCAGGTGGATTCGCACGTCGTCCGGCGCGTGGAACACCGCCAGTTGGGTCAGGAGTGCCCGGACCGTTTCATACGTTCGGTCCGCGGGCCCGACAATCGACACCACCCCGGTCAGAGGAACGGCGATGGGCAGACCGTCGATGCGTTCGGCGGCGACGAGCAGACGATCCAGGTGTGCCTGCGCGATCGGTTCGGGCGACTTGAGGGGGTCGCTGTCCTCGTCGGTCTCGACCTCACGGGCGAGCGGGCCTACCCCGGTGCCGAGTCGCACGGTCAAAAAGTCGGCATCGGATGGCCGTCGCTCCCAGAGTCGCGACGGATCGCGGATCACGGCAAGGAGATCGTGCGGAGCGGGGTGGTGCCGATGGGCAAGTCGGCGTTGCTCACTGGCCTCCTCGTCCAGCTTGCGGCGAGTGTCGTCGACATACCGGATGAAGATTCCGCGTTGTTGCTCGGCCTTCTTGCGGCCACCAGTCTTCGCATAGACGTACATGGCGATACCGCCCAAGACGGCGGCCGCGACGATGACGCCGCCGGCGATCATCCGAATGGGATTTCCCGACGACATCATCATCGCCAGCATTCCCAGTCCGGCGAGCAATGGGATCGCTGCCCGCATGACGGAGGCGCCCTGGCCGGAGGCATTGTCGATCACCGGGACTCGGGCGATCTTCAGCGGATCTGTCGGGAGCGAGTCCGGGGCGAGACGCGCAGGTCGATGAACCAGTTTGGTGCCCATCGCAGCGTCCCCTCTTGCTTGTCCGCCCACGACGCCGACCTGCGGCGATAGACCAAGACCCGGGTCTGCCATCATGGACGCCATGGCTTCGAACTTCGTCCGGTTGACGGTCATCGCCGATGACGACCAACTCGACGTCAGCCTGCCGGCGTACCGTCCGATCGCAGAGTATATCGATGACATCCTGGAGCTGTTCGGGCCGGCGAAGGTAGCGCCCGCAACGTCGTGGACCCTGTCCACACCACGCCTGGGCACGCTGGACCTCGAGGACACCCTGGCCGAGCATTCCCTGCTCGATGGGGCGGAGCTGTATCTGACCAAGGCTCCGCAAGCGGCGCCACCCCCCTTTGTCGACGATGTGCTCGGCGAGATGCGCCGGCACGTGTCCGAACGGCACCAACGCTGGGTGGGTCCCGCGCGGCAGACGTGGATCGCCGGAGCGGCTGCGGCCGCGCTGCTGGTCGGCGGCGCCCTCGTCGTCGCCCGCCCCGACCGTGCCACGGTCGTGGTCGCGTTGGCGGCCATGGCTGTCGTCGCCGTCGCGCTCGGTGCGTTCACACGCCGGCACGCGCTGGGCTACCTGGCCTGGGTCGGCGTCCCTCTGGTGGCGGCCGCCGCGTGGCGTGCCGGGGAAAGCTTCGGGCTCGCCGAGTCCGTCGCCTTCGCCGCCGCAGGGGGTGCCGCGGTCGGATCGCTGGCTGCCGCCATCCGGCCGCGCTCGGCGTCGCTGACGATGACAAGTGCGTTGTGCGCCATAGTTTTCGGAGTTGCCGGGATCGCATGCGCCGCGGGTGCCAACCCCACTGCGTTGAGCGTGTGGTCCGCGCCGCTGCCGGTTCTGGTGATCATCTTCGCTCCGAGTGTCGCCCTATCGTCGTCCGGGCTCCTGGCACAGGTGCGGCTGGGCGAGCAGATGGAGTTGGCCTCTCGTGCGGACATCGATGCGGCGCTGGTCCGTGGCCGGACCGTGGCCGATGTCATGGTGTGGACGTCGTCGGCGGCGGTATTTCCGATCGTCGCCACGATTGCGTTGACCGGCGTCTGGCAGCAGGGAATCGCAGCCGGTTTCCTACTGGTCATTTGGTTGCTGCGCAGTCGAGGTTTCACTCATGTACGGCACGTCGGGCCGATGGTGATGACTGCTGCTGCCGGCGCGACAGTTCTGTGCGCCGGCGTGATCGACTGGATCGGGCTGAGTGGCGCGTCGATGGTCGGCGCTATCGGTATCGCCTCGGTGATCGTTGCCGGCTGCTGCGCCGCCTACGCCCTTCCCCCGCTGTCGGAGGTTGCCGCCGCGCGAGTTCGCCGTTTTCTGGACGGCATCGACCTACCCCTGGCAGTTGCGTTCATCCCGATTGTCTTCTTTGCCCAGGGCGTGTACAGCCTGGTATGGCCGTCGTAACGACAACGTGAATGGCAGGCGCAGCACTAACGCATGCGTGCGGCGATGAGGTCGATCACGTACCCGGTGACCACAATGCCACCGACGATTACACCGGCCAACACCAGGGAGACGATAAGCACCTTGACGGTAATTGTTCGGCCGCGGGGTTCGTGACGACCATTGATCAGTGCGGTCGCGGCCAATTGGGTCCGCAGTTTGTGAGCCTGCAAGACTGTGCGGGCATCACTACGATCAGTCACGTCGTCAACCCTACTAGCGTGGATCGAGACGCACCGCGCTGCGCATGCGGCCGTGCAGGAGGAATGGCTCACACCCGATGGCATCCGAGGATGAACGAGATGGGCGGTCACAGCCGCCGCCGTGGCTACGGTCCGAGACCGACGACGAGTCCGACGACACGTCGGTCGAGCTAGCGAGCCCGGCCTCGCCGGACAGCCTCGACGAGGCGGCCCGTCGCGCGGACCCACCCCAGGAGCCACCTCCGGTGGACCAGTACGACGCTCCTCGTCCTCCGCTCAGCGCGGCCCCCACCCGCGGGTGGCAACCGCTGGAGCCGCTGGTGGACGAGCCGTTTCCCGCGTCACCAGGCGCCGAGGGCCCACCCTCGGTGCCACCTGCGCCCGCAGGTGGCGGTCAGCCGGTCGGCCGCCACGCGGAACCACCGCACCAGCGCCCAGCGTTTCCACCGCCGGTGCCGCCCGAGATCCATCAGTCGGCGCCGGCGCCGTCGTACCCACCGCCAGGGCAGCAGTATCAGCCCGAATCGACACCTCCGTACCCACCTGGCGCCTATCAGCCCGAGCCGACACCTCCGTACCCACCACCAGGTGCCCATCAGCCGGAGCGGACATCGCCGTACCCACCTCCGCCACCCGGGGTGCCTCACCCCGCGCCGGCACCGCCGTACCCACCGACTCCCGGGACGCATCACGTTCCGCCCCAACATCAGGGGCCGGAACACGCTGCCTTCTACTCAGCCCCGCCCCAGTCGTCGGCGGCCTTCCCGAGCCATGCACCGCAGGACGCACCTGGGCACCTCGCGCCGCCTCCCGGCCTCGACCCCAACCGACTAGTCCGGTCCGCGGCTCCGGCCCCCGGTGGCGGGTGGCGCAGGGTGTTACACCAAGCATCCGGCGGTCTCATCAACCTGGGCGACTCCAAGTCGCAGCAACAGCTCAACGACATGATCGGACGGATTCGTCAGCCGATCCGCGGGGACTTTCGGCTCGCGGTGCTGTCTCTCAAAGGCGGGGTGGGCAAGACGACGACCACCATCGGCCTGGGGTCGGCCTTCGCGTCACTGCGCGGCGATCGCGTCATCGCCGTCGATGCCAACCCGGACCTGGGGACCTTGGCGAGCCGGGTACCCCAGCAGACGCGATCGACGGTACGAACGTTGCTGCACGACAACAATATTCACCGATACACCGATGTACGACAGCACACGTCGCAGGCGTCAAGCCGACTGGAAGTTCTTGCCTCCGAACGTGATCCGGCCATTTCGGAAGCGTTCAGTGCGACGGAGTACCGGCAAGTGCTTGGCATCCTGGAAAACTTCTACAACATCATCATGACGGATTGCGGCACGGGGCTGATGCACTCGGCGATGGAGGGCGTGCTGAGCACGGCCAACGCGATCGTTCTCGTCACGTCGCCGGCGGTGGACGGCGCACAGAGCGCATCGGCGACGCTCGACTGGCTGAACGCGCACGGATATCAGCGGCTAGTCAACCAGGCGGTCGTGGTGATCTCGGCATCCAAGCCGGGCAGCGCACCGATCGATCTGGACTTACTCACCGAACACTTTCTCGGCCGGACGAGGGCCGTCCAGATCATCCCCTACGACAACCACCTCGCGAGCGGATCGTACGTCGATCTGGATCAGCTTCATCGACGCACTCGGACCGCCTTCCTCGAGCTTGCTGCCACCGTTGCCGATTCGTTCCCGACTACCGTGACCCTGCCGAGGGATGGCGCGCCACCACCCTGGCAAGGGTAACGGCACGCGACCCAGAGTGGGGATTCGCCGCTGGGCCTTCGCTTTTCGACCCCCTACCCCAACACCGCAGACATCGACGACAGGACACCCATGGCCGACGATCAGCAGAACGCGCCTCTGCCGAGTTGGGTCCCCCGACCCGATGAGCAGTCCCCCGGTCCGGCCGAAGCGGCGCCCGCCGGCAACGCCGCCCCGCACACGGGGCAACCGGGAGCACCCGGGGCGGCTCCCGCGGCGGCCGGTCATCATCCCGGCCAACCGCCAAGCGTCTCGGGGCCGGCCCCGGGGCCGGGCCAAGGGCCACCTCCGGGTCAGGGGCCCGGGCCGGGTCACGGCGGTGCGGGTCCAGTCCCTGGGCCCGGATTCCCGGTGCCCGGCCATGGGGAATTCGCGCCCGGTCCGGCACCGACGACGTTGGACGAGGTGCCGCTGCTCCGCCGCGCTCGTCACGCACCGGCCAGTGGTTGGCGCCGGCTGGTGCACCGACTGTCCGGTGGACACATCAATCCGGGCGATTCACCCGACGACCTGCGTTATGCGGAACTGGTGCGCTGGGTCAATCAACCGGTTCGCGGCGACTATCGCATCGCGGTGTTGTCCCTCAAGGGCGGCGTGGGCAAGACGACGACCGCCGTCGGCCTGGGTGCCACGTTGGCTTCGCTGCGCGGCGACCGGGTCATCGCCGTCGACGCGAACCCTGACCTGGGCACGCTGGCTCAGCGCGTCCCGCAGCAGACATCATCGACGGTCCGCGATCTCATCGCCGACACCCAAGCGTCGCGATACTCCGACGTTCGGGCGCATACCTCGCAGGCGCCTAGCCGACTGGAAGTACTGGCATCCGAGCGGGACCCGGCAACGGCCGAGGCGTTCAGCGAAGACGACTACCGCACCGTGCTCGCCATCTTGCAGCGGCACTACAACATCATTATCACCGACTGCGGGACCGGACTCAGCCATTCGGCGATGAGAGGCGTTCTTGCCCAGGCAAATTCGTTGATTCTGGTCACATCCGGTGCTATCGATGGCGCCCGCAGCGCGGGCGCCACGTTGGACTGGTTGCACGCTCACGGCTACGGAGAACTCGCCAAGAACTCGATCGTCGTGATCGGTGCCTCCCGCGCCGGCTCGTCCACTGTCGACCTCGATCAGCTCGGGCAGCACTTCCTTACGCGCAGCCGAGCAGTCCAACAGATCCCGTTCGACAACCACTTGGCCGAAGGCGCCGAGATCGACCTGGACCTACTCGACAAGCGCACCCGGCGTGCCTTCGTCGAACTCGCGGCGGCGGTCGCCGCGGACTTTGGCCGGGTGAGTTCACCGGGAACGCAGGGTACGTACGGCTAGATGCCGGTGGTGGCGTGGTTACGCTTCGTCGTGCATGCGGGCGGTCACCACGAACGCCTATGTGAATGGCGTCTTCCGGAGCCGACGAACTGCTAGATCGAAAAGTCCATCTCCGTGCCCATGCTGTACCGACAGTCGCGGTTGTGTACCAGTTTACCGGGAGCCATCGACGTAGCGGTGGGGCGAAGGCGTCATTTTGTGCATAATACCTGATCGCGTAAACCGATTCGTCAAGAGTCGGATTGGAACCAGAATTGTAGCTTCTCCAGGCGTCGAAGACTTCGTGCATACTATTAATTTCAAGAAAGTACTGCCAGCCACTCGGGTACCGCTCTAAATCTTCGTTTACGAATCGAATTGGAGTGTCCTCACCAATTTCTGACTCCGCTTCTGGTACCAACATGTCAGAGTTTCGCAGTTCGTCATCATCGATTAGGGCGATTCTCGAGATTAGCTCGCCTATCGTTGACGGAGGTGTGCTGTCGGACCACATGTCTGTCATCGAGAATCAGGTACTCCTTCGAGGCCGGTCCACCACCAAGTCCTAGTGCCGCTTCTGCCGCCTCCACCTCCACCTCCTGCCTTGGCACTTGCTATGCGAAGTCAGCGTTATCCGTATTTCTGACGATATCTATAAACTTCCGCATATCATCAAAGCTCATCGTCGTGGCCCTTTAGGCGATCCGATTGGTGCCCACTCATCTCCGTGCGGCGAGTATTCCCTTTGAATGATTTCAGGGTGTTTTCCCGGTGTTGTGTGTCTCGCCCTTCACCCCAACGCATCCCGCACAACGCCGGCGAACCGCGAGATCGCCGACCGCGCGTCGGGACTGAAGCCAGCCATGTTCGCGAAGCCGTGGATCATGCCGCCCTCGCGCTGGACGGTCACCGGGACGCCGGCGGCCGCCATCGCCTCGGCGTAGGCAAGCCCCTCGTCGCGCAACGGGTCGAAGCCGGCGACCACGACGTGGGCGCGGGGCAGGCCGGAGAGGTCCTCGTCGAGCAACGGTGAGGCGCGCCGGTCGAACCGCTGCGCCGGGTCGGGGACGTACTGCTCGGTGAACCACTCGATGCGGTCCTTGGTGAGGAAGTAACCGTTGGCGAACTCGTCCCGTGACGGCGTATCCGTCGTCAAGTCCGTCACCGGATAGATCAGGAGTTGCAGCAGCGGCGTCACGTCGTTACCGCGGGTCTGCTGTGCGACCACGGCGCTGAGGTTGCCGCCCGCGGAGTCGCCGGCGACGACGATCTTCCGCGGGTCCACTCCCCAGCGCGGCGCCGACTCGACGGCGAACCGCCACGCCGCCAGCACATCGTCGACGGCGGCCGGAAAGGGATTCTCCGGAGCGAGCCGATAGTCCACCGACAGCACGTCGGCGCCGGTCTCGATGGCCAATCTCCGGGTGAGCGCGTCGTGGCTGGCCGGGCTACCCAACACCCAGCCGCCGCCGTGCAGAAACAGCACGATGCCGGTCGACTCGACGCCCGCGCGGTAGCGGGTCGCCGGGATGGGCCCGGTGGGCCCGTCGATCACCAGGTCTTCCTCGACGGCCAGCGCGGGCAGCTTCTCCGAGATCAGGCCGCTGTTGATCTCCAGCAACCGCCGTGCCTGCGCGACCGTCGAGCCGCCCATGTCCGCGCCCGGCACCAGCGCCGTCGCCCGGCCGGTGAACGCCATCTCGGGGTTGATGTGCTCGCCGTCGGCGTTGACCCGACACCACCGCGACATCGAACCGAAGACGGACGCGGGCAGATGGCCCATGCCGCGCAACAGCGCCCGCAGCGGTCGAAGTGGTGTCGGCAGCGTCGATTCTGTGGCCCGGCTCACGGGCGTGAGAGTACTCCCAGCAGGCCCGGGCCGCCGCCCGGTGCCCTGTGACAGACTCTCCCCATGCCCGATCCAGCCACTCGCTCGGGCTCGTCGCCGAGCCCCGCCCGCGTCCCCGCCAGGACCTCCCTCGCGTTGGGTGCGGCCGCCGCCGCCCGCTGGGCCTCCCGCGCCGCCGGACGAGGCAAAGGGTCGATGATCGGTGGGCTCGTCGCCGAGAAGATCGACCCGCAGATCATGCATCGACTAGCCGCGGGCAAACGGACCGCGCTGGTCACCGGCACCAACGGCAAGTCGACGACCACCCGGATGACCGCGGCGGCACTCGCCGAACTCGGCGACGTCGCCACCCAGGCGGACGGCGCGAATATGGACGCCGGCATCATCGCCACCCTGAGCCTGCAGCGCAACGCGCCGATCTGCGCGCTCGAGGTTGACGAACTCCACGTCCCGCACGTTGCCGACGCCGTCGACCCCGAGGTGCTGGTCCTGCTCAACCTGTCGCGCGACCAGCTCGACCGGGTCGGCGAGATCAACATGATCGAACGCAAACTCCGTGCGGGCATCGCGCGTCACCCGTCCATGACCGTGATCGCCAACTGCGACGACGTGCTCGTCACCTCGGCCGCCTATGACGCACCCAACGTGGTGTGGGTGGCGGCGGGCGCCGGCTGGGTCGGCGATTCGGTGAGCTCGCCCCGCAACGGCGAGCCGATCGTCCGCTCCGGCGAGGACTGGTACGCCACCGGCGACGAGACGTTCCGGCGGCCGGTACCCGACTGGTGGTTCGACGACGAAAACATCTACGGCCCCGACGGATTCGTCGCACCGATGACGCTGGCAGTACCCGGCCGGGCGAACCGCGGCAACGCGACGCAGGCGGTGGCCGCGGCGGTCGCGATGGGTGCCGATCCCGCCAAGGCGGTCGCCGCCGTAGGCACGGTCGGCGAGGTCGCCGGCCGCTACGGCGTGCACCAGGTCGGCAACCACTCGGTGCGGACGCTGCTCGCCAAGAACCCGGCCGGCTGGCAGGAGGCGCTGTCGATGATCGACCAGGACGCCGACGGCCTGGTCATCGCGGTGAACGGACAGGTCCCCGACGGCGAGGACCTGTCCTGGCTGTGGGACGTGCGGTTCGAGGCATTCGAGACGATGCAGGTCGTCGCCGCGGGTGAGCGGGCCGCCGACCTGTCCGTGCGGTTGCTGTACGCCGGTGCCGAGCACACCACGATCGACGATCCGATGGCGGCGATCGCCTCCTGCCCGCCGGGGCGGGTCGAGGTGCTCGCCAACTACACCGCATTCCGCGACCTCGGGGTCGCGATGGAACGCGCCGAGCGGGCACGGAGGGCGGAACGATGAGCGAACCCACAGCGGATTCAACGCCGCCGCGGTCATCGGCAGCGGGTTGGACGGCTCCCGATTCGACAGCCGGACAACGAAAGTCGAGCGAGTCGACACTGCGCATCGGACTGGTTCTGCCGGACGTGATGGGCACCTACGGGGACGGCGGCAATGCGCTCGTGCTGCGGCAGCGGGCACGGATGCGCGGTATCGACGCCGAGATCGTACATATCACCCTCGACGACGAGGTACCCGAATCGCTGGACGTGTACACCCTCGGCGGCGCCGAGGATTACGCGCAGCGGCTCGCGACGCGTCATCTCACCCGCTATCCGGGCCTGCAGCGCGCGGCGGCGTCGGGACGGCCGGTGCTGGCCATCTGCGCCGCGATTCAGGTACTCGGGCACTGGTACGAGACGTCGGCGGGTGAACGGGTCGACGGGATCTCGATGTTCGACTTGACCACCGCACCGCAGGAGTCGCGCAGTATCGGCGAGCTCGTCACCCAACCCCTGCTCGACGGCCTCACCCAGCCGCTCACCGGGTTCGAGAATCACCGCGGCGGAACGACTCTCGGCCCCGACGCTGCTCCCCTGGCGCGGGTGCGTCACGGCGTCGGCAACGGTGTCGGCGACGGCACCGAGGGCGTGGTCCAGGGATCGGTACTGGGCACGTATATGCACGGACCGGCTCTCGCCCGCAATCCGGAGCTGGCCGACCTGCTGCTTGCTCGCGCGATGGGTGTGGATAGCCTTGCACCGCTGGATCTTCCGGAGGTCGACCGACTTCGGAGCGAACGACTGGCGGCCGGCCGGCGAGTCTGACGAATTCTGACCGACGCGAACGCAGGTGGCCCGCGTCGCCTCGCGTACAGAAAGTTCACCGCAGCGCGCAGCGAAGTGGATTATCCACGCGACACCGCTGAGCGGTGAAGTTTCTGTACGGAAACGGGGTGTCGGCGCGGCGCCGGTACACGAACTGACGTCGAGCGGCGCCGGTCCACGAACGGACGTCGAGCGGCGCCGGTCCACGAACGGACGTCGATGCGGCGTCGATCGAGAACGGCCGTCGGTAGGAAGCGGGCGTCGGTCTGTACGACTCAGTCGTCGACCTCGGCCGGCTGAGTCACCGGCAGGTCGGCATGCCGGGCCGCGTCGGTGATGACCTGCCGCAGCATCGCGGGGGTGAGGCGTCCGGTGAACGTATTGTGCTGGCTGACGTGATAGCTGCCGAACAGGGTCAGCTCCCGGCCGTCGCGGGAGATCACGGTGCGCGCGCCGTGGCCGAACTTAGGGCGCGGTTTGTCGATCTGCCAACCCGTTTCGGCGAATCCGGTCAGCGCGCTGCGCCAGCCGAAGCCACCGAGGACGAGCACCGACCGCAGCGTCGGGGCGAGGAGTCGAAGTTCGTCGTCGAACCAGTGCGCACAGTTGTCGCGCTCGGTGACGGTCGGCTTGTTCTGCGGCGGTGCGCAATGCACGGGTGCGGTGATCCGCACGCCGTTCAGCTGCATCCCGTCGTCCAGCGAGACCGCCGTCGGCCGGTTCGCCAGTCCGACGTCGTAGAGGGCGCGAAACAGCACGTCTCCGCTCTGGTCGCCGGTGAACACCCGACCGGTGCGGTTGCCGCCGTGCGCGGCGGGCGCGAGACCGAGGATGAGCATGCGGGCGTCGGCCGGGCCGAAGCCGGGAACCGGCCTGCCCCAATACTCCTCGTCGGCGAAGGCGGCGCGCTTCTCCCGCGCGACCTGCTCCCGCCAGGCGACCAGCCGGGGGCAGGCGCGGCAGTCGATGAGGTCCGCGTCGAGTGCGGCGAGGCTGCGGTACGCCACATCTCACCGTAGCGCGACCGCGGTCAGCCGTCCGGTGCGTCCAGTACCCGACACCGCTCGCGGGTCCGATCCACCGCGAACCACCCGCTCTCGAACTGCTGCCACCGCTCCAGATCCGCCCGTGCGGCCTCGCCGTCGCGGGCCACCGTGCGCCGCAGCCGATCCGCAGCCGACGCGCCGTCGAGCCAGAGTGCATGACTCAGCCGGGCAGCGACACTGCGGCGGGCCGCCGACACTCCCTCGATGACGAGGAGCGGCTGCCAGCGGTACCAGACCCGCGCACCCTTGCGCGGCACGCCGTCGACCCACACCCGCGGGTGGTACCGATAGTCACGCCGCCGCGCAAAGGCATGCAGCACATCGTGTTCCAGCTCCGGCCACCAGGCGACCGGGTCGTCCCAGGTGGCGAAGTCGTCGGTGCGCACCAGCACCACCCCGGTGCCGCGGTCGCGGAGCTTGCCGACCAGCGCGTCGGCGACCGTCGACTTTCCCGCACCGGACGGTCCGTCGATAGCGACGATCCCGGACCGCACGTCGGCGGCGAGTTCGTCCAGCGCCGCATCGACCGAGGGGCTCAGCCGGTCCGTCCGAACCTCAGGCACGGGCGGGTCGGGATGGTGATGCGGCGGCATCGATCAGCCGGGATTCCCGACGACCCCGGGTATCCCCGCCACACCGACGGCACCGGCACGCACCCCAGCTCCGGGAGCACGGGTGAGTGGCGTCGTGATCGGAGCCTGCGGCGCGGACGTCACCGTCGTCCGGCCGGTGGCGAGGTAGTCGGCAACGGCGTTGTCCACGGCCGGATTCGACCGTCCGAACTGGCCGTGGTCCCCGCCGCCGACCGTGATCAGATGACTGCCCATCGCCCGGCGCATCGTCATCGACCCTCGATACGGGGTCTGCGGATCGCCGAGCGCCTGCAACTGTAGCGGCGCGACGGCGAGCCCCTTGTTCGCGATCGGTACCGGCCGGGTGACCGGAGGTGCACCGGCGCAAGCCATTCCGGAGCGATAGAGCAGACCCGGCCCGTCGAAGATGTCGCCGACAAGGTAATTGGCGTACCACGATGCCGGTAGTGTCGCCGGCTGGGCGGGGGCCTGGTTCTCGTTGCACAGGATGACCGCCTGCATGTCCTGCAGGTTGGTGAGCACGTCGATGGTCTCCGGGTCGAGTTTCGGCGCCTTGAGCTTGCCGTTGATCCGGAGCGCGACCATCGGCCACAGGTTGCGGTTCGGGGCGGCCATCCGAGTCGCCGATAGCAACGGCGAGGTCGCCTGCACCGCAACCGGTTTGAGCATCGTCGCGACGAAGTTCTCGAAACGCGCCCGGGCGTCGGCGGTGAGGTTCACACCGTCGATGTACTGCTGCGCGAATGCGCGCAAGCCTGGCGGAACGTCGCCGACCCGGGCGGGCGGCGCCGCCAGCGACGGCGGCACCCCGGCCTCCGCGGTGACCTTCGCACTCCACGCCCGGTAGACCGCGAGCGGGGTCTTACCCAGGTGATAAATGTTGTCGCGCTGGGCGATCCAGCTCATCATCGCGTTCACCCGCGCCTTGTAGCCGGGGGTCTGTTCGGCGAGGATGTCGTTCCAGATCCACTCCGGGGCGACCCCGGAGTCCAGCACCAGCCGGTCGGTTCGCTGAGGAAATAGCGTGGCGTAGGTGGACATCAGCAGGGTGCCGTACGACAGCCCGTACAGGCTGATCTTGTTCACGCCCAGGATGCGCCGTACCTGTTCCAGGTCGCGCGCGGTGTTCTGCGTGGTGATGGTCCGCGTGTAGCCGGGTGTGTTCTTCTCGCAGCGCTCGCGATTGATCCGGCCCAGCGCGGTCGGATCCATCTGCTCGGGCTTGAGCGCGTCACACTGCACCCGCGTGCCGTCGATGAGGCCGCGCGGCTGCACCGCCATCAGATCCCACTCGTCACGCACCCGCTCGGGCACCTGGAGTGCGGCGAACATGCCGATCGCGTCGCCGCCGGGTCCGCCCGGATTACCAAAGAGCACACCGCGTTTGCGCGCCTGATCGCGGGCCGGCATCCGGCTGACGGTCAACGAGATGGTCCGACCGTCCGGCTTGGCGTAGTCCATCGGCACCTGCACGGTCGCGCACTGCGCACCCGTCGCATAGTGGATCGGCTTACACGGCCCCCAGTTGAGCGTCTGGCTCGGGGCGGCGGCCGCGGTTGGCGCGACGAGTGCTAGACCGGCGACTCCCGCGGCGGCCACACCGGCCGCGACAACCCGGGTTCGGAATCGGTGAGTGGTGCCGCGCGTGGGGTCCGGTTTTGTCACGGTCTATCTGTATCAGACGAGGTGGGCTCGTCGGATCACCGGCGTGACGAGGGTCATGCCACGATGTGCCGGTCTCGAATCGGGTACGGGATCGCCATCGGTCAGGCCAGGACGCGACGCCCGGAGAGGGCGCGGCCGAGGGTGAGTTCGTCGGCGAATTCCAGGTCGCCACCCATCGGCAACCCGGACGCGAGCCGGGTCACGCTCAGCCCGGGGAAGTCCTTGAGCATGCGCAGTAGGTAGGTCGCGGTGGCCTCACCCTCGGTGTTGGGGTCGGTCGCGACGATTACCTCGGTGACGTCGGCGCCGTCGTCCTGATTGGCCAGTCGGCGCAGCAACTCCCGGATGCGCAATTGGTCGGGACCGATCCCCGACAGCGGGTCGAGTGCGCCGCCCAGCACGTGGTAGCGGCCGTCGAACTCCTTGGTGCGTTCGATCGCGTGCACGTCCTTGGGTTCCTCGACGACGCAGATCTTGGTGGCGTCGCGTCGGGCATCGGAGCAGATGCGGCACAGCGCGTTCGCCGACACGTTGCCACATTCGGCGCAGAACGTGACGTCGTCGCGGACCCGGCCCAACGCCGCGATGAGCCGGTCGATGTCGGCATTCTCGCCGGCGAGGAGATGGAAGGCGATGCGCTGGGCACCTTTCGGACCGAGACCCGGCTGTTTGGCCAGTTCGTCGATCAGATCCTGGATCGGCCCTTCATACATCGGCGTGGTGCTTCGTGGACGTCAGCCCAGTCCCGGCAGGCCGCCGCCGGCACCGCCGAGGCCGCCGGCCAGCGGTCCCATCTTCTCGCTGGCGAGTTCGTCGCGCTTGCCGGCCAGGTCCGCGAGCGCCCCGAGGACGAGATCCTGCAGCGTCTCGACGTCCTCCGGGTCCACGACCTTGGGGTCGATCGTCACCGCGGTCACCTCACCGGTGCCCTTGCCGGTCACGGTGACCAGGCCGTTGCCCACCGAGCCGGTGACCTCGGTGGCCGCGATCTCGTTCTGGGCGGCCAGCAACTGTTCCTGCATCTGCTGTGCCTGCGCGAGGAGTCCGGCCATCGGGTTCTCGCCGCCCTCGCCGCCGCCGAAGAGGGAGCTGGGGTCGAATGGTTGAGTCACGGGGCCCAGAGTAGTCGCTGCCCGGGGTGCGCCACCCGCTCGACATGCGCTGTCGTCGATGCCGCTGTCGTCGATGCCGCGGCCGGTGCTGCGGCGGACGGTCAGCGGCCGACCGTTCAGCGGAGCAGCCGCTCGACGTGCGCGGCGATGTCGTCGACGGTGTCGCCGTCGGCGGGCGCGATGTCGAAGGACAGCACGTCGTCGCCGCCGAACAGTCGTGCGGCACGGCGGGTGAGGGCGAATTCGAGGCGGTCGTCGACGCGGCGCCATTCGGTGATGCCGCCGTAGATCGGGGCGCTGGCACCGGTGGTCACGCAGTGTTCGTCCGCGCGTGCGCCGCCGACCAGATCCCGCTGAATCTGGAAGCAGGCCATCGACTCGTCGTCGATGAACACGACGGCCTCGCACCCCAGGTCGGGGTGACGCTCGTAGGAGGCGCGGATGGTCATCGGTCGAGGGTAGACGATCGGCTGGTTTCGATACGCCGCTCCTTCGTCGCGGCTACTCAACCAGCGGGGCGGGTCAACTAGCGGGAGCGACCGAACAGAGCGAGCGCTGTGCCCCGGTGGTTGAGTAGCGAGGAGCGCAGCGAGTGCTGTGCCCCGGTGGTTGTGAGTAGCGAGGAGCGGAGCGAGTCGCGTATCGAAACCACCACCACGCAGACGATTCGAGCGCTGGTTTCGATACGCCGCTCCTTCGTCGCGGCTACTCAACCAGCGGGAGCGGTCCGACCAGCGGGGGCGGTCCAACCGGCGGGGGGCCGAGCGGAGCGAGTGCTGTTCCCGGTGGTTGAGTAGCGAGGAGCGCAGCGAGTCGCGTATCGAAACCACCACCAAACAAACGGTTGGCGGGTCAACCAGCGGCGGTCAGCCGAGCACGTCCGTCACCGACCGCGCGCTGCGGAAGTGGCGCGGTTCGCCGGTCAGCGGGTCGTCGAAGGCGAGGGAGTGGGCGACGAGTCGCAGCGGTGCCGAGAAGTCGCCACGGTCGGGGCGTTCGGCGAGGTCGGGGCGGATATCGGGGTAGAGCGGGTCGCCGACGATCCCGGCGCCCAGCGCGGCCATATGCAACCGCAGCTGGTGGGTGCGGCCGGTGTGCGGCGTCAGCCGGTAGACCCCCATCCCGGCGGGCACGGGTGCGGCCGTCTCCGACACCGCCTGCCTCGGATTCGCCAGGGCGATCTCGCTGATCGCATTGACCGGCCCGTCGACGACCCGGGCCCGCAGGTCGCCGGCCGTCTTCACGATGCGGTCGCGGACCTCGACGGCGTCGTGCAGCTCGGGACGGTACGGCGCCAGCGCCCGGTACTCCTTGACCACGCGGCGGGTGGCGAACAAATCCTGGTACGCCGCGCGGACCTGCGGACGCATCGTAAACAGCAGCACCCCGGCGGTGAGCCGGTCCAGCCGGTGCGCGGGCGCGACATCGTCGGTGCCGAGCGTGCGCCGCAACCGGACCAGGGCGGTCTGGGTGACGTGCCGCCCGCGCGGCATCGTCGCGAGGAAGTGGGGTTTGTCGACCACCACGATGTCGTCGTCGACGTAGAGGATCGGCAGGTCGAACGGGATGTCGGGTTCGTCGGGCAGATCGCGGTACAGGTACAGCGAGGTGTTGCGTCGCGACGGCGCATCGAGGTCGATCGGTATCCCGGCGGCGTCCACGATCTCGCCGTGCGCGGCCCGCTCACGCAGGGCGGCGGCGGACATTCCGGCCAGCGCGGATGTGGCGCGCAGGCCGTCGAGCACGGTCCGGTCGGGTCCGTCGCGCAGGACGACACGGGTCGCGTCGACGCCAGCCTTCGGCGGCAGCGGGGAGAGTCGGGCGCGCCCGCGCCGCCGGGGACGCGGCGCTTCGTCCGACCCGGTCATCTGGTCATCTCCGCCCCGGCCACCGACCGTGGTGTCCCGGTCGACCGCGAGCGGACCGCCCTAGCCCTCGACGTGCCGTTTGAGGTTGCCGAGCAGTGCGGCCTGGATGCGGTTGAGACCCTTGGGCGCGAAGGTCTTCTCGAAGAAGCCGCCGACGCCGCCCGCCCCGGTCCACGAGGTCTCGGTGGTGACCGTGCTGCCGGCCCCCGACGGCCGCACCGTGTAGGTGGTGACCATCGATGAGTTCTCGTCGCGTTCGGTCACCGTGTCCGCCGAGACGGTGACGTTCGCCTTGACGTCCCGCGACCGCTTCGAGGTGGCCTGCAGAATCCAGTGCACGACCGTTCCGTCGCCGATTCCGCCGCTGATCACGCCGTAATCCCGATACTGCTCGGGCAGGATGGCCGGTCGCACGGTGGCGTAGTCGGCGAGCGCCGTGAGGACGGTGTCGGGGTCGGCGGCGATATCGATCGACTGCGTTGCGGAAACCTGACCCACGGTATGCACTCCTTCTTTGGCGGTCTGATTGGCGGGCGTGCTGCTCAAGTCATAGGCTAGCCGGGTGAACTCAGCACCGGTCATGGGCCCGTTCCGGTGACCTCGACACGCTGGGAGATGGGGACGCAGGCGTTCTCCGAAGGCGTCGCCACCCTGCTCGCCAGTTACCGGGCTATCCCGCCGGATGCCACCGTCCGGCTGGCCAAGAAAACGTCGAATTTGTTCCGCGCACGGGAGAAGAATCCCCATCCCGGACTGGACGTCTCCGGGCTCAATCGGGTGATCAGTGTCGATCCGGAGGCGATGACCGCCGACGTCGCGGGCATGTGCACCTACGAACATCTGGTGGCGGCGACCTTGCCGTATGGGCTGGCGCCACTGGTGGTTCCGCAACTCAAGACGATCACGCTGGGCGGTGCCGTCACCGGGCTCGGCATCGAGAGCACGTCGTTCCGCAACGGGCTGCCGCACGAGTCGGTGCTGGAGATCGACGTGCTGACCGGCGACGGCGAGATCGTCACCGCGACGCCGACCAATGAGTACTCCGACCTGTTCTTCGGATTTCCCAACTCCTATGGGACGCTGGGATATTCGGTCCGGTTGCGGATCGAATTGGAGCGGGTCGAGCCGTATGTCGAGCTCCGCCACGTCCGGTTCACCGACCTCGACACCCTCCAGTCGACGATGGACACGATCGTCACCGACCGCATGTACCAGGGCGAACGGGTCGACTACCTGGATGGGGTCGTGTTCAGCGCCGACGAGGCATATCTGACGCTCGGCCGACAGACCGACGAGTCCGGCCCGGTCAGCGATTACACCGGGATGGATATCTACTACCGGTCGATCCAGCACGAGTCGACGACCACCCCCAAGCGCGACCGGCTGACCATTCACGACTACCTGTGGCGGTGGGACACCGACTGGTTCTGGTGCTCCCGGGCTTTCGGAGCGCAGAATCCGCGCATCCGTCGAGTGTGGCCGAAACGGTTGCTGCGCAGCAGTTTCTACTGGAAGCTCGTCGCCATCGACCAACGGCACAACGTCGCCGACAAGCTCAACGCCCGCAAGGGCCTCCCAGCGAACGAGCGTGTGGTTCAGGACATCGAGGTGCCGATCGAGCGCACCACCGACTACCTGAACTGGTTCCTCGACAATGTGCCGATCGAACCGATGTGGTTGTGCCCGTTGCGACTACGCGATCCGGCACCTCCTGGCGCGGACTCGGTCCGGCCGTGGCCGCTGTATCCGCTGGAGCCTGGGCGCACCTACGTCAATGTCGGATTCTGGTCGGCGGTGCCGGTCACCCCGGGCGATCCCGGCCACACGAACAAGGCCATCGAGCGCACGGTCGCGGACCTGGACGGCCACAAGTCGCTGTACTCCGAATCGTTCTACACACCCGACGATTTCGACGAACTCTACGGGGGCGAGAGTTACCGCCTCCTGAAGAAGCGGTACGACCCGAGGGGCCGGCTGTTGGATCTCTACGCGAAGGCGGTGAAACGGCAATGACCACGTTCAAGGACGATGCCCTCGCGAAAAGCGATGTGCACCAAGGGAAGATGAGCCTCGCCGAGGTGTTCGAGGCACTCGTCGGCGGCAATCTGACGATTCGCGTCGGCGCCTACGACGGCAGCTCGGCCGGCCCCGCCGACGCGGCCTACGGCCTCGATCTCAAGACTCCCCGCGGCACCACCTACCTGGTGACCGCCCCCGGTGACCTGGGACTCGCCCGCGCCTACGTGGCTGGCGATCTGGAACTGGTCGGCGCACACCCGGGCGATCCGTACGAAGCGCTCAAGGCGCTCGCCGCGGACCTGGAGTTCAAGCGGCCGTCGGCGCTCACCCTCGCGCAGGTGGCGCGTTCGCTCGGGCTGGAGCACTTCCGGCCGATCGCACCACCACCGCAGGAGACGTTGCCGCGGTGGCGCCGGTTCGCAGAAGGCTTGCGGCACAGCAAGACCCGTGACGCCGAAGCCATCCATCATCACTACGACGTGTCGAATACGTTCTACGAGTGGGTACTTGGGCCGTCCATGACCTACACCTGCGCGGTGTACCCGGATCTCGAGGCGTCGCTGGAGGCCGCACAGGAGAACAAGTACCGCCTCATCTTCGACAAGCTACGGCTGCAGCCCGGCGACCGACTCCTCGACATCGGTTGCGGCTGGGGCGGAATGGTCCGGTACGCGGCGCGCCGTGGGGTGCACGTGCTGGGCGCGACTCTCTCCGCCGAGCAGGCCGAGTGGGCCCAGAAGGCGATCGCCGACGAAGGGCTCGGCGACCTGGCGGAGGTGCGGCACAGCGACTACCGCGACGTGCAGGAGCGCGATTTCGACGCGGTGTCGTCCATCGGGCTGACCGAGCACATCGGGGTCAGCAACTACCCGGCGTACTTCACCTTCATTCGCGACAAGCTGCGGGTCGGCGGAATGTTGTTGAACCACTGCATTACCCGTCCGGACAACTCGGGCAAGAACCGCGCCGGGTCATTCATCGACCGGTACGTCTTCCCGGACGGCGAGTTGACCGGCTCGGGCAAGATCATCTCCAAGCTGCAGGACATCGGCGGCATGGAGGTGGTGCACGAGGAGAACTTCCGCGAGCACTACGCGCTGACGCTGCGCGACTGGAATCGGAATCTGGTGGAGCACTGGGATTCCGCGGTCGCCGAGGTCGGCGAGGGTACGGCCCGGCTGTGGGGACTGTACATGGCCGGCTGCCGGATCGGATTCGAGCGCGACATCATCCAACTGCATCACGTGTTGGCCACGAAGCTGGACGACAAGGGCGGCAGCGATCTTCCGCTGCGCCCATGGTGGCAGCCGTAGCGAGGTAACGCCGCTCCCCTGTCGGGGTTACCCCAGGGGCCTACTCCAGGGGACGAGCCCCGAGTTCGTTCTGCAATAGCTCCATGGCCAGCTTGTCGGGGTCGACGCGGCTGTCGGGGGAACCGCGATGTGCCTCGGCAACCATCTCGGCGCGTTCGGCGTCGGGGATGTCGTCGTCGGCGCGGGGCGGTTCGGGCTCCTCGGGTTCGGGATCCGGGTCCGGAGTCGACGCGGCCTGTCGGGTTGCGGCGTCGCGGCCCCGGCTCGGCCGGGCGTAGCTCTGCTTCTTGGGTGCGGGTCGCGAGGTCGGAGCAGAGGCGGTCGCCGACCCCGCCCCGGCAGCACCGGGGGCCTGGTGGATGGTGCGGACGTCGAGCTCGGTGCCGAACACCTCGCGCAACGCCTCACGAATCAGGCCGGCGGCGTGCGGTGCGGATAACCTGCCGACCAGCACTTCCGCCGGATGCGACAACACGACCGTGTCGCCGTCGACCGAGTCGACGACGGCCGCCGACAGCATCGGCTCCAGACTCTTGGACCGTGCGCGCACCGCGGTTCGCACATCCTGGAACCGCTTCTGCACGGCGTCGAGCTGGAGTGCGGCGGCCGGTTCGGGTTCGGGTTCGGGTTCCGGTGCGGGCTCGGGTGTCGGGGGCGCGGTGTCTGCTCCCGGCTCGTCCGGCGGTGCGTCGTCGGGGTCCGCCGGCTCGTCGGGAAGCGGGATCTCGTCGTCGGGCGCACCATCGGTCGGCCGCGGTGCAGTGGGCTGCGTCCGGGCTGTCTCCTTGCTTGGAGACTCCGCCCCGGCGGCCGCTCCCGCCGTCGCCTGACCCGCGGTCCGCGGTTCTGCGGCCTGATCCTGCCCGGTGCCGGATGCCGTGGTCGCCTCTCCCGCCGTCGCCTGACCCACGGTCGGCGGTTCTGCGGCCTGTTCGTCCCCGGTGCCGGTTGCCGTAGTCGCCTCTCGCGCCGTCGACCGGCCCACGGTCTGCGGTTCTGCGGCCTGTTCCTCCGCGGTGCCGGTTGCCGTAGTCGCCTCTCCCGCTGGTCGAGTAGCCGCGAGGGACGAGCGGCGTATCGAGGCCAGCTCGTCCGCCGCCGGATCCTCCCCGGCCGCTGCGGCGTCGGGTACCGCCGGTTCGGGACGCGTGGGCTCCGGCGGGCGCACCGCGGTCGGGGGCTCGGATGAATCGGCCTGCACAGTGGACGCTTCCGGACGCACAGTGGACGCTTCCGGACGCACAGTGGACGGTGGTGTCTCCCGATCCTCCTGCGCCTTGCGCTGGGACGGGCGGACGTACTTGGGCGGAGGCTCGTCGGCGGGGGGCGCTGGCGGAGCCGAGGCGGCCGGAACCGCGCCGGTAGCAGGGGTTTCCGCGCTCGCAGTGGGCCCCGCGGCGGGCGCACCGGCGGCGGCACCGGGAGTCGCGCTCGGTGCGACACCGGCCTCCAGTCGTTCCAGCCGTTGAAGCACTGCGGCGTCGTCCGCCGATACCGCGGGCAGCAGCATCCGCGCGCACATCACCTCGAGCAGCAGGCGCGGCGACGTCGTCCCGCGCATCTCGCCGAGCGCGTCGTGCACGATCTCGGCGAACCGGGTCAATCCACCGGGACCAAGGCGCTCGATCTGCGCCCGCATCCGGTCGAGCTGGTCGCCCGGAGCTTCCACCAGCCCACGGTCCGCGGCGTCCGGAACCGCTTGCAGCAGAATGAGATCCCGCAGCCGTTCGAGTAGGTCGACGGCGAACCGGCGGGGATCGTGACCGGCGTCTACGACACGTTCGACGGTCGCGAACAGCGCCGACCCGTCGGCCGCGGCGAGCGCGTCGATCGCGGCATCGATCAGTGCGATATCGGTGACGCCGAGCAGTGCCAGCGCGCGGTCGTAGGTGACGCCGTCGGGTCCGGCGCCGGCCAGCAACTGGTCCAGGATCGACAGCGAATCGCGCGGTGACCCACCACCCGCGCGGATGACGAGCGGAAACACGTCCGGGGCGACGGTGACGCCCTCCCGCTCGGTGATGTTCTCCAACAGGCCGCGCATCACCGGCGGGGCGAGCAGCCGGAACGGATAGTGGTGGGTGCGCGACCGGATCGTCGACAGCACCTTCTCCGGCTCGGTGGTCGCGAAGACGAAGATCAGGTGCTCCGGCGGTTCCTCCACGATCTTGAGGAGCGCGTTGAAGCCCGCGTTGGTGACCATGTGCGCCTCGTCGACGATGAACACCCGGTAGCGGGACTCGCTCGGTGCGTAGAAGGCGCGGTCGCGCAGCTCGCGGGTGTCGTCGACGCCGCCGTGACTGGCCGCATCGAGTTCGATCACGTCGAGGTTGCCCGGCCCGCCCGGTGCCAGCGCCACGCACGAGGAGCACACACCGCACGGGGTCGACGTCGGGCCCTGCTCGCAGTTCAGCGAGCGGGCAAGAATGCGCGCCGACGACGTCTTGCCGCACCCGCGCGGCCCCGAGAAGAGGTAGGCGTGATTGATGCGACCGCTGTCGAGGGCCCGGCTCAGCGGGTCGGTGACGTGTTCTTGGCCCACAACCTCGGCGAAGGTCGCCGGACGATAGGTGCGATACAGAGCCACGCGTCGAGACTACCGGCGATCCCCGACAGGCCCACTCGTCGCCCCACAGGCCGGGACGGGACCCCGCGACGCACGCGCGGTCCCGGTCCCGAACGTGGTCAGACGGTGGCGTATCCGATGCACACGGGCGCGGGCAGATTGGGGATCAGGCCGTGATTGACGGTCGCGATGGTGATCTTGACCCGGCCCTTGCCGCGCAGGTCATTGATGGTGTAGCCGGTGCCGTCGCTGAATCCGTGCTGCCACTGACGAGTGACGGTCTGAGACCGGTTGGTCGCGAGCTCGGTGACGGTCACCCGGGTGTCGCTGGTGTACGGAAAGATGCTCTTGCTGTCACCGCTGATGCTGAACTTGCCGGGTGCGGTGTTCGGGTAGACCGTCACCCCGGCGAAGTGCGGCACATCGAGGATGTTGGGGTTCAGGCTGGTGCAGTTCATGCCCACGTTCTGCAGGCCCGGCGCGGCCTGCGCCGGGGCGGCACAGGCGATTCCGGCAGTGGCCGCGACGGTGGCGGCTCCCATGGCTCCGGCGGCGATGGCGGCGTGGCGACGTCGCATGGTCACTCCCTCGTGTCAGGTGCGGGAGGCTCCCGCGCTACCTGGATCTTCGATCTCCGAGGGCGTGCCGTTAACAGCACCACCCGATTGTTCGCCGGGTCGTGATCGCTCCGATGAGCGCAGCACCATGACGGTGGCGACGCAGGTGCCCAGGAAGATCGCGTTGTACGGGTAGTACGTGAACCACTGCAGCCAGGGAATGCCGTGCTTGAAGAACAGTCCGGTCAGGTACGCGTCCGGCACCGTCTTGTTGACGAACCAGATCGGGTAGGCCAGGTAGGTGCGCCAGGCGAACGAGATCAGGATGATCGCGAGCGCACCGGCTGCGGCGAGCATTCGCACAGTGCTCCGTCGACCGGTGCGCATCGCCAGGTCGAGGCAGATCACCAGCAGCGGCAGGAACCACACCCAGTGATGCCCCCACGACATCGGCGAGATCGCACACGAGGTCATGCCGGTGATGCTGAGCGCAAGCAGTTCGTGCCCGTGCCGGTGCGCCATAGTGGCGGCGTACATGCCGAAGGCGAAGGCGGCGAGCACGAGCGCCAGCCACAGCACGGCGTTCGGATCGTCGGTGTGGATCAGATTCGCGAGTAGCCCGCGGATCGACTGGTTACCCGGCGTCTGCGGGACGCCGACACGGTCGGAGTCGAAGAGTTTGTTCGTCCAGTAGTCCCACGATTCGCGGGGCAGCACCGCGAATCCGACGACGATGGTGCCGACGAAACCGGCGAGCACCCCGCCCAGCGTCCGCCACTGGCGGATCAGCGCGAGGTACGGCACGAAGATCAGTGGCGTCAACTTGATCCCGGCGGCGATTCCGGTACCCACGCCCCGCAGTCGACTTCCGTTGGGGCGCAACAGGTCGGCGCAGATTAGCAGCATCAGGAAGACATTGATCTGGCCGTACCAGATGGTCGTCCGGACGGGTTCCAGCAGCAGCGCGACCGCGACGATCGATAGGGCGATCAGTCGTAGCGACCAGCTCGCGGCGCGACCGAGCGACCGGAAGCCGACCATCACGATCAGGTAGAGCGCCACGAAAATGCCTGCGGTCCAGACGATCCGGGCAGCCTCGAACGACATCCAGGCGAACGGGACGAAGATCGGAACCGAGATGGGCGCGTAGGTGTAGTCCATCTGGCCGAGCAGTTTCGCGTCGTAGAGACTGCCACCGTCGAGCACGGTCTGCGCACCGGCTCGGTATACGTCGAGGTCGAGCTGGTTGTCGAAGAGCCCCCAGAACGGGGTCGTATACGGCACCACGACGTCCTGCAGCCAGAGCGCGAGCAGACCGGCGGCGACGAAGCAGGCAGTGACGACCGCGGTGCGAGTGGGCCTCACGACCCGTCGATCGTCACAGGAGCGCCGGCACTGGTCATGCGCTCAGGATTCGTGGGTATCGAGCAGTGCCTCGGTGGCGGCGAGCAGCACACAGGTGGCAACCCCGTCCATCGCGGTCCGCAGGTCGTCGGTGCTCGGGAAGGTGGGGGCGAGCCGAATGTTCCGGTCGTGCGGATCTCGCTTGTACGGGAAGGTGGAACCGGCTGCGGTGAGCGCGATTCCGGCGTCCTTCGCCAGTTCGATGGTGCGGGATGCGGCGCCGTCGAGGACGTCGAGGCTGATGAAGTAGCCCCCCTCGGGCTCCGACCACGAGGCCACCTTGGAGTCGGCTAGCCGGTCCTCCAGGATGTCGAGGACCAGGCGGAACTTCGGCGCGAGGATGTCGCGATGGCGGGCCATGTGGGCGCGCACCCCGTCGGCGTCGCCGAAGAACTTCACATGCCGGAGCTGGTTGACCTTGTCGGGGCCGATCGTGGCGAAGGCCAGGTGGGTGGTGAACCAGTCGATATTCGCCTGCGACGACGCGAAGAAGGCGACACCGGCGCCGGCGAAGGTGATCTTCGACGTCGAGCCCAGCACGAAGACGCGGTTGGGGTGCCCCGCTTCGGCGGCGAGGTCGAGGATGCGCAGCGGATCCGGCGGGGCCTCCACCAGGGTGTGGACCGCATAGGCGTTGTCCCAGAAGATGCGGAAGTCGTCGGCGGCCGGCATGGCGAGCAGCCGGCGGGCCACGTCCTCGGTGATGGTCACGCCGGTCGGGTTGGAATAGGTCGGCACCAACCAGATGCCCTTGATGGACGGGTCGTTCGCGACGAGCTCGGCACAGGCATCGACGTCGGGGCCGTCGGGCAGCATCGGCACTGTGATCATCTCGATGCCCAGGTGCTCGGTGATCGCGAAGTGGCGGTCGTAGCCAGGGGCCGGACAGAGGAACTTGATCGGTCCGGCGCCCCACGGCTCGGTGGAGTCGGCGGTGCCCGCAAGCAGGGCGAAGACGACGAGCCGATGCATCAGCTCGAGGCTGGAGTTGCCGACCGCGATGATCTCGTCGGTGGTGACGCCGAGAAGTTCGGCGAAGATCTCGCGCAGTTCCGGCAGGCCGGTGATGCCGCCGTAGTTGCGGGTATCGACCCCCGCGGCGGTCCGGTACTCGCCGTCGCCCGGGAGGCTGAGCATGTCGTTGGACAGGTCGAGTTGTTCGGCGGAGGGTTTGCCGCGGGTCAGATCGAGCTGCAAGCCGGCAGCACGCAGCTCGTCGTAGCGTTGTTGCAGGTCGCTCCGGGTAGCGCGCAGTTCGTCGGCGCTCATCGAGTGATAGTTCAACGCGGACCTCTCACCGTGCCGCGGTGGGTGTCGATGCCGCACACGCCGGCAGCCGAAGACGTGATCGACTCATGGGGGACCCCGCGCACCCGAGAGAGCCTGCTGACCCTTGCTGCCTTCCGGCCCTGGGGGAGTTCACAGGATCACGCCGCGCGGGATCCGTCGTCAAGTGTAGCGAGGTGTCGGGGTGCGGCGGGCAAGCACCCCTCTCGGGGTGCGCCTGGTCAGCGCAATGCTGCGGCGACGTATGGCACATTTCATCGCGCTCAGCGTCGTCCGCCGGGATATCCCTGCGGCGCCTGCCGCGTACCAACCCTGCCCCATCAGGCGCACGGCACCGCTAATTGGCAAATTCCGTTGCGAACAAGCCAGAGCGACGGAAGCGTGGAACTAATAGACTGGGAGCAGGCCGAAATTGCCGAGTTGTACAACACTAGGGCATGTTCAATGGCCGCGACTGCACGCGCCCGACGGATTAAGCCTGGGATCGGTGGCGAAGCTGTGGATAGGGCAGGCGTCAGGCGGCGACTGCCTGGGCGCAGCTCTCATGGCGCCGACGTGATTGCACTGTGCAGTCCCCACCGTCACCGATGCGCGGCACCGGTATGCCGCAACCAAGCCGCCGCCCTGGGGGCGCCGGTGCCTCAGTCGGCTCGCTGGCCCTGCCCGCCCTGGCCGCGGTGGCGGAATGGGCATACTGGCCATACCGACCCCGATGCCACCACCGACCCCGACCACGGTCTGAGCCCGCGTCGAATGTCAACCCTGAGTTGACGCGCGCGCTACATGTTGTTGAAGTAATGAATCACGCGGTCCGCAACAGCTGCGTACTGGGCTGCGGATTCGGGAGTGACGAACGATTCCTCGGGCAAGTGGACCGCGTTATTACGTGTGACGCGTAGCTCATCAATGACCGCGCGAAGGCGCTCATCAATCTGTCCGTCCCGATGCAGGAGGTTGGTAGCCTTCGCAAGGCTCATACCGCGCGGGGATCGAATACCCCTGCGCTCCAGTGCATTTAGAGCTGCCCTTGTGACCTGTTCGTACGATGCCAGCACGAGGGAGAGGGGTTCGCGCGGCAGCACGTTTTCTTTGTACTCAAGCGCGATTGCGCCCTCTGGGTCACCGGCTGTTGCTTTTGCTTGGTCGGTCTCACGCGACGACTGGTCGGACTCGTGCGATGGCCCGTCAGCCGCCGAAGTGTTGCCCTTTGTGTCATCCCGCTGGTTGCTCGGCGGCTGTTCCAAACCGGCGGCGACTTCCTCTAGCCGACTCACCCTCTGAGTAAACTTGAGGGTCGCGCCAGCCGCAGACAGCTCGGTCAGATCGTCCCCAATTCGCTCCACAAGTCGCTTCACGAGGTCTGCGAGCTGCCTTCTGAAAAAGAATCCGAGTAAGAGAATTACGCCGGGCCAAGCAAGCGATCCCACGACCGACGAGACGAACTCCATCCAACCCATCGGCTCACGGTAGCCACAAAGTCCTTCAGGGGCAGCCCAGGCGCGAGGCGTGTTGGTCGTCGCCGGAACCGGTCGGCGGACACGTGCCAGCTCATCGGTGGGCACCGCATCGACGGCGGCCTGGCGAAGTGGGCGGCGGTCGAGCGACGCACGTAGGCGGCAGCCGGGCCGCTGCGAACATGGCGGGCCAGTCTCGGCGGTCTGTCGCTTAAACGAGTTCGCCCCGATGCTTATGCGTTGGCAGCCTGCGAACGGGGGAACTGCGCTCGCCAAACGAAGTCTCGCGGCGTTGGCGCACGCGACTCGGGGCGGCTCGTGATGCACTGGGGGAGGACGTGCTACCCGCGATCCGATTGCACGATCTGCGTCATACCCACGCAAGTCGATTGCTCACCCTTGGTGTGCCGGTCAAAGTAGGTGTCCGAGCGGCTCGGACATGCATCGGCGCCGATCACCCTTGACGTCTACTCCCACGTTCTGCAGGGGCAAGGGCGAGAAGCGGTCGAGCTACTGGCGGCGGCGGTCACTGCAGCTGGCGGAGCGGGGCGCTTCACTCAGCCTGGGTAGGTGGCAAAGGCGGCCGGTCGTCGGCACCGAGTTCCCAGGTGTACCTGACGCCGGGTGGCTTAGTCCCGTCGACTGCTTGCTCCACATGCTCGGGGTCAGTCGAAAACTCCGCTGTCCCAAGCGGTATGCGAGTCATCATCCAGTTTGCGGTTAGATTCCACGTCTTGCCGAGTGCGAGCCATAGGTCAGGGTCGTCGCCAGGAGCAGGGCAGCCACTCAAGACCGACTGGGCGTTTCCGAAGCCTCTGAGCGCGGCTTGCCCGGTGTGACTGGTGTTGATCATCATTGAGTATGGCGTTGCGGAGTGCACCAGCGTTTGGAGGTCATTCGCGATTTGTTCTCCACCGACTTTGCCTGCTGACGCGAAGTATCGGTTGGTGCGGTTGGAATGCATGCTCTGCGCGATCGCGGTGAGCTGTGCGACCGCTAGTAGCCCCGACTGTCGGCGCTGGTATTCGCTGGTCAGGCGGAATGCTCGGGCGCTCGCCTTCCGGGCGTCCTCTGCTGTTCTTGTTGCTTGGCGCGCCTCGTGCCACGCGAAGGCGAGAGCGGAGAGCGTCACCAACGCAGACGCAGAGGTGACTAGCGGCCCAACTCTGCTCGCGGACCACTTTTCGGCGAACGCGACTCCGACGACTGCGATAAGGGCGGTGACCCCTGCGGCCAATGCACACGCCACCGTGACCTTGGGCCACGACTCGCGCCGACGCGCCTTCGGAGTGCCGTTCATTCTTCGGAACCGTACTACCTCGGCGTTCGGTGGTGTCTCGCTCGTTGCATGGTCTGAGCGAAAAACCGCCTGCCTCCTACAACAGTGCAGGTAGCAGACGGTTTTTCTCCGGCGGAGGATAGGGGATTCGAACCCCTGAGGGCTGTTAACCCAACCCGCGTTCCAGGCGAGCGCCATAGGCCACTAGGCGAATCCTCCAACTCGGAGATGATAGCGGGCATCGGCGCAGCAACCCAAAACGCGAGCGGGCTGGCCGTCGGAGACGGCCGGTGATCCGCGGGCTTGCTGGGGAGTGCGCCGATGCCGGGGCGGTGACCAGACCCCTCGCGGGCCGGCTCCGGGCAGCAGAACCGACCACGTGGTCACCGCGACGCAATCGACGTGCCGTGGCGAACGGGTAAAGCCACCGTCACACCGCCAGCGGGTGACGAGCAGGCCACGACAACGTTAACGACGTTAACACCGCTTGGTGATGACGCATCGTCGATTCGCCCGTCGCGAGGGTGATGTCCGCTACTTCCGGTCGGTGTCCCGACTCGGCTGCACTCGCTTGGGCTCGCCGGGCATCTTCGGATAGCTCGGCGGATAGGGCATGTCGCCCAGCCCGTTCGCGTCGTCGCGCTGGACGAGGTCGAGCAGCGGTTCCAGCCCGCGCCGGTGCTCGGCGATGCCCGCCATCGGATCACCGCGCCGCGCGACCAACTCGGGCACCGTGGCGATGGTGAAGTCGTCCGGGTCGACGTCGGCGAGTTCGGCCCAGGTCACCGGCGTCGACACGCGGGCGTTCGGGCTCCGGCGCACCGAGTAGGGGGCGGCCATCGTCCGGTCCCGGGCGTTCTGGTTGAAGTCGACGAAGATCCGTTGTCCCCGTTCCTCTTTCCACCACGACGTCGTCACCGACGACGGGTCGCGCCGTTCCATCTCGCGGGCGAGGGCGATCACACACCGGCGGGTGGCGATGAAGTCCCACTCCGGTTCGATCGGCACGAACACGTGCAGTCCACGACCGCCGGACGTCTTGGGGTAGCCGGTGTAGCCGAGTTCGTCGAGGATCGGTGCGAGTACCTCGATCGCAACGCGCCGCACATCGTCGAAGTCGGTGCCCGGCTGTGGGTCCAGGTCGATGCGCAGTTGGTCGGGATGGTCGTTGTCGCCGACAGTCTCCCCGGCCCGCGAGCTGAAATCCTCCGGCGCCAGCGTCGGCCACGTGTGGAAGGTGACGGTGCCGAGGTTGGCCGCCCACACAACGTCGGCGGGGACCGTCGGACACAACGCATCACCGGTCCGGCCGGACGGGAATGTGATTCGGGTCGAGTGCACGTAGTCGGGGCGCTTCTTGGCGATGTGCTTCTGGTAGATCTCCTCGCCGTCGACGCCGTCCGGAAAGCGTTGCAGGAACGTGGGTCGATTCCGCACCGCCGCCATCACCGGGCCGTCCTGTGCGGCGCTTCCCGGCTCGGTGGGCAGCACCATCGTGCGGTAGTAGCCGACGAGATCCCTTTTGCGGCCGCCGTTCTCACCGAGCTCGGGAAAGTAGATCTTGTCCGGATTGCTCATCCGGACGGCGATCCCGTCGACGTCGAGCTCCTCGGCGGGTGAGCGAGATGCCATGTCAGGACACACCTTCCAGAACGTCGTGCAGGTCGTGGGTCAGTGGCACCTCGAGCTGGTCGTAACCACAACTGGTCGGGTCGCGATCGGGACGCCACCGCAGGAACTTGACGGTGTGCCGGAAGCGGTGGTTCTCCATCTGGTCGTAGGCGACCTCGGCGACGAGCTCCGGTCGGATCGGAATCCACTCGCCGGACTTCTCCGACCGCCACCGGGTCGGCTCACCGGACGCCGGTTTGTCGGGGTCGAGGCGCATCGGTTCGAACTTGTGCTGCAACTCGATTCGCTGCTTGTCGGAGAACGCGCCGGCACCGCCGACCATGTGCAGATTGCCGTCGGCGTGGTAGAGCCCAAGCAGCATCGAGCCAAGTCCGGTGCCGCTCTTGTGAACTCGGTATCCGATCACCACACAGTCGGCGGTGCGCTTGTGTTTGACCTTCATCATTTCACGCTTGCCCTCGGCGTAGCGGCCGTCGATCCGTTTGGCGACGATACCGTCGAGCCCGGCACCCTCGAACGCCGAGAACCAGTCACGCGCCATATCGGCGTCCCGGGTCACGCGGCTGACCTGAAAGGTACGGCCGGACCGATTCCCGGACACCGACTGGGTCAACGCCTCGCGACGCACCTCGAACGGCTCGTCGCGCAGGTCGACGTCACCGAGTGCGAGCGCGTCGAAACCGATCACGATGGCGGGCGTCTTCTCGGCGAGCATGCGGATCCGGGACTCGGCGGGGTGGATGCGCTGCGAGAGCGAATCCCAGTCCAGCCGATGGGTGTCACCGATCAGCGCGGGCACCCCGATCTCACCGTCCACGACCACCTTGTCGGGGAGCTCGGTGCGCGCCGCGTCGACGATCTCCGGAAAGTAGCGGGCCAGGTCCTTACCGCCGCGCGAGGAGATGACGACCTCATCGCCGTCGCGAAAGATCAACGCCCGGAATCCATCCCATTTGGGTTCGTACGACCAGACGGCGGCCGGGCCGGACGCGTCGGCATCGGGTTGGTCGGGGACGGCGGTGACCGCCTTGGCGAGCATCGGCGCTATCGGCGGCATGACCGGGAGATCCACCCGTCCATGGTCGCCGCTTGTAGGCTCGAGGGCAATGTCTGCCACCGAATCCGTCGCTCCTGCGGGCGCCACTCCGTCGCCGTCCGCGGCTGCGGATACAGGCGGCGGTGCCGGCCGTTATGCGCCGTCGCCGTCCGGGGAACTCCACGTCGGGAATCTGCGGACCGCACTGCTGGCGTGGCTGTTCGCGCGGCACTCCGGACGCCGTTTCCTGTTGCGGATGGAAGACCTGGATCGCACCGCGGTGGGTGCCGACGCCGGCCAAATCGCAGACCTGCGGGCGATCGGCATCGACTGGGAAGAACCCGTGCTCTACCAGTCCGATCGGCTCGCGCGGTACCGGGCGGTGATCGACGAGTTGCGAGATGCCGGACGCACCTTCGAGTGCTTCTGCACTCGGCGGGAGATCCTGGAAGCTCCGAGCGCTCCACATCAGCCGCCCGGCGCCTACCCGGGGACGTGTCGGGATCTGTCCGAGCAAGAGCGGGCCGATCGCCTGGCCGCGGGTCGACCGCCCGCCATCCGAATACGCGCCGATGTCGGAGAGTACACCGCGACCGACGTCCTGCACGGTGAATACACCGGTGCCGTCGACGATTTCGTCATCCAGCGGGGCGATGGAACACCCGCCTACAATCTCGCGGTCGTGGTCGACGACGCGGAGACCGGCGTCGATCAGGTATGCCGTGGCGACGACCTGCTCTCGTCCGCACCCCGGCAGGCGTACCTCGCCACGCTGCTGGGGTATGCGCCACCGACGTATGCACACGTCCCGATGGTGTTGAACGACAAGGAGATTCGACTGAGCAAGCGAGACGGCGCGGTCACGTTGGCCGATCTCGCCGCCCGCGGTGTCGAGGTCGGGACGGTGGTCGATCACATGGCGGTGTCGCTCGGCCTCGCCGATGTCGGAGAGCACGTGACCGCCGACGAACTCGTCACCCGCTTCGACCCCGCGGACCTCCCCCGCGATCCGTGGATCCTCACCGCCGCCGAATGGTCGGGGTAGTGATGGTCGGGGTAGTGATGGTCGGGGTGGGGATGGTCGGGGTGGCGGCCCGGACTCGGGATGGCCTCTTACCGGACCGGCAGCGACTGGGGTGCAACTACACAGAAAACTCGCAACTACACAGGATGCTTTCCGTGTAGTTGCGAGGAATCCGTGTAGTTGTCAGGCCGCGGCCCGTCCCGCTGGTCGAGCAGCGACCACACGGTGGTTGAGTAGCGGCGAGGAACGAGCCGCGTATCGAAACCACCGCACGCACTCCGTCAGCGCTCCACCCACGCCCAGTCGACGAAACCTAGCGCCCAGTCGACGAAATCTGACGCCCACTCGACGATTTCGACCGCCCACTCGACGAGCCGGCTCAGCGGCCGGCGTAGTACCTCCCGAGAAACTCGTCGCGGTACGCGACGTAGTCACCCGACTCGATCGCGTGCCGTGCCCCGTCGACCAGCGACACCACGAAGGCGACGTTATGCAGCGTCGCGATGGTCGCGGCGAGCCCTTCCTTCGCCTTGAACAGGTGATGCAGGTAGGCGCGACTGTACCGCGACGAATAGTTCTCCACTTCCGGCTCCAGCGAACGGAAGTCGTTGCGGTACCGCGCATTCGTGATGTTGTACCGACCGTCGAGCGAATAGATCGCGCCGTTGCGGGCGACGCGGGTCGGCGACACGCAGTCGAAGGTGTCGGCGCCGTTCTCGATGGCGGTGAAGATGTCGTCCGGCTCGCTGATGCCGAGCAGGTGTTTCGGCGACGTCTCCGGCAACTCGGAGTTGACCCACCCGACGATCGTGCCCAGATTCGCCTTCTCCAGTGCCCCACCGATTCCGAAGCCACCGAAGCCCCGCCCGCCCGCCTCCCGGTCGCGTCGATCCAGCTCGGTCAGGTCACGAGCCGCCTTGCGCCGCAGGTCCTCATACTGCGCACCCTGGATCACACCCCATAGCGACTGCGGTGGCCGATGCGTGCGTTCGGCCGACAGCCGATTGTGCTCGGCCAGGCACCGGATCGCCCACAGCCGGGTCCGCTCTAACGAATCTTCCTGATAGCCGCGGGTATTCATCAGCGTCGTCAGTTCGTCGAAGGCGAAGATGATGTCGGCGCCGAGCTGATGCTGAATGCGCATCGACGTCTCCGGGGTGAAACGGTGCGCCGATCCGTCCAGATGCGACTTGAACGTCACGCCGTCGTCGTCGACGTGCGCCAGACGTTCCTTGCCCTCGGCGATGCGCAGGTCGTCCTGCTCGCCGGTGACGTCCATCTCGATGACCTTCTTGAACCCGGCGCCGAGCGACATCACCTGGAAGCCGCCGCTGTCGGTATAGGTGGGTCCCGGCCAGTTCATGAACGCTCCCAGACCGCCCGCTTCGTCGACGATCTCCGGCCCCGGCTGCAGGTACAGGTGGTATGCATTGGCGAGGACGGCCTGGGCCCCCAGCGCCGCCACCGCCTCGGGGAGCACCGTCTTCACCGTCGCCTTGGTGCCGACCGGCACGAACGCCGGGGTATGAATCTCCCCGTGCGGGGTGCTGATCACACCGGTACGCCCGAGCGCGTCGGGCAGTCGGGTGCCGACCCGAAACTGGTGGTCGCGGGTCGATGCGGGTGGCGGCGAAGTCACCGGAGCATCTTCCCAGGGCGGGTCCGGTGCGCCCAAACCCGCGAGCTCACCGGCACCACCGAAGGGTTGCGGACGGTCGGGTGACCTTCGCTACGGTGAATCCCATGATGCGCAGCAGGAACCGGATCGCCACCATGCTCGCCGCCGGAGTGCTCGTCTTCGCACTGGGTGCCTGCGGGAACGACCAGAACACCGACTCCGCCGCCACGTCCTCGGCAACGCAAACGGCGTCGCAGACGGCGGACGATCGCGACGACCAGCCGTCGACGAGCCCACCTGTGGTCGGCGGGCCGCGGCATTCCGAGCAGCCACAGGCCACCGGCACCGATGACGCCGACGACGGTGCGGTCGCCGGTGATGACCGGGTATGCGGCAAGTCGAGCGGTCCCGACGGTCCGTTGCGCGTCATCGTCCGCGACGACGACGTGACGTGTGCCGACGCTCAGCGTCTCGCGGAGCAGTACGGCCCCAAGATCGCGACCGGGCAGCCGCAGACCATCGACGGATGGTCGTGCAAGCCGTCCTCGACTCCCGGGGTGCTCGCCTCGTGCGGCCGCGGTGATGACGACGACGACATCGCATTCGCTCCGTAAAACCGGCTTGACCCTGACGCGACGTCAGCCCCGAGGCTAGGTGCCGTGAGCGAAGGAAAGCACAGTCCGGCGGGCGATCTCACTGTCGGAACCGTCGCGGGTCTGGTCGGGGTCAGCGTGCGCACGTTGCACCACTACGACCGGATCGGTCTGATCGTGCCGTCCGGGCGGACGCCGGCCGGCTACCGCGTCTATGACGACGCCGACGTCGAACGGCTGCACCGGGTACTGACCTACCGGGAGCTGGGCTTTCCGCTCGAGCAGATTGCGACCCTGCTCGACGATCCGAACGCCGATGCACAGTCCCAGTTGCGGAGTCAGCGGGATCTGCTGAACGAACGGATTCGTCGCTTGCACCGGATGGTCGCGGCTGTGGAGGAGATGATGAACGCGAAGAACCAGGGCATCCAGTTGACGGCCGCCGAGCAGGCCGAGATCTTCGGCGACGACTGGCTCGGCGACGAATATGCCGCCGAGGCGCAGGAGCGCTGGGGCGACACCGACGCCTGGAAGCAGAGCCAGCAGCGGACGGCCGGCTACACCAAGGCCGATTGGCAGCGGATCAAGAACGACACCGACGCACTGGAGGCCCGGCTCGCCGACGCGCTGCGCCGTGGAGTGGCACCGGGGTCGGCGGAGGCCAACGACCTCGCCGAGCAGCATCGGGCGAGTATCGAGAAGTTCTACGACTGCGGTTACGAGATGCAGTCGTGCCTCGCCGACATGTACGTCGACGATCCGCGATTCGCCAAGCATTACGACGATGTCGCCGACGGCCTCGCGGTCTACGTCCGCGACGTCATCAAGGCGAACGCGGAAGCGAAGTCGTAGTCGGATCGCGGTGGGGCGGTGAGTGGCCCCGGGTCCGATCCGCTGGCGAACCGTACAGAAAGTTCACCAATAGACCGGGCCGCGTGGATAGTGCACGCGGTCCGGTCTATTGGTGCAGTTTCTGTACGACGACGTCTGCGTAGCGCGACTCGTGTCCTGCGACTCGTGTAAGGCAACTCGTGTACAGCGACGTCTGCGCGATCGCGACGTCTTACTCGGTCGCCATCGCACGTCGCGCACGCGGTAGGGCGCTACCCGTGCAGCGCGTCCGCGACGCGTTCCAGCGCCGCGACCCGACTGCCCTTGACCAACACCGCATCTCCGGCAGCGAGGTCGGCGAGCGCAGCCACCGCACCGTCCACGTCGGCGACGTGCCGCGCGCCATCACCGTAGGCGGGTTCGTCCACCGCGATGACGTCGATGCCCAACTCGCCGGCGAGGGTGACGATCGCTTCGTGCTCCCGCGCGGCGTCGTCCCCGATCTCGGCCATCGTGCCGAGCACCGCGACGCGGCGTCGGGCATCGAGCGCGGCCAGCGACCGTAGCGCCGCGGCCATCGACGTCGGGTTCGCGTTGTAGGCGTCGTTGAGGACGACCACGCCGCCGGCGGTGGTCGCCAATTCCATCCGCAGCCCCGACAGTGCTGCGCCCAGCAGGCCCGCGGGCATCGACTCCACCGGCACGCCCATCGCGCCGGCCGCCGCAGCGGCGGCCAGCGCATTCGACACCTGATGTTCGCCGCGCGCACCCAGCGCGACGCCGGTGGAACCCCACGGGGTGTGCAGCCGGAACGAGGCGCGCAACTGATCGTCGACGGTGACATCGGTGGCGGACACGTCGGCGGCTGGCGTCAGACCGTACGTCAGGACCGGCGCGGAGGTGCGGTCGGCCATGCCGGCGACCCGCTCGTGGTCGGCGTTGAGCACGGCGGTGCCGTCGGCGGGCAGCGCCTCGACGAGTTCCCCCTTGGCTCGGGTGACGGCGTCGAGGTCGCCGAACAATTCGAGGTGAACACCTTCGACACGGGTGACGATCCCGACCGTTGGCCGGGCGATCGAACAGAGCAGCGCGATATGCCCGACACCCCGCGCGCCCATTTCGACGACCACCGCCTCGGTGTCGTCCGGGGCGTTGACCAGCGTCAGCGGCAGTCCGAGTTCGTTGTTGAACGACTTTTCGCTGGCCGCGGTCGGAAATGTCGTGGCCAGGAGGCCGGCGAGCAGATCCTTGGTCGAGGTCTTGCCGACCGATCCGGTGACTCCGACCACCCGATCCGGCAACCTACGCCGCGCCGCGCGACCGAGATCCGCGAGCGCCTCGGCGGTGTCGGCGACGACGATCGCGGTGGCGTTCGGCGCGGGACGATCGGCCTCGTCGGGGATCGGCTTCGACGTCAGGTAGGCGACGGCACCCGCCGCGACGGCGGCGTCGATGAAGTCGTGACCGTCGCGGGCGGCCACGATCGGCACGAACAGCTGCCCAGGTCGGACCTCACGGGAATCGATCGTCGCGCCGTCGATCGTGACGTCGGCGCCGACGACCCGTCCGCCGACCGCCGCCGCGACCTCACTCGCCAGAAAATGCACGCCTCAACGCTAGAGGATGGGTTGTCGGGCTGGCTGCGGCGGCCGGAATACCGCTGACCTACAGGCCACCAAGAACGGCCGTGGAGATGAGGTGGTCCAGTCTGCGGATGTCGATTCCTTTGTTCAGCTTGACCTTGATGTGACCGGCGCGGGTCCATAGCTCGATCTCGGCGTTGAAATCGAGCATGCGGCCGGCGTTCTCAGAGGACCACATGTTGATCGATGAGTACGGCAGCGAATAGAGCTCGACCTTTTTACCCGTGAGCCCCTGAGCATCTCGCACAATCAGGCGCCGATTGGTGAACACCGCACTGTCGCGAAAGGTCTTGTAGGCGGCAACTGGTGTCTCGCCTGCCACCAGAATCGGATGTATGTCCTGCGGGATCGGCACTTCGGAGACGAAAGTCCAGGACAGGATGGCAGCGGTTTCCATGTGCGACCTTTGGCTCGATGGTGGACGGCGCCTCGACAATCTCACAGTGTCGCCGACCGGCGGCCGTCTTCCGCGAGGTTCCTTCCGCTAGGTTCGCAACCTTGCGCTAGGTGCAACTCGCGGAAGGAGACGAAAGTCGCGGACGAACGACCTTCCGCCACCTTCGGCACCCCGCCGAGCCACCTTCCGCGACTTCGGCACCCCACGAGCGACCTTCCGCGACTTCGGCACCCCACGAGCGACCTTCCGCCACTTTTGACGCCCCACCGAGCCGACCTTCCGCCAGTTTCGACGCCCCGCCGCGCCACCATCCGCCACTTTCAACACCCCACGACCGACCCGAGGCCCTCGCGACCCCGGCGACGCCGCCCGCGACCGACCGGCCGGCCCGGGCCGTATCGTGAAGCCATGGCCTCCCCCCTGCTGCGTCTGGTCGTCCTCTACGGCGGCGTGTCCGCCGAGCACGACGTCTCCCGGGTCACCGCCGCGCATGTCCTGGCGGCGGCCGATCCGGCGAAGTACGAGGTGGTGCCCATCGGCATCGCCAAGGACGGCAGATGGCTGCGCAACGACAAGGTGATCGCCGCACTCGCCGACGCCACGCCGCTGCCCGAGGCGCTCGACATCGACGGCACCGCGGTGGAACCGCTCGCCGAGCTGCGCGCCCACTCCGACGCGGCGGTCACCGTGGTGCTGCCGCTGCTGCACGGACCGCACGGCGAGGACGGCACGGTCCAGGGCATGCTCGAACTGTTCGGTCTGCCCTATGTCGGCGCCGGGGTGCTCAGCTCCGCGGTGTGCATGGACAAGGGCATGGCCAAGGTCGTCGCCGAACAGGCGGGCGTGCCGCAATGCCGCTGGGTGGAGTTCCGCGACGGCGTCGACGACCCGCAGACGGTCGCATTCGAGGCGATCGAGAAGCTCGGGCTGCCGGTCTTCGTGAAGCCGGCCAATATGGGATCGTCGGTCGGCATCAGCAAGGCCCGCGACGCGGCCGAACTCGACGCCGCCATCGACCTGGCGTTGCGCTACGACGATGTCGTCGTCATCGAGGAGTCGGTGGACGGCCGGGAGATCGAGGTCGCGGTGCTCGGTACGACCGCACCCGAAACCTCGGTGCCGGGCGAGATCGAGCCGGGCAGCGAGTTCTACGACTACGAGGACAAGTACGTCACCGGCGCAGCGAAACTCGTCATCCCTGCGCCCCTGTCGGATGCGGCGATCGCGGAGGTGCGCGACCTCGCGGCCCGGATCTTCACCGCGTTCCGGTGCAGCGGGATGGCCCGCATCGACTTCTTCTACGAGGAGTCCGGCCGCGGCTGGCTGCTCAACGAGGTCAACACGATCCCCGGTTTCACGCCGGGCTCGATGTACCCGAAGCTGTGGGAAGCCACCGGCATTCCGTACGCCGACCTGATCGACCGACTGGTCACCCTCGCGCTGGAGGTACACCGCCGACGGGCCGGATTCTCCACCGAGCACTGAGCGACCACCGGTAACATCAGCGGCGTGACCGACCCGGAGAACCCGCGCCCGCGGGCACTGCGGGTGCTGCTCTATTCCGACGATTCCGACACCCGTCGCCAGGTGATCGGCGCTCTGGGCCGACGCCCCGATCCGGATCTTCCCGAGCTCAGTTACCTCGAGGTCGCGACCGGTCCCATGGTCTTCGCCCAGCTCGACGAGGGCTCGGTAGACGTGGCGATTCTGGATGGCGAGGCGACCCCCGAAGGTGGGCTGGGGATCGCCAAGCAGATGCACGACGAGTACGACCCCTGCCCCCCGACGCTCGTGTTACTGGGCCGCGCCGACGATCGCTGGCTCGCCGACTGGTCGCGAGCGGACGCGGTCGCCACCCTGCCGGTCGATCCGATCGCCCTGTCGACCGCGTTCGTCGACATGCTGCACCGCACCGAGCCCTAACTCCCGGGCCGCGGATCGGCTACCGCCCGTACCGGATCGATCCGGCGAGCGGGCCCGCGGCACACCAATCGACAAATAGCCTCGACACGCGCCGACACGCTTGTAGGCTTGTGGCAAAGCTCACATCAGCCGATGGGACACCGGGCCACGACGGCCTCTTCCTTCGTCCCGACCGAGCGCAGTGGAGGCCCGCCCTCGATGAATGCCTACGTCCCGATCATGGTGCTCGGGGCAATCGCTGTGGCATTCGCGGTGTTTTCGGTGTTCGTCGCGTCCGCGGTCGGACCGAGCCGATACAACCGTGCCAAATTGGAGGCGTACGAGTGCGGCATCGAACCCGTCGGCGCCGCAGTCGAATCGGGCGCCCTGGCCGACAGCGACACGCGCAGCGGCGTCGCCACGGCGGCCCTGTTGCGTTCCGCGCAGCGCATCCCGGTGAAGTACTACCTCACCGCGATGCTGTTCATCATCTTCGACATCGAGATCGTCTTCCTCTACCCGTGGGCGGTCGCGTTCGACGAACTCGGATGGTTCGGCTTCATGGCCATGGCCCTATTCGTCGTCAACGTGTCCGTCGCCTACGCCTATGAGTGGCGCCGAGGGGGGCTCGGATGGGACTAGCCCGACGCCGACGAGTGGCACCGAGAACGCTCGGATGGGACTAGCTCCCACGCGCGCCAGGTAGCGGGATCGGCACGACAGCAGACAGGAAGGAGGCATCGTGGGACTCGAAGAGAAGCTCCCGAGCGGATTCCTGCTGAGTACCGTCGAGGACCTCGCCGGGTTCATGCGCAAGGGGTCGCTGTGGCCGGCAACCTTCGGCCTCGCCTGCTGCGCAATCGAGATGATGGCCACCACCGCCGGCCGCTACGATCTGTCCCGGTTCGGCATGGAGGCGTTCCGCGCTTCGCCCCGCCAGGCCGACCTGATGATCGTCGCGGGTCGCGTCAGCCAGAAGATGGCGCCGGTGCTGCGCCAAATCTACGACCAGATGGTCGAACCCAAATGGGTTCTCGCCATGGGTGTTTGCGCCTCGTCCGGCGGCATGTTCAACAACTACGCCGTGGTGCAGGGCGTCGATCACGTGGTACCCGTGGACATCTACCTGCCCGGTTGCCCACCCCGCCCGGAGATGCTGCTGAACGCAATCCTCAAGCTGCACGAGCAGATTCAGCAGATGCCGCTGGGGGTGAACCGGACCGAGGCCATCTGGGCCGCGGAGCGTGCGGCGCTGGAAGCAACGCCCACCATCGAGATGAAGGGACTGCTCCGGTGAGCGGCCCCGACACGCCCGCCCGTCCCGGCGGGCCAGAACCCGACGTCCCCGCCACACCCGACGGACCAGGACCGGACCGCGACGCGCCCGTTGACGGACCCGCTGTGCCCGAAGGCCGGGAGGTGATCTCGGTGCGCCGCGGCCTGTTCGGCGTCCACGGCAGCGGTGACACCTCCGGTTACGGCGGCTTGGTGAGCGCGGTGACCATGCCCGCCAGTTCCCAGCGACCCTACGGCGGCTACTTCGACGAGATCGCCGACGAACTCGCCGCCGGGCTCGACGACCTCACCGCGCAGGACGGCGGTCCGGGTTACGACGACGCCGTAGAGAGTGTGCTGATCTTTCGCGGCGAGATGACGATCGTCGTCGCCCGCGAACACCTGCCCGCGGTGGCACTGACACTGCGCAATCGTCCGTCGCTGCGGTTCGAATTGTGCCTGGGCGTCAACGGGGTTCACTATCCCGACGACACCGGCCGGGAGCTGCGAGCGGTCTACCCGCTGACGTCGATCACGCACGGTCGCCGCGTCCGGCTTGAGGTCGCCGCCCCCGTCGTCGACCCACACATCCCCAGCCTCGTGTCGATCTATCCGACGAACGATTGGCACGAGCGCGAAACCTACGACTTCTTCGGCATCGTCTTCGACGGGCACCGAGCCCTGACGCGGATCGAGATGCCCGACGACTGGCAGGGTCATCCGCAGCGCAAGGACTATCCGCTGGGCGGAGTTCCCGTCGAGTACAAGGGAACCGAGGTTGCCCCGCCCGACCGCCGGAGGTCGTACTCCTGATGACCAGCACCCGCGAACACGTCTACACCGTCGCCGGCCAGGACTGGGACGAGATCGTCACCGAGGTCCGCGACCGGGCCGCCGCGCAGCTCGGGTCGGAGCGGATCGTGGTGAACATGGGCCCGCAGCACCCGTCTACGCACGGTGTGCTGCGGCTGATCCTGGAGATCGAGGGCGAGACGGTGGTCCAGGCCCGCTGCGGAATCGGCTACCTGCACACCGGGATCGAGAAGAACCTCGAGTTCCGCAACTGGATCCAGGGTGTCACCTTCGTCACCCGGATGGACTATCTCGCGCCCATGTTCAACGAGACCGCGTACTGCCTCGCCGTGGAGAAGCTCCTCGGTATCACCGACGATATTCCGGAGCGTGCCAGCGTCATCCGTGTGATGCTGATGGAGCTCAACCGCATCTCGTCGCACCTGGTCGCGCTGGCGACCGGCGGCATGGAGCTCGGTGCGGTCACCGCGATGTTCTCCGGATTCCGGGAACGCGAGAAGATCCTGGACGTCTTCGAGGCGATCACCGGACTGCGGATGAACCACGCGTACATCCGGCCGGGCGGCGTCGCGGCGGATCTGCCGGACGACAGCGCCCGCAAGGTCGCCGACCTGCTGAAGGTGCTGCCCAAGCAACTCGACGAACTCGGCAACCTGTGACCGACAATTACATCTGGAAGGCGCGGACCAGTGGCGTCGGCTACCTGGACCTGACCGGCTGCATGGCGTTGGGGATCACCGGGCCGATCCTGCGGTCCACGGGGCTGCCGCACGACCTGCGGAAGTTCGAACCGTACTGCGGCTACGAGAATTACGAGTTCGACGTGATCACCGAGAACACCAGCGATTCGTACGGCCGCTACCTGATCCGCGTGCGCGAGATGAAGGAGTCGCTGCGCATCGTTGAGCAATGCCTGGACAAGCTGCGACCCGGGCCGGTGATGGTCGCGGCCCGGAAGATCGCCTGGCCGGCCGACCTCGCACTCGGTCCGGACGGGCTGGGTAACTCGCCGGAGCACATCGCGTCGATCATGGGCACCTCGATGGAGGCGTTGATCCACCACTTCAAGCTGGTCACCGAGGGCATGCGAGTGCCGGCGGGCCAGTGTTATGTCGCGATCGAGTCGCCCCGCGGCGAACTCGGCGTGCACATGGTGTCCGACGGTGGCACCCGCCCGTACCGGGTCCATTTCCGCGATCCCTCGTTCACGAATCTGCAAGCGGTAGCGGCGATGTGCGAAGGCGGCATGGTCGCCGACGTGATCACCGCGGTCGCCAGTATCGACCCGGTGATGGGAGGGGTGGACCGATGAGCGACCCGGTGTTCGTCGACCTCGGACGCGGCCCCGACGATCCACTACCCGACGGTCGCCTGCCGGTCGGCGCACCCGGCGACCCCGACATGCCTGGCGACCCGATCGCCACCCCGGGCCACCCGGCCCCGCCGATCACCTTCGGCGGCCGCGACGCCTATCCGCCCGACGTCCTCGACCGCCTCACCGCCGACGCCGCACAGATCATCGCCCGGTACCCGCGCGCACGGTCCGCCCTGCTGCCGTTGCTGCATCTGACCCAGGCCGAGGACGGCCAGCTCACCCGCGCCGGAATCACCTTTTGCGCAACCCAACTGGGCCTGACGGCCGCGCAGGTGGCGGCGGTCGCGACGTTCTATTCGATGTATCGCCGCTCCCCCACCGGCGAGTACCTGATCGGAGTCTGCACCAACACCCTGTGCGGGGTGATGGGCGGCGACGAGATTCTGCATGACCTCTGCGATCATCTCGGCCTCGAGCCCGGAGCCACCACCTCCGACGGCCGCATTACCGTCGAGCACGTCGAGTGCAACGCCGCCTGCGACTTCGCCCCGGTCGTGATGGTCAACTGGGAGTTCTTCGACAACCAGACCCCGGAGTCGACGATCGAACTTGCCGAGGACCTGCGGGCCGGCGTCGACGTCACCCCGAGCCGTGGCACCGGCGACCCGCTGTGCTCCTTCCGCGCCACCGCCCGTCAGCTCGCCGGACTCGGCGCGGACGCCAGCGATGCCGACGCCCCGTCCCCGACTACGCGGCCGGTCACCGCCGAGCCCAGGAACGATGCCGACACCGAGCCGGAACCCGCGCAGACGCCGGTACTCAGCCGACACTGGGGTGAGCCGGAGTCGTGGACACTGACGTCGTATCTGCGGCACAACGGGTATCGCGGCTTGCAGGCGGCGTTGTCGATGCCGCCGGGGGATGTCATCGAGCTGGTCAAGGCGTCCGGACTGCGCGGGCGTGGCGGTGCCGGCTTCCCGGTCGGGATGAAGTGGTCGTTCATCCCCCAGGACGATCCCGACCAGGCACGCTACCTCGTGGTCAACGCCGACGAATCCGAACCGGGCACCTGTAAGGACATGCCCCTGCTGCTGGCGAGCCCGCACGAACTGGTGGAAGGGGCGATCATCGCAGCGTACGCGATTCGCGCCCACCATGCCTTCGTCTACGTCCGCGGTGAGGTGGCGTCGGTGTTGCGCCGGGTACGCGGGGCCGTCGAGGAGGCCTACGCCGCAGGCTATCTCGGTCGCGACATCCTCGGCTCCGGCTTCGATCTGGACCTCGTGGTACACGCCGGGGCCGGCGCCTACATCTGCGGTGAGGAGACTGCACTGCTGGACTCGCTGGAGGGCAGGCGCGGTCAGCCACGACTACGGCCGCCGTTCCCCGCGGTCGCCGGACTGTACGCCCGGCCGACCGTGGTCAACAACGTCGAGTCGATCGCCAGTGTGCCTGCGGTGCTGCGCAACGGCGTCGACTGGTTCCGACAGATGGGCACCGAGAAGTCCCCCGGCTTCACGCTGTACTCCCTGTCCGGGCACGTGACCCGACCTGGGCAGTACGAGGCTGCACTCGGAATCACGTTGCGCGAGTTACTCGATCGGGCCGGCGGTGTCCGTGCCGGACATCGGCTCAAGTTCTGGACGCCGGGTGGCTCGTCGACGCCGCTGCTCACCCCGGACCATCTCGACGTCCCGCTGGACTACGAGGGAGTCGCCGAGGCCGGCTCGATGCTGGGCACCAAGGCGCTCCAGATCTTCGACGAGACCACCTGTGTGGTCCGGGCGGTGCTGCGCTGGACCGAGTTCTACGCGCATGAGTCGTGCGGCAAGTGCACACCGTGCCGCGAAGGCACCTACTGGCTGGTGCAACTCTTGCGCCGTATCGAATCCGGCGACCTGGATGCCGACGAGCTAGCGACGTCGCTGGACACGCTGTCCGACGTCACCAACAGCATCGTCGGCAAGTCCTTCTGCGCACTCGGCGACGGCGCGGGCAGCCCGATCATCTCCTCACTCAACTACTTTCGCGACGAGTATCTGGCCCACGTCGACGGCTGCCCGTTCGACCCAGCGGAATCGGCGACCTTCGGTCGAAGCACTGACGGCCCCGGAGCGGGAGGTGCACGATGACCGACCTCGACGCGCGGCCCGCACCGCCGACCGACAATCTGGTGACGCTCACCATCGACGGCACGCAGATCCGGGTACCCAAGGGCACCTTGATCATTCGAGCGGCGGAGCAGATCGGGGTGCAGATCCCCCGATTCTGCGACCATCCGCTGCTCGACCCGGTCGGGGCATGCCGCCAGTGCCTGGTCGATGTCGAGGGGCAGCGTAAACCGGTGGCGTCGTGTACGACGCCGGTGGCCGACGAGATGATCGTGCATACCCAGTTCACCTCCGAGGTCGCCGCGTCGGCGCAGCGCGGTGTGATGGAGCTGCTGCTGATTAACCATCCGCTCGACTGTCCGGTGTGCGACAAGGGCGGCGAATGCCCGCTGCAGAACCAGGCGATGACGACCGGGCGGGCGGACTCTCGGTTCGGCGGGGTCAAACGCACCTTCACTAAACCCGTCCCGCTGTCGTCGGAGGTGCTGCTCGACCGGGAGCGGTGTGTGCTGTGTGCCCGCTGCACCCGGTTCTCCGAGCAGATCGCCGGCGACCCGATGATCGACCTCGCCGATCGCGGTGCGCTGCAACAGGTCAGCGCCTACCGCACCGACGATTCCGAGGGCGGGGCCGGTGCCATCGACGGCGGTGAACCCTTCGACTCGTACTTTTCCGGTAATACCGTGCAGATCTGCCCGGTGGGGGCGCTGACCGGAACCGCGTACCGATTCCGGGCGCGGCCGTTCGACCTGGTGTCCACTCCGTCGGCCTGCGAGCACTGCGCGTCGGGGTGCGCGCAGCGCACCGATCATCGGCGCGGAAAGGTGTTGCGACGACTGGCCGGTGACGATCCTGCGGTCAACCAGGAGTGGAATTGCGACAAGGGCCGGTGGGCCTTCACCTACGCGACCGCCGACGACCGCATCACCGCACCCATGATGCGCAACGCCCGCGGCGACCTCGTCGAGGTCTCGTGGGTGCAGGCCCTCCGGGCCACCGGGGAGGCGTTGGCCGCCGCGCGCGGCCGCACCGGAGTGCTCACCGGCGGCCGGTGCACGGTCGAGGACGCCTACGCCTACTCCCGGTTCGCCCGAACCGTGCTGGACACCAACGACATCGACTTCCGGGCCCGCCCGCACAGCGTCGAGGAACAAGACTTCCTGGCCGCCCGGATCGCCGGTACCGCGCTCGACGTCACCTACGAGGAGCTGAGCGCGGCGCCGTCGGTCCTGCTGGCCGGGTTCGAGCCCGAGGAAGAGTCACCGATCGTGTTCCTGCGGCTGCGCCGCGCGGTCCGGGACGGCACCCAGCGGGTGACTACCATCGCACCGTTCGCCAGTCGTGGGTCGGTCAAACTCGATGCCGCCCTGCTGGCCACCGCGCCCGGCGACGAAGCCCATGCGCTGCGTTCCCCGGCGGCCGTCGCGGCGCTCGAAGCCCCGGGGTCGATTCTCGTGGTCGGGGAACGCCTCGCGTCGGTGCCCGGCGCGTTGACCGCCGCGGCCGAACTGGCGCAGGCCACCGGTGCCTACCTCGCGTGGATTCCCCGGCGGTCCGGGGATCGCGGCGCCGTCGAGGTCGGGGCGCTACCCAACCTGCTGCCCGGCGGCCGGCCCGTCGCGGATCTACGCGCGCGCAGTGAGATGGCGGTGGCGTGGCAGGTGGCCGACCTCCCGCCCAGTCCCGGCCGCAACACCGAACAGATTCTCGATGCCGCACGCAGCCAACGCATCTCGGCGCTACTGATCGGCGGCGTCGACCCCGGCGACCTGCCCGACCCGGACCGTGCCCGCGCGGCGCTGGCCGCCGTCGACTTCGTGGTGAGCCTGGAGCAGCGCCGCAGCCAGGTCACCGAGCGCGCCGACGTGGTGTTCCCGGTCGCCGCGGTCGCCGAGAAGCAGGGCACCTTTGTCGACTGGGAGGGCCGTCCCCGATCGTTCGACACGGCGCTGATCGACACCGGGTATCTCTCCGATCACCGGGTGCTGGATGCACTCGCTCGGCAGATGGGTATCGACATCGGTTGCGCCGCCGCCGACGAGATCCGCGCCGGCATGATGACGTTGGGCGCGTGGGCGGGCCGACGGCCCGACCTCCTCGCCCCCGAACCGTCGGAATCGGCACCTGCACCGGCCCATCCCGGTCCCGGGGAGGCGGTCTTGGCCACCTGGCACCTGCTGCTCGATGCCGGCCGCCTGCAGGACGGGGAACCGTACCTCGCCGGCACGGCACGGCCACCGGTGGCGCGGCTGTCGGCGAGCACCGCCGCCGAGATCGGCGCCACCGACGGCGATGCGGTCACCGTTCGGTCCGGCCGCGGCGCGATTACCCTGCCGCTGGCGGTGACCGAGATGCCCGATCGTGTGGTGTGGGTGCCGGCCAATTCACCGGGTTCCCGAGCGACCGCCGACCTCGCCGCCGACATCGGTGACGTCGTCGGGATCGCCCTCGGCGACACTGACGTCGGCAAAGCCCATGCGTCCACCACGGTTCCCGGTGGCACCGAAGCCAATCCCGGCGAAGCCGACGTGACCGACGGTCGGGAGGGCCGACCATGACAACCGGACATGTCGCCGCCGAGTTCCCCACGCTCGCCGACTTCGGCCACGACCCCTGGTGGCTGATCCTGCTCAAGGCCGTCGGTGTGTTCGCCTTCCTAGTCGTCAATCCGCTGGTGGCGATTCTGGCCGAGCGAAAGATCATGGCCCGCATGCAGACCCGCATCGGTCCCAACCGGGTGGGACCGAAGGGGCTATTGCAAAGCCTCGCCGACGGCGTGAAACTCGCGCTCAAAGAGGGCATCACCCCGGCTGGCGTGGACAAGGTCGTGTACCTGATAGCGCCGATCATCGCGGTCGTCCCGGCGGTCCTCGCATTCGCCGTGATTCCGATGGGACCGATGGTGTCGGTATTCGGGCACCAGACTCCGTTGCAGCTCACCGATCTTCCGGTCGGCGTCCTGTACGTCCTGGCGATCACCTCGGTCGGCGTGTACGGCATCGTGCTGGCCGGCTGGTCGTCGGGTTCGACCTACCCGCTGCTCGGCGGCCTGCGCTCCACCGCCCAGGTGATCTCCTACGAGATAGCGATGGGCTTGACGTTCGCCGCGGTATTCCTGGACGCGACAACCATGTCCACGTCCGGCATCGTCGCCGCCCAGTCGGGGCACTGGTACATCATGCTGCTGTTGCCCTCCTTCGTCATCTATGTCATTTCGATGGTCGGCGAAACCAACCGCGCCCCCTTCGATCTGCCCGAGGCCGAAGGTGAGCTCGTCGGCGGCTTCCACACCGAGTATTCGTCGCTGAAGTTCGCGATGTTCATGCTCGCCGAGTACATCAACATGGTGACCGTCTCGGCGCTGGCGACGACGATGTTCCTGGGCGGTTGGATGGCCCCGTGGCCGTTGAGCCTGATCGACGGCGCCAACTCCGGCTGGTGGCCGCTGCTGTGGTTCACCATCAAGGTCTGGGTCTTCCTGTTCATCTTCATCTGGCTGCGAACCACCTTGCCGCGCATGCGATACGACCAGTTCATGAACCTCGGGTGGAAGGTGCTGATCCCGATCTCCTTGGCCTGGGTGATGGTCGTCGCGCTCATTCGGGTCGCCACCGACGGCGTCTCCGACACCGCTCGGGCATGGACGTCGGGTCTTGTCGGGCTCGTCGTGACGACACTGATCGTCGCCGCGATCTGGCGGTCGATGCGGCCCCCGATCCGGGTCGCGGCACCGCCCGCGGCGCCACCCACCTTCGATCCGATGGCGGGTGGCTTCCCGGTGCCACCGCTGCCCGGCCAGACGGCGGTCACCCCCGGACGACCTGTCGATCCGCCACCGCAGGCCACCGCGAGAAGGGAGACCACCGATGCCTGATTTCTTCAAACCTGTCGATCTCTTCAAACCCGTTGACGGCCTACGGGTCACGTTCGAGGGCATGTTCAGTCCCACGATCACCGAGCAGTACCCGGAGGAGAAGCGGCCGACCGCGCCGCGCTATCACGGCCGCCACCAACTCAACCGGCATCCGGACGGACTGGAGAAGTGCATCGGATGTGAGCTGTGCGCGTGGGCGTGTCCGGCGGACGCCATCTTTGTCGAGGGAGCCGACAACACAGAGACCGAACGCTACTCGCCCGGTGAACGATACGGCCGCGTCTACCAGATCAACTACTTGCGCTGCATCGGCTGCGGCCTGTGCATCGAGGCGTGTCCGACCCGGGCGTTGACGATGACCAACGACTACGAACTCGCCGACGACAACCGCGCCGACCTGATCTACGAGAAGGATCAGCTGCTCGCGCCGATGCCGCCGGGTGCGCAACCGCCGCCGCACGACATGGCCGACGGAGCCACCGAAGAACACTACTACCGCGGCGAGGTGACGCCCGACGGCCGGCTCGGCGACAGCGCGGAATCGTCGTCATGACCGGCCCGCTGGTCGCCCCGGCATCGACGGTCAGCACGCTGGCCGCCGAGCTCAGTCGCACGTCAACCGGTGAGGCGGTGCAGTTTTGGGTGCTGGGCACCGTCGCCGTGCTCGGGGCGCTCGGCGTGGTGCTGTCCACCAAGGCCGTGTACTCGGCGCTGTTCCTGGCGACCACGATGATCGTGCTGTCGGTGTTCTACGTCGTCCAGGGGGCACTGTTCCTCGGAGTCGTCCAGGTGGTCGTCTATACCGGCGCGGTGATGATGCTGTTCCTGTTCGTGCTCATGCTGATCGGTGTGGACACCGCCGACTCGCTGGTGGAGACCCTCCGCGGTCAGCGGGTGGCCGCCGCGGCCATCGGCATCGGCTTCGGGGTGCTCCTCATCGCCGGGATCGCCAACGCCTCACTGGCTTTCGCCGGCGCGCCCAACCCGCCGGGCGGCGGTGACGCCACCATCCGCGGAATCGCCGAACTCATCTTCGTGCAGTATCTCTGGGCGTTCGAGCTGACCGGGGCGTTGCTGATCGCCGCCACCCTGGGCGCGATGTTGCTGGCTCATCGGGAACGCTTCGGCCGCCGTTACAGTCAGCGCGATCTCGCCGAGGACCGCGTGCTGCGCGGAGTCGACATCACACCGCTGCCGAGTCCCGGCGTGTTCGCCCGCAACAACGCCGTCGACGTGCCTGCCCTGCTGCCCGACGGCAGCCCGTCGGATCTGTCGGTCAATCCCGGGCTGACCCAGAATCACCGGCGGCCCGACCCGGACGACGGTGACGTCCGGTGAACCCGCAGAACTACCTGTTTCTGGCGGCACTGCTGTTCGCTATCGGTGCGGCCGGAGTGCTGTTGCGCCGCAATGCGATCGTGGTGTTCATGAGCATCGAACTCATGCTCAACGCCGCCAATCTCGCGTTCGTCACGTTCGCCCGGATGCACGGCAGCCTCGACGGCCAGGTCATCGCGTTCTTCACGATGGTGGTCGCCGCGGCCGAGGTGGTGATCGGGCTGGCCATCATCATGACCATCTTCCGTGCGCGACGCTCGGCGTCGGTCGACGGCGCGGATCTGCTGAAGCGGTGAGGAGGTAGTCGGTGGGGACCGAAGTGACGGGCGACCTGCTGTGGCTGGTCCCGGCGTTGCCGTTGATCGGTGCGACCGTCCTCCTCCTGGCCGGACCCATCGGTGGTCCAACGGGATCCGCCCGCAGCAACCGATGGGGACCCATCGTCGGATGTGTTGCCGCGCTGGCGTCGTGCGTGGTGGCCATCGCGATGTTCGTCGGCATGCTCGGCCGCCCGGCGGACGATCGCGCGGTTCATCGCGTGCTGTTCACGTGGGTCCAGGCGGGCGACTTCCGGGTGGACTTCGGGCTGCAACTCGATCAGCTCTCGATGTGCTTCGTGCTGCTGATCACCGGTGTCGGGTCGCTGATCCACATCTACTCGCTTGGCTATATGGCCGGCGATCCCGGCCGGCGCCGCTTCTTCGGGTATCTCAATCTGTTCCTGGCGGCGATGCTGCTGCTGGTGCTCGCCGACAACTACCTCGGCCTCTACCTCGGTTGGGAGGGCGTGGGTTTGGCGTCCTACCTGCTGATCGGGTTCTGGCAGGAACGTCCGTCGGCGGCGACCGCGGCCAAGAAGGCGTTCGTCGTCAACCGGGTCGGCGACATCGGGCTCGCCGTCGCCTTGATGATCATGTTCGCGACATTCGGCTCCGTCACATTCCAGGCGGTCTTCGGGGCGGCGGACCGGGCCGGTGAGGGCGTGCTGACCGCTCTCGGTCTGATGCTGTTGCTGGCCGCGTGCGGCAAGTCGGCGCAGGTTCCGCTGCAGTCGTGGCTGGGCGACGCGATGGAGGGCCCGACACCGGTGTCGGCGCTCATTCACGCGGCCACCATGGTCACCGCCGGTGTCTATCTGATCGCCCGGTCCAATGTGTTCTACGACCTTGCCCCGCACGCCCGGACGGCGGTCGCCGTGGTCGGGGCGGTGACCCTGCTGTTCGGGGCGATCATCGGTTGCGCCAAGGACGACATCAAGAAGGCGCTCGCCGCGTCGACGATGAGCCAGATCGGGTATATGGTGCTGGCCGCCGGGCTCGGCCCGATCGGCTACGCCTTCGCGATCATGCACCTGCTGACGCACGGATTCTTCAAGGCCGGACTGTTTCTCGGCGCCGGGTCGGTGATGCACGGCATGAACGACGAGACCGACATGCGCCGATTCGGCGGGCTGCGGGCGATCATGCCGATCACGTTCGTCACATTCGGCCTCGGCTACCTGGCGATCATCGGCGTGCCGCCGTTCTCCGGGTTCTTCTCGAAAGACCCGATTATCGAGGCGGCGTTTGCATCCGGCGGCGCCGACGGCTGGTTGTACGGTGCGGCGGCGTTGCTGGGTGCGGGGATCACCGCGTTCTATATGACCCGGGTGATGCTGCTGACGTTCTTCGGGGAACGGCGCTGGGCCGCAGGCGCACACCCGCACGAGTCCCCCGGGGTGATGACCGGGCCGATGATTCTCATCGCGATCGGATCGGTCGCCGCGGGTGGACTCTTCGCTATCGGTGACGGTCTGGTCACTTGGCTGGAGCCGGTGGTCGGCGCCGAACACGGCGAGCTGCCCTTCCCGACGTGGGTGGTGACCGTCGCGGTGCTGATCGTGGTGGCGCTCGGGATCGCGGAAGCATGGCGCCGGTACGCACGACGTTCGGTGCCGCTCGCCGCGCCCGAGGATGTGTCGGCGCTGACGGTGGCGGCACGACGAGACCTGTACGGCGACACCGCGAATGAGAAGCTGCTGATGGTTCCGGGGCAGTCGCTCACCCGCGGTTTGGTCGCCGTCGACGGCGCCGTCATCGACGGAGGGATCGACGGCGCGGCCGGGGTGATCGGCGCGGTCTCGCGGCGGCTCCGCAACTGGCAGAACGGCTACGTCCGCTCCTATGCGATGTCGATGTTCGCCGGCGCGCTCGTGGTGGTGGCGGCGGTGTGGGTGGTGAGTGTGCTGTGAACATACCCCGGCGTACCGCCCGAGCGATGGTGGTGAGGCGACCGTGAACATACCTTGGCTTACCATCCTGTGGCTGCTGCCAGCTCTGGGCGCGGTGGCCGTGCTGGCCGTGCCGTCTTCCCGGGTCGGGCTCGCCAAGATCATCGGTGTCGGCGTCTCGGTGGCCACCTTGGCGGTGGCGATCGGATTGGCTATCGCCTTCGACACCGACGGCGCCCCTTACCAATTCGTCGAGGACCACAGCTGGATTCCGGCGCTCGGCACGCGCTATGCGCTCGGTCTGGACGGCATTGCCCTGGCCCTGGTGCTGCTCACCACCGTATTGCTGCCGCTGCTGATCGTTGCCGGGTGGCGCGACGCCGACCATGCCGGCTCGCTGGACTCCTCCGCCGGCCGCAAGCACAAGGGCCCGCAGACCTACATCGCGTTGACGCTTGCCGCCGAGGCGATGGTGTTGATGAGCTTTGTCGCCCTGGACATCCTGCTGTTCTACATCTTCTTCGAGGCGATGCTCATTCCGATGTACTTCCTCATCGGCGCGTACGGTACCGGCCCGCACCGCGCGCGAGCGGCGATTAAGTTCTTGCTGTACAACCTGTTCGGCGGTCTCATCATGTTGGCCGCGGTGATCGGACTGTACGTCGTCACGGCGCGCTCGGGGCTCGGCCCCGGAGGCGCGGGCACCTTCGATCTGCGGGCCATCGTCGATGCCGCGTCGGCCGGTGACCTCGACGCCGGGTCCGGGCTGTTGAAACTGTTGTTCCTCGGGTTCATGTTCGCCTTCGCGGTCAAGGCGCCGTTGTGGCCGTTCCACACCTGGCTCCCCGATGCGGCGGTGGCCGCGACCCCCGCGAGCGCAGTGCTGATGATGGCGGTGGTCGACAAGGTCGGTACGTTCGCGATGCTGCGCTACTGCCTGCAGTTGTTCCCCGACGCCGCACGCTATTTCGCGCCGCTGATCATCGTACTTGCGGTCGTCGGCGTGGTGTACGGCGCGATCCTGGCGATCGGGCAGACCGACGTGATGCGGTTGATCGCGTACACGTCGATCTCCCACTTCGGCTTCATCATCCTGGGGATCTTCGCGATGACCAGTCAGGGTCAGGTCGGGTCGACGCTGTACATGGTCAATCACGGACTGGCCACCGCCGCGCTGTTCTTGGTCGCGGGATTCCTGGTGTCGCGCCGTGGCAGTCGGCTCATCGCCGACTACGGCGGCGTGCAGAAGGTGGCGCCGGTACTCGCCGGGACGTTCCTCATCGCCGGTCTGGCGACGCTGTCGCTGCCCGGTCTGGCGCCGTTCATCAGCGAATTCCTGGTCCTCATCGGCACATTCACCCGCTACCCGGTGGCGGCGGTGATCGCGACGTCGGCGCTGGTGCTGTCGGCGCTCTACATCCTGTGGACGTACCAGCGGATGATGGGCGGGCCGCCCGGCCCGTCGATCACCGCGGACGGCCCCGGGGCGGCGCGGCGTCCGATTCCCGATCTGCGGCGGCGTGAACTGATCGTGGTGACCCCGCTGCTGGTGCTGCTGCTGGTGTTAGGGATCTATCCAAAGCCGCTGCTGTCCGTCATCGACCCCGCCGTGGAACACACGATGAGCGTGACCCACCAGACGGATCCGCGTCCGGCGGTGCCGGTCGCGCCCACCACCGACGAGGGAGGCTCCCGGTGACCGTCACCCACCTCGCAGCGATCACGCCGCCCGCCATCGACTACGGCCTGCTGTCGCCGATGCTGATCGTGTTCGGGGTCGGCGTCGTCGGGGTCCTGGTCGAGGCGTTCGCACCGCGTGCTGCCCGCTATCCGATCCAGGTGATCCTGTGCCTCGGTGGTCTGCTGGCCGCATTCGCCGCGGTCGTCGTGCTCGCCGTTGACTTCCCCTCGGCCACACCGAGCACGGCGGCGGGAGCGGTCATCGTCGACGGGCCAGCCTTGTTCGGACAGGGCCTACTGGTCGTCATCGCGGCACTCACCGTGTGTTTCATGGCCGAACGTCGCCTGGAGCGCGTGGTGTCGTCCACGACCCCGGTACTGCGGTCGGCCCGAAACCGTGCCACCGAAGGGCCCGGCGCGGCGACCCGTGCCGCGTTCGAGCGTCCGAGATCCGTACGATCCCAGCATGATTCGGACGGCGGGGTGGACGCCGACATGTTCGCCGCCTCCGGCTCCGCGGAGCCCAACAGCGACGCCGAACTCGCCGCCACTCGCGCGGGTGCCCTGACCACCGAGGTATTCCCGCTGGTGATGCTCGCCGTCGGCGGGATGATGCTGTTCGGCGCATCCGGTGACTTACTGACGATGTTCGTGGCGCTGGAGGTGTTCTCGCTGCCGCTGTACCTCCTGTGTGGACTGGCGCGCCGGCGTCGCCTGATCTCACAGGAGGCGTCGCTCAAGTACTTTCTGCTCGGCTCGTTCTCGTCGGCGTTCTTCCTGTTCGGTGCGGCGTTCGCGTACGGCGCCACCGGATCGCTGGATCTGAGCGCCATCGGGCAGTCGGTGACCGCGACGTCGGCAACCGGCGGCGACACCATCCTCGCCCTCATCGCGCTCGGGATGCTCTCGGTGGGTCTGCTGTTCAAGGTCGGGGTGGTGCCGTTTCAGTCGTGGGTGCCCGACGTCTACCAGGGAGCGCCGACCCCGATCACCGCGTTCATGGCGGCCGCCACCAAGGTCGCCGCCTTCCTCGCGCTGCTCCGGGTGTTCTATGTCGCGTTCGTTGCGCTACAGGATGATTGGGAGCCCGTCGTCTGGGCCGTCGCGATCGCGACGATGCTCGCCGGCGCGATCATGGCGGCCACCCAGACCGACGTGAAGCGCATGCTGGCGTACTCGTCGATCATTCACGCCGGCTTTATCCTGCTCGGCCTGACGGCATTCGACGATGCCGGGCTCGCGGCCGTGCTGTTCTACCTTGCGGCGTATGCCTTCACGACCTTCGGTGCGTTCGCGATGGTCGCCCTCGTCCGCGAACCGGACCGGCCGTCCGGGCCGCACCTATCCGGCCGCGAGGCCACCGACCTGGCGCAGTGGCGGGGTCTCGGTCGGCGGTACCCGCTTGCCGGGGCGATCTTTTCGTTGTTCCTGCTCTCCTTTGCGGGGATTCCGCTGACGAGCGGATTCATCGCGAAGTTCGATGTCTTCACGGCCGCGGCGGGTACTGGGGGCGGCGTGCTGGTGGTGGTCGGCGTGATCAGCAGTGCGATCGCCGCCTACATCTACATCCGCATCATCGTCGCGATGTTCTTCGCCGACGCCCCGGCCGATGCGCCGCACCTGGTGATGCCGAGCGCGTTCACCTTGGTGCCGATCGCGGTGTGTGCGGCGATGACGGTCGTGCTCGGCATCTTCCCGCAACCGCTGCTCGATCTGACGGAGAGCGCCGGCGGGTTCTTGATGTGGGTGCCGTGGGTGCCGTGAGTCGGGTGACTGTGACCCCTGCCGAAAGTAGCGGAAGACGGTTCCTCCGCTACTTTCGCGACCTTGCGCTAGGTGCAACTAGCGGAAGCTGACGAAACTCGCCGAAGAACGGTCGTGCGCGGGTTTCCGCCGCAACCTCCCGGACCGCCCCACCTTCGGCTACTTTCACGACCTTGCGCTAGATGCAACTAGCGGAAGCAGACGGAACTCGCGGAAGAACGGTCGTGCGCTAGTTTCAGCACCCCGACACCCCAGCACCCCGCTACCCCAACCGTGCGCAACGACCCTCCGCGCTATCGCTGCGGCGTCAGTTCCTTCGAGTACAGCGATTGTCCCTTGGCGTCCCGCAGATGCACGGTCAGGGTTTTGCTGTCCTTGTTGATCTGCACCTCGCCGAAGTGCTGGAAGCCCTCCGCGGGCGAGATATTCTTCTCGGTCGGGGCGTGCACGAATTCGTAGGTGGCGCCGAAGGTTCCATCCAGCGGGCTCTCCGGGAAGGCCCCGGCGTGCAGCGGTCCGCTGACGAATTCCCAGAACGGGGCGAAGTCGCGGAAGCCCGCGCGGTCGGGGTGATAGGAGATCGCGGCGGTGTAGTGCACGTCGGCGGTCAGGAAGACCAGACCGGTGACCTCTTTGGTCTGAGACAGGATGCGGGAGAAGGCGACTTCCCGGCCGCGCGGTCCGCCGTTGTCGCCCTGCGCGACGGCTTCCATCGACTTGGGGCCGTTCTTCGGGTCGGTGTTCTTGTCGGGGACGACGATGCTGATCGGCAGGTCGTTGGCAACGACCTTCCAGGTGGCGGTCGACGCCTTCAGCGAGTCGATAAGCCACGTCGTCTGTTCCGCGCCGAGGATGCCGCCGTCGTCGTCCGTCGACCACGCGTCCGGGTTGGGGTCCTTGTAGCTGCGCATGTCGAGAACGAACACGTCGAGCAGCGGACCGTAGGAGACCTTGCGGTAGAGCCTGCCGGAACCGTCGAGTTGCACCGGCTGCCACTCCTGCCAGGCCTGCTTCGCCCGCTCGGCGAGGGTATCGACGTTCATCTCCGTATAGCCCTCGCGATCCTGACCGGTGAGGTTCTCGCCGGGGAACCAGTTGTTGATCACCTCGTGGTCGTCCCACTGAATGAGCTGGGGAACAGTCGAATTGAATCGACGGTAGCTTGCGTCACTGAGGTTGTAGGCGTAGTTGCCGCGGAACTGCTCGACGGTCTGCGCGACCTGCTCTTTGGCCGGCGCGGTGATATTGCGGTACACCTTGCCGTCGTTCTGCTTCTGGGTGGCCTCCAGCGGCCCGTCAGCGTAGATCGCGTCGCCGGAGTGGATGAAGAAGTTGGGTTTCCGGTCGGCCATTGCACCGAAGATCGGCAAACCACCGATGTCGGGGTTGATGCCCCAGCCTTGTCCGACGACGTCGCCGGACCACAGGAACCGGATATCGCCGGCGGCGGTTGGTGCAGTGGTGAATACGCCGCTCACCGGCTCGCCGGTGGCGCCGTTCTCGCCCTCCAGGGTGACCCGATAGTGCACCGTTTGTCCGGGTTCGAGTCCGGTGATCCGCAGCCGGCCGGTGCCGTCGGTGGCCGGGGTGAGTCGCGGACCGCGAAATGTGCGGGCGTTGGCGAAGTTCTCGGTCGACGACGTCTGCACGATCATCGTGGCCGGGGAATCCGAACGCGCCCAGACCAATGCGCCGTCGGCCGCCGGATCGCCGGTTGCCACACCGTGGGTCAGGGTCGGGCGGGCGCGCCGCAGGCTACTCGACGCGGGGCCGGCGGTATCCGACGATCCGCAGGCGGCGAGCGCTGACGCCGCGGGAATCAGCAGTGCGCCGGCGGCGCCGCCGCGCAGCAGTGTCCGACGAGAGATCGATCGTGAGTCTGAGGGCATGAGGCACAGGCTCACGCACCCACCTCACGAGATGGCGAACGGCGGGTGACGAGAAGGTGCCGTTACTCGGTCTGCCTGGACGGCCCCACCTTCCGCTACTTTCGCGACCGTGCGCTAGGTGCAACTGGCGGAAGCAGACGAAACTCGCGGAAGAACCCGTCGTGCGCGAGTTTCTGCACCGCCGGACCGGTTACCACAACATGAACGCGAGGTGACCGACAAGGGGTCGAATTGCACTGTGGCACAGCATCTTCTAAGTTTTTGCACATGCGTAGGAGCACACTGCGGGCCCGGGTGGCCGCGATCATTCTGTCCGCACTCGCGGTGGCCGGCTCCGCGACACTGTCACCCGAGGCCACGGCAGCGCCCACCCCGGCGCCGCAGGCCGCGCGGGCGACAGCGTTCGACCTCCAGGCCCATCGCGGTGGCCGGGGTGAGCACACCGAGGAGTCGCTCGCCGGCTTCGCGTCCGCGATGCAGCTCGGGGTGAGCACCCTCGAACTCGACATCGTGCTGACCCGCGACCTGCAGCCGATCATCTGGCACGACCCGACCATCCAGGCGGACAAGTGCCGCGATACGGCACCGGCCGTGCCCGGTGACCCGCAGTTCCCCTACGTCGGCAAGGTCGTGCACGACCTGACCTACCGGCAGATCTCGACGTTGCGGTGTGACAAGCGGCTTCCCGACTTCCCGGACGCCCGGCAGGTCCCCGGCAATCGGATCGCATTGCTGCCGGATCTGTTCGCACTCGCCCGAAAGATGGGCGCCAAGCGCATCGGCTACAACATCGAAACCAAGATCGAGGCCGAAAAGCGTTGGCAGTCGGCCAGTCCCGAGGAATATGTCGGCGTGATCGTGGCCGCCATCCGAGCGGCGGCAGTCGCGCAAGGCGCGCCGATCAACGCGACCATCCAGAGCTTTGACTGGCGAACGCTGCCGCTGGTGGCACGGGTGGCGCCGGACCTCCCGCGTGTTGCGCTGTGGGACGAGACCACCTGGAAGCCCGGCTCGCGCTGGCTGGGTCCGGTGTCCTACGCGCGGGTGCGCGGTGACGTGATCGCCGGCGCTCGTCAGGTGGCGTCGGTGCTGTCGCCCGGGTACTCCGTGCCCTACGGCGCGACTCCGGCCGATCCGGGATTCCGGCTGGTCGCCGACAAGGCGTTCATCGACCGGGCACACCGGCTGGGTCTCAAGGTGATTCCGTGGACCATCAACGACGCCGGAGCGATCAACGCTCAGATCGACGCGGGCGCCGACGGCATCATCACCGATTACCCGACCCGACTACGGTCGATCATGCGGGAGCGGGGCATGCCGCTACCGACTCCCATCCGCTGAGCCTGTCGAGGCTCGCTGAGGCGCTCGTGCCGCGGCGTCGAGCCCGGCCGGCATCCGCCGGAGGTAGTGCGAGCGGTAGCCGAAAGTATGAGTGGCGTGGCCGGAAATCAGCCGCGGGACGGTTGGCGGACGCGTGGCTACCCGGTTGACTCGTCGTCGTGCTTGAATATCGTTCCACTGCAACCCTGTCCGCCCGTGCCGTCATCGTCGCCATCTCCGCAACCGGTCTCATCGGTGGCGTGCTGGGCGCGGTGACTGCCTCCGCCAAGCCGACGACTGCGGACCCGTCCGGTCCGGGCGCTGCTCGCGTCGTGACGTGGGGCGCCTGCGATCCGGAGCGCACCGACATCGCACCCGGCGTCGAGTGCGGCACCCTGCGCCTTCCGGTCAGTTGGGACCGACCGGACGGTGAGACTTACGTCACCCGCGTGTACCGGCAGCGGGCCGAGGGGCCGCGTCGCGGCACACTTCTCGACTTTCCGAGCGGGCCGGGTTCCACCGCAGACCTGGCGTTTACGTCGCTGCGGGAGGTGGCACCCGGGTACGACCTGGTCGGTCTCGATCCGCGCGGTGTCGCCAGCACGGCACCGGTCACCTGCGCGGCCAGGCCCATTGTCGATGCGCCGCTGGCAACTCCGGTCGATCCGGTGTCTTTCGAGGCCGGCCGCGCGACGCGCGAACGGATCGCGCAGAGCTGCTCGGTGCGACCCGCGAGCCTAATGAATCATCTCGACGCCTACAGCAACGCCCGGGATGCCGAGGCGCTGCGGCTGGCGTTGGGTGGTCCGCGCGTGGTGGTGAGTGGTACGTCGTACGGCACGCTGCTCGCCGCGCGGTACCTGGAATTGTTCGGCCGCAGCGCCGACGGCGCGATCCTGCAGGGCGTGCTCAAGCCCGGCGAGCCGGTGAACGACTTCCAGGCGGTCACGGCCCGCAGCAGTCAGCGGCTGTTCGACGAGTTCGCCGCGTGGTGCCGAGACTCCGCCGAGTGTGCCGTGCGCACGCCGGGACCGTCGGCCGCGTTCGCCGCGGCGAAGATGCGGGCGGCCACCGGCACGATTCCGGGTCGGACCGCGATGGGTCGTCGGTGGGATGCCGCAGGCGCCGTTCAGGCATTTGAGCTGGCGGCGGCGGCCGGGGACTTTTCGACTGCCGCGGTTACGATCCGGGCGCTGGCCGCCGGTCGCAATCCGAACGAGGACGTCGCTCCGCTCCCGTCGCCGGCCGAGCGGGTGCCGTTCCCCGACCGGATCGTGTGCGCCGACTTCGACCTCGGCATCCGCGATGTCGGGACCGCGCAGCGGGTGGCGGCGCGTGCCGCTGCCGGGAATCCGGACGTGCTGATGTCGTCGAATGCGGCGGCCTACACGGTGGGTTGCTCCGGTGCGCCGCGCCCCGACGCGTCGTGGCGGACGCCATTCCGCGCGGGCCGGGACTTCCCGATCCTGTTGCTGAGCAACCGAATCGACATCGCTACCCCCGTCGAGTGGGCAAACGAGGTCGCAGCCAGCCTCGGCGGTCGCGCCCGGCACGTGGTGTCCGACGAGATCGGGCACGGCACGGCCCTCGGCGATCCAGCGGTGGTGCCCGCGGTGCGCAAGTACCTGGCGGGCCGCTAAGACCCGGTCCGACACGGGGCCCAGCCGGGGCAGTTCAGGCCGGGTGTCGCTCGTCCCTCGCGGCTACTCAACCAGTGGGACCGCCCACAGACACGACAACACCCGCCCACCTACAAGTATCCAGCAGAAGTTAGTACTCCAGTGCCGCAAGCACCGCATCACATTGGAAAATTCTGTCGTAACGCCCGGATGTTCTCTGTCGTAGAATTCCACGCTCTACGAGTTTTGCGATCGCGGAGTTCGCGGCTTGGTATGACACGTCGTAGAGCCTGGCCGCTACAGTAGCGGTGATCATCGGGTATCCAACGAGATCATCTGCAATCCGCAGCGATACACCTCTGGAACCCTGGAGGGTCTTTTGGAAACTTTCGCGCACCGCACGTAGCCGGTCGACACGCGCCATAACTTCTAGCGCTTCCGCGTGGATAGCAGCGGCAATGAAGCAGATCCACTCGTTCCAATCACCGGTCTGCGACACCCGAAGAAGCCCATCCTGGTACTCGGGCCGACGTTGCTCGAGCCAGGGAGAGATGTTCAGGACCGGGTATTGAAGTTCGCCGGCGCTCATAAGCTGAAGTACGGCCACCAGCCGACCAAGGCGGCCGTTCCCATCATGGAACGGATGAAGAGCCTCAAACTGGTAGTGCGCGACAGCCACCCGAATGATCGCCGGTATCTTTTTGTTGCTGCGAATCCACTCCTGCCACGCTTCCAAGCCGTCGGTCAAACGATGGTCCGCTGGAGGTGGGACGAACCGCGCTGCTTCGACTCTCCGAGTACCTACGCCGATGAAGACTTGCGACGTCCGGATACTTCCTGCGTAGGTTCCGTCGCTGGCAGTGCCTCGTAAGAGTTCCGCCTGAAGATCCTCAAGCATTCTGATCGAGATCTGATGTCCGCGGCCGATCAGGTCATACGCGCGTTCCGCCGCGATCACGTAGTTGCGCACCTCGCTCACCGACCGAGTCAGCTCATCGTCATCGAGGAAGTCCGCCTCGAAGACATCCGAGAGCGCAGCGTACGTTCCCTCCAACGCAGACGTACTGACAGCCTCGCGACGCGTTGCTGGTCTCGCTAGAAGTGTCGGATTCGGCAGAAGGGAAGCAGCCTCGTCAGCGCGAGCCAGGGCCGCAACGGCATCGATGACGACGGAGTATGTCGATCCAGCGAGGTCGAAGCTGTCTGGGAGGGGATCAGGAACAAACCCGAAGTAGTCGTACTCTTCGCCGAATCTGGGGTCATAGCCCGAGATCGGGACGAGTTGCCTCACGCGGCTGTACCTCAACTTGTCGATGTCCACTGCGGAGCCCAACCTTGAAAACCAACGATGTAATTTCAAGGTTACCGCGCTAACCTTGAAATTGGGTACTCGGTTTTCAAGGTTGTGCACGACATCGAGTGCTGGCGGCGCCGCAGCGTTGAGATCGCCCCAGAGCGCCGAACCGGCACTCGCGGGGTTGAACGTGCTGGCGCTAACTGATACTCAGGCGGCCCTCGGTGATCCCGCCGTTGTGCCCGCGGTGCGCAAGTACCTGGCGGGCCGCTAAGCACCGTCCGACGCGGACCGCCAGCCGGGGCAGTTCAGGCCGGGTGTCGCTCGAGGTACTCGACCACGGCGCGGCGAATCACCTCACTGTCCGCGGCATTCTCGATGCGTGCTCGACGCGCTAACGCCTTCCGTAGCTCCTCGGGAAGTCGCACCGACGTTGTCGGTGTCCGCCCCTTTGCCTGCGACGCCCCCCTGGGGCGCCCGGTCCGTAGAACGGCAGGATTGACGGCGATCTCTCCGGCGACCTCGTCGTCGGCGGGCGGATTCTCGATGTAGTCGTCGGACATCGCCGCGTATTCGGCGTCACTCGGTCGACTCATGATGTGTCCTCACTTCGTTGTGGACCGTAACGTGCGGACGGGACGAGGCTGTCGATACCCAACGAACGGACGAGCTGGAAACGCAGCATCATCGCGTGAAACACCACTCGAGCGGTCGGGTCAGCGTGATCGGCGATGACCTCGATATACGGCTCGTTGTCGGCGGCCGCTCCGATGTAGAGCGCACAGGCTGCGTTCCTGGACGGCGCGGAGTGAGCGGCACCGTGAGCGCCGGGTACGCCAGGACAGTGCGCATCTCGTCGTCGGTGATGCCGTGTTCTCGAGCGCTCGCGGTGAACTCGATCCGCAGATTGAACGGTAATACCGTTGAGCAAAAAAGTGCAATACCGTTTTCTCGGGCAGGACCGCATCCGCAACCAGCAGACTACGGCGTGCCGAGGAACCACACCCGAGGGACGTACGTCACAGACGCGAAACACCCGCCCACCTAAGCAGGTGGGCGGGTGTTTGCTGCGGTGGCGGAGGGATTTGAACCCTCGGTACGGGGTTACCGCACACAGCATTTCGAGTGCTGCACCTTCGGCCGCTCGGACACGCCACCGCGGAAGACTGTACCGCAGCGGGTGTATCAGCCTTAAATTGGCTGGTCAGACGGCCTAAGTGCGAACCGGATCAGCGGCCGGTGAACTTGTCCTTGATGTCGTCGACCTTGTCCTTGACGTTGTCGGCGGCATCGGTGAGCTTCTGCTTCACGTCGGCCTGGGCCTGGTCGCCCTTGCCCTCGTTCTTGAGGTCGTCATTGCCGGTCGCACTGCCGGCGGCTTCCTTGCCACGGCCCTTGAGCTCTTCGGCCTTGTTCTTGGCGTCGTCGGTGATTCCCATGAAAATCCTCCTCGATCGCGAAAGCGAGCGCGAAACGGCACGCCGGATGCTCGACCTGCCGCAAGACCGTCGCCGCGGCCCGAACGGTCCGGAAATGTCGCGGCGACGCGTTGCCAACACTACCCCAGCGCGGACGGCCGACGCCGAGCGGGAATGGGGCCGGAGGCACAGGTCAAGGCATCAAACCCCGGCTCCGCTATCGCGTCGCGGCCGCGCCCACGCTCACTTGGTACCGAACAGCTTGTCGGCGGCCTCGGTCAGCTTGGTCTTCGCGGTCTGCAGCGCGTCCTGCACCTTCTCGTTCTCGGTGAACTCGGTGACCTTGTCACGCGCGGTGGTGACCGCCTCCTGCACCTTCTCGTTCTCGGCGAATTCGTTGATCTTGTCTCGAGCGGTGCCGAGGGCCTCCTTGACCTTCTCGTTCTCCCCGATCTCGGTGACCTTGTCCCGGACCGCGTCCATCGCGGCGGTCACCCGGTCGGCGGGTTCGTCTGGTCGTCCGGCGTCGGTCATGTCATGTCCTCCAGGATCGGGCCGGTTGACCGGCTCGGATTGTGCCTGACTGCCAATCTGCCAGACCCCGGCGCGCCGGACCATCGTTGATCACCCTGAACCGAGCCCTGAGATCGCGTGCCCGACCGGCGGGGTTATCCGGCGTGGAACTGCACACCGCGACCGGTCACGTCAGCCGCGGTGCTGGGTGAAGAAGTCGACCATGAGGTTGCGGCACTCGTCGGCGAGGATGCCGCCGCGCACCTGCGGGCGGTGGGTTAATCGCGGGTCCCGCACGACATCCCACAGCGACCCGACGGCACCAGTCTTCGGTTCCCACGCGCCGAACAGCAGGCGATCGACCCGGGACAGCACGATCGCCCCGGCGCACATGGTGCACGGCTCGACGGTGACCGCGATGGTGCACCCGGACAGCCGCCATCCGTCGCCATACGCCGCGGCCCCGGCGCGCAGTGCCAGGATCTCCGCGTGCGCGGTCGGGTCGCCCGCGGCCTCCCGCCGGTTGCCCGCGCGCGCCAGCTCCACCCCACCCGCGTCGAAGATCACGGCGCCGATCGGGACGTCGTCGGGTCCCGATTCCGCTGCGGCCTCGATGGCCGCGCGGATCATCGACTCGCGTTCGGCGGCCGACTCGTCGCCGGCGGGCATCGTCAGTGACCCAGGGAGTCGAGGACCTTGGACAACTCGTCGGCAAATCCGAGCCGGGCCGCGATCATGCCGAGTTGCTCGTCGGCATAGAGGTCGGTGTCCTCGACGATGACGCCCATCACGGCGTCCGGCAGGCCGAGGTCGGACAGGATGCCCAGGTCGCCCTCCTCCCACGGATCGACGTCGTCGATCTCGTCCGGGTCGAGGTCGGGGAGGTCGACGTTCATCGCTTCGAGGACGTCGGCGGCGACGTCGTAATCGAGCGCCGCGGTGGCATCGGAGATGAGTAGGCGCGCACCGCCGGGGGCCGGTCGCACCACGATGAAGAACTCGTCGTCGACGTCGAGAAGACCGAATACGGCACCGGCGGAACGGAGTTCACGCAACTGGCGTTCGGCGTCGGACAGGTCGGTCAACGCCGCCGCATCCAGCGCGGTGACCTGCCACGCGCCGTCTTCGCGGACGACCGCGACGGCAAAACCGTCGACGTCGTCGTCGGCGTCTGGTGAGTTCGAGCCCGATACTCCGGCGTCGGCAGCTGCCATGCAGGTCACGGTATCGGTAAACCGGCGTGCGTCCCAAGTCTCGATGCGTCCCGGCTCGGGGTGACGGCGCGGCTCGTCGTGGACGCACCGGCTACGGCGTCCGGCTCGTGCGCCGGCGCGTATGGAAGTCTGGACAGCGTGACTCTCGACGCGCAGACCGAACGCGGGGACCGACCGGTGTGCATTCTGGGGTTGGGTCTGATCGGTGGATCGATGCTGCGCGCGCTCACGGCCGCGGGCCGTCCGGCGTTCGGCTACAACCGCTCCGCGGAGACGGTGACGGCGGCGACCGATTCCGGTCACGACGCCTCCGACGACCTCGCCGCGACGCTGCGCCGGGCCGCCGACACCGATGCGCTGATCGTGCTGGCCACCCCGGTCACCACCATCGAACCGCTGGTGAGCGCGATCGCCGAGCACGCTCCCGGCTGCCTGATCACCGACGTCATCAGTGTGAAACAGCCGGTGCGGCATATCATCGAGCGGCTCCACCCGGAGGCGCGCTACGTCGGCGGTCACCCGATGGCGGGCACCGACCGCTCCGGTTGGGCGGCGACCGATCCGGAGCTGTTCGCCGGTGCGATGTGGATGGTGTCCACCGCGGACGGCACCGACGCCGTCGACTGGCTGGCGGTCGCCGGCCTCGCGCGGAGTCTCGGCGCCGACGTGGTGCCCGCCGCCGACGACGCCCACGACCGTGCGGTCGCCGCCATCTCGCATCTGCCGCACCTGACCGCGGCGGTCACGGCCGCCGTCGGAGGCGGGGAGAGCGATCTGGCGTTGCGGCTCGCGGCCGGCAGTTTCCGGGATGGCACCCGGGTCGCGGCTACCGCGCCTGCCCTGCAGCGGGCGATGATCGAGGCCAATTCGCTGGCGGTGCTCAACGTGCTGAGCGAGACCATCGACCGGCTGATCCGGACGCGCGACGAGCTCCGCGATCAGGGCACCGTCGAGGTGGTGATCGACGACGGCCACCGCACCCGCGTCGCCTACGACGAGATCGCGTCGGGTCCGCGAGTTCCCATCACGGGAGTGCGGATCGGCGAGCCCGGCTGGCAGCAAGAACTGCGCCGCCAGGGGCATAAGGGGATGGTCTGGCTCGACTGAGTGGCCGTCGTGGTTCGCCAGGCGGCCGGCCGGCACCGTGGTCTCGCTGGGCCGGCGGGCCGGCGGCGACCGCTATCGGTTTTCGGGCCGTCGGCCGGTTCGGGTGTCGGCCCCAGGACGCCGGTTAGACCCGAGTCGCCAGGTCCGAGTAGTCGATGACGAAGCCGTTGTCGTCGATGGTGAGGCGCGAATCCGCCAGCGGCGACACGACGTGGATGCCGTCGGTGTCCACGGTGTAGTGCAGCGTCGCCGGTTCCACGGTGCCGGAGGGTAGGTGCACGTAGGCGACCGGGAGGTCGGTGCCGCCCTCCGTCGCAGCCAGTCCCATGCGCCGAATCGGGAGGGCGTTGAACATCGGCGACAGGGCGAGGTCGACGTCCTGGGCACCGCCGAAGTCGCTGCGGAGCTTGTCGTCGCTGCCGTCGTCGACGAGCCAGTTGCCTTCTTCGTCGCGGGCGATCCGCAGTTGGCTCTCGCCGTCGGCGCGCACCAGGTGCACCGACAGTCGCTTGGTCACACCCGCGTCGTTGGTGATCAGTTCATACGACGCGGAGAATGCCTCCCGGTCACCGCTCGCCGCCGCGATGATCCGGCCGTACGCCTTGACCCGGTCCCCGGCGACGTGCAGACGAACCTGTTCGAGGCGGTCGGCACCGACGCCGCGCCAGGTCATCAGGGTCTTGAACTCGGCGGGACCCGCGCTCTCGGGGACGTCGGCGACGCCGGTGGGGGCTGCTTGCGAAGAACTCACAGACATACGGTAGCGACCGCCCACCCCTGTCACCTATTCGTTGCCGACTCCCCGTGCGGCACCTGCGCCCTCACCCGGCGACTCAGGCACGGCAGGTCGCGGTGCGCCGGCTGGAGTCGCTGGTCACACGGTCGGACGCGACCGTCTGCCCATCGAGCTTGATGGTGCAGGTCACGGAGCTCCTCCCACCAGCGATCACCATCACACGCAGCGGGTTGTAGGTGGCGACGAAGCTGACCCGCCAATTCGCTGGTGGCGCGAATTCGGACCGGAGGCCCTGATCGTCGACGTACAGGATCGTCGCGGTGCCGTCGATGGTGACCTCATACGACGCGGTCTTGCCGACCTGCGCGGCTCCCGGCGATCCGGGGACGGGCTGTCCATTGCCCGGGGTCTCCCCGCCGGGCTCGGTGCCGGGCTCGTCGGGCCCTGGCGCGATCGTCGGCGGCTGATACTGGGTATCGGGAACGTATTCGATGGTCTGCGGACTGTCGGCGCGAGGCGACTGACCCCCGCGCAGTAGGGCCACTCCGGCCACGATCGCCACCACGATGACGAGTCCCACCAGCGCGAGAGTGATCGCGGTGGTGGGCACGCCCGGCACCCGCGGACCGGATGCCGGTGCCCGGCCGGTTGGGTCGGACGGGTGGGTGGTGCCACCGGGATAGGTGGAACCGTCCGCCGCCTGGGGTGGCAGGTGGGTTCCGCCGGGCGCGCCGTAGGGTCCGCCGGGGGCGCCGTAGGGTCCGCCGCCAGGTCCGGGTTGTGGTGGGCCGCCACCTACATGCGATGCGCCGGCGTGCGCCGGGATCTGTTGTGGCCCAGGGGTGTAGCGGGCCGTGCCGTCCGGGGCGTAGCCGAGCGGCGGATACCGGCCGGGCAGCAGCGCGCCCTGGTAGTCGGCGAGCGCCGACGACTCAGGGGGCGATCCACCGTCCGGCGGGGATCCGGCCGCCCTGGCCGACGCATTCGGATGGCCCATCGTCGTGTCGGTTCCTCCGGTCGCCCTGATCGAGTCGGGCCGGTGCGGGCCCGACCCACCATCGACAGTACGACCTTCCAGCGAGCCGGGTCGGAACGCACCGTCGACGGCGGACGGGTGGCGTCGTGCGGTCAGCGTCGCGCGAGCGCCAGCTTCCCGTTCGAGAACAGCAGCGGATAGAGGACGCCACCGATGAGGCCGCCGACGAGCGGTGCGACCCAGAACACCCACAGCTGTCCGGGTGCTCCGTTGCCGTTGAAGAATGCCACCGCGGTCGAGCGGGCCGGGTTCACCGAGGTGTTGCTGATCGGGATCGAGACCAGGTGAATCAGGGTCAGGGTGAGTCCGATCGCGAGCGGCCCGAATCCGGCCGGCGATTCCGGGTCGGTGGAACCAAGCACGACGATGAGGAAGAAAGTGGTGAGCACGATCTCGGCGACGATGACCGCGGCGAGCGCGTAGCCGCCGGGGCTGTGCTCGCCGTAGCCGTTGGCCGCCATATTGCCTTCGGCCTCCCAGCCGTCCTTGCCGCGCGCGATGACGTACAGCAGCAGACCGGCGAGCAGGCCGCCGACGACCTGGGAGATCCAGTATCCGGGCAGGTCACGCAGCGGGGTGCGGCCGCTGACGACTGCGCCGAGGGTGATCGCGGGGTTGAAGTGGCCGCCCGAGATGTGTCCGACCGCGTAGGCCATGCCGACCACGGTCAGACCGAAGGCGAGGGCGACACCGAGGAATCCGATGCCGAGTTGGACACGTGTGCCGATGTCGTCGCCGAGCGCCACCTGCTTGGCGGCGAAGATCGCGGCACCACAACCACCGAACACCAACCAGAATGTGCCGAAGAGTTCGGCGGCGTACTTGGCCAGCGACGAGCGCATGATGGTGAATCCCTTCGTCGAGCGATGGTTCAGAATGGCGAAACGCCTCATTAGTGAACCACTGCCTCAGGAGCATCACACGTCTCGACTCGAAATGGTGACCTGCGCGCGATCCCGGCGAGACTCATCGGCGCGATCCGCGGTGACGGCGCAGGTTGCGCGCATGCGGATGGTGTGTGACAGTCGATGTCCAGCAGTTCGGGAATCGCGACTGTCGACTTCGCGGTTCCGGGCGTGATGTCGGGGGGTTGCCGCCTCGCATCGCGCGGCGACGACTACCAGCGAAACACCCCGCACCGAGTTTCCGGTGCGGGGTGTTTTCGTCGGGTGTCTTCGTCGGCGATGCTGGGCCGGACGCGCGGCCTGTGCGCGATGCGCACGGTGTTCTCGCGGGCCGCCATTCGGTGCCGATTTGGGTTCCCGCTCACCCAATGCGTTCCCGCTCACCTGATCCGGTGAGCGGGACGCGAATGGGTGAGCGGGAGCGGTCGGGGTACGCAGAACACCCCGTGACAGAGGTCACGGGGTGCTACTCGAGTGCGCCCGTAGGGATTCGAACCCCAAACCTTCTGATCCGTAGTCAGATGCTCTATCCGTTGAGCTACGGGCGCGCGGTGTTCAGTTGTGTCCCGCCGTCGGCGCGACGTCAGGATGGCGGAGGCGAGAGGATTTGAACCTCCGGTCCCGTGTTAGCGAGACAACTCATTAGCAGTGAGTCCCATTCGGCCGCTCTGGCACGCCTCCCCGGCGGAGTCCTTTCGAACTGCCGAAGTGGAAGGTTACACACCAGCCGCGGGAGTAGGCAAACCGCTGCGGAGACGGCCGACGTCGGCCACGCGCGCACTGACCACGCTGGCGCCCGCCGTGGTCCGCGGCTCCGACACTCCCGACCCCGACCCCGACCGCGCTGGCGACCGGTTCGCGCTGCCACCTACATTTGACGGGTGACACCGCGCATTCGCCCCGACCTCGACGACCTGCCCGTCTACGTTCCGGGCAAGACCTTTCCGGGTGCGGTGAAGCTGGCGAGCAACGAGGTCACGTTCAGCCCGCTGCCCAGTGTGCAGTCGGCGATCGCCGAGGCCGCCGCGTCGGCGAACCGATATCCGGACAACGGCATGGTCGACCTGACCGGGGCGCTCGCCAAGCAACTCGGTGTGACACCGGACGAGGTCCAGGTGGGCTGCGGGTCGGTGATCCTGTGCCAGAACCTCATCCTGGTCACGTCGCGGCCCGGCGACGAGGTGCTGTTCGGCTGGCGCTCGTTCGAGACGTATCCGTTGGCGACGCGGCTGGTCGGGGCGACGCCGGTACAGGTGCCGCTGACCGGCGACGCCGTCTACGACCTGCCCGCGATGTCGGCGGCCATCACCGACCGCACCCGCCTGATCTTCGTCTGCAATCCCAACAATCCGACCGGCACGGTGGTCGAGGCGGAAGCGTTGCGCGACTTTCTGCGCAGTGTCCCGTCCGACGTGGTCATTGCCCTCGACGAGGCCTATGTCGAGTACGCCCGACCCGATGCCACCCACGCCTACGACGCGTTGGAGCTGCGCCGCGAGTTTCCGAATCTCGTTGTGCTGCGCACCTTCTCGAAGGCGTACGGACTCGCCGGACTCCGCGTCGGGTACGCCGTCGCCGATCCGGAGATCATCACCGCGCTCGGCAAGGCGCATGTTCCGTTCTCGGTCAGCAGCGTCGCCCAGGCGGCCGCACTAGCCTCGCTCGACGCGGCCGACGAACTCCTCGCTCGCACCGACGCGGTCGTTGCCGAACGCACCCGCGTCACCGATCGGCTGCGCGCGGCGGGCTACACCGTCCCCGACTCGCAGGCCAACTTCGTCTGGATCGCCCTCGGCGACGCATCCGCCGACTTCGCGGCCGCCGCTACGGAGGCGGGTGTCGTCATCCGCCCGTTCGCCGGCGACGGCGTGCGCGTCACCGTCACCACGACCGACGAGAACGATCGTTTCCTCGCATTCGCCGAGTCGTGGGACGGCCCTCGCGGCTAACCCCGGCGCCGGCCGCACCGCACGCCGATCGAAAGGATTCCCGCCATGGACGCCATGCCCTTCCTGACCTTTCAGCCGACCCGCGGCGCGGGCGCCGCCGAAGCGATGGAGACCTACGTCGGCCTCTTCACCGACGGCCGGATCATCTTCGACCGTCGTCGCGGTCCCGACGACGGTCCCGGCGAGGGCACCGTCTTTCTCGCCGAGTTCACCGTCGCGGGCCAGCGGATCCGGTGCAGCGACAGTGTCGTCGAGCACGCATGGAATTTCACTCCAGCGGTATCGATCTGGGTGTCCTGCGACGACGCCACGGAGCAGCAGCGACTGTTCGACGCGCTGGGTGACGGCGGGCTCGCGCACATGCCAATCGACGACTACGGGTTCGGCCGGTTTGGCTGGGTCCAGGATCGCTTCGGCATCAATTGGCAACTGGCACTGTCGGATTCGGACGACCCGCCTAGTTAGGGTGGCTGGGCGGTGGCTTCGGGAGCGGCGGCTTCGATACGCGGCTCCTTCGTCGCCGCTACTCAACCACCGGGAAATGCGCCCTCGGCCAAGCGCGAAGTGCCCGCCCAACCACCGGCGAATGCGCCCTCGGCCAGCGGGAAGTGCCCACCGCCCCGCTGGTTGAGTAGCCCGGAGCGCCAGCGGAGGGCGTATCGAAACCAGCAACCCCGACCGCCGTGCGTATCAGCACCACATGCGAGGGCGGCGGCTTCGATACGCGTCTCCTCCGTCGCCGCTACTCAACCACCGGAACGTGCGAACTCCGTCGCCGCTACTCAACCACCGGGGAATGCGCCCTCGGCCAAACGCGAAGTGCACCCCCGACCACCGGGAATGCGCCCTCAGCGGTACAGGTTGCGGGAGACGGTCGCCCACGCGGCGGGCAGATCGCGCTCCCAGTAGGCCCACGTGTGCGTGCCGATCAATCGGAAGCCGTCGGTGTAGCGCACTCCGGCCGAGCGCATCTGCGCCGCGAACTCCAGCGAGCAGCGGTAGGCACCGGCCTCCAGCGCCGACGACGAGGCCGTCACCGCGATCGGGGGACCTTCCTTCGGATCGATCCGACGTTGCAGATCGAGCGGCCCAACGGCCCCGGATCCTGCGGCGAGGAAGATGTCCTTGCCGCGGATTCGGTCCATGTTCTGGGCGGGATCGTGCGCCTGCCATCCGGCGGTACCGAACGGCCCCCACATATTCGTGGCATCGCCACCGTCGCGGGCGACCGTCGTCCGGACATACGCCTCGTTCGCCGGACCGGACACCGGCGGGCAACCGCTGAGCGATGCCAGGCCCTGGTACAGCGACGGCTTGCGAACGGTCAGCGCAAACGCCGCCTGCCCGCCCATCGACAGCCCGATGACGGCGTTGCGACCGGTCCCGTTGAATCGCTTGTCGATCAGCGGCGGCAGTTCCTCGGTGAGGAATGTTTCCCACATCGGCCGCCCCAGCTTGGGATCGGTCTTCATCCAGTCGGTGTAGAAGGAGCCCTTGCCGCCGGTCGGCAGCACCACGGTGACGTTCTTGCCCGCGAAGAAGCGCCCGGCACGCCCCTTGGTGATCCAATCGCTGACGTCGTTGGTGGCACCGGCACCGTCGAGCAGGTACACCGTCGGCCGTGGTCCGGTCGGCTGGGCAGGGGTCAGCACCGACAGCTTGATCTGCTCCCGCATCGCCGGCGACGACACCCAGATGTCGGTGCGCAGCGGGCTGAGTTTCTGCGCCTTCGCGACCCGGGCTACCGGTCGGGGCGCTGCCTCCGACACCGCCGGCGCCACCCCGGAAGCCACGAGAAGACCCGCGATGACCAGCACTAACCGCTTCATCACGCGCCCCCTCTTCCCGTCCTGGATGGATACTCGGCCGACTCGATGCGATGTGCCCGACTGGTGCGGCCTCGCCGACCTGCCGAACCGTCGGTCCGATGCGGGTCACAGCCTACGCAGCCACCACTGGGACCTAAACCCTCGAGTGATAGTTCACAGATTGTCATCAGGGATGCCCCTCCGGCACATGCGCGTGCTGCGAGATCACGAACGCCTTCGCCACCACCACAAAGGGTGTGACAGGTCGAGTTGTAGGCTTCAATCGTTCGCAAGGCACACAATCGTTCGCCAGGCGCACGGACAGGCACCGCACGCCACGGCGCCACCGTCCGCAGACGTGCGACGTAGTCGGTCCTCCGATGCTCCGGCTCACAACCCGTGGAGGTCCGAATGCGCGGGGTCGGAAGGAATAGCAGGGACCGGCCCCTCGACCGCTTCCGGCTCACCGACCGCTTCCGGCTGACGGGCGAGCGGCCATCGGCCGACGACCTGGCCGATATTGACGGGCAACCCCGCGACGACATCCGCGTCTCGAACGTCGCCTGGTTCTTGCTGCCCGTCCTGACAATACTCGCGTTCGCCTTCGCCATGCCCGGGGTGGGTGCACTCGGCGGCGCGGGCACGGTCATCAGCCTCGCCGGTGCCTGTGGATGCGTTGCCCTGCTGATCGTCGCCCGCGGACCGTGGTCGATCGTCGTCGTCGTGGACGCCTCGATCGCATTCGGGGTCGGCGCGCTGGTGGCCGACGGCCGTCCCTCGGTGACGACCGACGACGTCCGCCCGCTTGCCGTCCTCGCCGCGGTCGTCGTCACCACGGCAATTCTGCTGCGCGCGAGTATCGGCTACCGACACGACGAGGCTCCCGTGTTCCGTCGCCGGTTCGTCGCCCTCGCCGTCATCGACGTATTGATTAGTGCCGCCAGCGTCGCGGCTCTGGTGTATCAGGTGTGGACCCGGCAGGCGTTCGACGAATCGGCACCGTTGATTCCGGCGGTCGTCGCCGGCGTACTCGACATCGCACTGCTCGCGATGCCGCTGGCCGCGCTGCTCACCACGATGCGCTTCGGCTACCGGTTCTTGCCGACGGCGATCGGCCTGGCCGTCGTCGCCTGGGAGAGCATCGGACGGCTGAACGGCTCCGCCGCCTTGGTCCCGACCACCGCCGCTGCCGTGGCCGGATTCGTCGCGGTCGCCGGCTGGCTCTTCGCCTGGCGCCCGAATCCGTTCGCGGCGGGCATCATCCGGCCTCGACTCGAGGTCGCCGTACCGATCGTGGTCGGCATGATCTCGTGGTGCGCGACGGTCGTCATCGGCCAGTACACCCAGGCCAACGCCCACAACGCCGACCGTGCGATGTACGTGCCCGCACTGTCGCTGATGGTGCTGATCGTGGTGGCGGCCACCGCCGTCCGCGCCACCGTCGATCGCCACCTCCACCTGCTGCACGCAGACCGTTTCCGCGAACTCGCCTACCGGGATCCGTTGACGGGTGTCGGCAACCGTCGCGAGTTGGTTCGCGAGCTGGACCGGACGCCGAGCGGCGCACTCGCGATGCTCGATCTGGACGGTTTCAAGAGTGTCAACGAGGCCCGCGGGCACACCGCCGGCGACCACGTGCTCTGCGAGGTCGCCGCTCGGCTCGCCCGAATCGGCGAATCGGCGGCCGCCGCAACCGATGTCGCACAGTCGGAGACATACGATCCGTCACCGTCGGACGCGCCGTGCAGCGGTCTGGGTTCGCTCCGCCGACGTCCTGAGGCGGCCGACGAACCCAGCAGCGGGACGCCGGCGGTCCAGGTCTCCCGCGTCGGCGGCGACGAGTTCGGCGTCTTCGTACCGTGGGCGCCGTCCTGGCGACAGGCCGGGTGCATCGCCGCCGAACTCCGGAGCCTGGCCGCGAACGGCATCCGCACAACCAGTGGCGCCATCGGGTTTGCCGTCGGCTTGGTCGATCACCGCGGCTGCTCCCGGGACACCATGCACGACGTCGACGACGCGTTGAAAGAGGCCAAGGCACTGAGTCCCGGCGGCGCCGTCGTCGTCGACGATCAGGTCCGCACCAGGTGGCGACGGCAGGCGCTGATCGCGTCCCGTGCCTCACATGCGTTGCGGGACCGTCAGTTTCAGACCGTGTACCAGCCCATCGTCGATGGCGTCGGCCAGCTCAGTGCGGTCGAGGCGCTAGCCCGCGCCACCCACCCGGAGCTGTCCGCGATGTCGATCACCGCGGTGCTTGACGTGCTCGATGCCGACGGCCGTACCGGGGAACTCGACACCGTCATCTATCAGCAGGCGACCCGCGACGCGTCGGGATGGCTCAAGTCGGGACTCCTCGGCGCCGACACCCGGTTGTCGGTGAACGCCTCCGCGGCGAGCCTGGCTGACCCCGACTACGCCGACCGGCTCGTCGCGATCTGCGCGGACAACGAGTTCGACCCGGCCCGGATCATCATCGAGGTATCCGAGCACGCGATCATCGACCCCCGCTCCCCGATGCTGACCGGGCTACATCGGCTACGCGCAATCGGCGCACGAATCGCATTGGACGACTACGGCTCCGGCTACACCTCGGTGAGCCAGCTCCACGAGCTGCCCATCGACGTCATCAAGATCGACCGGTCGCTCGTCGAACGGATCCGGACCTCGCCCGCACACCGAGCGATCGTGCACCACACGCTGTCCCTGGCCACCGAACTGGGGCTGTCGGTGGTCGCCGAGGGAGTATCCGACGCAGCCGTCTTCGACCTGCTGCGCGAGTGGGACTGCCCCTGGTATCAGGGTTTCCTGTTCCACGAACCTCTCGCCGAGGCCGACACCGCGCGGCTATTGGCCGCCGTGAGCTGATCCACCTGGTCCCGGCAGCCGCTGCGGCGGGCGTTGCGGCGCCGGCTCGTACCGGGCCGGGAGCTCCCGAGGAACCGCCGGTGAGATGCGGGCGATATTGCCCTGCAACACATCCCGATATATCCGGAGCTGCTCCTCACCGTTGCGAACCTGTTCGGTGAGTCGCTTGGCGTTGTCCACCGAGATCTCGCGGTCGCCGGAGCGGGCGATCAGCGCGTCGATCCGCTCGTCGATGGTGGATGCCTTGTCGTACTCGGCGAGGATACGCAGTTCGACCGCGGCCGACTCGACGACATGGGCCACCTCGGCGAGCGCCTGAACCCGGTCGATCAGCTCGGTCCAGACCGGACGCAGGACCGTCTCGCGCTGCTCGATCTGTTGCGCAAAGGCGCGATCGAATCCGCCGTTGCGGCGTGCCTGGTCGAGGTCGATGCGAACCGCGCGTAGCGCGATGACGTCGGCGGCGATCTCGGCCAGCTCGGCGTGCAAGTTCACCTGGGTCCGCTGCACCTCGAAGTGATCCGACCGCCATGCCGGGTTGGCCATGATGCGGTCGTAGTAGTGGGCGGCGACGAACAGCAGCGTCTCGTAGCCGTCGACGAAGGTCGCGGCTCCCGGTGCGGGGGCAGGACCGAGCGCTTCGCGCGGAGTGGCCGCGGTGACCTGATCCGCCCACCGCGCGACCTGACTGCTCCCGGAGCGGGCGGCGACGTGACCGACGACACCGGCCAGCCGCTCCACCGCCAGCGTGCCCGCCCGTCGCATCGAACCGCCCACCCCGACGTTGGGTGTCGGGGTACACAGCAGGCCGGCGAACAGCCGTTCGCGTTCGTCGATCTCCAGGTAGATGTTCTCCCGACGCTCCCGCCGGATAGCGCGAGTGCTGCCGGCGAAGACGCCCTTGCCGTTGACGACCAGCTTGCGGGCGTCGTCGCGTCGTCGGATGAGCCCGTTGAGCCGGTTCCGCAGGACCGCGACCACCACGCCCGGCATCACCGGGCCGGCCATCTGCTGTTCCAGCGCGACGATGGCCCGCTGCAGCCGACGCAGGTCGGCGAACCCGGCCGGCACCGTCGGCACCGGCAGTCCGGTGGAAATGCGTCGGACCAGGATCGCGCGGCCCGCCGGGGTGAGATACCCAGAGCCCACCAGGAGTGCCGCCACCGAGGAGAGTTCGGACCGTTCGCCGGGCACCGCGGATCGGTCGCACCATTCGCGGATTTCGCGCGCCGACCGGCTCCGGGTCGGACCGTCCGGACGGGATCGGTGCTCAGCCATCGTGTGCCACCTCGCGTGCGTGCCGACGTAGTGCGAACCGAGCGCCCGGGCGTCGGCCACGCGGGCGGGTCGACGTCGATGCTACCCGTGCGGTGCGACTCGGCCGGGGGTGCGGACCTGCCACAACGGTGCCGTCAGGCGGTGCAGCAGCCAGGCCAGCGGGATACTGACCGCGAGGGTCAGCAGGGACGCCACCACGAATGACCCGGTGAAGACGCGATATCCGACCGCGGCCATCACCACCTCGAGCACGACGACGTGGACACAGAACAGCTCGTAGGAGATCTCGCCGAGCCAGACCATCGGCCGGGTACCGCACAGTCGCGCCCACCAGGAGGAATGGTTCGCAGTGAGCGGGCCGATGAGACCGATCGCCACGATCAGGTAGAGCACGTGCTTGACGATGGTCGCGGACGGGCTCGTCGGGGTGATGGTCGGCTCGCCCGCGATCGACGTGCCGGAGACGAGGAACGCCGCCGCGGCGGCAGCGACCCAGAACGTGGTGTTCCACCGGCGCACCAGTGGCGCGACGACGGCCAGCAGCGTCCCTGCCACGAACCAGCCGGCGAACGCCGGCGCCCACAGCCGTGCGGTCGGACTGATCCCGGTGCTACCGGCCACCGCGAACGCCCAGATGGGACTGATCAAGGCCAACACCAGCAGTCCCCCGATCAGGAGGTCGGGGCGCCAGCGGCGACGGGCGACGACGACCACCAGCACCCAGCCGACCGCGGGGAGCGCCAGGTAGTAGACGACCTCGGCGCACAGGCTCCACATCTGGGTGAGACCGGAATGCAGGTGGCCGACGCCGTACACCTGGGTCAGCGACATATTGCGCAGAAAGCCGGACCAGCCGGTGCCGGTCGGCGATTCAATGCCGCCGGGCGGACGGATCGCGTACAGCAGATAGACGCCGATCACGGTGATCCAGTACGCGGGCAGGATGCGTCGCGCCCGGTGCCAGAAGTACCGTCGCGTCGACGGCGCCGCCGAGCCGTGTTGGGCGGCCCGCACCCACGGACGAAACAGGAGGTATCCGGACAGCACGAAGAAGAGGGCGACCCCGATCTCGAACCGGGCCGAGAGCCGACCCAGGTAGTCGTCGGTGTAGTAGCCGGTCCAGAAGGCGGCGTGGGTCAGGCACACCGAGACCGCGGCCACCGTACGCACGCCGGTCAGCGACGGAACACGGGCGGCCATGCCTGGACATACTGCCAGGTGGCAGCGCCAGCGGGGTCTGCCGGTCGGTACCGCCGACGACGTGATCGCGTGGCACGATGTGGCCATGAACGCCGCCGACGCGAAGCATGAGGAGTCCGTGCGCGGTCAAGTGTGGGTGAAGGGCGACAAGGTCGACGGATTCTCCCTCGACACTCTGTCGGAGCGGCTGAAGGAACCCGACACGCTGGTGTGGATCGATCTGGACTGTCCGAGCCATGACACGCTGACCAAACTCGCGGAGCGGTTCGACTTCAACTCGTATGCGATCGAAGACACCCTCGGTACCGCCGAGCGAGTCAAGACGGTCGCATACCATAACTTCACCTTTATGACGGTCTATGCCGTCACCCTGGTCGAGGGTGCGGACTCGGCGGGACAGCCGTCCGATCGCATCGGCGATTCCCGATCCGACTCGGCGTCGCAGGCGAGAACATTTCTGCTGCACCGCATCTCGATCTTCGTCACCGAGAATGCGCTCATCACGGTGCGCTTGACACCCGGTTTCGACATGGCCGAAGTGATGCGCCGCTGGGACGAGTCGGGCGATCAGCAGTACGGCATCGGCGCGCTGGTGCACGGTCTGCTCGACGTCGTCGTCGATGGACATTTCGCCGCGGTACAGACGCTCGACGACAGTCTCGAAGACCTCGAGGGGCTGCTCTTCAGTGAGCGCACCGTCGGGAGCCAGTTGCAGCGCGAAACATTCACGTTGCGTAAGGATCTCGTGGTTCTGCGGCGGGTGGTGCTCCCGATGCGGGAGGTGATCGGCGGCATCCAGCGGCATCGCATCGAGAATCACGCACCGTCGGAACTCGATCCGAACTTCTCCGATCTGTACGACCACACGCTGCGCGCCGCCGAATGGACAGAATCGTTGCGGGACATGGTCACTACCGTGTTCGAGACCAATCTGTCGCTGTCCGACGAACGCCTCAACCGGGTGATGAAGACGCTCACCGCATGGGCCGGCATCATCGCGGTGCCGACCGCGATCACCGGATTCTTCGGTCAGAACGTTCCCTTCCCCGGATTCTCGCAACCGATCGGATTCATCGCCAGCGCAACACTCATCGTGCTGATGGTGGTCGTCCTGTTCGTCACCTTCCGGCGGCACGGCTGGCTCTGACGCCGGGGCGTTCGGGCGGGTTGCGGTAACCGTCTTCCGCCGGCCGCCACCCGAGTAGCCTGAGTGAATGCTCGCCCAGGATGTGATGCCGCAGGTTCCGACCAGCACGCAGGAGGCGCTCGCGCTGTTCGACAGCCTGCCCGCCGTCGAGCCCGAGTTCATGCTCGGCCAGTGGCGTGGCGCCGAGGTGCCGACCGGTCACCCGATGGACGGGATGCTGGAGGCGACCGGTTGGTGGGGCAAGCGGTTTGCCGACAGCGAGCGGGTCGATCCCCTGCTGTTCCCCAGCCGCGACGGAACGTCGCTGTGGGCGATGAATCCGGCCGTCGCGTTCGGAGCCGCCGGGGTGACCGACAAGGTGTCACCGCTGCGCAAGCTCACCCGACCCGACCTGGTCGCCGCTGCTCGCCCCGCCCTGCGGACCCGCTCACCGAAGGCGCGGCTGCGCACCACCCGGTATCGCGGCGTCGACACCGCGACGATGATCTACGACCAGCTCCCGATCAATGACGTATTCCGTCGCATCGACGACGACACCGTCCTCGGCGCGATGGATCTGCGCGGGTCGAAGCAGCCGTATTTCTTTGTGCTGCACCGGGATGACGCGCTGCCCGTCGACTGACCGCACCGGCGACATCGCTCAGCGAATGTGCGTCATGACGAACTTGCCGGTCGGGCGTCCCCCGCTATAGCTGGTGCCGGCGTATCCGTGCTTGGCTTTCCGCAGCACGAATCGCGTGCCGCCGAGGGTGAAGCTGCCGCCGTCGCGGGTCGCCGCGATCGGCCGCGACGCATTCGGCTGCAAGTAGATTCGATCGTTGCGGACAACCGCGGTCGAACAGTTGGGAAACGGAATCCAGATCCCGAACATTTCGGTGTTGCAGTAGCGATACTTGCCGCCGTCGACCTTGGCGGCGGCGGGACCGCTTCCGGCGACAATTCCGACGCTTACCGCGCCGACGATCAGGGTGCTGGCGATGATCTTCTTCACGGTCGCTGGATTATTCCGGCCGTCGCCGGCAGTGAGCAACGCGGGTATCCACAGCGATGTCGATGACAGGATATGTGCATGCAGAAGTTCGACGTCAAGAAGGAACTTTCCGACCTGTACAACCCGAAGAATCGCGACTGGCAGCCCGTCGACGTCCCGCCGATGCACTTCCTCATGGTCGACGGCGCCGGCGATCCCAACACCGCCCCGGCGTATCGCGAAGCCGTCGAGGCGCTGTACTCGGTGTCCTACGGCGTGAAGTTCGCCAGCAAGAAGAGTCTGGAACGTGACTATGTGGTGGCGCCGCTGGAAGGGCTGTGGCGCGCCGACGATCCAGGGGTATTCGTCCGCCGCGAGAAAGACCAATTCCGGTGGACGATGATGATCCGGCAACCCGAGTGGATCGACGAGCAGATGGTGACCGACGCGGTCGACCGTGCGGCCGCCAAGAAGGACCTACCGGCGCTGCCGGGACTTCGGTTCAGCGACTACGACGAGGGGCGCTCCGTGCAACTGCTGCATAGTGGACCCTATGACGACGAGGGGCCGGCACTGGCGCAATTGCACGACGAGTACATGCCCGCCCACGGGTTGACCTTCGGCGGCGATCATCACGAGATCTATCTCAGCGATCCCCGGCGCGCCGAGCCGTCGAGGATGAAAACGATTGTGCGGCAGCCCGTCCGCAACATCTAGGACGCCACGAGCCGCAACCGGGCCGACGAAGCACGCCGTGGTTCGTCGTCGTGCGGTCGACCGATATCCGCATCGACACTGACATCGGACCGTGGTCCGGGGTTACCGTTACCGTGGGACGGCCGCGTCGGGGATTGACCGCACTAGGGTTCCGCCCGCACCGGCTCTCGCTCGCCGAGTTTCGGTCACAGTGCGGCTTGGCCACGGATGGACATGTACCACCGAGGATCGGACGCACGGTGACCTGGACGCAGTTGCACCCCGGCGACACGATTGCCGGATACACGATGATCCGCGTGCTCGGCGCGGGCGGCATGGGCACGGTCTACCTCGTCCGACACCCGCGGCTGCCGCGCAACGAGGCCTTGAAGGTGCTGGCCTCCAGCTTGGGGGCGGATCCGGCGTTTCGCGACCGCTTCACCCGGGAAGCCGACCTCGCCGCGCAGCTCGATCATCCGAATATCGTGTCGGTCCTCGATGCCGGCACCGACGACGACCTCATGTGGATCGCGATGCAGTACGTCGAGGGCACCGACGCCGCGGCGATCATTCGCGACGCGCCCGCCCTGCCGTCAGCCGCGCAGGCCGTGGACATCGTCACGCAGGCGGCCGCCGGTCTCGACTACGCGCACGCTCGCGGCATGGTTCACCGCGACGTCAAACCGGCCAATCTGCTCGTGTCCGGCGAGCGGGGCCACGACGCCGGCCAGCGCGTCCTCATCGCCGATTTCGGGGTCGCCCGGCTGATGAGTGAGTCGACCAGCCTGACCGGAACCGGCATGCTGGTCGGGACACTCGCGTATGCGGCGCCCGAACTCTTCGTCGGCGATCCGATCACCCCCGCGGTCGATGTGTACGCCCTGGGCTGCACTCTGTACGAACTCCTCACCGGCGCAACGGTCTTCGAGCGACCCGACCTTCCGGCACTGATGCAGGCGCATCTGTCCGCGCCGGTACCGCATCTCACCACTGCGCGCCCCGACCTACCGGCCGAGTTCGACGGGGTCATTGCTCGCGCACTGGCCAAGGTGCCGGCGGACCGCTTTGCGACCTGTGGTGCGCTGGCGGATGCCGCCCGCCGAGCCCTCGATGCGGCCGCGCCGACCGTCGGGGCCGAGCAATGGCAACCGACGACGGTGTCGCGCCCACCGACTGGTCCGTCGCCGGTACACATGTCGAGGCCGCACGCGAATCGGTCGTGGGACGGACCCGTGGCGCCCGTAGTCGGACGGCCACCGGTGCCGCGTCCAGCGCGGACGGCTGGCTTGACACCGGGATATGGGGCGTCGCTTCCGACGGGGCCGGGCGCACCCTCGTCGCGGTCCCGCGCGCCGATCATTCTGGCGGCTGTCGTAGTGCTGCTCGTTGGGGCGCTGGCGGTCGTCGGCACGTTGCTACTCACCAGCGGCGGCAACGATGCACCCCAGACGGTGGCTACCGGCCCTAGTGGCACAACAGTATTGGTTCCCAACGCTGCGGACCCGCCCGCCGCGGGTACCGGAACCGCCGATGCTGGCACAGGCACGCCGGCCGCGCCGCAATCGCTGCTGGGTACGTGGCAGGGCCCGGTGTCGGGTGACCAGACCGGTTACGACGTGGTGGCCCAGGTCACCACAGAGTCGCCGATGCGCGCGTCGGTGCGGTATCCGCAGCTCGGTTGCTCCGGAGGGTGGGCCGAGCAATCCCGATCCGGGCAGCGGCTGACCTTACTCGAGTCGATCGACAGCGGACCCTGCGTCACATCGGAAATCACGCTCACTCCGGAACCCGATGGCACCCTGGCTTTTTCGTCGAGCTATTACGCACAGTCACAGGGTCGTACCGCGACCATCCACGCGACGCTGCATCGAACCTGAACGCGGACAGCCTGATTCGGGCGAGGCGCGTCACACGGTATCAAATGTGTCGATATTGAAGGCGTCGATGCGCGCCAGGTCGTCGAGCAACGTGCGTGCCCGTGCCTCATCCCAGTCGTCGGGGCCCTCCGGCGTTGCGGCCGCGTCGACGAGGAGGGCGTAGGCGTCGCCCGGCCCGGACACACCGGAGCCCGCGTGGTCCCCGATGACGTATCCGCGCATCAATGCCAATCCGATGCCGGCAAGTTCTCGGAATGGCACACGCGAGCCGAAGCCGAACAGTTCGAACATTCGTCGGTAGTTGTTCGCCAGCCGATCGAGTACCGCATTCTCGGCTCGGGCGACGGCGGTCGCGACATGGTCGTGTGCCGCGCCGTCGAGCGTCGGCGTTGCCATGGCGAGAGTCAGGTAAAGCCGCCACCGTTCGCGTTCGTCCCGGTCGGCCAGCAGATCGTCATTGGCCGACGCGAGGACCGCGCGGCGCAGCGCCGCACGGCGGCCGGCGCTGGTGCGAAGTTCCGTGGTGTCGCGGCCGACCGCGTCCCGAATCACCTCCGTGGCCCGCGCGGATCGTGTGGAGCGGATCGGCAGCGCATGCTCGGCAAGCGCAGCCAGCAGGTCGGCGAGGAAGTCGTCTCGGTTCGACCAGCATCGATAGGCTCCGGTGCGCGAGACGTCGGCGTCGCGCACCGCGTCTTCGAGGCGGATGTGTTCGAGGCCGGCGCCGATGCCGTCCGCCATCACCCGATCGACCGCGGAGTCCAACACTCGTCGCCTGGTCTCGTCGAGCGTCAGCCGCGGGCGCCTGCTCCGGGTTCTCCCTGATTTTGGTACTCGGGGTTCCATTCTGTCCGCCACGCGCCTACGGTACATCGTGTACCAAGTTGGTACGTCGTGTACCAAAGGAGGTTTGTGATGCCAGCGACCATCGCCGACGATCCGTCGGTCGCTGTTCCGTCGAGTGCTCGGACCGCGGCATTCGTCGCCTACGGATTGGGCACAGCGGCGACCGTCGGCGGTCTCGTGTATGCCGCCGTCGATCAGATCGTTCTCGGCGGTCTCGACGATCACCTGCGCGAGTTGTACGCCCCGGTCGGCAAATACGGCGAGGCCGAACCGTTGTACGGCTACCTGTATGTGATCGGTGTACTTGGCCTGGTGTGCTGGGGGCTCAATCTTCGGCTGGTCGGGGACGGCGCGCGGAAGGCTCGCCGGTGGGGCTGGTCGACGTGGGCGGTCGCGGCGGTGCCGGTGCTCGCGCCGCTGGTCTTGCGCGAGTACGGGCAGCCCGTGATCCCACTGGGATTGGCCGCCGGCTATCTCGTGGCCTGGATCTGCGGGGCGATCGGCGTTGTGGCGCTGGGGAGGTCGCGTCGCTCAGGTCCGCAGGCGCACGGTGTGCGCTGACCCGTCCGGTTATGTCGGAGGAATGTCGATGATCGGCCGGCGTACCTGCGCGCCGGGGCCGTCGAAGTGCCACCATTCGCCGGAGTAGACGGTGAGCCCGCCCGCGTTCATGGCGGTGCGCAACCGGCTGCGGGTAGCTCGCTGCGCGGACGAGACCCCGGTGGTGGCGAATGCCGTGGCTTGCGGTGTGAAGGAGTCGAAGTCGGTGCCCATGTCGACGAGGCAACGGTCGGCGACGCGACGAGCCGTCGGGCATGTCGGAGTGCGGTTTGCGAGTGTGACGTCCACCGACCGGCCGGATTCGTGACTGCGCGACCATGATTCGGGCTGCGCGACCCACGCCGGGTCGGGCACCAGCCGGAACATCTTCTCCTGCACCGAGTGTGGCCGATAGCAATCCCAGAACACCAGTGTGTTTCCGGACCGGCCGAGGGCGCGCTGTGCCGCAACGAGTCCAGGCCGTAGTGATTCGTGGACGAGGCAACGCGCATTCGGTGGATACAGGCGGGTGCGGGTGAAGTTGTTCGGCGTTGCGTAGCGGAGGTCGACGATCGCGTCGGGCAGGACGTCGCGGACATCGACGAAGCCGAGGGCGGCACGGGCCGGGGAGTTGGCGGGGTGACGGGTTGACGTGTCTCGGGGGCGCGAGTTTGGCCCCGACGAGGCAGCGGGTGGTAGATGCGGGGCCGCCGACGATTGCTGCGGTGTGGTGTGGCCCGCCGTCGGGCTGGCCGATGCGGCCCCAGATGTCGGGTCGCCGGTCGCGCACCCGACGCCGAGGGCCACGGCCGCGGTGACCGTCGCGAACAGGATCGGCCGGAACGCAGGTCGCATGCTTGCGTTGTAGCAGGCCCGCGGGCTCAGTGTCCGCGTTCCCGCTCACCCAGCCCGTTCCCGCTCATCGGATCGGGTGAGCGGGGAGGTAGCCAGTGAGCGGGAAGCGCGACCGGGGCTCATCGAGTCCCGCCCTGCGCTGATCCGGCGCGAAAGCGCAGACGTTGTCGTACACGCGCGGCATAATTCGACACATGACCAACAGTGTCCCGCCGTCGCCGAACGAGAGTCCGCAGAATAGTGACCCTCAACGAGAATTCAGCGCACGTGTTGCCGAGCAACTCGGGTGGTACGTCTACGCACTGCGCGATCCGCGCGACAATCGCGTGTTCTACATCGGGAAAGGAAAGGGCAACAGGGTCTTCGCTCATGCGAACGCAGTCGACTTCGCCTCCGTCGATGATCACGACATGGAACTGGACCGAAGCTGGAATTGATCCGGACCATCAAGAATGACGGATTTCAGATAGAAGCATTCATTCTACGGCACGGCCTTTCGAATGAGAAGGCAGCCTACGACGTGGAGGCGGGCGTCCTTGACGCATTTGCGCTGCTAGACCCGGTGGACGGCGGCCCTACTAACCCGTACTTTGGCCTCAAGAACCTCGTTAAGAGGCTCTTCCTGATTCAGAGTGCGTGCAAGCGTTCTGCTAGGCCGCCGGAGTGGATGAGTGACCGCAAGATGTAGTGGTTGAGGTTGCGGAAGCCGAGTGCGATCCCGCGTAGGTGTTCCAGGCGCCCGTTGATCGCTTCGACCGGGCCGTTGGATGCGCCGGTGTCGAAGTAGGCCAGGATCTCTTTCCGGCGGGCCCACAACGAGCGGCCGAGTTGGGCGAGTTCGGCCAGTTCTTTCGGTACACCGGTGTGGATGCGTTTGAGCAGCTTGTACATCGCGATCTTCCCGTCACGTTTGTTCGGCTGGTCATAGGCGTCGATCAGGTCCTGATAGACGGCGTAGGTGACCGCGACCGCCAGGTGTTCCTCACGCGCATTCAGGCCGTTGGTGATGCGGGTCCTCTGCTTGTCGGTCAACAAACCGGTTCGGGTGACTCCGACTCCGCGAAGTTCGTCTACGTCGAGGCCGAGCCCGTCGCCGAAGACGGCCAAGCGCGTGCCGATGGGCGGGTTTGAGGACCTGAAGCAGCGGCTGCGCATTACGCCCCGAGCAGGATTTGAAGACAAGTTCCCTGTGATCCTATTCCTAAATCCCCTACCGCTCGCCGACTGGAATCGAGTTGAACATCGCAGTCTCACCGTTCAATACCGTCGTCGCGTGGCACGCGATTGCACGGCACTGAAATCGCCTGTCTGTCTCGACATAGCAACCTGGTACGCCGCGGCGGAGATGGCAATAAGCAGGGTAGGAATGTAGTACCACGCAAACCCGGCGCCAATCATACTGCACCCGATGGTGATGCATGCAGTAATGGAAGCTGTAGGGTTTCTGACGATTAGTGCCACTAAGCATGCCACTGCGATTATATACGCGCGCACTGAAAACTCTAGCCCGTAATAGTTGGAGATATTGCCTTGGCAACTGGGTGAAGTCGCGTTGATCACTTCGCAATCGGTGACTTGCATAAGGGACTCGTTCGCTACAAAGAATCCTGTGCAGATCGCAATTGCAAGTGCGACAACCCATGTCGCCAATACGCCTCTTCCTCTATTCTTGGTGAGGATCCACATGGTCAATGTTCCGATTTTGTAGGTGGTTGAAATACGATGCTCATGTATCCCTACCGTTCGGTACCTCGCAGAGGTTCGATGTCCGCCGTTGGGTCCGGTGGATGCGATGACGCACCCCACACCGAACAGCACCACTGAGGAGTGGACTTTCTCTACGCCAATGCAACACCATGACAGCGCATAGCGGTCGCGTGTGTCATACCTGTGTCATATCGCCAGTCAAGCCGAACCCCTACGGTCAGGGGCAGTTACTTACAAACTACCCCTGACCTACTGCGGAAGCGGAGGGATTTGAACCCCCGGTGGTTTTACCCACGCTCGCTTTCAAGGCGAGTGCATTCGGCCGCTCTGCCACGCTTCCCTGCCGATGAGGGTACGGCAGTCGGCCGCCGCGGCCAGCATCGACCGACACCGACCCCCGGCCTTCCGCCAGCCCAACCCTCCCCAGTCCGCCCCACCCGCCGCACCCCGTGTGACACGATCGGCCTATGCGAGCCATCGTCGTGGATTCCGGAAAGCTCACGCTCGAAACCGTTCCCGACCCGGTCGCCGGGCCCGGTGAGGTCGTCATCGACGTGACGGCCGCCGGGGTGAATCGGGCAGACCTGCTGCAGCGTCGCGGACTGTATCCCCCGCCGCCGGGCGCACCGGAAACGCTCGGCCTCGAGGTGTCCGGCCGGATCGCGGCGCTCGGTGAGAACGTCGACGAGTGGTCGGTCGGCGACGAGGTGTGCGCCCTGCTGGCCGGCGGCGGCTACGCCGAGAAGGTGGCGGTGCCGTCGCCGCAGGTGCTGCCGCGCCCCGCATCGGTCGACCTGCTGGAGGCCGGCGGCCTGCCGGAGGCGTCGTGCACGGTGTACTCCAACATCATCATGATCGGGAACCTGCAGGACGGCGACACACTGCTCGTGCACGGCGGCTCCAGCGGCATCGGCACCAACGCCATCCAGGTGGGACGTGCCGTCGGTGCGCGGGTCGCGACGACCGCCAGGACGGCCGAAAAGCTGTCCCGCTGTTCCGAACTCGGCGCGGAGATCCTGATCAACTACACCGAACAGAACTTTGCCGACGTGATGGCCGAGCACGGTGGCGCCGACGTCATCCTCGACATCATCGGCGCGAAGTACCTCGAGCCCAACGTGGCATCCCTGGCCACCGACGGCCGGCTGATGATCATCGGCATGCAGGGCGGCACGACGTCGGAACTGTCGATCGCGACACTGCTCGGCAAGCGAGGCGCCATCTTCGGCACCACCCTGCGGTCACGACCGATCGAGGGACCGGACGGCAAGGCGCGCATCGTCGAGGGCACAAGGGAATTCACCTGGCCGCTCATCGACGACGGCGAGGTGTTGCCGGTCATCGACTCGGTGTTCCCGCTCGCCGACGCCGACGCCGCGCAGGCCCGGCTGGACAGTGGCGACGCCATCGGCAAGGTCCTGCTCCGGGTTGCCGACTGAGCGCCCCGCCCGGTAGCCGGGCCGCAGCGGACGTCCAGCCCGAGAGGAGTTTCCCGTGCAGGCATCCCCGACATCGGAGCCGCGGCACGACCCACCGGTTTCCCGTGAAACCATCGCGGACCGCTGGCGCTGGTATCGGGTCCGCCGCCATCTCCGGGTAAAGACGGTGTGGGGCTTGCCCCTTCGCCTCATGGTGGTGATCGCCGCCGCCGGCGTCGTGATGCCGCTGCTGGACCGTGCATTCGCCAACGTACTGCAGCCCTACCCCAGCCTGGACTCGGGCGCCATCGCCTCGATCCTCGGCATCATCTCCGGTGCCTCGCTCACGCTCGCCGGCCTGGTGTTCACCGCGCTGACGACCGCGATGTCGCATGCGGTGTCCTCGTTGTCGATTCGTGTCTCCCCGATCTTCCGGCAGGACCGCGTCGTGCGCGTCGCGCAGGGAATCTTCCTGGGCACCTTCTGGTATGCGCTGCTCATCTCGCTGTCGATCGCGGCGGGCGAGGACGCCTACCAACCGTTCCTCGGCACGATGGGCGCGATCGTGCTCGTCGGCGCCAGCGGTATCGCGTTACTGGCGCTGATCCATCGGGTACTCGGCGACATCGACCCGGGCGGGCTGCTGAACCGGATCGCCGCGATCGGGTACCGCGGCGAAGGTCGGCAGGTGACCGACTACCACGACCGCCAGCCTGCCAAACCCCGACATGGTCTGGACGCGACCTATGTCGTCACCCGCACCGAGCCTGTCGCACACGGGGATACGCTGCTCGCCGTCAACTCGCGTCGACTCCTCGCCTTCGAGCACGACAGTGGGATCACGGTCGATCTGGCCCCCCGAGCCGGGTCGGCGGTCGCCATCGACGAGCCCCTCTTCTATACGTCCGCCGCGGTGTCCGACCGCCAGGCAAAGTTGCTGCGGTCGGCGACCGCATTCGGCGACACGTACTCCCCCGCCGCCGGGCCGTTCGCCGCCATTCGCACCATGGTCGACATCGCCCTCAAGGCGCTCTCACCGGCCATCAACGATCCGACCCGTGCCGTCCAGGTCCTCGACGCGGTGGAGGACGTACTCGCCGACATCGTCCCGCGCGTCGCCGACGACGAGGCGGCACTGGCCGGTGACGCCAATCAGACACTGCTCCGGGGCGATCTGCACACCTGGCCGGAGCTGGTGTCCGCGGCGACCGACGAGATCCGGGAGTTCGGCACCACCTCGGTACAGATCCAGCGCCGACTGCGCGCACTATTCGCGAACCTGATCGTGATAACCGCTCCCGCTCAACACCCGCCGCTGACCGACCGGCTGGACGCCCTGGACCGCGGCGTCGACCAGTGGTGGGACGATCCGCTCGACCGGGCGCTGGCACGCCAGCCCGATCCGCAGGGTTTCGGCGGCGCCGAACGAGCGGCCGCGGCACGCCCGGCCACGCGAAAACCGACCGCCGACGGGTGATTCCCGGATCTCAGCGCGTCGCGCGCCCGATGCGGGTGAACGTCTCGCCGAGCATCGCGTACTCGTCGTCGGTGAGAACCTCGATGACGAACTTGCGGATCAACCGGTCGCGCAGTTCGACATGCCGGTCGAGCGTCCGATGACCCTGCTCGGTGAGCGACACGAGCCGGTGTCGTGCGTCCGACGTCGAGGCGGTGCGCGCGACATCGCCCGCGTCGATCAACCGGGTGATCAGGCGCGACACCGTGCTGACGCCCATGTGCGCCGAACCCGCGACCTCGCTGATGCTGCGGTCGGGCATGTCGGCCATCACCTCGAGCACCCGAAGGTCGGTCAGCGACAGCCCCTCCGCGGAGAACTCGGCATTCAGCCGCGCCATCAGAGCCCACCCACCGTCGACGAACGCCCGCCAGACCCGACGCTCCGGGCCATTCATCTGATCCCCGACACGACCCGACGCTACGTCCACTGCACCTCCCCAGCGATTGCCCGCGACACTACTTCATTCTGGCAAATAAAGTCGCTGCCAGTCACAATTCCGTTACGGCGCAACCTAGTTCCAGTCAGCCTGCCTGCCGGGAGCGCCCGCTCACCGATCCCCCGCCACCGGCCGCTCAGCCGAGCGAGCCGAGCGTCCGTACCAGATGGTCGACCTCGTACGGGGTCGAATACGGCCCCAATCCGACCGTGACCGCCCCGCCGAAGTCGTCCGCGCCCATCCGCGCCAGCGCGCGACTCGGCAACTCCGACAAGGCGCAGATGCCGTTGTCGGCGAGCCGCCGGACAACCTTGTCGGCACGTACCTCGTCGACGGTGAAACTGACCAGCGGAATCCGGTTCTCCGCGGACCCCACCACGGACACCGGATTGAGCTGCTGCAGCGTCGTAATGAGATAGAAGGTCAACCGCTGCAGGTATTCGTACACACCATCCAGTGCGGTCGTCAGCCGCCGTCGTCGCTTGCCGAGCGAGGTGTCGTCCAGGCTCGCCAGATGTTCGATCGAGGCGACCAGCCCGGCCAGCAGCGCACCCTCGTGGGTTTCCGGTTCCAGCCGCGCCGGTCCGGTCGCGTGCGGATCCATCGACAGCGGGACCAGACGGTCCATCCGGCCTGGGTCGGCGAATGCCATCGCGGCGATCCGTGGACCACCCCAGCGCTCCGCCGAGACGACCACGACGTCCGCGCCGAGCGCACCGATGTCCAGCGACAGGTAGGGCGCAGCATTGGTGGCGTCCACCACGACGAGCGCGTCGACGGCGTGGGCGCGGTCGGCGATAGCGCGCACGTCGGTGATCGAGCCGAGCGTCGACGATGCCAAGGTGACCGCGACGACCGCGGTCTGGTCGGTGATCAGCTCGCGATACTGCCAGGCCGGCAGGTCACCGGTCTCGACGTCGATCTCGGCCCAGCGCACCTTGCCGCCGTAGCGGCCGACGACCCGCAACCACGGCATGATGTTGGGCTCGTCGTCCTGGCGGCTGACGACGACGTTGCCGCCGAGCCAGGTGTTCGGCGCGATCGACTCGGCGAGTCCCCAGATCAGTGCCGCCCGCGACGGCCCCAGGACCACTCCGTCCGGGTCGGCAGCCAGCAGGTCGGCGACCGCGCGACGTGCCTCGACCACCGCGTCCGCACTGGCCCGCGCACCCGGGTACACGCCGCCGGGTGCGGCCGACAACTGTCGAAAACCGGTCGATACCGCCGTGGCGACCGAGTTCGGGATGAGCATGCCCGCCTGCGGGTCGAGGTGAATCCAGCCGTCGCCGAGCGAGGGGAACAAGCCACGCACATGCGCCACGTCGAAGGCCATGGCACACACCATAGTGCGGCGTCGGGGCACCGCCGGGGCTGTCCGAGCACAACGACCCCGACATCGGGCGACGGTCGCCGCGGCCCGTCGCCGTGCGTCACGCAGCGACCCGAGGCCCGGCGTTGTGGTGTCGGTGACATTGGGCACAATGGGGGTCATGGCTACCGACGACAGCACCCCAGGAGTGTTCGGCAATCCCGGCTCGCGGGCGCTCGGCGCGTCGTCCGAGTCCGACCCGGTGGTCGTGGTCGGTGCCGGGGACGCCGCCGGAGACGACTCGTCGGAGAGCACCAACAGCCTCTCCGACATGGTCGAACAGCCCGCCAAGGTCATGCGGATCGGCACGATGATCAAGCAGTTGCTTGAGGAGGTGCGTGCGGCTCCGCTCGACGATGCGTCGCGCACCCGGCTCCGGGAGATCCACCAGTCGTCGATTCGCGAGCTGGAGGACGGTCTCGCGCCCGAGCTGCGCGACGAACTCGAACGGCTCGCCCTGCCGTTCTCCGACGACGCGACGCCGTCGGACGCCGAACTGCGCATCGCCCAGGCCCAGCTCGTCGGCTGGCTGGAGGGGCTGTTCCACGGCATCCAGACCGCGCTGTTCGCCCAGCAGATGGCGGCGCGCGCGCAACTGGAGCAGATGCGTCAGGGTGCGCTACCGCCCGGAATGAGTCCGCAGGGTGGGCCGAATCCGGGTGGACCGTCGGGTCACAGCACCGGCCAGTACCTCTGATCCGGCGGACGCCGCGGACCATCCGTCCCGTGGCGGACCGGCCGGTTGCGGGCGACGTCGACCGACGGTGGTGACCGTCGCCTGGGCCCGCAGCGCCGGCCGCACGCCGGCGGGCTTGTAAGCTGGGTCCCCGTGTCAGCGGTAGTCAACGACGACGCGGTTCCCGCGCCCCCCGCATCGACGGGGTCCAGGTCGTTCAAGCGTGCCTTCGACGACCTGAGCACGGGACTGCGGACTCGAGAACTGTGGCTGCATCTCGGGTGGCAGGACATCAAACAGCGGTACCGTCGCTCGGTCCTCGGACCGCTGTGGATCACCATCGCCACCGGCGTCACCGCGGTCGCGATGGGACTGCTGTACTCACAGTTGTTCGACGAGGACATCAAGACCTTCCTGCCCTACGTCACACTGGGGTTCATCTTCTGGGGATTCATCGAGGGCTCGATCCTCGACGGTGCCGATGTCTTCGCCAAGAACGAGGGCCTGATCAAGCAGATCCCCGCGCCGCTGTCGGTGCACGTGTACCGCCTCGTGTGGCGGCAGCTCATCATCTTCGCGCACAACATCGTCATCTACCTGATCCTGCTCGCGATCTTTCCGCAGCCGCTGAACTGGACCGTGGTGCTGATCATTCCGGCGATGATGCTGTTCGTGCTGAACAGCGCATGGGTCGCGATCGTGTTCGGCACCCTCACCACCCGATTCCGCGACATCGGACAGTTGTTGACCACCGCGGTCCGGCTGGTCTTCTTCATGACCCCGATCATCTGGAGCGCGCAATCGCTGCACAAGGTGGCCGGCGCCGACTCCAGTCGCGCGAAGATCGTCGAGATCAACCCGATGTTCCACTACCTGGAGATCACCCGCGGACCGCTGCTCGGGCAGCACGTGGAGTTCTATCACTGGGCGATCGTCATCGTGTGCACCGCGCTCGGCTGGCTGCTCGCCCTGATGATTCTGCGTAATTACCGTGCGCGCGTGTCGTATTGGGTCTAGTCGGGCAAGCACGGAGAGTAGGCGTCTGCAGTGGCGAAGAGTAAGAGTTCGGTCCGGGTCGACACCTGGGGTGCTGGCGTCGACTTCCCCATCTTCGACGCGAAGACGCGGTCACTGAAGAAGTCGGTGATAGGTGCCGCCGGCGGGGTGATCGGCGCCAACTCGTCGAATGTCGTGGTGGTGGAGGCGCTCAAGAACATCGATCTGCACCTGGAACACGGCGACCGCGTCGGGCTGGTCGGACACAACGGCGCGGGCAAGTCGACGCTGCTGCGGCTGCTGTCCGGGATCTACGAGCCGACCCGCGGTTCGTGCCGTATCCAGGGTCGGGTGGCACCGGTGTTCGACCTCGGTGTCGGGATGGACCCGGAGATCTCCGGGTACGAGAACATCTTGATCCGTGGCATGTTCCTGGGGTTGTCGCGCAAGGAGATGCTGGCGAAGGTCGACGAGATCGCGGAGTTCTCCGAACTCGGTGACTACCTGAACATGCCGCTGCGCACGTATTCGACCGGGATGCGGGTGCGTCTGGCGTTGGGCGTGGTGACCAGTATCGACCCGGAGATCTTGATCCTCGACGAGGGGATCGGTGCGGTCGACGCGGAGTTCATGAAGAAGGCGCGCACGCGGCTGCAGGCGCTGGTGGAGCGGTCGGGAATCCTGGTGTTCGCCAGTCATTCCAACGAGTTCCTGGCCCAGTTGTGCGATCGCGCGCTGTGGATCGATCACGGCGAGATCCGGATGGACGGCGATATCGAGGAGGTCGTCGGGGCCTACGAGGGACCGGCCGCGGCGGCCCACGTGCGGGAGGTCCTCGACCAGGAGGCCCTAGCGGATTCGGAGCCGGACTCGGATCTGCAGGTGGAGCGGGATGCGTTGGCGGCCACCGATGCTCGGAATGTCGGCGACGAGAAGGTTGGCGAGTGAGCGCGGGAGCCGCGCGCCGAGGTGCGGTGGACGGTCGCGTGGTGGCGGTGGTCGTTACCCACCGTCGGCCGGAACTGTTGGCGCAGTCGTTGGCCGCAGTGTCGGAGCAGAGCCGCCCGGTCGACCACGTCGTCGTCGTCGATAACGCGAATCAGGTCGAGGTTGCCGATCTGGTTGCCGCCCAACCTGTTCCAACCACATACCTGGGCTCGCAACGGAATCTGGGCGGCGCCGGTGGCTTCGCGCTGGGGATGCTGCATGCGCTGTCGCTCGGCGCCGACTGGGTGTGGTGCGCCGACGACGACGGCCGGCCGGAGGGGCCCGAAGTCCTGGCGACGTTGCTGGACTGCGCATCTCGGCACAGACTGGACGAGGTGTCGCCGGTCGTGGCCAATATCGATGACCCGGACATGCTGGCATTCCCGCTGCGACGCGGCTTGGCGTGGCGACGCAAACGGTCGGAGCTGTTCGGCGACGACGACACTGACACCGACCTGCTGCCCGGGATCGCGTCGCTGTTCAACGGTGCACTGTTCTCGGCGGCGGCGCTGGACCAGATCGGCGTTCCGGACCTGCGGTTGTTCTTCCGTGGCGACGAGGTCGAGACGCATCGTCGGCTGCAGCGGTCCGGATTGCGATTCGGCACCTGCCTGACGACGGCGTACCTGCATCCGCAGGGGTCCGACGAGTTTCGGCCGATTCTGGGCGGTCGGATGCATACGCAATATCCGGACGATCCGGTCAAGCGATTCTTCACCTACCGGAACCGCGGCTACCTGATGGCGCAGCCGGGAATGCGTAAGTTGCTGCCACAGGAGTACGCCCGGTTTGGCTGGTATTTCCTGGTGCAGCAACGTGATCCGAAGGGATTCGTCGAGTGGCTGCGGCTACAGCGACTCGGCCGACGGGAACGGTTTGTGCGGCCGGACTAGTGTGACCGGCCGCCCGCGCTTCCGTTTCCGTTGACTGGGGTGCTGGCTTCGATACGGTTCCTCGCTGCGCTCGTCACCTACTCAACCAGCGGGTGTGCCCACCATCCGTTTACTGTGCAGCGCGGATCGTTCACTGTGCAGACGAACACGTTCACTGTGCGGCGCGGATCGTCCACTGTGCAGGCGAACACGTTCACTGTGCACTGACGACCCGAGGCCCTGGCGAAAGTCCGCGATTGGTTGCGGATTACGCGACTTGGCGCGGAGTTTCCGTGCGGTACTCCAGCATCCGGCGCCAGTACGCGTCGGGGATCTGCTGCCCAGACCGGAGCACGATCGCGAATCCCGTTGCCATTGCGATACCCAGCAGTCCCAACCACAGGCCGGCGAGGCTGACGATCGCCCAGGCGATCGCGGTGACCGTAGGCCACGGCGACACTAGCGCCAGTATCGGAGCGAAGAAGAATCCGCATCCGACGTACAGTGCCGAGCCATCACGGTCGGCGATCAGCACACGGTGCAGCCAGTGCGGCACCGCGTCGGGTAGCTCTGCTTGGTCAGCCCGTGTACTCATAGTGCGACGATCCACCCTCCCGCGTCGGCCGGCAATGACCTCGGAGGTCATCGCACCGCGCACAGTGAACGTGTTCGTCTGCACAGTGAACGTGTTCGCCTGCACAGTGGACGATCGGCGCTGCACAGTGAACGTGTTCGCCTGCACAGTGGACGATCGGCGCCGCACAGTGAACGTGTTCGCCCGCACAGTGAACGGAGTCTGGCGCCCGGTCGACGGGGTGTGCGGCGGTCCCGCACGAAAAACTAGAACGTGTTCTAGTCATGCTCTACGCTGGGGAGACCGACCCGAGGGAGCAGCATGCGGTTCACGTTCGCCGAGGCCATGACCGACCCCGCCTACTATGCGCCGCTGGCGCAGGCGGCCGAGCAGGCCGGTTACGCTGGCTTCACCATCCCCGACTCGCTCGCCTACCCCGAGGAATCCGACGCGACCTACCCGTACACCCCGGACGGCAACCGCGAGTTTCTGGACGGCAAGGCGTTCATCGAGACGTTCATCCAGGCCGCCGCCCTGGGCGCCGTGACCTCGACCATCCGCTTCACCCCGTTCGTGCTGAAGCTCCCGGTGCGGCCACCCGCGCTCGTCGCCAAGCAGGCCGGTTCGGTCGCCTATCTGACCGGCAATCGGCTTGCGCTCGGCGTCGGGACCAGCCCGTGGCCGGAGGACTACGACGTCATGGGCGTCGACTTCCGCCGCCGGGGTAAGCGGATGGACGAGTGCATGGATATCGTCCGCGGCCTCACCTCCGGCGACTACTTCGAGTTCCACGGCGAGTTCTACGACATCCCGCGGATCAAGATGACCCCGGCACCCACCGAACCCATTCCGCTGCTGGTCGGTGGACACGCGGACGCCGCGCTGCGCCGTGCGGTAGTACGCGGCGACGGGTGGATGCACGGCGGCGGACCTCCCGAGGAACTCGACACGCTACTGGACACGATCACCGACATCCGCAAGGCGGAGGGAAAGCTGCACGACCCGTTCGAGATTCACGTCATATCGATGGACGCCTACACCGTCGACGGATGTAAGCGGTTGGAGGACAAGGGCATCACCGACGTCATCGTCGGATTCCGGCTGCCGTACATCACCGGCCCCGACACCGAGCCGCTGCAGCGGAAGCTCGACCACCTGAACGCCTACGCCGACAACGTGATCGCCAAGGTGAACGGCTGACCGTCCGTCGAACGGCCGACCGCCTACCGACGCATCTCCACCACCTGTGAATTGTTGAACGGGATCTGACGGTCGATCCGCAGCCCGGCGGCGGCGAGTTCCCGGTACAGCGCGCTGTCGGCGAACCGGAACGGCTCGAAGTGCCAGTACAGCGTGCCACCGGGAAATAGTCGCGCGGCGCGAGCGCGGTCCCGGTCGGTGAGTACCCACATCACCGCACAGGTCTGCGCGAACGAGCGATACGCAGTCACCGGCTTGTCGACATCCCACAGTGCACCCGCCCGGTCGGCCGACACCCGTGCCCCGACATCGCGCAGACCGGCAAAGTCGGCGGGCTTGGCGCGGGCAATGACACGCTGCGACACCGGACTCCACGACGGCGACGACCCGAACGCGACACAGTCACCGGGCCGCGCGTGCGCCCCCACATAGTCGGCGACCTGGGAGAAGTCTGTGCCGCCGAACCTACCGTACGGTCCGCGCTGCGCGAGGTAGTCGGGAATCGCGACGACCACCACGACCCCGACAACCAGCACCGTCGCCCATCGGCGACCACGGGTGAGTTGCCTTACAGCCCAGGCTATCCCGATCGCCAATCCCGGAACGGTGAACGCCAGATAGCGGGGCGTATAGATCGCCGAGCCCAGCCACGAGAACCCCACCACGACTATCGCCGGCGCCAGCCACCACGCAAGTGCCACGGCGGCGACCCGCCAGTGCGCATCCACCCTCACCGTCGCCGCGACCACGGTCCCGCCGATCAGCACGACGAGCGCGGCGAGCAGATACGCCCATGAGCCATTGGGATATTCGAACAACGCGAACGTCCCCAGGGTGCGGAAGGTGGTTGCCGGGATCCACGACACCTGGTCGCGCTGGCCGAACACCCACACCCCGTACGGACACAGCAGCAGCACCGCCACCCCGGTGGCGACGAGGTAGCCGCGCGGCAACCAGCGACATCCACTCCGGTACCGCACCGCCACCACCACACCGACGTGTCCGACAATCAGTGCGACGGCGAGGAAGAACCACAGGCCGGACGCGACGACGAGGGCCGTATAACCGACCCACCACCACCGTCCGCGGTCGAGTGCGATCAGCAGCACCAGGGTCGCCGCAACCGCGAGCAGCATCGTCGACGCATACGAACGAGCCTCCACACCGGCCCACCCCACCCGAGGCAGCGTGACGAAGACGACCGCGACGATCACCCCGAACCGGTTGTCCCACAACCGTCGTCCCACCACCACCAGTAGTCCGGCGGCGGCCCCGACCGCGAGCGCGGACGGTGCCCGCACCGAGAACTCGGAGAAGCCGAACACCGCCGTCCAGCCGCGGACCATCAGGTAGTAGGCCGCGTGGACCGAGTCCACGTGTTCGACGAGGCGCCACATCTGCGCCACCGTGCGATCGGTAGCCGAGATCGTCGCCGCTTCGTCGTACCACAGCGACGGCCGCCAGCCCCCGTACCCGGCGACAAGCGCGGCCGCGACACCGATCATCACCGGCAGCATCGCGGCCGGCTGGGATCGGCGAGACGGCTCAGTCGCCGTCAAACAACCGCTTCCAGTTCGCCCGACTTGTCAACTCCGGCATCGCGGTACGCCACCGCGCCGCGGCGTCGGCCCCGTCCCGACGCAGCCGTCGCGCCGCATCGAGCAGCTCCCGCCCCAGTCGCAGCGCAGTCTGTTTGTCGCGCTTACGCACTCGTACACCGGTTTGGGAGGCGTCGGAGACGATCACCGAGTCGAACAGCCCCACGTGCCACCAGCGCGCGTCGTGCGCCGACATCGACACCGGCGCCGGCGACACCCGTCCCATCCCTTGCTGCACACCGCGTTTGATCAGCACCTGGGTCAGCTTGTCGCGCTTCGGTTCCGGGCCGGGGGCGGAAATCCGCAGGCTGGGATCGGCGTCGCGGCCGGCCTCCGTGGCGGGGACGATCTGGGTGTCGCGATAGCGTCCGCGCAGCTCGGCGAGTTCGGCGAGCTTGGACCGTCCGCCGTCGCGCAACACCTCCGGACCGCTCAGAAAGTCGTTCACGGCAAGCAGGAAGGTGGCCGCCAGCCCGTACCGCATCGACACGATGTGCGCGCCGATCTCCCTGGCCACCACCGCCGCAAGTGATTTCGGATCGAACGGCCCGTGGATCGCGGCGACGATCAACGCGTTACGCCAGCTGAAGTAGCGCGACCAGTCGTCGTAGTCCTTGAGGTGGAAGTCCGCGTGCCAGACACCGGCGTTGGGCAGGGTCACCGTCGGGAAGCCGGACTTGCGGGCCCGGATACCGAACTCGATGTCGTCCCACTGGAAGAACAGCGGCAACGACATCCCCGCGGCGGCAACGGCTTCGGGTGGCAGCAGACACGACCACCAGCCGTTCCAGCCGGCGTCGGTACGCACCTCCTGCTGGTGCTCCAGCGCGTTGAACCCGCTCTTGCCGTGGGCGCCGACCTGACCGGCCTTGAGTTCGGCGAGTGCCTCCCATTCACCGGTCATGTGCACCCGATAGGTCTCCGACAGCAGCAGCATCTGCGACCCGACCAGCATCGGCTCGACCGTGTAGTCGGCGAAGACCGACAGCCGCAGGATCGACTCGGGCTCGCACAGGATGTCATCGTCCATCACGACGATGTCGACATCGGCCGGTGTCGATGCCGATGCGGCGCCCGCCGCCGACGCCGACCCAGCCGCCCCAGACGCCGCCGCCGCCGACCCTGCCACCCCCGACGCGGCCGATGCCGACGCGTCGACCGGCCGGGTGATCTCGTGGATCCCCCGGTTGAAGCCGCCCGCGCCACCGAGGTTCGGCTGAGTCAGGTAGTGCAGCCGGTCTCCCAGCACTTCCTTCACCCGAGGGAACTCGGGATGCGACTCGACCCGGTCGGTGCCCTGATCGACAAGGTAGATCGCGTCGATCCGGTCGAGGAGCACCGGGTCGGCGGTCGCGGTGAGCACGGTCGCGATCGCGTCCGCCGGGCGGTTGTACGTGCACATGACGACGGCGATGTCGCGGTTGCGCGGCGGCGGATCGGCGACCGTCCAGGTGACGTCGGAGACGCTGGCGCAGCCGCCCGCGGCGATCAGGTCGAACCACACCGCACCGCCGTCGATGAAGCGGCGGATCGGAATGTCCATCCGAGCGCGACCTGTTCCGGTCAGCTCGGTGGCCTGGACCGGCCGCTGGCGGCCGCTGATGTCGGATGCGCGGATGTCGACGAGCAGCCGGGTGTCCGGGTCGCAGGTGTAGGCAAAGTCGAGGGTCACCTCGTCGACATCTGTGTAGCGCTGCCAGTAGCTGGCCGCGAACCGTCCGAAGTAGGTATTGGTGCTCAGCGATGCACCCCGATCGAGGCGGACCGCGGTCCGGTCGGCGGTGATGCGCGAGCGGTCCGCGGCCACGTACATTCCCGGCTCCACCCGCGGATGAGGACCCGTGAACAACGTTCGCTGAACCAGCATCTCGTGCTCCTCCTGCCTCGCGCGCTTCACCGCGGCCCGCGCCATTGGGACGAGGCGAAGAGCTGCTGCGATCGACCGTGGCCCCCCGGATCGAATCCCGCGTCGAGACTAACTCAGGCGGTGCGGCGCGGCCGAGGGCGCCGGACGTCCCCGTTCGTCGCCGCCAGGGCCGCCTCCGCGGCCCTGAAACCGCACATCCCGTGGACGCCCCCACCCGGGGGTGTGGCCGCCGAGCACAGGAACACCCCGTCGACACCCGTCGCGTACGGGTGCAGGGTCGACCGGGGACGTGCGACCAGGTGCCACAGGTCGTTTCGGCCGCCGCCGATGTCGCCGCCTCGATAGTTCGGGTTGGCCGATGCCAGCGCCGCGGGCGGGGTCGGGCGCACGTCGACGATGCGGTCGCTGAAACCGGGTGCGAACCGGTCGATCTGAGCGGTCACCGCCGCCACCGCACGGTCGGTGTCGGGGTAGCCGTTCGGTACGTGCGCGTACGCCCAGAGCGGCCGCAGGTTTCCGGTGGCGCGGCCGGGATCGGCCAGCCATTGCTGTCCGACGAGGGTGAACGGCCGGTCCGGCATGCGGCCGGCGACGACGGAGCTCTCGGCGGCGGCGATCTCGCCGGTGGTGCCGCCCAGGTGTACCGTCCCGGCGCGTGCGCAACCGGGTGCCGCCCAGCCGACGTCGCCGTCGATCACGTAGTCGACCTTGAACGCGGCGGGACCGCGCGGATACCGCCGGAACGCGCGGCTCACCCGCGACGGCAGGGTGCCGCCGAGGATGCGTGCCGCGGCGTCCGGCATGACGTCGAGCAGCACCAGGTCGGACGGAATCTCGGCGATGTCGGTGACCGGGACCCCGGTACGCACGGTCCCGCCCAGATCGTGCAGCAGCGCGGCGAGCGCACGCGTGATCGCTGCCGAACCGCCTTCGGCGACCGGCCATCCCGCATGGTGTCCGGCCGCCGCCAGCATCAGACCCGCGGCCGCGGTGCCCGGGCGGTCGAGTCGGGTGAAGGCGTGGGCGGCGATCCCGGTGAACAACCCCTGTGCGGCGGCGGTCTCGAACCGTCGCGCGGTCCGGTCGGCGGGGGCCAGGGCACGAAGACCGAAGCGGCTCAGCGTGATGGGATGTCGCGGCAGGTGTGCGACGGGCTGCAGGATCTCGTCGGCGAGCGCACCGAAGTCGCCGGCAAGCGGACCGACCAAAGACCGCCAGCGAGCACCGTCGGCGCCGAGCTCCTCGACGGTGCGGTCCAGGTCGCGATAGAGCAGCGCGGCGGTGCCGTCGTCGAGCGGATGGGCGCAGTCGATGTCGGCCCACCGCCAGCGCAGCCCGTACCGGTGCAGCGGCAGCGTCGTCAGGTACGGCGACGCTGCGCCCAGCGGATGAAAGGCCGAACAGTGGTCGTGGATGACTCCGGGCACCGACAGTTCGCCGGACCGAGTGCCGCCACCGATCTCGTCGGCCCCCTCGAGGACGGTGACCCGCAGCCCGGCCTGCGCGAGGCGCACCGCCCCGGCGAGCCCGTTGGGCCCCGATCCGACAACGGTGGCGGTACGCATGCGCGACTAGCGGATTCGGAAGATGACCACACGTTGGACGGCGAAGTTGATGACGGTGGCGGTGCCCTGCGCGATGACGTAGGCGATCAGGCTGAACACAAGCTCACGCGGCCACAGGTGGGAGAAGTAGGCGTACAGCCCGACATTGACGCCGAAGGTGACCAGGTACAGCACGATGACCGCGATGAACCGCTTGATGCTCGGGTCGGCGCGGAAGGTCCACCGCCGGTTCACCAGGTATGCGGTGGTGGTGCCGAGGATGAAGCCGCAGGCCTTGGCCAGCCACGGTGCGACGCCGAAGCCCTCCTGGAGCAGGTAGGTGAGACCGAAGTCGAGGATGCCGGACCCGACACCGGTGATGACGAATCGGATGATCTGGGTGCGCAGGTCGACGTCGGTGGACGCCTCCTGGTCGTCGAGCGGCAGCTCCAGCGGCATCGGCGCATGCGGGCTGGCGAACTCGTCGTGCGTGGCGTGCGGGCTGTCCCCGTGCGGGTTGTGCGGGGTGTGGATGGACGATGCGCGCGGCGGGCCGTCGGCGTCGTCCGGTCGGGGATCGGACACGACTGACACGATAGCGGTCCGGTACCGCGGTGGCGGCGAGCTAGAACTCCTCGACGACGTCGGAGTCGCGGGCCGCCTTCTCGCCGCGGTCCAGGGTGGCGAGCTCGGCCAGGTCGTCGTCGTCGAATGCGAAGTCGAAGAGGTCGGCGTTCTCCTGCTGCCGTCCCGGATGCGACGACTTCGGGATGACGCTGATTCCGTTCTGCACCGACCACCGCAGCGCGATCTGCGTGGGCGACTTGCCGTATTTGCGGGCTAACGCGATGATCGGCGCCTCACCGAGGAGATTCTCCTTGCGGCCGGTCGGATGCCAGGCTTGCGCGTGAATACCGCGCTCGGCCATGAACTTTCGCAGATCGGTCCGGGCCAGGGCGGGCGAGCACTGGATCTGGTTGAGGGCGGGCCACCGACCGGTCTCGTCGTACAGCATCTGCAGGTGATGCGGTTTGAAGTTCGAGACGCCGGGCACGGTGATGAACCCCTCGTCGGCGAGGGTGAGGAGCGCCTTCCACGAGTCGACGGTGCGCCGCAGGCTGGGGCACGGCCAGTGGATGAGGTAGACGTCGATGTGGTTGACACCCAGCCGACGGGCACTCTCCTTGGCGGCGTTGATCGTCTCGTCGAAACCCTGGTCGCCACCGGCGAGTTTGGTCTGCACGATGACCTCGTCGGGGTCGACGCCGGAGTCGCGCAGTCCCATGCCGACGCTGAGCTCGTTGTTGTACCGGGTCGCCGTGTCCAGCAGTCGATACCCGGACCGCAGCGCGCGCGATACCGCCTCGACACACGGCAATCCGAGCATGCCGTAGGTCCCCAACCCGACCAGCGGCACCGACTGGCCGGTCGACAGCTCGATCGACGGTACGTCCACGGTGGGTTGCTCCATCTTCCCAGGATATGGCTGATCTCGCCGCCCGCGCCCGGTCAATGGGACATCCGTCCAGATGTTGTCGCCATGCGGGTGGCGCGCGGTCGCCGACTACCGGGTGTCGATTCCCGATGCCGCCGCTCGTCTGCCCGGTCTGCGCCGATGTCGGGGCCGATGTCGGGCCGCTATCGGGCCGCTATCGGGCCGACGAGGTTGGCCGATTGTGCCGTGGCGCCCCACGTCGCGGGCATACGCTGCCGACCATGCGGCCGAATCTTCTACCTCGTCGTCGGTACCGGAACGTGCGGCTGGGGCGCCTGCGTCGGGCCGCGGGTCGGGTATCGGTGGCGGCGGTGGTCGCGGTCACGCTGGTCGGCATGTCGGCGGTCATCGTCGGGGCACCCGCCAGCGCCGCTCCGCCCACGCCGGCGCCACGGTGGTCCGGGATGGATGTGCGGAACTACTCCGGGCCGATCGGTGCGCCGGGAACGCTGATCCGGCAGACGACGCTGGACCCGGCACTGAGCCTGCCGGCGGCCGGACGGGCCTACCGGATTCTGTACGCGACCCTCGACGTGCGCGGTCGCCCCGCGATGAGTACCGGGGCGGTGTTCCTGCCGCGCACACCGGCGCCGCCCGGCGGGTACCCGGTGATCGCGTGGGCGCACGGCACCACCGGGCTGGGTGACGGATGCGCGCCGTCGACGCTCCCGCGGTCCGCGCGTGACGTCGCCTACCTGGGGCATTGGCTCCGCGCCGGGTACGCGATCGTCGCCACCGACTACGCCGGCCTGGGGACTCCAGGTCTGATGAACTACCTGAGTAGCACCGTCGAAGCGCATTCGGTCGTCGATTCGGTCAAGGCCGCACACCGGATGGGGTTACCGCTGTCGCGGAAGTGGGCGATCGTCGGGCAGTCGCAGGGAGCCGGGGCCGCACTCAATGCCGCCCGCCGCGCGACGCAGTTGTCCCGTGGCACGGGACTGGACTATCGGGGTGTGGTGGCCACCGGCACCCCCGCCAATATCGAGCAGGTGGTCGCGCTGGCGTCACCGGCGCTGCCGCCGGTGACGACGCCCGCCGCGCTGAACGCGTACGGCGCCTACATCTGGGCGGGGTTCAGCGATGCGCGGCCGGATCTGCGGCCGCTGTCGGTGCTCACGGAACAGGGTCGGCGAGTGGTGAGCCAGGCTCGGACGCTGTGCTATTCGGAGATGTCCGCCGCAGTGCGCGGCATGCAGTGGCGCAACTGGTTCACCCGGCCGGTGGAGTCGATCCCGGGTGTGCGGGCGGCGTTGGTCGACTACATGGCGACGCCCTACCGCGGGTACGACCGGCCGATCTTCCTCGGACAGGGCCTGCTCGACACCGATGTGCCCGCGCCGTCGGCGCTCACGCTGTACGCGCAGATGCGCGCGGCCGGGCAACCGGTGGAACTGCACGTCTACCCCGGCGAGGATCACTCGAGTGCCGTGCTCGCGTCGATGAAGGATTCGACGCCGTTCCTGGCGCGGATCTTTCGGTGACCACCCACTACGAAGACGTGATCGTCGGGGCCGGGCACAACGGTCTGACCGCGGCCGCGTATCTGGCGCGGGCCGGGCGGTCGGTGCTGGTGCTCGAGCAGGCCGATCACGTCGGCGGTGCGGCGGTGTCGGCGATGCCGTTCCCCGGGGTGCCCGCGCGGCTGTCCCGGTATTCGTATCTGGTGTCGCTGATGCCGCGGCAGATCATCGCCGACCTCGACCTGGATATCCGGCTGGTGCGTCGCCGTTTCTCGTCGTTCACGCCGCTCCCGCACGATCCGGCGCGCGGCATCCTGGTCGACACGGCCGACCCCGATCGCACCGCCGCGTCCTTTCGCGCGGCCACCGGCTCGGATACGGAATTCACTGCGTGGCAATGGTTCTATGCCCGGATCGGCCGGATCGCGCAACGCGTCTTCCCCACCCTGACCCGACGCCTCGTCGACGCCGACGAGCTGCGGGCCATCGTCGCCGGGGACGACGTGGGCGGCCTCGACAGTTCGACCGCCGAGATGTGGGAGATGCTGACCGAACGCCCGCTCGGGGAGGTCGTCGAGCGGTACTTCGATGACGACGTGGTGCGCGGCATCGTCGCCACCGACGGTCTGATCGGGACGTTCGCGGACCTGCACGACCCGACACTGCGGCAGAACGTGTGCTTCCTCTACCACGTCATCGGCGGCGGCACCGGCAACTGGGACGTGCCGGTCGGCGGGATGGGCGCGGTGTCGGGGGCGCTGTATCAGGCGGCGCTGTCGGCGGGGGCGGAGATCCGCACCGGGGCGCGTGTGACCGGGATCGATCCCGGTAGTTCGGGGACGCCGGCGACCGTGGAGTTCGACACGGCCGACCGTGCCGGGTCGCGCAGTCGACGACGGTCCGTCACCGCCTCGACGGTGCTCGCCGCGTGCGCACCCGACGTCGTGAACCGGCTGCTGGACGATCCGGTCGACGCCGACCCTGACACCGCGGGCGCGCAACTCAAGATCAACCTGCTGCTGGACCGGCTGCCGGCGCTCCGCGACGGCGGCGTGGCACCGGACGCGGCGTTCGCCGGCACCTTCCACATCAACGAGTCGTACGACCAGTTGCGGGCCGCGTGGCTACAGGCTCGCCGCGACGAAGTCCCCGACCTGCCGCCGTGCGAAATCTATTGCCACACCTTGTCCGACCGCTCGATCCTGGGTGCCGAACTCGACGGCAAACACACCCTCACCCTGTTTGCCTTGCATATGCCGCCGGGGGTGTTCGGCGCGCCGGGCGCCGCCCAGCACGCCGTCGACGCGACGCTCGCCTCGCTGAACAGCGTGCTCGCCGAACCGATCCAGTCGGTGCTGGCTAGCGACATTCACGGCAACCCGTGCCTCGAAGTGAAGACGCCACTCGACCTGGAGGCCACGCTCGGGCTGCCCGGCGGCAACATCTTCCACCGGGCGCTGCGCTGGCCGTGGGCCGAGTCGGCCGCCGAGGTCGGCACGTGGGGCGTCGAGACGGCACATCCGCGGCTGCTGATCGCCGGGGCCGGCGCCCGCCGGGGCGGTGGGGTCAGTGGAATCCCCGGGCACAATGCGGCCGCTGCCGTGCTCGGCTGGTGAACGAGGACTCGCGGCGGTAACGGGGACAGTTGCCGCCTGGGTACGGCGGTAGCTGCCGCCGCGACCTCCGCAGAGTTTGGGGCGGTAGCGGCCCGGCCGGGTACGCTCTTGGGCGATGTCTACCGAAGAAATCCTGCCGATCACCACCCGCAGGCTGGTCGGATGGTCGCGCACAACGCCCATCGACGGCCACGTGCTGTCGACGCCGTATCCCGAGGTCATCGCGGACGCGGTGTCCCGGGTCGCCGACGACAACGCGGACAAGCCCGCCTATCTACGGCGTGGCGTGATCGCCCGCGGCCTCGGCCGCTCGTACAACGAGTCGGCGCAGAACACCGGCGGCCTGACCGTCGACATGACGCCACTCACCCGCATCTACGCGATCGACCCGGACACCGCGACGGTTGACGTCGACGCTGGTGTGTCGCTGGACGCGCTGATGCAGGCGGCGCTGCCGTACGGGCTGTGGGTTCCGGTGCTTCCGGGCACCCGGCAGGTCACCGTCGGCGGCGCCATCGCGCACGACATCCACGGCAAGAATCACCACAGCCAGGGCAGCTTCGGAAACCACGTCGTCGAGATGCAGTTGCTCGTCGCCGACGGTCGGGTGCTGACGCTCACGCCGGACGGCACCGCCGACGACCCGGACGCGTCGCTGTTCTGGGCGACGGTCGCCGGTATCGGGCTGACCGGCATCATCCTGCGCGCGAAGATCGCGATGAAGCGCACCGAGAGTGCGTATTTCATCGCCGACACCGCGCGCACCGGGTCGCTGCAGGAGACCATCGACCTGCATCTGCAGGACGGTTTCGAGGACGGATACGAGTACGCGTCCGGCTGGTTCGACTCGATCAGTGCCCCGCCTAAGCTCGGTCGCGGCACCTTCTCTCGCGGCAATCTCGCTACGCTGGACGAACTTCCGGAGAAGTACCGCCGAGATCCGTTGTCGTTCAACAACAAGCCGCTGATCACTCTGCCGGACGTGTTCCCTCGGGGGCTCGCGAACAAGCTGAGTTTCTCCGCCGTCGGCGAGGGGTACTACCGGATGGGACCGCCCAGCGAGGGCAAGGTCAAGAATCTGGCGCAGTTCTATCACATGCTCGACGTGTTCGGTGACTGGAACAACGGCTACGGCCGCGGCGGCGGCTTCGCGCAGTACCAGTTCATCGTGCCGACCGGCAACGAGGGCGAGTTCACCCGGCTCATCGAGGACATCCAGGCGTCCGGGCACGTGAGCTTCCTCAATGTCATCAAGCTGTTCGGCGAGGGCAACCGGGCACCGCTGTCGTTCCCGTTCAAGGGCTGGAATGTCTGCCTGGACTTCCCGATCAAGGCGGGGCTCGCCGAGTTCCTCAACGGGCTGGACCGTCGGGTGATGGCGATGGGCGGTCGGCTCTACACCGCCAAGGACTCCCGCACGTCGGCCGCCGACTTCCACACGATGTACCCGCGGATCGACGAGTGGATCGCGACCCGCCGGGCCATCGACCCGACCGGCGTGTTCGTCTCCGACATGGCCCGCCGACTCGAACTGGTTTGAGCCACAGACCATTCCGCACCGCGTCGCTACCCCGTGCGACGCACACTCATCGACCACCAGCAACCGAAGAGACGAGTAGCTCCCATGTTCAACGCCGTCGGCGCCCCTCAATCGATCCTGATCCTCGGCGGCAGCTCGGAGATCGGGCTGGCCATCGCGAGCGAGTTCCTGCGCCGGGGCCCGGCGCGCGTGGTGTTGGCGACGATCCCCGGTGACCCGGCCGCCGAGGCTGCGGCGGAGACCATGCGGGCCGCGGGCGCATCGTCGGTGGAGGTCATCGACTTCGACGCCCTCGCCCCCGACACACATCCAGCCGTGATCGACGCTGCATTCGCCAACGGCGATATCGACCTCGCGATCGTCGCCGCGGGCATCCAGGGCGACGACGAACAGGCGTGGCAGGACCAGAAACTCGCCGTCCGCACCGCGGAGATCAACTACACCGCCGCTGTCAGTGTCGGGGTGCTCCTCGGCGAGAAGATGCGTGAACAGGGGCACGGCGAGATCGTCGCGATGAGTTCGGTTGCCGGCGAACGGGTGCGGCGGTCCAACTTCGTCTACGGATCGTCGAAGGCCGGTCTGGACGGTTTCTACCTCGGGCTCGGAGAGGCGTTGGCGCCGTTCGGGGTGCACGTGCTGGTGATTCGGCCCGGGCAGGTCCGCACCCGACTGTCGGCGCACGTCGCGGAGGCACCGCTGACCGTCGACAAGGAGGACGTGGCCCGGGCCGCGGCCGCCGGCGTCGATGCGGGCAAGGAGATCGTCTGGGTGCCCGGGACGTTCCGGTTCGTGATGACCGCGCTGCGGCACATCCCGCGGCCGGTGTTCCGCAAGCTGCCGATCTGATCGGCGCTGCTGCTGATTGACGCGGCTCCCGATTGCCGCGCCGCGAGGAATCCATCGACATTGTGCCCGGTAAGCGGGCAATATGTCGATGGATTTCGTGTTGGGCGCCGGTAGAATCGGTGCAGCCCGAAACGGAGGTCGATGTGATCGATTCCCAGTGGACGCGACAATGGCCCGACCTGTTCGACGGGCTGTCCGAAGCCCAGGTCAGCAGCCTGATCACGGCGATCGATAACGGTGTGCTCGAGGGTTGGGAGCCGCACCGCGAGGACATCGCCTTCCTGGTGCGATCGGCCCGCGGCGAGTTTACCGAGGGAGATGAGGTTGCCGAAGCAGTGGCGATGGTTTCACGTCGTCGCACCCGCCACGCCGCATCCTAAGACGCATGAGTTCGCGCGATGCCTGGGATGCCACCTTCATCCCGGGCACCGATGTGTTGGCGAACAAGCTCGGACTCACCGACGGAGCGGCCCTGCGTGAGGTCGAGTACCGTCTCGGCGCCGTACGGCAACAACGCATCGCTGACGGCCGAATCGCCGTCAACCGCACGTTCGACGCCGCACATCTCCACGCGATCCACCGAGCACTGTTCTTCCCGATCTACGACTGGGCCGGAGTCGTGCGTACATATCCGTTGAGCAAGGACGGGATGAGATTTGCCGAACCCGGCGAGATCGACCGCTACCTGGACCGTGCCCGGCGCGCGATAGCACAGACCGATTGGACCGACCGGGACCTCGACGCTTTTGCCGCGCGGGCAGCGGATGTCTTCGCGTCGATCAATATGGCGCATCCATATCGGGAGGGTAATGGCCGTGCGTCCAAGTTGTTCATGTCGCAACTAGCGGAACGTGCCGGCTTCGCACTCGACTACAGCCGGGTGACACCAGAGCAGTGGAACAACGCATCGATGTTCTCTCGTCCCGACCGGGGCACGTTCGAGCCCGTCCCCGACACCCTTGTCCCAGTGTTTGCGCGAATCTCACGGCGTCCACCGACCTGACGACGCCGCGTCGGCGAACATTCCATCGACGTCGTCCCGGTAAGCGGGCACTATGTCGATGGATTAGCCGAGCCACCCGGCAGGTCGGCTGTACTGCAGCGACACCGACGCTGCTACAACTGAGGTCGTGACCGCAGCGCTGACGCCGACCTCCGCCCGCCTCCGCGACGCCGGATTTCTGGTCATCGCGCTGGTGATTGGCGCCGGGGTGCCCTTCGTCGGGGTCAAGGTGATCGACGCGGTGCAGTGGCCCGCGTTCAACTCGTCCAATGTGACCCGCGCGCTGACCACCGTCGGGCAGGTCGTGGCGGTCGTGCTGCTGGTGGCCGCCGCGCTGCTGTACCGGTACCGGCGGAGTCCGCTGCTGGTGACGGTGATCTCCACACTGGGTATCTCGGGCTTCGTCACCGTCACCCTCGGCATGCCGCTCGGCGCGACCCGCCTATACCTGGGCGGACTGTCGGTTGACCAGCAGTTCCGCACCGAGTACCTGACCCGGCTGACCAGCAGTCCCGATCTGGCCGACATGACGTACCAGGGCCTGCCGCCGTACTACCCGGCCGGGTGGTTCTGGACCGGCGGCCGGTACGCAGCGCTCCAGGAGATGCCCGGCTGGGAGGCCTACAAGCCGTGGGCGATCCTGACGATGTCGGTGGCGGCCGCCCTCGCGGTGGTGCTGTGGAACCGGATGGTCGGCGGCGATCGGGGCGCGGCGATCGCGCTCGCGGTGACCGCGACGACCATCATGTTCGCCGGTCCCGAACCCTATGCGGCCGTGCTGGTCCTGCTCGGGGCACCGATGCTGATCCCGATGCTGTACGGGTTACGAGGCCGGTCGCGGGCCGCCGACGGCCCGGTCGGCTCGCTGCGCGAGACGAGTTGGTTCGCGGTTGTCGCATCCGGCCTGTTCATCGGCTTGGCCGCCACCTTCTATACCCTCTACGCAGGTCTGTTCGGCGGCGTCGCGGTCTTGATGGCGCTGTGGCTGATCGGGCAGGGCTGGCTGAACGCGACGAACAAGGCGGTGGCCGACCGGACGGTGTCCGCCCAACGGCGCCGGGTCATCGTGGCGGTACTCGGGCGACTCGTGGCGATGGGCGTGATCGGCGGACTGGTCGCACTGATCGTGTGGGCTCCTTACCTAGCCGATCGGCTGCGTAGCGCCCCGGCCAGCGGTGGCACCGCCGAACACTATCTGCCCGAACGTGGTTCGACCCTGCCGCTGCCGATGTTCGACCTCTCGCTCGTCGGCGCCATCACGCTGATCGGCTTGGTCTGGATCCTGATGCGTTTCACCAGGCGCAGCATCGCCGCCGCATTCGGCATCGCCGTGATCGGCATCTACCTGGTGTGCCTCGCGTCGATGCTGCGGACCGCGACCGGTTCCACCCTGCTGTCGTTCCGGCTGGAACCGCTGTTGGTCGCGGTACTCGCCGCTGCCGGAGTGCTCGGCGTAGTCGACATCTGCCGTTGGTTTGTCGGCCGCCTCGGCGATGTCCGAGTGGTACTCGGAGTGGTCGCCGCACTCGCCGGAATTGCGGTGGCACAAGGGATTCCCGGATATCTGAGCCACGAGATCACGACCGCCTACACCGACACCGACGGTGCCGGCGAACGCGCCGACCGACGCCCGGCCGGTGCGGAGTCGTACTTCCCCGAACTGCATCGGATGATCCGCGAGCAGACCGGTCGGCCCGCCACCGGCAACATCGTGCTCACCGCCGACTACGGGTTCCTGTCGATCTACCCGTACTGGGGTTTCCAGGGTCTGACGTCTCACTACGCGAATCCGCTGGCGGAGTTCGACAAACGGGCGGCCACGATCGAACGCTGGTCGCAGGCGAGTTCACCGTCGGAGCTCGTCGATCAACTCAATCACTCGCCGTGGGCGCCGCCGAATGTGTTCCTCTTCCGCTACAGCGCCGACGGATACGCACTGCGGCTGGCCGAGGACGTGTACCCGAACGACCCGAACGTGAAGCGTTATACGGTCACCTTCGACCCAACCCTGTTCCGCGACTCCCGGTTCCAGGTCACCGAACTCGGTCCCTTCGTCCTGGTGGTGCGTAAATGAGTGGCTCGACAATCGATTTCGCGATCGACACGGTCGAGGGTGACGGAACGTCCGCGCACTTCGTCCACACCGACGCGGTCAACTGGGTAATACTGCGGGAAGGTAGCGATCTGACGCTCGTCGACGGTGGCTACCCCGGACAGGCCGATGTGGTCGTCGAGTCGATTCGCCGAATCGGTTGCCGTCCAGAGGACATCCGTGGCGCGCTGCTCACGCATGCGCACGTCGACCACATCGGTGGACTCGCGAAACTGTTGGGCCGCTACGACTTTCCGGTGTACGCCGACCCCGTCGAGGTTGGCCACGCTCGCCGCGACTACCTGCAACAGGCGAGTCCCCTGGGGATCGCGCGGATCGCGGCGGCGCCCCGCGTGCTCCGCTGGCTGGCCGCGGTGACTCCGCTCGGTGTGCTCAGCCGTGCGGGCATCGCAGACACACAGCCGTTCCCCGAACCGTTGGACCTGCCGGGGCGTCCGGCGCCGGTCGCGGCACACGGGCACACCGACGGGCACAGCGCCTACCTGGTGGCCGACGGCGCGGTACTAGTCTCCGGCGACGCCCTGGTGAGCGGTCATCCGATCTCGAAGATCAATGGCGCGCAGTGCATTCCCACCGTATTCCAGCACGACGAGTCGGCCGCACGGGCGAGCGTCGAGTCGTTCACCCAGCTTGACGCCGACACGCTGTTTCCCGGGCACGGGCGGCGACTGGATGGCGGCGTCGCAGCCGCGGCGCGGGACGCGTTGGCGCGCTGAGAGATCCGGGTCCGACTGACGGCGGACGGATCTGGCACTGCAGGTCGACGGCAACGACGCACACGCACAGGACGCGTCGGTACCTCAGTTCGCGATGGCCTTGATGGTGCCGTCGAGTCTGGCGACGAGGTGGGAATCACTGCCGATGCCGTTGACTCCGATCCAGATCTCGCCGCCGTCGTCACCTCCGATCGTCACCCGGAAGTAGTCCGGTACGTCCGCGAGCGATAGGCCCAAGTCGAGCTTTCGCGGCGCGGAGGCGATGAGTTCGGCCACCCGTGCCACGTCCAGATCCGCCAAGTCGACATCCGGCGCTTCCGGGCCGGAGTTGACGGCCAGACCTCCGTAGTTCTCCGGACTGTGCAGTTCGCCGCCGGACCGGAACTGCCACCGGGTAGAACCACTGCTGACCGATGGATTGCGGACGACCACCTCGGCCTCGGTCGGGTAGACGTGCACGCCTGCGACGACGGTGGTGCCGAACTTTTTCTCGGCGGCGTCGATGACGTCGCGCAGACCGGTCTCGCTCAGTAGTCCCCTGGACGGCAAGCCAGCATCGGTGGACGTTTCGCCCAGGTCGCGGGAGTCGACAAGGACGGCCACGGTGGCGACCACGGCGGCGACCAGTGCCAGGACGGACAGGACCGCGGCCAGCCGACCGGGGCCCAGACCGCGCAGTCGGCCGCCGGGCTGGCTCCGGCCTGACGGCTCGGTGGCGGCATCCCTGGACGGTGGTGCGGGTTGCAGGTCCGCCACGAGGGCGTCCAGCTCGCCCACCGTCTTCGCGGAGAGAGCGGCCGCGAGGCGCTCCTTGTGCTCGGGAATGGTCAACTGCCCGTCCACGTGGGCGACGTCGATCCAGCGCATCGCCTCCACGCGGTCGGCGTCGCGTGCGCGTAGGTGCCGCCGATCGGCTTCCATCGTTCGACGGTAGCTCCGCACGTCAACACACGGAAGCCGATCGACGGTGATCGCCTAGCTCTGCTCCGGCCGCTCGGCCAGGTCCTTGATTCGGGCCAGTCGACGCTCCCACCCACCGGCGATGACGTCCAACCGCCGCGCCACCTCGCTCAGCCGCGCCCCGACCGCCTCGTAGCGCACTTCCCGGCCGACGCGCACCGGCTCCACCAGCCCCGCGTCGGCAAGCACGCGAAGATGTTTCGCGATCGCCTGCCGGGTGATCGGTAGCCGCTCGGCCAGTCCGGACGCCGACGCCGGTGCCCGGCCGAGTTCGGTCAGCACCTGCCACCTACTGTCGTCGGCAAGCGCGGCGAAGACCTCAACCGGAGCATCGGCGGTCGGGGTGCCGGTACTGGTGCGCTCGTCAGGCATGTGCACCCGCGGCGGTGAGATGCGCTCGCGCCAGGTCCAGTTCGATGCGCCACCCCTCGGTGTGATCGTCGAAGCGTGACCGACGGTCCGCATCACTGTCGGTCAACGCGTCGAAGCCACTCTCGGCGACCTTGAGGGTCACCCCGGAATCGGTTGGCGTGATCCAGAATTCGACAAGGGTAGTGCCCTTCTCCGGGTCGGTGGCGTCGGCGAGCCAGCGGAACGCGGCGTACCGGGGCTCGTCGAGTTCGACAGTGCGCAAGGCGAATTCGCCATGCGTCGGGTCGTGCACGATCGACAGGTCGCCGTCGCGGACGATGCGGTGCTCGGTGATCACCTTGTCGTTGATGTACCAACCCGGTTCGGAGACCAGTTCCCAGACGCGCTGCGCCGGTGCGTCGATGTCGATCTGGTGCTCGATGCGGTCGAAGTCGGTGGCCATTGTCGTACTCCTCAGAACGGGTATGTCCGGATCGATGTGCAACTTCATGGTTGCACTAGCACGGCCGTAGCGCAACCCCTGGGTTGCATTTGTTCAGGCGGGGCGTCGCCGGGGCCGCGCCTCAGCCGATGAGTTCGGCCAACCGGCGGATCGCGAACTCGTAGCCACGCACCCCGAATCCGGCGATCACGCCGGAGGCGATCGGCGAGACGTACGAGTGGTGCCGGAACGGTTCGCGGGCCGCGACATTGCTGATGTGTACCTCGATAATCGGTACCTCGGGGATGACCAAAGCGTCGGCGAGGGCGACGGACGTGTGCGTCCAACCGCCCGGATTGACGACGATGCCGCTGATCGCGCCGCGCGCGGCGTGAATACGGTCGATCATCTCGCCCTCGTGGTTGGACTGCACCGCCGTCAGGTCGAACCCGACTTCGGCGGCCGTCTTGTCGGCGAGGTCCACCACGTCGTCGAGGGTCGCGGCGCCGTACACGTCGGGCTGTCGGGTGCCGAGCATGTTCAGGTTCGGGCCGTTGAGCAGCAGGATCGGCAACCGGCCGCGGCCGGGTTCGGCGCTGGGCGGCTGCGGACTGCTGGCGGCGTCGGACGACATGGTGTCAGCGTAGTGCTCGACCGGGTCGGTGCCGGCTTCGATACGCCGCTCGTCCCTCACGGCTACTCAACCGGCGGGATGCTCCTCACCTCGCGGCTACTCAACCGGCGGGGACGGACAACCGGCGGCCCCCCGGTGGTTGAGTAGCGACGAGCGCAGCGAGCCGCGTATCGAAACCACCAGTGCGCAGCCCAGGGCGCCGGCTTCGATACGCCGCTCCTACGTCGCGGCTACTCAACCGGCGGGGGCGGACAACCAGCGAGGCCGTCAACCGGCGGGATGCTCCACCCCTCGCGGCTACTCAACCGGTGGGGCGGACAACCAGCGAGGCCGTCAACCCGCGAGGTGCTCCTCGCCTCGCTGCTACTCAACCAGCGCGGCACTCGTCACCTCCCAGGTGCTCCGCTCGTCCCTCACGGCTGCGCGAGCAGCGGGGGTTTACCATCAGACCTTGTGCCCGCACCGACGATCCGACGAGCAAAGATCGTTGCCATCGTCACCGGGCTCGCCGGTCTGATCCTGGCGCTGGCGGCGCCCCTGATGCCGGTCAAACAGACCACCGCCCAAATCGACTGGCCGCAGCAGGGGACCGTGCAATCGGTCAGCGCCCCGCTCATCAGCTACGTGCCGATCAACCTCGACGTAACCGTTCCGTGCTCGGCGATCGACCGGCTCGGCACCGACGGATCGGTGCTGTATTCCACCACCCCCAAGCAGGCCGACAAGAGCTCCGAGCGCGGCCTGTTCATCCGGGCCACCGGTCAGGCCAACGACCCGCCGAACCGCCGGTCGGTCGAGGTCGTCATCCGCAACGTGCCGCTGGTATCGGCGACCTTCGATCAGATCCGCACCCAGCAGTGCCGCGAGATCGTCGTACACGCGGACGCCGACGAGGTCACCGCCGAATTCGTCGGGATGACCGGCGACGACGGCAAGGCGTTGGCCGGCACCACCGCCGGCCGCGAATCCGACACCTACGACCGCGACCAGCGGCCGCAGGTCACCGGACTGTTCACCGACATCAACGCCCCCGCAGCCGAACTGCCCGGGTTGCGCTCGCACGTCACCATCGACGACCGCTACACCAGCCGCCCGACCATCCTGAAGTGGATCGTGCTGGTGGTCGGCATCGTCTGCACCATCCTGTCGCTGATCGCACTCGCGGCCCTCGACGCGACCGACCGTCGGGGGCACCGGCGGATCTTCCCGGCCCGCTGGTGGCACCTCAACGCGCGCGACTACGTCGTCCTCGGTGCCCTGCTGATCTGGCATTTCGTCGGGCCCAACACGTCCGACGACGGCTACCTGCTGACGATGTCGCGGGTCGCGCAGAACAGCGAGTACACCGCCAACTACTTCCGCTGGTTCGGTGCGCCGGAAGCACCTTTCGGCTGGTATTACGAGGCATTCGGACTGCTCAGCCACATTTCGGTGGCCAGCCCGTGGATGCGGCTGCCCGCGCTGCTCTGCGGCATCATCTCGTGGCTGATCATCTCGCACGAGGTACTGCCCCGACTCGGCCGCGCCGCCCTTACCCGACCCGTCGTCGGATGGACGGCCGCCTTCGTCTTCCTCGCGTCGTGGTTCCCGTTCAACAACGGCCTGCGCCCAGAGCCCATCATCTGCCTCGGCGCGCTGCTGACCTGGTGTTCGGTGGAACGCTCGATCGCCACCGGGCGTCTGTTGCCGGCCGCAATTGCCTGCCTGATCGGCGCGTTCAGCCTGGCCGCCGGACCCACCGGGCTGCTCGCCGTCGCCGCACTGATCGCCGGCGCGCGTCCGATGATGATGGCGCTCATCAAGCGGGCACGCGAGATCGGCGGTGGCCGATGGAGTTACGTGGCGTTGCTCGCCCCGATCCTGGCGGCGGGCACGTTCGTCGTCTTCGTCGTCTTCGCCAATCTGACGCTCCGCGGCTTCGTCGACGCGTCCCAGATGAAGACCGCGCTCGGGCCATCGTTGAACTGGTACAACGAGATCGACCGGTACTCGTCGCTGTTTGCGTTCTCCGCCGACGGCGACATCGCCCGCCGCTTCGCCGTGCTGACGATGATCCTCGGCCTCGTCGTGTCGGCGGCGGTGCTGATCCGCAAGTCTCGCATCCCCGGCACCGCGATGGGCCCCACCCGACGGATCGTCGGGATCACGTTCGCGTCGTTGGTGTTTCTGATGTTCACGCCGACCAAGTGGACGCACCACTTCGGGGTGTTCGCCGGCCTCGCGGCGGCGCTCGCGGCCATCGCTGCCGTCGCCGCCAGCAACCAGGCCATGCACTCGCGCCGCAACCGCACCCTATTCGCAGCGCTGGTGCTGTTCGTCGCGGGTTTCGCGTTCACCGCGCCCAACTCGTACTACTACTCCTCCGCGTGGGGTATGCCGTGGGGCGTCATGCAGGTCGCCTTCTTCGGCGTGAACCTGGCCAATGTGCTCCTCGCCGCATCGCTGCTGCTGTTGCTGCTCGCGCTGTGGTTCCACTTCCGGGAGCCGTTCACCGGTAAAGACCCGGTGGAGACCACCCCCGCCGCGGACCATCCGTCGGCGGTCCGCCGGGCCTGGCGTTCGGTCGCGGCGGCGCCGCTCGCGTATATCGCCGCGGCGGTCGTCGTCTTCGAGATCGTTACCGCGGTGTTCGCCGGCATCCAGCAGAGCAGCTCCTACTCGGTGCCCCGGTCGAATCTGGAGGCGCTCGCGGGCAAGCAGTGCGGGATGGCCGACAAGGTGTGGGTCGAATCAGATCCCAACCGCGACATGCTGTCCCCGGTCGACCCGTCGCTGACCGACCCGTTGGCCGGACCGCCCATCGCGTCCGCCGGATCGTCCACCCCGGCGACGACCGGATTCACCCCCAACGGCGTCCCCGACGACTTGACCACCACCGCGAGCGAAGGATCGCTCGGCGTGCTCGGCTGGAATGCGGCCGCCGACCCGGACGTGCTCATCGCGAACAGCGGGGGCACCGGCGGTGGCCAGATCGACACTCCCGGTGTGAACGGCAGCCGGGCCAAGTTGCCGTTCTCGCTCGACCCGGCGCGCACGCCCGTCCTGGGGAGCTACTCGCTGACCGACCAGGTCCCGGCCCGGTTGACGTCCGGCTGGTACGCACTGCCCGACGATTTTCGCGACCGTCCATTGCTGGCGTTCTCGGTCGCCGGCGAGTACGACAACCCAAACCTGTTGCTGGAGTACACCACCGACCCGATCGGCCCGTCCGCTCGGGACGACGACCTGTCGGCGTCGGGCGACACCGAGATGATCGATCCCGGCCCGCGGCCGTCGTGGCGCAACGTGCGGATCACCACCGACTCGCTGCCGGAGGACGCCACCGCGGTCCGCATCGCGGCGACCGACGACAACCTGTCGGCCGACCGGTTCATCGTGGTGACCCCGCCGCGGCTGCCCCGGATGCGGACACTGCAGCAAGTGGTCGGCAGCACCGCACCGGTCACCGTGGACTGGACCTCCGGCCTGGTGTTCCCGTGCCAGCGGCCGTTCACCCATCATTACGGTGTCGCCGAGATCCCGGACTGGCGGATCAAACCGGGCGCCGACCTCGCGGCCGCGGTTACCGCCTGGCAGAACAGCTTCGGTGGCGGACCGCTCGGCTGGCTACAGGTGTCCCAGGAACCCGAGACCGTCGCGACATATCTACAGGGCGACATCGGCCGCGACTGGGGCGCCCTGGAACGCTATGAACCGTACGGCGACGTGACGACCCGCGCCGAGCTGGATCTCGGTACCGCGACGCGCAGCGGCCTGTGGAGCCCGGCACCGATCCGGCACTAAACACCGCGCTGCGCCTTACTCAACGTGCGCAAAGGTCCGCGACCGACGCACCGCTCCCTACCCCTGTACATACAACGATCGCTTTACCGACCTACCGCGCTCCCTACCCCCCGTACATACAACGATCCGGCAACCGCTCCGTGTCGGAACGCCTCCGCGTCCGACGAGCGCCCCGGGGTCGCTTACCATCGGACATCGTGCCCGTGACAGCCACACCGTCCGCGTCCGACGACGACGCCTCGCGGACTTCGGCGGCTCCGGGCGACTCCACGACCCCGACAACTCCGGCCGCGAGCCCCAGGGCTACTCGCCCGTCGCGAAGGTTGCGGCTCACCGCGATCGTGGCCGGTCTCGCCGGTGTCGTGCTGGCGTTACTGGTGCCGCTGCTGCCGGTGACCACCACCGACGCCTCGTTCGACTGGCCACAGGGCCAGCAGATGACCGACACCTCGTCGGTGACCGCTCCGCTGATCGCGCAGACCCCGCGCGCACTCGACATCACCATCCCGTGCACGGTGCTGGCGGGACTGCCCGCCGAGACCCGCACGGTGCTGACGACCATGCCGTCCGGTGCGCCCAAGGCGGCGTCGTCGTCCCTGTCGGTCACCGCCGGCCCGACTTCGGTCACGGTCACCTCGCGCAATAGCGTCGCCGCCACCGCACCGCGCACCGATCTAGCACGGTGTTCGGCGCTGCGGATCTTCTCCGACGCGGCCGGGCCGGGTGCCCAGTTCGTCGGCCTCGGCGAGCGGACGGTCTTGGACCCGATCAAGCGGCCGCAGGTAGTCGGTATCTTCAGCGATCTGACGGCCGATCAGGCGCGTGCCGCGGGTGCCGCGGGGATGCGCGCCCACATCGCCATCGACAACCGTTACGACAGCACGCCGTCGACACTGAAGCGTGTCGTGATGGTGCTCGCGGTGCTGTCCGTCGTGGTGGCGCTGGTCGCCCTCTACCTCATCGACCGCGGGCACGGACACCGCACCCGAGCGGTTCGTGGCGGGCTGCGTCGGCTTCTGCGGCCCCGGCTCGCCGACGTCGCGGTTCTCGGTGTGCTGCTGCTGTGGACGTTCCTCGGCGCGGGCACCCCCGACGACGGCTACATCCTCACCATGGGCCGCGTCGCCGACGACTTCGGTTACCTCGCGAACTACTACCGCTACTACGGTATCCCGGAAGCGCCGTTCGACTGGTACTACGCGCTGCTCGGACGCTGGTCGTCGGTGTCGGACTCGCTGCTGTGGATGCATCTGCCGCAGTTGGTCGCGGGGGCGGCATCCTGGCTGATCCTGAGTCGGGTCCTGCTGCCTCGGCTCGGCGCGGCGGTACGCCGCAGCGGATGGGCCCTGTGGTCGGCCGCCACTGTGTTCACCGCGTTCTGGCTGCCGTTCTGCAGCGGCCTGCGGAGCGAGTCGATGATCGTGTTGGGGTCGCTGCTGACCTGGTGGGCGGCCGAACAGGCACTCGCGACGCGACGGCTGCTGCCTGCCGCGCTGGCCGCGGTCGCCGCCGGCTTCACGCTCGCGCTGGCGCCGCAGGGGGTGATCGCGGCCGCGATCCTGCTGGTGTCGGCGCGTGGTCTGCTGCGGATCGTGATCGTCCGGCGACGCTCACTGGGCGTGCTGCCGATCGTGGCACCGATGGCCGCCGCATCGCTGCTGGTGCTGGTAGTGGTATTCCGCGACCAGACGCTCGCGACGGTCGCCGAAGCCGTGAAGCTCCGCTACCAGGTCGGTCCGGTGATCGACTGGTACCAGGAGTATCTGCGCTACTACTTCATCTCGGTGAGCACCGACGACGGCGCGCTCACCCGTCGAGTGCCGCTGCTGCTGCTCCTCGCCGGCACCATCGTCGTGGTCGCGGTCATGTTGCGGCGCACCCGGATTCGGGGTGTCGACCCGGGGCCGACGTGGCGACTGGTCGGCGCGGTCGGGGTCACGCTGCTGCTGTTCGTGTTCACTCCGACCAAGTGGACGATCCAGTTCGGTGTGTTCGCCGGTCTGGCGGCGGCGGTCGCCGCGGTCGCCACGCTGGCGGTGACGCAGTCGGCGGCCAGCTCGGTGCGGAATCTGAGTGTCTTCGTCGCCGGGCTGCTGTTCGCCCTGGCGGCGGCGATGGCCGGGAAGAATGCGTGGCCGTTCGCCTACGACTACGGGATCGCCTGGTTCGACCGCGCTCCGGTGCTCGCCGGCCGTCCGGTGTCGAGCATCTTCCTGGTACTCGCGGTCATCGCGGCCGCGATCGCCGTCTGGCAGCATCTCCGCGTCGATTACGTGACGAATAAGGGACTGTCGCATGTCACCGACGGTCCGGGAGAGACTCGTGCGGACCGTATCCGACTGTTCGCCGCCTCGTCGCCCATCGCGCTGATCGCCGGGTTGCTGGTGATCGCCGAGGTGCTGGTGTTCGCCAAGGCTGCCGTCGTCCGCTACCCGGCCGCCACCGTTGTCGCCGAGAACCTCGACACACTCCGCGGGCGCGACTGCGGGATGGCGAACAGGGTTCTGGCCGAACCGGATCCGAACGCGGGTGTGCTCGTGCCCGCCGGTGGCGAGTCGGCCACCCAGGCATTGATGGGTACCGACCCGGTCGGGTTCAGTCCCAACGGCGTCGCCGGCGATCTATCGCCCGAACCGGGGAGCGCACGCCCCGGCCAGATGAACGTCTCGTCCGGCTTCGGCCACGCCTTCGCGATCACCGGCGGACTGGGTGCGGGCACGACCGGCGGCACCGGTCCCCGCACGGTGAACGGCTCCACCGTGGCGCTGCCGTACGGCCTCGACCCGGCGACGACACCGGTCCTCGGCAGCTACGGCTACAACGGCGAGGCCCGACTCACCACCGGCTGGTACCGACTGCCCGAGCCGAATGTGTCACCGCTGCTGGTCGTTTCGGCGGCTGGTGCGGTCAGCACCGTGGACATGTTCGGGGTGCGCGTCTTCGGTCAGCAGATCCTCGTGCAATTCGGCCGGCCGGGCCCGGACGGCGAGTTTACCCAGATCGGGCCGGATGTGCTGCCGCTCGATCCCGGACCGATCCTGCCGAATCAACCGTGGCGCAACCTCCGGATACCCCGCTCGGCGGCACCGCCCGCGGCGACCGTGATGCGACTGTCGTTGCTGGACAACAACGTCGGCGAGAAACAGTTCCTCGCCATCACGCCACCGCGCGCACCCCGGCTGCAGACCCTGCAGGCCGTCGTCGGCTCGAGCGCGCCCACGCTGATCGATTTTCCGGTCGCCGCGCACTTCCCGTGCCAGCAGCCGCTGCGGGTGCGCAACGGTGTCGCGCAGATCCCGCAGTGGCGCATCCTGCCCGACTACGTCCAGGCCAATGCACAGTCCAAAACGTGGCAGGCAGCCGTCGACGGTGGGCTGCTGGCGATCTCGGAGGGCACCACCTCGGCGCAAACCGTGCCGACCTACCTAGCCGACGACTGGTATCAGGAGTGGGGCGCGCTGGAGAAGCTCACCCCGCTCGTCCCCGACGCCGCGCCGGCGACGGTGATCACCGACCCGCAGACACGGTGGGGCTGGTCCCGCACCGGGTCGATCAGGCTGGAGCCGAAGACCGATGACGACCAGTAAACCCCGCAGCGGTCCGCCGACCGAGAACCCGGCGTCGGCGCACCCGACGTCGCGGCGTCGGCCGAGCCCGCGGACGGTGCAGCTGATCGCGGCGGTCGCCGGCCTGCTCGGCGTACTGCTGGCGGTGCTGATGCCGCTGCTGCCGGTGAAACAGCAGACCGCCGAGTTGCGGTGGCCGCAGGGCGACGGAGTGTCGGCGGTCACCGCGCCGTTGGTGTCCTTCGTACCGATCGACATGGACGTCACCGTGCCGTGCTCACTGGCGTCGGAACTCCCGGCGTCGGGCGGGGTGCTGCTGTCGACGATCCCGACCGGCGGACAGGACGCGCCCGCCCGCGGTCTCTTCGTCCGCGCCACCACCGACGCCCTCACCGTCACCGACCGTGACGTCGTCATCCTCACCACCCCGCGCGCCCCCGCACAGTCGAATCCGGACTGTCGCATGGTGTTACGGGCGGACGGCACCGGCCTGCGGGCGCGATTCGACAATGCGTTGCCACCCGGTTCACCCGACGACGCACCCGGCATCCGGTCGTATGCGGTGGGCGATCACCAGATGCGCCCACAGATCGTCGGCATCTACACCGACCTTCCGGACACCGCATTGCGCGACGGACTGTCGGTGCACGCGACGATCGACACCCGCTACGTCAACTCACCGACCCCGCTCAAGCTGGCGGTGATCGTCGTCGGCGTCGCGCTGACCCTGCTGTCGCTGGTCGCCCTCGGCATCCTCGACCAACGGGACACCCGCCGGCACAAGCGATTCCTACCCGCCGGCTGGTGGAGGATCCGGCCGGTGGACGCGGTGGTATTCGTCCTGCTGGCGATCTGGTGGTTCATGGGCCCGAACACCTCCGACGACGGATACGTGATCACCGTCAGTCGGATTCTCGGGGGTGCGGGCTACGCCGACAACTACTTCCGTTACTTCGGGGTGCCGCAGGATCCATTCGGCTGGCACTACTGGATCTTCGCCGCGATGGGCCAGATCAGCTGGGCGGCACCGTGGTTGCGGCTCCCGACCTTCCTGCTCGGCCTGCTCGGCTGGTGGCTGATCAGTCGCGAGGTGATCCCCCGGCTGGGTCGCACGGTGCGGCGCAGCACCCCGGCGCTGTGGGCGGGAGCGTTCGGGTATCTGGCGATCTGGATGGCCTACGACACGGGGTTGCGGGTCGAACCCGCCATCGCCATCGGATCGCTGCTGACGTGGTGCTGCGTCGAGCGGTCGATCGCGACCCGACGGCTGCTGCCGTTCGCGGTGGCGGTGATCGTCGCGGCCTTCACCCTCGCTCTCGCCCCGAGTGGACTGATGGCCGTCGCGGCGCTCGTGGCCGGCATCCGGCCAGTCCTCCGGACGATCGTCACGCGTCGCCACCGGGACGGTCTGCTGCCGATGCTGGCGCCGATCCTCACCGCCGGCACCCTGGTGATGTACCAGGTCTTCTTCGCTCAGCCACTCGCGCCGCTCATCGCCGGAAACAAGGTCGCCTCCGACGTCGGGCCGACGCTGGCGTGGTGGGAGGAGCCGATCCGGTACTACTACCTGATCCTGCCGACCGCCGACGGCACCCTGGTCCGGCGCTTCGGTGTGCTGTTGATGCTGGTGTGTCTGGTCTACCTGCTGTTCCGGCTGTTGCGCCGAGCGCACCCGAAGGGCGTTGCCCGGGCACCGATCTGGCGGCTGATCGCGGTCGTGCTCGGCACCATGTTCATCATGGCGTTCACGCCGACCAAGTGGACGCACCAGTTCGGCGTCTACGCCGGCATTGCGGGTGGTCTCGCCGCCGCCACCGCGGCCATGGTGGCGCCGGAGATCCTGCGGTCACGCCGCAACCGGACGTTCTTCACCGCAATCCTGTTGGCGATCACCGGGATTTCGTTCGCCGGCCCGAATGGTTGGTGGTACGTCGGCAGCTATGGCATCCCGTGGTGGGATCGGCCGCCGGCCATTGCCGGGGTGCGGATCTACTGGATGCTGTTGGCGCTGGCGGTGATCACCGCACTCGTCGGCCTCTGGTTCCACTTCCGCGACGACTACGTCGACGACTCCGGGCGGAGCAGTCGCGACAGCGGGCGGCAATGGTTCGGCAGGTTCACGATCTCGCCGTTGGTGCTGATCGCCGGTGCGATGGTGGCGTTCATGGTGTTGGGCTTCGTGAAGGGCGCTTACGCGCAACGTGATTCGTGGTCGTGGGCGAAGTCGAACGCACGGGCGCTGACCGGCGATTCGTGTGGGCTGGCCAACGACGTGCTGGTCGAGGCGGACCCGAACCGGGGCCTCTTGACCCCGGCGGCGGTGGCCGGTCGTCCCGCTCCCGACCTGGCGGCCGCGTTGGCCGGCACCGGCTCGTCGGGCTTCACTCCCGACGGTGTGCCCGATCAGTTGTCGGTCGACGACTCGGTGAACACGTCGTCGACGACGGGGACGCAGAGCACCGGGCAGAGCGGGGCCGGTGCCGACGAGGCGGACCAGCCGAGCGAATCCGCGCAGGGCGGCACCGAGGGCGGTCGGGGCGCGCGTGGCATCAACGGTTCGACCGTACGGCTGCCGTTCGGGCTGAACCCGGCGAACACACCGGTGCTGGGTAGTTACGGCGCACCCGGCGGCGTCGGATCGCTGACCACGGATTGGTATCGGCTGCCGGCCCGCAGCCCGGACGCGCCGCTGCTGACGGTCTCGGTCGCCGGGTCGGTACAAGCGGTCGACGGACTTGGCGTCGAACGGTCCGGCCAGGAGGTCGTCGTCGAGTTCGGTCGGCTCGGGCCGGGGGGCAGGGTCACCACGGTCGGCCGGATGGCGCCGATCGACGCGACGAAGCCACCGACCTGGCGCAACCTGCGCTTCCCGCTCGCCGACGCACCGCCACGCGCCGACCTGGCACGAATCGTGGTGCGCGACACCGCCGCCGCTCCGTCGGAGTGGGTCGCCGTCACCCCGCCGCGAGTGGGTCGGCTGGACACCTTGAACGACGTGGTGGGCAGTACCGATCCGGTGTTCATCGACTGGGTGGCCGGGTTCGTGTTCCCGTGCCAGCAGCCGATGGCGGTGCGCAACGGCGTGTTGCAGGTGCCGCAGTGGCGGATCATGCCGGACGCCGAGGCGACCCGGAAGAACAGCCAGACCTGGATGTCGGGGACCGCGGGCGGCCCGCTGGGGATCACCGAGGCGATGCTCACCCCGACGCTGCTGCCGTCGTATCTCCGCAACAACTGGGGCCGCGACTGGGGCGGGCTGCAACGGTTCGCCGAGATCGATCCGGCACGGCCGGCGCGGCTCGAGCTGGGTACCGCTACCCGGTCGGGGCTGTGGAGTCCGGCACCGATGCGGTCGAGCGGCTACTGAGCGTCGGCACCGGCGGCTACCGGGCCCACCGCCCGCCGACATCTGCGGCGGCATGTGTCGCGCCGACCTCCGCGACGCCACGCGCTGCCGGCCGCGGTTACGGACGGTGTCGGCCATTGCCCATCACCCGCCGCTCGACCGCGACATCTACCGGGGCGAGCTGCGGTCGCGGGAGTACGTCGAGGATCTCCGGCCGGGAGAGTCGGTCGCTTTCGGGCTGTCCTCCTTCACCGAGGACGTGAGTATCGCCCACGATTTCGCGGTGGATCCCACGCAGGGTGGGCACAACACTCCCACACTTCCCGAGGGCGCTGACCAGTCGGTGCTCTACCGGGTCTCCCCGGGAGCGCGGGGGGTGCCCACCAGCGGGGCGGCCGACGAGGAGGTCGCGATGGGTACTTTTCGGGTGGTCGATAAGACTATGCTCGGTGAGGTCCATGTTGTGACGCTGGAACAGACCGACCCGTTGGAGCAGCCGTGACCGATGATGCCGAACGCCAGGCCCGCCGCCAAGCCCGGTTAGCGGAACTCAAAAAGCTCCCCGACCAGGCGCGCCGACCGTGGGCGTATGTCCGTAAGACCGAGCGCCACATCTTCGCCGGCCCGCCAGCGGCGTACACGATCCGTCATCCCGACGGCACCGTGGTGTGGCCGAGAAAAGCCCCCGACGCCGAAGCGTCGGGGGACTCACCGGGCGATGCCACGCGCTCGCAGCCAGGCGGTTAGTGTCGGTTCGCTGATCTCCAAACGCTGACACAGCACCGCGCTGCGTACGCCCTCGTTCCACCACTTCGCCGCGAGATCCTTCTGCTTCTCGCGGGCTCCCGTGGCCGCCTGTGCGGCGGCGTTGTACGCGTCGGTGGCCTCGGTTAATTCGGTGAGATCGACCGTATTCATGGTGCTCATGGTACGGCCGACGCTCTCACTTGGGGATGGCGGAACGTTTGGCCTGCGCCGGGTCCTCGCTGAATCCCTGACGAATCTCGGTTGCTCTCTCCGGGAGGATGTCGCTGGCCGAGATGTGTGCGAGGTTCGAGCTTGACCTCACCGGACTTGAGAATCCGGTGTAGGCCGGTCGCCTCCGGCGCCGAGGTCCATTCACCGTCGCGGTACTCCCAGGTGGAGAGCACAGAGCGGTCGCCGTGGGGCTCCCCGTCCTCATTGACGTGGTAACCCTGGAGCGTGAGTTGCAGGACTCCGTCGACCAGCCGGTTCTCCATCGAATAGTTGAACCCGCAGGCAAACAGCGCACCGAGAAGATCGGTGAAGTCGTCCGGCATGGACACCCGGACAAAAGCCGAGATGTTGACAGCATCGAAGTCGCTATCGAGCTTGCTCATGGTTGATTCATTTCATCTGACCCGGCCGTGCCGCCGGATGCTTGAGTTGGCGTATGCCCCGGACCACACGAACATCACAAGATGGTCGTGTGCCCTGGTGGCACACACAACTAGAAAGAATCAATATGCAGGCATCGACCCGTGGTCGATACTTATTGTCAAGGGACAGGATGCCCTGGTCAGAGGGTAGGCACCTAATGGCAGCGACTAGGGTGGCCAAGGGCAGATAATTGCCTAAGCTAGGAGTAGATTAGGCCAGCCTTGCAATGTGAGGTTGTGGAGCTACCTACAGGGTCAGGCTTGCACCCTGAGTACTGTAAAGCCTTTTTAGTGAAAAATACCCCAGAGGCCTAACACAAGCTGTAAAAACAAATTACCTAAAGATCCTGCTAGATGTCCTTTAGGTGAGCCCCTGGTGAGCCCCTGGGCAAGGCCCGCCGATCCGGCGGGATGATCCAGTTCACCATGAGAGAATGGAAGTAATGCCCAGCCCCACCCGGGGGCGAGGCCCCGGATGAGAAAGGGAACGGAGCATATGCACCCTGTGAGGAAGCGTCTCGGGTGACGATCACGATCGAAGGGGTCAAGCCCGGGGCGCAACTCCTGGACGAGATCGCGGAGAACGGCACCGAGGTGATGCTGAACTTCTCCCGGGGCAAGGATTCGCTGACCGTCTGGTTGGAGTTGGAGCGCAGGGGGATTCGCCCCACGGCTGTCGTCCACAACTCGCCGATGCCGGGGTTGAAATGGATCGCCGACGACCTCAAGCGCTACGAGGACCTGTTCGGCCAGCACATCTACAACATGCCGACCGCCGCGTTCACCTCACTGCTGGCCGGCAATGTCGACCAGCCGCCGGAGCGCTGCGCGATGCTCGAAGCCCTGGATCTGCCGCCGAAGGTTACGTCGGCCGAGTGGGACGAGTTAATGCGTGCCGCGTTCGGTACGAAGGATTCGTGGATGCTGTCGGGGGAGCGGGCGTCGGACTCGCACAACCGGCGCATGGCCATCAAGTCGCACGGTCCGATCAGTGAGAAGGGTCGGCGAATCAAGCCGATCTGGGACTTTCAGATCGGAGACGTCCGACGGGTGCTGCGCGAGGGTGGGATCCCGGTTCTACCCGATGGCACGAAGGCACTCAACGGCTCCAATGTCAGCGGATTGCCCGACAGCCTGGACTACCGGCTGTGGGGGCGCTCGTTCGACGCGATCCGGTGGGACTTCATTAAGGATCTGCCCGAATACGCGCCGGACGACTGGGAGATGATGCTGCGCTGGCTGCCGTTGCTGCGCGCGGAACTGAAACGGGGAGAGGTGCTCTATGGGCAAGGCTGACCGGTCGTCGATCATTGCCGCACTCAAGAATCCGGGCTCTGCGGCGGCGAAGAAGCCCAAGGAGAAGAAGGGCGACTCGAAGTACACCGCCGAGGAAAAGGCCCGGATGGACGCCGAGGGCAAAGGGTTGTCGGGGTCGGCGAAGGGCTGGGACGAGAAGTTCAAGGTGATGAACACTTCGGACTTTTGGCTATGTTTCTGCTTCCGGTCTGAGGATGATGTCGCCGACTTCGTTGCGCGACTGGGCATTACGCTCGACGAGGACCGGATGGTCCCGGGGGCGGAGTTGGCTGCCGCACTGGGTGTGGATCCCGACACGCCGGTCGCCGAGCTCCCCAAGCGACGGCTGCGTCGCCGGCTGGTGTCGAAGGAGGAAGTCGCCTGGTCGGCCAAATACCAGGCGCATCCTAAGCCAGACCCGGGACCCGACACCGGCGACCTCGCCGCCGACATGACCCGCGACCTGCTTGATTGGCTGGCCTGGGCCGAGGACAATGGGCAGGACAAGAGGTGGCTCGCCGAGCACGGAACAACGATCGACTACCCGCACTGGTTCGTCGCATGGTTCCTGACCGACGAGCAGAAGGCTGCGTTCCTGCGCTTGACGAACCTCATCGACGTCGGGGACAAGTACCTCGACGGCTACCAGGTAATCGACATTCTCGACGAGCCTTCCTGACGCTCGCACCCTCGGGTGCCTGACGTACTCGGGGAGGTGAGACACACATGAACGCTTTCCAGCGAATCAGCCAGGGCCTGCGGAACATCCGCACCCGGGTGGGATCACCGCCAGATGCACGAACATCGGATGGGCCGGCAGCCCGAAGATGGTGTTCACCGCCGCAGAGTAGGACGATGTTGCTGAAGGTGCGCTGAAATCGGACATTGCCCGGCTTGCGCCGACGGCGTGACGTGCCCGGGGTGTGGCACGTCGGGAGAGGAGTGGTGGGTAGCGATGATCCTGCCGACGGTCCGTGATCCGCGCTTCACCACACTGCGTCGCGGCGGCACTCTCACCGACGCGGACCACCACCGGCTCGCCCTGTGGGCGGCCACGTGTGCCGAGCATGTGCTGCCGTTATTCACCGAGGTCCGTCCCGACGACCCGCGGCCGCGCGAGGCGATCGAGCACGCCCGGGCGTGGGTACGCGGCGAGGTGTCGATGATGACAGCGCGTGCCGCGGGTGGGCATGCGATGGGCGCCGCGCGGGACCTGCGCGGGGCGGCACGCCACGCCGCGTACGCCGCTGGCCAGGCCGGGGTGGTGGCGCACGTCGCCGCGCACGAACTCGGGGCGGCAGCGTACGCGATCAAGGCGGTGCGCGCCTCGGTGGTGGCACAGGAAGCCGACGAGGCGGGCATCCTCGAATGCCATTGGCAGCGTAACCAACTCCCGGACGAGATTCGTGAACTGGTGCTCGACGACCAGCGACTGCGCAACGACATCTGCTGGTCCGTCTTCGACTGCTGATCGAAACCGCGGACCCGCGGCCGTGGCGCCGACAGAAACTTCCCCGCAGAGCACCGCCACGTGCACTATCCACCCCGCACTCCCGCACGGTGAAGTTTCTGTACACGACCGAGCCCCCGGGGCCCCATTGTGGGCAGCATTACCTGCCTTGCGATTCAGCGCGCGCGTCGTTTTCATGGAGCCATGACCGACTCGACGGACGGCGCGGCAGACCCGACCCCGCATGCCGGCGAGCCGCACACCGGCGCCGCACTCGGCAACCGCCTCAACTGGTTACGCGCCGGGGTTCTCGGCGCCAACGACGGCATCGTGTCCACCGCGGGCATCGTCGTCGGTGTGGCCGCCGCGACCGCTGAGCGCGGACCGGTCTTGACCGCCGGGATCGCCGGGCTCGCCGCGGGTGCGGTGTCGATGGCGTTGGGCGAGTACGTGTCGGTGAGCACGCAGCGGGACAGCGAAAAGTCGTTGCTGGCCAAGGAACGTCGGGAGTTGCGGGAACAACCGCGCGCCGAGTTCGAGGAGCTGGTCGGCCTGTACCAGGCGAAGGGCCTGTCCCGGGAGACCGCGTGCCGAGTCGCCCGCGAGCTCACCGAGCACGATGCGTTCGCCGCACATATCGACGCCGAGCTGGGCATCGACCCCGACAACCTGACCAACCCGTGGCAGGCGGCGCTCTCGTCGGCGGTGTCGTTCACCCTTGGCGCGCTGCTGCCGTTGCTGGCGATCGTGTTACCGCCCGAGTCGTGGCGCATCCCGGTGACCTTCGTGGCGGTGATCGCCGCATTGGCGCTCACCGGGTCGATCAGCGCGCGTCTCGGCGGGTCGACGATCGGGCGTCCGACGCTGCGGGTCGTGATCGGCGGGGCGATCGCCATGGCGGTCACGTTCGCGATCGGTCGGCTGGTCGGCGGCGTGGTCTAACCCGCCACGCCGGGCGCGGTACGCGGGAGGAAATGCACCGGGCGGCGCTGCTCGACGCCGACCAACTCGCCCGGCCGGACCGGTACGTCGGGATCGGCCGCGAGCAGCAGCCCGGTGCCGTCGACATCCACCGACACCACGACATCGTCGCCGCGGGAGCGGACCGCGGTGACGACCGCCGACCCCAGGCCATCCCCCGGCACGTCGCGCGTGGAATCCGGTGTCGCGCTAACGGGTTCCGCGCCATCCGCACCGGGGACAGTCAACGCCAGATCGCGCGGCCGGATGAGCACCGACCCCTCACCGGTCCCGGCCCGCCGCAACGCCAGCGGCCCCACCGCCGAGCGTCCGATACGTTCCTCCGCGGTCGCCGGCAGCACGGCGACGTCGCCGAAAAGCCTGGCCACCTCCACATCTCGGGGCTCGGTGTAGACCTCCTGCGGCGGCCCCGACTGCCGGATCCGCCCCCCGATGAGCACGACGACGACATCCGCCATCGCCATCGCCTCCTCCCGGTCGTGGGTGACCAGCAGGCCCGTCGCGCCCTCGGCGAGGATCGTGTCCCGGACGTGACCGCGGAGCCGGACCCGCAGGTCCGCATCCAACGCCGAGAACGGTTCGTCGAGCCCGATGACCTCCGGCCGGGGAGCCAATGCGCGCGCCAGGGCAACCCGCTGCCGCTGCCCGCCGGACAGGGTCGACGGTCGGCGCTGCCGCAACTCGGTCAGGCCGACGACTTCCAGCAGGTCGTCGATGCGCTGCGCCCGACCGGGTTGCCGATGCCACCACGGCCCGAGCCCGAAGCCCACGTTCCCGGCCACACTCAAATGCCCGAACAGCGCCCCGTCCTGGGGCACCAGACCGAGTCGGCGCCGCTCCGGTGGTACGTGCACGCCGTCACCGGTGACGACGGTGCCACCGATCTCGATGCGCCCGGCGCGCACCGGTTCCAGTCCGGCCAACGCCCGCAGGAGTGTGGTCTTGCCGCAGCCCGACGGTCCGACAACGACGGTGATCGATCCGCTCGGCACCTCGAGGCTGATGTCGTCGAGCACCACTCGATCGCCGTATCCGACGCGCAGACCGTCCACGGCGACGGCGACGTCGGGCCTCATGCGGTCACCCTCGACCGGGAGAACAACGACGACAGCAGCACCATGGGCACGGTCGACACGACGATCAGCGCGAGCCCCATGACCGCCGATTGACCGTAGGAGAGTTGGGAATTCAGGCTCCACATGTCGGTGGCGAGCGTACGGGTACCGAGCGGAGCCAGCATCAGGGTGGCGGGCAGTTCCTTGGCGACGGACACGAAGACGAGTGCCGCCCCCGCCAGGGCGCCCGGTGCCGCGGCCGGCAGCACGACCCGCACCAGCGTCGACAGCGGCCCGGCACCGAGCGTGCGCGCGGCATCGCGCAGTCCGCGGGGTGAGGTCTCGATACTGCTGCGCAGCGGTCCGACGCACACCGGCAGGAACAGCACCGTGTACGCCACGAGCAACAGGCCGACGGTCTGATACCACTGCGGCACCAGCCGAATGCCGGCGAATACCAACGACAATGCCACCGTCACTCCCGGCAGCGCGTAGCCCAGATACACGGTGATCGACACCGCGCCACCGAGTCGGCTGCGTGGCCGCGCGGTATACAGCGCCACCGGCAGGGACACGATCACGATCACCAGGGCCGCCTGCGCAGCCAGCGACAGGGTGGCGCTCGCCGCCGGGAGCACGGCGTCCACGGACAGTGAAACCCGTTGGGATTCCATGATTTGCCGGATCAGGCCGACCACCGGGAACACCACGCCGACGATGATGGCGATACCCACGCAGACCCAGGCGAGCCAGCCGCGCCGGCCGGCGCTCGGCCGTTCCCCGCCGCCGCCGGCACCCGCGGACAGGTCGTCACGCCGAATCATGCGCTCACCCAACGTGATCACCAGAGCCATCGCGGCGAGCAGGCACCCGTAGACCGCCGCGACCGAACGGTCGAAGCTGCCGTTGTAGGCGTTGTAGATGCCGACCGTGAACGGCTCGTAACGCACGATCGCCGGACCACCGAAGTCGCTGATCGTGTATAATGCCACCAACAACGCTCCGGCCGCCACGGCGATCCTGATGCGCGGCACCGTCACCCGCAGGAATGCCGCCACCGGACCACAGCCGAGAGTTCGCGCGGCATCCTCGGCGGAGCGGCCCACTCCGCTCAGCGCAGCGATCGCCGGCAGCATCACCAGTGGATAGCAGGACAGCGTCAACACCACCACGGCGGCGGCATAACCCTCGAAGCCGTCGAAGAACCGCACCCACACGAACCCCGACACGTACGACGGGATGGCCAGCGGCGCGGTGAGCAGCGCGGTCGCGACCGCACGGGTTGCGCCGGTACCGATCCAGCGGCTCACACACCACGCCAGGCCGACCCCGATGAGCACCGACGCTGCCGTGACCGCACCGGCGAGCCGAAGGGTGTTCCACATCAGCTCGCCGGTGCGTGCCCGCCACACCTGGTCAGCCACACCGCCGGTCGCGTCGGCGGCCCGGATCACGAGATAGACCGCGGGCGTGAGAACCAGCGCTGCGACGGCAACGGCCGTGCCGGCCAACGCAATCCGTGCAGCGCTCAGATCAGATGGCACAGATCAGATGGCACCGACCTCGGTCAGCAGCTTCTCGGTGCCCTCGACGTCGGACAGCTTGTCCAGGTCGATATCGGGCGGATCTAGCTGGTCCAGTTGCGGCACGCCGGGCACGTTGAGCCGGACACCGTCCGCCACCGGGTACTCACCGACCTGTGTCGCGAAGAACTCCTGCGTTTGCGGCGTCAGGAGTTGCCGCACGAACTCGAAGGACTGCTCCTGATTGTCGGAGGACTTCAGCACGCCGACACCGGCAACGTTGACCAGGCCGCCCGGATCCTTGTCACCGAAGAAGTGCAGCCGCGACGAGACGTTGGCCTCGCCCTTCTCCTGGACCTCCTGCACCCAGTAGTAGTGGTTGGTCAGCCCCGCCGTCAGCGACCCCGAGCCGACGGCCTCCACGATCGGGCCGTTGCCGTCGAACTTGCGCGGTTCGTTGGCCAGGAACTTGGTCAGCCAGTCGCGGGCGCCGTCCTCGCCGCGCTCGAGGCGCAGGCCGGTGACGAAGGACTTGAAGGATGCATTGGTCGGTGCGTATCCGACCTGACCGCGGAACCGCGGGTCGAGCAGATCGCCAATACCCGCCGGCAACTGGTCGGCCGGCAACCGCGCCGGATCGTAGATGAGGACGCGTGAACGGGCGCTGGTCGACACCCACGCCCCGCTCGCGGACCGGTACTGCTCCGACACCTTGTTGACGATGTCGTCGGGCATCGGGGCCAGCAATCCGGCCTGCGCCAACGCACCGAGTTCGCCCGCGTCCTGCGCGAAGAACACATCGGCGGGGCTGCGGTCGCCTTCCTCGAGGATCTGCGCGGCCTTCTTGTCGTAGGCGGGTTGCACCGCGACGGTGTCGGAGATCCGCTGCACCAGCGGTCCGACGAGACTCTCCGACCGGCCCGAGTAGAGCACGACGGGACCGTTGTCGCCGCTCGCCTCGCCTCCGCCGGTGTCGCTGTTGTCGCTGCCGCAGGCCACCACGCCGACCGCGAGTAGCGCCGCGCATGCCAGTACTCCGGCACGTCTCCGAATGTTCACGATGCACCTTCCAGTAGCTAAGGCCAGGCTGGCCTGTGAAGCAGCGTAGCGGATCACTCGGACATAGTTCGCAAAGTGCTTCAGTGAGGGCGTACGAGTCGACCGCGACACCTCGGAGGACATCACCTGACGGCGGAGCCGCCGGGCCGGACATGCCGGGGCCGGGCGTTGCGCCCTGGGGATTCCGGTCGGGTACAGCGGCTAGATCGGCATCAGGAAGTGCTTGCGCGGGGTCCGCAGGATGCGCTTATCCCGCAACTGCGCCAACGCCTTTCGCAGCTCCAGCCGTGTCTGCGCGGGTTCGATGACGGCATCGATGTAGCCGCGCTCGGCAGCGAGGTACGGGGTGGCCATCATCGTGTTGTAGAAGTCGATGAAATCGCGGCGCACCTTGTCGGCATCGTGGGCCGACAATCCCTCGGTCTGCCGTCGGGTCAGCACCGCGGCGGCCGACTCGGCGCCCATCACCGCGATCTTGGCGGTGGGCCACGCGAAGTTGAGATCGGCGCCGAGCTGCTTGGAACCCATCACCGCGTACGCACCGCCGTAAGCCTTGCGCAGCACGACCGTGATCTTCGGGACGTCCGCCTCGACGTAGGCGAACAGGAACTTGCCCGACCGCCGGATGGTGCCCTTCTGCTCCTCGACCAGGCCGGGAAGGATGCCGGGCGTATCCACCAGGAACACCAGCGGGATGCCGAATGCGTTGCAGATGCGGACGAATCGGGTCGCCTTCTCCGACGAGTCGGTATCCAGGGTGCCGGCCATCACGTTGGGCTGATTGGCCACCACTCCGACGCTGTGCCCGTCGACCCGCGCGTAACCGGTCAGGATATTGGGCGCGAACAGCTCGCCGACCTCGTGGAAGGCGCCGTCGTCGAACAGCTTGATGATGATGTCGTGCATGTCGTAGCCGGCGTTGTCGTTGTCCGGCATGAAGTCGTTGAGCGACAGGTCCGACTCGGTGATCTCCGGTTCCATCCCGGGATTGACTACCGGCGGCTGCTCGTAACAGCTCGACGGCATGTACTGCAGGTATTCCCGGACCCACTCGAATGCGGCCTTCTCGTCCGGCGCGACGTGGTGGATGTTGCCCCAGCGGGCCTGATTGTGCGCGCTGCCGAGGTCTTCGGCCGAAATCTCTTCGCCGGTGGTCTGTTTGATGACATCCGGTCCGGTGACGAACATGTAGCTCTTGTCCTCGACGCCGACCAGGATGTCGGTATTCGCCGGCGTGTAGACGGCGCCGCCCGCACACTTGCCGAGGATGATCGACACCTGCGGCGAGAGTCCGGACAGCAGATCGTTGCGTCGGCCCATCTCGGCGTACCAGGCCAGCGAGGTCACCGCGTCCTGGATACGGGCACCGGCCGAGTCGTTGATGCCGACCATCGGGCAGCCGATCTTGCCCGCCCATTCCATCAGCGCAGACACCTTGCGGCCGAACATTTCTCCCACGGTGCCGCCGAAGACGGTCTGGTCGTGCGAGAACGCCGCCACCGGGCGTCCGTGCACCAGCCCGTGTCCGGTGACCACACCGTCGCCGTAGCCGCTCTCCGCCGCCCCCTGCATCTTGGCGAGCGCACCGATCTCGACGAAGGTGCCCGGGTCGAACAACATGTCGAGACGTTCCCGCGGCGAGCAGATCCCCTTCCTCGCCCGCTTCTCCAGGGCCTTCTCGCCGCCCGGTTCGCGAGCCGCTTCGAGCTTCTGCCGGAGATCGGCCAGCTTGGCCGCGGTGCTATCGGTCACGGTGAGTCGCTTTCTCTGTGGTCACTTCCGTTGTGCGCGTTAGCCGGTGCGCATTATTGGGTGATGGTCAGCTCGTCGAGGCCGGGTCGACGTCGCCCATCCGCCGCGTCAGGTCGGCGCCGATCTGCCCGATGAACGGCTCGTCGACGATCGAGAGATGGTCGCCGCCGATGTGCACGATCTCCAGGTCGTCGACCACCTCGCCCCAGCGGCCGTCCTCGTCGATCTCGGCCCATTGGGGTTCGAGTTCGATGGCGCCCGCATGCATCTTGTCGGCCCGGTACAGCACGACCTTGCCGCCGTAGCGGGTCGGCTCGATGTTGGTCAGGACCCGGTTCTCGATGAACGAGGTGCGCTGGTGTTCGATGATGCCGCCGGGAATCTTGGTGCCCGACATCGACATCATCTCCATGATGATGGCGAACTGGCCCTCGTCGTCGGCTTCCACCAGCCGGTCCATCGGGATCGGGATGTCTGGGTCGAGGTCGTAGTTGCGGATCGCGAAGTCCTTCCAGCGTTCCAGCCGTTCGCGTTTGGTGTCCGGCGTCTCGACCATGTCGGTGGTGGGGCGGACGACGTCGATCAGGCCGACGAAGGCGACCTCCTCGCCCTGCTCGCGGAGCAGTTGCGCCAGCCCGTAGGCGAGCGCCCCGCCGAATGACCAGCCGACCAGCACGTACGGGCCGTGCGGCTGCACCTCACGCAGGCGCGGAAGGTACTCGCGCACACGCTGTTCCAGCGATCCTTCGACACCTCGGTCGAAGCCGATGACCGGCCGGTCGTCGGGGAGCCGCTTGAGCAGCGCCTCGTACGCGGAGGTATTGCCACCCGCGGGGTGGAACAGCAGGACCGGCACCGGATCGCCGGCGACCGGGTCGTAGGACTTCTTGCCGTCGGGCACCATCCGCAGATACCGGACGAAGCCGTCGGTGACGGCGGCGTCGTCGAGATGCTCGCGGACGTAGTTGGACATCTCCTCGATGGTTTCCGAGTCCAGGATGTCCTCGACATCGATGTCGCCGCCGGTGCGTTCGGACAGCCGCTCGGTGAGCTTCTGCGCGGTCTCCTCGTCCAAGACCGGCAGCTTGTTGAAGATGCCGCCCGCCGACCGCTTGGTGACCATCGCGTACACGCCGAAGGTCAGCCGCTCGGCGGCGTCCCGCGGTGGGACGTCGGAGCCCGCCGCCTCGGCGACGGCGCGCTGGTCGGTGAGATCGGTGGCTGGAGTGGTCGGTGCGGGCGCTGGCCTCGATACGGCACTCGCTTCGCTCGCGCCTACTCGACCAGCGGGGGCAACGTCCGCTGCGCCGGAAGACGCCGGCTCTCCGGCAGCGGAAGGAACACCCTCGGCGGCAGACCCAGGCGCCCCGGCAGCGGAAGGAACACCCTCGGCGGCAGACCCAGGCGCCCCGGCAGCGGAAGGAACGCCCTCGGCGGAAGACGCGGGTGCCCCGGCAGCGGAAGGAACGCCCTCGGCGGGAGAGACGGGTGCCTCGCCAGCGGAAGGAACGCCCTCGGCGGGAGACGCGGGTGCCCCGCCAGCGGGGGCAGCGTCGGCGCCACCCGGGGCAGTCGCGTCGGCGGACGCCGACCGTTCCTTCTCGATCTGCTCGTCGATGTAGGCGTTCAACGCCGCGGTGTCGAGTTCGCCACCGCCGGCGGCGTTGTGGGCCAGGTCGTCGAGCTGGTCGCGGTGGGTGACCGCGAACTCGACGAACTTGGTGACGTCGGCGAGGTTGGCCTGCCGCATGGCCTGGAGTTGCAGTTGCGGGATGTCGAACTCGAACTCGACGCGGTTCTTGATGCGTACCGCCATCAGCGAGTCCAGGCCGAGTTCGATCAGCGGGATCTCGCGCGGGAGGTCCTCCGGGTCGTACCCCATCGACTCACCGACGATGGTGGCCAGCCGATCCTCCACCGACTCGCCGGAGTCGGCGCTCCACCGATCGCCGACGCTCTCGACGACCTCGTCCTCGGTGACGACCTTGTCGTCGGCGAAGACCGCAGCTCCGGTCGGCGCCGATGCCGCCGCGCCGGACGGGGCGGTCGCTCCCGCTGTCCCGTCGGTCGCGGCCGGTCCCGCTGCGGCGGCGGCACCACCGGTGACGACCGCCTCGTAGAGCAACCGGAAGTTCTTGTCGCCCGGCGCATCCGAGCCGCGGGCGTGCACGGTCACCGATGCGCCGCCGGGATGCGGACTCAGCGTCGTGGTGAGGGTGCCCGATGCCGGGAAGTCGCCGTGCGACTCGACCGCACCGACCGTGGCACCGGTGAACACCTGCGCCGCGGCGGTGCGGACCAGTTCACGCGGATCGTCGACGGCGGCCGCGTCGACCTCCCATGCGTGCCGGCCGTCGGGCAGGGCGACGTGCGACCCGGGGACGCTGCCCGTCGACCCGCCACCGGCGATCCGCGCCTTCAGCCAGTAGTCCTTGCGTTCGAAGCGCGTCCGCGGAATATCGGCGAAACCGCCTGCGCCGAACAGCGATCCGACGTTCACCGGATGCCCGTGCACGTACAGCTTCATCAGTGCGTTGACGACGCCGTAGCTCTCGTCTTCCTTGCGGCGCAGCGTCTCGATCAGCTCCGCGTCGTGCAGGCCGGCGGCGAAGGTCACCGCCGCCACCGAGATCAGCACCGCCGGGTTGGGGGACAGCTCCAGGAAGGTGCGGTGCCCGTTCTCCACCGCCTTGCCGATGGCCTGGGAGAACCAGACGCTGTGCCGCAGGCCCTTGGTGAAGTAGTCGATGGTGTGCACCGGCTCGGATCCGGGGCGGTAGAAGGTTTCCCGGTCCACCGACGAGTAGAAGCCGACGGTAGGCCGCTGCGGGACGATGCCGGTCAGCTCGTAGGCAAGCTCGCCGAGCAGCGGGTCCATCTGCGAGGTGTGGCTGGCACCCTTGGTCTGCAACTTGCGACCGAGCTTGCCCTCCGCCTCGGCGCGCTCGACGATGGCGTCGACCTGCGCCTCCGGGCCGCCGATGACGGTGTGCGTCGGCGCCGCGTACACACAGATCTCCAGGTCCGGGAAGTCGGCCAGGACGTCGTTGATGTCCTCGGCGCTGTACTCGACGAGCGCCATCAGCCGGATGTCGTCGCCGGACAGCATCGACTCGCCCTCGCCCATCAGCCGCGACCGCTGACAGATCACCCGGGTGGCGTCCTCCAGCGACAGCCCGCCGCTGATGTACGCCGCCGACGCCTCGCCCATCGAATGCGGCACCAGCACACCGGGTTCGGCGCCGTGATGGCGCAGCAGGTCGGCGAGCGCGACCTGGATGGTGTAGATGCCCACCTGACTGGTCTCGATGCCGTAGGTCTGCGCGTCGTCGAGGAACAGTTCGACGATCGAGTAGCCCAGTTCGTTCTGCACGATCGCGTCGACGCGGTCGACGTACTTCGCGAAGACCGGGTTCTCGGTGTAGAGCTGCTTGGCCATCTTGCGGTGCTGCGAGCCGAAACCGGAGAGCAGCCACACCGCCGATGCCGCATCGGGCGAATCCGCCGAGTAGACCGTGGGGCTCGCCTTGCCCTCGGCGACGGCCCGGACGCCCTTGACCGCGTCCTCGTGGGTCCGGGCCATCACCACCGCGCGGGAGCGGCCGTGATTGCGATGCGCCAGCGCCCGGCCGATGTCGGCGAGCGGAGTCGCTTGGCCCGCATCGGATTCCAGCCATTCGAGGAGTTCCGCCGCGGCTTTGCGGCGACGCGACGGCAGGAAACCGGAGAGCACCAGCGGCACCACCGCGCCCTCGACCGCCGACGGCGCGAAGCCCGCTGCCGGATCGGCCTCGACCGTCGGGGCGGCCTCGGTCTGCTGCGCTGCCTGCGCGGCCAGGACCGCACGCTCGGCCTCGGTCAGGTACTCGTCGTCGTCATCCTCGTCGGGGGAGGCGGCCTCGATACGCGGCTCCTCCGTCGCCGCTACTCGACCATCGGAAAAAGCGTCCTGGTCACCGGAGGCGTGGTCACCGGAGTCAGCACTCGGGTCACCGGAGACGCCGGGGGCCAGGTCGGTCGGCAGCACCTCGCGGACGACGAGATGCGCATTGGTGCCGCCGAAGCCGAAGCCGGACACACCGGCGATCGCGTGCCCGCTGTACCGCGGCCACTCCGCGACCTCCGGGTTGACCTGAAGTCCGTTGGCGCCGAACTGGATATACGGGTTGGGTCCGGAGTAGTTGAGCGACGCGGGGATCTTGTCGTGCTGCATCGCCAGCACGACCTTGGCGAGCGCGCCAGCCCCGGCCGCCGACTCCATGTGCCCGAAGTTGGTCTTGGCGGACCCGAGCAGCGCCGGTGCGCCGACGGTGCGTCCCTTGCCGACCACCCGGCCGAGGGCGTCGGCCTCGATCGGATCACCCAGGATCGTGCCGGTGCCGTGCGCCTCCACGTAGTCCACGGACCGCGGGTCGACCGCGGCGTCGGTGTAGGCCGACCGCAGTACCTCCACCTGCGCTTCGGGATTGGGCGCGAAGATGCCGTTGGAGCGGCCGTCGGAGTTGACCGCGCTGCCGGCGATGACCGCGAGCACCTGGTCGCCGTCGCGGCGCGCGTCGGCCATCCGCTTGAGCACGAACAGGCCGCCGCCCTCGGAGCGGACCATGCCGTCGGCATCGGCGGAGAAGGCCTTGATGTGGCCGTCCTTGGCGACCGCGCCGATGGTGTCGAAGCCGACGGTCGCCGCCGGGGTGAGGATCATGTTCACGCCGCCGGCCAGGGCGACGTCGGCTTCGCCGGCGCGCAGGCTGCGGACCGCCTGGTGGACCGCGACCAGCGACGACGAGCACGCGGTGTCCACCGCGACGGACGGGCCGTGGAAGTCGAAGAAGTAGGAGACGCGGTTGGCGATGATCGAGGTCGCGGTGCCGGTGAGCGCGTACGCGGCGGTTTCGTCGGCGCCGTCACCGAGGCCGAGCGCGGCCATCAACTGGTAGTCGTTGGTCGAGGTGCCGACGAACACGCCGACCTGCTCACCCTTGAGGTCGCTGGCCGGGATCTTGGCGTGCTCCAACGCCTCCCAGGTCAGTTCCATCGCGAGCCGCTGCTGCGGGTCGACCATCTCGACCTCGCGCGGGCTCATTTGGAAGAAGTCGGCGTCGAAGCCCTTGACGTCGTCGAGATAACCGCCGCGCAGGTTGCGCTGCGACAGCACCTCCGCCATCCGCGGATCGGTCTTGAACTCGGCCCACCGGTCGTCGGGCAGCTCCGAGATACCGTCCCGGCCGGAGATCAGGGCCTCCCAGGTGGACTCCGGGGTCTGACCCGCCTTCGGGAAGCGGGTGGAGAAACCGACGATGGCGATGTCGTCATCGTCGGCGCGGTCCCGCTGCCAGAATGTGTCGGCGTCGTCACCGAGTGCCTCGTCCGGGTCGCCCTCGATGATGCGCTTGGCGAGCATGGCGATCGTCGGATGGTTGTAGGCGACGGTCGCGGTGAGGATCACCCCGGTGGTGTCCTCGACGTCGGCGGCCAGCGCGACGGCGTCGCGGGAGGAGAGGCCGAACTCCTCCATCGGGCGGTCGTCGGAGATCTGGTCGGCGGGGATACCGGTCGCGGTGGACACCCAGTCGCGCAGCCAGTCGCGGAGTTCGCCGACGGTCATGCCGCCGGCGGTCTCACCGTCCGCGGGGGCGTCGCCGGCCGTCTCGGTGGCCGGGCGGGTGGCAGCGTCCTCGGTCGCCGCATCACTGGGGGTCGCCTCGGCGACGGGAGCACCGGCGCCGGTATTCAGTTCAGACATCGCATCCAGACTACTGAGTTGATGGTGCGGGACGGGCCCGCACGCGGGTGGTGCTTACTCCGCGTCGGGGAACGCGTCCTGCTTGTACCCGCCGCGGAGACTGCCGTCGAGGTAGGCGGCCTTGGTGGCCCGGCGGGCGATCTTGCCGCTGCTGGTCCGCGGGATCGATCCCGCGGGCACCAGCAGGATGTCACGGGCCATCACACCGTGCCGCTGTGCGATGGCGGCGCGGACCGCGTCGGCGATCTCCTGCGGGTCGTTCTTCTTGCCGGCCGCGCGTTCGGCGACGATGACCAACTGCTCCGACGCGTCGTCGGGGTCGAAGGTCAGTCCGCTCGTGGACTGCTCGAATACCAGCGGGGGCAACTCGTTGGCCGGCACGGCGAACGCCGCGACGAAGCCGGGGCGCAGGCTGCTGCTGGCCTCCTGTGCGCTGAACTCCAGGTCCTGCGGGTAGTGATTGCGGCCGTCCACGATGACGAGATCCTTCACGCGGCCGGTGATGTACAGCTCGCCGTCCAACCAGACGCCGTAGTCACCGGTGCGCATCCACTCGGCGTCGGGCTCGGCGCCCTGCGCGTGGCTGCCCTCGGCGAGCGGATGGTCCAGCGTGTTGTGGAAGGTCTCGACGGACTCCTCCGGCTTGTTCCAGTAGCCGGCACCGATGTTGAGGCCGTGCAGCCAGATCTCGCCGACCTGACCGTCGGGACGTTCGGTAGCGGTCTCCGGGTCGACGATCACCGCCCACTGGCTGAGCGCCACCTGACCGCAGGACACCTGCGCGACCGCGTTCGGGGCGTGCTGATCGACGACCTTGAAGCGGCCGGCGTTCAGTTCCTCCCGGTCGACGTAGATGACCTTGGCCTCGTTGTCGCGCTGCGTCGCCGACACGAACAGCGTTGCCTCGGCCATGCCGTAGCACGGCTTGATCGCGGTTTTGGGCAGGCCGTACGGGCCGAAGGCCTCATTGAACTTCTTCATCGAACTGACGGTGACCGGCTCGGATCCGTTGATCAGGCCGATCACGTTGGACAGGTCGAGGTTCTCACCCGACTTCGGCAGACCGCGGGCCGCCGCGTGCTCGTAGGCGAAGTTCGGCGCGGCGGCATAGGTCGGCGCGTTGTCGGCCTCGGCGGCGAGTTCCTTGATCCAGCGGCCGGGACGGCGCACGAACGCCTGCGGGCTCATGATGGTGATGTACTTGCCGCCCAGCGCCGGCAGGATCACCGTGAGCAGGCCCATGTCGTGGAACATCGGCAGCCAGGTGACGCCGCGTGCGTTGCGGTCGATCTCGATGCAGTCGTACATCTGCAGCACGTTCGCGGCGACCGCCTGGTAAGTGATCTCCACGCCCGCGGGCACCCGGGTGGAGCCCGACGTGTACTGCAGGTAGGCGACGGTGTCCTTGTTGTGGTCCTTGCCGGCGACCGGCGCCACCCAACTCGACCCGACCGAGTCGGGCACCGCGTCCACCGCGATGACCCGCGGCCGCTCCTTGGCGGGACGGTCGGCGAAGAAGTCGCGCACCGCTTCCGCCGATTTGGTGGAGGTCAGGATGGCGGTCGGCTCGCAGTCGGCGAGGACCGCGGTCAGCCGGTCGGTGTGGCCGGGCTCGTCCGGGCTGAACAGCGGCACCGCGACATTGCTCGCGTAGAGCGCGGCGAAGAAGCCGATGACGTACTCCAGCGACTGCGGTGCCAGGATCGCCACCCGGTCACCGGGCTTGGTGACCTGCTGCAGCCGCGCGGCGACCGCCCGCAGCCGCTTGCCGAACTGCGCCCAGGTCAGGTCTTGCGGCTCGCCGTCGCGTTCGCGGCTGTAGTCGATGAATCGGTACGCGAGGGTGTCGGCCTCCTCGCGCACGTTGCGCTCGACGTAGTCGACGAGCGTCGCGTCCTCGGTGAACCGCAGATTGCCGTTCTCGTCGAGGAACTGCTCAAATTCGGTGTTCAGCATTCACTACTCCTGTGGCCCCCACTGGGCGGTCGGCGGAACTCTCAGCGGAAACCCCCGTGTGGCACTCCCCGTGGTGCCATCCGGCCGCGTCGCCGCCCACCTCCGTACTACCGCAGGACACGGTAGCGCAGGTGTTCTTACGCATACGAATTAGTCGCGCAGGTCAAAGCTGCGGTGTGCCGTCCTGCATCGTCCGCATGATCGCGTAGTGCGATGCGTGGCCGACCGGACTCGTCCCCGGCGCGAGGTTGTCGTCGTTCTCCGTTGGGAGATCGACGGTCATGCTACTCCCCCTTCAGCAACCCCAGGACCGGTGCGAACGCATCCATCTGGGTGGGAAAGACACCGACGTACGACATCGCCGTGCGGCGCCGCACCTCGCGAATCTGATCGGCGATCTCCTCGAAGCTGCCGATCGCGATATACGGCGAGGACAGCACATCCTCGACGGTGAAGTCGGTGTCGCGGGCGATATTGGGCGGGTAGCCCTGGTCGAGTGCCTTGAGGGCCATCTCGGCGGTGGCCTGCCGGTCGTCGGTGATCACGATGACCGCGATGGTCCAGTTGAGTTCGATGTCGTCGAAGCGGTCGCCGGCCGCGCGCCGGATGTTGTCGACACGCTCGGCCGTCTTCTCGATCGTCATATCCGACAGCTTCATCTTGCCGTCCGGCGTGGTGCCCGGAGCCACCGAGATGATGTCGGCGTGCTTGGCCGCCAGCGCCAGCATCTTCGGTCCGCCGCCGCCGACCGCGATCGGCGGGCGCGGACCCTGCCGCGGCCGCGGCGACCCTTCCAGCCCGTTGATCTGGTAGAACTCGCCGTCGAAGGTGACCGTCTCGCCGCGCATCAGGCCGTCGAGGATGGTCAACGACTCGTCCAGGCGCCGGATGCGGGTGCCCGGTGACTCAAACTCGATGCCCGCCTTGTCGAACTCCTCCTTCATCCAGCCGGCGCCGATGCCGAGCTCGAGGCGCCCCTTGCTGAGCACGTCGATGGTGTTGGCCTCCTTGGCCAGCAGCGCCGGATGGCGCCACCCGTTGGCCAGCACCGAGGTGCCCAGTCGGATCGTGCTGGTGGCCTGCGTCAGCGCACCGAGCGCCGCCAGCGGGCCCACCTGGTTGCCGAGGTGGTCGGGGACGGCGAAGGTGTCGTAGCCGTACTCCTCGGCGGTCTGGGCGAGCTTGACGAACTTGCGGGCGCCACCCTCGTCCTTGTTGCCCTCGCCGCCCGCACCGAAGCGGAACTTGCGGAGGGTGCCCGGCTCGGTCGGGGCTTGGGTCATCGCGGTGGTCTCCTCGTCGGTGGGCGGCGCGGTCGCCGGAACGCCTCGGGGGGCGCACACGCCCGGCGTGGGAGTGCGCTGCGGTCCGGCATCGTCGCTGGATCACGGTAGTGCAGCGCGTGCCGCCTGCCCAAACCTGTCGCGGTCGTCCCGCCGCGTCGGCATCCCGCGCAACCTCTGCGCGTCCGCGCCTGTCGCGGCCGCCTCGACGCGTCGGCATCCCCGCGCCACCTCCACGCGTCCGCGCCTGTCGCGACGCGCGCGCCGGCGTGGGAGTGGCGCGGACGGGCGGCGCCGCGGCGCGATCGTGCGGTCGGTGCGGCGCGGCTCGTGGCCGCTACTTGTGGTTCGGCCGTGGCGCGTCGGCGATCAGCTTGTCGGCCCAACCGTAGAGCCACTGGGTCGCGGTGACGCCATTGGTCGACCAGTACCGCGGGGTCGCGTACATCGCGTGCACGGGATTGTTCAGCGCGCCGATGAGCTGGTTGGCCGCGCCGAGCGGGTTGGCGATGGTCGGCGAGTCACAGATCAGATCGCCTGGGGCACAAATAGATACGACCTTGTCGCGCAGCGCTCCGAAGCCGCCGTTACGCGGTCCGGTCATCGTCATCCCGGGCACCATGCCGCCCATCCCGGCGAGCGCGACCTCGGCGCCGACTCCCGGCGGGTTGGGTCCGATGTCCTTCTGGTCGGCGGCCTGACGGCGTCCGTCGGCGATGAGGCCGACACCGAGCACCAGGTCCTGTTCGCTCTCGTCGAGGACGCCGCGGCCGTTGCCGATGTTGCTGGCGAGGTCGCCGGCGATCACCGCGCCCTGGGAGAAGCCCATGATGACGTAGCGGGTCAGCGGGCACTTCTCGTTGGTGCTGATGATCTTGCCGGCCGCGCGCTTGTAGCCCTGTGCGCGGGAGGCGTTGTAGTCGGTCTGCCGGTCGGCGAGATTCGCCGGGTTCCGGAACTCGGCGACATAGGGCACCGTGTAGACGGTCGTCCGCGACTCCGGGTAGTCGTTGCCGAGCGGGGTGGCGATGCGCTTCATCAGCGACGCGGGCTTGGCTTTCGGGTTGATCGGGTCGTCGGTGGCCGACGACTCCCAGGTGCCCGGGATCACCAGGGTCAGCACGTCGGGGCAGTCGGCCGGCTGCGCCTGCGGCCGGGACGGCGGCGCCGAGGTCGACGGCCCCTCGCCGCCGGGAATCGGCGGCGGACCCGGCCGCAGCAGCGTGATCACCAGGATGATGACCAGCACGACCGCCAGGATCGCCAGCGCGGCCAGCGCCAGGAGAAGTTTGCCGGGGCCGCGGCGGCGGCCCGACTTGCGCGCCGCGTTCATCGCTCGCCGACCTCGACCGTGCCCGGTCGCCGAGCCTTACCTGCCGTGGTCATCGGTTCAGCAGTATTCGTCGCGGGCGGCCGAGATCACCTTGTCGGCCTTGCTGTTGGCTTCCGCCACATTCTTGGTGCCGGGGCCCACGAACGCGGTGACGTAGGCCCGCACGGTGGTGGGATCGGTGCCCTTGCGCTGCTGGGCGCAGATGTACTCGGCGACGTCGAGGGCCACGCCGTTGTCGGTGTCCCCCATGAACTCGACGCGCTGCGACTTGAGCCGCTGCAGGTACTTCGCCGGCTTGCCGGACAACTGCTGGCCCCCTGGGCCGGTGATCGCGCCACCGCCACCGCTGCCGCCGTTGGTGTTGCCGTCATTGCCCTGGGTCCGGGTGGGCGGCGCGGTCGCGGGCAGATCGTCGGCGCTGCCGCGCGGCGCAGTGGTGGTCGCGGACGCGTCGTCGGGCGACTCCGCCGCCGACGACGGGGCGCTGGAGGTGGCACTCGATCCGCTGGCGTACATCGAGGTGGTCGTCACCGGCTCACTGGTGATCGGCGCGCTCGCGGTCGAATCGTCGGAGCAGGCGGTGACCGAGCCGAATGCCAGCGCGGCACCGGCGACCATCACACCCATCCTCAGGAACTTCGTCATCATCACTTTCCTCGTCGGCTCACGTACCCGCACCCGCAGGTGGCGGCGGCACCCCGATCCCCGCCCGGGACTACGCGTCCTGTCGTCACACGTCGGCCCACCTTGTCCGGGCCGACCACGGCAAGGCTACCCGTCCGCACGGCCGTTCCCGACCACCGAGACCCCGCGACCTGCGAAAACGTCGCGATTACTCAGCGAGATCTCAGGCCTGGCACACCCCGCGCCGAGGGTGTGGACACCCCTCGGCGCGAGCCGGGCCGGGCCATTGGTCATCGGGTGATGCGGGCCCCGTCGCGCGCCGTCCAGGTAATGCGCCCGCGTTCGAAGGTGTTGACCCGACCCTTGCGGTCGCGGGTGGGCATCTCGTTGCTGGTCGGCAATCCGAGCCGGCCGCCGGGTCCGCCGGCGCCCGCGTAGGCGCCACCGATCGCGCCGGTGACGAACTTGGGTCCCTTCGGGCCGGTGAACATCCGACCCCCGGTGAAGTCCTGAGCGCGGCCACCGGGCACGGCGTACTCCGGTGTGAGGCAGCGGCCGATGTCCTTGTTGCCCGCGACGGCCTTCTTGAACGCCCCGCCGACGCGGCAGGCGACCCGGTCGCCGGACAGCCCGAGGGCCGCCGCCGCCTGTGGCCACGCCTGGGTCTTCTCGAACTCCCAGTACTTCCACGTGTGGGTGCCCGACGGCCGGTAGTTGGCCTGTCCCGGAATGCCGAGACGATTGAGCTTCATCGCGAACTGCTGGGTGGTGACCCGACTCAGCAGTTCGAGTCCGACTCCGGAGTAGTTGGTCGCCAGCATCGGAATGTCGGACGGCTTGTCGTACGGGCCGATCAGGCCGTTGCCCGACGACATGTACAGGCTGGTGCCGCGTAACTTCTCGGCGAGCTCGAACGGGTCGTGCTCCTTCCACGCCGGGTTGCTCGGCGTGCCGAACATCTTGATCGAGTCGTAGCCGCCGCCGTCGCGCTGCGCGAACTGGATCGCCTGCGGCATCCCGTACGAGGTCAGCTGCAGGATGCCGGAGAACGATCCGGCGAACTTGTAGAAGCCCGGGTTGCGGGACGCGAGCATCATCGCGGCCGTACCACCCATCGACAGGCCCTCGATGCCCCGGACCGTCGTGGACCGCCAGTCGCCCTCGATGAGCGGCGGGAGTTCGCGAATGAGGAAGGTTTCCCACTGGTAGTTCTTGCCGCGGTCGGGCTTGAGCCAGTTGGTGTAGAAGCTCGACTCGCCGCCGATCGGCAGGATGACGTTGACGTTCTTGTCCTTGTAGAAGTCGACGACGTCGGTGTTGAGGATCCAGCCGCTCTGGTCGTCCTGGGCGCGCAGTCCGTCCAGCATGGTCAGTTGCGGGAACTTCGCCGTCGGATTGCGATACCAGTCGCGGGCGAGCAGCAGCTGCACCTGGATCTCGGTATTCATCGACGGTGAGAACACCCACAGCGCCACCCGACGGTCGGTGTACCAGTAGGTCCGGGTGATCCGGGCGGGCTGGTCCGCGGGCTGCGCCGCGGGAGCGGCCTGTGGTGCCGGCGCCGGTGCGGGCTCCGACGGCGACGGGGCCGCAGGCGAGGGCGGGGGCGCCGGAGCACGGGGCGCGGACGGCGGCGGTGGCGGTGCGGGGGCGGGTTCGGCCGTCGCGTACGCCGCGCCGCCGACGGCCAGCGCGACCGTCACCCCGAGGGCTGCCACCGTCGTCCGAGTGGACCGAGCGACCCGCCACGCCCGACCACCGGTACCGCCTGTCACCTGCCGCATCGCACAAGACTCCTTCACGTTCGCGCCGAGAGCTCATCGGCGCTCATCGCAGTGCGAGCTGAATCCCCATCAGTCACACTCGTCACATCAACATCAAACGCCTCAGGTGTTTCTTACACGTCGGTTGCGGTGATGTGTGCGCGCCACGCTGTGGCGTGTGGGAATTGTGTGACTTGTGATGCGTGAGGGGTTCGGAATGATGGCGTCCGGTGTGGGTGCCGCGTGGCCGGGCCTCATGGTCGGGGCTGTCGGCGGCGCTGGTGTCGGGGCGGTGTCGCGTGGCCGGTCGGTCAGCGGTCGGCGTCGGGTGGCGTGCCGCGGCACTGCGCGGGCGACGCGGGCCGACCACGGGCGCCGGGGCCACGGGTGCCGGGGCCACAGCCCGACAACTACACGGATTCCTCGCAACTACACAGGAAGCATTGCGTGTAGTTGCGAGTTTTCCGTGTAGTTGCGGCCCCGGGGGCGGGTGACGACCAACTCGGCGGGCTCAATCACCAGTGACTGAAGCCCGGCGCCCACCCGACCATTCAGGGGTCGGATGATGCGCGCCACGGCCCGATCAACCGGTGCGGCCGATGCCGGGGCCGGCTGCGCTGCGGACACGGAAACGACGAACCCCGGCCGGAACGTGTCCGGCCGGGGTTCGGCTAGTCGTCGCGGTGACGCGTCAGCGGAAGAAGCCGCGCGCGTACGCGTTCCAGACCATGTCCTGCCAGTAGCCCCAGGCGTGGGTACCCGGCGCGTCGTAGGTCATGATCGGGATGCCCTGCAGCACCGCCGCGGCCTCGAAGGCCTTGCGCTGGGCCAGCGCCAGCACCTCGAGCGTCGAGCCCTTGAACAGGTCGTCGAACACATTGGGCAGCGCGTTGTGCTGACCGAACAGACCGTTGCCGGAGCCGGTGTAGAGCTTCAGGCCCTGCATCCGGTTCAGTCGCATGAACGGGTCGTTGTTGAACCACTCGGGCGACCACGGCGCCATCATCGAGTCGACGTTCCACGGCTTGGGATCGACGTCGAGCATGGCGAGCCGGATCATGGTGCGCATACCCGGGGCGCTCAGCCAGTTGTAGCCGGACAGCGAGCCCGCGGCGTAGTACTGGTCGCGGCGCTTGGAGGCGAGCACCAGCGCGGCGTTACCACCGGACGAGAGGCCCATGATCGCGTACTTGGCGGCCTTGCCGTTCAGGCCACGTCCCTTGAAGCCATTGGCACGCATCCACGGCACCAGGCTGTTGTTGATGACGCATTCCCAGCGGTACGTGAAGCCCTGGTTGTTGAAGTTACTAGGGGCCGCCCAGTTCATGTAGAAGCTGGCGGGTCCGCCGATCGGCTCCACGACGTTGACGCCGCGGTTGACCAGCTCCTGGACGTTGGTGTTGAACTCCCAGCCGGAGTAGTCGTACTGGGCGCGCATGCCGTCGAGCAGCACCACCGACGTCCGGTTACCCGGCTTCTTCCAGTAGCGCACCTTGACGGTGCCCGCCGGTCCACCCGACTTGCTCGGCATACCGCAGCTACCGATGTACGCAGTCCGCGCCCCCGGGGTGCCGTTGATCCGTGCGTCCGCCGGTCCGGCACCGCCCACGACTGCGGCCAGCCCGGCGACGGTCATCATGGCCACCGCCGCGGCGACGAGTCTGCTGCGGAGCCGGAATCGCCCGGCCGCCCTCACACCTACACCCATACGACTGAACTCTCTCTCTTCACCCCGACGACGCCGCACACTCCTGTACGCGCCGCCGGCTCCTTAACGATCTGGTGAACCGTGTCGCGACACCCCCGGCACGGCCCCCTTACGGGTGTCGATACCGGTCGGAATCGCGCACACGTGAGCCGCTGGGGAGCCTATTGCATGCCCCAAACCACTGACAAAGACTGTGACGTCACTCACAGTCCGGGTGCCGGTGGTCGGTTACCCCTCGCGACCGGCTCACCACCGGACACATCCTCTTATCGGAAACTCAGGGGCGGACGTTACCGATCCGAGACAATCGGCCGCAACTCGGTCACGGCCGGCGGTCGTGCCGAACACGGATTCTCGGCGGTCGGAGACGGTGTCCGCGCCTCACGACGGCCGGCGGCACCCGACCCGGCCAGCGCCTCAGCCGACCCGGCCAGCGCCTCAGCGCGGATTGATCCGCGGCGGCATCTGCAGCCCGCACCGCTGGATTTCGTATTCGGGTTCCCGGGCGATCCGGTAGTCGCTGAAGTCGACGGCCTGCGCGAGATTGCTCTTGAACCGGGCGAAGGTCCACGGGCCCTCGAAGGACGCGAACCGGGCCTTGGTCTCCGGACAGGTCAACGCGACCTGCGCCTGCCGCACCAGGTCTTCGTCCAGGTAATTGGGCAGGATCGGGCGGCGGGGATACGCGCCCGACTCGGCGACCACCCACTCCGACGGCAGGATCTTGTCGTGACCGATGCGGCCGTCCTCGAGCCGCTCGGTGTGCGCGGCCAACGGATAGGCCAGGCCCATCTGGTCGACGACTCGGACGTCGAGCGGAGCGTTCATGCTCGTCATCCCGAGGTTGAGGAAGTACACGGTGACCTGGCGTTTGGCCCCCTTCGGCATGACCTCGGGAAGTTGCGCCACGTACCACTCGTCGTAGTTGAACGACGGCAGGATGACGCCGCCCTCCTGACGGTGTTCGTCGATCTCCTCGACCATCGCCCGCATCCGCGGGTAGTCGAGGTAATCGGCCGCGGTGACCGGATTCTCGTTACCCATGTTGGTCACGTAGAAGCGGCGCTCGTCGACGATGCCGCTGCGGCCGATGTCGATGCCCGCGTTGGGCAGCACATTCTGGTGGCACAGGATCGCCCAGATCGCGGTGGTGATGACCAGCGCGGCCATCACCGCCGACCCGGCGAGTTGCAGCACGGCGGCCCGCCGGCGCCGCCGAGCCACGCCGTCGGTGGTCCCGGCCGAATCGCGGGCCTGGGTGGTGTCGTCAGGCAGGTCGGCGCGATCGTCGCGTCCGAAGTGGTCGACGTCGTAGTCGCGGCCGGGGTCGTCCCCCTCGCCGTCCCGGTCGGCGGGGCGACCCTCGCCCCGCTCGGTGGGGCCACCCTCGTCCCGCTCGGCGGGGCGACTCTCGGCACGATCGGTGACGAATGTCTCGGAGTCGGCGTCCTCGGCGGGCTGGGCCGGTGCCTGCGTCGCGGCCGGGGCTGCCGCGCGGTCCGCGGACCGGTCGCCGCGCAGGACCGTCCGCAGCTGGGCGGGGATCGTCACCGGGACGACCATCACCGGCAGCAGCAGGATGAACAGCGGCGTCAGCAGCACGCGTCCGTGCATGAAGTCCCCGCCCTGGCGGAGCCAGTACACGCCGACGATGAGCCCGCCGAGCACCGTGACGGTCACGACGGCCGCCGGGGTCTGCACCGACCGGGAAGCGCGGTGCAGCCGCTCCCGCCAGCTACGCCGGGAGGCCGACGACGGGGCGTCGGTGTCGGCGCCCGCAACCGCGGCTTCCGCGACCTCGGACGTGCGGCCGGTGACCCGCCAGCGGTACCCGACCGCGAGCAGCACCCCGGCGACGATCGCCAGCACGACCGGCAGGATCAGCACATAGGGCCCGAACAGATTGGTCAGGTAGGCAAAGCCCTGCTGCCACTTGGATCCGCTGGCGTCCTTGGCGACCGCGGGGTTGGGCACCAGCAGCGCGTAGTAGCCCATCCGGAAGATCTGGTAGCCGACCGGCAGCACGGCGGCGACGAGCACGACGCCGATCCGCAGCCACCACGACGACGGCGCGACGACGACCATCAGGAGCGCCAACCCACCGATAACGGTGAGTTCCGGCCGCACCAGCGGCGCCAGCCCGGCCCAGAAGGCCAGGAATAACACCGCCGCGGTGGCGCGGCCGCCCCCGCCGCGGCGTCTGCTCCAGGCGATCAGCAGGCACCACAGCACCGCCGCCCAGAAGATGCAGAGACCGTTCTCCAGACCACTGGTGGCGAAGTCGCGGGCCGGCGGCAGTGCGATGTAGATGACCGAGCCCAGCGGCAGCAGCAGCGTGTAGCCGTCGCCGGTGAGGCCGCCGAGCCGGGTGCTCAGCAGCCGCGCGGTACCGAACATCGCGATCGGGATCGCCGACACCGACAGCACCAGTGCCACCCAGAGGGCGACGTACTCGAGCTGCCCGTCGGTGACCCACGCCCAGAACCACAACACGTAGGTCCACGCGGTCGAGGTGTTCGCCTCGACCCGCTCGCCCGCGTTGAACACCGGGCCGTTGCCGGCGAACAGGTTGCGCAGCGTGCGCAGCACGATCAGGCCGTCGTCGGCGATCCAGCGGCGCTGCCAGACGCCGATCGCGAAGAAGGTGGTCACCACCGTCGCGCCGACCAGCAGGCTGATCGCCGGAATCCATTGCCGCGCACCCCAACCCCGGCGCCGGGTGCGGCGCCCCGGACCGTCCGGCGGGTCCCCGCCGGAGCGGTCCACGGCATCGCCGTCGGCACGGTCGGGGTCGAGGTGTTTGCCGCCGTCGCCGTCGGGCTCGACGTCGTGGGGTTTCGGGGTGCCGGTCCGGTCCGGTTCGACCGGCCGCTCGCCGGTGCGGCGCTCGCCGGTGAGCCGATCGTCGTCGGCGTCGATCCGTTCGATCAGCCGATGCCTACCGGGCCGTTGCCTGCGGCGCGTGTCGGCGGGGTCAGTCGCGAGCGGGTCGGTCGCGGGCGGGTCGTTTGCGGGCGGGTCAGTTAACTGCATAGACCGCGACACCCACGCATACTATCCACGCGACCGCCAGGATCTGCAGCACCCGGTCACCGAGCGCGATCTCCTCCGGTTCGCCGGCCGCACCACCGTCGACGTCGACCGCGTAGCGCAGGATCGCCACCGTGAACGGGACCATCGAAATGGCGTAAGCGACGTTGGTGTCGTGACCGGCGTTCTTGTCGAACGCCCACAGCCCGTAGAACAGCACGACCGCGGTGGCCGACAGTGTCCACACGAACCGCAGGTAGGTGGCGGTGTAGTAGCGCAGGGACTTACGGATCTTCGCGCCGGTCCGCTCGGCGAGGACGAGTTCGGCGTACCGCTTACCCGCCGCCATGAACAGCGAGCCGAACGCCATCACCAGCAGGAACCACTGGGACAGCGGGATCTGTGCGGCCACACCACCGGCGATGGCACGCAGCAGGAAGCCGGACGACACGATGCAGATGTCGATGACGGCCTGATTCTTGAGCCCGAAGCAGTAGCCGAGCTGCACCACCAGGTACACCGCGATCACCACCGCGGTCTGCCAGTTGGCGGCGAATGACACCGCGAGCGCGCCGAGGCCGAGGATCACCGCCAGGATGTACGCCAGCGACTGCGGCACCACTCCGGCGGCGATCGGCCGGAATCGCTTCGTCGGGTGATTGCGGTCGGACTCGACGTCGATGGCGTCGTTGATGAGGTAGATGCAGGAGGCGGCCAGGCAGAATGCAACGAACGCGATGCCCGCCCGCCACAGCACGTCGGCGTCGGTAATCGTGCCCGCGGCCAGCGGCGCAGCCAGCACGAGGACGTTCTTCACCCACTGCCGTGGCCGGACCGCCTTGATCAGTCCGGTCGCCAGGTTCTTGGGTGGACCGAGCACCGGCTCGTGCTCGATCGGCTCCTCGCTCATGCCTTCTCCCTGTTCCCGGCGAACCTGCTGGTGCCGACCCTGTTCCTGGTGACGCGGCCGAGCAGCACCTTATCGCCCGCGACGACCGCGGCGGCGCTCGCCGCCCCGATCCCGGCCCCGGCAGCCACATCGGACGGGTAGTGCACCCCGAGCACGAGCCGGGAGAGCAACATCGGCGGCACCAGGATCCCGGGGATCAGCAGCGGCGGTGCGCCGGCGGCCCGTCCGATGAGAATTGCCGCGGCGGTGGTCGACGTCGCGTGCGAGGACGGGAAGCTCAACCGGCTGGGCGTGGACACGCCGACGGTGATCCGCGGGTCGCTCGGCCGGCGACGGCGCACGATCCGCTTGATGATCACCGACGCGGCGTGGGCGCCAAACGCACCGACGCCGGCTTCGATCCACTTCCGCTGTGCGTCGGTGTCCCCGCGACGTCGGGCGGACGCCCAGCCAATCGCGCCGACGGCCAGCCAGCCGAGCGAGTGTTCCCCGAAGTGGGACAGGCCGCGGGCGGCGGGCCGCACCCCCGGCCGGTCGGCGACGGCGTCCTGTACGGCGATCAATGCGGCGACCTCACCGGTCGGCTCGGGCAGGGCCGCGATCTCCTCCGGAGACGCCGACGATGCCGCGGTGTCGAGGTCAGTCGATTCCGAAGACACGCGCCCAGCTCTCCTCACTGGTCAGGTCCCGGTGTTGCGCGCGGTAGCGCTCCTTGAGCTCGGGAAACCGTTCCTTCAGTTCGCGCACCAGCGCGGCGGATTCACGGGCCAGCGCGATCATCTTGTCGCGGTCGCGTTGCCGGTAGACCACACCCCGACCGTCCGCGGTCGTCACGGTCACGCCGTCGACCCGGCCCAGGCTGAACCAGCGCGCCTCGATCGGCGGGTAGTTGGCCTGCGGCACCTCGTGATGGCGCGGATCGGCCGGGCGGGCGTTGTTCACCACGCTGGCCGCGAGCGCCCGGATCTTGGCGATCGGGTTGGTCGGCGGCTGCGTGCCCAGATGCGTTGCCTCCCCGGTGGTTCGGGGCAGCACCTGAGCCGACGGCAGCACCACCGCGTCCGGGTACTGCTTGCGCATTCCGGCGATCTTGGGCAGCGCCGTGGGCAGCAGGTCGCGGATGTGGTCGGGTCCGGCGAGGAAGTCGCGGATCGCCTCGTTCTGGATCGCGACGGTCGAATACTCCAGGCAGAGCAGATGTTTCGCGGTGGCTTTGGTCATCGACTTGAGGATGCCGCCGATCGGGCCGTCGTGGTGGATCGCGGCGACGACGAGCCGGTTACGCAGGTGGAAGTACGCCTGCCAGTCGATGGCGTCGTCCTTGTCGCTCCACGCCATGTGCCAGATCGCGATGCCGGGGATCGTCGCCGTGGGATAGCCGGCCTTGGCCGCGCGCAGCGCGAACTCCCAGTCGTCCCACTTGATGAACAGCGGCATCGGCAGGCCGATCTGCTCCGCGCATGCACGCGGGATCATGCACATCCACCAGCCGTTGCCCTCGACGTCGATGCGCCGGTGCAGGTTCTTGGAGTTCTCCCGGTCGCGCAGTGGATATTTCGCGAAGTTGTGGTCGTACTCGACGAAGGGTGCCGCGGTCCACATGAAGGTGTTGTGGTTGATGACCTCACCCATGCAGTGCAGGTGGCTGCGATCCTGCAGGTTGAGCATCTGGCCACCGACCAGCATCGGGGTCTTGGCGAACCGCGACATGGCGAGGGCGCGCAGGATCGAGTCCGGTTCGATCGCGATGTCGTCGTCCATATAGAGCACGTACGGGCTGTCGGTGCGGCGCAACGCCTCGTACATGATGCGGGCGTACCCGCCGGAGCCGCCGAGGTTCGGCTGGTCGAAGATGTGCAGCCGATCGCCGAGAGCCGCTGCGGCATCGGCATATCCGGGTTCGTCGACGACCTTGCGGTTGCCCTGGTCGGGCATCAGCACCGCGTCGATCACCTCGTCGACGAGCGGGTCGGAGGTCAGGGCCGCCATCGCGCTGACCGCGTCCGCGGGCCGGTTGAAGGTGGGGATACCGACGGTCACTCGCTTGGTGTCCGGGCCGGCCGGCGGCTCGATCGGCGCGTACCACCCGGCCGAGGTGATCTCGGTGTCGGTGTCGGTGGTGACGTCGAACCAGATCCACCCGCCGTCCTCGAACGGTCCCAGGTCGAGCTCGAATTCGATGACCCCCGAACCGCTTTCGTCCGTCGGTACCAGATCGCCGCCGATGCCGATGCGGGAGCCGTCGATCTTGGACCGGTACAGGTCGACCCGGCAGGTGCCGGTGACCTCGACGCGCAGCACCACCGACGTCAGCACACTCCACCGACGCCAGTAGGAGGCGGCGAAGGCGTTGAAGTAGCTCTCGAAGCTCACCTCCGACTCGCCGCCGAGGAGCACCGACGTACGGCTGGGTGCGTGGGCGCGGCGGGCGTTGTTCTCCGACTCCACCAGGTACAGCGAGCGCACGTCCAGCGGTTCACCGGGCCGCGGGAAGATCACCCGCTGCAGCAGGGAAACGGCCTTCGAGTCGGTCGCCTCGGGAGCGGGCGCGTCGGTGGGTTGCGGGCTCGTCACGGTCATCTACTCCGCCTCGGCTTGCGCCAGCGGCGCGCCGTCTCGCAGGTGCGGCGCCAGCGTGTTGTCGAACATGGTGAGCGCGCTCGCGATCGCCATGTGCATGTCCAGGTATTGATAGGTCCCCAACCGGCCGCCGAAGAGCACGTTCGACGAGGCCGTCTCGGCACGGGCCAGGCCACGGTATTCGGCCAGCATCGCGCGGTCGTCGGGAGTGTTGATCGGGTAGTAGGGCTCGTCGTCGTCCTTCGCGAACCGCCCGTACTCCCGCATGATGACGGTCTTGTCCGTCGGATAGTTGGTGCGCTCGGGGTGGAAGTGCCGGAACTCGTGGATGCGCGTGTACGGCACGTCGGCGTCGTTGTAGTTCATCACCGGGGTGCCCTGGAAGTCGCCAGTGTCGAGCACCTCGACCTCGAAATCCAGTGTGCGCCAGCCGAGTCGGCCGGCCGAGTAGTCGAAGTAGCGGTCCAGCGGGCCGGTGTAGACCACCGGCGCGTCGGGGTTGGCGGCGCGGAGTTCGTCGCGCACGTCGAACCAGTCGACGCCGAGACGGACCTCGATCCGGTCGTCGGCGGCCATGTTCTCGCACCAGGCCGTGTAGCCGTCCACCGGCAAGCCCTCGTAGGTGTCGTTGAAGTAGCGGTTGTCGAACGTGTAGCGCACCGGCAGTCGGGTGATATTCGCGGCGGGCAGGTTGGTCGGATCGGTTTCCCACTGCTTGGCCGTGTAGTGCTTCATGAACGCCTCGTACAGCGGGCGCCCGATGAGGCTGATGGCCTTCTCCTCGAAGTTCCGGGCCTGCGCGGTGTCGAATTCGGCAGCTTGTTCGGCGATGAGCGCGCGCGCCTCGTCGGGGCTGAAGTACCGGCCGAAGAACTGGCTGACCAGTCCCAGCCCCATCGGGAACTGGTAGGCCTGACCGTCGTGCATCGCGAACACGCGGTGCTGGTAGCCGGTGAAGTCGGTGAACTGGTTGACGTAGTCCCAGACGCGCTGGTTGGAGGTGTGGAACAGGTGCGCGCCGTACCGGTGCACCTCGATGCCGGTGGTCGGCTCGGGTGACGAGTACGCATTGCCGCCGATGTGCTCACGACGGTCGAGGACGAGGACCTTCTTGTCGAGCTGGGTGGCGGCGCGTTCGGCGATGGTCAGACCGAAGAACCCCGACCCGACCACGATCAGGTCGTACTGGCCGAGATCGGCGCCGCCCGGGGCCGCTCCGCCCGCGTCTGCGCTGCTCACCTCGACACTGCTATTGGTTACCACGGGAGTTCAGGGTAACCGAACTCGGACGTCACCCCGGCCGGGCACGCGCCGCGTTCACCTTCTCGCTGGTCGGGCACCCTAGTCGATGCTCCCGCCGGGTACGATCTATTCATTCGGTCTGGAGGCGTTGGACCGCACGTTGGAGTTCGATACGGTGACCCTGCGCTGCGGATCTGGGTCTGCGCCGTGGGGTCGTGACCCCCGGGCCGTTACCGGGTCGAGCATGTCGCGGCAACCAGCCGCGGGCGCCGTGGGGCGCGGGCACGGGAGGAGTCAGCGATGACTGAAGTCGCTATTGGTTTCGCGTCGCGAATGCCGGAGATCGTCCGGGAGTTACAGGCGGAACGCGAAGACACCAATGCGGTACTGCTGGCGATCTCGCAGGCCGCGGTAGACACCATCCCCGGCGCCGAGTACGCCAGCGTCACCATGGTGACCAAGGGTGAGATCGCGACACCGGTGGCGGTGGGCGCGCCGGCGCTCAAATGCGACGAGCTGCAGCAGGAACTCGGCGAGGGTCCGTGTGTGCGCGCCGCGGTGAGCGACGAGACGATCTGGGTCGACGACATGCGCACCGAGACCCGGTGGCCGCGTTTCGCCGACGGTGCGGCCGGCATCGGGATCAACTCGATGGTGTGCTTCTGCCTCTACATCGACGGCAACGACTTCGGTGCCCTGAATCTGCACAGCGCCCTGGTCGACGGCTTCGATGCCGAGGCGCGGTCGATGGGTGAACTGTTCGCCGCGCACGCGGCGATCGCGTTCGCCGCCGTCCGCGAGCGGGAACAGCTCCGCATGGCGCTGAGCAGCCGGGATCTCATCGGCCAGGCGAAGGGCATGATCATGGAGCGCTACCGGATCGACGCGGATGCCGCGTTCCGGCTGCTCGCACGCCTCTCCCAGGACTCGAACACCAAGCTCGTCGAGGTCGCGCGGCAGGTCATCGCCGCTGGTCCGGACAGTAACTGAGCGGGTCGGGGCCGCGCTGAGCGCGGGTCGGGGCAGCGCTGAGGGCAGCAGGTCGCGGATGTGGTCGGGTCAGCGCTGAACGGGTCGGAGCAGCGGCCCGCGCATCTCGGTGGTTGAGTAGGCAGCGAGCGCAGCGAGTCGCCGTATCGAAATCACCGCACCCAAGGGGGTCGGCGCGCTGAGCCGGTCGGGGCAGTGCTTGAGCCGGTCGGGGCAGCGGCCGAGGGAACAGTGCGCGCCGATCCGGCTCCGGGCACGGTAACTACACGGATTCCTCGCAACTACACGGAAAGCATCGCGTGTAGTTGCGAGTTTTCCGTGTAGTTGCAGTCCGGTCTGGTGGGCCCGGCCGGCGTAGTTGCCTCCCGGAGAACTACCCCAGCGGGTCGTCGATCAGCGGAGTGCGTCGGCGCGCGGGAAGCCGAGCATGGCCACGCCGCCGCGGGCCTGATACTTCGCCAGCGCGGGTCCGGCCAGCGCGTGCGCACCAGTCGGTTTGCTGAAGAACATCATCCCCTTCTGGAACAACTGGACCGCGCCCGCGCCGTCCGGGGTGAGCGTCGGGACACCGAGCGCCTTACCGAGCGGACCGGTGATGCCGCCCAGGTCGCCGTACTTGCCGTTCATCGCGTCGGTGGCCAGCGCGAGGAGTTGCGAACTCCCCGGCACGAGCTGGTCTCCGATGGCTCCGAGGTTGCCCAGGCTGCCGAGGTCGAGCGAGCCGGTTCCGCCGCCACCGCCCGGCGCGGTCGGCGGCTTGACGATCGCCGGCTTGCTGGTCTGGCCCTTGACGGAGAACCAGGAAGACTTCAGTTGGAGCTTGGTGCGGGCCTGTTCGCCGGTGGCCTCGACGGTCCGCGCCGATCCGACCACCCGAACCTTGAGAGCGCGCCCGTTCTCCGCGCCGAGACCGTTGGCCTCGATCACCTCGAAGCTGCGGAGCGCGCCGACGCCGAACGCCGACGCGATGCTGCCTGCGCTGACGGTGGCGGTCCAGTTGCGGTTGGGCGAGAGGGCGTCGCCCTCGTCGACGACCGCCGGGAACCGTCCGCCCGCGGTGTAGCCGCCGGTCGACGCAGAGAACTCGGTGAACGCCGGCTGACCGTTCTGTCGGAGAATCTGCCCGGCGGTGGCGTCCGCCGCACGGTTGGTGCGCGGATCCTCGGCGGCGACGCCGCCGTACACCTGCGAATTTTGGGTGTCGTCGATCTTCTTGCCGCCGGCTATGGCGGCGAGCGCGTACGACCGAGCGGCCACGGCCTGCGCCTTCAGCGCCTCCATGCCGCCGGTGTCGGCCCAGCCCGGGGAGCTCTCCTTGGCGATGACGCCCTTGACGTAGTCGTCGATGTTGAGACGGTTGACCACGCGGCCGCCGTCCAGGCCGAGCGACCCGCGGAAGGCGGCCCCGGACCCGCAGAACTTGAGGAGTTCACCCGCCGGACGCGACGGTGCCGGGTTGACCGGGTCGACGAAGGGCTGCGCGACCGGTACCGACCGCACCACGGCGCCACCGCACCCGTTGGTAATGGTGGCGGTGTTCCCGGACAGGCGCACGGCCTGTCCGGGAGCCACCGTCTGGCCGCCCACCCGCATACCGGCGTCCGCGCGGACATTGACCGCGTTCTGACCCGACAGGGTCACCGTGATCACGGGGTTGTCCGCCTTCCCCGCGGTGGTGCCACCGTAGAAGTGCCGCAGGATCTGGCCGGCCGACCATCCCTTTCGCGCATACCCGTAGGCACCCCACTGGCCCATGCCGCGGCCATGGCCGAGGCCGTGACCGATGAGGGTGACCTGCGATCCGGCGGTGAGTCCGATCCCGTCGGCGTTCTCCGACGACGAGATCGCGGTCACCGCGACACCGCCGGCGAGGAGCGCAGGCGCCAACCCGAGCGCGGCCAGCGACATCGCCCGATTCCGGGCCTGCCCTGGTCGTGTCCGGGGTAGCAGGGATCTCGACAGTCGAGATCTCACGATGATGCACTCCTCACGCGACGATCCGGGCCCGGCATCCGACCGAAGTGGTCGGCAAGTCTGGGCTCGGGGCGTCGGCTGTTACTGGTGTGGCGATTGAGACTCATGTGACGATAGTTAACGGTCTCCGGTTCGCCAAGCCGGTGAGGTCACAACCGCGTCACATGTTGGTGGGGACGGCGACACCCCGCTCACCTCGTCGCACCGTTTCGGCTGCTCCCGCTCACCTATTGCGTTAACGCTCACCAGATCCAATGAGCGTTAACGCAATAGGTGAGCGGGAAGGGCATATGGCTGCGTGATTGGAACCCGAGTTCGCCGCTCGGCGTCAGATCGGCATGACAACTCTTCCCACCGATCGGTACGGCCTGGTGCGCCGCCAAGCCGCCCTCAGCGCGGGGTATTCAGACGCAAGGCTCTCCGCCGCCATCGCCCACGGCGACCTCATCCGGCTCATTCCTGGTGTCTGTGTTCCACCGTCCGACGAGTTCGACGGTCACGAGGGTGCGCAGCGTCTGCATCGCCTGCGGGCGATCGCGGTACAGACGTCAGCGCTTCGGCACGAAGGGGACGTGCTGCCACTGACCCACTCGTCGGCCGCCGCCATGCTGGGTCTGTCTTTACTTCACCCCGATCTGCGCAGGGTGCACGTCACCACCGGCCGAACGGCGGGCGGATCGATCCGCACGCACCGACACATCCACGCGGCGCCGGTGGGGGCGGAGGAGATCGTCCTGGTCGACGGGATCGCCGTTACGCGCCTCGAGCGAACCGCCATCGACGTCGCCACCACCGGCAACTTCTGCCAAGCGCTCTGCGCACTCGACGCCGCGCTACGGATGGGCGCCGACCGGTCACTGATGGCGGGCCTGCTGGACGATCGCCGGCGTCGCGGAGCAGGGGTAGCTCGCAGCGCGCTCGCTTTTGCCGACGCCGCGTCCGCGAGCGTCGGCGAATCGTGGAGCCGCGGGCAGATGATCGAGGACGGCCTGCCGCTACCGCGGCTACAGCACCGGTTCCGTGGCGCCAGCGGCAAGGTGTACCTGACCGACTTCGACTGGGCGGAGTTGCTGATCGGTGAGTTCGACGGGTTGCAGAAGTACGGTCGACTGCACAGACCCGGTGAATCCGCGGCCGACGCCGTCGTCCGGGAGAAGATCCGAGAGGACGACCTGCGGACCACCGGTGCGGTCATCGTGCGATGGACGTGGAGCGTCCTGGAGCGCCGCGCCCTCGTCGTCACGCTCAACCCGTGGCTGCGTCGATTCGGACTGCGCGCCAGCTGAGACACGACTCACCTCGGCGGCGGCGCTCCCGCTCACCTATTGCGTTAACGCTCACCGAATCCGGTGAGCGGGAAGCGAATGGGTGAGCGGGAACTACTGGGCGCTGCCCGCGGCCCCAATAGCCGTCAGAACCAGCGTTCCAGCACGCGGGCGACGCCGTGATCGTTGTTGCCCGCGGTCACCTCGTCGGCGGCGGCGATCGCGGCGGGATGCGCCTGCGACATAGCGACGCCGTGCCGGGCCCAGCCGAGCATCTCGACGTCGTTGGGCATGTCGCCGAACGCCACCGTGCAGGAGGCGTCGATGCCGGCGTGGTCGACCAGCCTGCGCAGCCCCGACGCTTTGTGCGTGTCCGGCACCGACAGCTCGATGAGGCCGTTGTCGGTGGAGTAGGTGATCTGAGCGAGGTCGCCGACGTCGTCCCGGAGCCGGGCGGCCATGTCGCCGCTGGTCATCTCCGGCGACCGGACCAGCAGTTTGACGGCGGGCGCGGTGAAGATCTCGTCATCGCCGACCTCGACATGGTCGGGGTTGAGCCACGCGTGCTGGTAGCCGGCGGTGGCTACGAACATCGGTGTCGCGGAATCGTGCGCAGACTCCCCGACCCGTTCGACGGCGATGCCGCAGCCCGGAATCCGCTCGGTCGCCAGCGTGCCCAGTCGGGTGAGTGCCTCGTTACCGAGCGTCGCCGACCACAGCACCCGGTCGTGCTCGATGTCGTACAGGATGGCGCCGTTGGCGCACGCCGCGTACCGGGCCCGGACATCGGTGCCGGCGAACTGGTCGGTGATCTCGGCGATCCACCGCGGCGGGCGCCCGGTCGCCAGCACGAACTCGGTGCCCGCGGCGACGGCCTTGCCGAGCACCGACAGTGTCCGGCGCGACACGACATTGTCGTCGTCGATGAGGGTGCCGTCGACGTCGGAGGCGATGAGGGTCGGCGTCGGGAGTTGGTCGCGCCGACCGCGCGCCGGACCGCCGGCACCCGGACCCCCCTCCGCACGACCGACCGCACCGCTGGCCGCACCCACAGCCGCACGACCGACCGCACCGCTGGCCGCACCCCCCTCCGCACGACCGTCCACACCGCTGGCCGCAGCAGCCGCACCAGCCGCACGACCGGCCGCACCCAGACCCGCATCCCCGTGCCCCGACGCGCGTCCCGTCGTCTCGCTCACCGACCCGGCCTCCGCTTTCTCTTGGCGTCGCGCTCGGCCGCCTTCCGCGCCCTGGCCTGCGCCTTGCGGTGCGCTTCCTCGGCCTCGATGACGGCGGCATCCTCGGGTGTCGGCGCCGACCCGCCGAGCCGCGCGGGTACCCAGAATTCGCCCGCCGGGTGCGGCCCGTAGCCGCCCTGCACGTTGCGGAGCTCCTGCTGCATCGCCGCCCGCAACTGCGCCGTGGCGGCCTCGACGTCGGCGTCCGGCGGCACAGTGATCGGCGGGCCGTAGCGCACCGCGACCGGCAGCTTGCTGCGCCCCATGTTCCGGGTTCCGGCCTTGGTCCACTGCCGGTGCGCTCCCCACACGATCGTCGGGATCATCGGCACCGACGCGTCGACCGCCATGCGCACCGCGCCGGTCTTGAACTCCTTGAGTTCAAAGCTGCGACTGATGGTCGCCTCCGGGTAGACGCCGACGATCTCGCCGTCACGCAGCGTGCGCACCGCGGCGTCGAACGCCTCGGCCCCCTTCGACCGGTCCACCGGCACCGTCTTGGTGTGGTTGACCAGGAAGCGCATGATCGCGACGTCCATCACCTCGGACTTGATCATGAATCGTGCCCGCCGGCCCGCTCGGTACACGCCGAGCGCCGCCGGCAGAAAGTCCATGTAGCCGGTGTGGTTGACGACAAGCACCGCGCCGCCGGTGCGCGGGATGTTCTCGATTCCGGAGAGCCGCACGTCCAGCCCCTGCGCACGGGTCAGCCCGATCGCGATCAGTTCGAGCGTGCGATAGACGGGCTCCCGCTCCGACGATGCCCCGGTGGCCATCGCCGGTTAGCCGGCGGCCTGATCGTCGCGCCGGGCCCGACGGGCGGCGGCCCGAGCGGCCTGCTCCTCGGCATCCATGCGGTTGGCCTCCTCCAGGGTGGGCGCCGACCCACCGAGCCGCGCGGGCACCCAGAACTCGCCCTTCGGATGCTCGCCGTAGGCGTCCTGCAGTTCGAGGAGCTTCTCGCTCATCACCTTGTGCAACCGTGCGGTCAATGCCTCCGCGTCGCCGACCGGCTGCACGGGTTCGGCCACCCCGACCATGATCTTGTACTTGGTCCGGCCCAGTTGCTTGGGATGTCCCTTGGTCCACACCCGCTGCGCACCCCAGGTGACGGTCGGGATGATCGGGGCGTCGGCCTCCAGCGCCATCCGCGCGGCACCGGACTTGAAGTGCTTGAGCTCGAAGCTGCGACTGATCGTCGCCTCCGGGTAGACGCCGACCAGCTCGCCGCGCTTGAGGTAGTCGACGGCGTCTCGATAGCTCTGTGCGCCGTCACCGCGGTCGACGGGGATGTGCTTGAGCGCGCGCATGATCGGCCCCGAGTACTTGTTGTCGAAGACCTCTTTCTTGGCCATGAACCGCACGTAACGTCGGCCGCGGAGGAACGCCGGGATGCCCGCGTAGGTGAAGTCGAGGTAGCCGGTGTGATTGATCGCCACCACGCCGGGCCCGGTGACCGGGACGTTCTCGACGCCCGAGATCTCGAAGTCGAGCCCTTCGGCCAGCCACAATAGTCGCGCGGCCGTGATGACCGTCGAGTACACCGGTTCCATGAGATGAGCTTAGCCACTGGCGATGCCCCGGGCCGGTCGGGTGCAACGGGTCGGGTGCGACAGGTCGGGAACGGCGCAGCACACCGGAGACCCGACGCGCACCGGGGACGTGTCGCAGCCCACGCGGGAACGCCGCCGACACCGCCCGATTTGGTTCCGATCGTTAGATTGGATGGTCGAGTGCTCCCGCGCAGCCCGCGTACGCCGTCCGAAAGGCCCCCTCGTGCAGATCACCAGCATCGGCCATGCCGGTTTCCACATCCAGACCAAGGCCGGGTCGATCCTCTGCGATCCCTGGGTCAATCCGGCCTACTTCGCGTCGTGGGTGCCCTTTCCGGACAACTCCGAGCTCGACTGGAAGACCCTCGGCGACTGCGACTACCTGTACGTGTCGCACCTGCATCGCGATCACTTCGACGAACGCAACCTGCGGGAGAACGTCAACAAGGACGCCACGGTGCTGCTGCCGGACTACCCGGTGCCCGACCTCAAGCGCGAGCTGGAAGAGCTCGGCTTCCACCGGTTCGTGGAGACCACCGACTCGGTGAAGACGACGGTCACCAATGAGAAGGGCTCGCTCGACGTGATGATCGTCGCGCTGCGCGCCCCGGCCGACGGTCCGATCGGCGACAGCGGGCTGATCGTCTCCGACGGCGAGACCACCGCATTCAACATGAACGACGCCCGGCCGATCGACCTCGACGTCGTGCACGAGGCGTTCGGCGATATCGACGTGCACATGCTGCAGTACTCCGGCGCCATCTGGTACCCGATGGTCTACGACATCCCGCGTAAGTCGAAAGCCAACTTCGCCGCGCAGAAGCGACAGCGCGGCATGGACCGGGCGCGGTCGTACATCGAGCAGGTCGATGCGACGTGGGTGGTGCCGTCGGCCGGTCCGCCGATGTTCCTGGACGACGATCTGTTCTACCTCAACGACTTTGGCTCCGGCGAGAGCGCCGACGAGACATCGATCTTTCCCGACCAGGCGACGTTCCTGGAGCAGATGCGGATCCACGGCACCGACGACGGCGAACGGCATCGCGGGCTGATGATGGTGTCCGGGTCGACCGCGGAGTTCGCGGGGTCGACGCTGACCGAGGTGTCGCACCCGTTCCCGCCGGAAAACGTGTTCGGCGAGCACAAGCGCGGCTACCTGGAGCGGATGCGGGAGAAGTTCGCGCCGGTCATCGCCGCCGACAAGGCGACCTGGGCAGCCGACGACGGGGAGTCGCTGCTGCCGCAGTTGCGGGAGCTGTTCGAGCCGATCATGGCGCAGTCGGATCTCATCTGCGACGGCATCGGCTACCCGGTGGGGCTGGTCATCACTCCGGAGCCGGGTAGCAAGGCAGGCGATGCGCATCCGCAGGCGCAGACGGTGGTGCTCGACTTCCCGAATCGCATCGTCCGGGAGCCGAAGGAGGGAGAGGGCAAGTACCGCTACGGATTCCGCATCGCTCCCGAACTCGTCCGCACCGTGCTGCGCGATCACGAACCGGACTGGGTGAACACCATCTTCCTCTCGACGCGGTTCAGCACCTGGCGGATCGGCGGCTACAACGAGTACCTGTACACGTTCTTCAAGTGCCTGACCGACGAGCGGATCGCCTACGCCGACGGGTGGTTCGCCGAGGCACACGACGACTCGGCGTCGATTGTCAAGGACGGCTGGGAGATTCAGCGTCGGTGCCCGCACCTGAAGGCGGACCTGGCGAAATTCGGCGTGATAGAAGGCGAGAAACTCACCTGCAATCTGCACGGCTGGCAGTGGGACCTGCCGACCGGCCGGTGCCTGACCTCCAAGGGCCACGAGCTGCGAGCCGAGCGCGTCGAGCCCTAGCTGTAGTTCCCCGACACGTTGTGGACACGGACTGACGAGACCGTCGCCGACGCCCGTCGTCCCGGTTGACGGACCGTCGGCGACGCGCCCGGCTCGGCGGTCCGCTCGCTCGGCGGCACGAGCGGCTCGGCGGCACGAGCGGCTCGGCGACGCGCCCGGCTCGGCGGTGCGAGCCGATATCGAGTACCGGGTTACCGCCGGTCGTCGGAGACGTCGACGCGTGGCTTGCCGGTGGTCGACCCGGGACGCTGCGGTCCGGAGCGATCCGAGGGGCTGAACAGCACCCACACCGGGCCGGTGACCAGCCAGATGACGGTGACGATGCCGAGCATGCCGAAGATGCCCTTCAGGTCGGCGGCCTGCTGGTCGTCGGCGACGGTCCAGCTCAGCAGCATCGTCGCGCCGGCGGCGATGGCGGCGGCGAGCAGCCACTGCCCGAATGCGGCCAGCTCGTACCGCAAACCGGGCCAACCCGTCTTCGGCGGCTTCACCGGCTTCGGTCCGCCGGCGAACCAGTGCGCGAACCGGGCATCGGTCCAGCCGATCAGGCTGTGCCCGAAGGCGACGGTCACGCCGAGATAGATGCCGGCCAGCCGGTGAATCGTAGTGACCTGGGCGCCGTTGTTGATGTCGAGGGCGACCGCGACGAGCAGGATCAGGTCGACGACCGGCACCAGCAGCAGGATCGCCCGGGACAGGCCGGGTTGGCGCAGCAGATACCGCACGCAGAGGCCGCCGAGCACCAGCACCCAGAACCCGATCTCACAGGCGAGGATCACCCATAGCACCGGCGAGGACAGCACGTCGCCGCCGGCGGCCACCGACGACGGTGGTGAGGGCGGCGCGGCGAACGCGGTCGGGAGGTCGAGGGACGGGTCGACCGATGAGGGGGCGAGGAACGAAGCGAGGGAGGACATGTGATGAGCGTGCGCCGTCGCGCACCCCTACCGCATCGGCCGGACGACCGAGACCCACCCCGATCCAGCGGTCATCCTTTCGACGGATGACCGGCGCCGGACCGCGTGCCACGATGAGCACATGTGGCGTGTGCCGGTGAGCCGACGGCGGCTGGACGATATCGGCCTCACCCTGCTGTTCGCCGCGATCGGTGTCGGCATCTATCTGGCGGGTTTCGACAGTTTCGGCGATCTCGGGGCGGCGTCGCTACTGCCCGATTGGTGGGCGCTCGTCGCTCTCGGCTGTGCGTCGGCGTTCCAGTTGCTGCGGTCGTCGCATCCGGGTATCGCCCTTGCCGGAACAACGGTCATCCTGGCGGTGGGCACCGTCGCGCTGTCGTCGATTCTGACGTGGCTGGTGTACTCCGACATCGTCTACGCGGTGTGCGTCTACGGATCTGCGCGGCTGGTCCGCGTCCTCTACGGCGTCGTCACGATCGTCGCCGTCACCGCCTTCACCCTCGCCGCGGCCGCCGACCCCGACTGGCGAGTCATCTTCGTGACGGTGCTGTGGATCGTCGCATTGCTGGTGTCGCCGCTGGCCTACGGGCAGGCGGTTCGCGAGCACCGGAACGCGCTCGACGCGGAACGGGAACGCGCCCAAGCGGTCTCCGAGCTTGCCGAGCGGGCGCGGGCGGAAGCGGTGGCCGACGAGCGACGGCGGCTGGCACGTGAGTTGCACGACGTGATCGCCGGCCGGTTGTCCAGCATCGCGATGCATTCGTCGGTGGCGCTGACCCACGAGGACGATGTCGAGTTGGTCGGCCGCGCCCTGCGGTCGGTCCGGGAGAGCAGCGTCGGCGCCCTGGACGAGATGCGCGAGATGATCGACCTGCTGTCGGATACCACGACGACGGGAAGGCAGTCGGCCACCGATCCCGATCACTCGACGTCGACGCTGCGGCGACTGGACCGGTTGGTCGGCCCGATTCGGGCCGGCGGCACCGACATTCGGCTGTCCGGTCCGGCCGGCCTCACGGGTGGCGGCGAGCTGGGTCTGGCCGCGGTCACCGATATCGCCGCCTACCGCATCGTCGCCGAGTCGCTGACCAATGCCATCACGCATGCTCCCGGCGCGCCGATCAGCGTCGACATCGCGATCGACGGCGGCACCGACACCGGTGCCGACAGTGTTTCCGAATCCGGCGACCGTCGCCTGAGAATCCGAATCGCCAACCCGGCAACGGATGTCGGCGATCGGTCGGATCGGGAGCACCGCGGGATCGGCAATATGGTCGCGCGTGCCGAGGCCGTGGGTGGATGGCTGCGCGCCGCTCGGGTCGGTCGCGAGTTCGTGGTGACCGCCGAGCTGCCGGCGGTGCCGGCCCGCTCTTCCGATCCGCGCACCGAGCCGCCGGGGTCGGGGCCCGGCCGGACCCAGTCTTCGGTAGCGTCCCCGACGATCGCGGGCAGCCCACCGTGACTGAAAGTACTTCGGTGACCGAGCATCCCACGGTGACCACCGTTCTCCTGGCGGACGACCACGCCGCTATCCGAGCCGGCTTGCGGATGATGTTGGAGCACGCCGACGGCATCACCGTCGTCGGCGAGGCGGCCGACGGCGACGAGGCGGTAGAGTCCGCCGAGCGACTGCGGCCGGACGTGGCCCTGATGGATGTGCGCATGCCCGGCACCGACGGGATCGCGGCCACCGAGCGGATCGTCGGGTCGGGGCTGTGCCCGGTGATCGTGCTGACCACCTTCGATCTGGACGACTACGTGTTCGGCGCGCTGCGCGCGGGTGCCAGCGGATTCCTGGTGAAGACGGCGTCGGCATCGGAGATCGTCGACGCGGTGCGCGCGGTGGCGCGCGGCGACGCCGTACTGTCGCCGGACGTCACTCGACGCGTCATCGATGCTGTCCGCGGTCGCCGCACCAGCACCGGAACCGCCACTGCCCTACCGACTCCCGGCGCGGCACCGGAACCGCCACCGGAGGTAGCGCCGCCGCCCGGTCCCGATCTGGCCGACCTCACCGAGCGTGAGCGGGACGTCGCGCGTTGCCTGGGTGACGGGTTGAGCAATGCCGAGATCGCCGCGCACCTCTATATCACCGAGGCGACGGTGAAGACGCACGTCTCCCGGGTGTTGATGAAACTCGGTGTCGCGTCCCGCGTTCAGGCCGCGATCTACCTGCGTGGCGGCTGATCCTCCGCCGGTGAAGTAGCCACAAGGACCCTCGCTGGTTGAGTAGCCGCAAGAACCCCCGCTGGTTGAGTAGCCGCGAGGAACGAGCGGCATATCGAAACCAGCCCCCGCACCCCCGCTGGTTGAGTAGCCGCGAGGAACGAGCGGCGTATCGAAACCAGCACCCGTACCCCCGCTGGTTCAGTAGCCGCAAGACCCCCGCTGGTTGAGTAGCCGCGAGGAACGAGCGGCGTATCGAAACCAGCACCGGCCTACGTGAAAGTGGCTTCGATACGCGACTCGCTACGCTCCTCGCTACTCAACCGCCCCGAGCTCCCCGCCGCCCCTCCGCCGGCCGATCGTCCTCGTCGTGGTGCCGGATACTCGAAATCGCCGCGGCGTCCGCCGCTTCCACCGCGTGCACCGCTCCCGACGACGCCAACAGCACACCGCCGACGACCGCGGCGACGAACGCCACGATCGCGACCGGCTCCCAACCGGGCCGGGTGACGTCGCCGAGCACCACGATGCCGATCACCCCGGGCAGCACCGTCTGCCCGACCACGAGCGCGGCGGCGGCACCGTTGACCGACCCGGTCTGCAGCGCCACCGTGAACAGATAGAACCCGCCGATGCCGCTGATGATCAGGGCGTACAACGCCGGATCGGTCAGCAGCACACCGAGATCGAGCGGTGCGACACCGTCCAGGATGCGGGAGGCGATGGCCATCACGCCGAACACCGCGCCGGCGATCAACCCGGCGGCCACCGCAATGTGCCGGTGCAGCAGCCGGATCCGAATAACCAGCAGGCCGAACGCGATCATCGCCGGACCGGCGACCAACACCGCCCAGTGCAGCCAATCGTCACGGACCGACCCTTCCCGTCCGGCCGCGACCGCGAGTAGCACCAGCGACACGACCACGACCGACCCCGATATCCAGTCACGCAGCGCCAGCGACACTTTGAGCACGATCATGGCCAACAGCGCGGTCGCCACCAATCGCGCGGAGATTATCGTCTGGGACAGAAACAGCGGGATCATCCGGGCGGACGCGATCGTCGCGACGAACCCGATGATGTCGAAGACGAAGCCGATCAGGAACGGCACGGTCACCATGGTCGCGGCCGTCGACCGCAACGACGGATGCGCATGGGTGGCACGCAGTCGTTCCTCACGGATGGCCGCGCGCCGCGATACCTCGTCGGCGCCGAGCGCCTGCAGGACCGCGGCCGCCGCGAACGCGAGGCAGCCGATCACCGCGACGACGATGCCGAGCGTCATCGACGGTGCGCCCTCGTCGGAAGCCCCGGTGTCACGAGTGGCTCGGTCTCATGGGTGGACTGCTGTCATCGGTTCGGTTCGACTGGTCGGCGATGTGGGCCGGGTGCCGCCGCTGCTCAGTTCGCGGTCAGCACGTCGGTGCCGACGTACCTGGCCAGTTCGGGCGGCAGGTGGACGGAGCCGTCCGGCTGCTGGTGGTTCTCCAGGATCGCGACAATCCAGCGGGTCGTGGCCAGGGTGCCGTTGAGCGTCGCCGCAATCTGGGGCTTGCCGTTCTCGTCGCGGTAGCGGATCGACAGCCGGCGCGCCTGGAACGTGGTGCAGTTCGAGGTCGAGGTCAGCTCACGGTAGGTGTTCTGCGTGGGAATCCATGCCTCGCAGTCGAATTTGCGGGCCGCGGACGACCCGAGGTCACCGCCGGCGACATCGATGACGCGGTACGGCACGTCGATCGCGTCGAGCATTTCCTTCTCCCAACCGAGTAGCCGCTGGTGTTCGGCCTCGGCGTCTTCCGGCTTGCAGTAGACGAATCCCTCGACCTTGTCGAACTGATGCACCCGGATGATGCCGCGGGTGTCCTTGCCGTAGCTGCCGGCTTCCCGGCGGAAGCACGTCGACCAGCCGGCGTACCGTCGGGGACCGTCGGCGAGGTCGATGATCTCGTCCATGTGGTACCCGGCGAGCGGCACCTCCGAGGTGCCCACCAGGTAGAGGTCGTCGGCCTCCAAGTGATAGACCTCGTCGGCGTGGGCGCCGAGGAAACCGGTGCCGCCCATCACCTCCGGCCGGACCAGGACCGGCGGGATCATCAATCGAAAGCCGTGTGCGGTGGCCTTCTGCGCCGCCATCGTGAGCAGACCGAGCTGGAGCAGCGCTCCCTGCCCGGTGAGGAAGTAGAAACGGGAGCCGGAGACCTTGGCACCGCGCTCCATATCGAGCAGGCCGAGCGATTCGCCGAGTTCCAGGTGATCCTTCGCGTCCGGAAGCTCCCGCGGTTCGCCCACGCGCTCGAGCACCACGTAGTCGTCCTCGCCACCGGCCGGGGCGCCTTCGACGATATTGCCGATGGCCCGCTGCGCGGTTTCGGAGGCCTCGTCGGCCTCGGCCTGCCGGGCCACGGCCGCCTTGACCTGCTCGGCGAGGTCCTTGCCCCGAGCCAGCAGTGCCTGCTTCTCGTCGCCGGACGCCTTGCCGACCTGCTTGCCGAGGGCCTTCTGCTCGGAGCGCAGCGTGTCCGCTTCGACGATCGCCGCGCGGCGGGCAGCGTCGGCGGTCAGGAGCTGGTCGACGAGGTCCGGGTCCTCGCCGCGCACGCGTTGCGACTCGCGTACGCGGTCGGGGTCGTCGCGCACAATCTTCAGGTCGATCACGATGTCAAACCCTACTGGAGCGACGTCCGGCGCCGGTCCCCCGTCGCGGTCATGCCCAGTGGTGCAGATAGTCCTCGCGACCGAACATCGTCGCGGCCTGCCGCGCCGTCGGGGAGCCGGCGTCCGGGTCGGCGCCGGAGCGCACAAGGGCCGCCACCACGTCGTCGTAGCCCTTGAACACCGCTCCGGCCAGCGGCGTCTGCCCCTTGTCGTTGGCCAGGTCGGGGTCGGCGTCGCGGTCGAGGAGGGCGCTCACCAGGTCGGCGTTGCCGTGATAGGCGGCGAGCATGAGCAGTGAATCCCCGGTGCGGTTGCGCAGGTTCGCGGGCACTCCCGCGTCGAGATAGGCGACGAGGGTGGCCGTGTCACCGGCTCTGGCCAGGTCGAACAGGCGAGCGGCGAGTTCGGCGACCTCGGGGTCCACCGCATCGGGGCCGTTCCCGGAGGCGGGTCCGCCGACGGACTCGCCGGGGATGGATTCGTCGGACGTCACGACTTCACTGTAGGCAGTCGACGGCACCTGCCACGCGCGACGAGGCATGATGGATACCGATGAACGCCGACGACCGCTTCGATCGCCACACCACCCCGGAGTCGGCCGGCCCGCCCGGCCGCGACGACGCCCCCACCGACGTGCACTCCCCGGTCGGGGACGAGGCCGCACCGACGCGGCGCGGTCCGCGCCGAGGGCTCCTGCACAACCCGATCCGGGTGGTCCTCGTCGCCGTCGTGGTGGGCGCGATCGTGGCGGGCGGGATCGCCATCGCCGCCGGTGTCCTCGACGACCGCGGCAACGTCGCGACCTCCGACATCGGTACCCCCGGGCTGGCCCAGAACGACTTCACCCGCTCGAAGACGGGTGACTGTCTCCAGTGGCCGGAGGGGCAACCGGGCGATCCCACGAAGGTTGGGTGCGAGGCCCCGCATCGTTTCGAGGTTGCCGGTGCGCTGGACACCGGTCTGTTGCCAGGCTCGGAGTTCGGCGATTCGGCGCCCTGGCCGGGTATCGAGCGATTCGGCACGATCCGCGACGAGCAGTGTCCGGTCATCGTGGACGGCTATCTGGCCGGTCGGCTCGATCCGCAGGGCCGGTTCTCGGTCGGCATGATGTATCCCTCCGAGGCACAGTGGCAGAAGGGCGCCCGGGAGCTGCGCTGCGGCCTGCAACAGACGGGGAAGGACGGTGAACCCGTCGAGACGACGGGCCGGGTGGCCGACCAGGACCAGTCGTTCCAGTGGCCGACCGGCACCTGTGTCGGGATCGATGAGAAGACCCGGCGGCCGTCGGTTCCGGCCGGTGCGGTCGAGTGTGCGGCCCCGCACGCCTTCCAGACCACCGGCGTCGTCGACCTGGCCACCCGATTCGGCGCCAAGAACTCCGGGCGGCCGTGGCCGAAAATCGCCGACCAGAATGCCTTTCTGGCCACCATTTGCCCAGTACAGGCGGAGAGATTCGTCGGCGGCAAGAACAAACTCGACCAGACCACGCTGAATGTGCAGTGGTCGGTGATCAACGAGCCGAGCTGGCTGGCCGGGAGCCGCAAGGTCGTGTGCTACCTGGGTCTGCCCGACCGCGGTGGGTTCGCGACCCTGGTCGGCGACGCCCGATCCAGCGTGTTGATCAACGGTAAGTTGCCGGTACCGCCGCCGCAGGCGCCGCCGGGTCGTGCGCTGCCGACGCCGGTGCCGCTACCGCCGGGCGTGGAACCCAACCCGACCGAGGCTCCGGCTCCGGCCGGCTAGTCGGAATACACACACGCCGATGTCCGTCGTCATGTCCGATGACGAGTTCGAGGGTTTGGTGTCCGACGCGCTGGACACCATCCCGGCCGAGCTCACCGATGCCATCGACAACGTGGTGATCCTGGTGGAACCGGCGAACCCGGAATCCCCGCACATTCTGGGGTTGTACTCCGGGGTCGCGCTCACTAGCCGCGACCACGACTACGGCGGCTTCCTACCGGACACCATCACCATCTACCGCGAACCGATCCTGGCCATGTGCAACACCCGCGAGCAGGTGGTGCACGAGGTCGCGGTCACCGTGATCCACGAGATCGCACACCATTTCGGAATCGACGACGCGTGGCTGCACGCCCACGGGTGGGGTTAGCCACCCTCGTCGACCGGGCGGCAGCTTCCGTCGACCGGGCGGCAGATTCCGTCGACCGGGCGCTGGCTTCGATAACGCCGCTCGTCCCTCGCGGCTACTCAACCAGCGGGAAACCACCGTCGACCGGACGCCGCGGTCCGCGGAAACGATGAGCCCGCTGGTTGAGTAGGTGACGAGCGCAGCGAGGAGCCATATCGAAGCCAGCACCACCGCCCAAGAACCGGGCATCACCCCACCCAACCAGCGGGGAAACCACCGTCGACCGGGCGCCGCGGTCCGCCGGAACGATAGGCCCGCTGGTTGAGTAGGTGACGAGCGCAGCGAGGAGCCATATCGAAGCCAGCACCACCGCCCATGAACCGGGCATCGCCCTACTCGACCAGTGGCTCGCTCAGCCCATCGGGTCCGACACCAGCGGTTCGTCGACGAGGGCGAACGGAGCCGGGGTCGCTCCCCAGAGGTGGCACACCCAGCCGTCGTCGCGATACTCGAGTTCGATACTGCTCGTGTTGGGCAAATGCGTTGCGGCGGCGAACTTTCCGTCGATACCGGCAAGCCGGGCGGCGACCAGGCGGATCGCCGCGCCGTGGCTGACCAGATACACATCGCGCGCGTCGGGCCCGCTCAGATAGTCTCCGACCAGTCGCTCGACTGCCGGCAGGTACCGGTCGTAGACCATCGTCAGCGACTCGCCACCCGGGATCGTCGCGTCCGGCTCGCCGCCGTACCAGCGGTCGAGGATGTCCCGGAAGACGTCGTGCGCGTCATCATCGCTGCGATCCTCCAGGTCGCCCGCCTGCACCTCGTGCACACCGTCGATCCGGATCGGCTCGACACCCCAGACGCCGCCGATCAGATCCGCCGTCTGCCTCGCACGCCGGGCGACCGACGACAGCAGCACCGGCGGAGCTTCGGTGCCGTGTTCTAGCGCGAACCGAACCGCTTGGCGGGCACCGAAATCGGTCAACGCGGCACCGGGCAGAGCGGTGTCCAACCGGCGCATCACATTCGATGTCGTCTCGCCGTGCCGGACCAGGTGCAGTCGCGCCATCACCCCTCCCCTCGTCGCATGCGGTCGAGCCATTCACGGGCGGGCGCGTGATCTGGCGGCGGCGTCCCCACACCCTGCCTGGCCGGCCACGACCCGAGATAGACGACCTGATCGGTCCGACGGTGCAACGCCTGCAAGGCTTCGGCGATCGCGTCGTCGTCGATATGCCCGAGGGCGTCGAGAAAGAACCGATACTGGCGTGCGTTGTCGCCGCCCGGCACATCCCGTCGCGGCCGTGATTCGATTCGGGTGAGATCGACACCGCGGGAAGCGAATTCATTCATCGCAGCCATCAGACTGCCCGGGTTGTTGGACAGTTCCAAGATCACCGCAGTGCGGTCGAGAGCGGTCCTGGGCGGCGGCGGGCCTGGCCGCCCGACGAGGAGGAACCGGGTCGCCGCATCCGGCGCGTCCGCGACACCGTCGGCGACCACAGTCAGGCCGGAAAGCTCGGCCGCGGGCCGCGTGGTGACGGCGGCGTCGACATGCCCGGCCGCAACATCTTGTGCCGCTGCCGCATTCGACGATGCGGTGACGAATTCCGCGTCCGGGTACAGCTTTTGGACACTCTCGCGCACCTGGGCGGCCGCTACCGGATAGGCCGCGATGCGGCGGACTGGCACGTCGCCACCGGCCGTCGCGATGGTGAACGCGATCGGCAGCAGCGTCTCGGCGAAAACCTGGACACGGTCCACGCCGCGCTCGGGATGCGGCACCAGCGCGTCCATCGTCGCGGGCACCGACCCCTCCAGCGAACTCTCGATCGGGACGCAGGCGTAGTCGGCGGCACCCGACCGGACCATGTCCACGGTCGCCGCCGGACTGGCCGCCGGAACGGTACGCACACCGGTGTCTCGCGTGCTTTCTTCGGCGAGCAACTGGTCCAGCGCCATCTCCGTGAAGGTGCCAGCCGGGCCGAAGTACGCATAGACGGACACGTGGCAAATGCTAGTCGACCGGGTCGAGCCACCCGGGCGACCCGCGGCGCACGCAGGGTGAACGATCGCCCGACCGTCCGACAACAACGATTGACGAGCGATCAATTTAGGTTAGGGTTACCTACTAGATGTCGGAACGACCGAGTGAGGACCCATGACACGCGCCATCACCGACCGACCGTCGGATGCCGAGGTGATCGCCACCGCCTGCCGTCGCGCCTCCGGTGCGATGCTCGCGGTCGAGAGTGGGGGTGCCCACCGCGGCGGCCGCGTCGGGGTGGACTCGACCGACCCGACCCCGACCGACCCGACCCCGATCGACCTGGTTCACCTGTTCGAGACGCAGGCGTTCGTGCTGGTCCCGACCGACGACCCCGTATGGAACCTCGTCGCCGCCACACCCCACGGGCTGCCCGCGATGGTCGAGATCACCGACTGCGCGCCGATCGATCTCCGCGAGCGGGTGCGTTCCCTCGTCTGGCTGAACGGGACGCTGCACCCCGTGCCGCGCGACCTCGAACGCGAGTTGGCGATGGAGATCGCCACCGAGCACCCCAGCGGCGGTCTCCTCGACATCGGACACGGCCGGTCGATGTTGCGGCTGCAGGTTGACACGGCAGTGGTCGCCAGCGGTTCGGGAGCCGCGTCGGTGCCCGCCGTCGACCTCGTCGATGCTCGCCCGGATCCGTTCTGGGAGTACGAGGCCGACTGGATCGCGCACCTGGACTCCGACCATGCCGACATCGTCGGACGCCTCGCCCGCAAGCTGCCGGCAGAGATGCGCCGCGGCCGCGTCCGTCCACTGGGCCTCGACCGGTTCGGCATCCGATTCCGGATCGAGGGTGCCGACGGGGACTCCGATGTGCGCCTTCGGTTTCCCCGACCGGTCAACGACGTCGCCGAGCTGTCCCGCGCATTGCGCGGACTCGCGGGTTGTCCGTTTCTGAACAGCCTGCCCGACTGAGCGACGCGCACCGTCACGGTCGGCGAGTGCGGGAACGGCCGTACCCTGTGCCCATGCGCGCACGGTTCCGCGAGTTGCTGCGGCCTCCCCGCCCGGACGCCGTCGACGTCGTCACCGACCGCGTGCAGCGGCGCGCACTCGTCATCGAGCTCATCATCGTCGGCATCCTCACCTACGGCTTCTCGGCGCTGTCGGCGCTGCTGTCGCTGATCGAGAAGCAGGTGCGCGGCGGTATCGGCAACGCGACGGTCCCCCTCAACCCGGCTCAGTCGACGGTGCAGACGATCGATGTCATCCGCCGGCTGATGGACGTCAGTCAACTCTTCGCCATTGCCGGGTTGGGCGTCTATCTGCTGTGGCGCAGCGGCATTCGACTCCCATCGATCGGGCTCCGTCGGCCGACGTTGCGCGACGTGCCGCCCGGGTTGGCCCTCGCCGGCATCATCGGCCTGCCGGGACTGGGCCTCGTCGCCGTCGCCCGCGCTCTCGGCCTGAATGCCCAGCTGGTGCCCGCGGAGTCCATCGGTGTCTGGTGGCAGTGGCCGATCTGGATCCTGTCCGCGTTCGGCAACGGCGCCGCCGAGGAGATCGTGGTCGTCGCCTACCTCATCACCCGGCTGCGCCAGCTCGGCGTCGGCGCGAACGGCTCGCTGGCGGCCAGTGCGCTGCTGCGCGGCGGGTATCACCTCTACCAGGGGATCGGTGCGGGCATCGGCAACGTGGTGATGGGACTGGTGTTCGGCCGCTACTACCAACTCACCTCCCGGGTGTGGCCGCTGGTGGTGGCGCATGCCGTGATGGACATCGTCGCGTTCGTCGGCTACGCCCTGCTGCGTGACCATCTGAGCTGGGTCGGCTGACCCGCTGACGCGGCGGGGACGGCGTCTACCTCGTGAATGACGCGGGCACCCGCTGTCTGACACCGTCACCTCACCGACGCCGCGCCATCGCCGGTGATGCGTACATTGGACGGGATGAACGAGCCAGATCCGCGCCAGGCGCGGCGCCGCGGCGGTCCCCCGCCGCCTCCGCCACGGCGGCATCCGGCCCCCGATCCGGGACGCGATCTCGTGGGCCCCGGCGCAGGTCAGTGGCCCGCGCCCGGCCGACAGTCGCCGCCGCGACACCATGCGCCCGGACGCCGTAACCCGGCGCCGATCGAGCCCTACCCCGGACACGGTCCACGCCCGCCCGCGCCGCCCGCCGCACCGGGACGGCCCCGACATTCCGCTGCGCCCGGTGGCCCGTCCGCGGCTCCCCGCCACTTCCGCCCCGACCACCCGGCGGCACCGGAAGGACGGGCACCTGCGGGACCGGCACCGGACGGCCCCGCTCGCCGGGTGCGCTCGGACGCACCTGCCGCACCCGGACCCGGCGTGTACGAGCCGCCGCGCGCTTGGTCGTCCGCCCCTCCTGCGGCGGCCGGTTACGCACCGCCGCAGAAACCGGAGCCACTGCCACCGGCGCGCCCACGGGACGACCGCCGTCGCGATACCCCACGGCGAGACGCCTCGCGGGCTGGAGCCGGGGGACGCGGCGGTCCGCCGCGACGGCCACGCTCGTCTGCGCCACCGGCACCGGCACCGGCCCGCCGACGACTCCGCGGCCTGCGACGCCCGCGCCGGTTGGGCCGCACGATTCTGATCGTGCTGCTGGTGCTTCTCCTGGCACTCACCGGTCTGCTCTTCTACTACGACAGCAAGCTGAATCGGGTCGACGCACTACCCAGCTACGCCGGACGTCCCGCCTCCACACCGGGAACCACCTGGCTCGTCGTGGGCACCGATTCGCGATCGGATCTGTCTGCGGCACAAAAGGAAAACTTGGCCACCGGGGATGCGGACGGGTCTCGCACCGACACCATCATGCTCGTCTACAAGCCGCCGAGCGGGAGCGCCGCGATGATCAGCATCCCGCGCGACCTCTATGTCCCCATTCCCGGGCAGGGCGAGCATAAGGTCAATGCCGCGTTCAACCTGGGCGGTCCCCGGCTGCTGGTCCAGACCGTCGAGCAACTCAGTGGAGTCCGCATCGACCACTACGCCGGGATTGGTTTCGGCGGATTCGACGAACTCGTCAATGCACTTGGCGGCGTGGATATTTGCATCGACCAGCCGCTCGTCGACCCGAAGGCCGGCCTTCGGCTGAAGGCGGGGTGCCAACGCCTCAACGGCGCCCAGGCACTTGGTTTCGTGCGCACCCGCAACTTCGGCGACGCCGATCTACAGCGCGTGGTGAATCAACGGAAGTTTCTGTCTGCGTTGATGTCCCGAGCCACCAGCCCGGCCGTACTGGCCAATCCGTTCCGGCTGTTCCCGTTCGTCAGCGGCGCGGTCGGCACCCTCACCGTCGACAACGGCACGCACATCTGGGATTTGGCACGACTCGCGCTCTGGCTCCGGGGTTCGCCGGTGACGATCACCACACCCAACGGCGGGTCGACTGCCACCGGCGACGGCGACTCGTTGCTGGTCGACGACAGCACCACCGCCTTCTTCGACAAGATCCGCACCGGCCGCGAACTGGGTAAATCCGACGGCGCACCCGATCCGAGCGGCGGCTGACCGACCACCACCTGCCCGGACAGGTTCGGCTGACCATACCGAGGTCAGTCTTTCCTCAGTTAGCCTGTGCTGGCATGATTTTCGCGTTCGGTCCGATCTAGCATGGCGCCATGACCACGCCATCGCATCCTGGAACTCCGGCCACCAAGTTCACCGACCTGCTGCGCGAGCAGGTCGCCAACGAGTTCGCCGCCGCCCAGCAGTATCTGGCGAGCGCCGTCTACTACGACCGTGCCGATCTACCGCAACTGGCCGCGTACTTCTACCGGCAGGCGGTCGAGGAGCGCAATCACGCGATGATGTTCGTGCGCCACTGCCTTGATCGGGACATCGATGTCGAAGTACCCGGGATCGACATGCCCCGTTCGGATTTCGCCGATCCGCGGGCGCCGATCGAGCAAGCGGTGGCACAGGAGCAGCGCGTCACCCAGCAGATCGTCGACCTCGCGCGCGCCGCCCGGGATGACGGCGATTACCTCGGCGAGCAGTTCGTCCAGTGGTTCCTCGCCGAACAGGTCGAGGAGGTGGCCTCGATGACCACGTTGCGGACCGTCGCCACGCGGGCCGGAGACGATCTGTTCGACCTGGAGAACTTCGTCGCCCGCGAGTTCGGCGGCGACGCCGCGGCCGACCCGACCGCTCCCCCGGTGGCCGGCAGCCGCCTCTGAGCCCGCCGCCTCTGAGCCCGCGCCGCTGAACCTGCCGCCGCGGGCTACCGGAGGGTGACCTGGCGGGCCCGGATCCCGTCCCGGGAGCCGAGTTCGTCGGCGCTCAGCGGGCCGGTCGCCGCGAGCGCCTCGACCAGGCGTGCGTCGAACTCCTCGAGGCCGTCGTACCACTCCTCGTGGTGCATCTCGTTGTCGAGGTCGAAGACCGGAACCAGCAGCCCCTGGGTGCGGAACGACCCGGCGAACCGGGAGCCCTCGCCCAACGTGAGATGACCGGCCGCATGCAACCGGGCCAGCGCCGTCATCAACTCGTCTTCGGGCTCGGGCCGCACCCACCGCAGGTGCGCCTTCTCCCCCGCATCCACCCACCAGGGTGCTCCGACGTCGCTCGCGGTGCGCAGCCGGGCGGTCGGCATCACGGTGTCGTTGGCACGTTCGACCATCGCCCCGATCTCGGGCGGGACGTCGGCGCCCGGCGGGAACCACCACGCGAAGTCGCCGTGCACCGTGATGTCGAGGGGTGCATCGGCGACCAGCACGTCGGTCAGCGACTCCACCCCGGCGGCCGCCTCGTCGGAGTCGGCGTGACCGCGCAGTTCCGCGCCGGCGTCCGCGTGCGCCGCCCAGGAAAGCGACCGTGCCAGTGCACGATTGACGTCAACCGGCTCCGGATCGGTCTGGAGCGCCGCCAAACCTTCGGTGGCGCCGCGGGATTCACGGGCGATGCCGGTCACCGCACCGGGCAGCACGGTGGCGATCAGCACGTTGTTGCGGGTGCCCGGGGGAGCCGGGGGCGCCTGCAGCGAGTCGTCCGGCATCACCGACGTCAGCTCCGGTTGCGGCGGACCGGGTTCGAGCAGCGCCGGACGAGCGGTCGCGGACGCGACGAAGGCGCGCAGCGCGACGAGGTCACATTCGGCGGCAAGCCCGGCGAACGGTCGTTCCGGCGGCGCCATCGCCGCGGCCTGACGCGCCTTGCGCGCCGCGACCCGCTCAGCCCGGTTGCTTCCCGGCCGTGGTCCGCTGCCTCGTTTGCTCTTCTTGGCCATGCCCTCACCTTCTCATGCACTCGTTCGGGGGCACCGCATCGGCCCGGGACGCACCGCCGCCGTCACCATCGGGACCGTCCGCCCAGATTTCGCCGCCCGGTCAGTCGACCGTGACCAGCCAATCACGCACCTTGGCCGGATAGTTGGTGGCGAGCCAGCGCACCCCCAGGTCGGCGCACAGTTGCACATCGGGCTGCTCGTCGACGGTCCAGCAGTAGGTGACCCGACCGGCGGCCGCGGCACGGTCCACGAGATCGGGATGGGTGCGCAGGGTTTCGATCGACGGGCCGATCCCGGTCGCGCCGACCGCGGTCGCCGCGCTGCCGCCGAGTACCCGGGCGGTGTCGCCCAACAGGATGGTCGGCAGCAGCGGTGCATGCCGCCGAATCCGCCACACTCCGGCCGACGAGAACGAAATCACCACGGCGCGACTGTGATCCGCCGACGGCGGCGCGGCGACTCCGAATTCGTGCAACTCGGCCAGCAGTCGCTGCTCCACCAGGCTGCCAAACCGGACCGGATGTTTGGTCTCGATGAAGAGGCGCACCGGACGGCGCCAGTCCAGGGCCAGAGTCAGCAGTTCGCGGAGCGTCAGTACGGCCGCGGGGGTGCCGCTGTGCCAGCTACCGAAGTCCAGTTCGCGCAGTTGCGCGAGCGTCATCTCACTGACCACGCCGGTGCCGTCGGAGGTGCGGTCGACGGTGCGATCGTGGACGCACACCAGTTCTTGGTCGGCGGTCAGCCGCACGTCGCATTCGAGCCCGTCGGCACCCTGCGTCAGCGCCAATTCGTATGCCGCCAAGGTGTGTTCGGCGGCTTCGGCCGACGCGCCCCGATGAGCGACGACAGCGGGTTTGCCCGACCGGGAGACCTGCTCGCTCGCCGTCATGCCACCGCGACCCAGCGACGCGTGGGTACCGGCGCGTCCTCGTCGCCGAATACCCGCGGCAGTCGGCGCGCCGCCCACAGCGCGAAGACCGACGACACCGCCGCGGTGAGGGCAACCAGCAGCAGCGCATTCGCGCCGGTCTGGATCGACCCACTGCGGTTGGCTACCCAGAGCGTCACCACGGTGACGACGGCGAGCGCGTTCACCAGCGCCCACGCGACCCATAGTCGGGTGAGCCGATCGCGCGGCACGCCGGTGGCTCCGCGGCTGCTCCACGCGTCCGACCGGACGGCGGCCGCCTCGTGCAGCAGCAGTCCGGCGCCGACGACGTTCACCAGCGGTATCGCGGCGAGGACCACGACGAACCAGGTCCGCCGCGGTTCACGCCGGTCGGCGGCGCGGTAGGCGACGGCCCGCACGTCGCGCACCCAGGCGACGAAGGCCACGGAGCCGAAGATGAACGCGCCCAGCGCCACTACGCCCGCCGCGATGACGAGCGCACTGCTGATGGAGATCAACCACTGCGGCAGCGGCGTCGAACGGTTGACCAGCAGCAGCAGGTAGCGCAGTAAGTGGACGACCGCCGAGACACCGAGGGCGGCGGCGGCCACGTGGAAGGCGAGGACGAGCAGTTCGCGGGCGTCCCGGGCATCGGCATCGTCGGACGTAGGGGCGATCCGGTCGCGCAGGCCCCAGGTCGGGAGGTAGACGTAGCGCGGGATCGGCCGCGGTCCGCGCGGTCGCTGCGGCCGACGCGGCGGAATGGTCTCGGCGGGCCGACGCGCCACCCACCGGACGTGGCCGCTGCGATAGAAGCGGGGTGCGGTCCGGCCGTCGCCCACCGATCCGTGCGGGGACGGCGGAGTCCACGGTCGAGGCGGCGGTGAGGGAAGCGGGGGTGCGGTCTGCCGGCGGTCGGCGTCGGCGACAACCGCGGCGGCCTCGTCGGCCGACCGAACGACGGTCAACGCACCGCCGCAGCGTGGGCACCGATCCCGGCCCGGTCGATGGGGCGCCTGGATACGGCAGCGGGTGCACAGGTCGATCATCGGTTGTCCGCGTCGTCGGCGGTTCCGGATTCCACCGGTTTTCCGTGCTCGATCCACGCCAGCATGCCGCCCCGCACGCAGGTGCCCTCGTAGCCCATCTGTTGTAGGTATTGCAGCACCCGGAACGACCGGCCGCTGGAGTGGCAGACCACGAAGAGCTGAGCGTCGAGGTCGATCTCGTCGAGCCGCGCAGGAATGTCACCGAGCGGAATGTGCGTCGCGCCGCGCACGTGGCCGGTCGACCATTCGTCGTCCTCGCGGACGTCGAGCATGATCCGATCCGTGTCACCGGTGAAGTCGTCCGGAAGCTCCGTCACCGGGATCTGCGGGATGTCGCCCATGCTCACGATTCCATGGTGGCACAGGCCGTTGCGGGCCGAGCGGCCCCCGCGGAGAACGACTGGCGACGGCGTCTCCGGCCACCGATTTGACACGCCGGCGGTCGGCGAGTGGTCCCTATGATGGTCTGCATAACGGTATCCACATGGGCGATCGGCGGGGCGGATCGTCGTCCGATCGTAGGGGTCAAGTTGTGGATGAGACTGTGGATACTGTGGAGAACCCGGCGATAACCAGCCATTATCTGTGATGCCAGTCACGGTATTGCGGCCAGGCTGGTTCATAGTGTTTACGACAGTGCAGACATGCCGACGCTCCGAAGATCATTCACCGGCGTGGAGATCTTGTGGACAACCTGGGGAGAACTGTGCAGAACCGGTGACGAACGGGAGCAAACTCGCCTACGCGCCCCGCCCGCTGGTTCACCGATCACGCACCAAGTCCACCGCTGGTTGAGTAGCCGCGAGGAACGAGCGGCGTATCGAAACCAGCACTCCAGTCCCGCCCGCACCGGCCGCAGTCACCGCCGATTCACCGACCACCCGCCGAGCCTCCCGCGCTGGTTGAGTAGCCGCGAGGAACGAGCGGCGTATCGAAACCAGCACCTCCCGCCCGACCCGGGAGCGGCGCCCGTCAGCGCATGCGCAGCGTCGACGCACGGTCGATCGCGGTCAACGCTCCGGTGACGACGCTCTCGGCGATCGCGGCCGGGTCCATCGCGTCGACGAGACCGGCGGCCAGTTGCCCACCGGTGAGCCGTGCGAGCAGCGGTTTGGGCGTCTCGATCACGGTGATCTCCGCGTCCGGATACCGCTCGGCGACGACCGACCGCATGACGCCGATGCCGTCCACCAAGCCCCGATCAGCAGCCTCGGTGCCGACCCAGACGTCGCCGGTGAACAGCTCCTCGTCCGGTCGGGCCAGCTTCTTGCCACGACGTTGCCGCACCCACGCGATGAACGCTTGGTGCAGATCGCCCTGGATGCCACGCAGCCAGTCGACGTCGTCGGGCTTGGCCGGTGAGAACGGATCGAGCCGCGACTTGTTATCACCCGACGTATAGAGCCGACGCTCCACACCGAACCGGTCGAGCACGTCGGCAAAACCGAAGCCCTGCGAGACCACTCCGATCGACCCGACCAACGAGGTGTGCGCGGCGAAGATCTCGTCGGCGGCGCATGCGATCCAGTACCCACCGGACGCCGCGACGTCCTCACAGAACGCCAGCACCGGCACGCCCTTCTCCGAGGCGAGCTGACGGATGCGTTCGGCGATGTACTCCGATTGCGCCGGTGACCCGCCCGGTGAGTCGATGAGGATCACCACGGCGGTGAGACGCTCGGTGTCGAACGCCCGGCGCAGCACCGGCTCCACGGACCCGGCGGTGAGGCCGTGCCGAGGACCGAAGGCGCCGATCGGCCCGTCCAGTCGGACCACCGCGACCTTGTCCGCCCGGGACTTCGACAGCTTCTTCACGATCTTCGCCAGCGGTCCGCCACTCATTTCGCCGAGTGTAATGGCCGCGCAACGGGCACTACACTCGTCCGCGTGCAGATCCGGTGGCTCACCGCCTACCTTGACTTCCCCGCCGCGCAGTTCGGTGACGAGGTGACCTTCTGGCGGGCGATCGCGGGCAGCACCGTGTCGCCGCCCCGCGGCGACCACCGCGAGTTCGCGACACTGGAGCCGTTCAACGGGGATCCGCACCTGCGAGTCCAGCGCGTCGAATCCGGTTCCGGCGGCATCCATCTGGACATCCACACCGACGATCCGGACGCCGCCGCTGCCGAGGCGGTCGACCTGGGCGCGACCCTCGTCGCCGAGCACGATGATCCGACCACCGGCCGCTATCTGGTTCTGGAGTCGCCCGGCGGATTCCCGTTCTGCCTGGTGGGCTGGGACGGTCAGACGACCCGGTCACGCCCGATCCGTTGGCCGGGCGACACGATCAGCATCATCGACCAGGTCTGTCTGGACATTCCCGAGCCGCTGTTCGACCGCGAATGCTCCTTCTGGTCGGCGCTGACGGGCTGGGATACGGCACCGACGAGCCGGCCGGAACTGGTAGCGTTGCGGCGCAATCCCGCGCTCGCGCTCGGAATCCTGTTGCAGCGGAAGCCTTCCCCCGACCCCCAGACCGAACGGGCCACCGACACCGACGGTTCGGGATCGGCACCCGCCGAGTCGAAGGCGACCGCACACCTCGATCTGGCGACCAACTCCGTCGACGACGAGGTCGCCCGGCACACCGACTGGGGCGCCACCGTCGTCAACCGGCTGCCGCGGTGGACGGTGATGTCCGATCCGGTGGGTCGTCGCTACTGCGTCACCGACCGCAATCCGCGGACCGGCGAGTAGCCGCGACAAGCGAACCCCCGCTGGTTGAGTAGCCGTGAGGAACGAGCGGCCACCCTCGCTGGGTGAGTAGCCACCCCCGTTGGTCGAGCGAGCGCCCCCCCGCTGGCCGAGTAACCCCGACGAACGAGCCACCCCCGCTGGTTGAGTAGCCGCGAGGAACGAGCGGCGTATCGAAACCAGCGCCGACTTCCCATGTCGCGGTGCTGGTTTCGATTCGCCCTCCGCTAGCGCTCCGGGCACTCAACCAGCGGGACGGGCTCCCGCACCGCCAGCCACCGTGTTCGCGCACCCCCCGCTCGCCCGCGCCTGTCGCGACAGGCGCGGACACGTGAGGAAAGCGCGAACGGCCGACCGCACAGGCCCCTGGCCGAATAACCCCGACGAACGCGCCGCCCCCGCTGGCCGAGTAGCCCGACGAACGCGCCACCCCCGCTGGCCGAGTAACCCGACGAACGAGCCACCCCCGCTGGCCGAGTAACCCGACGAACGAGCCACCCCCGCTGGCCGAGTAACCCGACGAACGAGCCACCCCCGCTGGTTGAGTAGCCGCGAGGTACGAGCGGCGTATCGAAACCAGCACCCACCGATCACGAATGGTCGGCGTACCACTGCTCCAACCGCGCGACCTCGTCGTCGAGTTCGGCACGCGCCCGGCGCGGCACGGCCGTAAACATCTCAGGCTCGACCCGTTCGCGCCGCTCGTCGTCGAGGTAGGTCCGCCACAGCCCCGCCAACCTGCCGTCCACCAGAATGAAACCCGGGAACCTCCCGTTGACCGTGACGGTGCGCCGATAATGCTCGTCGTCGGCGATGCGCTGCCGGTCCCCCTGCGCGACGAGCACGTGATCGAAGGGCGCGAGCAACCGGACCGGTGCGGGCACGTCACCGTCGACGACATCGAGACCCTCCAGATCGAACAGCTCCTCACCGTCCGGCCCGGTGAGTCGTACCAGTTCCCACTCCGATTCCATCGCTTCGACCACGGGACGCAACCCGCGCAGACCCGACCACGTCTGGATGCCGCGGATGCTGGCCGGCCCGAAGCCGCGCAGGTACAACCGAACGAGCTCTCGCCGCGCCTCGTCGCCGTCGAGCGCCGGCTCACCCTGCCCGATCCAGTCGTCGAGCAACCGGTAGGTCGGCGTGCCGCTGCCGCGCCACAGTCCTCGCGGCGGGACTTGCACCAGTGGCAGACCACAGCGGGCGAGTGCAGTAAGCGTCGCCGGAGTCTCGTCGATATGCCTCTGCGCCAAGGCGTTTCCAAGCTCTGCACCGCTCAGCTCACGGCCGCCGAGGAGTTCGGCGGCGTCGCGGACGACGGCTGCGGGATCGGCGCCGGTGAGCTTGCGGGCGTGCGTCACGGCTTCGGCCTCGAGCGATTGCCGGGCGAGTGGCCGAATCCACCGGGCATCCTCGGCATCGATCAGGAACAACGTGCTGCGTAGCAACGCTATTCGCACGACGTCACGGTCGGTGAGCAGTCCGTCGAGTTCGTCGGGTTCGAATCCCTCGATGCGCGACCACAATCCGAGGAAGGCCGCCTTAGGGTCCTGCGACTGCAGACCCACGCACCGGTCGATGACCTCGATGGCATCCTCGTCGGCGCGGCGCAACAGATGCTGGCGGTGCAGCAGGGTGCGGTTCCACTGCGCCGCGGTGATGCGTTCAGCCACCGGGTTCTAACTAGCCGGGTAGCGAATTCCGGTGGCAGCGTGGCAGCGATAACCGTTGGGGTTCTTCGCCAGATATTGCTGGTGATAGTCCTCGGCGTAGTAGAACCGGCCGTCGCCCGCGGCCGTCAGCGGCTCGATCTCGGTGGTGACCCGTCCCAGCCCAGCGTCGGCCAACACCGTGCCGAACTTCGCCGCGCTCGCGCGCGCGATGTCGGCATCGGCATCGCTGGTCGTGTAGATCGCCGACCGGTACTGGGTGCCGATGTCGTTGCCCTGCCGCATTTCCTGCGTCGGGTCGTGGTTTTCCCAGAAGATCTTGAGGATGCCTTCCAGGTCGATGACCGATGGGTCGAAGACCACCAGCACGGCTTCGGTGTGTCCGGTGCGTGCGGTGCACACTTCCTCGTAGCTGGGGTTGGGGGTGTAGCCGCCGACGTAACCAACCGCGGTGGTGTAGACCCCGGGCACCTGCCAGTAGATCTCCTCGACTCCCCAGAAACATCCGCCGGCCAACACGACCGCGTCGAGGCCGTCGGGGAAGCGGCCGATGCCGGTTCCGTCCGCATCACCCTCGCCCCGCATCGGATGATGCAACACGATGTTCTCCGCGGCGAGCGGCACCTGGGTCTGCCGCCCCGCGAGTGCGGCGTCGCGCTCAACGAGCGTCTGCTTGGACGAACCGGCGGAAATGAGCTGGTCAAGCCATGACATGCGGCCAGTCTACGCGCGTTGCCCGCAACCGGGTCCCGTCACGCACATCCGCGAGTTGAGTCGCGGATCGCAGTCTGTCTATGATGACGCGCAGCCCGTCAATGTGACGCTTGTCACGCCGGGCCGGGCGGGGGAGATTCCCGACGCCGCGAAGCGAACGACAGTGCCACGACCGGCATTGGGCGGAAGGAAGGTCGGAGGTGTCGATGGCGACCCACGCGAGCAGCAAGCCCGCCGGACTGGCACGTCCGCCGTTGCCGGCGGCGCGCGCCACCTACGACGTCCGTTCCAGCTGCATCGGCATCACACTCAGCATCGTCGCGCTGGTCGTCGTCCTCATCGCACTCCTTCTGATCTAGCGGCGCCGCTGACGTCTAACGTAATCCGAGATAGGCTGCGCGGCAACATTTTTCGAGCGGACGACCAACCAGCACGCCTGCACCAAACTTCTAGCGCACTTGAGGTTTCTTGCGGCGACTTTGTTGCATTCACCCCATTGCTACGTAAGGGTGGAAGTATCCCGCGGGGCGGTTCGGAGCCCGAGTCGGCCCGCGTCGATAAGTGAACAGAGCTGTACCCGTGTGAGTACCTCAGAGAGGATTACCGTGGCCGTATACACCCTGCCGGATCTCCCCTACGACTATTCGGCACTGGAGCCCCACATCTCCGCTCGGATCATGGAGCTGCATCACGACAAGCACCACGCGACATATGTGAAGGGCGCCAACGACACCCTCGAGAAGCTGGCGGCCGCCCGCGAGGACGGCACCATCGGTGACAAGGTCCTGGGACTGTCGAAGACGCTGGCGTTCCACCTCGGTGGTCATACCAATCACTCGATCTTCTGGCAGAACATGTCGCCGGACGGTGGCGGCAAGCCGGAGGGTGAGCTGGCGGCGGCGATCGACGAGCAGTACGGCGATTTCGACAAGTTCCAGAACCAGTTCACCAATGCGGCGACCACGCTGCAGGGTTCGGGCTGGGCGATCCTCGCGTACGACACGATCGGCAAGCAGCTGATCATCTTCCAGCTCACCGATCAGAGCGGCAACATTCCCGCCGCGATCATCCCGATCGTCATGCTGGACATGTGGGAGCACGCGTTCTACCTCGACTACCAGAACGTCAAGCCGGACTACGTCAAGGCCTGGTGGAACGTCGTCAACTGGGAGGATGCCGGCCAGCGCTTCGACCGTGCCCGCGCCCAGGGCGAGGGACTCATCGTCCCCGCCTCCTGATCGCGTTCTCCGGTCCCGGACTTCGGGATTCACGCGGCGGCCACCTTCGGGTGGCCGCCGTTCGTGTCCGCGGGGGCGACGCAGGACATCACGCTGGTTGAGACTAGCGGCGACGAAGAGCCTCCCCCGCTGGTTGAGTAGCGGCGACGAAGGAGCCGCGTATCGAAACCAGCACCACCGCAGAAAGCCGCTGGACTTCGATACGCCGCTCGTCCCTCACGGCTACTCAACCAGCGGGCACATCGGCCACTTAACACCGGACATACCGCACGCCCACCCCACAGAAACGCCGCAGGACTTCGATACGCCGCTCGTCCCTCACGGCTACTCAGCCAGCGGGCACATCGGCTACTCAACCGGCGGGCATCCCGCACTCTCAACCAGCGGGGGATCCCGGCTACTCAACCAGCGGGCACAACCAGCGGGAGGACTCAGAGCAATGCGGTGGCGGTGATCGCGCCGGCGCAGGCGAGCGCCACGACCACCAGCACGACGACATCGACCCGACCCGGCGCCGACGGGTAGGCGGTGAGCCGACCCGTGCCGCCGCGGGCGGTGATCGCCTCCGCCAGTTCGGAACTGCGACGCAAGGCGGGCGACATCGCCGCCGTGACCAGATCCATCACGCCCATCTCGGCGGACGGATGACCCGACCGGGCGGGCGCGGTCGGCCGCAGGCGATGGGCCGCGCGCAGCATCCGCAGCTCGTCGATGAGCAAGGGCAGGCCACGCAGGCACAGGGCGATCGACACCGCCCACTCGTCGACCGGCAGGCGGAAGACCCGCAGCGGGCGCATGAGTTTGGCCACCGCAGGCGCAATCTCGGCCATCGGAGTCGTCCAGATGATCAGGATCGACATCGCCACCACGACAAGCCCGAGGGAGATCGCCCGGAGGAACACCACCACTCCGCTCACCCCGTCGAACGTCGCATTGATCAGCGCGCCGAATGCGATCAGTGCCCAAAACCACCAGGGCGGACGGGGAATCGCACCCAGCGGGATGCCGGCCAGCAGTGCGGTGACGACGACGAACGCCGCCACCATGCCGAGCGACGGCCAGCTGGGCAGCACCCACGTCATCAACCCCAGCATTAGGACGACGACGAGTTTGGTTCCAGCCCATAGGCGATGAATGAACGAGTTGCCGGGCACCTGCCGTAGCGGAACGTGTCGCATCGTCACTCACCCCCGTCCGTCACCGGTCCGGGTGCCGTCCCGGCGGGCAGCGCCGCCCCGTAGGTGCCCACGATCGAGCCCCAGTGAGTCGCGATCGTCCCGTCCACCAGGTGAACCCGCCGGTCGCACACGCGGTCCAGCGAGTCGAAGTCGTGCGAGATCACGACGATGGTGGTGCCATTCCGGCGCAGGCGGCCGAGCAACGCGATGATCTCCTCCCGGGCCAGCGGGTCCAGTCCGGCCAGCGGTTCGTCCAGGATGACGACGTCGGGGTGGCGGGCGATGAGACCGGCGAGCACCACTCGGCGCATCTGACCACCGCTGAGCGCGTCGACCCGGGTGGCCGCCATCGACCGCGGCAAGCCGACCGCCTCAAGCACCCGCGCGACCTCGGCAGTGCCGACCTTCTCCCCGCCGACCGCCATGATCTCGTCGCCGACGGTCTGCTTCTGCAACTGCAGCCGGGCGTGCTGGAAAGCCAACCCGACGTCCCCGACATGGTCGGTCACCGGTTCGCCGTCGAGCAGGCAACTGCCTTCGGTCGGCGCGATCAGCCCGGCCAGGATCCACGCCAGTGTGGTCTTGCCCGACCCGTTGCCGCCGACGATCAGCAACCCGTCGCCCCGGTTGACGGTCAGGGAAACATCATGCAGCGCACGGACTTCCCACGGAGACCCGCGGAGATACGTGTGGCCGACGCCGGTGAGTGCGAGTAGCGGCGCGTGGGCACCGCCGTGAGCCGGCCCCGCGTGCGGGCGGTGCGGTACGTGGGACGCATGCGCATCCGGACCAGAAGCGGGCACCGGCGCCGCGACACCGAGGTCGTGGGCGCGCGGCAACCATTCCGGCGCGAAATCGACGATGCGACCGTCGACCAGGTGCACCACCCGCTGCGCCATCGCCGCCTCCGCGCTGCGATGCGTGACCAACACGACGCCGATGCCGCGCCGCCGGGGGAGTTCGGCGAGCAGCCGGAGAATCTCGTCGCGGCCGACCGGGTCGACCATCGAGGTGACCTCGTCGGCGATCAGCAATGCGGGGTCCCGCGCCAGTGCGGCGGCGATGGCAAGTCGCTGCTGCTGGCCGCCGGAGAGGTCGGCGGTCTCCCGGGCGCCGAGACCGGCCAGCCCGACCTCGGCGAGCAGCGCGTCGACGTCCACCTCGACACCGGGCGGGAGTCCCCAGACCACGTCGTCGGCGACGCGGGCACCCAGCATCTGGGTCTCCGGCCGCTGCAACACCAGGGCGGTGCCGCCGCGCTGCCCCAGCCCGGCCGTTCCGGGGCGCTGCACCGTACCCATGGTCGGGGCGCGACCAGCGAGGATCTTCGCCAGCGTCGACTTGCCGGACCCGTTCTGCCCGACGACGGCGACGAACTCGCCCGGGCCGATCGTCAGGTTGATGTCGTGCAGAACGGTCCGGTCACCCGGGTGGTAGGCGAAGCCCACACCAGTCAGAGTCACCGGGAGTGGATCGGGCACCGCACCGTCGTCGGCGGGACTCGGGTCGCCGTCGTCGACACTGCCCTCGTCGGGATTCGAGCCGCCATCCCCGGCACGCGCTCCGATCGTGTCTTCGCTCGGTACGTCGGCGAGGCGGGCGATGATCGCACCCAGGATCCACCAGGCGGCGATAATCGTCAGGAACGTGCCGACCGCCCCGGACACCCAGATCCACACCCACCACCAGTCGAGGACGTTGGTGCGGAATCCGCTCAGCGTATCGCCGGCGGCGGTCAGCGCCGGGACCTTGTCCAGCCAGGTCGCCAGGCCGCCGAGCGTATTGCCGAGTGCGGTCAGCACCAGCTCACGCAACGGCTTGAGGATCAGCAGGATCAGGGCGGTGATGCCGCCGATCACCGGGGCCGCGAGCAGCGCGCTCAGCAGCATGGCTCCGGCGCCACGGCCGCGCCGCTTCAGTTCGCCGATGAGCGCACCGATCAGCGCCGACCCGAACACCGACAGTGCGGCACCGGTTCCGGCCATCGCGAAGCTGACGACGGTGACGGTCACGGTCGCCGCGACCACCGCGCGGGGTCGGGTGCGTGCGGCGATGAGTGCCAGCGGCACCGGCGCCAAGACCCGAACCGCGGCAGCGAGCGGAATGACGGCGGCCACCACGACGGCGGCCACGGCGAGTCCACCGAAGATCGCGATCGTCGCGTATTCCATCGGCTGCAGCGGACCCGACCGCCCGGCCTGCTCCGGCGGCAGCGGTGCGCCGCGTGCGCGGGACCGCCCGATTGGCGAACTTCTCACGGTTCCAGTGTGCCTGGTGGCTTCGGCCGGCCCGGCTGGCCCACGTCGGACCCGGGCGCAGCACACCTGCCGACGACATCGTGTCCCGGTCCACAGATCATCCGGATTGCGGTCCGATGCACGCCCAGTTTTCAGGGTTCCCTAACTTATGATTTTGTTGTCCCTACCTGCGGAAATACGGGTCTGCGATCTGTTGCGAAGGACAGTGAAGCCTGATTACCGTTGCGCTCATGATTGCTGCCCTCGTCCTGAGCTTCGGCGTGATCTTCGTCGCCGAACTCGGCGACAAGTCGCAGCTGATGGCGATGACCTACGCCCTGCGCTATCGGTGGTGGGTGGTGCTGCTGGCGATCACGGTGGCCACCACCGCCGTGCACGCGGTGTCGGTGTTCTTCGGTCACTTTCTCGGCCTGACCATCCCCGCCAGTCTGATGGCAATTCTCGCCGGCCTGGCGATGCTGATCTTCGGCTTGTGGACGCTGCGTGGCGATTCGCTCGACGACGCCGAGTCCGCCAAGGCGGAACGGGTCGGCGCATCGGTGTTCTTCGCCGTGATGTCGTCGTTCTTCCTCGCCGAACTCGGCGACAAGACGATGCTCGCCACGATCACCCTGTCGGTCGACAACGACTGGCTCGGTGTCTGGATCGGCTCGACCGTCGGCATGGTCGCCGCCGACGCGCTGGCGATCGCGGTCGGCACGCTCCTCGGTAAGCATCTGCCGGAACGGACGATCGCGCTCGGAGCGGCCGCGCTGTTCTTCGCCTTCGCCGCCTGGCTGCTGTACGACGGGCTCACCGGGGCTTCGCTGGTGACCGTGGTCGCGACGCTCAGTGCGGTGGTCGTCCTGGTCGGCGTCGGTGCGGTCTATATTCACCGGGTGCATCGCGCCCGGCGCGCGGAGCTGGAGCGTCGGGAGCGGGTCGCGGCGACGGCCACCGGTGCCGAGCCACCGGTCGGCTGACCATCGCACGTGGGCGGCTATCGTCCCGACGCGCAGCGCCCACAGCAGCAGCCGACGCCCCAGTGGCACACCGTGCCTTTACTCGCGCCCAGCGAGTGCCACAATGGCGACATGTCTACCGAATCAATTTCCCGGCCGACACATGGCGATGTTCTGGAACTGATCCTCGACGACCACCGCGCGTTCGATGACCTGCTGCGGCGATGCCGCCGCAATGACGTCGACCGCGCCGCCGCGCGCAGTGCCCTCGCCGCGCTGCTGACCGCCCACGGGATCGCCGAAGAAGAGAAGGTGTATCCGACGCTGCGCCGCAAGCGCGCCATCGATGCGCACGATGAAGAGCACGGCGAGGAGGAGCACGCCGAGATCAACGAAGCGCTCGTCACGTTCTGGGAAGCGAAAGGCACCGACACCCAGAAGTACGACGACGCGGTCGAGGAACTGTCCGCCGTCGTGGCCCACCACAGCACCGAAGAAGAGCTGACCATCATCAATCCGGCGCGCGAGGAGTTGTCCGCCAAGGTTCGCGAGGAGCTCGGCGCGGCCTGGTTGAAGCGGCGCAATCAGCTCCTCGATGAGGGCTGCGGCACGTTGGAGCAGGTCAAGAAGCTGGTCCGCACCGCCGAGGCCGATGGTGTGCTCGCCGACGCCGAGGCTCGCGAGAAGGCGGACGAGATCAAGGCACAGGCCAAGGAGGAGGCCAAGCAGGTCGAGGAGGACTCCAAGAACTCCTAGCGGCAAGCCACGGGGCCGGCCCCCCGACCGTGAACCCCGACCGATCGTTCGGTCTCATTCAGGGTTGGTGCCCATCGGACGCAGGGTCGTGTCTAGGGTGAGCGATGGGTCACCGTCATTGCCGCGGCACCCGGCCGCTGCCCGACGACGCGACCTGCGAATCTTCCGCCCCGAAAGGACTCTTTCATGGACGTCTCCGGTTCATCCGTTCTCGTCACCGGCGCGGCCTCCGGCCTCGGCGCCGCGACGGCCGCCCGCTTCGCCGGCTCCGGCGCCCAGGTGTTCGGCCTGGACCTGCAGGCAGCGATCGACAAGGCCACACCGGTACCGGGGGTGACCCTGCTGGCCGCCGACGTGACCAGCCCGGAAGACGTGCAGGCGGCGATCGACACCATCGCCGACACCGCCCCACCACTGCGGGTGGCGGTGAACTGCGCGGGTGTCGGCTGGGCGGCGCGGATCCTGGGCAAGGAAGGTCCGCACGATCTCGACCTGTTCCGCAAGATCATCGACATCAACCTGGTCGGCACGTTCAACGTGATGCGCCTGGCCGCGAACCAGATGCAGAAGGAGGCGACCGTCGACGACGACGGGCAGCGCGGCGTCATCATCAACACCGCCTCCGTCGCCGCCTTCGAGGGCCAGATCGGTCAGATCGCCTACGCCGCGTCGAAGGGCGGCGTGCACGCGATGACCATCTCCGCGGCCCGCGACCTGGCACGCATCGGCGTCCGGGTCTGCACGATCGCTCCCGGCACCATCAGCACCCCGATGCTCGCCGGCGTGACACCGGAGTTTCAGAAGACCCTCGCCGAAGCCATTCCGTTCCCGCAACGCCTCGGCGAACCCGACGAGTACGCGCAGCTCGCCGCCTTCATCGCCGAGCACAACTACCTCAACGGCGAGACAATCCGGATGGACGGCGCGATCCGGATGGCACCGCGCTGATCCGACGACACTCGCGCTGAACCGCGAGACCGGGCGCGCCGCGATCGTGGTGAAGGTGCCCATGTCGAAGGCTCGGATGTGGCGCTCAGTCGACGCTGCGGTGCCGCCCCATCGAGCCCACCGGCTCGTCGGCCAGTGCGACGGCCACCGGCAGCAGCGGAGCCGCATCGGCGTCGAGTCCGTCCCCGTCCGGGGGAAGCAGGGTGCGGACCGCCCCGGACGACCGACCGACCTCGCGGTATTCGGCCGCCGCGGTCCGCAGCATCGCCGCCCGTACCGACGGCACCGCATGGTCGAAGGCGAGCGGCAGGTACGGGCTGAGCTGTGTCAACGCATCCCGGATCTCGACGACCCGACGGTGCAGCATCGCCGTCGGGCCGCCGCGGCGATCCGGCAGCACGACCTCCGGCACCGCGCCGGTGACCAGCTGCCACAGCGGGGTCAGCACCTCACTGTCCCGGCGTCTGCGACCCCGTGACCGGAACGCCTTCCACCGGGAGTGCAGCATCGGGAAACTGATCCCGACCAGAAAGGCCACCACCCCGAGCACGTCGAGCACACGACTGGTGGTGAGCAGCCACGGCATGCTGGCGCTCCCGCTGACGCCGCCGAGCACGAACACGATCTGCACCAGCGAGCCGACCGCGAGCAGTCCGAGGCCGCCGATCAGCATCAACAACGAAGTACGCAGGTAGCCGTCGGCGACGCGCAGGAACTTGCCGATGCTGCGCACACAGGCGGCGAACCCATAGGCGAGGTAGGCACTGGCGATCAGGTAGAAGATCGCGAATCCCCAACTCTTGAGGGTCCATTCGCTGATCGGCTCGCTGCGGATGTCGTCCGGCATGAACACGAGACTGACCTGTAGTCCGATGAGCGCCACGACCAGCGGGACCGCTTCGATACCCGCCCGGCGTTCCCGGCTGACCGCCGAGCCGGGATAGAAGAACACCACGATCAGTGCCGCGACGCCGATAGCGAGCAGCGCATAGAACGCCAACCGGCTCGATCCGGCGAACACCTTCTCGTCCAGTGCGTCGGCGACGGTGTGGTTGGCGACGACGAACGCCAGCGTCAGTGCCGCGATGGAGATGGTCATCGCAAGCGCCTGCAGTCCGCCACCGTGTCGGCGGATCTGGTCCAGCCGCCAGCACAGCGCGGAAGCGAAGACGACCAGCGCAACCAGGTTGAGGATGCCGGCGGTCATCTCACAACCATCCCTTATGGCCCCCCAGCAGGCGCTGCAGTCCCCTCAGTTCCCGGTGGTCCGCGGTCGCGCCGACCCCGTCGCCGGCCTCTTCGGCCCAGGTCAGGATCATCGAGGCGAGGGTCTCCGCCTCCCACTCGCGGTCATCGGAGTAGCACGTCCGCGCCAGGGCGGCATCGGACTGGTCGGCCGACGGTGCCGTCAGCGCCGACGCCGACACCGCACCGAGCATCTGGTGCCCGGCGATCAGGTGGCCGAACTCGTGGATGATGATCTGATCACGATGCAGCCGTGAGGTATTCGCCTGGTAGAAGAAGTAGTCGGCGTCCTCGGCGGCCAGCCAGATCCCGTTCGGCACCCCGGCCGGCAGCGGATGGGCCAGCAGCCGGATCGGCCGGCCGCGTTGCATGCCGTACCGGTCGCACAGCTGGGTGACATCCAGCGGCAGGTCGAGATCAAGACTGCGGAGGGTGTCCCGACACAGCGTTCTCAGGGCGCGCTCACTCCGCATGACAGCTCGGCTCTCTCGGGCTGACGCAACAAAACTCGTCGCCCGGTCGGGGTCGGGGCGGTCAGTCCTCGTGCGTGTCGCCGACCACGCGCAGACGCGCGTCGGCATCCTGCTCGGGATTGAGGCCGGCGGCAGTGAGGTCGGGCGGGTCCTTGGGTAGCCCCTGCTGCTCGCGGAGCACCTTGATCAGCTCGTTGACCACGGTCACCGAGTCGCTGGACAGGCCCGCCAACCGGAACGCGGCAAGCTGCACGTTCGTGTCGGCCTGGAGTCGCATGAGGTCGATCTCGTCGCGGGTCCGTTGCGCGGCACGATCCTCCAGGAAGTAGTGCACGTCAACGCCGAACGCGGCCGCGATCCCCTCGACCGTTCGGAACGACGGTGACTTCGCCTTCCCGGAACGCAACTGACTCAAATACGACTCGCCGAGGCGGAATCCGCGCTCGGTGGATCGCGCAGCTATCGCCTTCGCGCTGTAGGCCCGCCCGTTGGGTCCGGGCACCGTCCGGAACAGTTCTTCGAGACGCCGTGCGAACAATCCCGGGTCAACCGGCTGCGCCCTGGAGGAATCCACCCGTCCGGTCGCGCCCTGAGGCTCATCCGTCCCTTGTGAACTCATTCATCTCTCCGCAACGCCGACACTTGAACTCGCAAACATTAAAGCCCCCCTATTTGGTCGGCGCAAACGCCGCTACTATCAGAAAATACCCGATTCAACTCAGTAACGCCCACGACCTGTGTCAACAGGCTATCGACTCGTTGCCTGTGGCGTTGTTCACATTTGGCCAGCACGACCCGGTTGACCGTGAATCCTCGGCAAATGCGAGGTGAACACCAACGGTCCGACGACAGAACGAGGGGGACATGACACACCGCAGTCCGACACGCCCGGCGACCCGTCGGCGTGGACCGATGGTGGCACTGGTTGCTGCCGTCGCGGTGCTGTTGCTGGCTCTCGGCGCGGGTTTCGGCTGGACCGAGCCGTCGGGCTCCGACTCGGGGTCGGGCACCTCGGGGTCGGGGACGTCGGACTCGGATACCGGTTCCGGCGGCTCCGGCGGCGGGTCGGCCGGGGACGCGAACGGCACTGCGGACCGCGGCGTCGGTAACGGTCGCTCCGACGACGCACCCGGCGGGAACGGGAACGCACGTCAGCGGGGTGGCGATTTTGATGGGTCCGGCGATTCCGGCGGCGCCGACGGGTCCGGCGGCTCGCAGGGAACCGGCGGCGCCAACGGGTCGGGCAACTCAAACGGGTCGGGCAACTCAAACGGGTCGGGCAACTCAAACGGGCCCGGCGTCACCGGTGACGGCCGTCCGACGGGCAACGACCGACCGGGCGGTACCGCGAACCGCCGGACCGGCCCCACTAATCAGTGGCCCACCGGGCCGACCGGGTCCTGGCCGACCGGCCCGACGAAGACGTGGCCGACCGGCCCGAATCGTTCGACGCAGCCCAGCCCGTCCGATCCGCCGGGAACCACGACGGACCCGACCACTGCGACGACCGACCCCAGCACCCCCACGACTCGGACGACACCGAGCCGACCCACCACGACGACCACCACCACGACCCGCTCCGATGGTGACAGCGGATCCGACGGTGACGACAGTTCGGACGGCGACGGTGACTCCGGTGGTGACGGCGGCTCGGAGGGTGACGGCAGCGGCAGTGGAGGCGACGGTGGCACCGACTCCACCAGCGGCGGCTCTGGCAACGGCGGCTCCAACGAGGGCGGTTCAGGCAACGGCGACTCGGGTAACAGCGGTCCCGGCTCGGGCGGCCCTCCGGCCCCGGCGGCACCCAACCCGGCACCGGCCGGACCCAATGGCGGCTCCAATCCGGCTCCTGCACAGCAAGTTCCGGTAGCACCGGGTGCGGGTAACGGTTCCGGCGGCGACGCGGGTGGGTCGTCCGGCGACGGCGGCTCGTCCGGCGCGGCAGGCGGCGGTGGCGCTGGCGGCGGTTCCGGTTCCGGTGGCGGCCCAGGCGGGGTGGCCGGTGGGAGCGGCGGCGACGGTGGCTCCGGCAGCGGCTCCGGCCCCGGTGGCTCCGGCGGTGGCGCGGCGAATCCCGCCGACCCGGCATCACCCCGCGCGGCGGCGACGTCGACCGGCGCCGGCCTGATCGATGCCCGCGACTTTCTCGGCGACATCGCGCCGGGTCTACTCCTGCTCCTCGGCGCCGTCGCTCTGCTCGGCAGCGGGTCCTTCCTCGACGCGTTGCGTTCCGCGCGGTCCTGAGCCGTCACCCGCTCGCGGGTCTGCCACGATCGCCGACGCATCGGCGCCGGACGCCAACAGGTCGTCTTGCAGTGGCACCTCGCGGCGGGCACGGGTATCCATCCACTCGCGGAGCACCTTGGTCGCCCGGACGTCGTCCTCGTTGTACTCCAGCAGCCGCCGACGCTGCGTCAGATCGACGGCGGTCCCGCCGATCCCGACGGCCTCCCGATACCAGTCCATCGACGCCTCGCCGCTGGCGTCGGCGTCGCGCCACTCGAACCCGGCCACCGGGGCCACCCGTTTGAGTCCTTTGCCGCGTGGGCACACGAACGCCCGACCGACCGCCTCGTAGATGTCGACCCACTCCGACGACTCGATAAAGGCGGTGACCTCGTCCCGGGTGGGAATCCCCGGTTCCCCGGCGAACCGATCCGCCGAGCCCAACAGCCACCGGTTCTCCGCCTGCTGTGAGTAGCAGTACGCGGCGAACGTCTTCCCTTCCGCGTGCGCCGCGTCTCGTTCGTCCATGAGCCAGGTCCAGAACTGCGCGAACGATCGCGCCTCGTCGCGGGTGGGCAGCGGCTGCCAGGTGACGAAGGCCCGGTAGATCACCGGCCGGTCGCGGTCCCGGCGGTCGGTCAGCAGTGTGCCCCACAGGTACGCGCCGTCCTCGCCGAAGCTCTCCATGTCGACGTCGACTTCGACGTCGGCTCGCTGCACCCGGGGGCGGCCGACCCGTCGCACCAGCGGAATGTCGTCGAGCCAGGCGATGGCACTGACGACGGCGTCGGTGAACCGGACGTTCGATGGCCAGTCCGGCGGCGGCTCCCCGCGATACCCGGCCAGGTCGTCGATCGAGGTGACGCCGATCGCACCGAGGGCGAGCGACTGGTTCCCCGTCGCCACCAGGCTCACGTCGTGTCGTCGTTCCAGTTCCGGACCGCACCGCGACCACCACGGGCAGCCCCGGCATTCCCCGACTCGCCGTGGCGCGGTGGCGATCTCACCGCTCGCGATCGCCTGTCGGCGCGCGAACACCTCGCGATAGTCGTCGAGCTGGGCGCCGATGGGGTGGACGACGATGCAGTCGGCATCCAATCCGACAACGCCGGCCAGCAGGTCCGCGTCGGGCACCGTCGGCGCCAGTCCGAGATCGACGAGCATCTGCGTCAGATGTGCCAGCCGAAGCTGGTCACGCCGATGATTGCGGACGGTGCGGAACGGATCCGGCAGCGGCAGCCATCCCCACAGCGGGCTGGTGGTCGCCGTGATCGGGCGATCGGCCGACCCGTCACGACGCGTCTTGGCCGGGTAGCTGGTCCGGTGATTGACGACGATGATCGGCACGTAGCCGTCACCCGACCGGACGAGGAGTTCGGAATGCCCGCGACGTCCGCCGGTCAGGTCGGCGGGCAGCGTCGCGTTCCAGATCCACGGCACCCCGGCGGCACACAGCCGCCGGGTGGTCGCCACTGCGGCGGCATGCGTCGGCTCGTCGACCACGGCAAAGGCGCCCGGCTGGTCGCTGTGGACGGCTCGCAACAGGTCGCGCACGCGGGTCCGATGGCCGTCGGCGGCGTCCTTGCGCCGCGCGGCTTCGGGGGTATCGGCGCGGGCCCGCACGACCTCCGGGTAGGCGAAATCCAGCGCAACCCGGTGCTCACAGCCCGCCAGGTCCCGCGGATGTAACACCGACATCCCGTCGGTGGGAGCGGTCACCACAGTGGAGAGCCTATGCAATGCTTGAGACACCAACGCCCGGGTTCGGGTCCCCGCGCGCGCCGCGGCGACACCTGGAGAAGCACGCCCGGACGTCGTTGTGAAGTACCCCGCACGTGCTCGCCACCGCAGCGAAAGGTATTCGGAGATGGCATTGATTTCGTCCGACGGCAAGACCCGCGCCCAGCGTCGGGCTGAGGCCAAGGCGCTGAAGGCGAAGGCCAAGATCGACGCCAAGCTCGCGTCGAAGGATCGGCGCAAGGCCGCGAAGGCTCGCCAGAAGGCCGAGCGGAAGCTGGTCCGCAAGGACGCCAAGGGCGAGCACAAGGCGGCCAAGCGCGCCGCGAAGACGCAGATCAAGGTCGCCAAGGTGCAGGCGAAGACGGCGAAGTCGGAAGCCAAGGCGGTCGCCGCCAAGGCCAAAGCCGCCGCGGATTCCAAGCCACTCAGTCCGGCCAGCGTGAAGCGGTACCTCACCGTCGCCAAGCTGGTCTCGCCAATCGTGGTACCGATCGCCTACCGCGCGGCGGTCGCCGGCCGCGGCCGATTCGCCGAGTTGCAGGCGTCCCGCGCCGGTGTGCCCACGGAACTGCTCGGTAAGTACGGCGGATACGGCGCACCACTTCAGGCCCGCATTGCCTCCGCCAGGACTGCTCTGGAGAAGGTCACCACTCAGGACGCGGGCGGTGACACCCAACAGTTCGTCTCGGCGATGACGAAGCGACTGGACAATCTGTCGATCGCGGTCGAGACCGCCGAGACCATGCCGCCCGGACAGCGCCGCACCGCGCACCGCGCCATCGAGGACGAACTCGCGGCGATCGACGCGGATACCCTGGCTCGGCTCGGGGTGCGCGCCTGACCCTGGTCGGCGCGCACCCGACACCGGTTCCGGTCGCGGCCGGGCCCACTACGATGAACGGACCAGACGTCGCCGAGTGGTACGCCCGTGCCATCCCGGCGGCCGAGGCCGCCACCGGTCCCGATCCACGAGGGAGTGTCCAGCCATGACCGAGTCCGACCCGAGCAGCACGCCGGACACCACGGACCGCGTGCCGGCACCGGCGTGGGCGTCGGCCAAGAAGGCAGCAGCCAAGCGCCCCGCAGGTCCGCCGAAGACCACCTCCGATGCCGGGGACCGCTCGACCGAGCAGTCCCCCGCCGCGGAGCCCACGGATCCGAAGCCCGCCGAGAAGGGCTCGGCGAAAAAGGCTGCTGCGCAGAAGGACACACCGCACAAGGACGCGGCGAAGAAGGCAGCCGATTCGACTCCGGCGACGAGTGCCCCGGCCAAGAAGGCTGCAGCCGACGCGACTCCGGCGAAGGTGCCAGCCAAGAAGAAGGATGCCGCGCGCACGACACCCGCCGCGGCGGGTGCGGCGACCACGGGGCCGGCCGCCAGGAAGCAGCGTGCGGGTACCGCGCCCGCCAAGCAGGCCCCGCCCAAGGTCAGCCCCGGCGAGACTCCCGGATCCGCTGCCGCTGCGCCTGCGCCGTCGACCGCGCCGTCCCCCGACGCCGACGTCGTCGCCCAGAACGACGCGGTGCGGGCAACCTTTGCGCAGCTGCGTGCCGGAGCGCCCACCGAGCTACCGTCGCCGAGCCGGCTGGTGCCGCTCGTGGTGGCCGGCGCGGTCGGCGCGGCCGGTGCCTTCGCCGCGGTGCTGCGGCTTACGAAGCCGCGGTTCCGGAAGCCGTCGCCCCGGGGCCGTCGATCCTCGCGATGATCGCGTCGGCCAGCTCGGTCGCGTGGGTTTCCGGCAGCCAGTGGGTCGCGTCCGGAATCTCGATGTAGTCGAACGGCCCGGTCACGTACTCGGCGCAGCCACGAGCGGCCGCTGCACCGATGTAGCCGTCGTGATCGCTCCAGACAAATGTCGACGGTGTCGAGACGCGACGCCCGGTGTCCCGCGGATCACCGAACGGCAGCCCCCGGTACCAGCCGAGGCCGCCGCGCAGTGCACCGTAGTCGACGATCTCCCGCTGGAGTTTGGGAATGAAGCCGTCCGGCAGCCCGATGCGCGCCGGCACCTGGCGGCGCATCCGCGACACCGCGGTCACCGCGCGTTCGGGGAGCCAGGGCAGCTGGAAGAACAGGATGTACCAGGAGTGCAGCAGCTGCCCGCGGGGCATCGCACGCAGGAACGCGGCCGGATGCGGCACCGAGACCGTGGTCAGCGTCGCCACCCGATCGGGGTGATTGGCGGCGACCATCCAGGCGACCGCCGCGCCCCAGTCGTGGCCCACGAGGTGGAAGGTCGGGGCGTCGATCGCGTCCGCGAGGGCGATGACGTCGGCGACGAGTTCGTCCATCCGGTAGGCCCGACGGCCCGCCGGGCGGGCACCCGGAGAGTATCCGCGCTGATCGGGGGCGAGCGTCCGCAACCCCTGCGCGTTGAGTAACGGTGTCACCTGGTCCCACGAGTTCGCGCGCTGCGGGAATCCGTGCAGCAGGATCACCGGCGGTGTCGTCCCGCGATCGTCGCCACTACCGCCTGCGCCGACCGGACCGGAGTCGATCACATCGAAGGTCAGGCCGTCCCGGGTGTACTGCGTGATTCGCTCGGACATCGTTCTCCTCGGTGAGGTCTCGTCGGCACCGGCGACACCGTCGGCGACGGAGCGCGGCGTGCTCCGACGATACGTGTTCCGCCGGGTACCACACATCTGAGGGTCGCTGGTTTCGATACGCCGCTCGTCCCTCGCGGCTACTCAACCAGCGGGGGGCACGCACTCCAACCCGCGGGCAACCTCTCCACTCGACCAACCGGCGCCTCCGACGGCACCGGTCCACCCCGCGTTCGCGCTCCTCCCGCGCTCCCGCGCCTGTCGCGACCGGCGCGGATGCGTGGAGCTGGCGCGTACGGCCACCCGCTGGTTGAGTAGCGGCGACGAAGGAGCCGCGCATCTCCGCTGGTTGAGTAGCGGCGACGAAGGAGCCGTGTATCGAAACCAGCAGCGCCGCAACCGATCAGCGGCCGGGCAGGTACTTGAGCGCCCGCACTGCCGCGGGGGTGATCGCCCGGTAGATCGCGGTCGGTACCACCGGCATCTTGTCGATGCCGAGGAACCGCTGCTCGGCGATGGTCTGCGGCTCCGTGTACTTGAGCAGCCCCTCCACCCCGTGCCGTCGACCCATACCGGATATGCCCATGCCGCCCATCGGTGCGGCCGTCGACGCCCACGCCGCGGCGTAACCCTCGTTGATGTTGACGGTGCCGGCGCGCAGCTGTTCGGCGACGCGTTGTGCCTCGTCGCTGCTGCCCGCCCAGACGCTGGCGTTCAGGCCGTAGCTGGTGTCGTTGGCCAGCTTGATGGCTTCGTCGGTGGAGTCGACCGGATAGATCGACACCACCGGGCCGAACGTCTCGTCGGCATAGCAGGTCATCTGGTCGGTGACGTCGGTCAGCACCGTCGGCTCGAAGAAGAACGGCCCGAGGTCGGCGCGCCGCTTGCCGCCGGCGAGCACGGTCGCACCCTTGTCGACGGCGTCGGTGACCTGTTCCTCGGTGGTCTCCACCTGGGCGGCGGACGCGAGCGAGCCCATGTCGGCGGAGAAGTCGTAGGTCGCGTCCAGGCGCATCTGCTGGACGAAGTCGGCGAACTTGCGCGTGAACTCGTCGGCGATCTTCTTGTCGACGTAGAGCCGTTCGATGGAGATGCACAACTGGCCGGAGTTCGAGTAGCAAGCGCGTGCGGCACCTTCGACGGCCTTGTCCACGTTCGCATTCGCGGTGACGATCATCGGATTCTTGCCGCCTAGCTCGGCGGAGAATCCGATCAGCCGCTGCCCGGCCTGCTGCGCCAGGGTGGCGCCCGTCGCCGACGACCCGGTGAACATCACGTAGTCGGTGGTGGCCACGATGGCTTGTCCGACAACGCTTCCCGGCCCGGGCACGACCGCGAACAGCTCACGCGGCAGGCCGGCCTCGTACAGAAGTTCGGCCAATGCCAGTGCGCAGTAAGGGGTTTGGCTATCCGGCTTGATGACGACGCCGTTGCCCGCGACCAGCGCGGCCACCGCATCCGACACCGCCAGGGTGAGTGGATAGTTCCACGGGCTGATGACGCCGACGACGCCCTTCGGCTGGTAGCGGACGCGGACGCTGGTCGCGCCCGGCAGCATGCCCTTGACCTTGTGGTCGGCCAGCATCTTCGGACCGTTGGTGGCGTAGTACCGCGCGGTGAGTGAGACGTCGAGGACTTCTTCCTGGGCGTAGATCCGGGCCTTGCCCGTCTCCGCCTGGGCGATATCCATCAACTGGTCCCGGTCGCGGTAGACGAGCTCGGCAAACCGGTCGAGGACGGCGGCGCGTTCGGTCGGAGTGCGCCGTGCCCACCCTTCCTGTGCGACGCGAGCGCGGGCGACCGCAGTCTCCAGATCCTCTGCGGTCCCGACCGGGATGGTCGCCATCTCCACACCGCTGAAGGCCTCGAGCACCGGGCGGGTGGGGCGCTGATCGGCGTCGTCGATGGCGACGAGGGCACCGAGGCGCTCGAAGTATTCGGGGGTCGGCTTGGGCATGGCGTGCTCCTCGGTAGTGAACGGCGGGTGCCGGGTATTCGATTACGGGGCGACGAGCACAATCCCGTCGTCGTCGGAGTAGACGATGTCGCCGGGAGTGAACGTCTCGCCCCCGATGGTCAGCGGGACGTCGCGTTCGCCGGCTCCGGTTTTCGTCGACTTGCGCGGGTTGGTGCCCAGCGCCTTGACGCCGATATCCATGCCGCCGATGGTGGCGGCGTCACGAATGGCCCCGTTCACGATGATGCCCGCCCAGCCGTTGGAGCGGCCCAATTCGGCGATGATGTCTCCGACGAGCGCGGTATGCACCGACGCGTCACCATCGACGACGAGGACACCGCCCGGGTTCGGCTCGCCGAGAATCGACTTGAGCAGGGCGTTGTCCTGGAAGCAGCGCACCGTCGTCACGGTGCCGACGAAGGTGCGGTTACCGCCGTACTGGGTGAACTGCGTGTCGCAGCTCCGGACATCGGCGCCGATCTCGTCGACCAGGTCGGCGGTCGGCGTGAAGGTGAGGTCTGCCATGCGTCCAGCATAGGTGTTACCGGCGCGCACACCTTCGGGCGGTTGGACGAGCCGACGACGACGGCCGGCACCGTCGGAGGCGGGAGGGACGTCCACCGCCATGCGGTTACGGTAGATCTTGCCGCCCGTGCCGGAGGCGCCGTCGCATCAGCGTCGACGGAGCGAGTACCTCATGCGGAGACGGCCGAGGAACGAGGTGGACACGATGGACGACGTGGCGATCCGGGATCAGCACATCCGACTCGGTCAGTTCCTCAAGCTGGCCAACCTGATCGAATCCGGGTCGGAGGCAAAAGAGGTCATCGCCGACGGCCTGGTGTCGGTCAACGGCGAGGTCGAGACGCGACGTGGCCGGCAGCTGGCGCTCGGCGACGTCGTCGACATCGGCGGACAGGCCGTCCGCGTCGTCGGTGCCGGCATCGACTAACCCGGCGTCGGGTGGGTCCCCGAGTGTCGGTGCCGGGGTGTCGGCGTCGGTCAGGCGTTGAGGCGCTTGAGTTCGGCCGGTGTGATCAGTCGCTCCGCCTCGGCGGGGAACATGCGGGCTACGCGTCCGCGGCGGCGGCCACCGGCGAAGGTGGTCAGCATTGTGGTGCGTCGGGTTCCTTGGGCTGTATTAGTCAATCTCATGACCAACCGCTCCCCTGATTCGATACAACGGACTCAACCTTTGACTAACTGTAGCAACTTCCCCGGTTGCCACTCATCCGTCAATATCGATCAAAGCACGCGAATCGTTACCGTTCCGTGAGCGACGCGCCCCTCTTTCCGCAGGTCGTGGACCAGCACCGGGGCCCGCAGGGACACGCACGTGACGCTTCTCACGTCCACCGTGCACCCCCGCCGGTTGAGTAGCGGCGCATCCCCGGTGGTGAGTAGTGGCGGCGAAGGAGCCGCGTACCCCCGGCCGGTTGAGTAGCGGCGACGAAGGAGCCGCGTATCCCCCGCTGGTTGAGTAGCGGCGACGAAGGAGCCGCGTATCGAAACCAGCGCAACCAGTGCGACGCCGGCGTTCGTCAGTCACGCGTACTCAACCAGCGGGCAGGTCCCCGACGTGTCGCTGTTTCCGCTGCTGAACCTAGCGGACGGTCGTTCGTGCGCTAGTTTCATCACCTTGCGCGAGTTGCACCTAGCGCAAGGTCACGAAAGTCGCGGAAGGTCGCGGGCGGGTCCGGGCCACCCCGAACAGGGTGCTGGTTTCGATACGGCGTTCGTCCCTCACGCCTACTCAACCAGCGGGAGCTGCCTCCGGCTCGTCGATAAGCGCCTTCCGCTGGTTGAGTAGCGGCGACGAAGGAGCCGCGTATCGAAACCAGCGTCCACCGCCCCACAAATCGGGCGCGGCTGGTTTCGATACGGCGTTCGTCCCTTACGCCTACTCAACCAGCGGGAGCTGCGTCCAGCTCGATAAGCGGGAGACCGTCCCCGCGGGTTGAGGACCGTCAGCGTTGCGCGACCTGCGTCGGGTAGATCGGCGCCGGTAGGTTGCTTTGGCCCGCGAGGAAGCGGTCGGCGGCCGCGGCGGCCGAACGGCCCTCCGCGATCGCCCACACGATCAACGACTGTCCGCGTCCCGCGTCGCCGGCCACGAACACACCCGGCACTGACGACTCGAAGTCGCTGTTGCGCTTGATGTTCCCGCGTTCGTCGTAGTCGACACCGAGCTTGTCCAACAGGTCGGCACGCTCTGGTCCGACGAATCCCATCGCCAGCAGCACCAGATCGCATTCCAACTCGAAGTCGGAGCCTTCGACCTTCTCGAAGCGACCGTCGCGCATCACGACCTCGTGCGCCTGCAGCGCCGTGACCCGACCGTCCTCGCCGACGAAACGCTCGGTGTTGACCGAGAACACCCGCTCGCCGCCCTCCTCATGCGCCGACGACACGCGGTACATCAGCGGATAGGTCGGCCACGGCGTGGATTCGGCGCGCTCGTGCGGCGGCTTCGGCATGATCTCGAACTGGTGCACGATCTCCGCGCCCTGCCGCAGCGACGTGCCCAGGCAGTCGGCGCCGGTGTCGCCGCCGCCGATGATCACGACCTTCTTGTCACGCGCGGTGATCTGGTCGGCGACCTCGTCACCGAGCTGCACCCGATTCGCCTGCGGCAGAAACTCCATCGCCTGATGGATGCCGTCCAGCTCACGCCCGTCGATCGGCAGGTCCCGCCCGATGGTCGAGCCCATCGCCAGGATGACCGCGTCGAAATCCTCCCGGAGCTGCTCGACCGTGACGTCCACCCCGACATTAACGCCGGCCCGGAAGACGGTGCCCTCGGCCTCCATCTGCGCCAGCCTGCGGTCGATGTGCCGCTTCTCCATCTTGAACTCGGGGATGCCGTACCGCAGCAGACCACCGATCCGGTCGGCCCGCTCGAATACGGTCACCGCATGCCCTGCCCGGGTGAGCTGTTGGGCGGCGGCGAGTCCGGCCGGACCCGAACCGACGACGGCCACCGACTTCCCGGTCAGCACGGCCGGCGGAATCGGTGTGACCCAGCCCTTCTCGAAGGCGTTGTCGATGAGCTCGACCTCGACCTGCTTGATGGTGACCGCCGGCTGGTTGATCCCGAGAACACACGACGACTCGCACGGCGCCGGGCAGAGCCGACCGGTGAACTCCGGGAAGTTGTTCGTCGCGTGCAGCCGTTCGATGCCGTCCCGCCAGCGGTCCTTGTACACCAGGTCATTCCATTCGGGAATGAGATTCCCGAGCGGGCAACCGTTGTGGCAGAAGGGGATACCGCAGTCCATGCACCGACTCGCCTGGGTCTGCAGTTCGCTGTGACTGAAGTCGGTGTAGACCTCTTTCCAGTCGAGCAGCCGCAGTTCCACCGGACGCCGGTCCGGCAGCTCCCGCTCGGTGTGCTTGAGAAATCCTCTGGGATCAGCCACGTGCGGCCTCCATGATCGCTTCGTTCACGTCTCGACCGCTGCGTTCGGCGGCGTCGATCGCCTCCAGGACGCGCTTGTAGTCCCGCGGCATCACCTTGGCGAACGACCGCTGTGTGGTGTTCCAGTCGTCCAGAATGGCCGCGGCGACAGGAGATTCGGTCTCCGCCCGGTGCTCACCGATGATGCCGGCGAGGAACTCGACATCCTCGTCGTCCAGCGGTTCGAGATCGACCAGTTCGGTGTTCAGGTTTTCCGCGAGCCGGCCGTCCGGGTCGTAGACGTAGGAGATACCGCCGGACATCCCCGCGGCGAAGTTGCGCCCCGTGTCGCCGAGCACGACCACGCGCCCGCCGGTCATGTACTCACACCCGTGATCGCCGACTCCCTCGACGACCGCCGTCACGCCGGAGTTGCGCACGCAGAACCGCTCGCCGACGACACCGCGCAAGAAGATCTTGCCGCTCGTCGCACCGAAGCCGATGACGTTGCCGGCGATGATGTTGTCCTCGGCGACAAAGCCTTCCGGCGAGTTACGCGCCGGCCGGACCACGAGTCGGCCACCCGACAACCCCTTGCCGACGAAGTCGTTCGCATCCCCTTCGAGGCGGAGGGTGATCCCCTTCGGCACGAAGGCGCCGAAGCTGTTGCCCGCCGACCCGGTGAAGTCGATGATGATCGTTCCATCCGGAAGCCCTTGGGCGCCATACGTCTTGGTCACCTCGTGGCCGAGCATGGTGCCCACGGTGCGGTTCACGTTGGTGATCTTCGAGGTGAACGACACGCGGGTCCCGTTGTCGATCGCCTCCCGACTCTGCGCGATCAGCTGCTGGTCGAGCGCCTTGTCCAGCCCGTGGTCCTGGACGCCGGAGCAGTACAGGTCCTGGTTCATGAACGGCGACTCGGGCATCTCGAGCACCGGCGCCAGGTCGAGCTTGCCCGCCTTGGCCGAACCCCAGTGCGCCAGCGCCTTGCTGGTGTCCAGTGCCTCGACGTGACCGACCGCCTCCTGCAACGTCCGGAATCCCAGGCGCGCCAGCAGTTCCCGCACTTCTTCCGCGATGTACAGGAAGAAGTTCTCCACGAACTCCGGCTTGCCGGTGAACCGCTCCCGCAGCAGCGGGTTCTGGGTCGCGACGCCGACCGGGCAGGTATCGAGATGGCAGACGCGCATCATGATGCAGCCCGCCACCACCAGCGGTGCGGTGGCGAAGCCGAACTCCTCGGCACCGAGCAGTGCCGCGACCACGACGTCCCGGCCGGTCTTGAGCTGACCGTCCACCTGCACGACGATCCGGTCCCGAAGACCGTTGAGCAGCAACGTCTGCTGCGTCTCGGCCAGACCGATCTCCCACGGCGCGCCGGCGTGCTTCATCGACGTCAGCGGGGTGGCGCCGGTGCCGCCGTCGTGCCCGGAGATGAGCACCACGTCGGCGTGCGCCTTCGACACACCCGCCGCGACCGTGCCGACCCCGACCTCGGACACGAGTTTCACGTGAATCCGAGCCTGCGGATTGGCGTTCTTCAGGTCGTGGATGAGCTGCGCCAGATCCTCGATCGAGTAGATGTCGTGGTGCGGCGGCGGCGAGATGAGGCCGACGCCGGGCGTCGAGCCACGCACCTCGGCGACCCACGGGTACACCTTGTGCGGCGGCAGCTGGCCGCCCTCACCGGGCTTCGCGCCCTGCGCCATCTTGATCTGGATATCGGTGCAGTTGCTCAGGTAGTGCGCGGTCACCCCGAACCGGCCGGACGCGACCTGCTTGATCGCACTGCGCCGCCAGTCACCGTTCTCTTCGTGATGGAAGCGACGCGGATCCTCGCCGCCCTCACCGGAGTTGGACCGTCCGCCGAGCCGGTTCATCGCGATGGCCAGCGTCTCGTGCGCCTCCGCCGAAATCGAACCGAAGCTCATCGCACCGGTCGAGAATCGCTTGACGATCTCGCTCGCCGGCTCGACCTTCTCGATCGGAATCGGGTCCCGGTCACCGAAATTGAAGTCGAACAGGCCGCGTAGCGACGCCATCCGGGTCGACTGGTCGTCGACCAGCTTGGTGTACTCCTTGAACACCTTGTACTGGCCGGTGCGGGTCGAGTGCTGCAGCTTGAACACCGTGTCCGGGTTGAACAGGTGGTACTCACCCTCACGGCGCCACTGGTATTCACCGCCGACCGGCAGCTCGCGATGCGCCAGCTCGGTCGGCCGGTCGGTGAACGCGAGTGCGTGCCGGCGCGCGACGTCGTCGGCGATCTCGTCGAGTCCGATGCCGCCGAGCTGGCTGTTCAGGCCGGTGAAAAACTCGTCGACGGTCTCCTGCGACAGGCCGATCACCTGGAAGAGCTGCGCACCGGTGTACGAGGCGATGGTCGAAATACCCATCTTGCTCATCACCTTGAGCACACCCTTGCCGGCGGCCTTGATGTAGTTGCGGTGAGCGGTCTCGACGTCGATGTCGCCGAGTTCGCCGCGCTCGCACATGTCCTCGATCGACTCGAACGCCATGTACGGATTGATCGCGGCGGCACCGAATCCGACGAGCGCCGCGAGGTGATGGACCTCGCGGGCGTCCCCCGACTCGACGACCAGACCGACCCGGGTGCGCTTGCGTTCGCGCACCAGGTGGTGGTGTACCGCGGCGGTCAGCAGCAGCGACGGGATCGGTGCGTGCGTCTCGTCGGATTCGCGGTCGCTCAACACGATGAGCGACACACCGTCGTCGATGGCGGCGCTGACCTGAGCGCGGACGTCGTCGAGCGCCCGACGCAGACCGTCACCGCCCTCGGCGACCGGGTACAGCCCGTAGATCTGGCGGCTGCGCAGGTCCGGATAGCGGCCGTCCTCATCGATCCGGACGATCTTAGCGAGGGTGTCGTTGTCGATGACCGGCTGCGGCAGGAAGATCTGCCGGCACGAGTCCGGGCCCGGATGCAGCAGGTCGGCCTCCGAACCGATGGTGCCGCCGAGGCTGGTGACCACCTCTTCGCGGATCGCGTCCAGCGGCGGGTTGGTGACCTGTGCGAACAGCTGTTGGAAGTAGTCGAACAGCATCCGTGGCCGCGCCGACAGCACCGCGATCGGGGTGTCGGTGCCCATCGACCCGATCGCTTCCGCGCCGGTGCGCGCCATCGGCGCCACCAACAGGTTCAATTCCTCGGTGGTGTAGCCGAACACCAACTGCCGCAACGTCACCCGGTCGTGCGCCATGTGCTTGTGCGGCGGCGCCTTGACCTGGTCGATGTGCACCAGACCCTGCTCGAGCCACTCGGCGTACGGATGCTCGGCGGCGAGCTCGTCCTTGATCTCCTCGTCGTCGACGATGCGGCCGGCCTCGGTGTCCACCAGGAACATCCGGCCCGGCTGCAGCCGCATCTTCTGCACCACGTCGGCGTGGTCGATGTCGAGGACGCCGACCTCCGACGCCATCACCACGAGACCATCCTTGGTCACCCAGATCCGGCTGGGGCGCAGGCCATTTCGGTCCAGCACTGCACCGACCACGGTGCCGTCGGTGAAGCAGACCGACGCCGGGCCGTCCCACGGCTCCATCAGCGATGCGTGATATTCGTAGAACGCCCGGTGTTCGGGCTTCATTGACTCGTGCCGCTCCCACGCCTCGGGGATCATCATCAGCACCGAGTGCGGCAGGCTGCGACCACCGAGGTGCAGCATCTCCAGCACCTCGTCGAACCGCGCCGTGTCCGACGCCCCCGGCGTGCACACCGGGAAGATCTTCTGTGCCGCATCGGGTCCGAACGCGCTGGAGTCGATCAGCGCCTCGCGCGCCCGCATCCAGTTCTCGTTACCGGTAACCGTGTTGATCTCGCCGTTGTGCGCGACCCGCCGGAACGGGTGGGCCAGCGGCCACGACGGAAATGTGTTGGTGGAGAAGCGCGAATGCACCAGACCGAGCGCGCTCTCCACCCGCGAGTCCTGCAGGTCGAGATAGAACTCGCGCAGCTGCGGGGTGGTCAACATGCCCTTGTAGACGAACGTCTTGCCGGACAGGCTCGGGAAGTACACCGTCTCCCGGCCCGGACCGTCCAGGCCGGCGCCCTTGGTACCCAACTCGTGCTGGACGCGCTTACGCACGACGTACGCCCGGCGCTCCAGTTCCATCCCGTCCGGGTCGTCGACCGAGTCGGGCAGGGCGATGAACACCTGCCGGAACGTCGGCATCGCGTCGCGTGCCAACGCGCCAAGCGACGTCTCGTTGGTCGGCACATCACGCCACCCGAGCAGCACCAGACCCTCGGCCTCGACGATCTTCTCGACACCCTCGCAGGCCAGCCGGGCGTCCTCGGAACCCTGCGGCAGGAAAGCGATGCCGGTCGCGTAGCGGCCCTCGGCGGGCAGGTCGAAGTCCACGACGTCACGCAGGAAGCGGTCGGGAACCTGAATCATGATGCCGGCACCGTCGCCGGTGTTGGGCTCGGCACCCGCGGCGCCTCGATGCTCCAGGTTGACCAGCGCGGTGATCGCCTTGTCGACGATGTCGCGGCTGCGACGGCCGTGCATATCCACGACGAACGCCACACCGCACGAGTCGTGCTCGTTAACCGGGTGGTACAGGCCCACGGGGCCCGGAGGGTGTTTCATGATCCGCCTCACTTTGTGCGCGATCGTGCGCACGCGACAACCGTCAATGTCTCCGGACAACGCCTACGCTGCCGCGTCGTGACCTTCCCCATCACGGGGCTGACCAGGGAAGATCCGACGGTCGTAGCGATGTCCAGCGGTCAGCGCCGTTGCTGACGGTGTAGCCGGCCCGCGCCCGCGGTCCAGACCACCCTGCTGCACAGAGCATTGTCGGATATTTTCTCACGGGGAGGGCCAAGTATCGAAATCCGCCTAACACATCGGCGGGAATCCTGCAGGCCAGCCGCGTAGACACGGGGTGAATGAATGCTCGGAACTACCCGCCCCGGACGATACCACCGGCTACCGTCACGGTGATGAGTGCAATGACGCCTCCCCGGCCGGCCGACGACGCCGCCGGCGACCGCGCTGCCGGGTCGCGGCGTGCGCGCGCGATCAACCGGTATTTTTCGCACATCTCCCGACCGATGATGTCGGCGGCCCGACTGGGCAACCCCCAGCTCACCGCCGCTGTGATTCGGGCGATCCGGCCGGGGGTGAACCGCTCGCTCGCCGCATTGAGCCCGATTCCCGCCGATACCCGCACGGTGCCGGTCCGCGACCGCACCGACGACGGCCAGGTGCGCGGCGAGTGGGTGTTCGCCGCCGGTACGCCGCCCCCCAGCGCGGACCGCTCCGCCGATCGAGTTCTCTATTACCTCCATGGCAGCGGCTACGTCATCTGCTCGCCACGCACCCACCGGGGGCTGGTCGCGCGGCTCGGTCGACGGACCGGGCTGCCGGCGTTCAGTCTCGACTACCGTCTCGGTCCCGACCATCGGTTGCCTGCGGGCGGGGATGACGCCGTCCGCGGCTACCGCTGGCTACTCGACCTGGGGTACGCCGCCGAGAACATCGTCGTCGCGGGAGACTCGGCGGGCGGTCACCTGGCGCTCGACCTGCTGGCGGTCAATCACGCGACGGGGACACCACAGCCGGCCGCACTGGTCGCATTCTCACCGCTGTACGACCCGTCGTTTCGGCTGGCCGTCCGGGATCAGCGCTCCGGCGTCCGAGATCCGCTGATCGATGCGGTTGCCGCACAACGCATCCTGCGCCTCTACACCGGTGACGCCGCCCTCGACGATCCGCGCATGCTGGTCTCACTGAGCCCCGACATGGCGTTGCCGCCCACACTCATTCAATACGGCAGCCTCGAGGTCATGGGCGGCGATGCCCGCGCCTACCAGCGCGCCCTCCTCGACGCGGGTGCCGAGGTCGATCTGCAGCGATGGCCCGGTCAGGGACACGTGTTCCAGATGTTCCCCGGCCTGGCGCCCGAGGCCCGGCAAGCGGTATCGACTGCCGCGCAGTTTATCTCGGCGACACTGGCGGGTGATTCGGAGGCCGACGCCGCCGACCGGCCGGACGTGGGATAGCCCGCCGGGCCGTCGGTTCGGTTTACCCGCGCGGCGATTCGTGCGCCGGATACGCATGGACCAGAGCGCTTTCCACACGCGGTACGTGCGCGATGAGGTCGTGTTCCGCGTCATGGGCCAGCGCGTGCGCCGCGCTCAACGAGAGGGTCGGGTCGACGTCCAGTTCGATATCGGCGTGTAGTCGGTGCCCGATCCACCGCATCCGGAGCGTGCGCACACCCCGTGCTCCGGGCAACTGGTCGAGGACCGCGGCCGCCGCGTCGACGACGCCCGGCTCAACCCCGTCCATCAACCGTCGGAGCACATCTCGCCCGGCGCCGACGAGCACCACGACGATGGCGACGGTGATGCCGATGCCGACGATCGGGTCGGCGATCGGGTAGCCCGCGGCGACACCGGCCGCGCCTGCGACGACCGCGAGTGAGGTGAAACCGTCGGTGCGAGCGTGCAATCCGTCGGCCACCAGCGCGGCGGAGCCGATCCGCCGACCGACCCGGATCCGGTAGATCGCCACTGCCTCGTTCCCGACGAAGCCGACGGCACCCGCGAGAGCCACCCACCCGAGATGCTCCACCGGCACCGGGGAGACCAGGCGCCGGACGGACTCGACACCGGCGACGACCGCCGAGATAGCGATCGCCACCAGAACGAGCAACCCGGCGAGATCTTCGGCCCGCCCGTACCCGTAGGTGAACCGGGCGGTGGCGGCACGACGGCCGAGAACGAAGGCGATCCAGAGCGGTATCGCGGTCAGTGCGTCGGAGAAGTTGTGCACGGTGTCGGCGGCGAGCGCAACCGACCCGGATGCCGCGACGATGCCCACCTGGATCGCCGCGGTGATCAGCAGCACGACGAGACTGATCTTGACCGCCCGGATACCGGCGTCGCTGGCCTCCAAGGCCGAGTCCACCTTGTCGGCGGCGTCGTGGCTGTGCGGGATCCACCCCCGACGAATGACCCCGAGCGGGCCCCGACCGTGTGCGGGTGGATGGTGATGGTGTCCGGTCACGACGACGCCTGCTCGTCTCCGGCCTCGACGCCGGCCACGTCCCGATGCAGCCTGCTCAGTCCGCGATCCCCGCGATGATGGCCGGGCACTCCGGGGCCGGCGTGTTCCGCATTGTGTACCGCGTCGATGACCAGCTGCTGGATGTGGTCGTTCTCCAGCCGGTAGTAGATCGTGGTGCCGTCCCGACGAGTGGTGACCAGGCGGGCCATCCGCAGTTTGGCCAGATGCTGCGACACCGATGGGGCGGCCTTGCCGACCCGTTGTGCCAGCTCGGTCACCGACATCTCGCCGCCGACCAGGGCCCACAACAACTGCACCCTGGTGCCGTCGGCCAGCATCCGGAAGACCTCGACGATCAGTCCGAGTTGGTCGTCGTCGAGGCGCCGACGGCACACGTTGCTATCTGCATTCATACGCAGATAGTAGAGCCGTAGTAGCTGTGCGCACTAGTCCCCGCGGCCCGTGCCGGGCGGTGCCGGGTCGTATTCGCTCGGTCACCGACGGGCAGACAGCACTCCGCCCGGGCGAGGAATCCTCAACCCGGGCGGGTGACTGCCGATCCGGCAGTGGCGATCGCTGGCGCGACGGTCACCCCGACTTGTCGCCCTTGACGATCTTCTGCACCTGGTCGCCGACGGCGCGGGTGCGCTTACCGAGTTCCTTGATGTCGGCCTTGCTCGGCACGACGCGGTTCCGCAGGCTGGTGCCACGGCGGCGGGCGCCCTGCTCGATATCGCGCGCGGTGTCCTTGGCGGTGTCGAGCGCATCCTCGGTGAAGTCCTTGGTCGAGTCGACGACCGACGACAGGAACTTCTCGACCCTTGTGTCCGAGTCCGTCTTCTTGCTGGCGCTCTTGCCGCGGGCCTTGGTGCCGGCGCCGGCCGGCTTGGTGGCCTTCTTCGGGGCGGCCTTCTTTGCCGCAGGCTTGCGGGCGGTGGTCTTCTTCGGGGCGGTCGCGGTGGCGGCCATGGTGATCTCCTCGCGTTGCTGGCGAACGCGCGGGATTACGCGATCGCGTAGTTACTATATTACGCATCGCGTTAGTTATTACGCAATGCGTTGTGAGGGGTGTCACTCGGAGTCGTCGGCGTCCTTCGTCTTTTCCTGCAGCAGCATCGTGACCGCCTGGGTCAGCTGCGAGACCTGGTCCCGTAGCTCGCGGATCTCCTCGTCCTGTCTGGCCGAACGGTCGCGGTCGGCGGTGTCGGACTCCCGATCCCGAGTCTCGGCCTCCGCGTCGTCGGCGTGCCGGGCGCCGGCTGCGTCACCGGCCTCCTCGGCCGGCTCGTCCACGACGTCCCCCTCGACGTAGTCGTCCACGACGTCCCCCTCGACGTAGTCGTCCACGACGTCCCCCTCGACGTAGTCGTCCACGACCTCGGCATCGACGATGTCGTCGGCGTCGCCCTCCGCGGCGCGACTGGCCGACGACGTACCGGACGACCCCTGCGATGCAAGCTGATCGACCACCGACTGTGCGACGTCGGCGGGCGTGCGGAGCAGGTCGGCTAGGAAGCTCGAGCCCGGACGGCTCTGCGCCTTACGCCGCAGGACCTGCGCGAGGATCTCGTCGGTGCGATCGATACCGGTGTCATGGTCGCGCACCAGAATGCGCACACCGGCGTCGAGGAGCTTCGACACGTCGTCGAGCGTGGTGAACTTGCGTCGCACCGAGTCATACAGCTTGCGGTTGGAATACCGCTTGATCAGGTATGGAGTGTCGTCGTCGGCCATCTGAGTTCTCCTTCGAGTACTCGAGCTGTGGAAGCCTCACCGGCGGTGGTGCGCACGGGAGTTCCAGCGTAATCCGGTCGGCTCGCCTAGCCCCGGAACAGTCGGCTCGGATTCGGCAGTTCGGCACGGCCGGCACCGATCGGCCGGTTCGCGTTGCAGGCGCAGCCGAACGCCCGGGAACGAGAGCGTGCTCTCATCCCGGGCGCTCGGGCATGATGCGGCGGGCGAAACGCCCGCGCGGTCACTTCTTCTTCTTGTTGTTGTTCCGGATGCGCGCGAGCTTCTCGACCTGGTCGGTGAGTTCCCGGGCCTGCTTGCGCAGCTTCTGGATGTCCTTGTCGTTCGGGGTGACCTTGTCGGCGACGTCGTTGAGCTGGCGGCGCGCGCCGGTCTCCACATCGCCCGCGGTATCGATCATGTTGTCCACGAGGTCCTTCGTGGAGTCGATCACCGAGGACAGGAAGTCGGTGATGTGCGCATCCTGCGAGACGATCTTCGGATTCTTCTTCGAGCCGCTCTTCGACGTCGACTTCTTGGTGGTGCTCTTCTTGGTGGTGGACGTTGCCATTTCGTTCTCCTCCTACTGTTGGATACTGCTGTACTCCGTGGTGCGCGGTGGCCGGAACGACCCCACCTCCGCGCCATGCACAATGACGCATATTGCGCATTGCGTAATTGAAAGGTTACGCGGCGCGCGCATCTTTACGCAACGCGTTGTGGCGGCCATCACATCTCAGTGGGTCAGGTTCTCCACGAGCTGCACCTGAAGTTCGCCGACGATGAATCCGAGGATGGCGCCCACCGCGATCAGCGTCTTCTCGTCCGCCTTGAATGCCGGCCGGAGGACTCCCTCGAATTCCTCGGGCGTCATCGCGACCATCTTCTCGGTCATGATCTTCTCGATCGCCAACGCCTTGTCCAGGTACTCCTCGCCCGGCCCCTTCAGGACCTTCGGTAGCGAATCGGCGAGATCCTCGGCGGCGGCATGGCACATCGGCTCGATCTGCGCGATGTCGAGTCCCACGCCGGTGACCCCGCGGACCGGTCCGTTGATCACTCCGGTCACCGCGCCCAGCAGGTTGCCGACCGACAGGTCGCCGACACCGACGTCCTTCAGCTTCGACGTGTCGACGGCGTCCATCTGGAACAGCTGCTCCACGTCGCCGACCTCGTCACGCAGACTGTCCTCGATGACATCGGCCATCATGCTGACCAGCTTGGCCCGCTGCGGTCCTTCGAACAGTCCGCGCACCAGGCGGTCCGCGGTGAGCACCCGGGTCGCGATCAGTTGGCCGTACGCCTCCGACACCGGAATGCGGTGCTTGAGGAACAGCCCCTGCCACTTGATGACGCCGAGGTACTTCTTCGGCTCCTTGGGGTTGAAGATCAGCCGCAGCGCGGCCCAGTCGGTGAACCAGCCGGTGAAACCACCGAACAGCGGCATGATCCACGGGTTCTTGAAGATGGCCCAAGCGAAGACCTGCACCACGCCGATGAGAAAACCGAACACCAAGCCGCTCTGCCGGATGAAGGCGAATTCCCGCTTGCCGACGTCGAGGAACATCGACTCCAGCGTGTACGGATCGGCGAGGAACTCCTTGGTGACCATCGTGCGGAGATCGAAGACGTCGTCGATGTTCTCGGTGAGGTCGTCGGTGATCGCGACGACGATGTCGGGGGCCGCCCGTTGCGCCCGCTCCACGATCATGTCGCGGCCCACCTCGGGCAGCAGATGCCACAGGGTGGGCTGATATTCGGGTACGACTTCTCGGATGACGCGGGCGAGGAATAGTCAAATCCTGTGGATCGGGGGTCGTCAGGCGACGTCGGACACCGGAGTGTCGGGCGAGGGTT
>BAAAJU010000007.1:0-432641 GCA_039527305.1 Gordonia sinesedis | reverse complement strand
ACCCTCGCCCGACACTCCGGTGTCCGACGTCGCCTGACGACCCCCGATCCACAGGATTTGACTATTCCTCCACGTCGAAGATGCCTTTGTCCTCCGCCGAACTGCCCTCGCAAACCGCCGCCGTTACTCGCTCGAAGTCTCGATAGTCGGGAACGGTCCAAGGAACCTTCTTGATGCTCGCACCGCTCCCGTCACAGTAGGTGCTCAAGAGCAGGCGGACTTGCTCGACTTCGATGGGTGTGAAGTCTCGATCTCGAAGTGGCTGTCCTTGCATGCTCCTGTCCATGCGCCAAGTCTGCCACGAAGCCCGCGCTGCTTGAGGGAGACTTGCTCAACCTCAAGCATGTTGGCCTTGACGTAGAGGCTTGGTCGTCCTTCATCTTCCACCGTGTTCAGGTAGGTAAGGCCGTCGAAGCCCACCAGTTCGTCTTTGGGGTAGACCTGAGTCTCGAAACCCGAGTCCACCCACAGGTCTGGATGAAGGTTGCAGACAGGCTTCAGGATGAGCCTCCACAGCCAGTAACCATCTACGCCAGCCCGTCGTGCCACATCTCGGCCGCGTCGTCTTGCCGCCCGATGACTGCCCACATGTACCCAAGCGTCGGCGGACTGGGTGGTGAGCAGCCAATCGGGGTGGGTGGTTGCGTGATACCACCTTGTGATCATGCTGCCGTCTCACTGAGGATGCGCCTGATGGTGGTGCGGGAGACGCCGAACTCGTTAGCCAACGATGTGACGGTCCTCGATGGGTCGCTCTCGTGAGCCTTCCTCACCCTCCGCATGAATGCTTCCGTTACCTTCTTGTCTGCTCCCTCACCCTTGCTTCGCTTGTACGTCAGCGTGCGAGTGGTGCGCTCACGAACTGCCAGCCTCTCGTCTTCTGCGAAGGCAGCCTTGATGGCGAACTGGAGGCGGTCACTTCGTGACTTGGGGTCGTGGCGGTGATTGTCGTAAACGAGGGTAATGTTCTTGGCCTCGAGGACTTCCTCTTGGAAGCGAAGCAGATAGGCCGCGTTGCGACTGATGCGGTCGAGGTTCGTAACGACGAGCTCGTCACCCTCTGCGAGCTCTTCAAGTAGCGCGTTCCAGATGGGGCGTGCGTCGTTGCCTCCACTGGCTCGCTCTGTTCGTATCTCGTCGGCTCCTGCTCGGGTGAGGTAGTCCTCTTGCGAGTCGTTGGACTGCGCTCGTGTTGAGACTCGTGCGTATCCGTATGTAGTCATGGGTTTCTCCTATGTCGTGCCCATTGGCATGTGGACATAGGTGAATATCGACAAGGTCCACTCACTGACTTCCTGTCAGTTCGTCAGTCTTGAGTGTGGTGGCTCCGTTGCTTGGTTCCACTTCTTGTGGCGTGGACGTGCCGTTCGTCGGTTCCATCTGCTCTCACTCTTCAACCCCGCCGCTTGGGCGAGGTTGTCGAGGGGCGTAGAGCGTCAGGCCTTCGCCATCGCAGCCTCATACTCAGCGATGATGGACTTCTTGACGAGTCCCTTGCTGTAGACGCTGTGACCGTTCGCGTTCGCCCACTCCCGAACCTTGGTGAGGTAGCCGTCGGGGTAGTTGGCGGCAGTCCTGGCGGTGGACTTGGTGACGCGCATGGTCACGCGCGGGGTGTCCTTCAAGAACTTGGAGACTGCCGTCTCGAACGCCTTGAGCGATGCCTCGGACAGGTCGAGGGTGACACCCTCGCCGTTGATGATGACAGTGACCTCGTGCGCGTCACCCTCGATGACCTTGCCCGAGTAGTCGTCCGTGACGGTGACAACAGTGGTGGAGTTGCGAGCCATGATGGTGTCCTTTCGGAGTGAGCCACACCTTTTGTGCGGCATTGGCACCACCATCGCAAGGGCTAGTAGCTTGTCAACCCGCTACCGAAAACTTCTCACTATTTTTGTCTCCAGCGACTGTCTCCGCTGCCGAAGGGATGCTCTCAGCACTTTAGAGGAGGTCGAAGAGTGTGGGGTGACGGATGAGTCTTAGCTTCCCCCAGCCGTGCTCACGGAAGGGGCAGGTGTCTCGTTCTTTGGCTTTGCAGCGCTTCCACTGCTCACAGTCTGGCGAGTAGTGCCACTTCTGCATGAGTTCTCACCTCTCTTAGAACTGCTTCTACGAAAGGACTATCGCTCGCTACTGCCGATATCTCAGTAAGTAGGTCACTACTTACTGAATGCGCTGTTTTGCCACCATTTAGCTGTCGAAAAAGGTTCGCTGCAGCGAACCTTTTTGTGGTCCTCTGTGTGTCTCCTTGAGTTATGGCTTGCGCATGTGCAGCACTGGGGCCTCCTGAAGAGCGCTGGCGCGCTTTCAGAAGCTTTGCGCAGCTGGCTCCCCCCAGTCTGCCTCTCTGTTCCCACGGCCTCTGGCCCCGAACCCGCCAACCTTGATGACAGCCTGTCCTCAACTGTTGGATTACCAACTCCTGGCGCAGGGGGACTTAGCCCGTCCCTCCTACCACCCCCCTTGCCGCATGGGGGAAGCCCTCCCCACCTACAACCCCCCTCGCGCTCACCATAGGTGCGCGGCAACCTCACCCTCGCCGCTTGGGGCGGCTCTGGCTCGGTGCCGGCAACCTATGAGCTCACTTGGGGCTAGTGTGCCGCACCTTTGCTGGAAGACTTTGGGAACGCTTTCCACAGGGCCGAAAGCTTGAGGAAGACTCTCCCAGACAACAGCCTCTGGGTATGGAACAGGAAGCCGCACTCCCTTTCACTGCCGAAAGCCTTAGAACCTAAAAGCAGTTCCTCCCAGAGGCGAGGGAACCGAGCCTCTAGGAGAAGAGGCAAAGGGCAGGGCGAGCGGTCAGCGGAGCAAGACAGCGCGCCCCGAGGGTCCGCCTGTCGGCATGTCGCTGGGTGTTTTTCTTTTTTCAGAAGGGCTCACTGCTTCGCTAGTAGCACCCTGTTGGCCTATTGGGTGGGGTCCGTGGTAAGAGTGGCTTGGTAGAAAGGTTAGGGAAATGCACTGCTAGGAGGCTGTTATGAGACCCACTGTCACTTACCACATCAACCCAAAGACGGGTGAACCGAATGTCTGTCACGCGACGGTGAGGGGCTGTCCTTTGGGCATCGTTGCTGCTGCCCATGTGGAGTCTGCCCAAGAGTGCAGGTCCATGTATGAGCGGGTGATGGCTGACCATGTGTTACCTCGTCGGGCCACTCGGGCTAACGCTCGTCAGGCTTGGAGACTGCCTCCTCACCTTGACCGCCTTGTGTATGACGAGAAGATCCCTGCCATGCACGCCTACTTTGCTGCTACTGCGTGAGGGGATAAACGTTATGCGTGTTAGTGAGAAGGTCGCCAAGCGAAAATATGCGGCCAAGGCGTTGGATGAACTGCGCGCCGAGCTGATTAGAAGTGGCGATGAGGACGCTCATCCGTTCCCCCATCAGTTGTTCAATCTTTTGAGTTACCTGTTGGACGAAGTGGACAGGCTTGACGCTCAGGTATCGGTGCTCCGTCAACGCGCTTAGTCTCACATTGGTTTTGAAGCCCTCCAGTGTTCTAGCCATTGGAGGGCTTCATCTTGCGCACTTGGTAACAGCACTTGTTCGATGAAGGGTCAAACCAAGGCCGTTGGTAACAGCACTTGTTTGGTTGATATTCCTCTCTATCACTTGGTAACAGCACTTGTTCGACAACTGGGAGGTTGGTTATGAAGGTTCACTTTGGTGAAGATGGTGAGAAGCGTTGTGTGGCAGAAGTCCAATGCCCTTTCGGAGGAAGCGTTGAAACCCGCACATGGGAGGATGAGGTCTATCGGCGGAGGGGAAACAGGACTGAAGCCGAGTATCGCGAGTATCGAAAACAGTATGTGGCGAGGTATAGGGATGCTGCGAGGGGGAAGAAGTCAGCGCTCGGTGATAGTTCTTTGAGGTAGTTGGTAACATGGTAGTGCCAATATGGCTTGCCGATATTGGTTGTGTCGTTCGTTGACAGGGGCTAATCATCCCAAAACTCGCGAAAAGCCGTCACACTTGAGGTTTCTTCTTGTCCCTCGTGTGGCGGCTTTTCACATGTCTGATATTGATTGGCGCTTCGGCTGATTACCGAAGTGCGACAAACTCAACGAACAACGACGGACAAGAAGCACATGAAAGATTCTCCTACACCCACACTCCGCTGTTCGTCAGCGTCGAGTGTGGGTTTTTCGTGTCTTAGCGTCGGTAGTCCTTGTTCTCCACGCGCTCCGCCCCTTCCGCGTGCAGTGAACACATGGAAGGGGCCGAGTGACTGGACCGTATGCCAGTGGTGCGTTACCGAGCATCGTTCTTTCTACCAAGTGTGTTCCAAGGGTGGGAGAAGTCTTGAGTGACTGTAGAAGTAGCCTTGAACAACTGAACATAGAGCACATGAACGAGGGGAATAACCGCGAAGTTGACGGCGGTAGCGTCTCCCTGACTCACATGAATGACTGAACAGGAGCAGTGAGTGTGCGGTGCGCGGGAATCTGTGGCCTTGGTTAAGTCGCCTCTCCTGTTCCCCTTCCGAACCCGTCGATTTGGGGAAGGGCAAAAGGTGAGGAGTGTCTTCTTGAGGCTTGATATAACGCCTTCATCTTTAGTTTGGGAGGCTTGTGGTGGCACAGGTGCGGTTGGGGCCGAAGGCCCGTAGGTCCGTTGAGTGGCTTTTGAAGTCGCAAAGGTATTCACTTTGTGGCGTGTATCGTCACCTCTATTGTTCGGGGAAGGGTGGCAAACGACGCGCCACGTCAAAGAAGGTTCCGCTGGACCTTGTGAATAACGAGAGTTTACAGCGCGATGTGGGTGTCCTTGAGGTGCTGCTTACTGGCTATGTGCCGCCCCAGAAGGTGGTGTGTGCTGATGTGGCCTCATTCTGTGGTGAGCTTCTTCGTGAGCATGCATCTGAGTGGTCATCTTTGGAGTTGCTTCCTGAGATGAAAGCCTACGTGGTGGCTCTTAGGACTGAGTGTCTCCGAGTCTTGAAGGCCTAACCCCTTCGCTCACTCCCACTCTCGCCTTCGCTTCCCTTCCTCCCGCGTTACCTGTCGCTAAGCGTGTTTCTTAGGTGAGGGTGGCAGGGAATCGGAAAACCATCAGCGCTACCCGAAACTACTTCGTGGGTAGCGCTGACTGTCCTAGATGCTGTTTTGAGCCAAGTAGCATGTTTATGTTTTCTGCTCTTCGTATGTGGCGAGCAGTGCCATTATTTTTGGCTCTGCTCCCGCCCAGTTTCGGGCTGGCCATCCTTTGATTTCCCAGAGTCTTTCGAGTCCGCGGAAGTGGTGGTATTGGTGGAGGAGGACTTCTTTTGGATAACCGTTGTGTTCGGCAACGCGGGCAAGGGGAAAGTGCTCCATTTCATCAAAGACTATGTTTTCGATGATGCCCCACGAGTAGGTGTCACTCGCTTTTGGGTGACTCCTTTTCGTCCTTCTGTGCCTTTTGGAGGGCTGCCTTGACCTTGGGGTCAACCACAAGGGTCTTCTTCTTCTCGATGGTGGGCTCGACCCAGTTGAGGAGGGTGTTGTAGGAGGTCTGCGCGAGAGCCTTGACTGCCTCCACCTTCATGCCGCCCTTGAGGAGTTCCACGCTTCCCACTCGCCGCACATCTTCGGCGGCGGTGAGGACTGGCTTGGTCTCCCGTGAGAACTCAGAGGCTTCCCTGACTGCTTCCTGCCACTCCACCTCTTCGACGGTGGTCTTCGAGTTCTTGCTTCTGATGGCGAGGATGGCGGCAATCTCGTCGGGGTCGGTGAGCTCCACTCCGCCGATGACGATTTTGGGGGTGGCGGCAGGCTTGCGGGTGGTGAGGACGCTCTTGCCGTCGGTGGTAACCCTGTATGCGGGCATGTCTCTCCTTCGTGGGTTGGGTGACGCTTCGCTGTCACTACCAGCAGCCTACCGAGTGGGGTGGGTGTGTGCGTGGGTCTTGGGAGTGTGTCTGCGAGTCTGCTGTCTACCCGCCGAGCGCGTTACCTATGGAGGTGGTGGCGTCGCGGAGGTCGTCCTTGGTGGGTTGTTGGTAGGTCTGGAGGAGCACATAGGGGTTGTGGCCAAGGATCTCGGCAGCAACCTTTACGGGTACGCCTGCTTGGGCGAGCATGGTGGCGGCGAGCTTCCTGACGGCGTGGGGTCTGAAGTAGTCATCCTCTCGTAGCTCCCTCCCGTTCTTGGTCATGTAGGCGGTGAGCACGGTCTCCCATGTGCGGGTGAAGCGGGAGTAGTTCATGTAGTCCCCCTCGCAGGTGAAGACGAGGTCTTTGGCTAGCGCTGTGCGCTCTTCTCCTGCTGTGGCTTCCTTGAGCGCCCCGAGGGCAAGGCGGTGCGGTTCGGGGAGGGGCACGGTGCGGGTCTTGGAGGTCTTGAGGGACTGTTGCAAGTAGTAGCCGCCTTCCTTCTGGCGGATGAGTTGCTGTCGTAGGTGTAGGACTGCCTTCTTGGGTTTGCCGAGGTTGGTGAAGTCTTTCCAACTCATGCCTAGTATCTCGCTGCGGCGGAGGCCGAGGCCCATGACCATCACGAGGGCATAGTGCTCGTGGTGTGGGTGGTCTGGGTCTGCGATTTCCTTTACTAGCCCCTTGAAGACGGAGAGTCTCTTTCCTACGAGGCGTTTGTCTTCGTCAAGGACTTTGGGCACGGGCTTCTTGAGGATGAAGGTGAGGGGTGTTGCTTTGAGGTAGCCGTTCTCGACGGCGTTCTTGAGGAGCGCCTTGAGTGTGCCGTAGGCGTCGTAGATGGAGGTCTCACCTGCTCCCGCGTTGGGGAGGGTGGTGTTGAAGTGCATTTGGAGCTGAGGCTTGGTGAGTGTGTCCATGGGGAGGTCGAGCCATGGAAAGACCCACTGTTCGAGCCGTTGTCTGTGGTGGTCTTTCGTCTGTTGCTTGGTGGTGCGCCCGATGATGCTCTCCCAGATGGGCAGGTATTGGGAGGGTGTGAGGGTGCGCGTGCGTGCTCGTAGGCGAGTCTTGGCGACAGGGAGGGTGGCAGGGTCGGTGGAGGGGTCAAGTCTGGCTAGGCGCTTCTGGACGTTGGCGTCTCGTCGTTGCACTGCTTGCTTTCGTGTGGAACCCACGCCCGAAATGGTGATGGTCTTCCCTGTGGTCTCGTGCTTGAGACTCACTCTCGCCATATACACATGCTTGCCGTTGTTGACGGTCTCGAACACTGAGCCGTCGCCCGTGAGGTGGTACATGCGTACATGGTACGAATAATGACAACGCCCCACAATGACAATGGCATCGTGGGGCGTTTCCCGTTGCGGGACAACGGTTCTAGCGGTTTTGCATCAAAGGTTGATCATGTGTCCGATGGCGCCGTGGAAGGTCTCCTGCATCGCCTCGCTCAGCGTCGGGTGGGTGTGCACGTTGCGCGCGAGTTCCTTGGCGGTCAGGTCCCACTTGTGGGCCAGCGTCATCTCCGGCAGCATCTCGGAGACGTTGTCCCCCACCAGATGTCCGCCCAGCAGTTCATCGGTGTCGGCGTTGGTGACGAGCTTGGCGAAGCCGGCCGTCTCGCCGAGGCCCTGCGCCTTGCCGTTAGCGGTGAACGGGAACGTCGAGACCTTGACGTTGTAGCCCTCGTCCTTGGCCTGCTGCTCGGTGAGCCCGAACGACGCGACCTGCGGCTGACAGAAGGTGGCGCGCGGCATGAATCGGTAGTCGCCGAGGGTCATCGTCTCCGCCCCGGCGATGGTCTCGGCGGCCACCACGCCCTGCGCCTCCGCGACGTGGGCCAGCATCAGCTTGCCGGTGACGTCACCGATCGCATAGATGTTGTCGACATTGGTGCGCATGTAGTCGTCGATGGCGATCGCGCCGCGGTCGGTGAGTTCGACCCCGGTCTTCTCCAGCCCGAAGCCGTCCACCCGGGGCGCGAAACCGACCGACATCAGCACCTTGTCGACGGTGATCTCGTCCTTCTTGCCCTTGGCGTCCTCGTAGGTGACGGTGACGCTGTCCCCGTTGTCGGTGACCGACTGCACCTTCGTCGAGGTGAGCACCTTGACGCCGAGCTTCTTGTACTGCTTGGCGATCTCCTTGGACGCGTCGGCGTCTTCGTTGGGCAGCACCCGGTCGAGGAACTCGATAATGGTGACGTCGACGCCGTAGTTGGCGAGCACGTAGCCGAACTCCATGCCGATCGCGCCGGCACCGACGATGACGATCGACTTCGGCAGCTCACGGGTAAGGATCTGCGTCTCGTAGGTGACGACGTTGTCCGACAGCTCGACGCCGGGCAGCAGCTTGACCGTCGACCCGGTGTTGATGATGACGTTGTCGAAGGTGATCTCGCGTTCGCTGCCGTCCTCGCCGCGCACCTTGATCGTGTGCGCGTCGACGAAGTCACCGTGCCCGTCGATCTCCGTGATCTTGTTCTTGCGCATCAAGTAGTGGACGCCCTTGACGATGCCCTCGGACACCTTGCGACTGCGGTCGAACGCAATGCCGTAGTCGAACGAGACGTCGCCGGACATGCCGAACGTCTTGGCCTCATGGTTGAAGATGTGCGCCAGCTCGGCGTTGCGTAGCAGCGCCTTCGAGGGGATACACCCGACGTTGAGGCACACACCGCCCCAGTACTTCTCTTCGATGACGGCGGTTTTCATGCCCAGCTGGGCGGACCGGATCGCGGCCACATACCCACCCGGACCAGCACCCAGGACAACTGTTTCAAAGTGTTCAGCCACGCCTGCCAGCCTACTCAGGCGGGTCGGGACGCCGCACGGAGTCGCCGTACCCAGGGGTAACTTCGACGGCCCCTGGTCACGGTGGCCCGCGCGGTGATTGAATCGCGAGATGTCACCCGCCGCGCCGCCGGACCCGTTTGCGCCGGCGCGGCTGGGACCGTTACGGCTGCGCAATCGGCTGATCAAATGCGCGACGTTCGAGGGCGCTACCCCCGACGCCCTGGTCACCGACGACCTCATCGCCTTCCACCGCGAGGTGGCGGCCGGCGGCGTCGCGATGACGACGGTCGCCTACTGCGCGGTGTCGCCCGAGGGGCGCACCGATCGGCATCAGTTGTGGCTGCGCCCGGAAGCGGGGCCGGGTCTGCGCCGACTCACCGACGCGATCCACGCCGAGGGCGCGTTCGCCGCGGCGCAGATCGGCCACGCCGGTCCGGTCGCCAACTCGGTGTCCAACCGGGCACGGGCACTCGGGCCGTCCCGCATACCGGCCCCGATGGGCATGTCGCTGACCCGCCGGATCGACGCCGACGACATCGCCGGCCTCCGCGCCACGTTCCGCCGGGCGGTCCGCATCGCCGTCGACTCCGGCTTCGACGGACTCGAGATCCATTGCGGCCACAACTATCTGATCAGCAGCTTCCTGTCACCGCTGCTCAACCACCGCCGCGACGGCTACGGCGGGTCGCTGGTCAACCGGGCGCGGCTGGCCCGGGAGGTTGTCGAGTCGGTGCGGTCGGAGGTCGGCGATTCGGTCGCGGTGTGGGTCAAGCTGAACACCTACGACGGGGTTGGCCCCACACACTCGTCGGACAGCGGTCCGCTGCGCGGCATCCGCGGGCGGCTGCGCGGCACGACGGTCGACGAGGCGTGTGAGGTGGCGCGACTGCTGGAGTCCGACGGTCATATCGACGCCATCGAACCGACCGCGGGCAGTTCGCTGCTCAACCCGATGTACCTGTTCCACGGCGACGCGCCGCGCGCCGAGTTCGCCGCCGCATTCCACGGCCCGATGCGCTGGGGTCTCAGGGTGGCGGCACCGATCGTGTTGCGCCGCTACGACTATCACGACGGCTACCTGCTACCGCTGGCCCGGGAGCTGCGGTCGGCGGTCAAGCTACCGTTGATCGCGCTGGGCGGGGTGACCGACCGTGCGGCGATGGACACCGCACTCGCCGAGGGCTTCGACTTTCTGGCGATGGGCCGGGCACTGTTGCGTGAACCCGACCTACCGCTCCGGATCGCCGACGACGCCGCCACCCGATCGCGGTGCGTGCACTGCAACCTGTGCATGCCGACGATCTACTCGCACACCCGCTGCCCCGTCCGCACCGGTGAGGTTCCCGACCCATTCCCCCGATAGCGGCCCCGCCCCCGGCCGCTGCCACGATGGCCCGCCACCATCGGTACTCCCCGCAACCGCACGCCGCAGCACGCAACGGCTAGGTTGGCGGATGAGGTCCGACGCCATTCCCGACGTTCGCGGACCTGCCCCGCCCCCGCCGCGCCGATCGATCGGAGCCACCATGACCGCAGCCACCGGCACCGCCGACGATCCCTACCTGTGGCTGGAGGACGTCACCGGTGACGAGGCACTCGAGTGGGTGCGCGACCACAACGCGCCCACCGTCGACGCCCTCACCGGCACCGCGCGATTCCAGGAGTTGCAGGCGCAGGCACTGGAGGTACTCGACACCGACGACCGCATCCCGTACGTCCGGCGGCGTGGGCCCTACCTGTACAACTTCTGGCGCGACGCCCAGCATCCGCGTGGGTTGTGGCGGCGGACGACGCTGGAGTCGTACCTGACCGACACCCCCGACTGGGACGTGCTGATCGACCTCGACGAGCTGGCCGACGCCGAGGGGGAGAACTGGGTGTGGGCGAGCGCGACGATGCTGCGGCCGGACTACGACCGGGCGCTGATCTCGCTGTCTCGCGGTGGCGCCGACGCCGCGGTGGTCCGCGAGTTCGACGTCGAGACCCGCACATGGGTGGACGACGGATTCGAGCTGCCGGAAGCCAAGTCGACGATGTCGTGGATCGACCGCGACACCGTCTACGTCGGAACGGATTTCGGTATCCAGCCGGACGGGCAGGGCTCGATGACGAGTTCCGGCTACCCGCGGGTGGTCAAGCGCTGGACGCGGGGCACCGGGCTCGACGCTGCCGACACCGTGTTCACCGGTGAGGTCGACGATGTGGCCGTGCAGGCGTCGCGGGACCTGACCCCCGGTTTCGAGCGGGACTTCGTCCACCGCGCCACCGACTTCTTCAACTCGTTGCTCTACCAACTCGTCAACGGCGAGATGGTGCTCGTCGATGTCCCGACCGACGCGTCGGCGACGGTGCATCACGATTGGCTGCTGGTACTGACTCGCTCCGAGTGGGAGGTCGGCGGTACCCTCTATCCGCCGGGCACGCTGCTGGTCTTCGACTATCCTCGATATCTCGCGGGCGACCGTGAGCACACGGTCCTGTTCCGACCCGACGCACACACCAGTCTGCAGGACTTTGCCTTCACCCGAACGCATCTCGTCCTGGTGACCCTGCGCGACGTACGTACCGAGGTCAGCGTCCGCACCCTTGGCGACTGGGCCAAGGTAGACATGCCCGGCCTGCCGCGGCTCGCCACCATCTCCGTACTGGACACCGACCCCGACCACAGCGACGAGGTGTTCTGGTCGGCGTCGTCGTTCACCACCCCGCCGAGCCTGCTGTACGGCGACAGTGGGTCGAGCGCCGAGATCATCAAGCAGGCACCCAGCTTCTTCGACGCCGACTCGGTGGTCGCCGAACAGTTCTTCGCCACCTCCGACGACGGCACGGCCATCCCCTACTTCGTCGTCCGGCGCACCGACGTAAGCTCCGGCCCGACCCTGCTCTACGGATACGGCGGTTTCGAGAATTCGCTCACCCCTGGCTATCTGGCGATCGCCGGCCGCACCTGGATCGAGCGCGGCGGCATCTACGTCATCGCCAATATCCGCGGCGGCGGAGAGTACGGACCGGCGTGGCATACCCAGGCACAGAAGGCAGGCCGTCACCTCGTATACGAGGACTTCGCCGCGGTCGCGCGCGATCTCGTCGACCGGGGCCTGACCACCACGCAGCAGCTCGGTGCGCAGGGCGGCTCCAACGGCGGTCTCCTGATGGGCGTGATGCTCACCCGGTATCCGGAGTTGTTCGGGGCGTTGGTATCTCAGGTCCCGCTCCTCGACATGCGGCGCTACCACCTGTTGCTCGCCGGGGCGTCGTGGATAGCGGAATACGGCGACCCGGACGACCCCGACCAGTGGGCGTTCATGGCGGAGTTCTCGCCGTACCAGAACCTCTCCCGGGACACGCACTATCCGCCGATTCTGGTGACGACGTCGACCCGGGACGATCGCGTCCACCCCGGCCACGCCCGGAAGCTCGTCGCTCGGCTCGAGGAGTACGGCCACGACGTCTCCTACTACGAGAACATCGAGGGTGGCCACGGCGGAGCGGCGGACAACAAGCAGGCCGCGTTCAAGTCCGCGCTCGCCTACGAGTTCCTCTGGCGGACACTGGCACCCGACGACGAGTGAGCCGGTAGAGGATTCTCCAGCGGATCTCGCACCCGCCGCGATGGTCGGGCCGCGGGTGGGGTCGGTTCAGTCGCCGTCGCGGGTGGTGCCGGGCTCCCACCGCGCCCCGGACTCGACCACGGCATCCTCGGGGACCACCGCATCGGCGCCGATCAGCACGATCTCGTCGTCGGCGAGGCTGTCCGGATCCCGGGACTCCGCACCGATTCTGGCTCGATCGCCGACGCGCACCCCGGAATCCATGATCGTCGCCTCCACCACGGCGTCGGCGCCGATCTCGCAGTCGGCGAAGATAACCGAGTCCCGCACGCTGGCTCCGGCCGCCACGCGAACCCGCGGCCCGAGAACGCTCCGCCGCACGTCTCCGTCGACCTCGCACCCACCGCTGATCATCGCGTCGTCGACGCGGGCGCCAGCGGTCAACCGCGCAGGAGCGGCGGGGATTTGGCGGGTGAGCAACGGCCAGTCGGAGCGGTTGAGGACACCCTGGTCGTCACGCGCCAGATCACGGTGCGCCGCCAGGTACATCGACGGGCGCCCCAGGTCGCGCCAGTACCCCTCGATGCGATGCTCGTAGGCCAGCCCCTGGTCGACCAGGCGCGGGATCAGGTGTTCACCGAAATCGCCCAGCCCGGAGTCGTCTTCGTCTTCGAGGGTGCCGTCGAGCTCGCGATGTAGGTCGCCGAGGGTGTCCACGAGGAGTTGGGCGTCGTAGACGAAGATCTCGGTTGCCACCACCCCGGTGGCGGGCTCCTCCGGCTTGTACGCGAAGTCGGTCACCCGTCCGAGCCGATTCGATTGGACCGTCGCGTGATTGGCGGCCTGGTCGATACCGAGCTGTGCGCCCAGGTCGTAGGTGACGATGGTGCAGCCCGCTTCCTTGCGGCGATGAGTATCGAGGACCTCGCTCAGGTCGCAGGTGTAGATGTGATCGGCGCTCAGCACGATCACCTCCCGCGCCGGGTGCGCAGCGATCTCGTTGCGCAGCCGGAACAACTGGTCGGCGTTGCCCGTCGCGAAGCCGTCCTCGACCGGTGATTCCCCCTCCTGCGGCGGCAGTAGGCGGAATCCGCCGTGGGTGCGGTCGAGATCCCACGGCCTGCCGTTGGCCACCGAGTCGTCGAGCGAACGCGCCTGATACTGCACCGCCAGCCAGACATCCTCGATGCCGCTGTGCCGCAGGTTCGACATCGACACGTCGATCAGCTGGAAGCTACCGGCCAGCGGCAGTGCGGGTTTCGCGCGTTCCCGGGTCAATACGTCCATGCGACTGCCCTGGCCGCCGGCCAGGACCAGAGCGAGCGGTTGGGATGCAGACATGTCGCCAGGGTAACGACCGATCGGCCGATCGTGGGACGAAAACGTCCATCGGATCCGACATATCGGGCGGGACCGCATGTCGCCGGCTCCGGCGGCACCGAGGACCCGGGATCATCGCCGGGCGGCGCCCACACCGGCAATCAACCGGAGCACGATACCCGCCACCAGCACCACCGCGCCGGCGATGGCGGTGATCCCCGCGACCTGCTGGAGTTGCTGCTCGGCGGTGTCGATCGCCAACTGCGCCACCGTCTTTCCGCCGTCCTGCGCGTTCGCGATCTCGTCGCCGGCGAGGCTGGCGATATAGATCGACGTCGCCCACGCGGCCGCGGCGGCGAGCAGGCCGCCGATACCGAGCCAGGCCAGGACCGTTCCGCGGCGTCTCGCGACCAGCAACGCCAGCACGGACGCCGCGACGGCGACGATCACCGACACGTACGCGATCAGGGTAATCTGTTGGCCCACACCGTGGTAGCGCCCGGCATCCAGCCCGGTCGCCCCCTCGGAGAGGGGCACCGTCACCGGCCCGGGGACCGTCGCCTGTACCGGCGTGGTCGCGATGACCCGGTTCACCATGTCGGTGATGTCGAGTTGCAGGGTGTCCCCGGGATTCGACGCCGGGTCGTCGAACAGCCACGCGTGCTGCTGGCCGACGACGTCGGCGAAGTCGGCGCGGAACTGCGGGCTGTCGGTGTAGCCGCGCGCGATGGGGGCGACCACCCCCTCGGCGCCGGGGATCGCCACCCGCGAGGTCACCTCCGCGGTGATCTGGTCGGCCAGGTAGTCCTTGACCCGTTGATCGTCGGCCAGCGGACCCACCATCGAGATGAACCCCTCGGTGTCGACCAAGCGTTCCTTCACCCATAACGACGGCACCGCAATCACGATGGCGGCCATGGCAACCACCGTCAGCAGCGCGCTCAGCACAGTTCGCACGCCTACGACGCTACCGGGCAGCTCGCCCCGACGACTCGATCACCGCCGCCGCACCCCATCCTGCCGGGTGAGTAAGCACACCCCTCCCGCTGGTTGAGTAGGCGCGAGGCACGAGCGCCGTATCGAAGCCAGCACCCCGGCGGCCACTCCCACCGAGCAGGCACACCCACCCCGCTGGTTGAGTAGGCACATCCCGCCGATCGAGCAGGCACACACATCCCGCTGGTTGAGTAGGCGCGAGGCACGAGCGCCGTATCGAAGCCAGCACCCCGGCGAACACTCCCACCGAGCAGGCACGCCACGCCACGTCGATGCGGAGACGGGGTGGACTACTCGCCGACGACGTCGCGCGCGCGCCCGACGATGAGCGGATCGGGCGTACCGACTAGCTCCTCGTTCTTGCCCTCGTAGTCGAACAGGCTGAGTACGTAGCGCATCGCGTTGATCCGCGCGCGCTTCTTGTCGTTGGACTTGACCACCGTCCACGGCGCGTAGTCGGTGTCGGTGTGCGCGAACATCGCCTCTTTGGCCTCGGTGTAGGCGTTCCACTTGTCCAGCGACGCCAGGTCCATCGGCGACAGCTTCCACTGCCGGACCGGGTCGATCTGCCGGATCGCGAACCGGGTGCGCTGTTCCAGCGGCGTCACCGAGAACCAGAACTTGACCAGGTTGATCCCGTCGTCGACGAGCATCTTCTCGAACGAGGGAACCTGATGCATGAACTCGTCGTACTGCGCCGGAGTGCAGAATCCCATCACTCGCTCGACGCCCGCGCGGTTGTACCAGGAACGGTCGAAGAAGACCATCTCGCCGCCGGCGGGCAGATGCTGGACGTAGCGCTGGAAGTACCACTCGGTCGCTTCCCGCTCGCTCGGCTTCTCCAGTGCGACGACACGCGCGCCGCGCGGATTGAGGTGCTCGTTGAACCGCTTGATGGTGCCGCCCTTGCCCGCGGCGTCACGGCCCTCGAACACCAGCAGATGCCGCTGACCGGTTTGCTTGGACCACTTCTGCAGCTTGAGCAGTTCGATCTGCAACCTGCGTTTGGTGATCTCGTACTCGCGGCGGCTCATCCGCTCGTCGTACGGGTAGTCCTGCCGCCACGTGTCGACGACGTTGCGCTCGGGCAGCGTCAGCAGGACCGGGTCGTCGTCATCGTCGTCGTTGACGGTGAACTGCGTGGTGTCGTGCAGGTCGACGAGTTGCTGCAACGCCTCGCGTCCGTTGAGGGCACTGAAATCGGGGCCGATGCGGTCCAGTTCTTGTAACTCGGTCACCCTTGAACGATAGGCCGGAACCGCAAACGGCGCGTTGCGAAGGGGTGAACGCACCCGCCCGCACCGCGCCGTCGACCGCGTCGCCGGAGTCGCGGCGACCGGTTAATGCGTTGGGGAAGAACTCAGTTGCGCAGATCCAGCGACCCGGACTTGACGCAAGCCTTGCCGGTGGTGGTGTCGACCGCGGCGGCGAATCCGCCGCTGCAGGCAACGCCCTGCGGGCCCGACATCGCCTGGCCGCCCCAGCCGCCGACCGACACGGCGTAGCCGCCGCTGCGGGCCTGGGCCATCGACAACGCCTTGGGACCGGTGGTCACCGAGTAGGCGGTGCCGCCGCTGTTGGCACCGGCGAGTGCGGTCGATCCGGGTTGCGTATTCCGTGCGGTGGCGTTGCCGCGGTTGTCCGAGACCGCCACCGCGGTGCCGTTGCCGCTGGTCTCCTCGGCGCGCGCAGTGCTGCCCACCCCGGCCCGGCTGCCGCAGCCGCTGTTACCGACGACCCGCTGCATCTCCTGACCATTCGCCGAGTAGCACGACGTGCCGGCCTGTGCGTCTGAGCTCCCCAGTCCGAATCCGAGGATCAGACCCGCGCCACCGAGCGCCACAACCAGCGTCCGAGCGGCAAACTTCTTGATACGCAATTTATTTGGCCTCCAGCCAGGTGTTCCCGAACAACAGTCGTAGGTCAGCGTACCCGCCGATTTGGCCACCAGCGGGTCCCATGTCCGGTTCTCAGGTCACAGGTTCATCAAGCTATTTCCGTGGCCCGGACATCTGCTCGCGCATCACGCCTTGGCGCGTCGTTCGACCTCGGCCGTCAGGCCCTTGCGAGCGGTGTCGACGGCGATCTTCTGGCCACGCTTGACGATCAGACCCGGCAGCTTGATCTTGAGGTCGATGGTCAGCTCGAACTCCACGTGTGCTCCGGTCCCCGACTCGGTCACGGTGTAGACGCCGTGCTGGGCGGCGAGCGTCCCCGACTCGACGAGGTCCCAGGTGCAGGTGTTGTCGGTCCAGGTGTAGTCGATGGTCTGCTCGTCGTTGAGGCCAAGCGCGTTGACCTTGACCGTCACCCGATCGGGGGTGCCGTCGTCGTGGGTGGTCTCGACAGTGGCTTCCTTGTGCGGGCCCGACCATTCCGGCAGGGATTCCACATCCAGCAGCACCTCCATCACCACGGACGGCGGGGCGTCGACATCAAACTCGGTTTTCGCGGTGACAGCCATGCGCAGACGGTACCGCGCGCGTTGTGTCGTCCGACACGCAACCTCCGGATGCCGTCACTGCTCACGATCGACGAGCGCCATCGGCCATGCGTCGTCCGGGATGTCGCGGATGGTGCAGGCGACGTCGGTGACGGTGAACCATCCGCGAAAGTGCAGGATCTCGCCGATCACCGGGTTTCGGACGGTGGCGTCGCACCGGAAGCGCTCGTGCTCGTCGTCCCAGCCCTCGGTGTAGGTCAGGTGAGCCCCGAATAGCCCCTTCATCCCGATGTTGGGGCCACGCCCGAGCCAGCGCATCGGCCCACCCTCCAGGAGCAGCTCGCCGGCGCGGGTCACCGACGGTTCGATCGGGTACAGCAATTCGGGGCCGTCGCCGAAGTAGTCCACGAGACCGGTCCGGCCGGACACCAGCAGTGAGTTGAGGTGGCGGACACCGGAGGAGAAGTTGAAGGTACGGAGCACCGCGAGACATTCGCGGCCGATCTCGTCGACGTAGCAGTAGTGGCCCTGGCTGAACGGCACCATCCGACTCGACTTTGCCGGCAACGCATGCCTTTTCGCGTAGTACCAGATCATCGGCGGTGGCAATGCGGACGTGATGTACACGGACTCGAAGATTCCGGTGCCGATCTGCGCGACGCCCGACGTCGAGTCGATGCTGTACCGCCATGCCACGTTGGGGTGCAGTCGCTCGAAATCCGACCCGAGTTCCTGCCGGTAGACCGGCGTCATCGACCTTCCCCTCCCGCTCATGGGTGCGTACCGCGCTGACGGAACCTCAGCGCGTCCCCCACGCGGGCCCCTCGTCCTGCAAGCCCGTACCGCGGGCTATTGCAGAGGAAACTACTATGCCGCCTGTCACAGTGGACAGACAACCCGGCCCGGGTCACCCGGTGGTTGTAGACAGGCTCGATCGGGGTCAATTCGACGTGGCGGCGGTTTCACACAGTGCCGCGAGTTCGGTGACGACCCGATCGAAGGGTTCGATGCTCCGCTCGATCTGGGCCAGCGCGATCGCACCCTCGGCCGCAGCCAGGATCACCGTGGCCAGCGACTCCGCTCGATCGGCGGAGAGATCTTCGGCGATCAGCCGGTCGGCGATGATCCGCCGCCAGTGGGCCAGGATCGCCTCCGCCTCGTCGGCGATCGTCGGCTCGCTGTCGCGCGCCAGACCACCGGCGAGGACGGGACACCCGAACCGGTAGTCGCTGTCGATGAGAAGTCGGCGCCACACATTGCAGATGTCGAAGACGGCGGTACGGACCGACCCGGACCGCTGATCGTCCAGCCGGCCGGCGATGAAGTTGCCGGCGTGCTGCACCGCCTCGGACATCAGTTGTGTCCGACCGCCCGGGAAGTGGTGGTAGATCGAGCCGCGGGGAGCGTCGCTCGCGGCGAGGACGTCGCCGATTGAGGTGGCGCCGACGCCGTGCCGGCCGATCAGGAGGGCGGCGTGGCGGATCATGCGGTCGCGCGGTCCCCGGCGCCCCGCGTGGTCGGATGCGCCGTGGTCGGGTGCAGGGTTGGGTCCGGCGTTGGTGCTCATCGGCGTCTCATCTCGATACGCCCCCTCGTGGCTCGCCCCCGCCTATGCAACCATACATAGCCATGCTGGCGAGACGTCGCAGGACAGCGGATCGATGTCGGAGTCGGCGACTATGTGTCGGGACTGGCGGTGCTGCGGTCGCGGATGGCCGCGGATGGCGCGGATCGACGGATCGCGGTGGTCGACGTCGGGGCGTTCTACCGTCGATCGAGATACATCTCGCGTAGCCGGTTCTGCTCGTCGGCACCGATACCGAGCCCGTCGGCGAAGTACCCGCCGATGTCGCCGTAGCGCTCGGCGACCTCGCCGAACGCGGCGTCGAGGTATGCCGGTTCGACGCCGAGCACCGGCCGCAGGAGGTCGGGATCGCCACCGGCAGCGGCGAATTCGTCGAAGACGTAGCCGAGCGCGGGTAGCAGGCGCTCGTTGGTGAGGAGGTAGTCGGCGTCGATGTCGTCGCGGCTGACGCCCATCAGCGCGAGGAAGGACGCGGCCGCCCAGCCGGTGCGGTCCTTGCCCGCGGTGCAGTGCACGACCGCGGGCGCCGGGTCGTCGCCGAGCAGACCGAGGAAGAACCCGCGGTAGGCGGTTCGCGCACTCGACATCGAGACCAGATCGCGGTACGTGCCCTGAATGCGGTCGAGGACGGCGTCGCGGGAGAACCGTTCGGCGGCTTCGGCGACCACCTTCGGATCGGTGAAGAACGCACCGATACTGGCGGTGAGCGTGCGCTCGGCGTCGGCGAGAACGTCCAGATCTACTTGTCGCACACCGGGAATCGTGGGATCGGGACGCTCGCTCCGTTCGTTGGCCGAGCGTAGGTCGTAGATCGTGCGGATATCGAGGTCGCGAAACAGGTCCAGGTCGTCGGCCGTGAGTCCGGTGAGGTCCGCGGATCGGTAGATCACTCCCGGCCGCGTTGTCCGGCCGTCGGCGGTGGGCCATCCGCCGAGGTCGCGCAGATTGGGCAAGCCCGGGATCGGACCGGACGCACGGCCGGCGGGTTCGGGTGTGGCAGGTTCTCGGGGCACCGAGACAGTGTGGCAGGCGGTCGTCGCCCCGGGTCGGCGTCAGGCGTTGGTTGTGGAGCTCGTGCCGTCGTCGGCGTCGTGATCGCCGGTGTCGCCCGACGGCTTCGCGCCCGGCCAGGCGCACACTCCGTCGACGCACACCGCACCGTCGGCGCCGATCATGGTGAAGGTCGGCGACGGCGCGGCGTCGGGGGCCTGTTTCTCGGCGATGCTGGCGTCGGGCGGGCTGACAATAGGCGGACTTGAGCCGGCCGAGTCGCTTGCGGCGTCGGATCGATCAGGCATCGGACTTCTCCGTCGCGACGGTGCGCAGGGCGTCGGCGAACACGTCGGGGTCCTGTGCGCCGGAGACGCCGTAGCGTCCGTCGATGACGTAGAACGGGACACCGGAGATCCCGTAGGCGCGCGCTTGGGCGATGTCGGCGGCGACGGCGTCGGCGAACTCGCCGCTGCGCAGCGCCTCGGCGGCTTCGTCCCGGTCGAGTCCGACATCGGCGGCGAGGTCGGCCAGCTCGTCGATGCTGCCGAGGTGGCGGCCCTCGGAGAAGTAGGCGGCGAACAGTCGCTCGGCAAGGTTGAGCTGCGCGTCCTTGCTTTTGGCGAAGTGCAGCAGCTCGTGCGCCTTGAGAGTGTTGGTGTGCTTCAGCGCGTCGAAGTCGTAGGTCAATCCCTCCGATTCGGCGAGACCGGCGACCTGGGTAAGCATCTGCTGCACCTGCTCGGCGGGAATGCCCTTGTAGTCGGCGAGGAAGTCGACCTCGGAGCCGGCGAAGTCGGTCGGCGTATCCGGCGCCAGTTCGAAGCTGTGGTAGGTCAGGTGGACCGCGTCGGGGTCGCCGAAGCGCCGCAGCCCCTCCTCGAACCTGCGCTTGCCGATGTAGCACCACGGGCAGGCGATATCGGACCAGACGTCAACGGAGATCGGTTCGCTCATGCTGCGTGTAACGGCGCGGGTGACCTGGGCATTCCGGGGCGGGTGCGGCCTGTCACGCGCCGTGTCGTACAGAAACTTCGCCGACTTGGGGCGCCGAGGCCACGCTGTACAGAAACTTCCCCGCTCAGGGGCGCCGAGTGGATAGTGCACGCGACGACCCCACACCGTGAACTTTGTGTACGCGACTTCGCGCCAAGCGCAGCGTTCGGTGGCGTTCGCGCCATCTCCATGCGTGCGCGCCTGTCGCGACAGGCGCGGATGCGGGCAGGTGGCGCGGGCGCCTTGGTCAGACTGTTCAGAGCGGGGATCTTCGATAGTCTGTCGGAACCGATTCGCCGTTCGCTGCGTCCAAGGTGTGTCCGCGGGATCGCCCCCGGCGCTTCCAGGACGAACGGTCGAGCAGGGAACAACGAGGTCAGGGGCCCGGAATGACAGATTTCTTCGCACTACCCGGCGACTACGCCGCCGTGCCATACACCGACCCCAACCGCTCCCACACCCCGTCGGTACCGCTGGACAGCAGCGACGGCATGGGTGGCGTCGTGCAGTCGGACGAAGCCGACTGGCGCAAGCGCGCCAAGATCGCGCGAGAGGGGGCGGAGGAGTTGGAGGAGGCAGCGAAAGAGCTAGACCGCGTGCTGTGGACGAATTACTTCGGAGACTGCGCCGAAGGTATTGCGGTGTACGAAAACTTGACTTCCGTCATTGACACGTGGAAGGGCGACTTGCGAAGTCAGTCACTAGCCCTTCGTGAACTCGCTACCCAGTGCGCCGATGCCGCACTCCGTCTTGAAGACGCCGATTCAGCGGGCGCCCGAAGCATCGAGACCTAAGTTGGGCCGCCCATTTCGAGCTGTCGCTCTTGCACTGGGGATAACATCAATCGTCACAGCGTGTGCAACTTCGGGTAGACCCACCCCACAGGATCCAGCAGGTTCATCGCAGGCACGTCTAACACAGGTTAGACAGACCGATGATGCGGGGATGCCACTGCCGTTCATCACCAATTTTCCGAATCGGTGGAGCGCCAATAACGATGGCACTCCGTACGAACCTTGCACCAGTGTCACCGCCGACATACTACGGCAGTTCGGTTTAGCGCCCACCTCGGTAACGGACGCGGCAGTAGCGGATCGCCAGACAGCCCGTGGCTGCGAGTGGGATTTTGAGAAGATTCCATCCAACTCGGTTGCGCAATTTGTCGGCAACGGTCCGTCGTTGCAACAATATCGCGCCAGGCAAGCGCGCCGGATTCAATTTCTTCCGGACATTTCGATCAACGGTCGATTAGTGCTACGGGCAACAAACTCGGATAGTTCAGAGTGCACAACCGCTGTCCAATCTGGCGCAGCCCAGGTATTTACAACTGCATACTTCTTCCGAGACATACCCGCTAAAGAAGATGTATGCGAGATCCCGCTCAACTTCCTTCGCGCCACCATCGACCGTATCCCGCGGTAAGCCCCCCGACCCGAGTTCGCGCCACTTCCACCTGTTCGCGCCGGTCGCACATGTCGCGCTGTACAGAAACTTCCCCGCTCAGGGTCGCCGAGTGGATAGTGCGCGCGACAACGCCACGACGTGAACTTTCTGTACAACGCCTCCGTGTCGAGGACCGCGCTCTGGCACATTCGCGCCACTTCCCCGCCGCCGCGCCTGTCACGACAGGCGCGGACGCATGCAGGTGGCGCGTGCGGAGTTGCGCGGCCGCGTGTCGGCGCGAGGCGAGGCGCGCGGCACGCGCCGCACACCGCGCAGAAACTAGCCGGCCAGAGCGGACGCCGGGCCTGCCGACTCCGCAGCGGCCGTAGACGCTCCAGACGACCGGAGGTATCGCTGCACGCTCACCGCGGCCTGCCGGCCGGCGCGGGCGGCGCCGATGGTGCTTGCCGACGGTCCGTAGCCGACGAGTTGCACCCTCCGGTCGCGCACCGCGGTCGTGGCGCCTTGAACGTTGCCGCGGACCGGGACCAACGCGATTCCGCCCTGCGGCGAGCGCAGGCCGAGCGGCGCGAGATGGTCGACCGCAGCACGAAAACCGGTGGCCCACAAGATCACGTCGACCGGCTCGAACCGTCCGTCCGCCCAGCGGACACCGTCGGGTTCGATGCGTTCAAACATAGGCAGCCGCTCATAGGCGCCGAGATCGGCGGCCCGCTGCTCCTGCGGCCGCAATGCCAGGCCGGTCACGCTCACCACGCTGGCGGGTGGCAGTCCGCGGCGGACACGTTCCTCGACGGCGGTCACCGCCGCGAGGCCGGCGTCCGCGTCAAACTCAGTGCGCCACACCGGCGGTCGGCGCGTTACCCAGAGCGTGTCGGTGACCGGCGCAAGCTCGCCCAGGAACTGCACCGCGGATGCACCACCACCGACGACCAGCACACGCTTGCCCCGCAGATGCCCGACACCCGGATAGGTGCCGGTGTGAAACTGTTCGCCGGCAAAGGATTCGATGCCCGGGTAGTGCGGCACGAACGGCCGCGTCCACGTGCCCGTCGCGTTGACGATGGTGCGGGTGCGCCAGGTGCGATCACCCGCGTGCACGACCAGCACATCGGAATCCACGGGATCCTCGTCGACGCGATCGACCCGCACCGGTCGGACCACCGGCAAATCGTGGGCGCGCTCGTACTCGCCGAAGTAGCCGGGCACCACGACGTTGGCGCGTTCCGCGGAACGCGCCAACGTCGTCCCGTCGGGAAGGTCGGCGACACCATGGACGTCGTCCATCGTCAGTGACGCCCACCGGTGCTGCCACGCGCCGCCCGGACCCGGGTTGGCGTCCAGCACCACATGGTCGATACCGCGCTGCCGCAGGAAATACGACGCGGCCAGTCCGGCCTGGCCAGCACCGATGACCACCGCATCCCACAGTTCACTCACGGCACCCACAACGCTGGGCGGGACACTTCCCTTCCACACTCGAGGCCAACCGCCGAGCCCTACCATCGCCCAACCCGGCACACCGCGCAGCACCCGACCCGCCGCCCCCGCGCCTGCTCCACGTGCCCGCGCCCGTCGCGACATGCGCGAACGCATGCAGCAGGAGCGTACACACCCAACGCCGAAGGCCGGCCACCCGCGAGGGGTGACCGGCCTTCGGTCGAACTGGAACTGTCGAACGATGTCGAACGGCGTTGAGCCTGAGATTAACTCAGAAACCCATGCCGCCCATCTCGTCGCCACCCGGCATGGCCGGGGCCGGGTTCTTCTCCGGCTTGTCGGCGACGACGGCCTCGGTGGTGAGGAACAGACCGGCGATCGACGCGGCGTTCTGCAGCGCCGAGCGGGTCACCTTCACCGGGTCGTTGATGCCGGCCTTGAGCAGGTCCTCGTACTCGCCGGTGGCGGCGTTGAGGCCGGTGCCCTTCGGCGAGTTGCGCACCTTCTCGGCCACCACACCCGGCTCCAGGCCGGCGTTGACCGCGATCTGCTTGGTCGGTGCCTCCAGCGCGTACTTCACGATGCTCGCGCCGGTGGCCTCGTCACCCTTGAGATCGAGGGCGTCGACGGCCGGCTCCGACTGCAGCAGCGCCACGCCGCCGCCGGGGACGATGCCCTCCTCGACGGCCGCCTTCGCGTTACGGACGGCGTCCTCGATGCGGTGCTTGCGCTCCTTGAGCTCGACCTCGGTGGCCGCGCCCGCCTTGATGACGGCGACGCCGCCGGCGAGCTTGGCCAGCCGCTCCTGCAGCTTCTCGCGGTCGTAGTCGGAGTCGCTGTTCTCGATCTCCTGACGGATCTGCTGCACGCGGCCCGCGATGGCCTCCTGGTCACCGGCGCCATCGACGATGGTGGTCTCGTCCTTGCTCACGACGACCTTGCGCGCCTGGCCGAGCTGCTCGAGTCCGGCGTTCTCCAGGGTGAGGCCCACCTCTTCGCTGATGACCTCGCCACCGGTGAGGATGGCGATGTCGGCGAGCATGGCCTTGCGGCGGTCACCGAAGCCGGGAGCCTTGACGGCGCACGACTTGAAGGTGCCGCGGATCTTGTTGACCACCAGGGTCGACAGGGCCTCGCCCTCGACGTCCTCGGCGATGATGAGCAGCGGCTTACCCGACTGAATGACCTTCTCCAGCAGCGGCAGCAGGTCCTTGACGCTGCTGATCTTGCCGGCCACGAGCAGGATGTACGGGTCGTCGAGGACCGCTTCCTGACGCTCCGGGTCGGTCACGAAGTAGCCCGAGATGTAGCCCTTGTCGAAGCGCATGCCCTCGGTGAGCTCGAGCTGCAGGCCGAAGGTGTTGGACTCCTCGACCGTGATCACGCCTTCCTTGCCGACCTTGTCCATCGCCTCGGCGATCAGCTCACCGATGGCCGGGTCGCCGGCCGAGATGCCCGCGGTCTGCGCGATCTGCTCCTTGGTCTCGACCTCCTTGGCACCCTTCAGCAGCGACTCGCTGACGGTGTCGACGGCCTTCTCGATGCCGCGCTTGAGACCCATCGGGTTCGCGCCGGCAGCGACGTTGCGCAGGCCCTCGCGCACGAGCGCCTGGGCCAGAACGGTTGCGGTGGTGGTGCCGTCGCCTGCGACGTCGTCGGTCTTCTTCGCGACCTCCTTGACGAGCTCGGCACCGATCTTCTCGTAGGGCTCCTCCAGCTCGATCTCCTTGGCGATGGACACACCATCGTTGGTGATCGTGGGGGCGCCCCACTTCTTCTCGAGTACGACGTTGCGGCCCTTGGGTCCCAACGTCACCTTGACTGCGTCGGCGAGGGTGTTCAGGCCCCGCTCGAGACCGCGGCGGGCCTCTTCGTCGAACGCGATTTGCTTGGCCATGGGTAAGTGATCCTCCGATAGGGGGTGACACTGGCGTTCTATGGCCGGAACTCGGTGCCCGCGACGGACGACCGGGGTGTCAATAGGAACCGGCCTCACCGTCCCGACCTGGCACTCACGGTCCGTGAGTGCCAGTTTCCGTTTTAGCACTCGCCCCGGTCGAGTGCAAGGTCTGAATTGCGCCCGCACGCTCGACCGATCCCGCCGTCGCGGCTAGTGGTCGCGCGATGATGTGGACGCGTCGGTGTGCCCGGGAATGCCCGAGCCGATAGGGTCTGCAGGCGTGGAGTTCCTGCTGATCATCATTGCCGCCCTGCTCGCGATCATCGCGGTGGTCGTGGTCTTCAACTTCCTCATCGCCCGCAAGAAGCGCCAGGCTGAGGCGGATGCGCTGGCCAATCGCACGTACGCGCCGCGCGATCCGTTCTCCACCGCCGACGACGACGCGGTCCGTGGCGACCCGCGCGCGCTCAAGCCCGGCGATCTGGTCGAGATCCGCGGGGAGACGTTCGCGGTCCGCGGCACCCTGCGGCTGACCCAGGACGGCTACACCTGGACCGAGAATTTCCTGGACACCGGCGTCGGCGACCGCGCATGGATCTCCGTCGAGGACGATCCCGACCTGGAAGTCGTCCGGTGGCGCGAGGTCAAGGGTGTCACCGTCGCGCCCGGACCGCCGACCGTCGATGTCGAGGGGCGCCGCTACACCAGCGACGAGTCCGGGTCGGCACGGTTCGCCTCGCTCGGGACGACGGGGCTCGCCGCGTCGGGCATGATGCGCTACCACGACTACGAGGCCGGTCCGGACCGACTGTCCTTCGAGGACTACGGCAGCGGCTGGGAGTGTGCTCGCGGAGAGCTGTTGTCGCGCACCGACTATCGCATCTATCCGTCGAACCCCGGCCCCGAACAACCTGGCCCCGGACAACCCGGTCCCGCACAGCGATGACCACGCGGACCGACCTGCGGGTCCCGTTCGCCGACACCCGGGCCGACCACCTCGGCTTCTCGCTGACCACCGGTGCACTCGAACCGCTCGCCCGGCTCGACCGCACGGTCGGCTCGGTCACCGTCTCGCTCCGGCTGCTCGGCGCCAGCCATCAGGTCATCGTCGACGACGGACTCCGCCAGATCTGCGAGACCGTCGCCTGCCTGCCGGGCATCCAGGCCGGGCTCCCCGACGTCGACGACGACGGCTACCGCTTCACGGCATCGACCCAGGCGCACGACGCTGCGTCGCTGCGCGGGGTCGTCGCCGACCTGGCCACGATCGTCGACGCGCATGCCGCTACCGGACAACCGGCCCTGCTCGGTCATTTTCCGGGTGAGGAGGATGCGGTCACCGCGATCATCGCCACGGTGGACGCCGATCGCGTGGGCTGGCGAACCTGGCATACGTACCCGCAGTCGGGTGAGGTCGTGATCACCGAGACGTCGATGACCCCCGTCGCGCTTCGCGAGGGCGCGCCGGTCGGAACCTCTGCGGCGACGCCACCTACGGCCGAGGTGCGCCGATGACGACACCGCCGCCCGGTGGGCCTCCCCCTGCCGGGCCACCCCCGGGTCCCGCCGCCGAGGGCCCGGACCCTGCCCGTCGGCTGCGGCTGGTCCGCAACATCATCATCGCGGTCATCGCCGTGATCGCGGTGTTCGCGCTCATCGCGTCCTGCGCGACATCGGCCGGGAGCGGCGACGCGCGCCGGTATGTGCAGTCCACCTATCAGCGCGACGCGTCGTTGGACGAGTCGAATGTGACCGCCTATGTGGCGAAGGGATCGCCGACCACGGTCGCCGACCAGATCGCGAATGTCGAGCGTCCCAACGACATCCGCGACGGCGACACCTCCGCCGCCGGCAACGTCGCGGGCACCCGATTCCTGCAGTACCCCGACTACCTGATCGCCCTGTTCCCCTACGGGTTCAATCAGACTCGCGTGATGGTGAGCCGGGACTACCGCAGCGGCTACAACCACTACATCGGCTACGTCGGCCCGTTCTGGGTGCCGACCCCCGGCTATTCGGGCTCGGGCAGCGGCAACCGCGGCGGCGGCAGCGGCGGAGGCGGCAAGTGACCCGGCCACCCGACATCGCACGACGGCAGACGTCCCCATCCGACACACGAGATACCGGAGAGCGCACATGATCTCGGCCAACACCATTGCCCTGAACGCCGGCTACGCGGCCGCTTACGCAGCCGTCGGCATCGCGTTGATGCTGATCTCCTTCGTGGTGCTCGACGCGCTGACGCCGGGCAACCTGCGCCATCAACTGTGGGCGGACAAGAACCGCAACGCCGGCATCCTGATCGGCTCCAACCTGGCGGCCATCGCGCTCATCGTCACCGCGTCGATCGCGGCCAGTGAGGGACGGCTGGGCGTCGGTCTCACCTACACGGTCATCTACGCGGCGATCGGCCTGGTGACGATCACGATCACGTTCCTCGTCATTGACCTGTTCACGCCGGGCAAGCTCGGTGAACTGGTCGTCTCGCCCGAGCCGCACCCCGCCGTGTGGGTGCACGGCGTCAGCCACATCGGGATCGCGATGATCGTCGCCGCGTCCATCTTGTGACCTCTCCGGACGCGCCAGCGGCCACGGTCGGTGCCGACCCGTCGGCCGCGTCCGCACCCACACCGAGCGACGCGCGTCCACCGCGACGCTGGGCCCGAGCCGCGCTACTTGGCGTCGTATTCGTCTGCGCCGCCTGCGGTCTGGTGTACGAGCTGGCGTTGGTATCGCTCGGCGCCTACCTGATCGGCAACACCGCGACGCAGGCGTCGATCGTGCTGGCGGTGATGGTGTTCGCGATGGGTGTCGGTTCGCTGGCGGCCAAGCCGCTGCAATCGCGGGCGATCGTCTCGTTCGCAGTGATCGAGCTCGCGCTGGCGCTCGGCGGCGGATTGTCGGTGCTCGCGCTGTACGCCGCATTCGCCTATCTGTCGCTGTATACGCAGGCGATGATCGTGGTCGCATTCGGCCTCGGCGTGCTGATCGGCGCCGAGATTCCGCTGCTAATGGTGTTGCTGCAACGCATCCGTCGGCAGGACGCCGGGTCCGCGGTCGCCGACATGTTCGCCGCCGACTATGTCGGGGCACTGCTCGGCGGGCTGGCGTTCCCCTTCCTGCTGCTGCCCATCTTCGGGCAACTGCGCGGAGCACTCGTCGTCGGGTTGGTCAACGCTGCAGCGGGCTGCTTTCTGGTGTTCGTCGTGTTCCGGAAGTCGTTGTCGCGCACACAGTTCGTGTCGCTCGCCGCCGTGGCCGTCGCGGTGGTGGCGACACTGATCGCGGGGCTGGTGTATTCGACGCGGTTCGAGGTCACCGCCCGCCAGGCACTGTTCCGGGATCCGATCGTCACTGCGGAGCGGTCGCAGTATCAGGACATCGTCATCACCGAGCGCCGCACGCCCCGCGGTCCGGATACGCGCCTCTATCTCAACGGCGATCTGCAGTTCTCGTCGAGCGACGAATACCGGTATCACGAGTCGCTGGTGCATCCGGCGATGGCGGGACCGCGGCGGTCGGTGCTGATCCTCGGTGGCGGTGACGGTTTGGCGTTGCGCGAGGTGCTGACCTATCGCGACGTGGAGCGCGCCACGCTCGTCGAACTCGACCCGGAGATGATCCGCCTCGGGCGTACCGACGACCGGCTGGTCCGCCTCAACCTAGGGTCGATGACCGACCCGCGCGCACAGATTATCGCGGCCGACGCCTTCGCATGGCTGCGCGAAGCGCGACAGCGCTACGACGTGATCATCGTCGACATGCCCGACCCGGACGAGTCGGCGACCGCAAAACTGTATTCGGCCGAATTCTATTCGCTGGTCAAGGAGCACCTAGCGCCCGGCGGACGGATCGTCGTGCAGTCCGGGTCGCCGTACTTCGCGCCGAAGACGTTCTGGTGCATCGGCGCAACCCTGGCGGCGGCGGGGCTGGCGACCACGCCGTATCACGTCGACGTCCCCTCGTTCGGCGACTGGGGCTACTTCCTGGCCGCCGAGGGCACGCCGCCACCGCTGCGGCTCGATGCGCCCGGCCCGTTGCGCTTTCTCAGCGACGCCGAGCTCGCCTCCGCGGCGGTGTTCCCGCTCGACCGTCAACCCGTCGACGTCCAGCCGTCGACACTGATGGATCCGCGCATCCTGCGGTATGCGCAGGGCGAATGGGCGGCGTACTGATCGCCCTGGCGACGTGCAGCCCGGTCACCGTGTCCAGAAACTTCCCGCGGACGGCCGCCCACGTGCACTATCCACGCGATGGCGCGCTGCGGGGAAACTTCTGGACGAGCACGGCCCGCGACGGCCGCCCCGAGCGGTAGGTTTTGAGAACATGTCCCCGCAGGCGACGATCGCGCTGGTGGTGACGGCCATGGTGGTCGTCGCCGCGGTCGTGGTCATCATCCGCACCCGCCGCGTGGTCACCACCCCCACCGAGCGCGCGGTGCACGCGACGCTGCAGACCGCCGCGCAGGCGGCGCGCTCCCTGCGGTCCGGCCTCAGCCCCGACTCCGCCGCCGACGCCGTGCCCCACCTGCGCGCACTGACCGGCGCCGCAGCCGTCAGCGTCTACGACGCGGACACCAGCCGCCTGGCCACCGAGTCGGGGATCGGCCCGCTCCCCGACTCGTTGGTCGCCACCTTCGACGCCACGGCCCGGGCCGCGGCGCATGGCCGGCGGCGCGTCCTGCGCTCCGACCCGCCACCGTCGCCCGGTGTCGCCGCCGTTGTCGCACAACCGATCATCACCGACGACGCGGTGGCCGGTGTGCTCGTCGTCGCCACGGCGCACGCGCCCGGCCCGGGTCTGCTCGGCGCCATCGCCGAGGTCGCCCACTACGTCGCCGGCCAGCTCGAACTCGCCGGCCTCGACGCATCCCGCGCACGCCTCGACCGTGCCGAGGTACTGGCCCTGCGGGCACAGATCAGCCCGCACTTCATCTACAACGCGCTCAATACGATCGCGTCATTCGTGCGCACCGACCCCGACCGTGCCCGCGAACTCATCGTCGACTTCGCCGACTTCACCCGCTACTCGTTCCGCGCGGCCGGCGAGTACACCCTGCTCGCCGACGAACTGCGCAATATCGACCGGTACCTGACGCTGGAACGCGCTCGCTTCGGCACCGCGCTGCAGGTGCGCCTGCAGGTAGCGCCGGAGGTGCTCGGCGTCGTGCTGCCGTTCCTGGCGCTGCAACCGTTGGTGGAGAACGCCGTTCGGCACGGCTTGGCCGGCCGCAGCGGCGGCACCATCACCCTGATTGCCCGGGACGAGGGCGCCGACTGCGTGATCACCGTCGAGGACGACGGTGTGGGCATGGACCCGGAACTGTTGCGTTCCGGCCGCATCGACGCGCTGGCGCCCGACCCGAACGACACCGAATCCGACACCGGGGACGGGAACGGCACCGGCGACGGGCACGGCACCGGCAGCAACCGCGCCCGCGCTGCACCCGGTGCGCACGTAGGGCTGACCAACGTGGATCATCGGCTGCGCGCGGCGTTCGGCAACGACTACGGTCTGGTGGTCGAGACCGGTATCGGCGCGGGTACCAAGGTGGGCATGCGGGTGCCGAAGTTCCGCGCCGGGATTCGCGCCGACCCGAATCTGGCCGGACCGCCCGGCGGCAAGGAGGCGATCGGATGACCCTACGCATCCTGGCGGTCGACGACGAGCCGCCCGCCCTCGACGAACTCGTCTACCTCCTCGACCGGGAGCCCGCGGTCGACGAGGTCATCGCCGCCGCCGACGCCACCAATGCCCTGCGTGAGCTCGGCGACTCCGACATCGACGCCATCTTCCTGGACATCAACATGCCGGGACTGTCCGGTATCGAGTTGGCCGGGGTGCTGAACAACTACGCCGATCCGCCGGCGATCGTCTTCGTCACCGCCCACGACGACCGCGCGGTCGACGCCTTCGACGTCGGCGCGCTCGACTATCTCCTCAAACCGATTCGGGCCGAACGCCTTTCCCAGGCGGTGGAGCGAGTGGTGGCGGCGCTCGCACCGGCACCGGCCGGCTCCGCGGCCGCCGACACCGCACCCGATGTCGACGAGGTGATCCCGGTGGAACTCGGCGGGGTGACGTCGCTGGTGCGCCGCGGCGAGATCGGCTGGGTCGAGGCGGTCGGCGACTACGCCCGTCTCCATTCGGCGAGCGGCGCCCACCTGGTTCGTATTCCGTTGTCCACGTTGGAGAACCGATGGCGTGACGTCGGATTCCTGCGGGTGCACCGCTCCTATCTGGTGGCGATGGACATGGTGACCGGGATGCGTGCGGCGGGCACCGGAACCCTCGTGCGCATCCGCGCGAACGGTGAGTCGCCGCAGGTCGAGCTGCCGGTGAGCCGCCGGCAACTGCGCGAACTCAAGGACCGACTGGTGCGTGACCCGATCCGCAGCTATCGCTCCACCGACGATGGCCGCGACCGCGGCGAGCCCGACTCACCGGACGCGACACCGTGAATCACCCACGTCACGCCTCGAACGATCCGGCGCACCACGACCCGAGCGCACCGGCACAGCCCTCGACGACCGGAACCGGGCCGCCGCGGCGGGAACGTGTCGTGCTGGCCCGGCGTCCCGGAGCGCGGATGGTCCGCACCCGGGTCGAGGTACAGGAGCAGACCGAGGTCGGCGACGCGCTGGTGCGCGGCCTGATGCGGGCGCAACTGGGCCTCGCCGTCCGGCTGGCCGTCACGCTGGCGGTGCTGGTCGCGGCGATCCCGTTGCTCGGCATTGTGTTTCCTGAGCTCGTGGACACCGAGGTGCTCGGCGTCCGGGTGAGCTGGCTGGTACTCGGGATTGTCCTCTATCCGGTGTTCTACCTGTCCGGACGGCTCTTCGTGCGGCTGTCCGAACAGGCCGAACGTGACTTCGTCGGCGTCGTCGACGACGACGCCGGAGCCCCATGACCGGCACCGGATTCGACACCGTCACCGCCGTCGCATTGCTCGCGGCCGCCGCTGCGACGGTCGTCGTCGGCGCATACGGCGGCAGGCTCTCCAGGACGACGTCGGACTTCCTGGTGGCCTCGCGCGCGGTGGGACCGCGGTGGAACGCCGCGGCAATCTCGGGCGAATATCTCTCCGCCGCATCCTTTCTGGGGGTCGCCGGTCTCGTCGCGAAGTACGGCGCCGATGCCCTGTGGTATCCGGTCGGATTCACCGCGGGGTACCTCGGGTTGCTGTTATTCGTGGTGGCCCCGCTGCGCCGGTCCGGCGCGTATACCGTCCCCGACTTCGCCGAGTTCCGGCTCGCGTCCCGCGCCGCGCGAACGGTCGCCATGCTGGTGGTGGTCGCGGTGTGTGTGCTGTATCTGATCCCACAGTTCCAGGGCGCCGGGCTGACGCTGAATATCCTCCTGGGAGCACCGGTCTGGGTGGGCGTGGTCGCCGTCGGGGTAATCGTGATCGCCAACGTCGTCGGCGGCGGCATGCGGTCGATCACGTTCGTGCAGGCGTTCCAGTACTGGCTCAAGTTGAGCGCCATCGCCGTTCCGGCGTTGATACTCGGCGCGCTATTCCTGGGCGACCGCGAACCACTCGGCGATCCGGCTCCCCCGACGGTCGAGGTCGCCACCACGGTGGACGTCACGACCGACACCACCCTGTCGGTGAGCCGCCCCGCCGGGGTCACCGTTACCGGCACCCTCGACGGCGTCACGGTGCACGACGCGCCGATCAGCACCCCGGGCGAACATGTCGTCGGCGCGGGGACCACGATCTACCTGGACGCCGGCGCCGCGACGCCGGTGGTCGCCGGCGCACCCGACACCGGCGCCGACTGGCTGCGCCCGGGTGGCGGACTCGGCGGGGATCACGCTCTCTACCAGGTGTATTCGCTGATCATCGCGACCTTCCTGGGGACGATGGGTCTGCCGCACGTACTGGTGCGCTTCTATACCAACCCGGATGGGCGGACGGCGCGCCGGACCGCGCTCGCGGTGATCGCCCTGCTCGGCCTGTTCTATCTGTTCCCGTTACTCCTCGGTGTATTCGCTCGCCTCTATGTGCCGCAGTTGCTTATCACCGGCACCGCCGACGCGGCCGTGTTGTTGTTGCCGAGCGCCGCGGTTGGCGGTCTGGGCGGGCAGGTACTCGGCGCGCTCGTCGCCGCCGGCGCGATCGCCGCGTTCCTGGCCACGTCGTCCGGGTTGCTGGTGAGCGTGGCGGGCGCGCTGTCCACGGACCTGTTGCCCGGCCGGGTGCGTGACTTCCGCGTCGCTGCCGCGGTCGGCGGTCTCGTCGCGATCGGACTGTCCCTGGCCGCGTCGTCGTTGGAGTTGTCCCGCACGGTCGGTCTGGTCTTCGCGGTGGCCGCTTCGACGCTGTGTCCACTTCTCGTGCTCGGCATCTGGTGGCGGGGGCTGACCGCGCCGGGCGCGATCGCGGGGATGCTGGTCGGTGGTGTTACGTCGGCGACCGCAACGAGTCTCGCCATCTCCCGGGCAGTGCCGGAAAGCGTGTTGGGCGGGTGGCCCGCTGTCATCGTCGGCTATCCCGCCGCGGTCACGGTGCCGCTCGCCTTCGCCACCATGGTCGTCGTCAGCCTCGCGACCCGACGTCGCGCGCCCGGCGATCTCGCCCGCACATTCGCCCGGATGCACGTCCCGGAACGACTGGGCATGGGCCTGGAGCGACTGCCGACGCAGCGTTGAGTCTCGCTGGCCGCCGGTCGTACTGACCGATCCGCCACCGGTGGAGTCGACAGCGAGTCGCACGGTGAAGTCGACACGGTGGAGTCGACAGTGAATCGCACCGTGGAGACACACGGTGGAGTCGACAGTTTCCCAGTGACATCACGTAATTCGCCCGGCGTGGCGCTGCAACAGTTACCGTCGAAGAAGATTGGACGCCGGTACCACCACAAGGAGGCACTATGACGGCACTGGCCACTACCGAGATCCTCGCGCGTTCGAGCACCCTGACCAGCGTGGGATGGATCGGTTACATCATCATCGGCGCGATCGCCGGATGGATCGCAGGCAAGATCGTCAAGGGCAGCGGCTCGGGCATCTTGATGAATATCGTGATCGGCATCGTGGGCGCGCTGATCGGCGGCTTCCTGCTCAGCTTCTTCGTCGACACCGCCTCGGGAGGCTGGTGGTTCACCCTGTTCACGGCGATTCTCGGCGCGGTGATCCTGCTCTTCATCGTGGGCAAGGTGCAGCAGCGACGCTGACTGCCTAGACGGTCGTCTCTCGTCCCCGTCAGCGGGCCTTCCCGGGCTTCCGGTTGACGGGGACGCGTCGCCTGCTAATGTCTGTGCATGTACACACAACTACGGCTGTCGAGAGGATCCACATGAGCGGGGAGGCAAGCGCCGCCTGGTCGCGCGTCGCGGCGTTCGCATCGGCGATGGACTCCAGCCTCGACAAGTGGCTCGGCGACACCTACCGACTGGGGCTCACGGAATATCGCGCCCTCACACATCTGAGCCACGCGCCGGAGAAGGAACTGCGCATCACCACACTCGCGCAGCGAGTCGGCCTGACCTCGACCTCGACCACCCGCCTGGTGAGTCGCCTGGAAGCCAAGGGCCACGCGCGCCGTGACGTGTGCGAGGACGACGGCCGCGGCGTCTACGCGGTGATCGACGAACCGGGCGAGGAACTCCTGCGCGAGGTTCGCGGGGCATACGAGAATCGCGTGCGCGAACTGCTCGGCAACCCCGCCAAGTACTTTCCTCAGATCGATCCCGACGTCGTGGCGTCGGCCCTCGGGGAGGTGAGCGCCGTCATCAAGTCCTGATGCCCGGCGGTCGCCGCCGGACATGCCTGTCCACTTTTATGTGTATGTACACACAGTTAGATGAAGGGAACTCTCGCATGAATTGGCTGTACCTGTCCATCGCGGTCGTCTTCGAGGTCGCCGTCGGCATCTCCGCCGGCAAGGCCAACGGTTTCACGCGCCTCTGGTGGACGATCGCGACCCTCGCCAGCGGCGCGATCGCCACATTCTTCCTCAGCTTGGCCCTGCTCACCTTCGACGTCGGGGTCGGCTACGCCCTGTGGACCTCGCTCGCCGGGGTTGGCATCGTCGTCGTCGGCGCACTCGCCCTCTCCCAGCACCTCACCTGGAAGAAGGCGCTGGGTATCGCGGTCGTCATCGTCGGCGTCGTCGGCCTCAATCTTGCTGGCGCCGTGTGAATCTCAGACATGTGCAGCAGCTCAGTCCAGCACCGCTGATTCGACAATTCCGAAAGGACCTACACATGACCGCGTCAATCCCATCCATGCCAACGCCACCCGCAAGCCGCGTTTCCCTCGACCAGAAGGGCGGCGCGTGGTTGGCGCTGATGGTCGCCGGCGCCTTCGAGGTCGGCTACGCCCTGTCCGTCAACGGCAGTGCCGGATTCACCAACCCCCTCTGGTCCGCCGTCGCCGTCGTCTTCTTCTTGTTCACGCTGTTCTTCCTCAGCGTCGCGCTCCGCACGATCGACGTCGGCATCGGTTATGCGGTCTGGGCCGGGATCGGCGCCATCGGTGCCGCTGTGCTCGGCCCGGTGTTCTTCGACGAGACGCTGACCTGGGCCAAAGCCCTCTGGCTCGCGGTCATCATCGCCGGGGTGGTGTGGCTCAAGCTCGCCGACAGTCCCCAACTCGCCGGCAAGACGCACACCGCCGCCTGACCGCGACCCGCCGCATCGACGCGGGCCCCGCTCGCCGCACACCGGAGCGGCGAGCGGGGTTTCACGCGGTCTCGTCGCCCACCCGACCCCGACCGTTCGTCGCCGGTGATCGACCGCCCGGCGCATCGATGACCGGTTTCGTCGTGTGACCCGGGCCACTCGCTTGTGTGTGACGTGGGCCTCATTCACTCTCGGTTCCAGCAGGCCGCCACCCGTGTGGCCGTTCGCAGTTCATGTCATGGGAGGAATCGAGTGTCCACCGTCGACCAACCGCCACCGCCACCCGCGCCGACCGGCGCGCAGTTCATCGAGATGCAGAACAGTCCCGAGTTCCAAGACCTCAAATACCGGTTGCGGCGCTTCGTGTTCCCGATGACGGCGTTCTTCCTGATCTGGTACGCGCTGTACGTGATGATGGGCGCATTCGCCCACGACTTCATGGCCACCAAGGTGTGGGGAAATATCAACGTCGGCCTGATCTTCGGTCTGCTGCAGTTCCTTTCGACCTTCGTCATCACCGGTCTCTACGTACGGTTCGCCAATCGCATTCTTGATCCCCGCGCCGGCGCACTGCGCGACACGATGGAAGGCGAGGCACCGGCATGAGCACGACCGTCATCGCCGCTAGCTCGGGTGTCGGCAACCCGATCGCCAATATCGCCATCTTCGGCGCGTTCGTCGCGATCACGCTGTTCGTGGTGATCCGGGCCAGCCGCAACAACTCCACCGCCGCCGACTTCTTCACCGGCGGACGCGCCTTCTCCGGCCCGCAGAATGGCATCGCTATCGCCGGCGACTACCTGTCGGCGGCCAGCTTCCTCGGCATCGCCGGGGCAATCGCCGTCTACGGCTACGACGGCTTCCTGTACTCCATCGGCTTCCTGGTCGCCTGGCTGGTGGCGCTGCTCCTGGTCGCCGAATTGTTGCGCAACACCGGCAAATTCACCATGGCCGACGTACTCAGCTTCCGTCTGCGCCAACGGCCGGTGCGGATGGCCGCGGCGACCTCGACCCTGGCGGTCTCGCTGTTCTACCTGCTCGCCCAGATGGCGGGTGCGGGCGGCCTCGTCGCACTGCTGCTCGACGTGCAGAGCCGGGTCGGTCAATCCATCGTGATCGCCGTCGTCGGCGCACTGATGATCGTCTACGTTCTCGTGGGCGGCATGAAGGGCACCACCTGGGTGCAGATCATCAAGGCGGTCCTGCTGATCGCCGGTGCGGCATTCATGACGGTGCTGGTGCTCGGCCGCTTCGGGGTGAACCTGTCGGAGATCCTCGGCTCGGCGCAGGAGGCCATCACCGGGTCATCGGACCCCAAGGTCGCCGCCCGTGACGTGCTCGCGCCCGGCGCAAAGTACGGCACGTCGCTCGAGTCGCAGATCAACTTCATCTCGCTCGCCGTGGCGTTGGTGCTCGGCACCGCCGGCCTACCGCACGTGCTGATGCGCTTCTACACGGTGCCGACCGCCAAGGAGGCCCGCCGCTCGGTGGTCTGGGCGATCGCACTGATCGGCGCGTTCTACCTGTTCACCCTGGTGCTCGGGTACGGAGCGGCAGCCATTGTCGGCCCCGACCGGATTCTCGGTGCGGCGGGCAAAGAGAACGCGGCGGCCCCGCTGCTGGCGTTCGAGCTCGGCGGTGTGGTGCTGCTCGGCATCATCTCGGCGGTGGCATTCGCGACGATCCTGGCGGTGGTCGCCGGGTTGACGATCACCGCGTCGGCGTCGTTCGCGCACGACATCTACGCGAGCGTCATCAAGCACGGCAAGGTCACCGAGCACGAGCAGGTCCGGGTCTCTCGGATCACCGCCGTCGTCCTCGGCATCATCTCGATCGTGCTCGGCATCCTCGCCAACGGGCAGAATGTCGCCTTCCTGGTGGCGCTCGCGTTCGCGGTTGCCGCGGCCGCGAACCTGCCGACGATCGTGTATTCGTTGTACTGGAAGCGATTCAACACACGCGGTGCCCTGTGGAGCATGTACGGCGGCCTGATCTCGACGATCGTGCTGATCGTCTTCTCTCCCGCCGTGTCCGGCAAGTCGACGTCGATGATCCCCGGCGCGAACTTCGACTGGTTCCCGCTGGAGAACCCGGGAATCGTCTCCATCCCACTGGCTTTCGCACTCGGTATCGTCGGCACCCTGACGTCCCGCGATACCGGCGATCCGGAGCGCAACGCCGAGATGGAGGTTCGCTCGCTCACCGGGATCGGCGCCGAGAAGGCCGTGGTGCACTGAGTCGGGGGCACTGAGTCGGGGGCACTGAGTCGGGGGTGCCACGACCGGGGTGCAGTATGCGGGGTAGTGCACCGGAAGCCGCCGGTTGCCGGGTTCGCGCTCACCGATTCCGTTCCCGCTCATCGAATCCGGTGAGCGGGAACGGAACCGGTGAGCGGGAATCGCCGAGACCTCGCCGCAGCCGATCTGCGATACAGCAACAGTAGTGTCGAGGAATGGAACGCGCTGCGGCCACACGTGACAAGCTCCGCCAGACGGCCAGGCGTATACCGGGGGTACGCACGGTGCGCCGCCCCGCTCACGGATCGGTCCCCGCCTTTGATGTCGCATACGTACGGCAGGGGCCGACGACCCCGACGCCGACGGTGATCATTCCCGGAGGACCCGGCCTAGCGTCGATTCTGCCGTACCGGGATATCCGGCGGCGCGCCGCCAACCTGGGCCTCGATGTCCTCATGGTTGAGCACCGTGGAGTGGGGTGTCTCGCACCGACATCGACGGCTGCGACCTCCCGCCAGCGGCAATGACCGCGCGAGCAGTTGTCGAGGACATCGTCGCGGCGTTGGACGCCGAGGGTATTACCAAGGCGAATATCTACGGCTCCTCGTATGGCAGCTATGTCGCACAGGCCATAGGCGCATGGTTTCCGGACCGAGTGTCCGGAATGATCTTAGATTCAGCGATGGATGGTGCAGACCAGTTCCGTGAGGTCCGTGAGAATGCGCGCGACCTCCTGTGGGAGGGTAATTCGTCGACTACTGCGACTGCTGCTCGGCTGCTCCGCGAGGTAGTCGACACCGGGCAGGCCGAGGTCGGGGCAGCATCCGAGGTAGCCCAGATCGCCTATGAGTTCGCGGGTATCGAGACGCTGGAACGCTTGTTGCGCGGCTTCCGTGCCCGCAGAGCCACCCGCACCTGGAAGTGGCTAGCTGGGCTGGGCGCCAATGACACCAACCGGATCAGTCCCTACATCATGGAGTTCGATTTGGTTGGACGAATCGCGTTCCGCGAGTTGAACTATGCGGGCGAACCCGACGGAGGACCGTTCGACACCGCCAGCCACTTCCGGGGACTCGGCGAGCGGTTCGGCGGATTCGAAGCAGAGCCACTCGCGCTGTCGAGCTTCCGAGCCGACTTCACGTGGCCGGTCGTCGTGTTGTCGGGCGAGCGCGATCTACGGACCCCGAGGGTCGGCGCTCAACGCATCGCCGACAGCGTTCCACGAGGTCTTCTTGTCGCGATTCCCGACAGCGGCCACAGCGCTCTTGATACGCACGGTCGAGTGGCGCTGGCGGCGATCGCAGCGGTCAGCGATGGGAGTTACATCGCCCTGCGAGGGCGGTCAGCGGAGATGGCCGCACTTCCGAAACTCGGCGCAAGCCGCCACATCGCCACCCTCGTCAATGCCGGGATTCATGCCGAGTCAATCCTCGCGCGCGCTACCTTCTGGCGATAACGCTGCGCAGCTCAGTTCTGGATCCGTGCGAACGGGCGGGCCGCCTCGAGCTCGTAGGCGAGTTCGAGGAGGGTGCGTTCGTCGCCGAGATCGGTCGAGAAGTGAATGCCGATCGGTAGGCCGCCCGTGCTGGTGGCCAGCGGCAGGCTGACGCCGGGCAACCCGGAGGCGTTGCTGGCCGGCGTGAACGCGATGTAGCGGAGCAGCCTGCCGAAGATCTCGTCGAAGTCGCCGCCGGGATCGAGGTAGCCGATCTCCGGCGTGGTGTGCGCCATCGTCGGCGACATCACGACGTCGAACCGGTCGAAGACACTGCGGAGTTGGCTGGTGGCACGGCGCAATTCGCGCACCACCCACGGCGTCCGATAGAACCGGCGCAACCACATCCGGGACAGGCCACGGGTGAACGGATCGAGTTTGCGACGGTCGAATCCCTTGCCGGCGATCCGGGATCCGAAGTGGTCGATGGCGAACGCCATCAGTGCCCAGTATTCGGTGAACTGGTCGATGTAGTCGGCATCGACCGGCACCGGGATGAACTCGGTTCGATGGCCGAGCGACTCCAGCAACTCCGACGTCGCCAGGGTCGCGGCCTTGGTGTCCGCGTCCAGCCGCTCACTGGTAATCGGTTCGACGAGCATCGCGATCCGCAGCCTGCGGTCGGCCGGTCCCTCGACGTTCCCGATGGGCGGCAGGGCGGTCACCGGCCGGTAGCGTTCGGCGTCGGCCAGGAATGCGGCGGTGTCCCGGACGGTGCGGCTCACCACGCCGTTGGCGATCAGGTCGATGGGCATGGCCGACGCTTCGACGGCCGATGCCATTCGGTCGCGGGTGGGCTTGAGCCCGACCAGTCCGCATGCCGCGGCGGGTATCCGGATCGACCCGCCGCCGTCGTTGGCGTGGGCAATCGGCACCGCACCGGCGGCGACGAGAGCCGCCGACCCACCCGACGATCCACCCGCGGAATAGTCTGTGTCCCAAGGATTGCGGGTCGGCGGTGCGCCTGCGTACTCGGTCGTGGCGGTCAGCCCGAACTCGGGCATCGTCGACGCACCGAGCACGTTGAGGCCGGCCGCCAGAAACTGCTCGGTGAACGCTTCGTTGGTCGTTGCCGGGGTATCGGCGGTGGCCGCCGATCCGTGCCGGGTCGGCAACCCGACGAATTTGGTGTTGTTCTTGATCAACGACGGCACGCCGGCGAAGACACCGGCGGGAAATGTGTTGTCCACCGCGCGTTTCCGGGCGCGCTCCCGATCGTCGACGGCGACGGCGTTGAGCGTGGGATTGACCGCATCGATCCGGGCCAGCGCAGCTTCCGCCGCCTCGACGGCCGAGATATCTCCCGCGGCGATCAGCGCGGCGACGCCCACCGCGTCGCGATCGCCCAATGCATCGTCGGTAAAGGCGTGCACATGTCTCATGCGGCACAAGCCTAGCGTGCGCTGGGACAACCCCGGACACCGACGGTTTTCTCCGACATGCGACCGCGGACGAGAACGGTCTCTCAGACCGCGGCAGCGGCGCCCGGCGTGAGCTCTAGCCCGACGGGCGCATCCGCATCACGTCCGCGGCGAGCCGACCCGCGCGGTCGCCGTCCACGGGGTGCCCGAACACGGCGTGGTGATAGAGCGGCGCGATGACGTGATCGAGCACCTGCTCCACGCTCGGGGTCGGTTCGCCGCGTGCGGCTGCTCTCCCGATCATCTCCTCGGACTGTTGCCGACGGATCTCCCAGCACGGGCAGGCGTCCACGACGTTCTCCCGCGCCGACACCATCGCCCGCAGATACGCCCGCCGTTTGGGGCGCCCGATGTCGTCGGCGATGATCCGCGCCCAGTCGGCGAGATCGTCGTCCAGCGTCCCGGTGTCCGGCAGCGGCTCCCCCTGAGTGAGGGCGGCGACGGCGACCTCCTCCAGCAACACTCCGATGCTCCCCCAGCGCCGGTAGACGCTGGTCGGGTTGACCCCGGCGAGCTCGGCCACCTGTGGGATGGTCATCGTCTCGCGTTCGCCGCGGCCGACCAGGGTGCCGACGGCGGTAAACACGGCGGACTGGACGCGGGCGCTGCGGCCACCGGGCCGCTTGGCCGGCGCGGCATCGTCGGCGAGGTCGGGGACGCGACCGGCCTGGGCGCGATCGTCCGGCACGCGCTCGCTGGACGCGGTCGCCGCAGTGACATTCTCCGTGGACGCCGATGCCGATGACATGCGACCATTATTGCAAATCTGATTGCTTTACCGCCGCCGATCGGGCTAGGTTGAACCTCAAACGCAATTTTCTTTGCTTTTAGGAGGCCTCCGTGACGGTGACGATGACGCGACCGCTACATCCGCATCGCGCATTCTGGATCGTGTCGGCGACCATGGTGATGGTGCTCTTCGCGTCCGCCGCACCCTCCCCGCTCTACCCCGTCTACCAGCAGCTCTGGGGCTTCTCCGCGTTCACACTCACCGTCGTGTTCGCCGCCTATGTGCTGACCATGCTGGTCAGCCTGCTCACCGTGGGCTCGCTGTCGGATCACATCGGTCGACGTCCGGTGCTGGCGGTGGCGCTGGTCTTGCTGATCGCGAGCATGGTGCTCTTCGTGACCGCCGACGGGGTACCCATGCTGGTCGCGGCCCGCGCATTGCAGGGCCTGGCCACCGGCGCCGCGATCGGCACCCTCACCGCGACCATCGTCGACACGCAGCCGACGCCGCGGATGGGATCGGCGACCACCGGCGCCGCGCCGGCCATCGGACTCGCCGGCGGCGTGGGGATCGCGGGCGTGCTCGTGCAGTACGCACCCGCGCCGCGGATCCTCGTCTACGAGGTCATACTCGGGCTATTCACCGCGATGCTGCTGGCTCTGCTGATCGTTCCGGAGACGTCGCAGCGCATCGGTTTCACCTCGCGCCGGCACCTGATCGGCACGATCGCGCCGCAGGCGTCGGTGCCGCGCGCGGTGCGCCGCGCTTTCCTGCTGGCCGTGCCGGCATTGCTGGCGACGTGGTCGCTGGGCGGGCTGTACCTGTCGCTCGGGTCATCCGTCGTCGCCCGCGTCTTCGGGGTCACCAATCACGCCGGGGCGGGTGCGTTGCTGTTCGTCTTCTTCGCCTCGGCAGCGATGACCTCGCTGCTCATCACCGGACGCGCCGCGACGACCAAACTGGCCCTTGGCTACCCGGCGCTCGCGGGTGGCGCGATCGTGTCGTTGACCGGCGTCCTCGCCGAACTGCTCCCGCTCTACGTCGCGGGGTCGGTGGTGGCCGGCGCCGGTTTCGCCGCGACCTTCCTCGGTGCACTGGACAGCGTCACCGCCGCCACGCCGGCCACCCAGCGCGGACAGGTGTACTCGGCAGTCTTCGTCGCGTGCTATCTGGCGTTCAGCGCGCCCGCGGTGATCGCCGGATTCGTGGTGTCGCACATCGGCTTACGGGGGACGGTGCTGGGCTACGTCGGGTATGTGATCGTGCTCGCGGTTCTCGGCGGCGCGGTCACCGCGCGCGCCGCGGTCGCCGCCCGACGCATCGCGGTAGCGCACACCGCATCGCCGTCGGCGCCCGCTCCGGCGGACCGGGCGGCCGTCTCCTGTGACTGACACCGGACGAAGCCCCGCACCGGGAGGGAGTATGACTATTACATGCACCTGACATTCAGTCCCGAAGACGAGGCATTCCGGGAAGAACTCCGGACGTTCTTCACCACTCAGATTCCCAAGGAGATCCGTGACCGGGCGGCCGCGGGCGCACTGAATATGCCCGACGATGCGGTGACCACTCAGCGCATCCTCAACGAGCACGGGTACGCGGTGCCGAATTGGCCCGTCGAGCATGGCGGCCAGGACTGGACGCCGATCCAGCACCACATCTGGCGCGAGGAGATGAGCCTAGCGTCGGTGCCCGAGCCGCTGGCATTCAACGCCGCCATGGTCGGCCCGGTCATCGCGGCCTTCGGGTCGCCCGAGGTGCAGGAGCGGTTCCTCGCCAAGACCGCGAATATGGATATCTGGTGGTGTCAGGGCTTTTCCGAACCGGACGCCGGTTCGGACCTCGCGTCGCTGAAGACCCGTGCGGTCCGCGACGGGGACCACTACATCGTCAACGGTCAGAAGACCTGGACGACGCTCGCCCAGTACGCCGACTGGATCTTCTGTCTGGTGCGCACCGACCCGGATGCCCCGAAGCGGCAGGCGGGCATCAGTTTCCTCCTCATCGACATGAACAGCGAGGGCATCGAGCGTCGGCCGATCCAGCTGATCGACGGTGGCTACGAGGTCAACGAGGTGTTCTTCGACAACGTCAAGGTGCCGGTGGAGAACCTGGTGGGCGAGGAGAACCAGGGGTGGACCATCGCGAAGTTCCTGCTCGGCAACGAACGCACCGGAGTGGCTCGCGTCGGCTGGACCAAGACCAAGCTGGCGCGCGCCAAGGAACTCGCCCGGCACACGCAGACCGCCGACGGCACCCTGCTCGACGACCCGCTGTTCGCGGCACGGTTGGCCGAACTCGAAAACGAGCTGCTGGCACTGGAACTCACCCAGTTGCGGGTCGTCGCGTCGTCTTCGGACGGCAAGCCGAACCCGGCGTCGTCGCTACTGAAACTGCGCGGCAGTGAACTACAGCAGGCCGCGACCGAACTGCTCGCCGACGTCGCCGGCGCCGATTCGCTGCCGGTCGCCCCACCCGAACCGGACGCCGCCAATGGCACAGCCGAAATCCTTTCCCCGGCATGGGCGCAACTGACCGTGCCGAGCTACCTCAACTACCGCAAGGTGTCGATCTACAGCGGCTCGTCCGAGGTGCAGCGCCAGATCATCGACAAGGCCGTGCTCGGCCTCTGAGCCGCCACCCTGTCCCATCCCTTCCGACGACCAAAGGCACGCAATGGATTTCGAACTTTCCGACGAACAAGAAATGTTGCGCGACACCGTCCGCGACGTCCTGGCCAAGACCTACGACGTGGAGACCCTGCGGGCGGTGACCGACACCGAGCGGGGCTGGAGCCCCGAGGTGTGGCGGTCCCTCGCCGACATCGGCATCCTCGGGCTGACCTTCCCCGAGGACGACGGCGGCTCCGGCGCGGGCGCCGTCGAGATCGGTGCGGTGATGACCGAATTCGGCCGGGCCCTGGCGCCCGAGCCGTACCTGGACTCGGTGCTGGTCCCCGGGTCGCTGCTGGATGTCGCCGACGACGCCACCCGCACCGAGTTGCGCCAGGCCCTCGCATCCGGCGAGTTGCTGATGGCCTTCGCCCACCACGAGGAGGGCGACCGCTGGCCATCGTCGAAGGTGGCAACCACCGCCTCCGCCGACGGCGTGCTGAATGGCACCAAGTCGCTCGTGCCGCACGGTGATTGCGCCGACAAGCTGATCGTGTCGGCACGTGCCGGCGAGGAGGTCGGGCTGTATCTGATCGACGCGAACGCCGACGGGGTGACCCGCACGCCGTACCGCACCCACGATCGCCGGCGCGGCGCGCAGATCGAGTTCACCGACGCGGCGGCCACCCGACTGGGCAGCGGCGACACGTCGGCGGTGATCGCCGACGCCGAGATCGGCGTCCAGGCGGCACTGTGCGCCGAGGCCGTCGGCGCGATGGCACGAGCCCTAGACCTCACCGTCGACTACCTCAAGACCCGCAAGCAGTTCGGCGTGACGTTGTCGACCTTCGAAGCGCTCACCCACCGGGCCGCAGACATGTACGTGCTCCTCGAGCTGGCCCGCAGCATGAGCCTCTATCTGACGACGGCGCTCGGCGACGGCAACGCCGACCCGATCATCGCGTCGCGCGCCAAGCTGCAGATTGCGCGGTCGGCGCGCACCATCGGCCAGGAGGCCATCCAGATGCACGGCGGCATCGGCATGACCCTGGAGTATCCGGTCGGGCACTACGTCAGCCGGTTGACCGCGATCGGTCACACGCTGGGCGACGCGAACGATCACCTGCGCCGGCTGTCGGCGAACGTCGGCTCCTACGATCTGGTGTCGCTCTAGGCTCGCCTCGGGTCACAGCCCCGCTCCCGGCTCGACGATCGCCGAGGTGCGGGCGCAACGTCGGCGGATCTGCCAGACTCGAAGCGCGTTGACCCGCCGAACTCACGACCGCGACGGCACCGACCGATGTGGTCGACGGACGAAGATGCCCGGACTTGGAGGAGAGTGTGGAACTACTGCGCGACAATCTGGCCGCCGGAGCATCGTTCAGCCTGGTCGCCATCGTGCTGCTGGTGATCGGCTTCGGTGCCCTTGACCTGGTGACACCGGGCAAACTGCGCCAGCTCGTCTGGGTGGATCGCAACCGCAACGCCACCGTCCTGACCGTCGCGATGGTGATCGGCCTGGCGATCGTCGTGGTGTGTTCGGTGATCGACACCCGCGACGAGGTGCTGTGGCGTGGGCTGCTGTACACCGCCATCTACGCGGTGCTGGCGATGGCGGTGATGATGTGGTCGTTCGTGCTGGTCGACTGGCTGACCCCGGGCAAGCTCGGTGCGGTCCTGCTGGACGACGACGACCATCGCGCCGGATGGATCTCGGCGACGATGTTCGTCGGGGTGGCCGCCGTCATCGGGGCGACGCTGCTGGTCTGACGGTCGGCGATCGGTGTAGCCGCACGGCACACCACCGCGGTGCGAGTAGCGGGCGGCTTATTGACGGTCAGACAATAGGGTCATAGGGTTCGATCACGGCGGGCGGCCGCATCCGGCCACCGACGATCCAAGTCGGATGCCACATCCGAGGAGACCCAGGAGACCCATGACCGCGCAGCTCATCGAAGAGTCCATCCACATCGACGCGACGCCTGAGCAGGTGTGGGCGGTGATCTCCGACCTCAAGCGGATGGGTGAGTGGAGCCCGCAGTGCCGCAAGATGATCATCCGCGGTGGTCACGTGCAGCGCGGCACCCGCACCATCAACATCAACAAGCGGGGACCGTTGGTGTGGCCGACCACGTCGAAGGTGGTGCGCTTCGAGCCGAACCAGGAGATCGCGTTCCGGATCACCGAGAACCACACCGTCTGGAGCTACACGATCACCCCGGACCCGGCCGGCGGCGTCACCGTGACCGAGCGCCGCGAGGTGCCCGGCGGCGCCACGACCAAGCTGTCGTCGGTGCTGGTGGACAAGCTGTTCGGCGGCGCGGACTCGTTCGAGTCGGAGCTCAAGCTGGGCATGGCCGAGACACTGAACAAGATCAAGCGCGCCGCCGAGTCGGGGGCGCGCGCCGCCTGAGCACTGTCGGCGAGGCGCGTGGCGTGTGTCGTGAGTCGGCCGCGCGGGCTGCTGCGTGCCTGCTGCTGCGTACAGAAATGTCACCGCACAGCCCCGCCACGTGCACTATCCACCTCACTGCGCGGAGCGGGGAAGATTCTGTACGGCACGATCGGCGAGCGGCCTCGCTCCCGCAGCCTGCGTCCAGAAACATCACCGCACAGGCCCGCCACGTGCACTATCCACCTCGCCACGCCGAGCGGGGAAGATTCTGTACAGCACGGTCAGCGCACCGCCTCACCCCCGCGGCCTGCGTACAGAAACATCACCGCTCAGGCACGCCACGTGCACTATCCACCTTGCTGCGCGGAGCGGGGAAGATTCTGTACGGCACGGTCAGCGCACAGCCTCGCTCCCGCAGCCTGCGTACAGAAATGTCACCGCACAGGCACGCCACGTGCACTATCCACCTCGCTGCGCGGAGCGGGGAAGATTCTGTACAGCATGATCGGCGAGCGGCCCAGCCCCCGCAGCCTGCGTACAGAAACATCACCGCACAGGCACGCCACGTGCACTATCCACCTCGCTGTGCGGAGCGGGGAAGATTCTGTACGGCACGGTCAGCGCACCGCCTCGTCCCCGCGCCCCACGTACAGAAACATCACCACACAGGCACACCACGTGCACTATCCACCTCGCCACGCCGAGCGGGGAAGATTCTGTACAGCACCGCACTGTTCGGCGCGCCGCCGCCACGGATCAGCTCTCGATCACATCCAGCAGGTCGGGTAGGTCGGCGAGCGAATCGATGACGTGGTCGGGTACCGGGCCGTACTCGTCGCGCTGCAACGCGCGCAACGCTTCCTCGCGGAACTTGCCGGTCCGCACCAGCACCCCGATCAGCGCCGCGGCCTGCGCACCGAGCACGTCGTTGTGCATGTCGTCGCCGACCATGACGACCTGAGTCGGTTCCAGGCCCAGCTTTTCGACGGCCGCTTGAAATCCCAGCGGCGACGGTTTCCCGATCGCCCGGATCGAGCGCCCAGCCGCCCTCTCTAGCCCGGCCAGGTAGACCCCGGTGTCGACGGACAGACCGGCCGCCGTCGACCAGATCATCGACCGGTGCATCGCGATCACCGGCACATCGTCGAGAATCTTCTCCAGCACCGTCGACAGCGCGCGGTGGGTAAACACCGCCCCGGCCCCGCCGAGCACCACCACATCGGCGTCGGCCGGACCGTCGGTGAGCGGCAGAACCGCCATGTCCTCGGCGATCGGCCCCTCGTTGAGTACCCACACCCGTTTGCCCGGGTAGTTGGCCGCGACAAAGTCGGCGGTGAGCGTCGCGGCGGTGAGGATCTCGTCGGGCCGAACGTCGAATCCGGCCTCGGCCAGCGTCGCAGCAATCTGGGCACGCGACCGAGAGGTGGTGTTAGTCAAGAACATTCGCGGATTCCCGCGCGCAGACAGGGCGGCGAGCGCGTCCACCGACCCGGGCAGCGCACGCCACGAGGTGACCAGCACCCCGTCGATGTCGAGCAGCAACCCGAACGTCATGCGTCGAATCTAGTGCGCGGCCCGCGCGTTCGCACCGCGAGCGAACCGAGGTGCGCCCGATGACGCGTCCAGCCGTGCCACCGTCGCCGACCCGACTGCACCCGGGATGGCATGCTGAGTTCATGCGGTCGGTGGCGGATCATCAAGCGGTCGTGTCGGGTCTCTTCCGGGCACCGGAGCGGGCCGAGGTGCCGGTCACCGACGCGCTCGGCCTGGTGCTGGCCGCCGACATCGACGCGCCGATCGCGTTGCCCGGCTTCGACAATTCGGCGATGGACGGGTACGCGGTGTGCGCCGCCGACGTGGCCGCGGCATCGGCAACCACGCCGATTCGGCTGCCCGTGGCCGCCGACATCCCGGCCGGCCGCACCGACGAGCTGACCCTCGATCCCGGCACCGCGCACCGGATCATGACCGGCGCTCCGATCCCCGCCGGAGCAGACGCGGTCATCCCGGTAGAGGCCATCACCACCGACGATCCCCTCGCCCACATCGAGGTGACCGCCCCCGTCGCGGAAGGCAGGCATATCCGCCGCGCGGGCTCCGACATCGCCGTCGGCGAGCGGGCACTCACCGCCGGAACGTCGGTCGGCGCACCCCAGATCGGTCTGCTGGCGGCACTGGGTCTCGACCGTGTGCCCGTGTTCCGGCGGCTACGGGTGATCGTGCTGTCCACCGGGTCGGAGCTGGTATCGGCGGGAAATCCGTTGCGGCACGGTCAGATCTACGAGTCGAATGGTGAGATGCTGACGGCGGCCGCGCTGGAGGCGGGCGCGTCGGCGCGGCACGAGCATTTCGTCCCCGACGACGCCGCCCAGTTCCTCGCCCGCCTGGACGCGGTCGCCGACGACGCCGACCTGATCATTACCTCGGGCGGGGTCAGCGCGGGAGCATTCGAGGTCGTCAAGGATGCGCTGAGCGGTCCCGGCAGCCCCGACTCGCCGGCCGTCGAGTTCGTCAAGGTGGCGATGCAGCCGGGCATGCCGCAGGGATGCGGGCACATCACCTCCCCGACCGGACGCGCGGTGCCGATCGTCACGCTGCCCGGTAATCCGGTGAGTTCGCTGGTGTCGTTCGAGGTGTTCATCCGGCCGCCGTTGCGGCGCGCGATGGGGATGCCCGGCGACCGGCGGCGAGTCCGCGCCCGCCTGACCGCCGACGTGCGGTCACCGGACGGCAAGCGGCAGTTCCTTCGCGGCGTGCTGCACACCGGCACCGCCGATACCACCGGCTCGGACGCCGCCGGCGGCCCGGCGCTCGCGGACGAACCGCAGGTCGAGCCGATCGGCCCGCCCGCCTCGCATCACCTGCGGTACCTGGCGTCGGCGAACGCGCTCATCGACATCCCCGCCGACACGACCACGGTAGCCGCCGGCGAGACGGTCGCCGTCACCGTCCTGTAAGTCGCCGCGCTGCCATGGACAGCGGCATCGTCGTGAACGAAGCCGGGGCGTCACGACCTCTCATCACCATCGCCGAGCCCACGAAACCACAGTCGCAAGCAGTCAGGTACGTAGCACTCCGTCGGAGTCAGCGGCTCGGGCGAAGTCACCGATCGATAGATTTGCGATAGCCAAGTTGTCCGCAACGCCCGCTAGCTGGGCGGGCACCACGCGTACTTCGTCCTCGCTGAAGCACGAGACCGCAAGCACTGGGTGCTCCTTGTCCGTCAGCGCGCGGTCATCAACCAGAAATGCGTACGTCCGCCCACCGGCGTTGTCCAGCAATTCGCGAATCTCCGCTGCCGTCAAATCCTCATACTCAACTCCATCGACGAACTCAAACCGAGTTTCTCCGCTGTGGTGCTGGATGGTCTCGACGACCTCGCTCCATCGGTCGCGCGACGAACCCGACGTTGCGATCAGAACCACCAGATTCTGTCCATCCGGTAGAGCCACTGTTTCCCTCCACTTCCCTGAAACGTCTTCCCGCTAACACGATGGAGCAGGCCGCCCGATTACGCAGGGTGCTTCCACAACTCCACAGTTATCAATGCCCCGCACTAACCGCTGACTCTAGATCTGGCAGTGACCGGACTGGCCGATCGGTGAGTCCGCCGTGCCGGAAACCGAGCCCGGCATCGGCGGGACTCGGCGCCCACCCGGCCGCGCACTCTAAGCTGTTACTCGCGTGCCGTACTCGACACGTGCATCGAATGGGGAGGTTTGACAGTGGCCAGGCGCCCCCGGCCGGACGCGCCCGAGCAGACGCGGCCCTCGACCGGTCCCGCGCATCTCGTGGCGTTGGCGCGCGAGACCATTCCCCCCGTCCACCCGGACGGCCTGCCGTTCGTCGCCGGGGCCGCCGCCGTCGCGTTGGCCGGGCGACGGCATCGCTGGATCGCGGCACCCGCCGCGACCGCCGCCGGCGCATGCGCGGCATTCTTCCGACACCCCCGCCGCGTGCCACCGACCGCGGCCGACGTCGTGGTCGCACCCGCCGACGGCACGGTCAGCCTGGTCGACGACGCGGTCCCGCCACCCGAGTCGGGGCTCGGCAACGCGCCGCTGCCCCGGGTATCGGTGTTCCTGTCGATCTTCGACGTTCACGTGCAGCGCAGCCCGATCACCGGCACCGTGACCTCGGTCGTACACACCGCGGGCCGCTTCGCCTCCGCCGACCTCCCCGAGGCGAGCGCCACCAACGAACGCACCACCATGACGCTGCACAGCGAGGCGACCGGCACCGACCTCGCGGTCGTGCAGATCGCCGGGCTGATCGCCCGCCGCATCGTCTGTGAGGCCATCCCGGGCGACGAACTGCGCATCGGCGAGACCTACGGCCTGATCCGATTCGGTTCCCGCGTCGACGTCTACCTCCCGCCCGGCACCCGACCGCAGGTGCGGGTCGGACAACGCACCGTCGGCGCCGAAACACTGCTGGCGACCCTGCCATGAGCCGTCGTACTCCCGACCGGCCGGCCGCGCATCCCGTACCGGCCGGACGCCCCCGCGCCCACCGCCGGGCGTCGCCGGACGAACAGACCCGGCTGCGCAGGCAGGCGGCGGCGGGACGGATGTTCGTGCCGTCGGCGCTGACGGTCCTCGCCATCTGTGCCGGGATGAGCGCCATGCGGGCCGCCGCCAACGGCAACGTCGACATGGCGATCGGGCTGCTCGTCGCGGCCGCCCTCCTGGACGGCGTCGACGGGCGGGTGGCGCGGCTGATGGGCGCGACCACCCGGATCGGCGCCGAGATCGACTCGCTCGCCGACGCCATCAACTTCGGTGTGGTGCCCGCGATGATCATCTACTTCACCCTGATGTCGGGCGAAGACCTCGGCTGGGCGATGGCGCTGATCTACTGTTGCGCAATCGTGTTGCGGCTGGCGCGATTCAACACCCTGCTCGACGACGATGACGCACCCGCCTACACGCGCGACTTCTTCGTCGGGGTACCCGCCCCGGCGGCGGCGATCGGGGTCATGCTGCCGGTCGGGCTCAGTGAGCTGTTCGGCGACGGCTGGTGGACGTCGCTGCCTGCGGTCGGGGCCTGGCTGGTGCTGATGGCGCTGCTCGCGGTCAGCCGGATTCCGACGGCGTCCCTCAAGGCCGCGTCGGTACCGCCGCGGGCCATGGCCGGTCTGCTGGTGCTGGTCGCGGCGGGCGCCGCACTGCTCCTCACCTACCCGTATGCCCTGATGCTGATCGTGATCGGCGCGTACATCGCGCACATCCCGCTGGCCTGGCGGAATCGGCGGTGGGTGGCCTCACGGCCGGAACACTGGGACACCAAACCGGCCGAGCGCCGCGCGGAACGCCGGGCAATCGCGCGTGCGCACCCACGACGCCGTCCGGCACTGCGCCGATCCGAGGCCCGACTCGGTCTGCACAAGCCGTCACCCCGGCCGACCGGTATCGGCCGCACCCCAGACGACCGCGACCGCACGGAATCGCCGGCCCCGACTGCACCCACACCGACTGCAACACCCACACCGACTTCGACACCACACCGAACACCGACGATGCGGGAGGACGACGCGGTATGAGCGACCGACGCGACCAGCTGACGCTGACCGCCCGGCACAATCCGTCCGCCGCGGACGCCCGTCGCGGCATCGTGCGGGTCCATCCGGAAGTGCTGACGGCACTGGGCCTGCGCGAGTGGGATGCGGTGTCCATCACCGGAGCACGGGTGACCGCCGCCGTGGTCGCCGCCACCGACGACGACACACCGACCGGCACCGCGCTGCTCGACGACCTCACCTTTGCCAACGCCGGCGTCAAGGAGAATGCGCCGGTGGTCATCGCACCCGCCGCCGTGCGTGGCGCCAACCGGGTGACCGTGTCCGGATCGGCACTGGCCAGCCAGGGCGTCGACGCGCCGACCCTGCGTCGGGCACTACTCGGCAAGGTGGTCTCGGTGGGCGACACGGTGTCGCTGCTGCCGCGCGACCTGGGACCGGAACTAACCGCCAGCGACGCCACACGCGCGCTGGCTCGGTCGGTCGGAATCACGTGGACCAACGAACTCCTCACGGTCACCGGAACAGATCCGGGCTCGCCGGTCAGCGTCCAGCCGAATACGGCGGTGCTGTGGTCGACCGCGACCGGGGACGTTGCACCCGTCGCCGGATCGGCACACCGCTTCGGTGTGACGCGTTCGAGCACGACCGGTTCGGGTACACCGAGCTCGAACGAAAGGCCAGTCACCCCACCAGGTTCGGCGAACTCGACCCCGACAACGCCCGCCGCAGCCTCACATTCCGCGAGCGAAGACGGCGCGACACGCAGCTCGTCGTCGCAGACGAGCACACCGGCACGGACCGTCGCCGACCTCGTCGGGGTGGACCCGCAGGTCGGCAAGCTCACCGAATGGCTGGCGATCACTCTCGACGAACCGGAGGTGCTGCGCGCGCTCGGCGCCACCCCGCGACTCGGGGTGCTCCTCACCGGTCCGGCCGGCGCAGGCAAATCCACCCTGGTCCGCGCGGTTGCCGCGGACCGTCCGTTGCGGGTCATCGACGGACCGACCGTGGGCGCGATGGAGGCGTCGTCGAGGTTGCGCGCGGTGACCGACGCGATCGACGACCTCCGTGCCCGCGGGTCCGGCGTCCTGCTCATCACCGACGTCGAGGCGCTGCTGCCGGCGGAGTCCGAACCGGTCGGCACCCTTATTCTGGACGCCTTGCGGTCGGCCATCGACCCGGGTGCCGATGCCGAGTCCGGCGGACACCTCGCGCTCGTCGCGACCAGCTCCGAGCCCGACCGCATCGACCCACGATTCCGCGATCCGCAACTGGCCGACCGGGAGCTGACGATCGCCCTGCCGGACGCGGGGCTGCGCGCGAAGCTCCTCGCCGCCATCCTCAAGGGGGTGCCCACCGAGGGGGAACTCGATCTCGCCGCAATCGCCGCCCGCACACCGGGTTTCGTTGCCGGCGACCTAGCGGCCCTAGCTCGCGAGGCGGCGCTGCGCGCGGCGGCCCGAGCGTCGACGGACAAGACAGCACCTGCGCTCACCCAGGCCGACCTGGAAGGCGCGGCCGGTGTCGTGCGCCCGGTGTCGCGGTCCGGATCGCCGGAGGTCGCGCTCGGCGCCATCACCCTCGACGACGTCGGCGACATGGAAGAGACCCGGCAGGCGCTGACCGAGGCGGTGCTGTGGCCGCTGCAGCATCCCGACACCTTCACCCGCCTCGGCGTCGAGCCGCCGCGCGGCGTCCTGCTCTACGGGCCGCCGGGATCCGGAAAGACGTTCGTGGTGCGCGCGCTCGCCGCGTCGGGGCAACTGTCGGTGCACACGGTCAAGGGCGCCGAGTTGCTGGACAAGTGGGTGGGGTCGTCGGAGCGCGCCGTCCGGGACCTGTTCGAGCGGGCGCGCGAGTCGGCACCGTCACTGATCTTCCTGGACGAGATCGATGCCCTGGCGCCACGTCGGGGACAGTCCACGGATTCCGGTGTCGCCGACCGGGTGGTGGCGGCGCTGCTGACCGAACTCGACGGCGTCGAACCCTTGCAGGACGTGGTGGTGCTCGGCGCGACGAACCGGCCCGACCTGGTCGACCCGGCGCTGCTGCGGCCGGGGCGCCTGGAGCGGCTGGTGTACGTACCGCCACCGGACGCCGACGCCCGCGCCGACATCCTGCGCACCGCTGGTCGCAACGTGCCGCTCGCCGACGACGTCGACATCGACCGCCTGGCCACCGACCTGGACGGCTACTCGGCCGCCGATTGTGCGGCGCTGCTGCGGGAGTCGGCACTGTCGGCGATGCGCCGCGACATTGACGCGGCCACCGTCACCGCCGACGACGTCGCCGATGCCCGGAGTCGGGTCCGCGGTTCGCTCGACCCGGAGCAGGTCGAGAACCTCAAGGAGTATGCGCTGCGCCGCGCGGAGTAGGTCACCACCCCCGACGGCCAGCGGTGGATTTCGATACGGACTCGCTCCGCTCGCCCTACTCAACCACCGGAAATCGACGCCGCCGCCGCACATCGCCACTGATCGAGCAACTCGGCCGCACTCGGTACCGGCGCCGTACCCCCGCTGGTTGAGTAGGCGCGAGGTACGAGCGCCGGATCGAAACCAGCGCCAGACACTCCAGCCAGGATCAGCTGGCGTTCACCAGATAGAACACCGACGACCCGCCCGCGGCGGCCTGCGGGGTGGCGCCGACCTGCACCCAGTACGTCGTCGAGTCCTTCTTCGCCGACAGCACCACCACCGACTGTCCGCCGTCGGAGGTGCGCTGCGACTCGGCGTACCCGGCGCCGGTCAGCTTCTTGACCGCCGCGTCGAGCTGGTTGCCGGCGTTCGACGGTCCCTGCACGGTCACCGACCAGCCGTCCTTGCGAGTGCCGGTGGCACTCAGCACGTTGCCGTCGATCAGCGGCACCTGCTCGGTGGGAAAATCGTCGGGCAGCGGCACCCCGGTGCGAGTGTCCTCCTCGGAGCCACCGCATGCGGTCAGCACGATCGCCGCGACCACCAGCAGCGCGCCCAGAAACGCGATCCGCGCTCGTCGAAGTCCCATCATGCGTTCGTGACGAGCAGGCCATCAAATCTGGTCATGGGAGCAACGGTAAGGTAGAACAGGCGGACTTTCCGTCGGTGACACCCCTTCTCACCCCGAAACGACACCCCGCCCACCCGAAGACGGAGTGCCCCTTTGATCCTGATCCTGGTCGCGCTGGCCGTGTGCGCATTGGTCGCGCCCGCCGTGATCTCCTGGATCGGCACCCGCGGCTTCTACGTCCTTGCCCTCGCGCCTCTCGGCGCTCTCGGCTGGGTACTCGCGAACTGGCCCGACGCCGACGCCGCTCCCCGAGTGGAGACGGTGCGCTGGGTTCCGTCGCTACACATGGATCTCGTCATGCGGATGGACACGCTGGCGGCGATCCTGTCGGTGCTGATCCTCGGGGTCGGGGCGCTGGTGCTGTGCTACTGCGCCCACTACTTCGACGACGCCCGACCCCGGGTGGCGACCTTCGGCGGCGAGATGATCGGCTTCGCCGCCGCCATGTTCGGTCTGGTCACCAGCGATAACATGCTAGTGCTCTACGTGTTCTGGGAGCTCACCACGGTGCTCTCGTTCATGCTGGTCGGCTTCTACCGGATCCGTGCCACCGCCCGCCGCTCCGCCACCCAGGCGCTGCTGGTCACCACGCTCGGCGGGCTGTCCATGCTGGTCGGCATCATCATGCTCGGCGAGCGCACCGGCAGTTATCTGCTGTCCGATCTGCTCGCCAACCCACCGAGCGCGAGCGTCTACATCGACGTCGCGGTGGTGCTCGTACTGATCGGTGCGCTGAGCAAGTCGGCGATCGTGCCGTTCCACTTCTGGCTGCCGGGCGCGATGGCCGCCCCCACCCCGGTCAGCGCCTACCTGCACGCCGCGGCGATGGTGAAGGCCGGTGTCTATCTCGTCGCCCGCCTCGCACCCGCGTTCTCCTCGTTCGCCAGTTGGCACATCCCGGTGATCGTGCTCGGCGCGGTGACGATGGTGCTGGGCGGTTGGCGGTCGCTGCGTGAACTCGACCTCAAACTCATCCTCGCCTTCGGCACCGTGTCCCAGCTCGGGTTCATGACGGTGCTCGTCGGAGTCGGCGACGCCAACGTCGCGATGGCCGGGATCACCATGCTGATCGCACACGCCATGTTCAAGGCGTCGCTGTTCATGGTCGTCGGCATCATCGACCACTCCACCGGTACCCGCGATGTGCGCAAGCTGGCCCGCCTCGGCCACCGGATGCCGGTGCTCGCGGTCACCGCCGCCGTCGCCGGTGCGAGCATGGCCGGGCTGCCGTTCACCCTCGGCTTTGTCGGCAAGGAAGCGGCCTTCGCGGCGGTCTGGAACACCGGGGCGCTGTCCACGTGGCAGGCCGAAACCCTCGACATCGTGTTGCTGGTCGGGTCGGTGATCACCTTCGCGTACACCAGCCGATTCCTGTGGGGCGCGTTCGGCCGCAAGGTGCGCAGCCTACCCAGCCGGGCGGTCGCCCAGATGCATCCGCCCGCGCCGATGTTCCTGTTCGCACCGGTGCTGCTGGCGATCCTCGGCGTCGTCGCCGGAATCGTCTGCCGGCCCATCGGTGACCGCATCGAACCGTATGCCCTGGAGCTCCCGCTCTTCGGCCACGAACTCGAATACCTGGCGATGTGGCACGGTTTCGGGCTGCCGGTGGTGTTCTCGATCATCGTGATCGTCGGCGGCGCGGCCCTGTTCTGGGTGATCCGCCGACTACGCGACCGGCTGTTCGGCTTCCGTCCCCTGGCCAACGCCGACCGCGCCTACGACGCCGTGTTGCGCACCGCCGACACACTGTCGCTGCTGCTGACCCGCAACACCCAGCGCGGCTCGCTGCCGATCAGCCAGGGCGTCATCCTCACCACCGCGATCGTGCTGCCCACCGCGGTGCTGTTCGCCGGCGCTCGAAACCGGTTGTCGCTCGGCGGTTTCGACTCGTCGGCGCAGGTCGTGATCGGCGGCATCATGGTGGCCTCGGCGATCGCCACGGTGCTGTTGCGCAACCGGTTGGCGGCCACCCTCGTCGTCGGCGTCACCGGATACGGGTGCGGCATGCTGTTCGCCCTGTACGGCGCCCCCGACCTCGCGCTCACTCAATTCCTCGTGGAGACGGTCACGCTGGTGATCTTCGTGTTGGTGCTGCGCAAGCTGCCGGCCGAACCGGAACCGCGACATGCCACAGGGTTCAAACCGCTGCGTGCCCTGATCGGTCTGGCGTTCGGGGTGTCGCTGGTGCTGATCGGACTGTTTGCCGCGGCGGCACGCTCGGAACAGCCGGTGCAGATCGACCTGCCGGAGGCCGCCTACAAGTTCGGCCAGGGCGCCAATGCGGTCAACGTCATCCTCGTCGACATCCGCGCCTGGGACACGCTCGGCGAGGTGTGCGTGCTCATCGTCGCCGCGACCGGCGTCGCGTCGTTGGTGTTCCGCAATCGCCGGTTCGGCGGTGCGCCCCGCGTGGCCGATGCCGCGCGGCTGGCCGGCTTGGCGAACGGGGCCGCCGGCCGGCCGGTCGACGGTGCCGGAACTCCGGTCGGCAACCCAGGCACGGTCACCGGTTCGACGGACGCCGCGGGTGACGAGGACGACGATCCGATTCCGCCGGACCGCACAACGTGGTTGTTGGGCAGCGAGTTCCGCGATCCACGACACCGGTCGATGATCCTGGAGGCCACCACTCGCCTGATCTTCCCGACGATGGTGGTGCTGTCGGTGTACTTCTTCTTCGCCGGGCACAACGCACCCGGCGGCGGCTTCGCCGGCGGCCTGACGATGGGGCTCGCACTGGTGCTGCGCTACCTCGCCGGCGGCCGGTACGAACTGGGCGAGGCCCTGCCGGTGGAGCCAGGCAAGGTCCTCGGCGCCGGGCTGGCCATCGCCTCCGGTACCGCGGTCACCTCGCTGTTCCTCGGCGCGCCCGCACTGTCGTCGGCGGTGTTCACCGTGACGCTGCCGGTGCTCGGCGAGATCAAGCTGGTCACCGCACTGTTCTTCGACCTGGGCATCTACCTGATCGTGGTCGGGCTGGTGCTCGACGTGCTCCGCAGTCTCGGCGCGCGACTCGACGTCGAGACGTCGCAGAACCAGCAGCATGCGGCCGAGGACGCCCCGGTCGCCGGGCAGGTGAGCTGATGACCGTCAATCTCGGACTGCTGGTGGTCGTCGCGGTCATGGCCGCGTGCGGCGCCTACTTGTTGATGGAACGCAGCCTCGTTCGGATGCTGCTCGGCCTGATCCTCGCGGGCAACGCCATCAACCTGCTGATCGTCACGATCAGCGGCGGCATGGGCAATCCGCCGATCCTGTACCGGTCGTCGCAGAATCGCGCGCTCGACGCCGACCCGCTCGCGCAGGCCATGGTGCTCACCGCGATCGTCATCACGATGGGCGTCGCGGCGTTCATTCTGGCACTGGTGTACCGGTTGTTCGTGATCAACCGGGACGACGACGATCTCGAGGACGACACCGAGGACGTCAAGATCCTGGGGTCGTCGCTGCACACCGCACCCGACCGCGACCGCAGCGACGACCCGGTCACCGGCGCCGACACCACCGCCGGAGATCTCTTCGACGACGCGGGCAACCCACTGACCCCGCAGCAGTACGCCGAGTTGCACCGCAAGGTCATCGAGACCGACCTGATGCCCACCGACGCCGATGTCATCGACGAGATCGGCGGCGACGCATCCGACGACACGGACGACACCGACCCCGAATCCGCGGGCGGACCCGGCTCCGACGACGCTCCGGGAGGCCGGCGATGACACCGCAGAGTTCCTGGGTCCCGGTGCTGATCACCATGCCGACGCTGGTCCCGATGATCGCGGCTGCGCTGACCTTGCTCCGTGCGCGGAGCCCGCTGTTCCAGCGGTTCGTCACCACCGGCGCGATCCTGGTCGTATTCGTGGTGTCGTGCATGCTGCTGTACCTGACCAACAAGCACGGCACCTTCGCTGTGGCGCTGGGCGGTTGGGGCGGCCGCGGCTACCCGAACGGCCCGCTCGGCATCACCCTCGTCGTCGACCAGCTCGCCGCGCTGATGCTTGTGGTGTCGAGCATCGTGCTGCTGTGCGTCGTCGTCTACGCGATCGGCCAGGGTATTCGGGACGGCACGAGCGAGCAGCCGGTGTCGATCTTCCTGCCGACGTACCTGATCCTGTGCGCCGGCGTGTGCAACGCCTTCCTGGCGGGCGACCTGTTCAACATGTTCGTCTCCTTCGAGGTGTTGCTGGCGTCGAGCTTCGTGCTGCTCACTCTCGGCGCGAGCGCCGACCGGGTGCGGGCCGGCGCGTCGTACGTGATGGTCTCGATGGTGTCGTCGCTGATCTTCCTCGCCGGGATCGCGTTCGTGTACTCCACCACCGGCACACTGAATCTCGCCGAGATGGCGGTGCGGCTGGACCAGGTTCCGGACGGCACGCGCAATGCGCTGTACGCGGTGTTGCTGGTGGCCTTCGGGATCAAGGCGGCGGTGTTCCCGCTGTCGGCGTGGCTGCCCGACTCGTACCCGACCGCACCGGCGCCGGTCACCGCGGTCTTCGCCGGATTGCTGACCAAGGTCGGCGTCTACGCGATCATCCGGGCACACACTCTGCTGTTCCCCGGTGGATCGATGGACTCGATCCTGTTGATCGCCGGTCTGCTCACCATGCTGGTCGGTATCTTCGGCGCCATCGCGCAGTCGGACATCAAACGACTGCTGTCGTTCACCCTGGTCAGTCACATCGGCTACATGATGTTCGGCATCGCACTCTCCAACGAGCTCGGGCTGTCGGCGGCGATCTTCTATGTGTCGCACCACATTCTGGTGCAGACGACGCTGTTCCTGGTGGTCGGTCTGATCGAACGGCAGGCCGGGTCGGCGTCGCTGCGGCGGCTCGGCGGCCTGATCGCGAGTCCGCTGCTGGCCGGGCTGTACCTGATCCCGGCGCTCAACCTCGCCGGCATCCCACCGTTCTCCGGGTTCATCGGCAAGGTCGGATTGATCCAGGCCGGCGTCCAGCAGGGGTCGGTGCTGGCCTGGGTGCTGATCGCCGGGTCGGTGATCACCAGCCTGCTCACCCTGTACGTGATGGCCCGCATCTGGACCAAGGGATTCTGGCGGCCGCGCGCCGACGCCCCGGAGGGCGACCTGGCCGACCGGAGCCCGTCGGCGCTGATCGACGAGCGCTCCGACGTCGCCCTGGACGAACGCGTCGACGTGGGTCGGATGCCGATCACGATGGTGGTGCCGACCGTTGCGATGGTGGTCGCCGGTCTCGCGCTCACGGTGTGGGCCGGGCCGATCTTCGGGTTCACCGACCGCGCTGCCGCCGACATCACCGATCGGGGGATCTACATCCAGGCGGTGCTGGGAGGTGACGACCAATGACGAGCAGGTTGCCCAGCCCGCCGGTGCGCGCCGAGGGCAAGGGCCCGGTGCGATCGTTCGTCGTGAACGCGTGGCGGGTGTCGCTGCTGTCGATCTTCTGGGTGCTGGTCAGCATCTGGGTGTGGCTGCGCGAACATCTGCGGATCCCGCAATGGCTGGGCTCCGACGGCCGCGAGGTGGCCGTCCGGTTGTGGACGGTCGCGTGGCTGACGTTCGTCTGGGTGCTGTTGTGGGGCACGGTTAGTTGGGCCAATGTCCTCGCCGGCATCCTGGTCGCGGTGGTGATTCTGACCGTGCTGCCGCTGCCACGGGTTCCGGTCGAGGGCCGCATCCACCCGCTGTCGGTGCTGGCGCTGGTCGGCCGGCTGCTCATCGACTTCCTCGTCTCCAGCGCCGAGGTGGCCTGGGCATCGATCAGGCCGAACTACCGCCCGCTGGGCGCGGTGATCCGGGTGCGGGTCGCGATCAAGTCGGACATGGTGCTCACGCTCGCTGTCGACTATCTGAACCTGATCCCCGGCACCATGGTGCTGGAGATCGATCATCTCCGCCGGATGCTCTACGTCCACGTCTTCGACGTCCGGTCCGAACGCAAGTTGCGCGCCTTCTACCGGCAGGTCGCCTGGGTGGAGCGGATGTTCATCAAGGCCTTCGAGCGGGACAGCGAGTGGCACCCCAGCCCGTTCCACGGCATCGACGACGACTATCACCATGTGCGCCAGTCGGATCGGGTCGCGGCCGTCGCCGGGGCGGGTCCGACCGAGGCGCGTGCGGTCGATGCCCTGTCGCCACAGGTACCCGACGAGCAATCGGAGAGCGGGCGCCGCGCTCGTGGCGAGGACGATCCCGGTGGTCGAGGACCAGTGGCGGATCGTGGTGAGGCGCACGATGATCCGGACGGCGGCGCGTCATGACAATTGTGTGGCTCATCGTCGGGGTGCTGTTGATGGTCGCGTCCGTGCTGACCAGCATCCGTCTCCTGCTCGGACCGACCACGCTCGACCGGCTGGTGGCACTGGACACGCTGATCGCGTTGTCGATGTGCGGGCTCGGAGCGTGGGCCGCCTACAGCGGCGACACCACGGTCGTGCCGGGGATCGTGGCGCTGTCCCTGCTCAGCTTTGTCGGGTCGGTTGCCATCGCCCGTTTCCGAGTCCGGGACGATCAGACATGACCCGCCTCCTACCGTTCACTGTGCGGGCGAACCCGTTCACTGTGCGGCGCAGGGCGTTCACTGTGCGGGCGAACCCGTTCACTGTGCGGCGCAGGGCGTTCACTGTGCGGGCGAACCCGTTCACTGTGCGGCGCAGCGCGTTCACTGTGCGGGCGAACCCGTTCACTGTGCAGCGCAGCGCGTTCACTGTGCAGGCGAACCCGTTCACTGTGCACCCGGATAACCCCGCACCGCACGCAGATGTAGTGATAGGTCACGGATTCGGTGACCTATCACTACATCTCGCGTCCGGGCGCCGACGCTCCACCGGAGGTGGCCGATGATCCGCGACGTCGTCAGCGCGATCTTCCTGCTGACCGGTTCGGTGATGGCGTTCACTGCGGCGATCGGGGTGCTGCGCCTGCCCGACACCCTCAGCCGCATGCACGCGGCAACCAAACCGCAGACGTTCGGGCTGCTGCTCGTGCTGATCGGCGCCATGATCCGGCTCGGCGGGAATGTCGACGTCGGCATGCTCATCCTCGCCGGACTGTTCGCGATCATCACCGCCCCGGTGATCGCACACCGCATCGGCCGACTCGTCTACCAGGAGCAACGCGCGCGGGATGGGCTGATGTCGCGCGATGCGATGGAGCAGGGCGACCGCGACTGACACCCGGCTAGCCCGCTGGTTGTCCAGCAAACGGGCGACGTCCCCGCCGGTTGTCTAAGCGGATGGGGCGACGGCCCCCGCCGGTTGAGTAGCCGCGAGAAACGAGCCGCGTCCCGCCGGTGGAGTAGCCGCGAGAAACGAGCCGCGTCCCGCCGGTTGAGTAGCCGCGAGGAACGAGCGGCGTATCGAAGCCGGCCCCAGCCACTGTCCCCCGCTGATTTCGACACGGCCTCCGCTGGCGCTCCGGCCTGCTCAACCAGCGGACACAACCGCGTCCTCACGGCTCCGGCCTACTCAACCACCGGACACAACCGCGACTGACGGGCAGCCGACCCGCCGGTTGAGTAGCCGCGAGGAACGAGCGGCGTATCGAAGCCGGCGCCCCGACTCATCACCCTTGCCGGGCGGCGAGGACCTGTGCGACCCGCCGGCACCACGCCGCGTTCTCCCGCTCGAACCCGATGCCGCGCAACCCCGTCAGGTACGGGCCGACGCGGTCACCCGTCGCGAGGAACTCCGCTTCGGACCGCTCTCCACGCAGTTTGCCGAGCAGTCCCTCGATGAAGTCCGCCTTCGCCGACGCCCGCTCCGCACGCTCCACCAAGTCTCCGATCAGCGCATCGGCGTCACCGGCGTCGCACGCGTACACCCGAACGAGCAGATCATCCCGGATGAAGGTCGGTTTTGACGACGCATCGACAAAGTCGCGCAACACCTTTCGACCTTCAACGGTAATCGTGAAGACCCGCTTGTTCGGCCGACGCTCCTGCACCACCTCGCGTCCGTCGATCAGTCCCGCCGCTTCGAGCTTGCCGAGTTCGGCGTAAAGCTGCTGCGGGGTCGCATACCAGTAGCTGGCCACCGAGACGTCGAAGTTCTTGGTCAGCGCATACCCCGACGCCTCGCCGTCGAGCAGCGCCGCGAGCACTGCATGACGCAGGGACATCGGCCACCTCCGGACGCTCGGGCGACAGGCGCCACCCATCATGGTCAGTTCGGAGCATAGTCAATTCGTGCAGTATCGGCGGACCGACGTCCCACTGGCGATAACATAGTCAACTTGTTGACTATCACTCGAGCGGCGCGGTACCGTGTGCCCAGCACCGGCGAGGAAGGACCCACGATGAAACTCGGCCTGCAACTGGGATATTGGGGTGCGCAGCCACCGACCAACGTCGGCGAGTTGGTCGCTGCGGCCGAGGCGGCCGGCTTCGACAGCCTGTTCACCGCCGAGGCGTGGGGTTCCGATGCGTACACGCCGCTGGCCTGGTGGGGGTCGCAGACCGACCGGCTCCGACTCGGCACATCGGTACTGCAACTGTCGGCGCGCACCCCGACCGCGTGCGCGATGGCAGCACTGACCCTCGACCATCTATCCGGCGGCAGGCACATCGTCGGTCTGGGCGTGTCGGGACCGCAGGTCGTCGAGGGTTGGTACGGCCAACCGTTCGCCAAACCCCTTGCGCGGACTCGCGAATACATCGACATCATGCGTCAGGTCTGGGCGCGAGAAGCCCCGGTCGCCAGCGCCGGCCCGCATTACCCGCTGCCGCTGGAGGGCGAAGCGAGCACCGGACTTGGCAAGCCGCTCAAGCCGATTACCCACCCGTTGCGCGCCGACATCCCGGTCATGCTGGGCGCCGAAGGACCGAAGAATATCGCGCTCGCCGCGGAAATCGCCGACGGCTGGTTGCCGTTGTTCTACACGCCCCGCCTCGCTGTCCAGTACAACGCCTGGCTGGACGAGGGATTCGCCCGCCCGGGCGCGCGCCACACCCGCGACGACTTCGAGATCTGCGCGGTCGCCCAGATCGTCGTCACCGACGACCGCGACGCCGCATACGAGGCCATCAAGCCGTTCCTCGCCCTGTATATGGGCGGAATGGGCAGCGAGGACACCAACTTTCACGCCGAGGTGTACCGCCGTATGGGCTACAGCGACGTCGTCGACGAGGTGACCGCACTCTTCCGCAACGGTCGCAAGGACGAGGCCGCGCGCGTCATTCCTGATGCGGCGGTGGAGGATTCGGCGATCGTCGGCGATATCGACCACGTCCGCGAACAGATCGGCGTCTGGGAGCGGTCCGGGGTGACGACGATGCTCGTCTCCCCCGGCAGCGTCGGAGAGATCGAACGCCTCGCAGAGCTCGTCCACTGATCGGTCGGCGCGGGCCGGTCGGCACGCGAGGGTGAGACGGACGACACGGCGTCGGATCTGCACAGTGAACGTGTTCAGCCGCACAGTAAACGGTCAGCCCCGCACAGTGAACGTGTTCAGCCGCACAGTAAACGGTCAACCCCGCACAGTGAACGTGTTCAGCCGCACAGTAAACGGCCAGCCCCGCACAGTGAACGTGTTCAGCCGCACAGTAAACGGTGCGCGGCTACGGCGACAACTCCCCGACCACCGACCCGACCACCGACCGCAGATCCCCGGTGCGCTGATACACCGCACGCTGCCGTTGATAGCTGGCCCCGTGCTCGGCGATGTCGGCCACCCGGGACAGCTCGTCGAGACAGCGGAGGTCGGCGGCGACCGGTTCCAGCCGGCGCAGCACGTCGGCCAGGTCATCGGTGACCAGCCGTTCGTTGCACTCGGAGTCCTGGATGATGATCGCGTCCAGCCCGTATCGCGCTGCGCGCCACTTGTTTTCCTGCACTAGCCAGGGAGCCATCTGAGGCAGCTCCTCACCTGCGGACAGTCGCCGGTCCAGATCGACCACCAAACAGTGGATCAACGCGACTACCCCCGACAGTTCGGCCATATTGCTCATTCCGTCGCAGACCCGAACCTCAATGGTGCCCAACCGCGGCGACGGGCGGATGTCCCACCTGATCTCGTCGATGTTGTCGATGATGCCGGTAGTCATCTGGTCGGCGACGAATCCTTCGAATTCCGGCCAGGTCTCGAACTGGAACGGCAGTCCCGCGGTGGGCAGCTGCTGGAACATCATCGCCCGGTTGCTGGCGTATCCGGTGTCCTGACCGGCCCACATCGGCGACGACGCGGACAGCGCCAGCAGATGCGGATAGTACTTCAGTAGGGACGTGAGGATCGGAAACACCTTGTCCTGCCGGTCGATTCCGACGTGAACGTGCACGCCCCAGATCAGCATCTGGCGCCCCCACCATTGGGTCCGCTCGATCAGCTCGGCGTAGCGGTGCCCCTCGGTCAGCAACTGAGTGGACCATTCGGCAAACGGATGCGTACCGGCCCCGTACAGATCGACACCGATGTCGTCGGTCAACGACGCCACGACGTCGAGGGTTTCCGACAGGTCGGCCATCGCCTCGCCGGTGGTGCGGCACACCCCGGTGACCAGTTCGACGGTGTTCCGCAACAACTCCTTGTGGATTCGTTGCGTGAAGCCCGGATGGCGCTCCCGGACCACCGAGAACAGTTCGGCGGCCGAATTCGACAGGTCGCCGCTGCGCTTGTCGGTGAGCCCGAACTCCCACTCCACCCCGAGGGTGGGCGCGGGTGACCCGTGGAACTCGATCGGGGTGATCAGGGGCACTCGGCCACCGCCTCGAGACTCGACGCTACGACTCGGGGAGCTTGATCACACCGCAGGCGAGGCGGCTACCGCCGTCTCCGGTGCTCATCGTCTCCGAGTCGGGGCCGGGGCGTCCCTGCGACTGGTAGCGGTCCGGGATGTTCGCGAAGTTGTCCGGGTTCTGGTGGATCACCAGCGCCTTGCCCACGATCTGGTTCAGCGTGACCGAATCGGTGGTGGTGACGGTTTCGGCGGTCCCGTCGCGCAGAACGTTGATCGACACCAGGTCCCCACTGGACGGGTGACCGGTGTTGCCGTCGACCTGCAGGTGCCCGCCGGCGCTGGTGAACGACTGGTCGCCGGCGGTCTCGCACACCCCGTTCTGGTGGATGTGCATCGCGTGGAATCCGGCGGGCAGACCGCGGTCCAGCTTGACCGACACCCGCACCGAGGAGCCGCCCGGAGAGAAGGTGGCCTCCCCGACCTTCTGGTTCTGGGCATCGACGATCTCGGCGACCGCCTGTCCGGTCGGCGACGCCGGCGAGCCGTCGTCGGCCACGACGCTGCCCGGCGGGACCTGGTTACCGGTGATCACCGACGGCGTGGTGCCCGGAGTGTTGCTGACCGGCTCGTTCGGGGAGCAGCCGACGAGTGCTACCCCGAGGGCACCGGCGGCCGAAAGCGCCGCCACTGAGCGCAGTGTCGTCGTGCGGGTGGGAGAACTGGCGGTCATCTCGCTCCTGGGGTGATGGGTGACTGGTGGGCCGGTGCTCGCACGGAGCGCGAGACCATGGTCAGCGGGTGACGACGACGACCGGGATCCCGTCTCGGCACAGAGTGAACCGCGATGTCCGCTCTTCCACGCTGGCGTCCCCGCCCAGCGCCTCGGCGACACGGTCTGCCTCCGCCTTCTGGTCGGCGTCGTCGTAGTAGATGGTGTTCTCGGTGAAGCCACCACCGTCGTAGTTGCGTGGCGGGGCGGTCCGGAACCCCTTCTGCTTGAGGTCGTCGGTCACTTCGGCGGCCAGCCCCGACACTGACCCGGCATTGATCACGCAGATGCGGGTCGACCCGGCGGCGGCGCTGCTCGACGGGCTCGCCGACGTAGCACTGGCGGTCGCCGAATTCGACCGGGCGGCCGCCTCGAGGCCGGCCTCGGGATCGGAGTCGGCGGTGGCGGCGGAATGCCAACCGAGCCCGATGAAGACGACCGCCACCGCGAACAGCAGCATGGCGCCGGCCCGCAACGGCAGGCGATTCGGCTCGCGATCAGCATTCATCACCGACGACCTTAACGCACCTGGGGAGCGTGGCCGCGAGCAGCGCTCAGGTGATCTCGAAGCCCAGGCGGCGGGCCGCCCGTGCCTTCTGCCGGGATGCCCGCAGGCGCCGCAGACGCTTCACCAGCATCGGGTCGGCCGCGAGTGCCTCCGGCCGGTCGACCAGCGCATTGAGCACCTGGTAGTAGCGCGTCGCCGACAGCCCGAACAGCTCCTTGATCGCTTCTTCCTTCGCCCCGGCGTACTTCCACCACTGCCGCTCGAACGCGAGGATGTCGTGTTCCCGCCGGGACAGCCCGTCGGGCCCGACCTCGTGCGGGTCGGGCTGCGCGCCGCCCGCGGGTGTGCCTGCTGCCCCCGCCCCGTCGGCCGCGGGGTCGGGGGTGGGGTGATCGCCCTGCTTCTGGCTTCGCGCGGTTGCGCCGTCCATCTCGCTCCCTCAAGATCGCCTCGTCGACCCGGCACACCGCCGACATTCGGCCCGCCGCGTGGCGTCCGGATTTGCTGTCCGGCGCGCCACCTGTCCGTGGCCACGCGCTGCGGCTCTTCCGGCGATCCGCGGCCCACGACCGAATTACAGCAGTGTGCTTCTGCGTGTCATCTAACCATGCCCGCCGCGCCGAAACACGCTGTGACTCACCCGTGCCGCGTCGCGGGGCGCGTCCGACACGCGACGGGGCGCACAGTAATCTCGTCGCCATGGCCGTTCTCCCGATCCGTATCGTCGGCGACCCCGTGCTTCATCGGCCGACCGAGCCCGTCGAGGTCGATGCCGACGGCCGCCCCTCTGCGGAGGTCATCGAACTCCTGGACGACATGTTCGACACGATGGACGCCGCGCACGGGGTCGGCCTGGCCGCGAATCAGGTCGGTGTCGGGTTGCGGATGTTCGTCTACGACTGCCCCGATCCGTCACCCGGGTCGCCGCGACGCCGCGGCGAGATCATCAATCCGGTGCTGGAGACGTCCGAGATCCCGGAAACCATGCCGGATCCGGACGACAACGACGAGGGCTGCCTGTCGGTCCCCGGCGAGCAGTTTCCCACCGGCCGCGCCGACTGGGCCCGGGCCACCGGCACCGACCGCACCGGCGCCGAGGTTGTCATCGAGGGCAACGACTTCTTCGCGCGGATGCTCCAACACGAGACCGGCCACCTCGACGGATTCCTCTACGTGGACGTGCTGGTCGGCCGCAACGCCCGCGCCGCCAAGAAGGCGATCAAGCGCAACGGATGGGGTGAGCCCGGGCTGTCCTGGACTCCGGGTGCGGTCGCCGATCCGTTCGGTCACGACGACTGACCGGACGACGGTGACCGGGCCGCAGCGGATCCCCGACGACGCCGGAGCCGTCTCCGACGCGTACGCCGGCGATCGGGTGGTCGTGCGCTACCGGCTCGGAGACGATACGCCCGCCGACTGGCGGTCGTCCGGACCGCAACCTCGGCCCGACTCGGCCCGAGCCGGCAAACCCGCGAGGACGCCGACGCTGTCGGATATCACCGGGCGCTTGCTCGACGACCGCGATCCGCTGATCATCGACCGCGACGGTGACGCGCTGCGGGTGCCGCGCTCGGCGGTGACGTCGGTTCGGCTGCTGTCCGCGACGGTGCTGCGCAACAGCGACATTCGCGCGCTGGAACACGCTGCCGCGCTCGCGTGGCCGGGCACCGAGTCGGCGTGGATCGACGGGTGGCTGGTGCGTGCCGGAGGTGGCGTCAGCCGCCGCGCCAATTCCGCAGTGCCACTCGAGCGTTCGGCGCGGGTCGACCCGGAGACACTGGCCGCGATCGGATCCTGGTACGCCGAGCGTGGCCTGCCGACACTGATGGCACTACCCGACCGGTTGGTACCACCGCACCAGATCGCCGGCAGGGCCCGCAGTGGCTCGGTGCATATGTTGGTGCGCGACATCGCTCTCGCCGGCGGCCCGATCGGCGAGGCTGTCGATGCCCCGGCCGAGTCCGAGGGCTCCGATGGCGCCGGTGCCGGCGGCCGGTACGACGAGCCTGGTACCCACTCGGCCGACCTGAACACGACACCATCCAACGACTGGCTGCGCTGTTACACCAACGGCGACAGCGATATCGAGGTCGCACGCCGGGTGGTCGGTGCCGCCGACGGCCCGGTCGCTTTCGTGACCGTGCGCGGCACCACGACAGCGTCCTCGACACCGACACCGGTGGCGATCGGCCGCGGGGCGGTGACGGCGCCCCCCGACGGTGCCCGCTGGCTCGGCGTGACCGCGCTGTGGACCGATCCGGCGGCCCGGCGACGCGGCCACGGCGACACTGTTCTCACCCGTCTGCTCGCCTGGGGAGCCGAGCAGGGCGCCGAACGCGCCTACCTGCAGGTCGAGGCGGACAACAGGGTCGCCGGCAGCTGGTATCGCGCACGGGGATTCGGCCTGCACCACACCTATCGTTACGTCCAGCCGACGACGGGAGTGCGCTGATGGCTCCCTCCAGCCGAGGCGGCTCCGGGTCGCGGCACACCGGTACGCGGACCGGCCGGTCGGTGGCGCAGCGCCGGCGGCAAGCGGTGCTCACCGCGCTCGCACTGGTACTGATCGGCGTGGTCGTGGGCGTCACCTGGCTGATCGATCAGCGGTCGGCGCCCGGCGAGACGTCCCGCTCCGCCACGGTCGCGTCGGCGACCGACGCGCCCGGCTCCCGCGCCGCATCCGGCTCCCGCGCCGCGCCGGACGCCACTGCCAGCGGGCGATCCCCGTCGCGCGCCGCATCATCCGGAATTCCGGCGCGGGTCACCCGCACTCTCGCGCTGATCGACGCGGGCGACTGGCCCGAGGCGGCCCGCGCACCGGGTACGAAGGGCGGCTTGGTCTTCGGTAACAACGAGGGTCTTCTCCCGTCGGCCGACGACACCGGACGCCGAATCACCTACCGCGAGTGGGACGTCAACCCCAAGCAGCGGGGCCGCAGCCGGGACGCGGAGCGCATCGTGACCGGCAGCGATGGTTCGGCCTGGTACACCGCCGACCACTATCGCAGTTTCGTGCGTATCCGAGGACCCGACACATGACCACATCCAGTCCCGCACCGGAATCGCTCGCGATGTTCCTGCGCGGCGCCGCCCACAGCGCACCTGCTGTCGGTCTCACCACTCCCGGGTCGGTCACCACTGCCGTCGCACCGACGCGGGCGTTACGCCACCAACTACCAGCCGGATTCGTCGCACGCGTCGTCGACGGCGCCCGCATGCGCACGCTGTCGGAGCTCTACCGCGAATTCGCGCACGCCTGGCGGTTTCCGGAGTACTTCGGCAACAACAAAGACGCGTTTGACGAGTGCATGCGCGACCTGGAGGACTTCGCGCGCGATGCCGATGACCCGACGCCGGCCGGCTTCGTCACCGTCGTCACCGAGGCCCAGGATCTGCTGACCGACGCACCGGACAACGACTTCCGCTGGTTCGCGACCCGATCCGACTTCTACCGAGAGCACTACCGCGACATTGCCCGGCCCCCCGCCGTTTTCGCCGTCATCCTCGGCACACCTCCCACGGACGAGTCCGGCGTCATGGCCCGGTGGCGCCACGCCGGGGCATCGCCGGCGCGACTGTCGCCGCTCGATACCGGACAGTGAGCCACCGGCCAGCCTCGGCGCCCAGTCGTCTAGCCGCCCAGTCGTCTAGCCGCTCAGTCGTCTAGCCGCCCAGTCGTCTGGTCGCCCAGTCGTCTGGCTACTCAGTCGGATGCGCCGATCTCGGCGAGCGGTCGGGGCACGTCGTAGTAGAACCCCTGGGCGAGATCGCAGCCGATATCGGCGACGCGGCCGGCCTGGGTCGCGGTCTCGACCCCCTCGGCGACCAGAGTGACCCCGAGCATCCGCGCCATCTGCGCGACACCGGTCAGGATCGCGCTCGCCCGCTCACTACCGTCCAGGTCGGCAACCAGCGATTCGGCGAGCTTCAGCGTGCCGATCGGCAACCGGTGCAACTGATTCAACGACGAAGCGCCGGTGCCGAAGTCGTCGATCGCGACGTCGACGCCGAGATCGCGGAGCGCCGCCAGGGTCGTCGGCGCGTCCGGATTCTCCGCGATCACATCCCGTTCGGTGATCTCGATGCACAGCCGTTCGGGCGCCAACCCGGACTCGGCGAGGGTCTCACCGATCCGGGCGACGAGGCCCTGGTCGGTCAACTCCGGCCGCGAGATGTTCACACACAGGGTGACGCCGTCCAGCCCGTCGTGATGAGCGAATTCCGTGGTGGCCGTGCGGAGTACGTGGTTGCCGACCTCGTCGATCAGGCTGCTCTGCTCGGCAACCGGGATGAACTCGGCCGGCGAGATCTCGCCCAACTCGGGGTGATCCCACCGCACCAACGCCTCGACCGCGACGACCCGCTGATCGCGCGGGGTGACGATCGGCTGGTACACCACGCGAAGCTGGTGGGCGCCGGTGTGCAAGGTCTCGCGAAGGTCCTGCTCGATCCGTTGCCTGCGCTGGAGTGCGCGCCGGTGTTCGATCTGAAAACGCACGAACGGGGCACGGGGTGCGGTCTTGGCCTCCGACATGGCGATGCCGGCATCGCGCAGTAAACCCTCGGCCGTGCGTGTGTCGTCGCGATCGGCGACCGTCATCCCGACACTCACCGTCACCCGCTCGCTGACAGTGCCGATCTCGACCGGCGCATCGATCGCGGCGTGGATGGCGGCGGCCTGCCGGCCGATCCGGTCGTCCAGCCCTTCGTCGGCGGTCAACGCCGGCGGAAGCGGTGCGATCAGCAGGAATTCGTCGCTGGCAATGCGGCCGATATCGATCTCAGCGGACAGCGTCGCCCGCATCCGCCGAGCCACCGCTTGCAGCACCTCGTCGCCGAGCGAGTGACTCAGCGAGTCGTTGACCAACTTGAAGTTGTCCAGGTCCACGTAGTAGACGGCGATCTCGGCGTCCGACAGAGCGAGCGCGGCGAGCCGAGACTCGAGGCGGGTGAGCACACCGGCCCGGTTGAGGAGTCCGGTGAGGTGGTCGTGGCTGGCCTCCCAGGCAAGCCGCTCGGAGGCGCGATGCCGGTCAGTGATGTCGGCGATCGACACCAGGACCGAGGACGTGCCGCCGCCGTCGGCCGGCAGTGCGCGGCAACTGCACGACAGCCAGCGGCGGCTCGGCGAGCCGGTGCCGCTACCGCTCCGATGCGGTACGCAGTCGGCGGTGTTCGCGGTCGCCGAGTCGACGGCCGGGTCCGGCGTGCTGATGGTGGCTGTCCGGTCGAGGGTTTCCACGCCGACATCGAGGCAGGCGTCGATCGGCGACGTCGCCTCGTCCGGGAAGCCGAGGGCCAGGTCGGCGACATCGAGTCCGGGGATGTCGGCCGGTGAGAGCCCCAATAGCGAGATCGCGGAGGGGTTGGCGTAGTCGATCGACCCCTCCTGCCCGACGACCAGCACGGCGTGCGGCAATGCGGCGAGGACGTCGTCGCTACCGTCACGCGTCGGGCCGGCGGCGTGGCCGGTATCGGCAGAGTCGAGAGGGCTGGCGGGCTTCGAGTGGCCGGCGGATGTCGAGTGGCTGGCGGATGTCGGGTGGCCGCCGATGCCGTCGCCGTCGCGGGTCCCGCCGGCCGGCCCAGCGTCGGGGTGACGCAGCATCACCTGGTAGGCGGGCCGATCCCCCCACGTCGTGCGCACCGACGTGACATGCGCCGACCGCTCGCGGCCGGTGCCGTCGACCATGACCACCTCGCGGGCGCTGGCCGGTGCGCTCCGTTCGGCGGGAACCCCGTCGGCACCGAGGTCCGCGGTCTCGGTGCCCAGTTCGACCATGCGCGCGTACACATTCGGCAGATAGTCGGGGTGCACGAATTCCGAGATCATCCGGCCGACGAGGCCGCGCCGCGAGGACACCCGAGCGAAGCGGACCGCGGCGTCGTTGGCGTAGACGATGACGCCCATCTGATGGACGGCGATCGCTTCCGGGCTCAACTCGAGCAGCAGGCGATACCGTTCGGCGGCCGAGATGCCCGCCGAACGGTCGGTGGATCGCGCATCCGGCGCGATGACTTCGTCGCGCCCGGGACCGCTGGTCATGAGATACACCGCCGGATGATCGGGTTCCGGACAAGTGACGCGTCCGTTCCGTCGAGTATCGCAGGCGAACCCGCCCGGTGCATTCATCATGGCCGGACCGACCGGAACCGATAACGACGGTCGCCGGCGCGACCGGACGGCGGCCGAGCGCCGGGTCTGCTCAGGCGGGCGCGAGAGCGACGATCCCCGGGTGGGCGTCGAGGTAGTGCTTGGTGAAGGTACACACCGGCCGGATCTGGGCACCTTCGTCGCGGATGTACGCGATCGCTCCGCTGGTCAGCCGGGTGGCCAGACCGTGCCCGGTGTACTCGTCGTACAGCACCGTGTGCAGCACGGTGATGGTGGTCTGGCCGTCGACAGTCTCGGTGCTGTAGCCGAGCACTCCGACCAGGTCACCGGCGACCCACAGTTCGAACCGGTCGCGCTCGGGATTGTGCACGACCTGGGAGATCTGTTGCAGGATGGATTTCGCCGACTGGGGCGGCTGCTGTCGATACTTGCGGTTCATGCCTGCCCTTCGTCGTCTCGTGATCCTGGTCGTGGTGATGAACTGGTGAGTTCGGCTGCCGCGTGATACTGACCAGCGTCGGGCCTGCGATGTCGGCGCGCAACCGGTACGTCCCCAACGACTCCGCCGGCCCCACGACACTGAGCTGTGATTAGAGTCACAATCTATCGTACGCGAGCCGTGGCGCGACTCGACCGCGACAACGGTCCACGCACGGAACCGTCACGATTTCGCCACATGCGTCACTTCCGCCACATGCCGTATGGGCTGGCCCCCGACGTGACCGGTCCGCAAGCCCGGTTCGACGAGTCGGGCGATGAGCGTAGGCTGTGAGGCGCACGAACAACTGAACCAGACGCGGGGGCTCTTGCGGACCAAGGGCTGAGATGGCGACAGGCGGTCGCCGACCGCATGAACCTGTCCGGGTAATGCCGGCGTAGGGAGGCCTCATGGGCACACGTGTCCGCTCAGCAGTTTCCAGCAATTCGGCAGCATCGCGCCCCAGCACCGTCCCGGTGGACGCCGGGATACTCACTACCGGTCCGATCGAGGGCAGCGAGAAGCATTACCGCACGGTCGAGCACCTGCGGGTGCCGCAGCGTCGCATCAACCTCACCAACGGCGAACACCTCGACGTCTACGACACGTCGGGGCCGTATACGGATGCCGCCGCCACGATCGACGTCGAGAAGGGGCTGCCGCCCACCCGGGACTCGTGGCGTCGCCCCGAACCGGTCGACGGCGCGGCCACCCAACTCGCCTGGGCGCGCGCCGGAATCGTCACCGACGAGATGGCGTTCATCGCGGCCCGGGAGAACGTCGACGCCGAACTGGTGCGTTCGGAGGTGGCGGCCGGCCGGGCGGTGATCCCGGCGAACCACAAACACCCCGAGTCCGAGCCGATGATCATCGGCAAGGCGTTCGCGGTGAAGGTGAACGCGAATATCGGCAACTCCGCGGTGACAAGCTCGATCGCCGAGGAGGTGGAGAAGATGGTGTGGGCCACCCGCTGGGGTGCGGACACCATCATGGACCTCTCCACCGGCGCCGACATCCACCAGACCCGCGAGTGGATCCTGCGCAACTCTCCGGTACCGGTCGGCACCGTGCCGATCTACCAAGCACTGGAGAAGGTCAAGGGCGATCCGACGAAGCTGACCTGGGAGATCTACCGCGACACCGTGATCGAGCAGGCCGAGCAGGGTGTGGACTACATGACCGTGCACGCCGGCGTGTTGCTGCGGTACGTGCCGCTGACCGCGCGCCGGGTCACCGGCATCGTGTCGCGCGGGGGATCGATCATGGCCGCCTGGTGCTTGGCGCATCACCAGGAATCGTTCCTGTACACCCACTTCGAGGAACTGTGCGACATCCTCCGCCGCTACGACATCACGTTCTCGTTGGGTGACGGCCTGCGCCCGGGTTCGATCGCGGACGCCAACGACGAGGCTCAGTTCGCCGAGCTGCGCACCCTCGGGGAGCTGACGAAGATCGCGAAATCCCGTGGCGTGCAGGTGATGATCGAGGGTCCGGGTCATATTCCGATGCACAAGATCGTCGAGAACGTGGCCTTGGAGGAAGAGCTCTGCGAGGAGGCGCCGTTCTACACTCTGGGCCCGCTGGCCACCGACATCGCCCCCGCGTACGACCACATCACTTCGGCGATCGGTGCCGCGATGATCGCGCAGGCGGGCACCGCGATGCTGTGCTACGTCACGCCGAAGGAGCACCTGGGACTGCCCGACCGGGACGACGTCAAGGTCGGGGTCATCACCTACAAGATCGCAGCGCATTCCGCCGATCTCGCCAAGGGCCATCCACGGGCTCAGGAACGCGACGATGCACTCAGCAAGGCGCGCTTCGAGTTCCGCTGGACCGATCAGTTCAACCTGGCGCTCGACCCGGACACCGCGCGGTCCTATCACGACGAGACGCTGCCCGCGGAGCCGGCAAAAACCGCGCACTTCTGCTCCATGTGCGGCCCCAAGTTCTGCTCCATGCGAATCTCCGCGGACGTGCGCGCCTACGCCGAGGAGCACGGTCTCGTCACCGCCGAGGACATCGACCGGGCGATCGACGAAGAGATGGCGGCCAAGTCGGCCGAATTCGCCGAGGCAGGCAATCGCGTCTACCTCCCGTTGCAGGAGGCGTCCGCCGGTTCCGGCGCCGGGTCGTGACGGCGCCGGGACTGCCGCCGGGTGCACCGGGAGTCACCCCCGCCCGCGTGCTGACCATTGCAGGGTCGGATTCCGGTGGTGGCGCAGGCATTCAGGCGGACATGCGCACCCTGGCTCTGCTTGGTGTGCACGCCTGCGTCGCCGTCACGGCGGTCACCGTGCAGAACTCGGTTGGGGTCACCGGCTACCAGGAGATCAGGCCGGAGATCGTGGCCGATCAGGTCCGCAGCGTGGTCACCGACATCGGGGTGGGGGCGGCCAAGACCGGAATGCTCGCGTCGTCGGCGATCATCGAGTCGGTCGTGGATGTTTGTCGCGACCTCGGCATCGGCGGGTCGGGGCCGATCCCGCTGGTCGTCGACCCGGTCGCCGCGTCCATGCACGGCGATCAGCTGCTCGCGGACGAGGCGCTGGATGCGTTGCGGTCCAGGCTGTTTCCGATCGCGACGGTGGTCACGCCGAATCTCGACGAGGTGCGGCTGATCACCGGGATCGAGGTGGTGGACGCCCGCACTCAACGACAGGCCGCCGAGGCACTGCACGGGCTCGGCGCGCAGTGGGCGCTGGTGAAGGGCGGCCATCTGCGCGGGTCACGCCGCAGCCCCGACCTGCTGTTCGACGGAGAACATGCGGTGGAGTTCGATGAGGAACGCATCGACACGCCGCACGATCACGGTGCCGGTGACACCCTTTCGGCAGCGATGGCCGCCGCACTGGCCCACGGCTTCTCGGTGCCGGATGCGGTCGGATTCGGCAAGCGCTGGGTGACCCGAGGGTTGCGCGCGGCCTACCCGCTCGGGGCCGGGCACGGACCGGTCAATCCACTATGGCGCGTCGCCGACGCCCCGCAGCCCTGACCGCAGGCAAGTGCTGGTTTCGATACGCCGCTCGTCCCTCGCGGCTACTCAACCAGCGGAGGCGGAGCCACGACTGCGCAACCAGCGGAAAGGGAGCAGCGGCCGCGGAGCCCAGCGCGGAGGTCCCGGTGGTTGCGCAGCGAGTCGCAGCCCGGTGGTTGAGTAGCGGGGAGCGCAGCGAGTCGCGAATCCCCGGTGGTTGAGTAGCGAGGAGCGCAGCGAGTCGCGAACCCCCGGTGGTTGAGTAGCGAGGAGCGCAGCGAGTCGCGAATCCCCGGTGGTTGAGTAGCGAGGAGCGCAGCGAGTCGCGTATCGAAACCACCACCCCCACAAGCAATCAGCGCTGGCTTCGATACGCCGCTCGTCCCTCGCGGCTACTCAACCAGCGGGAGGGGCCGCGACTGCGCACCGCGGCTACTCAACCAGCGGAGGCGGGGCCCCGACTGCGCACCGCGGCCACTCAACCAGCGGAGAGGGGCCGCGGATGCTCAACGAGCGGGGAGGTCAGTCCAGAATCCGCCTGCCTCGAGGAGTGCGACCGCATGGTTACCGCCCCGCAGGAAGTGGCCCTCCGTGAGGGTGCGGGCGATGCCCGCCGACCGGGAGCGCAGCGCGTCCAGAATCTCCCGATGATCCCGTAGCCCCGACGCGACCCAGTCGGGATGCGACTCGTAGAACCCGGTCGGAATGGCACTGCTGAGGAGCTTGAGCTCGGAGACCAGTCGCCGCGATCCCGATCCGACATTGATCACTCGATGAAACCGAAAGTTCAACTCCTCGTGAGAATCCCCGCTATCTCCCGCCTCCATCCGGGCGGCGATCTCGTCGAGTTCGACGAACGCGGAGTCCGGCAGTTTGGCCGCGGCGCGTTCGGCCGCCAGCCCGGAGATCACCCCGAGCATCCAGTAGTGGTCGCGAATATCTTCCCGGGACAGTTCCGCCACGAATGCACCGCGTCGGGGAATCATCTGGATGACCCCCTCGCTCTCGAGTGCGATCAGCGCCTCTCGGACAGGGAGTTTGCTCATCCCGAGCTGGGCGGCGAGCGCGTCCTGGTCGACGCGGGTCCCGGGTCGCATGGCACCGGCAAATATCTGGCGACGGATCTCCGCGGCCGCCGCCTGCTTCAGCCCCGCGGAACGCGCGTCGGCCGCGACCGCGCCCTCCCCGTCAGCAGTCGCCACGCCCACCCTCGCCTCGTTTCGTCGGGATCTCCTGTCCGGAGCCTGCCCCGCAACACCGTCGTAGATTATCATATTCTGACTATCGATTGAGACTTTGCGAGTAAATACGCAGGATCACTATTCATAGGTTCATAAATCTGATAATTTTCTTCCATGCCTTCCGTTGCTACCTCGACGCACACCCCCGAGGTCGACGCCGACGACTTCGCCGACATCCATGCCCTGGTCCGCGACTTCATTCGGTCCAAGGTCGTGCCGCGAGAGCAGGAGATCGCTGACGGCAACGCCATCCCCGACGATCTGCGCGCACAAGCCGCCGAGATCGGCTTGTTCGGGTATGCGATCCCCCAGGAGTGGGGTGGCCTCGGCCTGGATTTGACTCAAGACGTCGAGCTGGCAATGCAATTCGGTTACACGTCCCTGGCGCTGCGATCGATGTTCGGTACCAACAACGGGATCGCCGGCCAGGTGCTGGTCAACTTCGGCACCGACGAGCAGAAGAAGGAGTGGCTCCAACCGATTGCCTCCGGCACGGTCGTGGCGTCGTTCGCGCTCACCGAACCGGGTGCGGGTTCCAACCCGGCGGGCCTGCGTACCAAGGCCGTTCGCGACGGTGACGGATGGGTGATCAACGGGCAGAAGCGGTTCATCACCAACGCACCCATCGCCGACCTCTTCGTCGTCTTCGCCCGTACACGCCCCGCCGACGACTCGGGCACCGGCATCGCGGTCTTCCTCGTTCCCGCAGACACCACCGGGGTCGAGGTCGGCGCGAAGGACGCCAAGATGGGCCAGGAGGGTGCGTGGACCGCCGACGTCAGCTTCACCGATGTCCGCGTCCCCGACACGGCGCTGGTCGGCGGGGACGAGGACGCGGGCTACCGCGCCGCGATGACGTCGCTCGCGCGGGGCCGGATACACATCGCGGCACTCGCCGTCGGCACCGCGCAACGCGCCCTCGACGAATCGGTCGCCTACGCGGCCACCGCAACTCAGGGCGGCACCCCGATCGGCGACTTCCAGTTAGTACAGGCGATGCTCGCCGATCAGCAGACCGGCGTGCTCGCCGGCCGCGCCCTCGTCCGGGACACCGCAGCCAGGTACCTGTCCGGGGAGGATCGACGAATCGCACCCTCGGCCACGAAACTGTTCTGCACCGAAATGGTCGGCACCGTCGCCGATCTCGCGGTCCAGATCCATGGCGGCAGCGGTTACATGCGTGACGTTCCGGTGGAACGCATCTATCGCGACGTGCGCCTGCTCCGACTGTACGAGGGCACCAGCGAGATCCAACGACTCATCGTCGGCGGTGGTCTCGTCCGTGCCGAACACAAGAAGGCCCGCTAGCCCGTCCGGCCGTGGACGGCGGCCAACGCCGAATCACCCTTATTCACCGCATTTTCCACCTCAGCACCACCCGGAGATATCTCATGAACCCCCGACCGTCCACCCTGCGCCGCGCCGCAATCGTCGCGCCCACCCGCACCGCCGTCGGCACCTTCGGTGGCTCGTTACGTGACGTGCCCGTCGAGGAGCTGGGTGCCGTCGTCACCAAGGCCGTCCTCGAGCGCTCCGGCGTCGACCCGGAACGCATCGACGACGTGGTCTTCGCCCAGTCGTACGCCAACTCCGAGGTGCCGTGCGTCGGTCGATGGATCGCTCTGCACTCGGGCCTGCCCGTCGAGATTCCCGGAATGCAGCTCGACCGGCGGTGTGGCGGAGGGCTGCAGGCTCTCGCTACGGCGGCGATGATGGTGCAGTCCGGCGCCGCCGATGTGGTGCTGACCGGTGGGGTCGAGTCGATGAGTCGTATCGAGTACTACTCCACCGCGACCCGATGGGGTGCTCGCGCGGGCAGCGTCGAACTGTTCGACCGGCTGGATCGTGGACGTGAACGCTCCCAACCGGTCTGGCGATTCGGCGAGATCTCCGGGATGATCGAGACCGCCGAGAATCTGGCATCCGACTACGGGATCACCCGCGAGGAGGCGGACGCATTCGCCGCGCGGAGCCATCGGCGTGCCGCCGTCGCGTGGGACGCCGGGCGTTTCGATGCCGAGGTCGTCGACGTGACGGTGCCGCAACGTAAAGGCGACCCGGTCGTCGTCGCCCGCGATGAGGGAGTCCGGCCGGACTCGACGCCGGAGAAGCTGGCCAAGCTGCGGCCGATCATGCCGGGCGGCACGGTGACCGCGGGCAATGCGAGCCAGCAGAACGATGCCGCCGCAGCGTGTCTCATCGTCGCCGAGGATGCGCTCGACGACCTCGGGCTGGAGCCCATCGGCTATCTCACCGACTGGGCCGCAGCCGGCTGCGATCCGTCCCGAATGGGCATCGGCCCGGTACCCGCGGTGACCAAGCTGGCCGCCCGGGCCGGCTTCGACACTCCCGCCGCGCTGCTCGATACGCTGGACCTCGTCGAACTCAATGAGGCGTTCGCCGCACAGGTGCTCTCGGTCCTCGCCGGATGGAAGTGGAACGATCAGGATCGGTTGAACGTCAACGGTTCCGGCATCTCACTCGGCCATCCGATCGGCGCCACCGGCGTGCGCATGGTGACTACCCTGCTGCACGAGCTGCAACGACGCGGCGGTGGCAGCGGTGTCGCCACCATGTGCATCGGCGGCGGCCAGGGGCTGGCGGCGACGGTTGAAACCGCCTAACTGGCAACGCGGTCCGATCACCCGCAGTCCGGCCGCCACCCGCCGGGTCACCCCTCGCCGGTCGACGGCCACCCGTCGCGGCGGAGCGTGACGCGATAGGTGTAGTACTCCGGCAGAAAGTAGCTGGTGGCAAGCTCCACCGCGTCACCCGCCGAATCGCGGTACAACCGGTCCACCCGCAGCATCGGGTGCCCGACCGGGCAGGATAGTCGCTCGGCCACCGACCCGCAAGCAGAGGCAACCGTGATCGACTGTGCGGCTTCGATAATCGGATACCGCAGATGTGGCTCGAGAAGTCCGATCATGGTGCAGGTGCTGGTGGCGCCCGCGGCTACCTCCGGCGCGTCGAGCACCACGCGGGCGACGGATTCCGGCCACGACACCGTCGTCACGACGAAGGGCACACCATCGTGGAAGCGACGAAACACGATGCGGTACAACACGTCCGTGTCCAACCGAAGTCGGCCCGCCGCGTCCAGGTCGATGGTCCGCAGTGGTGGGTCGAGCACTTCCATCTCGGTGTCGGCGGACAGATTCATCAGGTCCTCGATTGACCCGAACTGTCGCAGATACCGGGGAGCGGCCTCCCTGGCGAATGTTCCCCGACCCGGCACCCGAAACACCGCGCCCTCGGCGACCAGTTCTAGGAACGCCCGTCGCACCGTCTGCCTACTGAGCCCGAACTCCCGCGCGAGCTCCAGCTCGGTCGGCAACCGCACATTGTCTCGGTAGTCACCTTGTGCGATACGGGATCTCAACTCGTCGGCCAGCGTGCGGTACGCCGGTTCGGTGCCGCTCCGATCAGTCATCGCCGCTGATCCTCCTCCGTGGGGCACGCGGAGCGTGCGGTCCGGCGTCGGACGCGGGAACCACCATCGCCGGAGCGGTCGACACCGGTCAGAGCCCGCCCCGCGCGACCAGTTGGCCGGCGATGACGTTCCGCTGAATCTCGTTGGTACCCTCGCCGACGATCATCAGCGGGGCGTCGCGGAAGTAGCGCTCCACGTCGAACTCGGTGGAATAGCCGTACCCACCATGGATTCGGACCGCGTCCAGGGCAATCTCCATCGCCACCTCCGACGCGTACAGCTTGGCCATCCCGGCCTCCATGTCGCAGCGTTCACCGCGGTCGTACTGTTCGGCGGCATGCCAGGTGAGTTGGCGCGCCGCGGTCAGCTTGGTCGCCATGTCGGCGAGATAGTTGCCGATCGACTGATGCTTCCAGATCGGCTGCCCGAACGATTCCCGTTGCTGCGCGTAGGCGAGCGAGTCCTCGAGCGCCGCCGTGGCGACACCTAAAGCCCGACAGGCGACTTGAATGCGCCCTGTTTCCAGGCCTTTCATCATCTGGCCGAAGCCCTTTCCGGGTTCGGCACCCAGGACCGCCGTCCGCGGCACCCGGTAGCCCTCGAACGACAGCTCACACGTCTCCACCCCCTTGTACCCAAGCTTGGGTAGATCGCGCGAAACCACCAGGCCGGGTCCGTGCTCGCACAACACGATCGAGATGCCCCTGTGCCGCGGCTCAGCCGTGGGGTCGGTCTTGCACAACAGCGCGATCAGCCCCGAGCGGCGAGCATTCGAGATCCACGTCTTGGAACCGGTAATGACCAGGTCGTCGCCGTCTGCGCGGGCGACGGTCGCCATATTCTGCAGATCCGAACCCCCGCCGGGTTCGGTGAGCGCCATGGTCGCTCGCATCTCGCCGGTCGCCAACCGCGGCAGGTAGGTATGGCGCTGCTCGTCGGTGCCGAACTGCGTCAACAGCTTTGCGACGACCGTGTGCCCGCCCATCGCACCGGCCAGGCTCATCCAGCCGCGCGCCAGTTCCTGGGTGACCTGCGCGTAGCAGGGCATCGACACCGGAGTGCCGCCGTACTCTTCGGGGACGGCCAGACCGTAGATGCCGATCTGCTTCATCTGCTCGATCCACTTCTCCGGATAGGAGTTCGCGTGTTCGACCTCCTGGACCGTCGGCTTCACGTCGCGGTCGATGAACGCCCGAACCGTCTCGACGAGAAGGGCCTCTTCGGCGTTGAGATGGGTCATGGGTCCGCCCTGCGGTCGTGCTGATTCGGGTATCGATGCAGCATCGGCGAATGTGCCGTGGCGACCGCGAGGGCCGAGCACTTTGTACGGCCATTTTGTCGGCGATGCCCAGGGTCTGTCAACTCTTCTCGCCAGGCTAAGGATGTGATAGAGCTAGAAGACGGATTTGGCCGTACATTACGGAATGAGGCGACGACGTGCATCCACGGCGAGCGGTGGTGGCGCCGGCATCCAAGGAGCGCGAGGGGTGCCCGGCGGTCGCGCCCACCGACTCCGCGGCTGCCGAACCGGGCAGCGGGACGCTCGACGAGGCTCTCACGGTCGCCGGTCGGCGGACCCTCACACAGGCCGCCGAACCATGACCGGCGCACGAATCACCGTGGGGGGTCCCTACTTCGACGAGCTTCGGCCCGGCCAGGTCTTCGACGCTGCGCCGTCGGTGACACTGACCAGCGGGCTCGCCGCCACCCATCAGGCCATCGTCGGCGACCGGTTGCGGCTACCGCTGGATGCCGAACTGTCCGCACGCGTGTGTGGCGGTGATGCGGCGATTGCGCACCCCGGCCTCGTGACCGACCTGGCAATCGGACAATCCACCGTCGCAACACATCACGTCAAGGCCAACCTGTTCTATCGGGGTCTCCGCTTTCTGCGGCACCCGCACATCGGCGACACGCTGACCACCGTCACCACCGTCGTCGGGTTGCGGGAGAACTCCCTCAAACCCGGGCGCGCCCCGACGGGCCTGGTCGCCTTGCACATGGTGACCACCGACCAGAGCGGGGCGCCGGTCCTGGACTTCTATCGCTGCGCGATGCTACCGCTGTCGGCGGACCCAGATCCTGATCGGCCGGTGCACGCCGACGACCTGAGCGCTATCGGGTCCGACGTGCCAACCGATCCGGTGCCGCCCGACTGGAACCTGCCGCATTTTCGGATGTCCACTGCTGGACAGCATTTTTCGCCGGAGCTCTCGGGCATGGTGTACGTCTCCAGCGGCGATGTCGTCTCCGGCGCACCGGAATTGGCTCGGCTGACGCTGAATATCGCCGCCACCCATCACGACGAGCGTGTCGGGGCGACTGGGCGACTGGTCTACGGCGGACACACGATCGGCCTCGCCTTGGCCCAGGCGGCCCGCGCACTGCCTAACCTGGTGACCGTGCCGTCCTGGGAATCGTGCGATCACACCGGCCCGGTCCACGAGGGCGACACTCTCACCAGCGAATTGACCGTCCTGGACGCCACATCGCTCGATACCGCCGGTGATGCCGGGGTGCTCCGATTGCGCTCCGTCGTCGTCGCACATGCCGCCGATGGCACCGTGCGGGACGTACTCGACTGGCGGTTTCGGGCGCTCATGGCGTGAGCCGACCGGAGTCCGCTGACCACCCGCACCGAGGAGTGCCACCGTGACGAATATCGACGAGGCCGGCCGCGCGTCGACAGGCGGCGACGGTCGCACCGTTGCCAACCCCGGCGCTGGGCGCCCCTTGGATGGCCTACGGGTGGTCGAGGTGTCGAGTTTCGTGGCGTCGCCACTGTGCGGCCTCACGCTGGCACAGCTCGGTGCCGAGGTGATCCGCGTGGACCCGGTCGGCGGCGCCGCCGACGTCAACCGATGGCCGGTAACGGACGGCCACAACGGTTCCGAGCCGGGCCGCTCGATCTACTGGACCGGGCTGAACCGGGGCAAGCGGTCGGTGACCGCGGACCTGCGCAGTGCGGAGGGTCAGCACCTGGTGCAACGTCTGGTCGTCGATTCAGGCGAGGGCGGCGGCATTCTGGTCACCAATTCCGGTGGGCGGGACTGGATGAACCATGCGACGCTCGCTGCGCTGCGGCCGGATGTGATCACCCTGGAGCTGCTCGGCGGCAGCGACGGCTCCCCCGCCGTGGACTATACGGTGAACGCGGGGCTAGGGTTTCCGGCGATCACCGGCCCTACCGACTACGCCGGTGTCGTCAATCACGTGTTGCCTGCCTGGGATGTGGTGTGCGGCCTCTACGCCGCGCTCGCGGTCACCGCTGCGGTGCGCCGTCGAGAACGGACCGGCGCGGGCGCCGATATCCGGTTACCTCTTCACGACACGGCACTCTCGGTCGCCGGCGCACTGGGGTACCTCACCGAACCGCAGGTCAACGAGCGTGGCCGTACCGGAACCGGTAATGACGTCTACGGGACGTACGGCACCGATTTCACCACCGCGGACGGCGGCCGAATCATGGTCGTCGCGTTGACGTCTCGACACTTCCATGACCTGGTCGACCTCACCGGTGTCGGTACGGCCATCGCTGCCGTCGAGCAAGCCCTCGACGCCGACTTCACCACCGAGGCAGACCGGTTCCTCCACCGCGACGTGCTGACCGGCCTGTTCCGCGGCTGGTTCGCTCGACATTCCACGACCGATGCCGAGGCGGCGTTGGCGCGCACTTCGGTACTGGCGCAACGCTATCGGACCTTCGACGAGGTGGTCGCCGACGGGGATCTCGCCACCCATCCGCTGTTCGCGGAGATCGACCAGCCGGGTATTGGTCGCTACCTCGCTGCTGGTCTGCCCGCGTCGTTCGACGGGGAGCACTATCGGACCGGCCCCGCGCCGGAATTGGGGTCGGAGCGGCTCGGGTAGCTCGGGCCTCGTAGTCCCCTAGTGCGCGGCGGACGCGACGCCACGCCGGGTGTCGCCGATTGAGGTAAAGCGACGGCGCGGCCCCGGCGCACGCTCGCGAGATCGCGGACCGGTGTATTGTTTGTTGTACAAACAAGGACGCGCGGGGCGACGAGGATGACGACGGCACGGCGAGCGACCAGAGGGGCGGGCAAGGCGACCCGTCAAGCACTGCTGCGTGCCGCCACCGAGGTGTTCACCGAGCACGGCGAGAGCGCCTCGGTTGCCCAGATCTGTCAGCGTGCCAACGCCTTTCCCAATCAGGTCACCTATTATTTCGGCAGCAAGGAACAGCTCTTCGTCGAGGTGGCGTGTGCCGCCGTCCTGCGCGCCGGCCGACAGGCGGAGGACGCTGCAGCGTCGGCGATCACGATCCGCGACTACACCCGGACGCTGGTCGGCACACTGCTCGGTCCTGCGGCCCGCGATGTCGAGATGTTCACCACGGCGATGCTGGTCATCGGCCGCCGCCCCGACCTGCGCCCGCTCATCACCGCCGCTCTGACGAGGTTGCATGAGCGTGGCGAGCAGGCGTTGCTGGCGACCCTGGTTCGCAACGGATGGCACCTCCGCGCCGACGCCGCCGTCGAAACCCGCGCCTTCTGGTCCGCAATCTTCGGACTCATCGCCCAACGCGCCGGTGCCGGTGAGGAATTCGGTTACTCTGCCAACGACGCAGTGGCCATTGTCTTCACCGCCATGCAAATACCTGACGCTGTGCTCGATCGCGCGTTCACCGAGTCCGCCCCGGCGACTCCGACGCCCTCCGGAAAGGACCAGCAATGACCCGGCTTACGCTGGCTCACCCCCAACCGCGCCTCACGCACGCGGTACTCAACCAGTCGGCGCCCCGCGCGGATGTGAACGAGTACGATCTGAATCCTGTGCTCGGCGAGGCGATCCGGCGTCACGACGCAGCCTGGGCGGAGGCCGAGCTGCGTGAGGTGGGAGCCCTGGTCGGCAGCGCCGACTTCCAGCGCGACGCCGCTCTCGCCAACGCCGTCATCCCTGAACTCCACAACTTCGACCGGTGGGGCAATCGGATCGACGAGGTCGAGTTTCACCCCGCCTATCACCGGATCATCGGATCGGCGATCGCGCATGGCGCGCACACCAGTTGCTGGGCCGACCCACAACCGGGGTCTCACGTCGCGCGGGCCGCGATGTTCATGCTGTTCGCTCAGATCGAACCGGGGCACGCATGTCCAGTATCGATGACACACGCCGTCATTCCCGCGCTCGAACTGCAGCCGGACGTGGCCGCGGACTGGGTTCCGCGCGCACTGTCCCGGGACTACTCGCCGCAGTTGTCCGCACACAAGTCGTCGGCAGTCTTCGGGATGTCGATGACCGAGAAGCAGGGCGGGTCGGATCTGCGGGCGAACACGACGCTGGCACGGCCGGTCGGGTCGGGCGGACCTGGCGCCGAATACCTCCTCACCGGCCACAAGTGGTTCTGCTCCGCACCGATGTCGGATGCGTTCCTCGTACTCGCACAGGCCGAAGGCCATGGTGGGCATGGACTCTCGTGCTTCCTGGTACCTCGGGTGCTCCCAGACGACACCCGCAACGTGTTCCACATCCAGCGGCTGAAGAACAAGCTGGGCAACAGGTCCAACGCGTCGTCGGAGATCGAACTGGACGGCACGCTCGGGTGGATGGTCGGCGAAGCGGGTCGCGGCGTACGCACCATCATCGAGATGATCACGCAGACGCGCCTGGACTGTGTGCTCGGTAGCGCCGCCGGCATGCGGCAGTCGGTGGCCGAGGCCATCTGGCATGCCCAGCACCGCAATGCATTTGGCGCACATCTGGTCGATCAGCCGGCGATGACCGCAGTCCTCGCCGACCTCGCGATGGAATCGGAGGCGGCCACCATCACCGCGATGTACCTGGCGCGCGCCAACGACGAGGACGCCGACGAGCACACCCAGGCATTCCGGCGGTTGGCTACAGCGGTCGCCAAGTACTGGATCTGCAAGCGTGGGCCGAATCATGCCTACGAGGCTCTGGAATGCCTGGGCGGCAACGGATACAACGAGGAGTTCCCGCTGGCGATGCGTTATCGGGAACAACCGGTGATGGCCGTGTGGGAAGGGTCGGGCAATGTGATCGCGCTCGACGTGCTGCGGGCGATGACCCGCGAACCGGAAACGGTCGGGGCCTTCGATGTCGAGCTGAACCTGGCCCGCGGGGTGTCGCCGGTACTCGATGCTCACCTCGACCGGATGCGTCGGCAGCTCGCCGAACTCGCCGACCTCGACCCGTCGGATGCGCAACGTCGGGCACGGTCGGTCGTCGAATCGATGGCGCTGGCATTGCAGGCGTCGCTGCTGGTGCGTTTTTCACCGTCCGCGGTGGCGGATGCGTTCATCGACGCACGCCTTGGCGAGCACCGCGCGTTGGAGTACGGAGCGCTGTCACCGGCCGCGGATCTCGGCGCAATCCTGGCCCGCCACTGAGCCGCGCGGTGATTTCGATACGGCGACTCGCAACGCTCCCCGCCTACTCAACCACCGGAATCGACGAGCGAATGCCCGCCGTGGCTGAGCGGCACCACCGGAACGGGCGAGCACACACGCCCGCCGGTCAAACACCGCCGCCCGCTGGTTGAGCGCGCCGCTTCCCGCTGGTTGAGTAGCCGCGAGGTACGAGCGGCGTATCGAAACCAGCCACCCGCCCGGCTGGTCGAACACCGCCGCCAGTGGTTGAGCGCGCCGCTTCCCGCTGGTTGAGTAGCCGCGAGGTACGAGCGGCGTATCGAAACCAGCTACCCCGCACAGGGAACGTCAGGGAACGGCCGCGTCGAGGATGCGGTTACGAAGTTTCGGAGCGGTGTTGGGCAACCACATCGCGCGGACCGGGGCCATCGGCGGGTCGGCGATCTCGATGATGCGGATCCGATTGAGGTAGATCCAGCCGGGCTCGTTGGTGACGAACGCGCATGCCGACGGGTGAGCAACGACCGCGGTGTGCGGCGGGGTGCCCCGCAACGTCGACACGATCACCTCCGGTTCGAAACCGGCCCGCCGGCAGTACGAGACGAGCATGTCGGTGTACTCGCTCTCGTGCTCGGGTTCCCAGACGACGATCGGGTGCGGCGCGAGATCCTTCATCTCGCACCGCGCGTGGTCGGCCAGCGGATGACCGGCGCGCACCGCGAGCCGTAGCTCATGGTGGGTCGCGATCACCGCAGCCAGATCCGGCGGGTACTCGACACCCCGGCTGAGCGCCAGGTCGAGGGTGCCGTTCAGCAGTTCGTCCCGGACCTGGTCGGGAAACACCGGTCGCACCGTGATGGGCAACGCCGGATCTTCCAACACCACCGGCTCGATGATCTGGAACACCTCAGACGGCGCCAGGTCGGGCGTGTGTCCGATCTTGAACGGGTCGGGGACATCGGCGTCGACAAGCCGGACCTCCGACGCCAGGTGATCGCCGCCGGCGAGCAGCGGCACGGCACCGCGGTAGAGCGCCATGCCGGCGGGCGTCGGAATGAGGCTGCGCTGCGATCGCGAGAACAGGCTCACCCCGAGCTGACGCTCGAGTTCCCGGATCGCGGTGGACAACGCCTGCTGGGAGATGAACAGCCCGTCGGCGGCAACGCGCAGGCTCGGCGAGTCGACGACCGCAACGAACATGCGCAGACGCCGCAGATCAAGGTCTCGGGCCGACCCATTGGCCTCGGTCATCAACCAACTCCTGTCAATCATCCCATTCTTGGTGATTGTAGGTTGTTCGAAATCCGCTACATTTAACGTTGTAACAGTCCGAACGGCCCCGCCTCCACATGACGGCGCACTGAGGGGATGCGGTGTCATGTGGAGCGGGGGGGCGTCCGGGCTTTCGTTACATGGAAGCATCGACAGCGTCGAAGGGCGCCAGTGGCCCATATATGTAACGTATCGTTCTGGCCCCACCGGCCCCCTTCGACAGTCAACTGATTGTGCATCTGAGCCAACCTGAGCCCACACCGCCTCACCGCCCGACCGTCTCGTCTAGTTCGATACGGTCGCCTCATTCCTCCCAGCGCAATCTCGCTGTCCTACAGTTTCTCCGGCTGCGACAGTTGCCGAGCGATGTCGCGGCCTCGCAAAGCAGCATCCTGGTCCAAGTGCAGATGCGCGAACGGCTGCTGCGGTATTCGATCGCCACTTTCGTCGCGATCTTCGGTGTCCTCGGAGTCGTGGCGGCCTTCGCCGCCGATGGCGCCAACGGCGATCCGGTACGCATGACGTTGATGCTCACCGCGGGTCTGTCGACGATCCCGATGGTGCTGCTCACTGCACGGGTTCCGCTCGGGCCGATGTGGTGGTCGAAGCGACCCGCGGTACGGGGTTTCAACGTCTTCTTCGCGCTCTACGCCGACATCGGGGTGGGTATCGTCCTGCTCAGCTTCAGCAATCCACGGGTCGGCCTGCACTGCACCGCCCTCTACGCCGTGATCGGTGCGTGGGTCGCCCACTTCGTGACGCCCCGGGTCATCGCGATTCACCTGGTGGTCTCCAGCGCGATCATCTGCGCGTGCGGGTTCCGCGCGTGGCAGAGCGGTTGCTCGCTCCCGACGGCCATCGGCGCGACCTTCGTTGCGCTGCTGGCCACCAACGCAACCGTGGTCGTGCTCAACAACTACACGCGCGAGTTCCAGTTGTCTCTCGCGGCGCAGCACACGATGGCTCACACCGATCCGCTGACCGGGGCGCTCAATCGCCGAGGCTTCACCCAACAGTGCCTCCAACTGTCGTCGGATGCCAACGGTCCGTACACCATCGCCATGTTCGACATCGACCACTACAAGCGCATCAACGACCGGCACGGGCACGCGGTCGGGGACGCGGTCCTGGTGCGGGTCGCTGGCGCCATCCGTGACGCGGCGGGACCCGACGCCGTCGTCGCCCGGGTCGGCGGTGACGAATTCGCGGTCGCCGTGTGCGCCGACGGCCCGGGCATCGAACGCATCGCCGCCCGGGTGCGCGACCACAACGAGGACCTGCTCACCGGCGAACGCGTGACGGTCAGCGTCGGTGCGGCCGTTCTCAGCGGACCGCCGCGAGGCGGCCTGCCGGAGCCGATCGACGATCTGGTCGATCGAATGACCGCGGCCGCCGACGCCGCGCTGATGCAGTCCAAATCGTCTGGGCGCGACCGGGTCACGATCATCGACGCCGATCCTCGGGCAGCCGACGCGTTACGCCGCTAGCCCGGTAGACGCCGACCGATGCCAGTCATTGCGTCTGCGTCATCACTCGGTCAGAGGAGGACGCCGGGGTTGAGCAGTCCGTGCGGATCGAGCGCGCGCTTGATCGTCGCCGTCACCTCCATCACGTCCGGCCCCACCTGATCGGGCAACCATGCCTTCTTCAATCGGCCGACGCCATGCTCGCCGGTGATGGTGCCGCCCAGCGCGATCGCCAGATCCATGACCTGACCGAACGCCGTCTGCGCGCGGGCCGCTTCGTCCGTGTCGGCAGGGTCGAAGACGATCAGCGGGTGGGTGTTGCCGTCCCCGGCGTGCGCAATGACCGAGATGACCACCCCGTTGTCGGTGGCGATCTGTTCGACACCGTCGATCAGCGCGGGCAACTGCGGCAGCGGTACCCCGACGTCCTCCAGTAGCAGTGAGCCGAGCTTCTCCACCGCCGGGATGGCGGCACGGCGCGCCGCCGTGAATGCCTCGCCCTCGGTGGCGTCGGATGTCGCGAACACCTCTGCCGCACCGTGATCCCGGAAGGCTTTTTCGATGAGTTCCACCTCGGCGACCCCCGCCGGTCCGGGCGCATCGGACTGCGCGACGAGCAGCGCACCCGCCTGCCGGTCGAGTCCCATGCGCAGCATGTCCTCGACGGCGTTGATCGACACCGAGTCCATGAACTCGAGCATCGCCGGCCGGATGCGGGCGGTGATGTCGAGTACTGCTTCGCTGGCCTCGTGGACCGACGCGAACGTGCCGACCACCGTGCATGGCGCCGCTTGCGGCGGCAACAGCCGCAGGGTGACCTCGGTGATGATCCCGAGCAGGCCCTCGCTGCCGACGAACATTCTGGTCAGCGGCAACCCGGCGGAGTCCTTGAGCTGTTTGCCACCGACCCGGATCGCCCGGCCGTCGGCCAGCACGACCTCGAGTCCGAGTACGTAGTCGCCGGTCACGCCGTACTTCACGCAGCACAGACCACCCGCGTTGGTGGCGACGTTGCCGCCGATCGAGCAGATTTCGAACGACGACGGATCCGGCGGGTACCACAGGCCGTGCGCCGCCGCCGCGGCCTTGACCTCGGCGTTGAACAGCCCGGGTTGAGTGACAGCGGTGCGTGTGGCGGTGTCGATGGTGATCGCGCGCATCTTCTCGGTGGACAGCATCACCGCACCGTCCACCGCGGTCGCGCCGCCGGACAGGCTAGTGCCCGCACCGCGGGTGATCAGCGGGACGCCGTGGTCGGCGCACCAGCGGACGATCGTCTGCACCTGGTCGGTGGTGGTTGGCCGGATGAGCGCGAGCGGAGTGCCGGCGTCGGGGTCCTGGGCCCGGTCGCGCCGGTAACCGGCGAGGATATCCGGATCGGTGACGACGAGCCCGGCGGGTAACACGTCGGTGAGTCCGGCCAGCGACACCGTATCGGTCATGAATTCACCATAGGCAGCCGCGCCGCCACCCGGCGCCATCATCGGGCCGCCGAATGCGCGAACGTGCGTGGCCGCGGTCGGAGCCGGGGAGCGCCGCACCTTCGATACTCCGAGCCGAAAACCCCGAACCGAGAACCCCGAACCGAGAACCCAGAGCCGAGAACCCAGACAGCGACAGCGCCCGCGGCACAGATCAGGCGTCGATGCGATAGGTGCGCACCGCATTCTCTCGAAACAGCGCGCGCAGCACGTTGTCCCCCCACGGAGAGGCGACGTCGATCAGGGCGCCGACGATCATGTCGATCGACGCATTGGGCTTGTCGACCGGATAGTTCGAGCCGAACATCACCCGGGAAGCGCCGAAGTAGGCGATCACGTGCTCGACCAGCGGACCGATCATCTGGGCCAGCGTCGACCGGCACCCGATGTTGCCCGACCGTTCCCGGCCGTAGCCCAACACCGGCAGCGCCAGCCCCGACAGCTTGATCATCACGTTGGGTCGCGCGGCGAGGGACACGATGCGTTCCCGCCAGAGCCGCAGGATGTCGGCGCGGGCGGCCGCGGTAGCGCCGGTCCGCGCCCCGACGGGCCCGAAGAGTCCGACCGGACCACCGAGGTGTTCGACGACGATCGTCGTATCCGGGAATTCGCGGGCCAGAGTGATCACGTCGTAGAGCTGGTGGGAGTACAGGAAGACCTCGGCGACCAGGTCGCGGTCGGCGACCGCCTCCATGCCACGCAGGAAATCCGCGGACGTCAGCACGTTGTCGACGTCGATGCCCTGCCGGATCCGGGGGTCGGGATGCCGGGTCGCGTTGATCCGCACGCCACGGACCAGGTTGGTCAGGTCACGCTGGCGGTCGAGCCGATCACCGAATCCTTCCGAGCGCGGATTGCCATGCACCACGATTGCGCCCAGCCGGGGTGCGTTGTCGGTACCGAACGGCAGGTTCAGGGCGTACCGCACCTCCTCCAGCGCATAACCGTCGGCCTCGGCGGTGGCCAGATCGGCGACGCCCGACGTCCGCCAGTACGCGCCGACCAGGACGACGGTGTCGATCGGCACCCCGGCTACCGGCGGCACCGCGGCGATGTCGACGATGTAGCGGCCCGGCTCATAGCTCCGCGCCACGGTCCGCGGGGTGAGGACGTAATCCCGGTCGGCCTTCGGCACGACGAACGGGAACACCCGGTCGGCCAGCCGCGGGGCGTAGCGATACACCCGGGACAGTCGATTCGCCGACCACGGCGTGCGACGTGGATTCCACTGCTGCAGATGCGCGTCGACGATGCCCGGGATCAGGCCGTCGAGGGGACTCACCCTTGTGAGACTGCCACAGCTCGGCACCGTCGGGCGGCCGGACTAATCTGTGCGCAGGGATCGCCCCCGATACGCAGAGCTACCCGGGGCGTCGGCTGCATAGAGACGGCGGCTGCCCAGGGCAACGGCTGCAGGGCAACGGCTACGGAGAAGGTGGAGGTGAAGGTGGCGAGTCATTCGCGACACGCGCTGCACCAACTGCGCGATCTGATCTCCGCCGATCCCGACAAATTCTCGGCCAGTGTGTTCACCCGGCTGTTCGCCATCGACCCGGATCTGCGGGACCTGTTCCCGGCCACCATGTCCGACCTGCGTGAGGCGTTCTACCACGTCATCGATCACGTGCTGGACGCGATTCCGGCGACCGACAGTCACGAGGAACTCGTCGAATTCTTGGCGCAGCTCGGCCGGGACCATCGTAAGTTCGGGGTGCTGCCCGAGCACTATTCGATGATGTACCGGGCCCTGATGGGCGAGTTCGCCGCACTGATGGACGGCTACTGGGACGCCGACACCGAACAGACCATTTCGCAGGCGATGATGCTGGTCACCGGGGTGATGCGGGGCGCGGCCGAGACCGCTCCGCATCCGGCGGTGTGGACCGCTCGGGTGGTCGAGAAGTACCGGATCTCGCGGGATCTGGCGGTGGTGCGGCTGATCGCCGACGCACCGCTGCGATTCAACCCGGGCCAGTACGTCGAGGTGCAGATTCCGCAATGGCCGCGGGAGTGGCGCAACCTCTCGCCCGCGATTCCGCCCACACCGAGTGGTGAGCTGGAGTTTCACGTGCGCGCGGTGCCGGGCGGGACCGTCAGTTCGGCGATCGTCAACGAGACGGCCGTCGGCGACGTGTGGATGTTCGCGCAGGATCACGGGACATTGCGGATCGATCCGGAGCGACCGGTGCTGATGGTGGCCGGCGGCACCGGGCTGGCCCCGCTGCGGACGCTCCTCATCGATATGTCGAAGCGGGTGGATTCACCGTCGACACATCTCTTCTACGGCACCCGCTATCCGGGTGAGCTGTACGACCTGGCCGTCCTGCGGCGGATCGCCAGCACCAACCCGTGGCTGCGGATCACCGCAGTGTCGGAGGAACGTGCCGACCCGTGGTGGCTGAACCCGACGGCGACGCCGGAACAGCTCGGGATCGAGCACCGGTACGGCACGCTCGCCGATGTGGTCGCCGCGGACGGACCGTGGGATGAGCATCAGATCCTGCTCGCCGGATCTCCGGCGATGCTGGAGAACACACAGCGGCGGCTCATCATTGCCGGCGCGCGGGCCAGCCGGATCCAGCACGATCCGGTGATCTGAGGTCGCGACGCGCCGAGCAGCTGTGCGGTGCTGCGAGCCGAGCGGATGCTGGTTTCGATACGCCGCTCGTCCCTCGCGGCTACTCAACCAGCGGGGCCGGCACCGCCAGCACCTCACGGACCCAGCGGGGACGGCACCGCCCAGCGGACGGCACACGCCCGCACATCCCGGTGGTTGAGTAGGCGGTGAGCGCAGCGAGCCGCCGTATCGAAACCACCACACCTCGAGCAGACAGCTGGTTTCGATACGCCGCTCGTCCCTCCCGGCTACTCAACCAGCGAGGGCGGCACCGCCAGCACCTCACCGCCAGCACCTCACGGACCCAGCGGGGACGGCACCGCCCAGCGGACGGCACACGCTCGCACATCCCGGTGGTTGAGTAGGCGGTGAGCGCAGCGAGCCGCCGTATCGAAACCACCACACCTCGAGCAGACAGCTGGTTTCGATACGCCGCTCGTCCCTCGCGGCTACTCAACCAGCGGGGCCGGCTCCCCCGCCGGTGCCTCCACCGCCTCCGGTTCCACCGCCGGTGTCGCCGCCACCGGGTACCTCGACCTCCACAGTCTCGGTGACAGTCGCGGTCTGCGTCTCGGTCTGCGTTTGGGTTTCGGTGACCGTACGGGTTCCGCCGGGCTCGGGCGGCGGGGTCACGGTACGGGTCCGGGTCTCGGTCTCCACCTGCGTCTCGGTGCCGCCGTCCGCGGTGCGGGTAACGGTCACACGTTCCGGCTGCCCGGTCACGGTCACCGTCGACGGTGCGGTGGGCGCGGTCTGGTTGCCGGAATCGCGGCTGGTGAGACCGTAGATCAGGCCGACGGCGCCGAGCGCGATGGCCAGCGCCATGACCGCGCCGATCAGCCACCAGCGCATGTCGGACCGACCGCGGGCGGCGGGCACGAAGCCGGCGGCGGCCGGGGTGTCGAATTGCTCCGGCATCAGCAGACCGGTGGCGCCGACGGCCGGGGCCAACGACGGTAGTTCGGCGATCCGCACCGGACGCTGCGTGGGGTAGCCGAGCGAGTCGGCGACGCCCGGCAGCTCGGCACCGGAACCCATGCAGACGACCGCGGTCATCGCATCGGCGCCGGGCAACGTGCCGAGTGCGTCGGCGACGGCGGCGGCCGACCGGGCATCGGTCACCGGCACGATGGGGCCACGAAATTCGGACGCGCCCAGCACATCACCCGTCTCGGTGTCCACGACGGCCAACGCCGTCCCGGTCGCGGGTGCACCAGCGCGGTCGAGATTGACCACGCCGACGACGCCCGCGAGATCCTGCTGGGCGCGGGCCGCCTGGCCGAGCGCGGGCGGCAGATCACCGACGACGAGGTTGCCGTACCAACTCGCCGACGGATCGGGGACGAAGCTGGAACGCAGGTGGGCCTGGACGTCGGGTTCGGCGCAGGAGACCACCACCTGGTCGACCGCGAATGGGACCGAATCGACCAGCTCGGCGACGGCCGACGACGCGCCGGCCGGAGTTGGATCGGACAGGTCGACGACGTTGCTGGCGACGATCGCGCCGGAGCCGTCGAGGACCACCGAGGCGACCTCGTCGCCGACGACGGTCACGCCCAGTACCGCCGACGTCGGCTGCGTTCCCTGCGAATCGGTCAACCCGCTGCCCTCCCCTACTCGCGTATCGACCCACCGTATCGGGGTGTTACGGCTCTCGCGGCATGCGGGTCGCGGGGTCCGGGCAGCGCAATGGGTTCAGCGAAACGGGTTCAGCGCGAGAGCGGCTCAGTCGGACGAGCGCTTGCGCCGCGGCTGCCACACCACTAGGGCGCTGGTGCGGGGCACCGGGACGAGCTCGCCGCCGGGACGGGCACGGAGGTCCTCGACCTCGCGCTGGAGCTCCCGGACGCGATCGGTGAGCGCGTCGACCCGGTTGCTCAGGTCGATGATGCGTTTGATGCCCGCCAGGTTGACGCCCTCCTCCTGGGACAGGCGCTGGATCTCACGGAGCAGTTCCACGTCGCGGGACGAGTAGCGGCGGCCACCGCCGCTGGTGCGTTCCGGGGTGACCAACCCGAGCCGGTCGTAGGTGCGCAGCGTCTGCGCGTGCATACCGGCCAGCTGGGCGGCCACCGAGATCATGAAGGTGGCATGGCCGGAGTCGGGGTCGACGTCGTGTCGTGACATCGTCATCGCCCCCATCCCGCGCGCGGATCGAATCCGGCGGCCCGTTCGGCGTCCGCGTAGCTCCGCATCGCCGCGATGGCGTCGTCGTCGAGTTCACGCGGCACCTCGACCTTGAGGGTGACGAGTAGATCGCCGGCCCCGCCGGTGCGCTTGGGGACGCCGCGGCCGCGGACTCGCAGGGTCCGACCGTCGCTGGTGTTCGGCGGGATCTTGACCCCGACCGATCCGTCCAGCGTCGGCACCGACACCGTCGCACCGAGTACGAGCTCGGAAATGCTCACCGGCAGTTGCACCTTCAGGTCGTTGCCGTTGCGGGTGAACACCTTGTCCGGTGTCACGTGCACGACGACGTACAGGTCGCCGGACGGAGCGCCGCGCATACCCGCCTCGCCCTGTCCGGCGAGCCGAATTCGTTGTCCGTCTTCGACTCCCGCCGGGATGCGGACGTTGATGGTGCGCGACCGCACCTTGACGCCGCTGCCGTCGCAGTCGGTGCACGGGTCGTCGATGCGCGACCCGGTGCCTTGGCAGTCCTGGCACGGTTCGCTGAATCCGAAGGCCCCCTGGTTGCGGCTGACGAACCCGGATCCGTTGCAGGTCGGGCAGACTCGCGGACTCGTTCCCGGCTTCGCGCCACTGCCGTGGCAGGTGGTACACGGCGCCGGGCTGGTCACCCGGAGTGGCACGGTGGTACCGACGGCGGCGTCGTGGAACGACAGGGTCGTCTCGGTCTCCAGGTCGTTGCCGCGCCGCGGCCGGGTCGGCGTCGACGGGCGGGTGCTGCCACGGTTGAACAACCCGTCGAAGAGGTCACCGAAGCCACCGGCGGCGGCGTCGGCCCCGTTGCCGAACAGGTCGCCGATGTTGAAGTCGGCGCCGGTGTTCGTCGAGTATCGGGTGCCGCCCGCACCGGGGAAGCCGCCGGGGAATCCGTTGCCGCCGCCGCGAAATCGGCCGCCGGCAAACATCGCCCGCGTCTCGTCGTACTCCTTGCGCTTCTCCGGATCGGACAGCACGCTGTTTGCCTCGGAGACGCGCTTGAAGCGGTCCTCGGCGGCGGTGTCACCCGGGTTGCGGTCGGGATGCAGTTCGGCGGCCAGTTTGCGGTAGGCCTTGCGGATGTCGTCGGCGGACGCGTCCGAAGCGACGCCGAGGTCGGAATAGAAGTCTTTTTCCAGCCATTCACGCTGGGGTGCCATCAGACGTCACCTCCTTTGGTGGATTCAGTTGTGGACTCGGGATGAAGTTGTGGCCGGGACGGCGTGGTGACGCCGCGCCGGTTGGTCCGGGGACCGCCCGCGGTGATGCGCCGGAACGTGGTGTTCGACGGCGCATCACCGGGCAGTTCGCAGGTGATTATTGTGCACCACTCTGCTGGTTTTCCGACGGCGTGGCCGAGGCGTCGGCCGCCGACGATCCGCCCGCGGGTGGATCGGTGACCGTCACCATCGCGGTGCGGATCACCTTGTCACCGAGCCGGTAACCGCTGCGGTACACCGCGCCGATCACCGGGTCGGGTGCGTCGCCGTCGTGCTGGACGGCTTCGTGCAGGTCGGGGACGAATTCGTCACCGGCCGTACCGAACTTGGCGAGACCTTCTCCGTCGAGCACCGCGACCAGTTTGTCGGCGACACCGCGCAGCGGCCCCGATTCCAGGTCGCCGTGCTCGCGGGCACGGTCGAGGTCGTCGAGGATCGGCAGCAGCTTCTCGATGAGCACCTGCTTGCCGAACGCAACCCGACCCTGCTTCTCTTCTTCGGTCCGCCGCTTGTAGTTGGCGAACTGAGCGCGTTCACGCTGGAGAGCCGCGGTGAGCTCGGCAACCTCGGGATTGCCCGACGCCTCCGTCTCCGCCGAAGCGGTGGCGTCCTCGTCGCCGCCGGCGCGCACCTCCCCCGTCTCGGGGTCGATGCGCCGCCGGTCGGTCACCGTGATCGGCTCGTCGGCGCCGGCCGAGTCTCGCTCGGCCGGGTCGACGGCACCGGCGTCGGGGTCACCCTGGGTCACTTGGTGTCTCCGGAGTTGCTCGGCTCGTCGACCACCTCGGCGTCGACGACGTCGCTGTCACCGTCGGTGCTGCCACCGGTCGGGGCGGACCCGTCGGCCGACTCCGCCTGCGACGCCGCGTAAATGGCCTGACCCATCTCCTGCGACTGCGTCGACAGCTTTTCGACGGCCGACTTGATCGAGGCGATGTCGTTGCCCTTCAGCGCCTCGTTCGCCTCGGCAACCGCGGCGGTGACCTTCTCCTTGACGTCACCGGGGACCTTGTCCTCGTTCTCCTTGAGGAACTTCTCGGTCTGGTTGACCAGCGACTCGGCCTGGTTGCGAGTTTCGGCCTCCTCGCGCCGGGTGCGGTCCTCCTCGGCGTGCGCCTCGGCGTCCTTGATCATCCGGTCGATCTCGTCCTTGCTCAGGCCCGAGCCCTCCTGGATGCGGATGGAGTTCTCCTTGCCGGTGCCCTTGTCCTTCGCGGTGACGTGCACGATGCCGTTGGCGTCGATGTCGAAGGTGACCTCGATCTGCGGAACACCTTGCGGCGCAGGGGCAATGCCACCGAGCTCGAAGCTGCCGAGCAGCTTGTTGTGCGAGGCGATCTCGCGCTCACCCTGGTAGACCTGGATCTGCACCGACGGCTGGTTGTCCTCGGCGGTGGTGTAGGTCTCCGACCGCTTGGTCGGGATCGTGGTGTTGCGTTCGATCAGCTTGTGCATCACGCCGCCCTTGGTCTCGATACCCAGCGAGAGCGGGGTCACGTCGAGCAGCAGCACGTCCTTGACCTCGCCGCGCAGCACGCCGGCCTGCAGGGCGGCGCCGACCGCGACGACCTCGTCCGGGTTGACACCCTTGTTGGGCTCCTTCCCGCCGGTGAGTTCCTTCACCAGTTCGGTGACGGCCGGCATGCGGGTCGAACCACCAACGAGCACAACGTGATCGATGTCGCCGACGGAGATGCCGGCATCCTTGATGACCGCCTGGAACGGTGCGCGGGTGCGCTCGAGCAGGTCCGAGGTGATCTTCTGGAATTCGCTGCGAGACAGCTGCTCGTCGAGGAACAGCGGGTTCTTGTCGGCGTCGACGGTGATGTACGGCAGGTTGATCGAGGTGCTCTGCGACGCAGACAGTTCGATCTTGGCCTTCTCCGCGGCCTCACGCAGACGCTGCATCGCCATCTTGTCCTTGGTGAGGTCGATGCCGTTCTGCGCCTTGAACTTCTCCACCAGCCAGTCGACGATGCGCTGGTCCCAGTCGTCGCCACCGAGCTCGTTGTCGCCCGATGTCGCGCGGACCTCGACGACGCCGTCGCCGATCTCCAGCAGCGAGACGTCGAAGGTGCCGCCACCGAGGTCGAAGACGAGGATGGTCTGTTCCTTCTCGCCCTTGTCCAGGCCGTAGGCCAGGGCGGCCGCGGTCGGCTCGTTGACGATGCGCAGGACGTTGAGGCCCGCGATCTGGCCGGCTTCCTTGGTGGCCTGGCGCTGTGCGTCGTTGAAGTATGCGGGGACGGTGATGACGGCGTCGGAGACGTCCTCGCCCAGGTACGACTCGGCGTCGCGCTTGAGCTTCATCAGCGTGCGGGCGCTGATCTCCTGCGGGGTGTACTTCTTGTCGTCGATGGCGGTCGTCCAGTCGTTGTCGCCCATGTGGCGCTTGACCGAACGCACGGTGCGGTCGACGTTGGTGACCGCCTGGTTCTTCGCGGGCTGTCCGACGAGCACCTCGCCGTTGCGCGCGAACGCGACGACGGACGGGGTGGTGCGGGAGCCCTCGGCGTTGGCGATGACGGTCGGCTCGCCGCCTTCGAGCACGGACACCACCGAGTTGGTGGTACCGAGGTCGATTCCAACAGCACGGGACATGTGTGTTTCCTCCTAGTTCGTGGGTGTACGCACCCGAAGTGGTCCGGCGAAACCCTTGTCGGGGCCGTCGGACCAGACTTCAGCGCATCCGACTCAATGTTTAATCGATCCGGAGGCGGTCAGTCAACTCGACTTGAGTGCGTGCGACTCAGGTTTCTGTGTAGGTTCAACGGGTCGTCCGGCGCGGATGTTCCCGATTCGACGAAAAAAGTTGAGTCTAGATCACTCAGGGTCGTGGCTGGCGGGAGTGTCGGCTGTTCGACCCGAAGTTCCCCGAGCCTGCCGGGGGCTGGTTTCGATACACCGCTCGTCCCTCGCGGCTACTCAACCAGCGGACCCAACCGCGCGCAGCGAGACCCACAGCCCCCGGACCCGACCGAGCACAGCGAGACCCGAAGTCGCCGAGCCTGCCGGGGCTGATTTCGATACGCCGCTCGTTCCTCGCGGCTACTCAACCAGCGAACCCGACCGCGCGGCTACTCAACCAGCGGATCCGACCGAGCGGAGCAAAGCCCGCAGCCCCCGGTGGTTGAGTAGGGGCGAGCGCAGCGAGTCCCGTATCGAAATCACCGGGCATCGCGTCGGTGCGCTAGTCGGGCTCCGGCGGGAGGGAGTCGCCGGGGAACCCGTGGCCGGGATGAATCTCGACCGCGAGGACCCCGGCCTGCACGGCCGGATCGTCGTTCACCAGGGTCGTGGTCGTCGGCACATCGCGATCGAAGATGTTGACGCCGGTGACGTCGGAATCGTCGTCGATGCGGAGCACCACGGCCAGCTCACCCGCGGCCCGCAGCGCGAGATTGCGCCGATTGTGTTCGCGCAGCAGGGAAGTGGCGTCGGGCGAATCGTGCTGCGGACCCGTGCGCAGGATGACGATCGAATACGGCTGCGCGTACTGCAGGACCGTCTCCATCTCGGCGTCGGTGACGGTGGGCAGGCTGGACTCTGCGGACGGTTCGGACATCGGCATAGCTCCTCACGTACGGCGTCGGTAGGGGTGCTCGGCTGCTCTGCTCATTTTCGCCGATCGAGCCCGTCGCCACGGCGAAACTCAGGTCTGCGCCGACAGCGGGTGCGGTGTGCGCCGGTAACCGACACACACCGCACCCGCTTTGCTCCCCTGGCGTCAGGCCGCGGCGGCCGAACCATCGGCCGACTCGCCGGCGGTGTCTACCGACTCCAACGCTTGCGCGAGGATGTCCGCAACGTCGACCATCGGCTTGACCTCCAGCGCCTCGAGCACCTCGGCCGGGACGTCGTCCAGGTCGGGCTCGTTGCGCTGCGGGATGAAGACGGTCGTCAGCCCATTGCGTTGTGCGGCAAGCAGTTTCTGCTTGACGCCGCCGATCGGCAGCACCCGGCCGTTCAGTGTGACCTCGCCGGTCATGCCGACGTCGGCACGCACCTGCCGGCCGGTCACCATCGACACCAGCGCGGTGACCATGGTGACGCCCGCGCTCGGACCGTCCTTGGGCACCGCGCCAGCGGGCACGTGCACGTGGATGGTCTTGTTCAACGCCTCGGGATCGATCCCGAGCTCGTTGGCGTGGGCACGGACGTAGGACAGCGCGATCTGCGCCGACTCCTTCATCACATCACCCAACTGGCCGGTGAGCTGCAGGCCGGGTTTGCCGTCGGTGGAGTTCGCCTCGATGAACAACACATCGCCGCCCATGCCGGTGACCGCTAGACCAGTTGCGACGCCGGGGACCGCGGTGCGTTCCGCGGACTCCGGGGTGAACCGCGGCCGTCCCAAGTGATCCTTGAGGTCGGCGACATCGAGTCGCACTGGGGCGGTGGCCTTTCCGGACGCGAGGTTGGTCGCGACCTTGCGCAGCGCCTTGGCGAGCAGTCGCTCGAACTGGCGCACACCGGGTTCCCGGGTGTAGTTCGCGGCGATCTCGCGCAGCGCGTCGTCGGTCACGGTGACCTCGTCGTCGCTCAGCGCGGCCCGCTCGGCCTGCCGGGGCAGCAGGTAGTCACGGGCGATGGCGACCTTGTCGTCCTCGGTGTAGCCGTCCAGCGTCACCAGTTCCATCCGGTCCAGCAGCGCCGACGGAATGTTCTCCACGACATTGGCCGTCGCAAGGAACACCACGTCGGACAGATCCAGGTCCAGGTCGAGGTAGTGGTCGCGGAACGTGTGGTTCTGCGCCGGGTCGAGCACCTCGAGCAGCGCCGCGGCCGGGTCACCCCGGAAGTCGGAGCCGACCTTGTCGATCTCGTCCAGCAGCACAACGGGATTCATCGACCCCGCCTCGCCGATAGCGCGCACGATACGACCGGGCAGCGCACCCACGTAGGTGCGGCGGTGACCGCGGATCTCGGCCTCGTCGCGGACGCCGCCGAGGGCGACCCGGACGAACTTGCGGCCGAGGGCACGCGCCACCGACTCACCCAGCGACGTCTTGCCGACGCCGGGCGGTCCGGCCAGCACCATCACGGCACCGGAGCCGCGTCCACCGACGACCTGCAGACCACGTTCGGCCCGTCGGGCGCGCACCGCCAGATATTCGACGATGCGGTCCTTGACGTCGTCCAGACCGTGGTGGTCGGCGTCCAGGATCTCCCGGGCGCGGACGATGTCGGTGGAGTCGTCGGTGGTGATATTCCACGGCAGGTCCAGGACGGTGTCCAGCCAGGTGCGAATCCAACTGGTCTCCGGCGACTGGTCGCTGGCACGTTCGAGCTTGCCGACCTCGCGCAGTGCCGCTTCCCGGACGTTGTCCGGCAGATCGGCGGCCTCGACGCGACCGCGGTAGTCGTCCGCGCCTTCGGGTTCGTCCTCACCGAGTTCCTTGCGGATGGCGGCGAGTTGCTGACGAAGCAGGAACTCCTTCTGCTGCTTCTCCATACCGTTGCGCACATCGTCGGCGATCTTGTCGCTGACCTCGGTCTCGGCGATGTGCTCACTGGTCCAGTCGATGAGCAACCGCAGCCGCTCGGCGACGTCGGGGGTTTCCAGCACTTCCCGCTTCTGGGTGTCGGACAGCCACGACGAGTAGCCGGAGGTGTCGGCGAGCGCCGACGGATCGCTCATCTGGTTGACCGCGTCGATGATCTGCCACGCCTCCCGACGCTGCAGCATCGCGACCACGAGCTGGCGGTATTCGGCGGCCAGCGCCTTGGTCTCGGCGGTCGGCTCGTCGTCGGCGGTCTCGGTCACCTCGACCCACAGCGCGGTGCCGTGGCCAGGTGCGCCGGTGCCGATGTGCGCACGGGTCTCCCCCTTGACGACGGCCGCCATCTGCCCGCCGGGCATGCGACCGACCTGCACGATCGACGCGATCACGCCGTAGCTGGGATACCGGTCGTCGAGCCGCGGCGCGACCAGCAGCTTGCCGGACTCGCTGGCCCGGGCCGCGTCGACGGTCGCCTGCGCGGCGTCGTCGAGTGGCACCGGCACCACCATGCCGGGCAGAACGACCAGGTCAGGGACGAAAAGTACCGGCACCGAGTATGTCTGTGGTGTCTGGGACATCTAACCTCCAAAGTTCAGTCTGACGGACTCAACCTTGGTGGCGGGATGTTTGTTCCCGGGCGGTTTTCGCCAGGGGTGAACGGAGGGAGGAGGGACAGGCTGTGCACACTGCGTTGCAGTAGTCCGAATCGGTGAGCGGGAAGTCGGACCGGAAGGCGCGTCGTGAGGGCATTCCCGGATGTCGCTCGCCGCGATGCCTAAACGCGGACCCTGCGGGTGAACGCGGACTCTGTAGGGTCCGCGTTTACCTGTACGGTCCGCGTTTAAGGCGTGGTGCGGCTCGCGACTGCGACTACCTCCGCGCGGTACCCCGCGAGAGCACCTATCGCCGCGGCCCCCGATGCGTGACGGCCGGCGCCTTCATGCAGCCCGACTGGTAGTAGAAGTTCTGGATGGTCGCACTGTTATAGCCCTGGTCGGAGAGCGCCCGGCTGATCAGCCTCGCGGACGCGCAGTACCGGCCGAGATGCTTGTTCAGCGATCGAGTGGCCTGCACCGCGGTCTTGGCGCCGGACGCGTACGCGATCGCCTCCCGCTGGGAGAACCGGTACATCGTCTGATCCCGGTAGGCGTAGTTCGCCACCTCGAGGTCGGTGCTGGCGTCGGTCACCGAGCCGTTGCGTTCGAGCGGCGAGATGGCCTGGGCCGCACCGACTCCACCGGTCGTCAGCGATGCTGCGACAACGAACCCGACAATCCAGCGTTTGACGCTCACGATAACTACCCCTACCTGCGGTGACGACGACGACCTACTGTCCCACACGGTGGCTTCGGCCGGGGTCGTCCGAACGGACGAATCTGGGGCAGCCCATGGGTGCGGGTGCCGAGCATCCGCCGATCTGGAACGACGTACGACTCGTCCAGCACCGCGCGGCAACCGGCGCACCCGCTCACCCAGCACGCTCGCGCTCACCAGATCCGGTGAGCGGGAGCCGAATCGGTGAGCGGGAAACCGGAGCGGTCGAACCGAGTAACCGCACATAGCTCCTCGACACCGCGACCAGCCAGTCGACCTCGGCGACCCGGTCGACGCTGGCCAGGTGTTCGCGCCGATGGCCGGGAGCAGGTTCGTCGTGCTCCGCGGAACGCAGCGTCGTGAGGGCATCCCGGATGTCGCGCGCGACCCGGTCCGGTGCGGCGTCGGCGACCTCCGACCCCGTGTCCGAGTCACCGCCGCTGTCGGGGAAGTACGCCGAGATCGCCAGCAGGCCGTCGCGGATGTCGATGATGCGGCGGTACAGCCGATAGTCGAGGTCGCCGGTGTCGCCGGCCGACGTCGCGGCGATCGAGATGGCCGGCACCGCCGCCCGCAGATCCCGCCACAGCGGTTCCAGCGCTGCATACCGCTCGGCGGTACGGCGACGACGGGTCAGGCCGACGGCCGCCGGACCCCACATCGGCATCGTCAACCCGGTCATCATCAGCACGGTGCCGATGCCGGTCATCAGCGGGGTCGCCGACCGCCACGCACCGACATCCCAGCCGACCACCGTGCCCACTATCGCCACGATCCGATGCAGCGAGAACGTCAGATAGGTGACCGCGCCGGCGACCGTGACCCACATCGCGATCCGGAACGTCCGCAGCTGGGACAGCCGCGCGAACCGGACGCAGCACACGACCGATGCGAGCAGCGCGATGGCCACCAGCCCGTGGTAGATGAGCATGAAGACGACCACGCGCAAGTCGTCACCGGCGTGGACCTCGGAGAAGCTCTCCGGCGTCTCGGGCAGCCGCACCCCCCACCACATCACCGCGCTGACGACCACCGCGAGCACCGCCGCCGCGAACCACCGATAGGTCAACTGGCGCGCCCTGGTGGCGGGCAGCACCCAGTAGGCGATCGCCGTGAGGATCAGCACGCTCCACGCGATCATGCAGGCATTGATCAGCAGCCTCGACAGATTCGCCGCTCCGACAAAGGAATCCACCGCGTAGTACACCCGCGGCGCACCCAGCAGCGACGCACACCCGCGGGCCACGAACGCGAGCAGGATGGCCGCGATCGCCGGGTTCCACGGTCGCAGGCGCAACCACCCCAGACAGTAGAGCGAGCCCAGCCAGCACACCGCCGCCGGCAGGATGAATCCGATCGCCTCGTGCGCCGGCACCTTCGAGCGCTACTCGCCGGAGCCGAGATCGAACGACCGCAGTACGCGGGCCAGACCAGGATGGTGCGTGGGCTGCGGCCCCGACGAAATCGACTGCCCAAGAAGCGAAGCCATCACCTCCGCCTCACACTCTTGGCGGTCCAGGTAGCCGCTGCGGCCCAACACTTCGACCGGTTCGGACCATGCGCGCGGGTCGATCGACTCACCGGCACCGCCGCCGACGATCTGGCCCTGATGCCCCCAGAGCTGATGGCTCAGCTCGTGCAGGATGATGTGCTCCTGATGAAATCTGGACGTATTCTCCTCGTACACCACGTAATCGACGTCCGCGGTGGAGACCAGCAGACCGTGCAGCGACCGATGGGACAGCTGCATTGGGGTCAATTCGACGCGGCGTCCGGTGAGTTCACGGACCCGACGCGTCACCGAGCCCAGATCGGTTGCCCGCCATAATCCGCAGTACACCAAGCGTTCCCGGGCGCGGTCGAGTACGTTGTCGACCTCCGCATCGTCGAGCGGGCTGCCGTCGTGATGCCTGGCCATGGGTGTCACGCACCGTCGCCGGGGATACGGTCGGCATCACCGTCGGCCACGAACTCGGTGTCGTCCACCGGCGGCAGCCCTTGCAGGCGCCGCACGTGGTCGAGCACCGCCACCACCGTCGACAGACTCTCTTGGTCGAGCCCCGCTGCGCGCAGCGCGATCGACCGCACACCCAGTTGATCCATCTGGTCCAGGTGCGGGACACGACCATCGACACCGGCGGCCGGATCCACCAAATACGACACCGGCACGTCGAAGTAGCGGGCCAGCGCGACCTGCAATTCGGCGGACGGCCGCGTGCGCTTACCGGTACGCAGCGCCGACAGATACGCACCACTCACCTTCAGCCCCGGATCGTCGGCCTTCAGCGCGGCGGCGAGCTGCCCGTTGGTCAGCGTGCCGTGCTCAGTTGAATGCCGTCGAATCAGGGAGTTCAGCCGCGCCGCCAGCGTGTCGCCGGTCGACGTCGTCGGGCCCTGGTTCATGTTCCCGATTATCCGCAGGTAACCACAGGGTTTCAAGACAGACAACGGTCCACCGTGACCTTCGTCACGCCGATTGACGGACCTGGAGACCGTCGCTACCGTCGAAATCGAATCAACTGACAGTTGATTTTAGTTGACGTAGCGACGTTGGCCTGTCGGGTCTCCGCAGGCCCGACCACGACCCCCGACCGCGCACGCGACGCCGCGACCCGTAGAGGTATCCGGCGGCACCGCGGAACCGAACACCACTGGATGGATGGACCACCGCACGATGTTGCTCTCCCTTCCGGCCATGATGATGCGCGGCGGCACGTCGCGCGGAATGTTCTTCCTCGAATCCGACCTGATCCGCACCGGTGCCGACCTCGACACGCTGCTACCGGCGCTGATGGGCTCCCCCGCACGTGGCCAGATCGACGGCCTGGGCGGTGGTTCGTCGACCACCAGCAAGGTTGCCATCGTCAGCCCGTCACCCGCCGGCGACTGCGATGTCGACTACCTGTTCGCCCAGGTCAGTCCGGACGCGGTCCACGTGGACTGGTCGCCGACCTGCGGTAACGTTCTCGCCGGCGTCGGCCCGTTCGCCATCGAGCGCGCGCTGGTCACCCCGACCGGCGACGCCACCACGGTGCGTGTGCGGATGGTCAACACCGGGGCCCGCGCCGACTGTGTCGTCGCCACGCCGGGTGGACAGATCGCCTACGACGCGCCGGCGGACATCGGCGATCGGATGAGCCCGGCCACCACGGTGGCGATGACGTTTCGCGACTACCTCGGCGGGACGACCGGCACCCTCTTCCCCACCGGCAAAGCCAACGATGTCATCGACGGCGTCGAGATCACCGCCATCGATGCGTCGGTGTGCGCGATCATCGCCCGCGCGGCCGACCTGGGCATCACCGGCCGCGAACCGGCTGCCGAGATCAACGCAAACACGTTGCTGCTCAAGCGGATCGCCGAGCTTCGGCTGAAGGCCGGCGAGGCGATGGGGATGGGTGACGTCGGCGGGTCGGTGCTGCCGAAGGTGATGCTGGTCGGCGACGCCCCCGCCGGCGTCGGTGCCGGTATCACGTCCCGCTATTTCGTGCCGGCGACCTGCCACCCGGCGCATGCGGTGTCCGGCGCGGTCTGCCTGGCCACCGCCTCGACCATTCCGGACACCCTCCCGGCCGCGGTGGTGGGCACCGGCGATGCATCCCACGACGAGCCGCATCCGTTCGACGTCGCACATCCGTCCGGGCGCGTGAGCGTCGAGATCGATCCCCGGGACGGTGTGACCGCGCGTATCCGCCGGACGGCACGAAAGTTGTTCGACGGGCAGGTATTTGCCAGTCTGCAGTCCGTCGCATGCTGACCGCCCGGCCGAACCTGGATTACGCCGGGCTGCGGATCGGCGTCCTGCGGTGGATGGTCTGCCTGTCCGGGACGGCGATTCTCGGCTTCTGCCTAGCCGCCGTCGGCGCACCCGCCGCATGGCTGATCGCGGCGCTGGTGATGGCCGCGGCCACCACGCTGACGTCGGGGCGCCAGTTCGCCCCCACCCGCCATTTGCTGCGCCCGGCCCAGGGCGTCATCGGCGTGATGGCCGCCGCACCACTGGCATTCGTGTCTGGCGGCGACCTCGCCAGGCACCTGGGAGTATCCGGTGTGATCGTCGCGTTCACGGTGGTCCTGTGCCTCGGCGGCGCGTATCTGCTGTGGCGACGGGCCGGCGACCTCGGTCCGTCCACCGCGGTGCTGTCCACCCTGGCCGGCGGTGCCAGCGGAATCGCAACCATGGCACCAGAACTCGAGGTCGATCACCGTTATGTCGCGATGTCGCAATACCTTCGGCTGGTCATCGTGACGCTGACCCTGCCCGGGCTGCTGATGCTGTTCGGCGACAACGGCGGCTCGGCGGGGATTGGCGGGCACGGCCTCACCGGTCTGACGGCACTGGTCCTGGTCGGACTCGTCGTCGTCAGTGGGCATCTCGGCGCCCGCCTCCATATTCCGGCACCGTTTCTGTTGACCCCGCTTGCGCTGACCGTGCTGCTCGGGGTGCTGGGCGATCCGTCGTGGATGCCGGAGCCGACGGGCATCGTCGCGAACGCGGCATACGCCGTGATCGGTTGGCAGGCGGGCGGATCCTTCTCTCGCGACAGCGTCCGCCGGTTCACCCGGCTGCTGCCGGTCACCCTGACCCTGATCGCCGTCACCATCGGCGGGTGCCTGGTGCTGGCGGTCGGGCTCGCCCGGTTTGCCTCGATGTCGCTCGTCGATGCCTATCTGGCCACGACGCCCGGCGGGATCTACGCCGCACTGGCGGCCGCGCAGAGCGCCGGCGCCGGCCCGGTGGTGACCACCGCACAGGTACTGCGGCTGCTGGCGATGCTGATCACGGCGGTCGTCTGCGCGAAATACTTCGCGCGACGGGCGACGCGTGCGTCCACGACGCCGCCACTCGGCCAGCCGCTTCCGGCGTATCACATGCGCTAAGCCACAGGTTGACCGACGCATGCCGTCGGCCAAACGAACTCGGCGCTACTCCAATTCGCCGCTCTACTCCAATTCCCGGACATAGCAGAGCATCCGGTAGTCGGTGCCGGGTTCGATGTTCACGAAGCCGTGCCGCTCGTAGAAACGCCGGGTGTCGGTGTCGATCTCGTCGACATTGATGTGCATCTCGCCGCCGCCGCGGGCGCGAACCTCGTCGACGGCACCCGACAGCAACCGCGTGCCGATGCCGCCGTCCCGCCGGTCCGGGACGACGTACAGCTCGTCGAGCACCGCGAGCGGGCCGTCGCAGTAGATCGTCGGCCGGAGCGTGACCAGGGCGTAGCCGACCGGCCGGTCGCCACTCGCCGAGCCGACACGGGCATCCTCGTCCCACGCGAACAGCACGAACGCCGCCGGATCGGCGAGCAGCCCGCGATACCGCGCTTCCAGCACGGCCGCTGGCGGCGGCGCCACGTCGAACTCGGTGTCGAAGTCGACCTGCAGCCGCGCCGCGATACCCGCGCCGTCGGGGCCTGCGCGCTCGATCCGCACCTCAGACGCCGGAATCGCCATGCAGCCATCCTGCCGCCGACGCGACACCGCAGGCCAGCGACTTTCCCAGCGACTTCCAGCGCCGGACACGCCCGACAGGCCCCGGCGGCCAGATACCGGGGCCCAATGCTGGCGTTTTCAGCGTGTCTTCAGCTCAATGCGTGCAGAGTGAGCGGTACGGGTCGGACTATTCGGCGAGTTTAGGAGATTCTGATCATGAAGAAGCCACTCGGCGTAGCACTCGGGTTGGCCGCTGCAGCATCCCTGGCGGCAACGACACTCATCACCGGCGGGACCGCGTCCGCGGCGGAACCGGCATCCTTGACCATCCAGGGCGATCTGCACCTGACACCGACCCTGCGCCTGCTGCGTATCGATGCCCAGGGCGTGCGTGACAAGGACGGCAAGACCACCGGCACCTACGTCGCGACCATGCTCGACGGGATGAATCCCACGCCGATCCAGGTCCGCGGCCCGATCACCTGCATCAGCTCGAGCGGGAATGCGGCGTCACTGGTGTACCCGATCAGTGAGGTTCGTCCGTTCGGCATGATTCCGGCGCTCAAGGACAAGTACGCGATCCAGATCAGCGTCCGGAAGGGTACCGACGGTCGTAGCTCACGGGTCGGGGTCAACGGGCCGATGCCGACCGGCAACTTCACGGGGTGCGCGCCGGCCGCGACGCCGTTCGCGTTCAAGGGCACGATCGAGACGACCGGCGGCTGAGCCGGCTGAGCCCCCCCCGCGCGTTCACGGGCACGATCGAGGCACATCGAGGCAACCGGCGGCTGAGTTCCCCTCACCTCCGTCGGCGGCGGTATCGGTGCTGGTGCAGGCTCCGGCCTCGGGTCGCACATGGCATCGATATCGCCGATTCCCGGGCGGACTAATCGCCAGCCCGCCGGGAGCCCATCCGGCGCCTAGCGGGTGTCCTTGACCCCGGTCTCCTGGTCGGATGCGGTGTGCGTGGCGATATGCGGGCGCTGCGAGGGCCAGTCCTCCGGGCCACTGCTGCCCGCCGGATAGCTGTCCAGGGGGACCTTGCCCGCACGCCACGCGTCCAGAACCGGCTGGACGATGCGCCACCCCTGTTCGGCAGCATCGGCGCGGACCGCGAGCGTCGGATCGCCGTCCAGGATTCCGGACAACACCTCGGCGTACGCGCGCAACGACCCCACGCCCAATCCGGCTTCCAACGCAACGGTATTGAGGTCGAACGGGTTGGTCCCGTCGTGCACGTTGAGGCGCAGCGACATCAGGTCCGGCCCGAACTGCAACCGCAGCACGTTGCGCTCGACGGCGGGACCGAACTGCGGCGGCAGATGCCGCACCGGCCGAAAGGTCAGCGCGATCTCCTTGACCGGCGGTTCCATCGCCTTGCCGGAGCGCAGCGTGAACGGCACACCCTGCCAGCGCGTATTGCACACCTCGAACGTCGCTTCGGCCAGCGTCTCGGTTTCCCGCGATGGGTCGACCCCGGGCTCGTCGACGTAGGACGGCAGGTGCCGGCCGGCGACCGTTCCCTCGGTATACCGCGCACGCCGCGACGATCCAACGGGGTCGTTACCCCACACGTGTACGGCGCGGAGCGTCGCACCCACCGCATCGCGCAGATCCCGTTCACCCAGTGTCGCAGGCGGATCCATCGCGACGACGGCCAGCAGTTGCAACAGGTGACTCTGCAGCATGTCTTCCAGAGCGCCGGCCTTGTCGTAGTATCCCGCCCGGTTCTCCAAACCCAGTGTCTCGTCGTAGCGAATGACGACGGACTCGATGTCGTCGGCAGACCACACCGGCTCAAAGACGCGGTTGGCGAACCGAATTCCGAACAGATCCAACAGAATCGAATGACCGAGGAAGTGGTCGACCCGGAACACCTGGTTCTCCGGGACCAGGTCGGCCAGCAGCGCGTTGAACTCCCGCGCGCTCGCCTCGTCGGTGCCGAACGGCTTCTCCGGCGCGAGCACGATCCCCTCCGGTAGGTCGACGTGGCGGAGCGCCTCGACCGATTTCTGCGCCACCGCCGGTGGGACCGCGAAGTACAGCACCGGCCGACCGTGCACCTCGCGCAGCAGCGCCGCGAGCTGCTCGGGTTCGGTGATGTCGACCCGCCGGTACTCGGTGTCGTCGACGACCTGGCGGGCACAGGGTGACGGGTCGTCGCCGAAGGCGGTGGCCACCTTGTCCCGCCACTCCTGCTGCGACAGTTCGGACGTTCCGACGCCGACGAGGTGCACCTTGCGGTCGGGTTCCCGATCGAGGAGCTGACCGAGTGCGGGCAGCAGGAGCCGAGCGGCAAGGTCACCGGTGGCGCCGAAGATGATGAGGGTGGTGTCGACGTCGGTGTCGGCGCTGGTCGCGTCGCCAGCCGGGCTCAGCCCCGTCGTCCGGTGGTCGTGAGTCTGATCGTGGGTGTCGTCGGGGTTCGTGTTCTCCCTGTCCGCCATGCACCGAACCTTACGCACCTCGTTCGGCCGAACGACACCTCTTTGGCGTGGTTAACAATTCACGCCGACGATCGGAACTATCCGGCAGCACACCGGACCGCGAGATCCCTCGCCGCCCGTCCCGAGCCCCGAAGGAGCTTTCGATGCGTTCGGTTCGCTTGGACGGTGACGCCAACGCCGGCCCGACCGGCCGCGTCGACGTGTCGTTCCGGTGGGACGGCAGCCGCGTCGTTATGGACGGCACACTGCCGTACGAGGTGACCTTCGGTCGATGCTGAGCCGCACGCGTTCCCGGCGCCGCATTGTCGTGACCGCCCGGCGCCAGCACCCCGACGAAGAAAAGACCACTGCCCCTGACGTATTCGTCACGCGGTAGTAGAATCCGAGTCGTGGTCGACTCTCCTCCCGCCGCGCGATCGGCCGCGGTCCAGCAACGCAGCCGCAAACGCCGGGACGCCATCCTCGACGCGGCCGAGGCACTGATGATCGAGGATCGGTACGAGGGCGCCACCCTGAAAGCGATCAGCGAGCGCACCGGCATCCCGATCGCGTCGGTCTACCACTACTTCGCCGACCGCACTCAGGTCGACGCCGAAGTGGCGCAACGACATGCCGAAGGCCTGGCCACGGGAGTGTCGGCGGCGCTGGTGGCCGCGGAGGGTGACGACCTCGTACGGACGCTGGATCGCGTGGTCCAGGCGTACGTCGACTACTACCGCAGCCATCCGGGATTCCTCGAGCTGTGGCTGGCACGCCGCACCGCCGTGCTCAGTGCCACCGCCGAAGGATTCGATGTCGCGCAGTCGGAGTCGCTGCGGCGTGCGCTGATCGAGCGCGGGTTGATCGCCGGGAACACTCCGCCGCTGGTGGCGCGGATGGGGTACGAGGCGGGTAGCCGCCTGCTGGACATGGCCTTTCGAGTCGACCGACATGGCGATCCCGAGATGATCGCCGAGACGTCGAAGCTGCTGGCCGCGTACCTGGGTACCTACGCCGTCTGACGCGCCGCGCGACGCCAGCGGGATACGCCGCTAGAGGGACTCCAGGACCGCGGTGGCCGCCTGTTCGCCGGACTCGGCGGCATCGGCCAGCGACGGCATGTCGAGCAGGTAGTCGCCGGCGAAATGGATCGAGCCGAGTGGCTGCCGCAGTGTGGCAACGGAATCCCGGGCGCCCGGCGCCCAGTACGGTACGACCCGATGGTGCCGGCGGACGACCGGCGTTCCCAGTTTGCCGCGCAGTTCCGGGAGCACAGTGACGAGATCGCGGCTGAACAACTCGATGATCTCGTCGTCGCTGCGCTCGAGGAGCGCATCGGCCTTGCCGCCGCCGGCAAAGCACGCGAGCGCACCGCCCGGCCGACGAGCTCCGTCGCGAATGGCGGCCGCATGATTGAACACGGCCTGGAACTCGAGCAGCGGCGTGGAGACCGCATAGAAGTCGTCCCACCATTGCGCGCCCTGCTCCTCGGTGAAATAGCCGACGACAACGTAGCGGCCATATCCGATGTCGCCGAATGCTTGTCGATACCGATCCGGTAGCCCGGCCACGATCGAAGTCGCGACGTCGGCGGGAACGGCGACGATCGCGCGGCGTGCGGTGACCCGTACCGGACCGGTCGCATCGGTGTAGTGAACGACGACATCGCCGTCCGGTCCGGTCGATTCGACCGCGCGAACGTCCGCGCCCAAGCGAAGTCGGTCACCGAGATCGTCGGCGAGAACATCGGTGAGGGTCTGGTTGCCGCCGTCCGGAAGCGAGAAGTTGGGCACCGTGCCGGGATCCGCGAGCGCGACACTCATCGATGCGACAAACTGGGTCGCCGCCGTCTCGTCGGGATCGCACCCCATCCACTGGCCGGTCCACGACCGCAGCATCGCGTTCGGCACCTCGGACCGTACGCCGCGCACCGCGAACGACGCCGCGCGCCGGTCCAGCGTCGCGCGCGCCCACCGCCCGACCTTGGTGCGCTCCAACCGCGGGTCCAATCCCGCTGCGGCACCGATGATGCGGGCGCCCATGACCGCCATACCGAAGCGTTCGGCCCACGACATGCGGGTACGGAACATCAGCGCGAGAGGATTCGCGGTGTCGACCAGTCCGCCGTTCAGATCGAGTCCGACCTTCTTGCCGGCCAGCGTGCCGCGACCGATCTCGTGCCGGTCGAGGGCGTCGATCAGTGTGCCCGTGCCCTCGGTGAACTGGGTACCCACGTTGATCCAGTAGTCGCCGTGCCGAACCGATTCGACGCGACCGCCCGGTCGGTCGTTCGCTTCCAGCACCATCACGTCCGCGCGGTCCTTCAGCGTGGTGGCGGCCATCAGACCGGCCATCCCCGCTCCGACCACCACGACGTCGCAGGTCTCGTCTCGGGTGTTCATCGGTCGCCTCCTCAGATCGTCTCGACGATGTCCCGGCGGGGCACGCCGACGCGCTCCAGCGCGCGGTAGAACGCGGCCGGCTCGGCCCAGTCCTCGGGCGCGAATGCGCCGGTGCGGCTGCCACTCTGGTCGAGTGCGAGCACGGCGAAGGCAGCGCACGCGGTCCCGGTGACGCCGCCCATGTTGTTCATCGGACCGTCGGGGTTCATCGCCATCCGACGGGTGGACCTGGCTGGTTTGCCGTCCGCCAGTCCGTACGCGCTGGCTACCAGCCCGCCCTTGTACGGGAAAAGTTGGCGCACAGCACTCTTCGCAGCAAACAAGAACGCCGAACCGGGACGCATCTCACCGCGACGGATCTGCCCGACCATCCCGCGTGCCGCGGCCCGCCATCCCGACAGGTTCCCCATTCCGCCAACGGCGACGCCGTGGACGAAGTCGATGCCCTGCTCGGTGGAGAGGTCGCCGCGTTGCATGGCCAGTGCGACGCCACGGAACAGCCCGTTCATCGCCACCGGATCGAGACCCCCCACGCAGCGAATCCGTTCCGCGCCGGGATATTTGCGCGGCAATGTCACCGGCTCCGGATGTGCGGTCTCGTAGAGGAGACGATCGGGTTCGCCGGCCACGATCGGCACCGGAAGGGTCTCGACGAACGTCTCGTGCATCGTGCGCTGCCCGTTCTCCCAGGTCACGCATTCGCCAGCGGAGATGTGCAGCATATGTTCGATGACCGCTCGGCCGACGTTCGGACGTTCCTCGCCGACGAGCCATGCCAGATCGATCGCATCGACCTCGTCGAGGTCACCGGCAGCGTCGACGGCCATCACATTCGACATGCCGGGCGAGGCGCCGCAGCCGATGTAGAGGGGAATGGCCGCCGCCTTGGCTCGCTCATCCAGGCCGAGTGCATGCTCGGTGCTCTCCACGTCGTCGTCGAAGTCGAGGTAGGGCACCCCAGCCGCCAGGCATGCGTCGATCACCGGCTCCGAGGTGCGGATGTAGGGGCCCGCGCCCAGGACCACCAGGGCCGCACCGGCAACCAGGTCCGCGAGACTCGCGGGGTCGAACAGGTCGGCACGGACCGCGGTCGCGCGGCCCGCGGGCAACGTCGCCATCAACGGTTCGAGCAGCTCGGGACGGATATCCGCGAGCACCAGCGGCCAATCGCCGTCGGCCCGGGCGAATCGCTCGATGGCGACGCGACACATCTCTCCGGCGGCGCCGATGAAGACCACGCGGTCGGTGTTCGGGGTAGTAGCGACCATGGCAAGACCCTCCGTCAGTAATCAAACTCGAATCGGGTTCGAGTTAAGGATGCGCGCGGTGTCGCCGCTTGTCAACCGCCGGCCGCTTGTCAACCGCCGATCGGTCGCGGGCGGGCCGCGCTCACCACCGAAGCGACCGCAGCGCCGCGGCGTGTGCGGCGCGGGCGGTCAGGGCTGCTCGAATGGCGGCCCGTCGTAACGGTCGCGAGTGACGAAGTCCGGCACCGGGTTCCGCCGAAGCTTGGTGAGTTGCTTGACGGGCTTGCCGAGCGGGACCACGGCGGCGACCGCGTGACCGTCGGGGATGTCGAAATAGTCGCGGACGGCGGGCTCTGCTGCGATCGCCATCGTGGTCATCGTGCCGCCGTACCCCTCGGCGCGAGCCTGCATGAGGATGTTCCAGACGAGCGGGTATACCGAGGCGCCGCCGGCGATGCCGATGCGGTCGAGTTCCTTGTCGAGGGTGGCGAGGACGCCGAGATCCACGGTGACGACGAGGTCGACAGGTGCGTTGGCGATCGGAGCAACGAAGGCGTCCACTCCGGCGATGGCGTCGAGGTCCGCCTGGGTGACGGTGCTTGCGGTCACCGGGTTCCACGGATTCTCACCCTTGGCCCGCGCGGCGAGATACCGGCGCGCGGCCGGCGCGCTGAACTCCGCCAACTTCCGCCGGTCGGCCTCGTCGCGGACGCCGGTGATGTGGGCACCCTGCCGATTGCCGCCGCTCGGGGCGAAGCGCGCGGTGTCCAGGATGCGCCAGAGCACGTCGTCCGGCAGGTCATCGTCGGTGAATTCACGGGCCGCGAACGTCGTGGTCATCGCTTCGTCGAGATCCATGCCTCCAACTATTCACCTTCCCGCCTCCGTCGCACCAGGCATCCGGATGGCGAGTGTGTTGCCGTGTCCACCGGCGCGGTCGCCGCCGTCACCCGCACCTGGGACGGCGCACGGATCACGCGGTCGGGTGCTGTGTGCGCGACAGGAACGTCGACGAGCACACCGCGCTGACCGCGATGCTCAGCGTCGGCTTGCGCGAACGACCTCGCGATGCCCGGCGTCGAGCCGTCGAGTCCAACCGCGGCCGTCCAGGTGTTCTAGGAGCGGGATAACCACGCGGCGAGTCGTTTTCAGCGCCTGACGGGCATCGCTGGTGGTGAACGGCTGGTCCAGGCCGGCAAGAGTGCGCATCGCGAGGGCGGGCGCCGTCGGCAACAGGACGACACCGCCGGACAGCCGGATCAACCGTCCGCCGCGCTCGGCGGCAGCAAGGTGTCGGGTGCCGAGTCCCAGTGCCGCAAGGTCGTCGGCTTCGGGTGCAGCGAACGGACGATCACCGAGTCGATGTTCCAGCGCCGCCACGGCATCCTCGGCATCACCCAGACCGGGCGAGCTATCCGGTTCGGCGACGTAACCGGACGTCGATGCCAGCCCGGCCTCGGCTACCACGACGTCGACCAGCGACTCGTCCGGAAGCGCCAAGAGATCAACAACCGCGCCGCGGGATAGGCCGGCCGCCAACGGATCTCGCCGGTGCAGATCGGCGACCGCGCTCCGCAGTCGAGCCGCCCAGGCGGCGACGGCCTGCTCGTCGATCCACCACCGGCCGGTCACCCGGACGCCGTCGGGTGGTTCCGGGCTGCGGCCGCCGATCAGACCCAGTCGCCGCAGCCGGGTGTCGTCAACGGCGCCACGCCGGGCGATCTCGGCGAGCAGGTCGCCATCGGCGTCCATGGTGCTCAGCCGATCTCCGCGTCGGGCGGCGTCGCCGCGTCGTCCCAGTGGCGGCGGGTCGACGTCGAGAACCTGTCCGCCGCCGACGACTCGGTGCCCTGGATCACGCAAGACGATGCGGTCACCCGGCGTCAGGGGCACCGCCCGATCCAGAGTAAGGCGGGCGTGTTCGGCATCGAAGGGGCGGAGTCGTGCGGGTAGCGCCGCCGTTCCGACGTGGGCAGTGATGTGTTGTGGTGCCGCGTCGAAAGAGTCCCCCGTTACCCGGCGAAGGTCGATGACGGCCGTCTGCGGCCACGAGTCGGGCGTGACGAGGGCGTCGCCCCGCGCGATGTCGGCGGCGGCAACGCCACGCAGATTCACCGCGATCCGGCGGACCGGGCGTGCGGCGGTCACATCGGCACCCTCGCTTTGCAATCCGCGGACGATGACCGAGCGTGGGCTGCGGCCGTCGATGATGTCCAGGCGGTCGCCCACCGCGAGAGAGCCGGCGGCGAGGGTACCGGTGACGACCGTGCCCGCGCCGGTGATGCTGAAGGCGCGGTCCACCCAGAGCCGGACGCGCCCGTCGTCGAGCGGTGTCGGCTGGGCAGCCAGCACGTCGTCGAGGGTACGGCGCAGGTCGTCGAATCCGACGCCGGTGACGGCGGACGTGACCACCACCGGGACATCGGCAAGTCCGGTGTCCGCCAGGTGTTCTCGCGCCTCGGCGAGCACCGCGACGATGCGGTCGGCCGGGGCGCGGTCGGCCTTGGTCAGCACGAGGACGCCATGCTCGACGCCGAGCGCCGCGATCGCGTCCCGATGGTCGTCCGATTGCGCCGACCAGCCCTCGTCGGCGGCGACGACGAACAGCACGACGGGTGTCGGGCCGAGTCCGGCGAGCATATTCCCCAGGAACCGTTCATGTCCGGGTACGTCGACGAAGGCGACGTCGGCGCCGGACGGCAGTGTGGTCCAGGCGAATCCAAGATCGATGGTGAGTCCGCGGCGCCGTTCTTCGGCCCACCGGTCGGGTTCGATGCCGGTCAACACCCGGATCAGCGCACTCTTGCCGTGATCGACGTGACCGGCGGTGGCGACGACGTAGTTACGGTCGGCCATCGTCGTCCGTCGGGGTAACGTCGGTGTCGAGCGCCGCACGGATCGCCGCGATCACCTCGTCGTCGGCGCTCGCCGGAATGCACCGGGGATCGAGTAGGCAGGCTCCGTCGTGCACCCGCGTGAGGATCGCCGGGGAACCGGTACGCAGCACCGGTGCGATGTCGGCGGGTAGACGAACTGCCCAGCCGGGCAACGGAACACCCGGCGCTCCCCCGCCGCCGACCCGACCGTCGTGCGGCACCGCCGAGGCGCCGACCGCGTCACCGATCCGGGTGGCACGCTCGCGCAGTTGTGCGGGGTCCGCGTGCAGGTAGCGGGTGACCGGCGGCGTCGGACCATGCAGGGTGGCCTCGATGGCGGCGAGTGCCAGCTTGTCGGCGCGCACCGCGCGGGCGAGCGGAAACGTCGCGAGCCGGCCCACCAGGCCGGCGTCGCCGAGGAGCAGTCCCGCCTGCGGGCCGCCGAGGAGTTTGTCGCCGCTGGCGATCACCAGGTCGGCACCCGCGGTTAATGCGGTCGTCGCGTCGGGTTCGTCCGGCATAAGCGAATCCGGCTGCAGCAGACCGCTTCCCAGATCCGCGATCAGTGGGATACCGCGCTCACGGCACAGTGCGCTCAGTTCGGGCAGTCCGGCCTCGCGGGTGAATCCCTCGACCCGGAAGTTGCTGGGATGCACCTTGAGGACGCAGCCGGTGTCGTCGCCGAGAGCGTCGGCGTAGTCGGCGAGATGCGTACGATTGGTGGTGCCAACCTCACGCAACCGCGCGCCGGTGGACGTGATCAGGTCGGTGAGGCGGAAACCCGCCCCGATCTCGATCATCTCGCCGCGGCTGATCACCACGTCGCGGCCGGCGGCGAGCGCCGTCGTCGCCAGAACCAGCGCCGCAGCACCGTTGTTCACGACGAGCGCGTCCCCCGCGGCCGGACAGGCGTGCAGCAGCGCGGCGCGTGCTGCGGCCCCCCGGCGAGAGCGGGTGCCGCTGGCGAGGTCGAGTTCCACATCGACGTACCCGCTCGCATCGGCGATCGCATCGACCGCCGTCGGGGAGAGCGGAGCGCGACCGAGGTTGGTGTGCACCACGATTCCGGTGCCGTTGAGGACCGGCGTCATCGACGACGCGTACCGGTCGTCGAGGTCGGCGAGGATCGTAGCCTCGACGTCGTGCGGGGACAGCTCGCCGCGACGAGCCCGGTCCTGTGCCGCCCGCACCACGTCGGTAACCGTCGCGTCGCCGAGCCGATGTCGGGCGCCGATCACCGCGGGCAGCGCCAGTAGGTGATCGGTGCGCGGAATCAGCCGGCGCGGATCGACCTCGGCCACCTCAACCTCCTGGGCGCACTGGGTACGTGGCGGAGCACTCGGTACGTGGCGGAGGCGGACGGGAATCGAACCCGCCAGACCGAGATACTCGGCCTCCCCGGTTTTGAAGACCGGGGGCGTCCACCAGGACACGTACGCCTCCACGCGGCCTTCCACGTTATCGGACAGGTTCGAGCGGGGAGGACGTCCGGCCGCCTTCGCGGCCTAGGGTGGGGGCCATGGGTATCGCGATGGGCGACGAGGCGATCGATTCGATCCGGCTGACCAGCTACGCACACGGCGGCGGATGCGCGTGCAAGATCCCGCCGGGCGAGCTTGAGCAGGCGGTGGCCGGTCTCACCGGGCAGTCCGGCGGCGACATCCTCGTCGGGGTCGACGACGGCGACGACGCGGCCGCGGTGCGGGTGCGCGACGATCTGGCGGTCCTCTCGACGGCCGACTTCTTCACCCCCGTCGTCGACGACGCCTACGACTGGGGCCGGATCGCGGCCGCGAACGCATTGTCGGATATCTACGCGATGGGCGGCCGGCCGGTGGTGGCGATCAACCTGGTCGGCTGGCCGCGCGGCACACTGCCGATGGAGCTGATGACCGAGGTGCTGCGGGGCGGCCTCGCGGTCGCGTCGGAGGCGGCGTGCCCGGTGATCGGCGGGCACAGCATCGATGATCCCGAGCCGAAGTATGGGATGGCCGTGACGGGCGTCGCCGATCCGGACCGCCTGATCCGCAATGACGCTGCGCAGCCGGGACTCCCGATCACCCTGACCAAGCCGATCGGGGTCGGGTTGCTGAACAATCGGCACAAGCAGACGGGCGACGTGTCCGAGGCGGCGGTGTCGGTGATGACGGAGCTCAACCGCGACGCCGCCGCTGCCGCGCTCGCCGCCGGTGTCCGAGCGGGGACCGACGTCACCGGATTCGGTCTGCTCGGGCACCTGTTCAAGCTCGGCCGGGCGTCGGGCGTCCGTGCGGTGATCGACTCCTCGGCGGTACCGGTCGTCGACGGCGCACGGTCGGCGTTGCGCGACGGGTATGTGTCCGGCGGCACGCGCCGCAACCTCGACTGGGTGCGGCCGGCGCTGGATGTCGGTGCGGACGTGTCCGAGGACGACCTGCTGCTGCTCGCCGACGCGCAGACGTCGGGTGGGCTTCTTGTCGTCGGCGAAGTGCCGGGCTACCCGATCATCGGCGAGACCGTCGCAGGGTCGGGGATCGCGGTGCGCTAAGCAACATCGGGGCCCAGCCGAAGCCACCGCATGCCCCCGCGGACCCGCTGGTTGAGCAAGCATCTCGCCCCGCTGGTCGAGGCGGTGCGCACACCCGCTGGTTGAGTAGGCGACGAGCGCAGCGAGGAGACGTATCGAAACCAGCACCCACCGAACGACAGGAGATCACCGCCCAGTCAACGGAATTCGACACAACTGCGCGTCGCTGGCTTCGATACGGCGCTCGTCCCTCGCGCCTACTCAACCAGCGGGAAAGGACCAGCTCGCTAGGCGCGCCTACTCAACCAGCGGGAAACGACCACCTCCCACCGCGCGCCTACTCAACCAGCGGCGAACGACCAGCGGGAAGGCTGGCTCCCCCCTCGCGGGAACGACCAGCGGGGAGGCTGACTCATCCCTCGCGCGAAATCCCACGCTCCCCCGGCACCTGACGCCCGGTCGACGAGCGCATCGGACGGTCAGGCGGTGGTGATCGAGTCGTCGGTGATGCCGGCGGCGCGGCGGGCGGCGAGCCGACGTTGTTGCGGCACAATGGTGTAGCGCGGATCCTTGGCGGATTCGATACCCGCTTCGAACACGCCGAACCGGGTGAACGCGGAGGCCGCCAGGAGTGCGGCACCCGACGCGATCGCGGCCGGTCGAAACCCGCCGGCGAACAACGCACCGACACCGCCGACCACCGCGAGCCGTTCGCTCCAGCGCAGCAGCTTACCGGGCGTGCCGTGGTGCAGCGGCTCGGCGACCACCGAATCCATCTGGGATTCCATCATTTTCATCGCGGTGAGCTCACCGATGACGCCGAGCGCGCCCAGGATCCGCGCCGGCTTGGTCTCCGACGTCGGAGTCGTCACCAGCGCCAGCCCACTCGCGGCGAGGCTCGCTGAGCTGACGAACACGAACTGCAGGTCACGATGCATCGCATTCCACGTCGGCGTGGCGGTGTCGGCAAGCAGTACCGCGGTGTAGACCGCGAGCGGCGGGCCGACGAGACCGGCGGCCAGCCCGGCCGGTGCCTCCACCCACCGCAGCGGAGTACGCAATGGCCCCAACGGAAGACGCTCGCCGGTCATCCGGTCAATGTCGCCGACGGCGGCCACCCCGAGCGCCCCGCTGAACGCCGACAGAATCCACGACCCGACACTCATCGGCGATGTCACCTTGAAGGTGCGCATCATGTTGTAGAAGCGCTCCGGCCGACCCAGGTCCTTCACCAGCGCGATAGCGCCGACCCCGACCGCACCCAAGGCACCCAACCGCGCGTTCCGGCGCAATGTCGGTCGCCCGCTCAACTGCGCACCCGCGGCGATCACCCCCGACCCGCCGGCGACACCGCCGAGGAACAGGTACAGGGCCACCTCTTCACCCCACGGAGCCGGCTTGACCACCGGATGGCCGTAGTACGAGGTGAATCCCTCCGCGTCAACGCCCCCAGCGTGTTCCATCTCGACCGGCGGCACCATCGACATCTCGCGCGTGCCGTCCCCGCCGATTCCGCTGCCGGGCCGCTGCTGCGGACCCCGATCCTTGCCGAACCGGCGCTTCCGGCGACGCGGCTCGTCAGGTGGCCGGTAGGAGTCGAAGTCGGATGAGGTCATCGGCGCTTAGATCCCGTCAGGAAGGAAACCGCCGCGGCCGCAAGCATTCCCACCGCTGCCACGCCGGCCCGCTTGTACATGGTCGGCAGGTCGGCGGTACACACACGCGGATCGGGCGGCAGCCCGTACACCTCGGGTTCGTCGAGCAGCAGGAACACCGCCCCGGTGCCGCCGACACCGTCGTTCTCGTTCACCCCGTACAGCCGTGCCTCGGGCAGACCCTGGGCGTGCAATTCCGCGACCCGCTCCTGCGCCTGGTCCACGAGGTCGTCGTGGTTGCCGAATTTGATCGACGTCGTCGGGCAGGTCTTGGCGCAGGCCGGAGTCTCGTCGTCGATCAGGCGGTCGTAACACAGGGTGCATTTCTGGGCGATGCCGCGGTTCGGGACCGGCGGCTGTTCCCCCTTGCGCTGCCCCTCGCGAGTGGTCGGCTCAACGGTGCCGTCGCTGCGCCGTTCGACCACGCCGAACGGGCAACCCGCCACGCAGGTCCCGCACCCGTTGCATACGTCGGATTGCACGACGACCGTGCCGAATTCGGTGCGGAACAACGCGCCGGTGGGACAGACGTCGAGGCAGCCCGCGTGCGTGCAGTGCTTGCACACATCCGACGACATCAGCCAGCGAAACTCGGGGGTATCCGGTGGACGGGTATCGACCGGACCGGCCGCCTGGCCACCGAGTCCTTGTGCGACAGTGCCATTCCCGACCGCACCATTCCCGACAGCGCCGTGACCGACCGGACCGTCTCCCGTGGCCCCCACCGTTGGCATGCCGAGGTTGATCAGCTTCTGCCCGGATTCGCGGGCGAGTTCGATACGGTCGGCGTCCTGCTCCACGAATGCGACATGCCGCCAGGTACTCGCCCCGAGTGCGACGGTGTTGTCGTAGGACATGCCGGTCAGCTCGAGGTCACCGTCGCGCGGATTGTGGTTCCACTCCTTGCACGCGACCTCGCAGGCTTTGCAGCCAATGCAGATCGACGTGTCGGTGAAGAAGCCCTTGCGTGGCTTGGGTGTCTCCCAGTGCGCGTCCACGGTGGGATCGGTCGGTCCGGATAGCTGGCCCATCAGATCCACCTCCTCGTCGAGGTAATGGTGTTGCGACACAACATCATTCCCGTAACCGGATCACCCGCGCCCGGTGCGCGGCCGGTCACCATCGTGTGTACCCTTCGTCGGCCGGGTTGTCCTGGCCCGGGCTGGGATCAATCCCCTCCCGCGCCGGATCGGTGACCCGGATGTTGTCGGTCATCGGAGTCACACCGGCGCGCTGCTGATACTCGGTGACGAGGTCGAGGGATGCCTTGCCCTGCGGTCGCCGACCGGCGATCACATCGCACGAACCCGCCTTCGACTCCTGGATCTGGGTATTCGGATCGAGGGTGACGCCGACGAGATCGTTGGCCGCGTCACCGGTCACCACCGCGTCCGTGCCGACGCCCCAATGGTAGGGCAGGCCCACCTGCTGGACCTCTCTGCCGTTGATCCACAACGTCTTTACCCGATCGGTGACGAGCACCTTCGCCTCGATGACCGCGCGCGGCGAGATGATCGTCGCCCAGCCGTCGTTGACCAGACCCCGTTCGGCGGCCAGTTGCGGCGACACCTCGCAGAACATCTGCGGCTGCAATTCCGCGAGGTACGGCGACCACCGGCTCATGCCGCCCGCCGTGTGGTGTTCGGTCAACCGATAGGTGGTGAACACGTACGGATACACCTCGGCACCGGGACTGTTACCGCTGGGCGCATCCATATTGTCCTTGCGCGGGAACATGACTCGGGCCGGAGCCTGCTGCTGCGGGTACAGCGAATTGACGACCGGCGATTCCTGCGGCTCGTAATGCGCGGGCAGGGGGCCGTCGACCAGACCGTTCGGCGCGAACAGCCATCCCTTGCCGTCGGCCTGCATGACGAACGGATCGTCGCCGGCGATGCCGGGGGCACCGCCCACGTCGGGGGCGGGCCGCGCACTCGGCGCACGGTCCACCGGGAAGTCCGGCACGTCCGGTCCCACCCAGCGGCCCTCGCCCGGGCCCGCCGCGTCCGGCTCCCACCACATGTACTTCTTGCGTTCGCTCCAGGGTTTGCCGTCGGGGTCTGCGGAGGCACGGTTGTACAGGATGCGACGATCCGCCGGCCACACCCAGCCCCACTCCGACTGGGTCAGCCCCGGACCGCCGTGCGGCACTCGCCGGGCGGCGTGATTGACGCCGTCCGCGTACACACCGGTGTAGATCCAGCAGCCGCCCGCGGTCGAACCATCGGCCCGCATCTCGGTGTACGCCGACAGATTCTTGCCCGCGTTGGGGCCGGACACGTAGTACCCGTTGATCTCCGACAGCACCGACTCAGGTACCGGATCGCCATGCTCGTCGAGCGGGTAATCCCACGTCATATTGAGCAGGGGCCAGTCGCTCGGATCGTCCGAGTCGGCCAGCTTGGCCCGGATGCGCGCACCCAGGTGATAGAAGAAGTCCAGATCGCTCTGCGCCTGGCCCGGCGGATTGACCGCCTTGTGCCGCCACTGCAGCATCCGCTGCGTCTGCGTGAACGACCCCGCCTTCTCCACGTGCGTCGCCGCCGGCAGGAAGAACACCTCGGTGCCGATGTCGGTGGTGGTCAGTTCACCGGAGGCGATCTCCGGGCCGTCCTTCCACCACGTCGCCGACTCGATCATGTTCAAGTCGCGGATCACCAGCCACTTCAGGTGCGACATCGCCAACCGCTGCTGCCGCCCATTGGCCGACCCGACGGCCGGATTCTGGCCGAGCACGAAGTAGCCCTCGACCTCACCCTCGAGCATCGACACCGTCGTCTGGAAGGTGCCGGCCGGTCCGGTGAGACGTGGCAGATAGTCGTAACCCCAATCGTTTTCGGCCGTCGCGGCGTCCCCGAACCACGCCTTGAGCAGGCTGACCGCATAGGTGTCGGCGTAGGCCCAATACCCCTTCTGCTGTTTAGACCCGATGGCGTCGACGTATTCGGCGAAGGTGTCGTGCCTGCCGGCCGACGGCATCGGGAGATACCCGGGCAGCAGGTTGAACAGTGTCGGGATGTCGGTGGATCCCTGAATGCTCGCATGCCCGCGCAACGCCATGATGCCGCTACCCGGTCGTCCGACGTTACCCAGCAGCAACTGGAGAATCGCTGCGGTGCGGATGAATTGGGCGCCGAGGGTGTGTTGCGTCCATCCGGTCGCGTAACCGAAGCAGGTCGTGCGTTCACGCCCGGAGTTGTCGGTGATCGACCGCGCGAGGTAGTCGAAATCCTCCAGGCTGATGCCGCACATCTCGCGCACCATCTCCGGCGTGTACCGCCTGAAGTGCCGTTTGAGGATCTGGAACACGGTGTGCGGGTTGGTCAGCGTGTCGTCGCGCAACACCCGCGGAGTTTCCAGCGGCGCGCCGCCGGCTCCAAGTTCGTCACCCGCGGCCCGCGCGGTCGCCGAGGCGCCGTGTTCGGCCGTCGACTGCCGCTGCCCCTCCGGGGCCGCGTACTGCCACGTCGACCGGTCGTATTGCCCGGTCTCCGGGTCGAAACCGGAGAACAGACCGCCGAGATCCTCGGTGTCCCGGTAGTTCTCGTCGACCAGCGTCGCGGCGTTGGTGTAGGCGACGACAAACTCGTGGAAGTACTTCTCATGGGTGAGCACGTAGTTGATCAGCGCCCCGAGCAGCACGACGTCCGACCCGGCACGCATCGCGATGTGCTTGTCGGAGACCGCGGAGGTCCGCGTGAATCGGGGGTCGACATGGATCACCCGCGCACCGCGCGCCTTCGCCTCGGCCACCCACTGGAAGCCCACCGGGTGCGCCTCGGCCATGTTGCCGCCCATCAGCACGATGCAGTCGGCGTTGGCCATGTCCTGGAGTGATTGCGTAGCGCCGCCGCGTCCGAACGAAGCCCCCAAACTGGGGACGGTGGCGGAGTGTCATATGCGCGCCTGGTTCTCGATCTGGATCGCGCCGGCCGCCGTGAACAACTTCTTGATCAGGTAGTTCTCTTCGTTGTCCAGCGTGGCACCACCCAGCGAGGCGATGCCCATGGTCCGCCGCAGCAGCCGTCCGTCGGCGTCCCGTTCCTGCCAGTGGTTGCGTCGGGCCTCGATGAACCGATCCGCGATCATGTCGATCGCGGTGTCGAGGTCGAGATCCTCCCAGTCGGTCGCGTACGGCGCCCGGTAGCGAATCTTGGTCTGCCGCAGCGGGTTATTGACCAACTGTTCGCTGGAAGCACCCTTCGGGCAGAGTCGGCCGCGGGAGATCGGCGAATTCGGATCGCCCTCGATCTGGATGACCCGCTCGTCCTTGACGTAGACGTTCTGACCGCAACCGACCGCACAGAACGGACACACACTCTTGGCGACACGGTCGGCGGTCGCCACACGCGAGGACATGGCACGGGTCTTCGCCGACTGCACGGCGGGCCCGCGCCCCAACACGTCTCCCGACCGAAATTGCCGCAGGACCGGCCATTCCAGCGGACTCCACGATGCCACGAGGTCGAGTGTAACCGGCCCGATCCGGCCTCGCGGCACCTCCGAATCATCGGACAGAATGCGTCGTCGATAGGTCACGCCTGTGAATCCCGGTGAAGCGGCTACGACCCCGCCGGCGCCAGTTGCTTTGTCCCCCTCAGCTTTCCCGCCACGTCGCCGACGCGACACCCGCCCGATGTAGCGATGCCTAACCTCGGGACGGACTGACCTACCGCGATGCCGCACGGACCGTATCGGCACTCGTCACCGGCGCGCGAGCGCTCGGCGCGTCCGGCGTCGCCCTCAAGGACACCTCCGCTGTCGGCACCCTGCCCACCGGCCCGCAGGACAGCTGACGATGTTGGATAGCCGCTAGCAGCGACTGCCCAGGGACGTCTCAGAGTTCATCTAGGTTTCGCTGTTAGGCTTGGTGGTTGATCACGAAATGATCACGGCCGCTCGGGTCGGTTCCGCTCCCGAGAAAAAGGCCGGCGATCCGAACTGCCGACAGACGTTGAGACCGGGGTATGACGACACTGCCGACCACCGCGGACGCCGCCGCGTCCGGTGCCGGAGCGGCCCGGCACCCGGACGGCGCGGCACCGGCCAAGCCCACCCGCCGTGCCTACCTGCACAATGTCGACCTGGTTCGCGCCACCACGTTTTCGCTGGTCATTTTTGTGCACTGCCTAACGCAGACGACCGACGAGTTCGGCAGCACACCGGTTAACACGACATCGCTGTTGATGCACTTCACCCGGAACATGTTCTTCGCATTGACCGGCTTTGTTCTCATGTATCAGAACTTCGACAAGCCGGATTTCAACGCGCCCGGGTTCTGGCGGCGCCGGATCAAGCTCGTCCTATTCCCCTATCTGGCGTGGTCGGCGATCTACTGGGTCGTCGGCATGTGGGCGGCGGGCAACTTCACCCAGATTCCCCGGAGCCTGGACAACTTCGCCTGGCAGACCAGCTGGGGTCTCGCCGGCTTCCAGATGTACTTCCTGTTCGTGATGCTGCAGGTGTACGTGATCTTCCCGGCCGTGGTGTGGCTGGTCCGCAAGACCGCTGGCCACCACCTGCAGTTGCTGGCCGCCAGCTTCGTCCTGCAGCTCGGCATCACGATGACCATCACCTACTGGAATCCGCCGCCGGTGATCGCCCAGTACTGGTGGCACAACTACGCCACCTTCGTGCCCTACCAGTTCTTCATCCTGTACGGCGCGATCGCCGCGGTGCACCGCAAGCGCATCGGTCGCTGGCTGGTGGGCAAGACCTGGTTGCTGACCGGCGCGCTCGCGACGACGGCAGCGCTCGGCGTCGGGACCTATCTGTACCGCGTCTGGTTCCGCGGACAACCGGTGCACGACAACAACTCTGCGTTCTTTCCGTGGCTGCTGCCGTTCCTCGTGGTCGCGATCGTCTGCGTCTACGGCGCGGCCGCGCACTGGGCCAAGCACTGGCGCGCCGACACCCCTCGGTTCGCCCGGGTCGTGTCCTACGCGGCCAATCGTTCGTTCGGCCTGTTCCTCACGCACGTGCTGGTGCTGTTCTTCCTGCTGTATCCGCAGTCGGGTGACCGGCCGTGGTTGCTGGCCACCCTGGGCCAACCGTGGGGGACCATCGTCACCTACCTGCTGACGATGGCGCTGTCGCTGGTGTTGGTCGAGGTGCTGCGCAGACTGCCCGGGTCGCTGTACCTGACCGGTCGGCCCCGAATTCCGATGTCGTGGCCGCAGTCGCTGCGCGGGAACCGGTCGGCACACGACGGCGACCACGAGCGCATCCCGGACGAGTCGGTCGGCTCGGCGCGCTGATCCAGGAAGAGTGTCAACTCCCGCCTAGCCCGCAGACAGTACCGCACTGAGCAGTGCCCGCGGCCGGGCGAGCACGCCCTCCCGAAAGTGGTTGCGCGCCAAGGTCCACCACCGGCATGCGCAGTCGGCGGCCACCCCTGTCGCATCGAGCCCGAATCGTCGGCACAGCGCGATGGCACGGTCGAGGTGGAAGTCCTGGGTGACGATCACCGGGCGTCGGACGCCGTAGACGTCGCGGGCGCGCCGACAACTGCGCTCGGTGTCGAAACCCGCCGGATCGTCAACGATCGCCGCCGCCGGCACACCGTGGCGCATGAGGTAGGCGCGCATCACCGACGGTTCGTTTCCCGCGGCCGGCGTCCCATTGCCGGAATCGACGATGCGCGTCACCCGGCCCGATCGATACAACCGGACCGCGGTGTCCAGCCGCCCCTGCACGTACTCGCCCGGCTCGCCGTCGGCGACCAGCGAACCCAGCACCAGCGCGGTCGAACCTGGCGTGACATCCGCCACCTCGACGACCCGTCCTCGCGCGGACACATACGTCCATGTCGCGGCGACCGTGATGACCAATTCCGCCAGCACAAGCACAACGAGCACGGCTCGTCGGACGAATCGGCGCACTCCGCCAACCTACCGACGGTGTCGTCCGCCGGACCGACACCGGCGTAACGCTGCCACCGCGGGACCCGAAATACGGACAGAGGATCGCGATCGAGTCAGCCGAGAGAGGAACCGGATTACCGACAACGGTGGCCCGGATCTCTCTCGGACAGCGCCGGTAACAGCAGCCGCATCGACATATGCATAGGCCTGGGGGGGGAATCAATGCGGGAGCGCCGCCTGTTGTGTGCGCGAGTCATCTCCCTGGCTGTCCTGTTCTTCGGAGTCGTCTACATCGCCTGGCGGTGGTCTGACACCATCGCATGGCACGCATGGTGGATTGCGGTGCCGCTGGTGGTGGCGGAAACATACAGCTTCGGCGAATCGGCGCTCTTCGCCATGGTCGCCTGGCGGGCGCGGCAGCGGCCCGCACCGCCCGCCGCGGACCCGAACGCCACCGTCGACGTCTTCATCACCACCTACAACGAGCCGCTGGAGATGGTGTTGCGGACCGCGATCGCGGCCCGGGACATGAATCATCCGCACACCACCTGGATCCTCGACGACGGTGACCGGCCCGAGTTCGCGGTGGCGGCGGAGCGAGTCGGCGTCGGATATCTGACGAGAGGTCCCGGCTGGGACGGCTTCGAGCGCTTCGCCAAGGCCGGCAACGTCAACAACGCACTCTTCCGCACGCACGGCGAGTTCATCGCCATCCTCGATGCCGACCAGGTGCCGCACCCGGAGTTCCTGGACCGGACGCTCGGCTACTTCGAGGATGGCGACGTCGCATTCGTGCAGACGCCGCAACACTTTTGGAACGTCCCCGAGCACGATCCGCTGGGCTGCCAGGCGGAGTTGTTCTACGGTCCGATCCAGCAGGGGAAGGACGGCTGGGGCGCCGCGTTCTTCTGCGGCTCCAACGCCGTGCTCCGCCGCGAGGCCCTGATGAGCCTCGGCATCGACCGCTACACACGCTCCGCGACCGAGCAGATGGCGAAGCATCTGACCGACGCCAAGGTCCGGCTGCGAGCGATGGCCGAGGCGGCGCCACCCGGGGTGGCCGCGGCGCTCACCGAGGCGGCCGCCGCCGTGCGCGCCGCCCAGCGCCGCGTCGATGACGGCGACCTGCTCGGCGAGATCAGCTTCGACCTCCGCGGCGCCTTCGACGAGATCGCCGACGCCTACCGGCTCTGGCCGCAGACCCGCACCGCCCTGGCGGAGATCAGCGATTCGGTCGAGGTGGCACGGATCGACGAGGCGCTGGCTATCCAGCCGGTCGACACCGCGACGGTCACCGAAGACATGGCGACCGCCATGCACCTGCACGCCCTTGGCTGGCGCAGCGTCTACCACCACGAGGTGCTGGTGGACGGTCTCGCGCCGGACGACCTGCGTGTCATGCTCGGCCAACGGCAACGGTGGGCCGCCGGGTCCATGCAGGTGTTCTTCGCCCATAACCCGTTGTTCGCGCGCGGCCTGAGCCTCGCCCAGCGGCTCATGTATCTGGCGACGATGACGTCCTACCTGAGCGGGTTCGCGACCCTGGTCTACATCGCCGCCCCGATCATCTTCCTCACCACCGGCGTGTTCCCGATGGACATATCGCCGAGCACTTTCTTCGCGCACTTCCTGCCGTTCTTCGTCGCCTGCCAATTGCTGTACCTCGTCACCGGATACGGACACCGCGGGCTCTGGCGTGGCCAGCAGTACTCGTTCGCGCTGTTCCCCACCTGGATCGCGGCGACATTGTCGGCGGCGGCCGCGGTCTTCTTGCGCCGGGATCTCGAGTTCTCGGTGACGCCCAAGGAGGCGAGCAACTCCGAACGCGCCGACTATCGCGCCGTGCAGATTCAGCTCGCCGTGATGGCGATCTTCGTCGCGGCATTGGGTATCGGCGCGTGGCGGGTTGTCGAGTTCGGTGCACCCATCTTTCCGACGCTGCTGACGACCGCCTGGGTCGTGATCGACCTGATGTTGCTGGGTGTCGTCATTCGCGCGGCACGCTTCCGCGGTGGGCAGCATCCGACGGCAGCCGGCCAGACGGCGCCGCTGCAGGCCGTCCCGCACAGTTCCATTCCGCCCATCGGGGTCGGCGCCGAGAGCGCCGACCGAGAAATCGCATAACCGAGACGACCACTCACCACTTGTCAGGGGGGCACACATGAATCATCCGACGGACGTCCGACCGTCGCCCACTCAACCGACGACGGGCCGGGGCCATCCGACCGTGGTCACGTCGTATCTCGCCGCGCGGGACGTCGTCGACCTCGCGGTGCACGACGACCTGAACGCCCAGACCGGACTCGCCGCCGCCGTCGCCGACACCTCCGCGGGGGCGGCGCGGCTGATTCTGGTCGACGTCTCGACGGTGACGACGGTGACCGCGTCGGGGATGGCCGACCTGGTGCAGGCGTTCCGTGCGGCCCGTGCGGCGGGCTGTGACCTGCGCGTGTGGGGCTGGTCCGAGCCGTTCGCGGCCGCCCACCGCACCCGCGGTCTGCATCGCGTGTTCCGCATCTTCCCGGACCGGACGGACGCGGTCGGCCGGGCACGCCGCGTCGAACGCCGTCCGCAGTATCTCGATGACGCGCGGTACGGCTGGCGCATCGCCGGATAGCGGCTGCGGCGATGGTGGTCCGCCAATGGACGTGCGCGGCTCCCCGCCGGTTTCCCGTGCACCGCTCCCCCGCTGGTTGAGTAGCTGCGAGGAACGAGCACCGTCCCGTCTCGCTGGTTGAGCAACTGCCCGGCGCACCGACCCGCTGGGTGAGTAGCTGCCCGGTGCACCGACCCGCTGGTTGAGTAGCTGCGAGGAACGAGCAGCGTATCGAAACCAGCACGCCGACACCGGCCGCGACTCAGCGCTGCCACAACTGGAACGTCAGCGCGTCGACACGACAATTATCGTCGCGAGAGTCCGCTGAGGTGTCGGTTGTGGACGCGAGAAGGAGATCCGCCATGCGCAGAGTCGCGAACGTCACATCTGCGACACCTGACTAGACAGTAAGTTACTGGCGAGTATCGTTCGTGATACACCGTCGACCGGCACAGCACCGCGCCGGCCGGCTCACCGGAACAATCGGGGACTGCGCGCAGGCACATCAGGTTAGGTCAGCCTTGGCAGCGCGCCGATCCCCCGACGAATTACGGTTATCTGCACGTAGACGGCCCGACCCTGCGCACGTCAGCCCGGCGCCAGCGGGTCGGTGGTAACCAGAGAAAGGCCGGTAAGCGCCCGTGACTTCCACGACGATTGCCATCGGCACCATCACCACCCTGATCAGCCTCTATTGCTGGGCGGTGTTCGGTCGAGCGATCTGGACGATGGTGCACACCATCGCGCAAGGCGAGAAGGTCAACTCGTCGCGCTTCTTCCCGATCCTCCCGCGCATCCGCAACGTCATCGTCGAGGTCGGTGCACACACGCGGATGAACAAATTCCGCACCGTCGGCTGGGCGCACTGGCTGGTGATGGTCGGCTTCCTGCTGGGCTTCGTGTTCGTCTTCGAGGCCTACGGACAGGCGTTCAATCCGGAGTTCCACTGGCCGTGGCTGGGTACCTGGCCTCCGTACGTCCTCGCTGAGGAGATCCTGGGCTGGGGCACCGTGATCGGCATCATCGCGCTGATCATCATCCGGCAGCTGAATCATCCGCGGGTGCCCGAACGGCTCTCGCGCTTCTCCGGATCCAACTTCCGGGCCGCGTACTTCATCGAGATCGTGGTGCTCATCGAAGGCATCGGCATGCTCGGCGTGAAGCTGTTCAAGATCGCGTCGGGGATCGAGTCGCCTCCGGTCTGGGAGGCCCCGACGCTGTACTACCTGGCCAAGCCGCTGGAGGGCATTCCGGAGTGGAGCGTCAGTGTGATGGCGGTCCTGAAACTGCTGTCGGCGATGATCTGGCTGGCCGTGGTCTCCCGCAACATCACCTGGGGCGTTGCGTGGCACCGGTTCTCGGCGTTCTTCAACATCTATCTGAAGAAGAATGCGGACGGCGCGGTGGCGCTCGGACCGCTGATCCCGATGATGAGCAACGGCAAGGTCATCGACCTGGAAGACGCCGATCCGGATACCCAGACCTTCGGCGCGGGCAAGATCGAGGACTTCAGCTGGAAGGGCTGGCTGGACTTCACCACCTGCACCGAATGCGGTCGCTGCCAGAGCCAGTGTCCGGCGTGGAATACCGGTAAACCGTTGTCGCCCAAGCTGCTGATCACGTCCCTGCGTGATCAGGGGTACGCGGTGGCGCCCTATCTGATGGCCGGTGGCGGCAAGGACATGGGCGGTGACGAGGTCGGGCTGGTCGACGCCGACGGCAATGTCGACGAGAAGAAGCTGGCGGCGGTCCCGCAATCGGCACGCGACGCGGCCGAGCGTCCCCTGGTCGGGGAGAGCGAAGGCAGCTCCGGGGGCGGTGTCATCGACACCGAAACCCTGTGGAGCTGCACCACATGTGGTGCCTGTGTGGAGCAGTGCCCGGTCGACATCGAGCACGTGGACCACATCGTCAACATGCGCCGCTACCAGGTGCTGATCGAGTCCGACTTCCCCACCGAACTCGCCGGCATGTTCAAGAACCTGGAAACCAAGGGCAATCCGTGGGGCCAGAATGCGTCGGCACGCACCAACTGGATCGACGAGATGGATCTCGAGATCCCGGTGTTCGGCAAGGACGTCGACTCGTTCGAGGGCTTCGAGTACCTCTTCTGGGTCGGCTGTGCGGGCGCGTACGAGGACCGGGCGAAGAAGACGACCAAGGCCGTCGCGGAACTGCTGGACATCGCCGCGGTGAACTTCCTGGTGCTCGGCGAGGGCGAGACCTGCACCGGCGACCCCGCACGTCGCGCGGGCAACGAGTTCCTGTTCCAGATGCTGGCGCAGCAGAACATCGAGATGTTCGGCGAATTGTTCTCCAGCGCACCGGAACAGCGCAAGAAGATCGTGGTCACCTGTGCGCACTGCTTCAACACGCTCTACAACGAGTACCCGCAGGTCGGTGGCGACGACGCCAAGTACGAGGTCGTCCACCACACGCAGTTGCTGAACAAGCTGGTCCGGGAGAAGCGGCTGGTGCCGGTGGCGCCGATCAACGAGGGCGTCACCTATCACGACCCGTGCTACCTCGGCAGGCACAACCACATCTACAGTGCGCCACGTGAACTGATGGACGCGTCCGGGTCGCAGCTCACCGAAATGCCGCGGCACGGAACACGATCCATGTGCTGCGGCGCCGGCGGTGCCCGGATGTGGATGGAAGAGAACATCGGTAAGCGGATCAACATCGACCGCGTCGACGAGGCACTCGACGTGCTCGATCACGACAAGGCGGAGGCGTCCGGCACCCAGAAGATCGCGACCGGCTGCCCATTCTGCCGGGTCATGCTCACCGACGGTGTCACCGCACAGACCAGCGGCACCGAACGCGAGGGCAAGGTCGAGGTTGTCGACGTCGCCCAGCTGTTGCTGGAAGCCGTGTCGCGCGGGGCGACGCCGGTGGCCCGCGGCGGACGATTCCTGGGACCGGTCAGCAAACCAGAACCGGAGCCCGGGGAGCCCGCGACCGCCGAACCCGTTGCGGCGCAGGCGGCCACCGACACGGCAACCGCCGAGGCGCCCTCCGCGGCCGGCACGCAGGCCAAGCCCAAGGTCGGACTGGGCATGAAGGGCGGAGCTAAGCGACCCGGTGCGGCGGCCAAGGCGGCGTCGGGGGCCGCACCGGCGACCGGGGCGGCGGCAGCCGCGGCGGACGGCGGGTCTGCCCCGGCCGCGGAAGCACCCGCGGCCGAAAAGAAGCCCGCCGCCAAGGGATTCGGCATGAAGGGCGGAGCCAAGCGACCCGGCGCGGCGAAGTCGGCGCCGGCAGCGGATGCTCCGCCCGCAGAGACCACGCCCGCTGCCGAGGCAACAGCCGCCGAGCCGGCCGAGTCGGTGACGGCATCGACCCCGGCCGAGAAGAAGCCCGCCGCCAAGGGATTCGGGATGGGTGCCGGGGCCAAGCGGCCCGGCGCCAAGCGACCCGGCGCGGCCAAGGCGGCCTCGGAGCCGACGGCGGACACCGCCGCCGAGCCGGCGGGCGGCGACGCCGTGTCGGAATCGGTGACCGAGGTGTCGGTGACCGAGGAGACCGTCGTCGACGCACCCGCTACCGGGGGTGCGGCAGTCACCGAGGAGAAGCCGGCCAAGGCCAAGGGATTCGGCATGGCGGCGGGCAAGAAGCGCCCCGGCGGTGGCGGATCCGGCAAGCCGGCTGCCGCAGCGAGTCCGGCACCCGCCGAATCGCCCGCTGAGACAAGCGACTCGGCCGCGACCGAGGCGCCCGAGCCGGCAGCAGCCGAGACTGCGGCAACCGACGAGGCTCCGGCGGCGGCAACCCCTGCGACGGGCGGCGCCGCGCTGACCGAGGAGAAGCCGGCCAAGGCCAAGGGATTCGGCATGGCCGCGGGCAAGAAGCGCCCCGGCGGTGGCGGGTCCGGTGCTGCGGCGGGAAGCCCGGCGCCGAGCAGCGGCGCCGACGAGGCCGCACCTCAGGCGGAGCCGACGGCAGAAGCGAGGCCGGCAGCGACCGATGCCGTCACCGACGCGGCCCCGAGCGAGCCGGCGGGCGACGAACCGGCCGGCGACGCCGAGTCCACCACCGGCTCAGACGGTGGCACGGACGCGGAATCGGCCGGTGGCGACAGTTCCGCGCGGACAATCGGCGAGGCGGGAGCGTCGAAGGCCAAGGGCTTCGGCATCGCCGCCGGCAAGAAGCGCCCCGGTCACCGCTGACCCGACAGCACGTCACCTGTACAGAAACTTCCCCGGACCGCACGGTCGAGTGGATAGTGCACTCGACCACGCCGTCCGGGGAAGTTTCTGTACACCCATCGGCCGACGTCCACCCGGGAAAACCGATTTGCCCACGGCTGCGACAATGTACCGGTGAGTAGGCCCCACGTATCGCACCTGAACCAAGACCTCAAGCCACTGGAGCAGTCGCTGAAGCTGCAGAACGTGTGCTACGAGATCCGCGGACCGGTGCACGCACACGCAGCGCGGCTGGAGGCCGAGGGCCACCGGATCATGAAGCTGAACATCGGCAATCCGGCACTGTTCGGCTTCGAGGCGCCCGACGTCATCATGCGCGACATGATCCACGCGCTGCCCTATTCGCAGGGCTACTCCGAGTCGGCGGGCGTGCTCTCGGCGCGGCGCGCGGTCGTCACGCGATACGAGCTCATCCCCGACTTCCCCTATTTCGACGTCGACGACGTGATTCTGGGCAACGGCGTGTCCGAATTGATCACGATGACCATGCAGGCGCTGCTCAACGACGGCGACGAAGTGCTGATTCCAGCCCCCGACTATCCGTTGTGGACGGCGATGACCACGCTCTCGGGCGGGACGCCGGTGCACTACCGCTGCGACGAGGACAACGACTGGAATCCCGACATCGCCGACATCGAGGCGAAGATCACCGATCGCACCAAGGCGATCGTCGTGATCAACCCGAACAACCCCACCGGCGCGGTCTACACCCGTGAGGTCCTCGAGCAGCTCGTCGACGTCGCCCGCCGTCACTCACTGCTGATCCTCGCCGACGAGATCTACGACAAGATCCTCTACGACGACGCCGAGCACATCAATATCGCCTCGCTCGCCCCCGACCTGCTGTGCCTGACGTTCAACGGACTGTCCAAGGCGTACCGCGTGTGCGGCTACCGGGCCGGCTGGGTCGTCATCACCGGTCCCACCGAGCACGCCACGGGCTTCATCGAGGGCCTGAACATCCTCGCGTCGACCCGCCTGTGCTCGAACGTCCCCGGGCAGCACGCGATCCAGGTCGCCCTCGGCGGCTACCAGAGCATCGATGCGCTCGTCGCCCCCGGCGGCCGCCTCTACGACCAGCGCAACACCACCTGGGAGAAGCTCAACGAGATCCCCGGCGTGTCCTGTGTGAAGCCGATGGGCGCGCTCTACGCGTTCCCGCGGCTCGATCCCGAGGTGCACGAGATCCACGACGACGAGCTCTTCGTGCAGGATCTGCTGTTGCAGGAGAAGATCCTGGTGGTTCAGGGCAGCGGCTTCAACCTCGACGACCACAACCACTTCCGCATCGTGACCTTGCCCTGGTCGCGTGACCTGCGCGAAGCCATCGAGCGGATCGGCAACTTCCTGTCGTCGTACCGGCAGTAACCCACCGCCAACTCCCCAGCCACTCCTCATCTGGACGGTTTCATGTAACCGTTGGTAACGTGTATCTGTCGGTGCCCGGGACACCGTGTCCGCATAGTGCCCGCAGGTCGGCCGAGCCTGGCCGCTCACCCCGATGGCACGCCGGATGACGACGCCGAGGAGGTCGCCATGCACGCCAACGCCGGTTCCCCCGACGGGGCCGCACACCGCCGTTCCAGCCATGCCAGCGCCGATCCAACCAGCGCGCTCTCCGACTCGCCGGCACCCGGCGGCGCGACTACCGCAGTCGTCGCCGACCCGCCGAAGGCCCATCCGCCGATCGCCGATGCCCGCGAGCCGCAGGACACCGACGGTTCCGATCCCGGTCCGGTCGAACTGCACGCCCGCAACGTCGTCTTCGACTGGCGCGACACGCCGCTGCACTGGATCCCCGACCACCCGGTCGCCTCGAACTTCATCAGCGTCCTGAATCTGCTACTGCCCGAGGGCGAACGCTGGTTCGTGCAGACCTACAACGAGGCGCTGCCGCTGGTCCGCGACGAAGAGCTGGCGGCGACGATGCGCGGCTTCATCGGGCAGGAGGCGATGCACGCCGAGGCGCACGACCACGTGCTGTGGGAGTTCCTGGACCAGCACGGCATCGATCCGCGGCCGTATACCCGGCAAATGGAGTGGGTGTTCCGAAAGCTGTTGGCGCCGATGGAGAAAGGCAGCCCGGCGGCACGGCAGAAGCATCTCGTCGAACGCCTCTGGCTGATCGCGGCGCTGGAGCACTACACCGCGCTGCTTGGCGACTTCGCACTGAACAACACCTGGGCGCAGAACGACGCCGACCCGGCGATGGCCGATCTGTTCACCTGGCACGGCGCCGAGGAGGTCGAGCACCGCGCGGTTGCGCACGAGGTGGCGATCTACTTCGGCGACAGCTACCTGCGACGGGGCCGCGCGATGCTGCTGGTGCTGCCAATCCTGTTGCTGCTGATCAACCGCGGCTTCCGGTTCATCATGTCGCAGGATACGTCGTTGTCGTACAACTTCTTCCAGAAGCAGTATCACTACTTCCGCGCGGTTCGCGCCGGTGTGCTGCCGAAGATTTGGCGAATCGCATTGTCCACCTTCGCCTACTTCCGACCGGGGTTCCACCCCAACGAGATCGGTTCCACCGCGCAGGCCGTCGCCTATCTCGCGTCGTCCCCGGCCGCGCGCAACGCCGATTGACCGGGACGATCCGATGAACCAGCGCGTGCATCCGCACACCACGACCCTGACATCTCCGCCGCCCCACCTGCACGGGCGATGGCGACACGACCCACTCCTCACGGTGGGCACCTATCTTATGAAGGCGTGGTGGCCGTTCTGGCGGCCGTTCTCGTCGCTCGTGGAGGCCGCCGACGACCCAGGCGTCAGCACGGTCCGGATCATTGGGCGGGAGGTCGTCGCCGACGACGAGAATGTGGTGGCCCTGACGCTGGCCGCACCCGGCGGTGAGATGCTGCCGCGGTGGCATCCGGGAGCGCACCTGGACCTGCTGCTGCCGTCCGGGCGGATGCGCGAGTACTCGCTGTGCGGCGATCCCGCCGACCGTTACTTCTACCGCATCGCGGTGCGCCGCATCCCCGACGGCGGCGGCTCGATCGAGGTGCACGACACCCTGCGGGTCGGCGATCTGTTGTCGATCAAGGGGCCCCGCAACGCTTTTCCGCTCGCCCTACCCGGTCACGGTTCACCGGCCCGGTCGCTCCGGTTCGTCGCCGCGGGTATCGGCATCACCCCGATCCTGCCGATGCTCGCGGCGGCCGAACGGTTCGGCCTGGACTGGTCGATGATCTACACCGGACGCACTCTCCAGTCGATCCCCTTCCGCGACGAACTCGCCCGGTACGGCGACAAGGTGACGATCCGGACCGACGACGCCGGCGGTCTTCCCACGATGGCAGAGCTGTTGGGTCCCGTCGATCCCGAAACCGGCTGTGCGCCCGCAGGTCTCGCGGTGTACTGCTGCGGCCCGGTGCCGATGCTGGAACGTTTGCGGCGACACTTGGGCGACCGGCCCGACATCGAACTGCACTACGAAAGGTTCAGCCCGCCGCCGGTGGAGAACGGGCGTGAGTTCACCGTCACGCTCGCCTCGACCGGACAGGACATCACGGTCGCGGCCGATGAGTCCGCGCTCGCCGCGATTCGCCGCGAGCTTCCGTCGGTGCCCTACTCCTGCCAGCAGGGGTTCTGCGGCACCTGCAAGGTGCGCACACTGTCCGGTGTCGTCGATCACCGGGACAACATCCTGACCGAGCCGGAGCGCGCCGCTGGCGACATGCTCACCTGCGTGTCCCGGGCCGACGGCGACCGCCTCATCATCGACCTCTAGCACCGCCGGCCCGAGCCGGCACCGAGCGGGGGCGCCCGGCGAGACGACGAGTGCGGGCGCGTTCGTCCGGTCGCTTCGGCCGGGTCGCCACACCGGCCACGACCCGTCTGCAAGAATGTCGCGGTGACCGAGTACCGGATCGATGACCTGGCGCGCGCCGCGGGTACGACAACCCGGAACGTGCGCGGGTATCAGGACCGGGGGCTGCTGCCGCGCCCGCTCCGGCGGGGGCGCATTGCCATCTACACCGACGCCCACCTGTCCCGGCTGAAGGTCATCAACGACCTATTGCGCCGCGGCTTCACCATCCGCCACATCGGCGATTTCCTGTCCGGCATCCAGCGTGGCGACGGCCTCGCCGACGTGCTCGGGCTGGACGAGGTGGTCTCCGAGCGGTGGGCCAAGACGAAGTCCCGGTCGATGTCCGCGGCCGAGCTCGCCGGGCTGTTGCAGACGGACGACCCGACGGTATTCCAGCGACTGATCGAGTTCGGCCTCATCGAGCCCGACGGGTCCGGGAAACCCCCGGAGCAGTACGTCATCATCGATGAGGATACGGTCACCGGCTATGGCAGGCTCGTCGAGCTGGGCGTGCCGCTCGACGACATCCTCAACGTCCACGGCCGGTTCAACAGCGAGATGAATACCGTTGCGGCGACGCTGATTTCGTCCGGCCGCCGCGCGATCACCGAAGTCCACAGCGACGGCTGGTTACCAAAGACCCAGGCGGAATCGGAGTGGGCGTCGACCCTGCTCGCCGAGTTGCGACGCGTGGGCACGCTGTCCGCACACAACGCGCTGGACCGTGCCCTCGACCGGGACATGGCACGCCAACTCGACGACTACCTCGGTCGCGCTCGCCAAACATCCGGTGAGACAACGGGATCAGACGACGACGGGACGTCGGACGCCGGCTGAGCGGCTATGGCAGCACAATCGGCGGCAGCGGCAAGCCGGGAATCGGGTTCGGGATGGTGCGGCGGGGCGGCGCCGGCCTCGGGCGCGGCCGGGCCGGACGCCGCGGCTCCTGTCGTTGCTCCTGGGTCGCGGTCTCGGTCGTGGGGGGCGGCGGTGGTGGCGGGGTGTAGACCGCGGCGGGCCGGCGGGCCTCGTTGAGCTGGCCGGGGTCGGCGTAGGTCGGCTCCCGCGGGGTGGCGGTCTCGCGCTCCTGGCGCTGGCTGGCGACGGTGGCGCCGTCACCGGGCTCGGCGTCGTCCTTCATCGCGAACGCCGTTGCGGTGATGACGAAGGCGATGACGCCGACGGCGGCGACGCCGGCGAGCAGCTGCCGGAGCGGACGCCGCTCGTCGCGGGGGATGCTCGCCAGGGAGGTCGGCGGACGCACTCCGGCCGGGTGCGCATCGTCGGAGGCTCGCGTCTCGGTCGGCTCCGAGTCGACCGGCTGCGGGGCGGTCGCCGAGAGACCGGTCGTCGGGAGCGGACCGGTGGTCGGCAACCGCTCGGCAAGTCGCGCCGTGCCGGCCGGCACCCGGCCCGAGTAGGCGCGGACGCCGCGCCCCGACGGTGTGTCATCGACCGGTCCGATGCGGTCGGTGACGATCAGGTCGTCGTCGAATCCGTTGGGTGTTGTCCGGCTCGGCTGGACCGTCGGTACCGCGGGCTGCGCCGGCGGCACCTGATTTGCGGGCGGCGCCGCCTGGGCTCCCCCATCTGCGGGCGGCGGCGCACTGGTGAGCCGTCCGGTGGCCGCGGCGACCGCCTCCGGGACCGCGACGGCGGCCGGGAAATCACCCGATTCGGGTGCCGCGGTCAGCCCGTGCGCCGAGGTGGGACGGGACGCCGTGGTGTCGTCGTCGAGGACGACGATCGGAACGTCGGTGCTGGCCGCAAGCAGGTCCGGCAGGCCGGGCCATCGTTGATGCGACGGGCACAGCACGAGCGCGGCGGGCAGCCGGCCGGTGGAGCGTTCGCTCTCGTCGTCCGCGATATCGAAGACCTGATCGGCGAGCGGCGCGGTGGCCGCGGCGACATCGTCGCGCGTGACGCGGAAGAGCCGGACGTGGTCGTGGCCCATGAGGAACGCGCCGTCCGAGGTGGCCAGCCGTGCCCGGCCGCGGGCGGCGAGGCGACGAAGCTCGGTGGTCCACTCGTCGGTGTCGGGGGCATCGACGCGCCCGCGCTCGATGAGGTGGTCGGCGATGAGGCGGTCGAGAACGTCGGGGCGGATGTCGGTGTCGAGATACTGCTCGACGATGCCGTCGGTGGGTGGCGCTCCGTTGACGGCCATTCTGCCGGTTGCGGTGCCGGCCACGATCGCGGTCACGACGCCGTCGTCGGTGAGGTCGATGAAGGCGATGGGGTCGTCGACACCGATGCCGCGGTCGGCGAGCCTGCCGCGCACGCGATGCAGCGTTGCGGCGTCGATCGCTCGTGGCGACCTGGACGCGTCGTTGGTCATCGGTTGTCCTGAAGCTCCCCAACAGGGCGCGGCGACCGACGTGCGGTGTCGTGTCGTAGAACCCCCCGGTTCACGCCCTCTTACCTTGTGAGTCCACAAACTAGCACGTCACGCGCCTCGCATCGGTCCCGATGTCAGCGGCTTCGGCGCTGCGGCCGGGGTTCGGGCGGGGGCCGCGGCCCGGCGTGTGGCGTGCTGACCTGCGGCTCCGCCGAGTGCACGGTAGTCCCAGCCGGCATTGCGCCAGGTCTCCGGGTCGAGGCAGCGGCGGCCGTCGACGATGACTTTCGCGCGGACGCGGGTGTCGAGTTCCTCCGGCGCCATGTGCACGAATTCGGCCCACTCGGTGGCGACGACGACGACGTCGGCGTCCTGAGCGGCGTCGCGGGCGGTGTCGGCGTAGGCGAGCATCGGGTACATGCGGCGCGAGTTGTCGTTGGCCTTCGGGTCGAACACCGTCACCGAGGCGCCGCGCAGCGCGAGCTGGCCGGCGACACTGAGCGCGGGTGAGTCGCGGACGTCGTCGCTCTCGGGCTTGAACGCCGCGCCGAGGACGGCGATGTTCGCGCCGAGGATGTCGCGGTGGCACGCGCGTTCGACCAGGTCCACCATCGCGGTGCGGCGCCGCATGTTGATCGCGTCGACCTCGTGCAGGAACCCGAACGCCTGGTGGGCGCCGAGCTCGTCGGCGCGGGCGAGGAAGGCGCGGATGTCCTTGGGGAGGCAGCCGCCGCCGAAGCCAAGCCCGGCGTTGAGGAATCGTCGGCCGATGCGCTGGTCGTAGCCGATCGCGTCGGCGAGGGTGGACACGTCGGCGTCGACGATCTCGCAGAGTTCGCTGATCGCGTTGATGAACGAGATCTTGGTCGCCAGAAAGGCATTCGCCGATACCTTGACCAATTCGGCAGTGGCCCAGTCGGTCTGCACGAACGGCGTTCCGGCGTCGAAGATGTCGCGGTATAGCTCGCCGAGGATACCGGCGGCGGTGCCGTCGGCGTCCGGTCCGGTGCCGAGCACGATGCGATCGGGGCGCAGGGTGTCTTCGACGGCGAATCCTTCGCGGAGAAACTCTGGGCTCCAGGCGAGTTGGACATTCGCGGCGGCGGAGGACAGCACGTCGGTACGCTGCGCGAGGCGGGCGGCGGTGCCGACCGGGACGGTGGATTTGCCGATGATGAGGTGGTCGCCGCGCAGAGTCGGGACGAGGCTGTCGATGGCGGCTTCGACGTAGGAGGTGTCGGCGCCGTAGCCGCGCGGGCGCTGGGGGGTGCCGACGCCGATGAAGTGGACAGTGCCGTGTGCGGATGCGGCGTCGTGGTCGGTGGTGAAGTCAAGTCGTCCGGCGGTGATGTTGCGGCGGAGGATGTCGGCCAGTCCGGGCTCGAAGAACGGCACCTCGCCGGAGCGGAGGCGTTCGACCTTAGCGGCGTCGACGTCGATGCCGAGGACGTCATGCCCGAGTTCGGCCATGCAGGCGGCGTGGGTCGCGCCGAGATATCCGCACCCGATGACTGTGAGCTTCATGTCTAGGTGAGTACCGGCGGCAGCGGGCATCGGCGCTACGGGTGCGTGGCCTGTCGGCGGCGGTGTGGTGAACTCCGGCGCGGCTCGGTGAACGGCGGTTGTCCGGCGGGCAGCGAGGGGTGGGAATGCCGCTGGTGAGCGGGTCGCTGCTGCGGGTACGGGAACTGCGGGTACGGGGGCTGCGGCTGGTGAGGCGCGGGCTACTCGTCGATGGGGCCGTCGGCCGAGGAGTAGTCGCGGTCGACGAAGTTGAGGTACGCCTTGGACGGCGTCGGTCCGCGTTGGCCCTGGTATTTCGAGCCGACGGCACTGCTGCCGTACGGATTCTGCGCCGGGCTGCTCAGCCGGAACAGGCAGAGTTGGCCGATCTTCATGCCCGGCCACAGGGTGATGGGCAGATTGGCGACGTTGGACAGTTCCAGGGTGATGTGGCCGGAGAATCCGGGGTCGATGAAGCCGGCGGTCGAGTGGGTGAGCAAACCGAGCCGGCCGAGGGACGATTTGCCTTCGAGGCGCCCGGCCAGGTCGTCGGGCAGCGAGCAGACCTCCAGAGTGGAGCCGAGGACGAACTCTCCCGGATGCAAGACGAAGGGTTCGCCGTGGGCGGGTTCGACCAGGCTGGTGAGCTCGTCCTGGCGCTGCGCGGGGTCGATGTGGGTGTAGCGGGTGTTGTTGAAGACGCGGAAGAGCCCGTCGAGGCGCACGTCGACGCTGGACGGCTGCACCAAGGCAGCGTCGAAGGGTTCGATGGCCAGGCGGCCGTCGGACAGCTCGGCACGGATATCCCGGTCGGAGAGCAGCACGTGTCGAGGTTATCGGAGCGCGCGCGGCGCGGCGATAGCGTCACGGCGGATCCTCGGTGGTTTCGGCGGACGGTGGCGGATGGGCTTCCGTGTTGCGCCGAGTACGCGACGTCGGCGACGCGGGCGCTGGCCGCTCGGCGAGCCGGCGGTGGGTGATCTCGTCGCGCATCCGAGCAAGGATGGTGTCGGTGTGGTGGGTGTGGTTGATGGTCTTGTCGGGGTGTGGGTGACCCGCGGGCGGCTGCCAGGCGGCGCGTCCGGCATCGGGTCCGTCGCGTTGGATGGTCGTGGTCCACTGGTGGGCGCCGGGTCCGACGCTGCGGTTGTTGCGGCCGCAGGCCGCGGTGAGCTGGTCGATGTCGGTGACGCCGCCTTTGGCCCAGTCGGTGACGTGGTGGACCTCGCTCATCAGCATCGAGGTCGAGCATCCGGGAGTGGTGCAGCCGCGGTCGCGGGCGACGATGGCCAGGCGTTGGGCGCGGCTGGCGAGGCGCCGGGATTTGCCGAGGTGCAGGACCTCGCTGGTGTGATCGCGGAAGACGGCGAGATGCTGGTGGGCGCGGGCGGCGAGTTCGACCACCTCCTTGATCGGCAGCAGCGACCCGCTGGCGGTCGGCGCGGGCTCTCCCGCCGCGTCGCGCAGCGCCGACTCGGAGATGGTGACGATGAGTTGCGGCGGGAGTCCGCGGTGCGAGCCGCCGAGTGACCCGCCGTCGAGGATGGTCCGCAGGATCGCGGCGAACGCGTCGTGGTTGCGCTGGTGCTGGGTGCGGCTGTCGCGGCCGACCGCAGCGGAGAGCCGGTCGGGGTCCGCGGCTGCCGGATCACCGGTGGGTGAGTCGGGGTCGTTGGGGTTGTTCATACCCGGTGCGGCCCAGACGGCCAGGACGACGTCGAGCATGGCGCGGGTCATCGGGTCCAGCGTCGCGGTGAGCCGCGACATCAGTTGCGGGTCTTGGTCGCCGACGGTCAGGCTCCGCCGTCGGGCGCGGTCGGCGTCGTCGGTGAGGGTGCCGTCGGGGTCGAGGTTGGCGAGGATGCGGATGCCGATCCGGCGCAATGCACGCGGATTGTGTTGCCGCGCATAGTGAGCGAGCGTGGCCTCGGCCGCCTCGGTCTCGACCTGGTCGATGCGGGACGGAACGCGGCGCATCGTCTCCATGATGACGTCGACGTGGGCGAGTGAAATGTCGCCGTCGGCGAGCGCCTCGGCGGTGGCGGCAAACTTCGGCTCCATCCGCTCGCCCTGCATGTTGTAGAAGCGGCCGAGCTTGTCGCCGTAGCGCACGCGTCGCACCGCGCCGGCACCGAGATTGAGGACACCGTCGAGGAAGCCCGGCAGCGACGTGTAGCCGACGTCGCGATGCGCGTCCCGGTCCGACACGTCGATCATGCGGCGGATGCCGAGCGAGTCCATCCGGCGCGCGGCGCGTTCATGTTCGACGGTCAGGGCCGCGAGCTGAGCGGAGTCGCAGTCGTCGGCCTCGGTGGCGGCGATCTCGTCCAGCAGCGCGTGCAGGCGCGCGTACTGCTCGACGAGGGCGGGCGTCGGCTCGTCGCCGGTCGAGTCCGTGTCTACCTGCTCGATCACGGTCATCGCCCTCACCTCCGATCGCTTGATTCGAACTTACGTTCTAAGCTATCGGACGGGTCCGACAAGGTCGATCGACGTGTCCACAGGCGCCGCTGACGTGCGCCGACGCCGCGGTTTGCTACGCTGTCGGTCGCGAGCCACGGCTCGCGCGCCGATGTAGTTCAATGGCAGAACATCAGCTTCCCAAGCTGAATACGCGGGTTCGATTCCCGTCATCGGCTCCACGATCACCACACGTCGCTGTTGAGCTTGCGCACATCGCCCACGCAGCACCACCTCCGACGCCGACTCGGGCAATTGCGACGGACTGCCCACCGCGAACGCGACCGAGTGACGTCAGGGCAAGCGCACGGCAACGCTAAGGGTTACGGTCGATGAGCCGACAATGCCGCCGATGAACCAGGAACCCGTGCGCATGCTCCGCAAGCTACGACGACCAGCGACCGCACTCGCGTGCGCGGCACTGGTCGCGCTCTCGACCACCGTGGCCGGAACGGGCACGGCCGCAGCAGATCCCGTCGCCGAGGGGTTCGGCGATCTGCTCGCCCGGAATGTGAACACCGCAGGCGTGACCGCACATCTGCGTGCACTGCAGTCCATCGCGGACCGCAACGGCGGCAATCGGGCACTGGGCAGCCCCGGATACCGGCAGAGCCTCGACTACGTCGAAGCCCAATTGCGGCAGGCCGGATTCCTCCCCCGGCGCCAGGATCTGACCGCCACGGTCTTCGACGTCAAAGACCACAAACTGTCGGCGGGCGGACAGACCATCGAGTCCGAGGTGCTCGGCTACTCCGGGGCGACGCCACCGCTCACCGCCCCGGTATCACAAGTGCCCTCATCCGACACCACGCCCGGCTGCCAGGCGGCCGACTTCGGCCCCGCGACCCGCGGGTCGATCGCCGTGGTCGACCGTGGCGTCTGCACGTTCGCCGACAAGGCGACCAACGCCAAACGGGCGGGCGCTCGGGCCGTGGTGTTCGTGAACAACGAGGACGGTCCACTCGCGGCGACACTCGGTGAGGACGTCGAGCAACCGTTGCCCGCCGTCGCGGTCGCCCGACAGCTCGGTGCGCAGGTGCGGCAGGCGCGCTCGCTGACGGTCGCCGTGGACGCCACAGTCACCCGCGCCAAGACCTGGAATCTCATCGCCGAAACCTATCTGGGACTACCCAACTCGGTGACGATGGTCGGCGCGCACCTGGACGGAGTGCCGGAGGGCCCGGGTATCAACGACAACGGTTCCGGCACCGCGGGGGTCCTGCAGGCCGCCAAGACGATGACCGCCTTCGCACCGGTGAAGAACAAGGTGCGGTTCGCGTTCTGGGCCGCCGAGGAGCAGGGCCTGGTCGGCTCGACCCGCTACGTCGAGACGCTGCCCAAGCCGGAACGCGCAAAGATCAAGCGCTACATCAACTTCGACATGATCGGTTCACACAACGGCGGCTACTTCGTCTACGACGGCGACGGATCGTCGAAATTGGAAGGCGCGTACCCGGGACCGGCCGGATCCGGTGAGATCGAGCAGGTCCTCACCCGTTACCTGACCGCACGCGGGGTGAAACCGGAGGTGTCCGGCTTCGACGGGCGGTCCGACTACGACCCCTTCGCGTCGGCCGGTATCGCATCGGGTGGCGCCGACTCGGGCGCAGACAAGGTGAAAACCCCTGCGCAGGCCGCGAAGTGGGGCGGGCAAGCCGGACTCACCTTCGACCCGAACTACCACACCGACCGAGATACCTATGCCAACGTGAACCGGACAATCCTCGGCAACCTGGCGCCCGCCGTCGCCTATGCGGCCGGATACTTCGCGATGCACTGAGCCCAGCACCTTCGTCCCCGCGGGAATCCATCGACAATGTGCCCGCGTACCGGGCATGATGTCGACGGATTTCCATCGATAGGTTTCTGCGCGCCGACCGGCAACCCGCAGCGGCGGACCGCGTTACCCTCACCAGATGCCATCGAACCGCGACTCCGACGAGTTCGTCGACCGGCTCGTCACCCGTGACCTCAGTTCCGACACTGCGGTGCCGTTCGACAAGGACGACATCGACTTCATCCAGCGCAATCCCGAAGTCCTGGACAAACTCGCCGATCCGCACGAATTCAAGAAGCGTTATCTGTACGCGCTCTTCGGTATCGCGACGGTGATGGCCGTCGTCGCCAAGACCCTCGAGTACACCAAGGTCCTCGACTCCTACGAGGTCGCCGACGATCTGCTGACCACCGTGATGTTCACGATCTCGATGGAGCTCCTCGGCGCCACCCTGGTCGCCTTCGTGATGGAACTGCTGTTGGACCGTCGCATCAAGCACAACAACGCGATCATCCGGCGACTGCGCCAGTAATCGTCCGGTTCCCCGGCGGCTGCGCTACTTGTCCGGTGGCGGCGGTGCTGGCGCACCGGCCGGCGGGGCGATCTTCGGATAGGTCTTCCCCGACGACGCTCCTGCATCCGCATCCGTCCCGCCCACGTCGCCGACCACGGCCGCCGCGCCACCCGGCAATGGACGGCCGGGCGCCGGATCCCAGTTGGTGTCGACCAGCCGCTTCTGCACGAACATCGCGAGCGCCAGCAGGATCGCACCCACAGCGAGCATCAGCACCACACCCCAGGTGCCTCCGACCTTGGCGGCGTTGCCCAGAATGATTCCGTACCAGCCGAAGTCGGTATCGCCGAAGGTAGTGTTCTCGCTGCCGAAGGAGCCGAGCACGCCGAGCAGCAGCGCCGGCAGGAACGTGATCAGCAGCCCGTTCACGAACGCGCCGACGATGGCGCCGCGACGACCACCCGTGGCATTGCCGTACACGCCCGCCGCACCGCCGGTGAAGAAGTGCGGCACCAGCCCCGGAAGCACCAGTGCCCAGCCGAAACTCGGTCCGAGCCACACCGACAGCACGACCAGCCCGACCAGGCCGCCGACGAAGCTGGAGATAAAGCCGATGAGGACCGCGTTCTGTGCGTACGGGAACACGATCGGCGCGTCCAGCGCGGGCACGGCACCAGGCACGATCCGCTCGGCGATGCCCTGGAACGCGGGCACCAGTTCGCCCAGGATGGTGCGCACACCGAACAGGATGACCGCCACCGCGACACCGAAGCTCAGTCCCTGCGTCACGCCGCTCATGATGAAGTTGCCCATGCCGGTCGCCGCGCCGCTGCCGTCCTCGGCCGCATAGGCTTGGAAGGCGACGTCGGAACCTTCTCGGGCGACGTACACGATCGATACCACCACGTACATCAGCACCATCGACAGTGCGGTCGCGACCATCGAATCCCGCAGGAACCGTAGCGATTCGGGCAGCTTCAGGTCTTCCGTCGACTTGCTCTTGCGGCCGACCACCCGCCCCAGCACGCCGGACACGATGTAGCCGAGCGTGCCGAAGTGCCCGATGGCGATGTTGTTGTCGCCGGTGACGCGTTTGGTCCACGGTTGCGAGATCGCCGGCAGCGCAACCATCACCACACCGAGCAGCACACCGCCGACGATCACCACGGTCAGCGACGGCAGCCCGGCACTGGCCAACACGATGGTCAGCAGAGTCGCCATGAACAAGGTGTGATGTCCGGTGAGGAAGACATACCGCAGCGGGGTGAACCGGGCCAGCACCAGGCTGATCGCGAAGCCGAGGATCATCAGCCACGCGACGCGAGCGCCGTACTGCTCCTGCGCAATTCCGACGATCGCCTCGTTCGTCGGCACCACCCCGTGCGCCCCGGTCGCCCCCTGGATCATCACGCCGAGCGGTTCCAGCGACGCCGCGACGAGGGTTGCACCCGCTCCGATCAGCAGGAATCCCAGCGTCGCTTTCAGCGCGCCGCCGATCACCACGCCGACCGGGCGGCGCAGGGCGATCAGGCCGACCGCGGTGATGATGCCGATGAGATATGCGGGTACGGAGAGGATTTCGTTGACCACGAACTCCGCGGTCGTCACCAACCAGTTCATGCTGCCTTCTCAGACGTCGTAGGTCGAGCGCATGGCTGCGTCGACTTCTGCTGTGCTGGTGAAGTTCTCGATGACCTTCACCGGGATTCCGACATCGCCGAGGGTGCGTGCGATCTCCCCCGACGTGAGGATCAGATCGGCCTCCTTGGCCTTGCCCTTGGCCGAGATCGTATCGGTCGCCTCGACGGACATGTAGGGAGTCCAGCCCCACTTATCGAGTACCTGCTCCAGAGTGTTCTTCAGGAAAAGGCTGGTGCCCAAGCCATTTCCGCACACGGTCAGGATGTGACCCTTGGACGCGCGATCACCCGAATAGTCGTACGCGCCGGCATCGCCACCGGACTCTCCGCCCGCGGCCGCCGCACCTGTCGCCGCCGGAGTCGCGGCGGTCGCCGAGAGCGTGGCTCCCTCCGTCGAGGCCGCGTTCGCACCGGTACTCACCGGGGAGCCGCCCGTCGCGCCCGTCGCGCCCGTCGCGCCCGTCGACGATGCTCCGTCGCCGCGCAGGATCGCCAAGATTTGCTCGGGCGTCCTCGCGGCGTCCAGCTCCGCACGTCGTTGCGGCGATCCGACGCTCTTGGCCAGTTGGGCCATCGCCGATGTGTGTGCGGACGCGTCGACCGCAGCCAGCGCGACTACCAGCGACACCGGATCGTTGGTGGCGTGCCCGAACTCGACCGGTTCGGCGAGCCGCACCCACGACATGCCGGTCGTATGCACGGCCTCCGACGGGCGCGCGTGGGCGAACGCGAATCCGGGGGCGATAACGATATACGGCCCCTTCTCCTCGACGCTCTCGATCATCGCGTCGGTGTAGGCGGCGTCGGCGATCCCGGTGCGTTCCAGCAGCGAACCGGCGGTGCGAATCGCGCCACGCCAGTCGGGAACGGTGACATCGAGTTCGATGGCCTCGGGTCGCAACAGTTCGGTGATGTCTACCACGAGCCGAAGACTAGCAATCGTTAGCCAGGTTCAGCGAGCAAACGCCTGTCGATCAGGACGCGGGGGCCTCCTTGTCCTGCGTCGGCTCACCCGACCCGGGTCAGCGTGCCGGCCACCGCGTCCGACCCGTCCTCCTCGACGAGCGCCAGCACCTCGTTGAAGCCCTCAACCAGGCAGTCGGCGAACAACTCCGGCTCGGTGATCGACACCGCGTCGTGGTTGATGCCGATACAACCGATTCCGTTGTGCGAGATCATCGTCGCCATGACCGCGCACCCGGGCAGCGGGCCGAAGGGGAACATCCGCTCGACCTTCGCGCCGGCGACGTAGGTGTCCCACGGGATGCCCGGCACATTGCTGGCCTGCAGGTCGTTCTGTGCTGTGGTGCCGCTGAATTGGGCGATCACCTCGCCCGGTAGCCAGGCCAGCACCGAACCCAGCGTGTTGAACAGGTCGACCGCCGGCTCGGTCCGCGCGGCACGCACCTGCTCGCGGATCGTCAGGACTCGCTCGAAGGGGTCCTCGATGCCGACCGGTCCGGCGAGCCGGCCGACGGCGATCCGGTTACCGCCCGCCGGGTCCTCCGGGCGCCGCACCGAGATCGGAATGGCGACCGGAATGGTGTCGACGTGGCTGTGCATCTTCTCGTGGTACAGCCGGAAGCCGCCGATCAACCCGGCAAGGTAGACGTCGTTGATCGACGCCCGAGTCGCCTTGGCCGTGGCCTTCAAATCGGCCAGCGGCACCTCGAAGGCACTGAACCGCCAGGACACGCTCCGCTCGGCCAGCAGCGGCGACCCGGGCGGGCTGACCAGCCCGGCGACCCGCGGCACCGACCGGCCGTAGCGCAGTACCTCACTGAGCGCCCGGCGCGGATTGAGCAGGGACCGTACGCCTTTGAACACGGTGTCGGCGCGGTGCGGGAGCCGTTGAAGCTCTTCACCGATCTGCCGCTCCAGGACGTCGAGCGCCGAGACGTTCTTCGGTTCCGGATTGGGCGGTTGCGGCTTGTTCGGGATGGGGTCCCGGGACGTCGAATGCAGTTGCGCCAGACCGACGATCGCACCCAGCCCGTCGGTGAGGGCGTGGTGCGCCTTGAGGAAGTAGGCAGCCTTGCCACCGGGGAGACCCTCGATCAGCGTTCCCTCCCACGGCGGCCGGAGCGGGTCGAGGGCGGTCATCGCGAGCTGCTCGCACAGCTCCAGCAACTCGCGCATCGACCCGTCACCAGCGAGCTTGATGCGTCGTACGTGATAGTGCAGGTCGAACTCCGGATCGATCGCCCAGCTCGGCGTGCCGGTGCCGAACGGGGAGTCGACGACCCGCTGCCGGAACCGCGGCGCCATCCGGCTGCCCCATTCGTGCGCGGCCATGAACCGGTCCCAATCGGGAAGGCGGTCATAGATTTCCAGCATGCTGATCGTGCCGCGGAGCCTGCGGTCGGAGTCGCCGCGCCACATCAGCGCATCGACCGGACTCATGTGCGGTTCCCGGGCCCAGTCGATCGGCTCGTCGGCGACCGCGACGATGTCGCCGTCGTCGTTCACCGTTACCGAGACGTCGTCGGTCGTCACCACACCGTCGGTGTCCCCGTCTCGCGTGCCGTCGGCCGTAGTGTCGGCGGGGCCGTCGGCCTCGAGATTGGCATCGGCCTTCTGGGCATCGGCAGTGGCCTCGGTATCAGCCGTGGCACCGCCTTTCGTGTTCCGCCGGGTGCTACCGCGTTTCGTATTGTCGTTGTCGGTCACCGTCATTCCACCGTCTCCGCTGCCTGGACCGATCGTGTCATTCGGCCGTCCTCGTACGATTCCACCGGCCAGTCGGTTAGCGTGTCGATGAACATCTGCCGCACCTCCTCGGCGTGTTCGCCAATGGTCTCCGACCGCCAGTCCGATGTGTCCACTGGCGGCAGCACCTTGACTTCGACGGTGCCCGGTTTGATCAATTGGTCACCGCGCCACATTAATTCGCCGACATTGCGCAACACCACCGGTACCACCGGCACGCCCGCCTGCATCGCGATGTGGAACGGTCCCTTCTTGAACGGTCCGATCCGCGGGGTCGGCGACCGGGTGCCTTCGGGCGCGATCACCAGGGACTTGCCCTCGTCGCGCAGCTTCTCCACCGCCGGTGCGAGCTGCTCGATCGCTTTGCTCGAATTCTTCCGGTCGATGAACACCAAACCCGCGGCATCCAGAATCTGACCGAGCACCGGTATCCGTTTGACCTCCTGCTTGGCGACGCCGGTCGCGTCGTTGTGCACTAGATGCACCATCACCGGCGCATCCAGCTTGGATTGATGGTTGAACACGAAGACGCACGGCCGTGCCGACGTCAGATACTCCTCACCGTCGAGCACCTGCACGTCCACCCCGGCCAACGCCAGGCCCAGGTCGTTGCCCGCGGGCAGGGCCATGTCGGTGAAGATGTGCGGGTTGAGCGATAGCACGCTCCCCGCGACGCCGAGCGCCGCCGATCCCATGACGGTCGCGTAGTAGGCGCTGGTGCGGGCCGCCGTCTCGATCCGGTTCACCGACGGGTTCCGCAGGTCGATGATGGGCCAGCCGCGCGCCTCGGCCTCCGCCCGCAGCACACGACGTGGCGACACCGCCGCCGGATGCCCGACCGATTCCAGGTACGGAATGTCCTCGTCACCGTCGCTGTAGGCGAACGACGCATTGAGGTCGATGTCGTGTTCACGCGCCAATTGCCGTACGGCAGCGGCTTTCCCGGGACCCCACAGCGGGCGACCGTTGATCTCACCAGTCACAATGCCGTCGACGACCTCGACATCGGTCGCCAGCGCGTGGTCGGCGTCGATCTCTCGGGCGATCGGTTCGATTTGGAATCGCGTTGCGGACGAGGCGATGACAATCCGATGGCCCATCTCACGATGCGCGCGCAGGATCTGCCACATCTGCGGTCGCAGCTTGGCGGCCGTCTCGTGCCGGAACAGGTGGTCGCCGAACTCCAGCAGCTCGGCGTAGGTGCGGCCGGCGAACGCGGGCCGGGTGAGTTCCAGCACCTCGGCGTAGTCCTGCTCGGTCTTCACGCCGCGCAAGGCGATCAGCAATGCGGTGGCCGCCTCACCGAGCCCGAACTCCATGCTGCGGATGCGCGCCCGGGTGATCGCACTCGCGGAGAAACCGTCGATCAGTGTGCCGTCGTAGTCGAAGAAGGCGGCGACCTTCTTTCCGGTTGGTGCCGAACGTATCTCACGGATTCGATCGGCGACGCTGGTCACGCAATCACCTCCAGCGGCTCTCCGGTCTGCTCCGCCTCGATCGCAGCGATCCGGCCGAGCCGCGACCGCACCTGCTGCACCTCGTCGAGCCAGGCACGCCGGCCGTCCGCAACGTCGGTGCGGTCGCTGGCACCGACTAGCCCACGATTCTCGGCGAGCTGATAGGCCGCGTCGTAGAGTTCCTTGGACACCGAATCCTTGCTCTTCACAATGCCCTGCCGAGACAACTGGCCACCCAGCCCGAGCGCCTCGGACAGCAGCTCCGACTTGTCGCGGTCCTCGTCGCCCAGCCCGACCAACAGATCGGCGACGACGAGCTGGGCATCGAAGAACGGCTGCAACGTCCGCCGGGCGAACAGGGCACCGGCGTGCTCCCGCAGGATCTTCTCCGTTCGCACCGATGTCGGTGTCACCGAACGCCATTCGGGATCGAGGAGGTCCATCTCGGCCGCCAGACGATGCATGAAGACATCCTTGGCGGGGAAAAAGAACTCGAACTTCAGCAGATCGCGGATGCGGAGCGCCTCGGCCCGAGCTGCGGCGAGGATCGTGTCCGCATCCGCCAGGTCGTCGCCGAAGTCGCCGTCGGCCGCGGCGAGGAGCCCCAGCTCGACGATCGAACGATCGAGGAAGTGGTGCAGCGCGCCGTTGCGGTAGTAGGCGGCGACCGCGTGGTTTCCGGGGGCAATCGACCACACCGGCTCGGGTCCGCCGTCGAACTTCGTCAGCACCCCTTCGCGGGTGAGCACCCGCAGCGTGCTCCGCAACCCGATGCCGCGGCACAGCGACGGATCGGGGCCGGGGAGGCCACGTCGTTCGATGTACTGCAGCAGCGGCGCCAGGATCTCCTCGATCTCGGTGCCGGTGTAGGCCCGGTCGCTGGCGCCGAGCAGCGCGAAACCGGCCAGCGAGGTCGCCGAGATCGGGGTCGCCGCGTTGATCTCGTCCATCACCTTGAACGCGACCTTCTCCAGCTTGGCGCGTCCCTCGCCGGCCTCGTCGATGGCCTGCTTCAGGGAGAACGGCTCGCCGAACCGCACCCGTGCCTCGCCCAGATAGGTGCGTTGCGCCTTGGCGTACTTCAGCAGCCAGCCGACCCCTTCGGGCTTCTTGGCGCCGCCCGCCGACTCCTTGGCCATTGCGCCGATCTCCTGGAGCTGGTCGTAGACGATGGAGGTCGGCACCACCATCACGTCGGCGTCGGCGAGTTGTTCGATCGCGTCGACGACATAGGCCAGCAGGCCCAGCTTCGGCTTGCGGAGCTTCCCGGTCCGGCTGCGGCCGCCCTCGATGTACCACTCCAGGTTGAATCGCTTCTCCACGATGAACGAGAGATACGAGCGCATGGCGAACTTGTAGATCGCGTCGCTGCCGAACTTGCGGCGGATGAAGATCATGCCCGCCCGCCGCGCGATCGGGCCGACCGGCCAGAACTGCAGGTTATTGCCGCCGAGCACTAGATTCGGCGGGAAGTCGTGGCTCCGTAGCACCTCGGACAGCACCAGCGGATCGACGTACGACCGGTGCGACGGCAAGAACACCAGGCTCGACGACTTGTTCAGCGTCCGCAGCTTGCCGAGGGTGTCCAGGTCGACCGACACCGACCATGTGCGGTCGTGCAGGTTGCCGAAGATCGACGAGAATAGGTCGTCCATCAGCCGGCTCTGGGTGGCGACGAAGGTGGACATCTTGTCGGTTGCCTCTTGCACCACCACCCCGGCGGGCCGCCCGAGTTCGCTCGCGAGTTTCGCCGCGTTCGCCTGGAACCGCGCCGATGAGCTGATCTGCTCGGCCACCAGGCGGGGCACCTTGTACCGGTCACCGACGATCTGCCGTTCGGCGCGCTCGCCGCTCAGCGACGCCTGCATGGCGACGAATGCGGTGAACGACTCGCCCTCGGCCAGTTGCTCCTGGTACCGAGTACGTAGGTCGGCGACGGTTGCCGGTTCGCCCTGCACCACGCGCACCCGATCCGGGTGACGGGTCTTGATCGCCGACTGCCGGAACGCCGGCGGCCGCCGCGGATTCGACAGCGCCAGCACGTCGGCCACCGACACCCGGCGCTCGCCCTTGCGGATCGGCGGCAGCCACACCACGCGCGCCGGGATCAGTGTGGTGGCCGGGTCCAGGTCGTCGGCGTCGAGCTCGCTGAGCGGCACCACCGGCGCGTCCGGGTGCGTCGACGCCGCCCATTCGCTGACCGCCTGCAGCTCACACGGCGTCCGTACCTCCGCCAGCACCATCGAGTCCGCCACGACGAACCGCCTTCCACTCCCGAGACGTGACAACGCGTTCATTGTCGCGCGGCAGCGGTGACCCATGGACGAGTTCGGCGACATTCTCGCCGGTGCACGGCCGTACCATCGCGGCGGTTACGGGTGATCGCATCTTTCGCCCGAGCGAGGACATCGTCGTAGCGAGTCACGCCGACGGCCCCCGTATTGGGTCGCACCACGTGCCACGCCTCGGACACGGACACCGCCGCGAATTCGCTTCCTTAGCTGCTTATCCCTAGCTGTCGTCGCCCACACCTGGAGCGGCCCGCCGACGGGCTAGTACTCGCCCGTTGCCGCAGGCATCCGGAGCTGACCGCTCGCTGTGCAGCAGGCAACCGGCGACCGCAGCATCAGACCTGGGCATCGTCACCACGTCCCGAAAGTGGGCGGGAAGCGGCCGTCGTGCCGTACCGCGGCCAGAGGCCGGATGCGTTGTGTCACTGTGGAGTTGTCAAGGAACGGATGCGGTCCCGACGGGTGTCGTCGGGTGCGTGGGAAGTCGTGAATACTCTGGCGTAACGGCTAGTTCGGCTCTGGCAGTCTCGGACTCCGGCTAGTTCGGCTCTGGAAATCTCGGACTCCGGCTAGTTCGGTTCTGGCGAGTTCGGTTCTGGTGGTGTCGGTTTAGGCGGCGGCTGGTAGGTGGTCGAGGGTGGGGTGTCGTCGGTGGTAGGCGGGGATCGGTCTGCGGTGTGGGTCCACCGTTTCGGGTGGGATCAGCCAGGGGTGTCGGTCGTGGCCGAGGAATACCTCCCAACCGTGGTGGTGAATATCGTCGTGACACGACGGGCACAACAAGCACCCGTTGTCCAGGCACGTTTCACCCCCGTCGGCCCAGTGCGTCATGTGGTGAGCGTGCGTCCAGGAGGCGGGGGCGCCGCATTTGATGCAGCCCCGATCCCGTAGGTACAGGGCCTTGCGCATCGCCGCAGTGAACAGGCGATGCTGTCGGCCGACGTCCATCGGCACAGTTTGGCCGTCGACGATCATTACCGTCACCGTGGCGTCACACGAGAGCATGCGGGCGGTGTCGGGGGTGACCGAGCCGGTGAACTCCAACTCCGACAGGCTCGGCGTATCGGCTGGGATCGTCAACGCCACCTGTGTTTTGGGTGGCGTCGCTGTCCCGGTTCCGTCGAGGCCGCCGCCGCGGGCGGCGACATCCAGAACATGGTCGAGGGCATCGGCGCGACGTTGCTCCGTCGACCGCGCATCACGGGCACCATCCGGTTCGGGGCGTGGCGCGGACAGGTCGTCGAGGGCGGCGGACAGTTTCTCCCCGGTCACCACGTCCAGATCTGCCCGCACCTGCACCCGCCCGTGCTCATCTTGGGCGACGGTGACCGCGTTCAACCGTCGGTCTTCAGCAGCCGGCAACACCGACCCATCACTACTGTCGGCGAGGTCGTTGCCCAGGGTGCGGGCATGCTGCTGCACCTCGGCCGGCGACGCCCCGGACAGCACTTGGGCGACAAGGCTGGTCAAACACTTCTGACGCACCCCGTCATCGATCGGTTCCACCACCCGCCGATCAATGTGCGCCATCCCGCGCACGATCGCGTCGTGATGTTCGGACGACATTGCCCCATCCGCCGCATGCCCCTCGGGCACAGAAGAATCGTTGAGCGAGCCGGCGATCCGTAGCAGGCGTTGCGCCACCACCGGCGCGCAGCCCATCACGATCAGCAGCTCCCGCAGGCTTCGGCCGTGCTGCGACGCGACCCCGAGTCGATCCAGCGCCGCCACATGCACCGACAGCTGGTGATCGACCAGATTCCGCAGCACCAGCAAGGTGCGCGTCGCCGCGAACACCTCCCGACCCGACGCGTCACCGGAGACGCGGTGCTCGGTGAGCGGGTCGACGAGGTCGGGAAGGTTCATACCTCCACTGTACTCGCACACGTGTTCGAGTCAAGAGGTTCCTGCTACGAATTTCACGGTCGCGCAGCAGGTTTCATCATGTGCCACTTCAGTGAACAGAAGTCACAGTGCAGTGCACAGTGGATGAAATCTGACGCACAGTGAACGGTTTTCGACGCACAGTGAACGGACGGAGGGGGTGCGGACCGAAGGAACGGACGGGCGGGTGCGGTTCTCGAACACGTGGTAGCGAGGCGCAGTCCGGCCGCACTGCAACGCAATCGAGCCACACGCGGACCCTGCAGAGTCCGCGTTTACCTGAACGGTCCGCGTCTACGCGTATCGACCGCGTGTGCAGCACCGACGGCGACGGGGCCGCCCACTCGACGAAGCCCCGGCACCCAGTCAACGGAATCTGCCGCCCCGTAAACGGAATCTGCCACCCAGTCAACGAAAGCTGGCGCCCCGTCAACGGCCCGCGTCACCAGCGGAGCGGCCCGCCGACCCGTCGATCCTCCCGAACTGCCGTCCGCTCACAGCCGGCGGTCGCCGTCTCTGCCCTCGCCATCCTTGTCCTTACCGAAGACTCCGACGGAGACCCACGCGAGGGCCACGATCACGCCGCCGATCGGCGCGTACGGCACCGCGTCGTCGATGACGGCGAATCCGACGCCGTAGAGCATGGTGATCGCGAGCGCGATGAAGGCCAGAGTCCGTCGGTCCATGACCCCATCATCGCCCATCGCAGTAACTCGGTCGACGCCGCGTCCCGTGGCGCGTCGGATCACGGGCCATGGGCGCGTCGGACACGCGTCCCACGTCGAACCCAGGTTTCGCGCCGACCACCCGCACGCCGATCGCGGTCCGGCACACTGGGGTCGTGAGCGCTTCGGTCGCGGTGGTCGGCACCCTGAACATGGATCTGATCGTCACGGTCGATCGACGCCCGGAGGTCGGCGAGACCGTGTTGGGGCGTTCACTCACCGAGCGACCCGGCGGCAAGGGCGCCAATCAGGCGCTCGCCGCGGCCGGACAGGTGGCGACCGTCCTGATCGGGGCGGTCGGTGACGACGATGCGGGCCGCCGGATGCGCGACGCACAACGAGCGGGTGGGGTAAACACCGATCACGTCGTGGTGCACGACGGCGTCAGCGGTCGGGCAGTGATCGAGGTCGACGCTTCCGGCGACAACAGGATCATCGTGATCTCCGGCGCGAATGCCGAACTGTCGCCGGCCGAGACCACATCGGCGCTGGACGCCACCGATCCCGCGATCGTGCTGACCCAGCTCGAATCGCCGCGCACGGTCACCGAGGCCGCGGCCACCTGGGCGCGGCGCCACGGCAGGCGATTCGCGCTGAATCCCAGTCCGGCTGTCGCCCTGGACGCCGACCTCCTGGCCTGCGCCGATCCGCTGATCGTCAACGAGGGCGAGGCTCGCTTCTACGCCGGTCAAGGTGACTCCGAGACCGGCCGGGCCGACCCCGAGCGCGGTACCGGCGACGATGCGGCGGCGATCGCGGAAACACTCCTCGACCGCAGCCGTTCGGCGGTGATCACCCTCGGCGGCGCCGGCGTCGTCGTGGCGACCGCGGACGGCATCACGTCGATCGCGGTGGATCGGGTCGACGCAGCCGAAACCACCGGTGCGGGAGATCATTTCGCCGGCATCCTGGTTGCCCGTTTGGCCGCCGGGGACGACCTTCCAACAGCTGCCCGACTCGCCGCAGCAGCCGCGACCGCTTACATCACGTCCCGTGCCCGCCCCGCGCTGTGATGCGCGACGCCGAGCGCCCGGGTCGGCAGGACGGCTCCAGCAGGGACGCCGCGGTGGGCAAACCGGAATCAAGGGTTTGGCCCGTGAGCCCGATCGCGGTAACGTAAGCCCATGAGACGAATTCCCGAATCCATCTCACTCGGGTCGGGAAACTCCCCTGCCAGCACCGCGAGCGGTGCGGATGCCGCCATCTCCGCGGCCAGCGACGGCCCCGCAGACACGGCTACCCGACCGGCCACCGCCCTGCCGACGGCGTACCGATGGCCGCTCGCCGACACGGGTCATCGCCGGCTGCGGGATCGGGTCCTGCGTCTGACCGGCGTCGACCTGATGCCCGACGACCGGATCGCCCGCCGCTACGGGGAACTGTTGGGGGCGGGCGACCCAACGGCCGAACGCTTTGTCGCCGAGACGTATCGCGGTGAGCTCGGGCCGGAACGCAGTCGCGCGCTCCTCGACCGGGCACTGGCCGACGGGATCGACGCCATCGACGACGCCCCGCAGTCGATGCGGGACCTGTTCGCCGAGTTCGACACGATGCCCGATTGGGCCGACCCGGAGCTGATCGAGGCGGGGGCGGCGGTGTGGCGACGCTGGGGGTACGCGCTCGGCGGTGTCGGCAATGCGGGCACGATGGACACGTATACCGAAGCGTCGCTTGCGGTTCCGCTGTCCCTCGCGGGAGGGTATGCGGGCGAACGCGCTCTCAACCGCTACCTGGAGACTAGCCGATGGTGGGTCGAGGTGTCCCGGCCCGGCGACATTCTGCGGCCTGGCAGCCTGGCTCGTGCCATCTCGATGCGCGTGCGCGTTATGCACGTCTCGGTCCGCGCCGGAGTGCGGTCACACGACGAATGGGACGACGCGGCATGGGGATTGCCGATCAGCCAGGCCGAGATGATGCTGACCCTGCTGGGCGGGAGCGTCGGGCCGGCGATGGGCCTCTACGCGCTCGGACACGTGACGTCGCGCGCGGAAATCGAAGCGGCCCTGCATTTCAACCGATACCTGGGTTACCTACTCGGCGTCCGGGTGGACGATATCTACCCGTGCAGCATCGCCGAGGGCTTGCGGCTGCTGTTTCTGTTCGACGCGACCCGCTCGTACGACTCCGGCGCCGCGGGCGAGGAACTCGTCGAGTCGTTCGTTCCCGGCTTTCGGGCCCGGTCGGGCATGTCCCGCCGCGATCGGCTCCGCGCCCGGTATCACCTCACCGTGCAGGCCGGTTACGCCCGGTTGTTCATGCTCCCGTGGAACCGCCGGCGCTACGACTTGCCCGCCGGATGGCTGGGCGTCGGGCTGCTGTTGGCACAGGTCCCGCCCCGGCTCGTCGGCGAGCTGGCGCGCCGCGTGCTGCCGGGCGTCGACGACTGGCGGCAGCGCCGGTCGGTGGCCCGGTGGGAACGTTGGCTGGCGTGGCAGGCGCAGCGCCCGGCGGAGTTCGCCGCGCCCACCGACCTCCGTCGCTGACGGGCAGTGCGGCGTCCGCACGGTGCGGCCGACCGTCGACAATGACGCTGACGCCGACCCGCAGACATTAACGCGCCGAATCGATCTCGGCGTCCGCCTCATCGTGACTGGTGTGCGGGTAGTCGTCGTCGGCGTCCGCGTCGGCGTCGCCCTCGATGTCCTCCGGGTCCGCGACGTCGTCGAGGTCCTCGACAACACCATCGAGTGTCGTTTCCTGTTCGATGACGTCGGCGTCGTCGGCGCCGGGGATCGGGTCACCTGGGTCGGTCATGCTGGACACCTCCCGCGCTGGAGTGGGACTGGTCCTACCCATGCTACCGAGGGGCACCGGCCGATCGGCGGGAACGAGAGCCTGATAACTCGCATGCCACAACCATTCGAGCGGACCGCGTTCGAACCTCCGCAACCAGAGCCGGGCGCCGATCATCATGCCCACGCTGATCGCGACGAACAGCGCCACCGTCGCCGGCACGACGGTGGCACCGTCGAGCCGCGCGGCGAGCCCGAGACCCCATCCGTAGCAGACCGCACCGGCTACCGCATTCTGAAGCACGTAGCAACTCAACGCCGTTCGCCCGATCGGGGACAGCGCGTCGCCGACCGCTCCGGCGCGACGTCCGTCGACGTACCAGGAGGCGACGGCCGCCAGAATGGCCAGCGACACGAACGGCGCGATCCCGTACCGGCCGAGAATCAGCCCCGCGGCGCCTCCGAATAGGCCCGCGACAACATCCAGCGGCAGGGCGACACCGAAGCCGATCAGCATCAACCGGCGGCGCAGCATCGCACCGCGCGGCTCCAGCACGCCGGCCCGCAACAGTGCCGCACCGGCCAGGAAGAGCGCGATCGACATCGGCAGGATGCCGATCACCTCGGCCCGGAAGATCGGTAGCTGCGCTAGCCGGAACGCCGCGAGTTCGATAAACGAACCATCGGCATAAGGGTTGGGGTCCAATCGATCTCCGGCCCCCGGGGTCGGCGCTGCCGCCGCGAGTGCCCAGACGAGAATCGCGAGCAACGCCGCGTGCAGCCCGGCCGCGACGGCCAAAGCCCGCCGCTGATTGCGCAGGTTCATGGTCAGCAGGTACGCGACGATCAGTCCGGTCACGGCGTATCCGGTGAGCACGTCGAACTCGGTGAACAGCACGTAGTTGATCGCACCGTCGACGAACAGCAGACCGGCTCGCAGCGGGTATCCACCCGGCCAGCGCACGCCACGACGCTGCGCCGATCGCTGCTGAATGGCCAGACCGATACCGAACATGATGGTCAGCAGGCCGAGGAACTTTCCCTGGGTGATCTGCTGCAACACCCGTTCGACAATCCCCCAGTCACCGGTTGCCCGGTCGGTGCCCTGGATGTAGCCGACCAGCCCCTCGGGGTTGGTGAAGATCCAGATATTGGTACCGAGTGTGCCGAGGATCGCGATGCCGCGCAGCACGTCGAGAGCGATGTAGCGTCTACCGGTCACCGGACCTCCTGGATACGGCACTTTGTTGACACGAGTGAGCTAACAAAAGCTAAGCTAGCACGACCGCGCTACCATAAGTCAATGCCCAAGTTGATCGACCGCGACGCCCGACGCGCCGAGATCGCCGAGGCCGTCTGGCGAATCGTGTTGCGCGACGGCGTCTCTGCGGTGTCGATTCGCGACGTCGCGGCCGAGGCCGGCATCTCGGCGGGGTCGCTGCGGCACGTGTTCGCCACCAAGCAGGACCTCCTCGCCTCGTCGATGCGGCTCATTGCCCAACGAGTCGATGCGCGGGTGCGGGCACATCTGACGGACCCCGATCCGCTCGGTCGGGCCGAGGCGGTCCTCGCCGAGGTGCTGCCGTTCGACGACGAACGCCGGGTGGAGATGCACGTCAACCTGGCGCTGGTGACCGAGGCCGTCGCCTACCCCGAACTCGCGACCGCCGCACTGGAAGCGCATGACGGACTGCGTGAACTCTGTCGTGCCGTCGTGGAGAGTCTGGCCCGGCACGGCCTCGTCGCCCCGGGGGTCGACCCGGCCACCGAGGCGATGCATCTGCACGCCCTGATCGACGGTCTCGCGGTGCACCTGCTATTGGGGCGCAACGACTCTCCGACCGCGGTCCGCCGACTCGTCCACGACCACCTCGTCGGGCTCAGCCGGCCGCAGGGTTAACCGGCCGGCCCGGTACCGGGGTGCGCCGGCGCACTCGCGGTGGAGTCGTCGTCGCTGGTCACCTCGTCCGCGGCGATCTCGTCGGGCACCGCGCGCACCCGTTCGGCGCGACGGCGCGCGACCGGGGTCCACAGCGTGCGCTGAGCCCACAGCGTGAGGAAACCGGCGAACGTCATGCCGGCGATATTGACGACGAGCTGGAGCGCCGATCCGCGGACCTCGCCCCATTCGGCGAAGGCGGCCGCCAACGCGATATTGCCGGCCGCGGGAATCGTTGTGACAGAGATGAACACGCCGGCCATGCCGCTGGTGCGCGCGGACGTGAGGGACAGGATCCCGGCGATCGCGGCGAGCACCGCGACGATGAACGACCAGCGATCCGGCGAGTAGATGAACTCGGTGTCCGGATGCTGTTTCAGGTCGCCGATGGTCACCCAGCCGATCGCCCGGGCCACCACCGAACAGGCGAAGGCGATCAGGATGGCGACGGCGAACCCGGTCACCAGCGTCACCGCCGACATCCGCAGGAGGTGGGGGCGTTTGAGCACCAATGCGACGCCGAGCGCCGAGATGACCCCGAACTCGGGGCCTAGCACCATCGCGCCGATCGTCAGGATCGGCGAGTCGAGCACGATCGCGATCGCCGCCAGGATCGTCGCCAGCACCATGAACCCGAGATAGGTGAAGTTGAGTTCCGAATCCGCGTAGGCGCGCTTGCCGACCTGCGGCCACACCACCGCATCCGAACCGAAGCCCGGGGACCGGCGTTCGGCTTCCAGCGCGGGCATCGACAGGTATGTCTCGATCTCCTCGACGCGAATCGCCCCCTTCTTGGCGACGCCGAGCCGGCGCAGAGCGGCAATCAGTTCGTCGGCGGCCTCCCGCGCCACGTCGATCTTGATGAGGTCACCACGCGGTTTGAGCGACGCCCCCCGAATGACCGCCACCGAACTCACCGCGGCGTCGTCGGAGACCATCGCGATGACCTTGTTGGTCAGCGCGGTCGGCACGGATAGTTCGATGTGCAGCATCGCCATATTGTGCCGCCGCGGGCGCCGTCACGGTGGGAGATGCGGCGTCGGACCGCAAGTCGCTCGACGCGCGGGACGACCGCCGGTAGCCTCCGGGCCGACGAAGCGAGGCCATCGATGACCGACACCACCGATCCACCCCCGACGATCGGGCCCCGACGCCGTGGCGCACCCGCGGGGAGACTCCTGCCGGACATCGAGCAGGTGCGCACGATCAACGAGGCAGCCTTCGACACCGGCGACGAGGCGGACCTGGTCGATGCGCTCCGCCGGGACCGCGCGTGGATCGACGGACTCTCGATGCTGTCGATCGATCCGAACACCGGCCGGCCTGTCGGCTATGCGCTGCTCACCCGGTGCCACGTCGGCCGGACGCCGGCACTGGCCTTGGCACCGTGCGCGGTACTACCCGAGTTCCAGCGTCGCGGAGCGGGATACGCGGCCATCGAGGCGGTGCTGAATGCCGCCCGGAACGTCGGCGAACGCTGGGTGATCGTGCTCGGTCACCCCGACTACTACCCGCGGTTCGGCTTCACCCGCGCCTCCGCTGCCGGTATCCGGCTCAGCATCGACGTTCCCGACGACGCGCTCATGGTGCTCGCCCTGAACGGCGGCGACCCACCGAGCGGAATCGTCCGCTACGCACCGCCGTTCGACATCTGAGCGAGCGTCGATCCGGGATGGGCGGGTCGCCGTCATTCGTCGGCCCGCCCCGGTGGTTGAGTGCGACGAGCGCAGCGAGTCGCGCATCGAAACCACCGAACCGACAGCCGCACGGTGCTGGTTTCGATACGCCGCTCGTCCCTCGCGGCTACTCAACCAGCGGGAGGGAGACACCGAGCGGGACCGTGCTCAACCAGCGGGGAGAGACAGTCAACGGGAGGGTGCGCCCGACCAACAGGACTCGTCCCCCAGCCCCGGTGGTTGAGTAGCGAGTCGCGTATCGAAACCACCGAACCGACAGCCGCACGGCGCTGGTTTCGATACGCCGCTCGTCCCTCGCGGCTACTCAACCAGCGGGAACGACCCACGGCGCCCCTGCTCAACCAGGGGGAACGACCCACGGCGCCCCTGCTCAACCAGCGGGAATGACCCACGGCGACCCTGCTCAGCCAGCGGGAAGGACCCGCGGCGCCCGTGCTCAACCAGCGGGGAGGGAGACGGCGATCGGGGGCGCTCGCGGCTAGTCACCAGCGGTCTGCTCGATCCGGCCAGCGACCATCTCCACCCATTCGGAGAGGAAGCGGTCGTCGTCCACCGCCAGCGGGCGCACACCGAGGAACTGGGGCATCGTCCGGTGCGCGAAAACGGCATCCAAGGCGACCGCCGCGATCGCCTCCGCACGGTCGGCGCCGACCCCGGGTGCGCGACGGCACACCCATTCCGCCATTCCGGCATAGCTCTCGTCGAGGAGCCCCGCGAACGCCGTAGCCAGTCGCTGCGGCCGGTCGCGCAGCTCCGATGACACGATGCGCAGCAGTTGCGCCTCCTCGTCGATGACCTGCAGCGTATAGCGCCCCAACACCAGTAGCTCCGACCGTAGGTCGGTCAGCCCCTCGAAGACGCGCCGGATGTCACCGAGCGCTCGGAGCCGGTCGAGCTGGCGGTCGACCCCGGCCTCCAACAGCAGTTCCTTGGAACGGAAGTGGTGATAGAGCCCACCCGACCCTGGAGTAAGTCCCGCCGCCTGCTCGATCTGCGCGACGCTGGTCGCCCGATACCCCTGCTCGCCGAACAGCCGCATCGCCTCGTCGATCAGCCGGTCGCGCGTCGCCGCGGTCACGGCCGGCCCGTCGGTCGGTTGCCGTTCATCGATGGCCTCCGTGCTCGTCGTCGGGGCGGATCACCGTTGACACGCCCTAAGTGCTCACTTAGTGTAACCAAGTGAGCGGTCTAAGTGAACACTTAGGCGACGCGAACCGTACCGAGGGCCGACCGTGATGGACATCCGCACCCCGACTTCCTTCAGCGACGAGAACGTGTGCGGCGACATCGTTTTCGATGAGACATCCCAGGCATGGCTCGTCACTCGATACGCGACCGTCCGATCGATCCTCGCCGGTGACGGCTGGAGCAGCGACCCGACGACCTCCGCCGCAGTTCGGCGCGCGCTGGCCGAACTGGGCCTGACGGAGTCGCCGATCTCACGCACCATGCTCGGCATGGATCCGCCGGATCACACCCGGGTCCGCGACTCGGTACGCGACGTGTTCACCCCGCGGTATATCGCGCAACTCGGCGACGGCATCGCGGCGATCGCCGACGACATCATCGGTCACCCGGACACCGGCGCGGTCATCGACTTCATGGATGTCGTGGCCCGTCCCTTCCCCATCGCGGTGATCGCGGAATGGCTTGCCCTGGATGTCGATACGACGCAGATCCTCTGGGACGAGGCCGGTGCCCTGGTTCGCGTGCTGGATACCACGACCACACCCGGCACCGATATGCGTTCGGCCGTCGCGGGTTTCACCTCCCTGACCGCCGCACTGCTGCCGACCGCGGTCGAGCGCCGAACCGCTCCCGGTGACGATCTCCTCAGCCTGCTGGCCAGCGACGAACGACTGGACCTCGACGAGGTCGTGGTCAACGCCATCCTGCTTGCCGTCGCCGGGCACGAGACCACTGCAAAACTCCTGGGCAACAGCATGATTCGTCTTCTCGCCGAGTCGCCCGACGGGAGGCTCATCGATCGTCTGGATCTGGCCGACCCGGCGGTGGCCGATGAGTTGCTGCGGCTCGACGGTCCGGCTCGGATGATCGTGCGCGCGGCCACCTGCCGACACACCGTCGACGGCGCGATGATCGAACCGGGCGACCGGGTCATCATGCTGGCGGATGCCGCCAACCGGGATCCGGAGGTGTTCGACGAGCCCGACCGTCTGCGCCCCGACCGCAATGGACCGCCACACCTGGCATTCGGGCATGGCCGGCACCGGTGTCTCGGCGCGGCACTGGCGCGACTGGAGATCGGCAGTGCCCTGCCCCTGGTGGCACGACGCGCACCGAGAGCGGCCGGATCGGTGACCTGGGGAGCCGACGTGGCGCTATACGGCCCGGAACGGATGCCGATGGTGTTCGAGGAGGATCTGGGATGAGCGACGACACAGCGGATGTCGCTCGCGACCGGGCGCCGACGTCCGATGCGGTGACGGCACGGCCGGTCCGGTCGGGCCGGATTCGCCGCACGGTCCCGGTCGTGGGGTTCACGGCGCGCGCCGCGGGCGGTCGGGTGGTCGCGGGGCTACGCGCACGCACCGGTGATCCGGACGCCATCGATCGATTCCACCGGCAGACCGCCGACCGGTATGCCGATCTGCTCGGTCATTCGAAGGGCGTGCTGATGAAGGCGGGGCAACTGTTGTCCACCTTCGACGTCGATCCGGATATCGGCCCGATGGCCACGTATCAGCAAGCGCTACAACGCCTCCAGGCTGACGCACCGCCGATGGACTTCGCCACCGTCCGGGACATCGTGGCGGGTGACCTAGGCCGCCCGCTGGAGCAGGCATTCGACCGCTTCGCACCGGATCCGGTGGCCGCGGCGTCGATCGGCCAAGTCCACGAGGCGTGGCTGCCGGACGGGCGACGCGTGGCGGTCAAGGTGCAATATCCCGGTGTGGCCCAGGCGATCCGGGATGACCTGGCCAACACCGAGCTGCTCGCGACGTTCGTCAAGTTGGGCATGTCACTGACTCCGCGTTCCATGCGGACCGACCAGCGCGCGGCGGCGGCAGAGATCGCCGAACGCGTTGCCGAAGAGGTCGACTACCGGCACGAAGCACGCAGCATCGCCCGGTTCGCCGACCTGTATCGGGACCATCCCTTCATCCGGGTCCCCGACCTGGTCGCCGAACTGTCCGGGAACCGGGTATTGACCATGAGCTACATCGACGGCGTCGGCTGGCGTGAAGCGCGGCAGGCACCCGCCGAGCTGCGTGACAAGTGGGGAAATGCCATCTGCTACTTCGCCTTCGGCGCCTACCGGCATAGCAACCTGTTCAACGCGGATCCACATCCGGGCAATTACCGGTTCGGCATGGACGGTTCGGTCGGCTTCGTCGACTTCGGCTGCGTCAAGCAGTTCCCCGAGCGAGTCCGACAGGGCATTGTGCGGACCTTTCGGTCCGCGGTCGAGGGGGATCGGGAGACCTTGTACCGGCAGCTCGGCGAGTACGGATTCATGTCTGCCGACAGCGATCTCACCGCCGACGAGGCACTGTCGTGGTGGTCGATGATGGCGTCGTCGGTCGCCGGCGAGCAACCCCATACGTTCGTGCCCGCCGACAGCACCGGGCTGCTGCGGTCGATGTTCGACGGCAGCGACACCGCGACGGCGATGCGCAAGATGGACGTTCCCAGCGACTACGTCATGCTCGCACGCATCAATCTCGGACTCAACGCGGTGCTGAGCGACCTCGGGGCGACGGTCGATACCCGGAACATGCACAACGTGCTCGACGGGGTCGGCGACATCCCCGACACCGAACATGCACGGCTGCACGCGGAGTGGGCCCGCGACCGGGGGCTACCGTTCGGCCTCGCGGCCCATCCGTGATCGCTTCTGCGCCGACGTCCCCCACGTACCCCGACGAATCCCGCACACCCAGCCACCGACGTTGTGCCCGGCGATCGGACGCAACGTCGATGGATGTCCCGGTGGCTACGTCTGCTCGGTGTCGTGCTTGTCGCGCCGGGTCATCTCTTGCTCGGTCGGTTCGTCGGGAAAGCTGCCGGGCACCAGGTCGCCGTCGCGGACATAGGTGGTGACCACGACGCCGGTGTCGAACGACCGGCAGTCGATCACTCGCATGGTGCCCGACCGCACTCCCCCCTCGAACAATCGCTTGCCGACGCCGAGCACCACCGGGAAGGTGACCACCTGGAGTTCGTCGACCAGGTCGCGCTCCAACAGGCTGTGCAGCAGGCCGGAACTCCCGTGGACGGCCAGGTTGTCGCCGTCGGACTCCTTGAGTTCTTCGATGGCGTCGGCGGCGTCGTCGCCGGGTAGCACCTCCGACCCGTGCCAGTCGAGGTCGTGCAGGGTGCGGGTGGCAACGTACTTGCGCGCCGCGTTGATCCGGTCGGCCATCGGCTCGTCGGTCGCAGACGGCCAGTGCGACGCGAAGATCTCGTAGGTGCGGCGCCCGAGGACGAGGTCGGCCGGGGTGTCGAAGTAGCGAGTCATCGCATCGACGAGCGCCTGATCCCAGAACGGGGTGCTCCAACCGCCGTGCCGGAAGCCACCGCTGCGGTCCTCCGCGGGGCCACCGGGCGCCTGCATGACGCCGTCGAGTGAGATCAAGACGTTCGCGGTCACCTTGCGCATCGGCGTACCTTGTACCTTCCATCGTCGACGGCCCCGTCGGGAACCTCTCGGTACTTCCCAGGTTTACCCCGGATCGCCCAACAGTGCACCGTTTCCGGCGACAGACCTTGTCCGAGAACATCGTTCACCGTCGGGAGAGTGGCGCTCGGCTACCCTCGGAGGTTGCGCGACCTCGGCGCAACCCTGGGCACAGGGCGAGCATCGGGGTGCCTCGCTTGCCGAACGACACTGCCCGACAACCGTCCCCGACCGTCACCCGCCGCGCCGCTTAGACGTCGATCGGGTGCCCGTCCCACTCGTGGTCATGCATGAAGCCCTCGGCGAGCCCGACGCGATACTTGAGGCAGCTCCGCAGAATCCCGGCATAGGCGATCGGCAACATGACGGCGGGCTTCTCGTCACCGCGCTCGGTGATGACATCGTCGGACGCCCGGAAGTCGCCGACGAATTCGCGGATTGTCCTGTCTCCCCGGGCATCCCGACGCCAGCCGTAGAGCAGCATGCCGATCCCGATCATCCGGTCGATATCTGCGTCCGGGACGATCACGTCATCGTTCGCGCCGAAGAAGGCACGGTCGACGCGGTTGTGTGGACGGAACATCATGATGCCGCTAGTCGCGCGGGGGTTGCACTCGATGCAGAACAGCCCGCGTTGGTCGTTCTCGATGAAGTCGAAGCCGATCTGTCCGGTGAAGCCGGTCTCCGCGACGTAGGAGGCCACCCAGTCGGCGATCTCGGGATGGTCGACGGAGACGAACGTCAGACAGGAACTGCCGCCGATCGCGTACTCCACCGGGTAGGTCGCGTGCGCGTACACCTTGCCCTCGTGACATACCGAGTAGGTGCAGTATTTGTCGCCGGTCATCCACTCCTGCGCCAGCCACGGGTTGCCCTCGTCGTGGTCGAGCCAGGCCATCGGATCACCCGGGTACACCTTGTGTACCTTCTGCGACCCGCGCGAATAGGTGCGCTTGACCGCGAACGGACCGTCGAAGTCCAACGCGGGTATGTCTTTCGGACCGGTGAGACGCGCGAACTTCAGGGTCGGGATACCGCGCGACTCCATGTCCCGGCAGAACTCGTATTTGTTGTGCAACCGATTCTCGATCTCGAAATCCGAGAGAAATAGATCACATTCCGGCGGGAACAGTCCCTGCATCATCGACAGGATGTCGGTTTCCTCATGAATGGGGATGACCATGTCGACGGACTCCGCCTCGACGATCCGGGCAAGTTCGCGACAGTATTCCTGGGGCTGAAACTTCGGTGGCGGCACCAGATGAAAACCCGACACCGCGTTGGAGAAGCGCGAGACACCGATCGGGATGGAGTCGACGACGGTCACCCGATGGCCGCCCGCCGCCATCAGTCGCGCCAGGTTGAGCGTCAGAAACGAGCGACCGAAGGTGATGAGCACATGCTTGCCGGTGGTGGGCACGCCGCGAGTGTAGTGGCCGGCACCGACGGCTTCCTCGCCGGAGCCCCGGGGCCGAGCTACCGCACCGTTCGCCGACGAAGGCGGTGACACGCCACGGCACCTCGAGTGGGCCGAAGGGCGGAATAATGATTCCCTCGATCGCCGTTGGAATTGCTAGTTTTGGTGAGATTGGTGTCCGAATCGTGGGGATTCGGCGCTCGACGACCCTCGAAACGGCCGGCCACCGCGACTCGCACCGGCTACCACGTGACGACGTTCACACCCTTGGGTCGCCCGGATAGCGGAGGTGCGGATGTTCCTGATCGGCGTCATCTCGGCATCCTTGGCCGCGGTGGCCTACGGGATGTCGACGGTGTTGCGCGCGCTCGGGGCACGTCGTGTCGCGCAGACCGCCCGCGACGAGGGCGAGGGAGACGTCGTCAACCAAGAGGGTGGCCCGACCCTCCGGTCGACGATGCAAACCCTGATCGACCCGGCCTTCATTCTCGGCACGATGCTCGTCGTCATCGGCTTCGCCGGCGGTGCGGTGGCCGCACGCTTCCTGCCGCTGTTCCTGTCCCAGACGATCGTGTCGGCCAACCTCGTGGTGACCGCGCTGCTCGGCACGATCATGCTGAACATCGCCCTGCACACCCGCGACTGGGTGGCGATCTGGCTGGTCGTGTTGTCGCTGTGTCTGCTCGGCGTTTCGTCGTCGCATCAGACCGGTGGCGGCGAAGAGTACGGCTTCCACTGGGGGTTGTTCCTGGCAACGGTGCTGGTGTCGGGGCTGGCGCTAGGTGCGGTCTACAAGCTGGGGCGCCACGGCGCGATCGTCGGCGGCGCGGCGGCTGGTTTGTTGTTCGGCGTCATCGCGATCGCCGTCCGCGTACTCGACGGTGTGCATCCGCTGGAGCCGATCGTCCTGCTCACCGATCCGGCGGCGTGGACCATCGCCGTGGCCGGAGCGGTCGGGTTCTTCGTCCAGACCGTCGCATTGCAGCTCGGTGCCGTGAACGGCGTGACCGCGGTACTCGTGGTCGGTGAAACCGCGGGCCCCAGCCTGGTCGGCGTCTTGTTCCTGGGCGACACCGCGAAGCCGGGCTACGGCTGGCTCGCGGTGGTCGGCTTCGTCGGCGCGGTCGTCGGCGCGGTTTTGGTCGCCTGGTATGGGTCGGGCGACCCGGACCACTTCGGCGAGGCACCCCCGCTCAAGGGTGGCTGGCGGCGTGGTCGGGAAGATCCCGACGGCGACGACATCGATGGGGCGGCGCACGACGCGTCGGACCCAATCGCGCGGTCGGCGACCGGGCCATCGGCGAGTGGGCGATCGGCGACCGGACCGTCGTGGCCGGGGACGTTGGGTCCCGATGACTTGGCGCCGTTCGAGTGCGCCGCGTGCGACATCGAGAGCGACGAGGTCGAGGTCGAGGAGTTCGGGGCTGGCGCTGGTCCCGCCGGCAGCGATGTCGATGAGCCGGATGTCGCCCGGGACAGTGCCGCGGAACCGGGGGTGTCGTCGGCGACACGGCCCGGTGACGAGTCGAGGAATATCGCACATCCGATCGGCGGCGCAGGCGTCGAGGACGACGGCGAGACGGACGGCGACCGGCACCGGCCGACGACGCGCCGGTCCTTCCGGATCGATCACTGACGACACCCGCGGTCGCGGCGCGACATTGACACCGATCGCGTCCCCGGTAAGCGTGGGGGTATGACGTCATCCTCCGCACAGTCCGCCGATTCCGGCGCCGCCTCGACAACCGCCGCCAACGCTGACGCCGCGCCCGCCGGCGGCACGTCCGCGGCACGCAGCGCCTACGAATCCCTCGAACCGTTCCATGTGCTGGCCTACTTCAACCCGGGGCTCGGCTCGGCCCAGGCCGATCTCGACCTCGACCCGCACGCGTTCTACGTCGGCGCGCGGGGCGCACCGCTCGGTGACTGCGACCCGTCGGTCGTCATCTCCGCCTTCTACAACTTCTCGCCCGGCACCATCGCCAGCGGGTGGGCCGCGGCGACGGCTCGCGGACTCGACGCGGTCGCCGACCGCCGCAATCGGATGCTCGACGACGAGTTGCGCGCGGTCCTGGGGCCCCGCGTCGACGATCCGGTCATCGCCGAAGCCGCCGACCATTTCGTCGCGGTCATCGACGGCCTGCCGCTGGCCGGTCGGCCCCTCGCGGCGGCGTGGGCGGCAACCGGTGCGCCCGCACCCGACGTGGCGCATCTGCGCCTGTGGCACGCGATCGCGGTATTGCGAGAATGGCGCGGCGACAACCACATTGCCACGCTCGTCGTGCACGGACTCAACGGGATCGACGCGTTGACCTTCCACGAGGCGGAACTGCCCGATCCGTCGGTCCGCCGCCGCGTCCTCGGCCAAAAGCTCTCCCTGCTGACCCGCGGCTGGTCGGAGGAGCAGTGGGACAACAGCGTCGACGGGCTGGTCGAGCGGGGGCTCGCCGAGCGCACCGACACCGGGCACCGGCTCACCGCCGACGGCGCTGCGCTCTACGACGACATCGAAGCGACGACCGATGCGCTGGGCGAGCGGACCTGGTCGAATCCGGAGACACAGCGGATGGTGACCGAACTCCGCCCGTACGTGAAGGCGATCATCGACGCGGGCGTGCTGCCGGGCACGCGGAAGCGCTGAGCGGTCCCGGTGTCCATCGGCCGTCGCGGGCACGCCGCACGCACCTTCGCCGATCGGCGCGAGGCCGGCCGGGCGCTGGCCGACGCGCTGGTCGCCGAGTCGCCCGCGCTGGCCGGGACCGGCGACACGGTGGTGCTTGGCCTGGCCCGCGGCGGGGTCCCGGTGGCCCGCGAGGTCGCCGATGCGCTCGGGTTACCGCTGGACGTACTCGTCGTGCGTAAGGTCGGGGCGCCGGGGCGACCGGAGTTCGCGATGGGTGCGCTGTGTGGCGGTCACGTGACCGTGAACGGAACCGTGCCGGATCGGCTCGGAGTGTCGGCTGCCGACTTCGACGCGGCGGTAGCCCGCGAGGCGCGTGTGCTCGCCGAGCGGGAGCGTCGGTATCGCGCCGGATGCCCGCCGGTGTCGGTCGCCGGCGCGACCGTGATCCTGGTCGATGACGGCATCGCAACCGGAACGTCGATGCTGGCGGCCGCGCGGGCCGTCGCGGCGAACGGCGCAGTGTCGGTGGTGATCGGGGTGCCGACGGCGCCCGCCGATTCGCTGGCCGCTCTGCAGCGCGATGCCGACGTCGTCGTGTCGGTGGCCGTACCCGACCCGTTCACCGCAGTCGGCCTGTCCTATAACGACTTTCATCAAGTCACCGACGACGAGGTGATCGCCGCGCTGCAGCGATGAATCGATGCGAGGCACCCCGACCCGCTGGTTGAGCAGCATTCCGCGGGTCGAGTCGGCGCGAGCCACCGCCCCCGCCACCACCCGGTCGAGTCGGCGCGAGGCACCCTGCCCGCTGGTTGAGTAGGCGCAAGGCACCGCCCCCCGCTGGTTGAGTAGGCGCGAGGAACGAGCGCCGTATCGAAACCAGCACCCCCGACGACCGAGCAGCGGTGGATTTCGATACGGACTCGCTCCGCTCGCCCTACTCAACCACCGGAACTGCACGCTCGCGCTACTACCACCGGACATCGCAACCACACCCGCACACCCCCGCCGGTCGAGCAGGCGCAAGGCACCGCCCCCGCCGGTTAGGCAAGTGGGGTTGACCCCCTGGGGACGAGTCCGGATCAGGCGTCGCGGGCGTTGGTCAGCGCGACACCGCCGATGAACACCGCGATGGCGATGACCGCGAAGTACACCAGCGACACCGTCGGATTCCAGTGGAAATAGTCGGCGCTACCGCTGGCGGCGTCACTGACGCTGCTTCCTCCGGACAGGAACCGGTCGGCGTTCGTGAACGGCATGAATGGTCCGACGTACTCGCTGACCTTGGGGGCATTGGCGAGGATGGTCTCCACCACCAGCATCCAGATCAGCACGAGCGAGATGGCACCGGCGGTGTGTCGGATCATCGCGCCGACACCGAGTCCGATCAGGACGCACAGCATCGCGTAGAGCGGCAACCCCCAGAGTTGCCGGATGACGTTGGGGTTGTCGAAGGCGACCACCCGACCGAGTCCGACTCGCAGAATCAGCAGGCATACGACCGTCAGCACGAACACCGTCACCAGGGTGAGCGCCAGGTAGACGGCGGCCTTGGCGACCAGAACCGTCGGGCGACGCGGCACCGCGAGGAACGACGTACGGATGGTGCCGAAGCGGAACTCGCTGGTCATGGCGAGCACCGACATGACGATCAGCACCACGATCGCCAGTTGGTTGAGCCCGGTAAGCAACGCGTTGACGGTGACACCGTCCGCGGGCTGGGTCGAGAAGCCGCCGCGACCGACGGTCGCGATCAGCGTGGTGATGCCGACCGCGAGCAGCACGGCGGTCGCCAAGCACCAGTACGGCGACCGGACGCTGACCAGTTTGATGCGCTCGGCCTGGATGGCGTCGATCATCGGCCACCTCCGTTCGGTCCCGTCGGCCCGGTGGGCGGAATGCCCGGCGGCTGCGCAGGTCCCCAGCCGGGAGGCGCCGACCCGGGTGGTGCCGATCCAGGTGGCACCGACCCGGGAGGCGGCGAAAACTGGTGCGGCCCTGCCGGATAAAACCCCGGCGGCGCTGCCTGCGGGGGTGCCCCGATCGGCGCCGACGACCCAGGACCGCCGGGCGCGCCACCGTGATACTGCACCGCCGCGGCGGTGATCGCCATAAATGCCTCTTCCAGCGAGGCACTTTCGCCGACCAACTCGTGCAATCCCACTCCGGCGGCCGCGGCGATGTCGCCGACGCGATCGGTGTCCACGTCGGCGACCGACAGCACGGGTCGACCCTGCGCGTCCGTCGTCAGGGTCACGGTGAGTCCGGCGGCGGCCAACGCCTCGGCCAGTTCCGCGGGTCGTGGTGTGCGCACACGCACGCTGCGCCGGGCGGATGCGGTGAACTCGGCGACCGAGCAGTCCGCGATGAGCCGACCCTGCCCGATGACCACGAGATGGTCGGCGGTGAGCGACATCTCGGTGAGCAGATGGCTGGAGACTAGGACCGTTCGGCCCTCCCGGGCGAGGTTGCGCATGAAATCGCGCACCCAGACGATCCCCTCCGGGTCGAGGCCGTTGACCGGCTCGTCGAAGAGCAGCGTCGTCGGATCGCCGAGCAGCGCCCCGGCAAGCCCGAGCCGCTGCGACATGCCCAACGAGAATGTGCCGGCACGACGACCGGCGACCTGGGCCAGGCCGACCATGTCGAGGACCTCGTCGGCGCGCTTCGCGGGAATCCCGTTGGCTGCGGCCATCCACCGCAGGTGTGCGCGAGCGCTGCGATTCGGGTGCACCCACTTGGCATCCAGCAGCGCCCCGACCTTGGTGAGCGGCCGTTCGATGTCGCGGTAGTCGTGGCCGTCGATGGTCGCGCGTCCCGAAGTGGGGCGGTCGAGGCCGAGGATCATCCGCATCGTGGTCGACTTGCCTGCGCCGTTGGGGCCCAGAAATCCGGTGACCATACCGGGTTTGACCTCGAAGGAGAGGTTGTCGACGGCGCGGATTCGGCCGAAGTCCTTGGTCAGGTTCTCGACGCGCAGCACGCCTCGACCCTACCCGGGAATTGCTGCGGTTCCCGTCATTCGGTCGCCCGGCGACATGCGGCGGGTGATCTGGACCGGATGCCGGCGACGACGGCCCTCCGGGCGACCACCGCCGCACGTCCGACCGCTCAGTCGCGCGCCGGCGACGAGGCGCGTGCCCAGAAGCGTTGCGGGATCCGCCCGGCGCCGTAGGCCAGTCGACCGGCGGTCACCGCATGACGCATCGCCGCAGCCATGCGTTCGGGATCGTCGGCCCGGGTGACCGCGGACGCCAACAACACCGCGTCGCAGCCGAGTTCCATCGCCAGTGCGGCGTCGCTGGCGGTGCCGATGCCGGCGTCCAGAATGATCGGCACCGTCGCCGCCGCGACGATAATCTCGATGTTGTGCGGATTCGCGATTCCCAACCCGGTGCCGATCGGTGAGCCGAGTGGCATCACCGCCGCGACTCCCAGGTCGGCGAGCCGACTCGCGAGCACCGGATCGTCGTTGGTGTAGGCGAGCACGGTGAAGCCGTCCTCGACGAGTTGCCCTGCGGCGTCGACCAGTTCGATCGGGTCGGGTAGCAGCGTCCGCTCGTCCGCGGACACCTCGAGCTTGATCCAGTCGGTCGCCAGCGCCTCGCGAGCGAGTTGGGCGGTGAGCACGGCTTCGGCCGCGGTGCGGCTGCCCGCGGTGTTCGGCAGCACCGCAATGTCCAGGCGGCGCAACAGATCCAGCACGCCCGTCATCGACGTGGGGTCGACCCGCCGGACCGCGACGGTGGTCAGCTCCGTCCCCGACGCGACCAGTGCGCGGGAGAGCACGTCGAGGTTCGATGCGCCACCGGTGCCCATGATGAGTCGCGAGTCGAAGGTGCGATCGGCGATGCGGAACCGGTCATCGGTCGATGCGGTTTCGGTGCTGACGGTCACGGCACCGTTGACGGGGCTAGCCACCTTGCACCGCCGTCACCACGTCGATGGTCGCCCCCGGTGAGATCTGCTCGGACCACCGGGTTTTCGGCAGCACCGCACCGTCGACGGCCACCGCGACGCCTCGGTCGGGCAGGCCGAGTCGGATGATCAGATCCCGGACCGTGTCTCCGGCCGAGAGGTCGGTGTCTGCGCCATTGACGGTGATGGTCGCACCCGTGGCTGCCTCGGCACCCGTGGCAGCTTCTCCCTCTGCACCCGTGGCGGCCTCACCGGCGGCGTGTTCGCCTACGTCCGCGGCGGCCCCGACGGTGTCACTAGCGTATGTGGTGGTCTCGGTCATCGGCGTAGTCCTCTCGGTCGGTAGGTGAGCGCCCGGGACACTGCTCCCCCCGGGCGGATATGCACTGGGTGTCGCGATGTCGACGGGCGGGTCGTCGAGCAGGCTGAGCACCTCGTCCGCGGTGTACGGCGCGAGCACGATGCCGTTGCGGCCGTGGCCGGTCGCGACGACGGTGCGGTCGTCCAACCGGCGAATAACAGGCAAGCCGTCGCCCGATGCGGGCCGGAATCCGACGCCGACCTCGGTGAGCTCGTAGTCGCGGAGACCGGGCATCACCTCGGTGGCGTCGACCAGCAGGTCGGTGACCCCGGCGACCCTGGCCGCCGCATCCGGATCGGCCGCTTCAGCCCGGTCGACTTCGTATTGTGTTGCACCGACCACGATTCCGTCGACACGGGGCACCAGATACACCGTGCGGCCGGACACCCGTGCCCGGACGACGTGTCGCGGCGGCGGCACCGACCACGCGGTGCGGCGCAGCCGCAGGATCTCGCCCTTCGCCGCGTGGATGGGTGCGTCCGGCCACAGCGCACCGGTACCCAGGCCCGCGGCGACCAGCACCTGATCGGCCTCCAACGTGTCGAGCCGTTCCACGGTCTCGTCGACGATCTGCCCACCGGCGGCCCGCAGCCGTTCGCGGAGCCGCCGCACCAGCAACCGGTTGTCGACGGCCGCTTCACCGGTAGCGAGATAGCCGGCACGCCAGCGGGATCCGGCGGCCGGTTCGAGTTCGCGGATCTCGGCGGCACCGATCCGGCGTAGCGACCGCGGCGAGCCCGGGTCGTCGGAGCCGGGCTGGCGTGCCCACACGAAGCGAGCCAGGCGGTCCAGATGATCGACATCGGCGGCGGTGGTCGCAATGAACATCGAGTCGGCGGCCACCCGAATCGCGGGGTCGCCGAGCCGATCGATGAGCGCGGGCCACAGCTGCACCGACGCCGCCGACATGGACAACAGGGCATCCTCGCCCGGGTGACCCTCGCCGAGCGAGCCGAGCATGCCGCCCGCCACCCACCCGGCGCCGCGCTGGGCGCCGGCTTCGTGGACCCGCACCTGCCAACCGGCATCGGCGGCGGCGAGCGCGCAGGTCAGCCCGATGACACCACCGCCGACTACCGCCAACGTGCCGCGGCGGCCGGGCGTGTCGGTACGCGCCGGCCGTGTCGCGACCGGACTCGTCGACGTGCTGGGCAGATGTGGCGACATAGTGTCGAACCCTCCTTCCTTCGCCGGCATGACCCGGATCAGGTGTGACGGTCAGCGGGGGCGACCCGCACTCTCAGCCCGGCGTAACCCCCGGACTCCCGTGTGTTCTGCTTTCTAGCCTAGCCTTGCCGACGTGGACCGTCACCGACCGGAACCGACCAGCGCCAACGGACACCGCACGCCGAGTGCGCGGCCCGTCGGTGCCGCGGGCACCGACGGTAGGGCGGGCACCGGTCGGGCGCCGGCGGATCGGCGGGCCCGACTGGCCGCGGCTCGCCTCTACCTGTGCACCGATGCCCGGCGCGAACGCGGCGACCTCCTCGACTTCGTCGACGCCGCGCTGACCGGCGGTGTCGACATCGTGCAGTTGCGGGACAAGGGGTCCCCGGGCGAGGAGCGGCTCGGGGCTCTGGAGGCCGCCGAGGAACTGGCGATCCTGGCGGCGTTGCGCCCGATCGTCGACCGGCACGGAGCGCTGCTGGCGGTCAACGATCGCGCCGACATCGCCGCGCTGGCCGGTGCGGACGTGCTGCACCTGGGACAAGGCGATCTGTCGACCACCGATGCCCGGCGGTTCGTCGGTGACGACGTAATCGTCGGCCGGTCCAGTCACGATCCCCGCGAGACGTCGGCCGCGGCCGCCGACCCCGAGATCGACTACTTCTGTGTCGGCCCCTGCTGGCCGACTCCAACTAAACCCGGCCGCACCGCGCCCGGCCTGGACTTGGTGCGCACGGTCGCCGACACCGCCCCGGTCCGGCCGTGGTTCGCGATCGGCGGCATCGACGAGGCACGACTACCCGAGGTCACGAGCGCCGGCGCCGACCGCATCGTGGTGGTGCGCGCGATCACCGCCGCGGACGACCCGGAGGCGGCGGCGCGGACACTGCGCGACCGGCTCGGCCGCTAAGCCGTCGCGTCCGGCATCGGCGAGGCCGCGGAACCTGGTTGCCCGGCTCGGCGGGGCGGGTCTATCGTGGGCGCCATCATGATGCATCGTGCGAACGCGCTCGTAGGCCGCCGCAGCGGGGTCTGATCTGACCGACCCCCCGCTGCGGGGTCGGCACGTGTGCTGTCGGTCATCTTTTCTTCGACCGAAACGACCTTCAGCGATGCAATCCCTTCACCTGTCCGAACCATGCTGTTTGCGTGACCAGCACCGGCCGGCGTCTGGACCAGCGGATTCGTCACCGACGGATTCCCTCACCGCTCGACTCGGCGGCCGGCTCCCCCGAGATCTGCACGAGGAGGCGACCGGGATGACATGGCAACAGTTCACCGACGAATACGGCACCGCGGGCGCCATCCGCCTGGGTAATTGGAGTGTGGCGCCGCAGGCGTCGGACATGATCGAGTGCCGCGCGACGATCGCCTTCGACGACCGCATCATGTCGATGTCGGCGACCGCCAGCGGCCCCGTCGGCGCGATGACGTCGATCCTGTACGACATCGGCGCACCCGTGCAGATCGTTCAGTTCCACCAGCGTCGGGCGGATGACCGAATCACGACGATCCTGTTGTGCGAGAACGATAATCGGCAATGCTGGGCGTACGGCGACGGCAACACGGGCGACGAGGCGAGCCTGAATGCGCTCATCGCCGGGGCGAATCGGCTGCTGGAGGCGGCCGGCTAACGTCGCTCGCGCCGCCCGGCCCAGATCTGCGACGCGCGTCCGTCCTCAGCCGGGGGTCGATATCCGCCCGGCCTCAGCCGACGTCGAGTGCCGCGAGTCGTTCCCGCAGGTCTGGCCAGCTCGCGGCGAATCCGGGATGCAGCGGTAACAGCGCCACGTCGTCCTCGCCAACCCAGCGCAATTCGGCCGATTCCATGTTCGCGGTCGTTCGGACCGGCTCGTCAACCTGGGCGATGACCGTGGTGTAGGTCCAACCGGACTCCGCGCGGTGGGTGACGATCGCGGCGACCACCCGCAGCCGGGTTTCGTCGACCCCCGCCTCCTCGTCGGCCTCACGGATCGCCGTGTCGACGGCGCTCTCGTGCGAGTCGCGGGCGCCACCCGGCAGTCCCCACGTGCCACCCTGGTGTGACCACACGGCACGGTGCTGGAGCAGCACGCCGATGATGTCGTCGCCGAGCGGGGCACGCAGCAGCAGTCCGGCCGCGCCGTGAACTCCCCAGTGCCGGGTGCCGTCCGGCTCAAATACCCAGCCGTCGCCGTCTCCGCGCACCGCGCCTCCGTTCCGATAATTCGTGCACCGACCGAACCGGGGAGAACGGCGGAGCATTCGGCTCCCACCGTAGGCGAGGGTGTGCACCGCTCACCAGAAGCGCGCACCTGGTGTGTGGGCACGGCCGCGCCGTCGCGCTGGGGGTGCGCTGGGACGGTGCACTGCGGCGACGAAACGCGGGCCGCGGGTTCGCGGGTCGCCGCGACTCGTCGGGACTAGGGTGGATATGTCGGGACATCCGGACACGACATGACGAGGGTGACAGCGGGATGACGCCACGGCCGCGATCCTTTCCATCGCGATCCCCTGCGCGGCGATCGTCGGCGTCGCCTACCCCGGCATCCGACTCCCCGGCGCCCAGTTCACCGGCACCCGATTCCGCCGCGCCCGAATCCACTGCGGCCCAGCTATCTTCAGCCCAGTCACCTTCAGCCCAGTCCCCGTCGGCCCAGTCCCCGTCGACCCAGTCCCCGTCGACCCAGGCCACCCGCGACGTCGCACGGCGCGGCCACGTACCGGTCCCCGGCCTCGGCCGATGGCCGGGTCGGCGCACCCCGAATTCGGCCGGGCACGACTCACCGGTCCGGACGGTGCTGACTCGCGCGGGCCGGACGATCCGGCCGAGCACCACCGCGCCACCGATCCGTCAGGTTCTCGCCGACCGGCGGGAGCTGGTCGCGGCCGCACGCGAGCGGGCGCAGTCACCGCTGTCGTCGGTGCGGCACTTCGCCAAGACCACACCCGGCCGGCTGGTGATGATCTGCATCGTGCTGGCGTTGGCGTCGCTCACCAGCGGCTGGTACGCATCGTCGGTGTTGGAGCGGCGCACGCAGACGCTGCAGGCGATGATCGACCACACCGAGCCGCTGGCCGAGGCGTCCCAGGTGCTGTACAGCTCGCTGTCCATCGCCGATGCCGCCGCGAACTCGGCCTTCATCTCCGGCGGGCTCGAATCACCCGACCTGCGCACACGCTACGGCGACGCGCTGGCGACCGCGTCGGAATCACTCGTCACCGCGGCCGGTGACGCCGGTCAGCCCGGCGACAACACCTCGCCCGAGGACCGCGCGCTGAACGCCGACCTGAACACGCTGGCGACGACCATCCCGGTGTACAGCGGACTGGTCGAGACCGCCCGCACCAACAATCGGCTCGGCAACCCGGTGGGTTCGGCCTACCTGGGTGAGGCGTCGGCGCTGATGCAGTCGCAGATCCTGCCCGCGGCGCAACGGCTGTACAAGAGCCGGTCGATGGCCATTTCTGATCCGCAGAGCGCGCTGACCGTGCCACCGTGGGGCGTATACATCGGCCTGCTGTTCGTGATCGTCGGATTGTTCGCGACCTCGCGCTACCTGGCCCGGCGCACGCGCCGGCGCTTCAATCTCGGCGTGCTGCTCGCGCTGGTCGCGGTCGTCTGCGGGCTGATCTGGCTGCTCGTCGCCGGGCTGATGTCGGTGGCCGCCACCGACGCCGCGAAGAACGACGGTGCCGACCCCCTGCGACAACTGACCGAGGCGCGCATCCTGACGCAGCAGGCCCGATCCGCGGAGACGCTGTCGCTGCTGCGGCGCGGCGACCAGAACCAGCAGGAACGCATCTTCTCCGAGGCCACCGACCGGATCGGCGCGATCCTCGCCGACCTGGGGAAGAACGCCGTCGACTCGTCGGGATCGCTCAGCCGGCCGCAGGTCAATGCGGTGACCTCCGGCCTCGAACAGTGGCGGTCGAGTGACTCACAGGCACGGGCCGCGATCCAGGTCGGCGACTTCGCCCGCGCCCGCACGCTCACCGTCGGTGACACACCGCAGAGCTCGGCGACCAGCTACAGCAACGTCGACTCCGCACTCGTCGACGCGATCACCACGACACGCAACTCATTCCGCGACGACATCAACACCGCCCAGCGGGTGCTCGGCTTCACCGGCACCGGAATCCTCGCGCTGACGATCTTCGCGACCGTGGTGCTGGTGCTCGGCCTCATCCCCCGCATTCGGGAGTACCGATGACCGCGCGGCGTCGCGGTCGGGCCGTTCGGTGGCTGATCGCAGCCACCGTCGGGTCGATGACACTCACCGGCTGCGTCAACTTTCCCGCGCCCGAGGCACCGGCACCGATCGCCACCGCCGTGCTACCCATTCCGCCGGGCGCGGAGACCGATGTGCCGACGGAGCCGGCTCCCAATCTCGCGGCATGCGACGCGACCAGCACCCTGCGGCCGGACAATCCGATGCCGCCACCGCGGCAGATGCCGCCGCGCAGCACGATGGACACCATCTTTCGCCGCGGCAGGCTGATCGTAGGGCTGGACATCGGATCGAACCCATTCAGCTTCCGGGACCCCATCAGCGGCGACATTCAGGGATTCGATGTGGACATCGCGCGGGAGATCGCGGGCGCGATCTTCGGCGACCCGAACCGCATCGAGTATCGCGTACTCAGTTCCGCCGAACGGATCTCAGCCCTGCAGAACGACACGGTCGACGCGGTCGTGAAGACGATGAGCATCACCTGCGAGCGACGTCGGAATGTCAACTTCTCCGCGCCCTATTACGTTGCGTCCCAGAAGATTCTGGTGTCCCGTAACTCGGGGATCACCGACGTCGGCGGACTCGTCGGCAAGCGGGTGTGCTCGGCCCGCGGTACGACGTCGATCGGCCGAATGCAGGCCGTTCAACCCCGTGCCAAGATGGTGAGCACGACCACCTGGGCCGACTGCCTGGTGATGCTGCAGCAGGGCCAGGTCGACGCGGTGAGCACCGACGACGCCATCCTGGCTGGCCTGGCCGCGCAGGACCCGTGGGCGGTGGTGGTTGGCCCCAGCATGGGCGAGGAGTATTACGGAGTGGGGTTGCCGCAGGGGCGGGACGACATGGTGCGATTCGTCAACGGGGTGTTGCAGACGATCCGCGCCAACGGTCGATGGCAGCAGATCTACAACCAGTGGCTCTCCATCCTCGGCCCGAACTACGGTCCGCCACAACCGATCTACCGCGATTGAGGTACGCACGATGTCCGCCCGCAAGAATCAGCCCGGCGCCGGAGTCGCCGACTCCGACGATCGTCCGGGCGACGGTGATCGCCACGGCGACGGTGATCGCCACGGCGATGGCGATCGCCCGGGTGGCCGTAATCGCCACGGCGACGGTCGGGATGTGGGTCGGGATGCGGCAGGGTCGTCGGCGTCCTCGAGCGTGACGCCGGCGGCCGAAAGGTCGGAGACGGAGTCGGACCCGGAGGTCGGGACTCAACGGGCCTCCCGTGCCGACCTCGATGTCGGAACCCAACGGGCGACGCGTGCCGACCTCGATGTCGGAACTCAACGGGCGACGCGTACCGACCTCGATGCACTCGACGATGTCGGTGTCGGCACGCAGAGGGCGTCGGCCGCGGACCTCGACGTCGGAACACAGAAGGCATCAGCGGCAGACCTCGACGTCGGAACACAGCGGGCGCCGCAGGCACGCCCCGACGATGCGGACGATCTGGTCGGCACCCAGGCGGCGCCCCGGTCGTCGGAAGATCATCCGGGGGACGGTCGGCCCGCATCGGACCGGACGACGTCGCGACGCACCGGCTCGGGCCGGACGGGAACCGGACCTACCGTGCCCACCGGCACCGTCCAAACCATCGGCCACACCCGCCGCTTGGTCCCCAAACGGCGGTCCGCGGTGCACGACCGTCGGCTGGGTAGCGGGCTGGTGGAGCTGCCGAAGATCACCGACATCGAGCCCGAGGACGCGGTTCTCGACTCCCCGGTCATCGTCGAGAGCAAGCGATTCTGCTGGCGGTGTGGACGGCCGGTCGGCCGTTCCGACGGGCCGGGCGAGGGTGATCTCACCGGGGTGTGTCCGCACTGCGGCGCACGGTACTCGTTCGTGCCCGGGCTTGCCCCGGGCACGCTGGTCGCCGACCAGTACGAGATCGCCGGTGCCATCGCACATGGCGGGCTCGGCTGGATCTACCTGGCGATCGACCGCAACGTGTCCGACCGGCCCGTCGTGCTCAAGGGCCTGCTGAATTCGTCGGACGCCGAGGCACAGCAGGTTGCCGTGGCCGAACGTCAGTTCCTCGCGTCGGTGAATCATCCCGGCATCGTGAAGATCTACAACTTCGTCGAACATGTCACCGAGTACGGCGAGCGCTTCGGCTACATCGTGATGGAGTACATCGGCGGCCGGACCCTCAAGCAGATCACCACCGAGAACGGTAAACACACCCTCCTGCCCATCGAGCAGGCGATGGCCTACATGCTGGAAGTTCTTCCGGCGGTGGGGTATTTGCATTCGGTCGGACTGGTCTACAACGACACCAAACCGGAAAACATCATGGTCGGCAGCGATGAGGTCAAGCTCATCGACCTGGGTGCGGTGTCGCCGATCAACGGCTACGGACACCTATACGGCACCCCCGGGTTCCAGGCGCCGGAGATCGTCCGCACCGGACCGCAGATCGCCACCGACATCTACAGCATCGGCCGGACGCTCGCGGTGCTCACCGTCGACATGCCGATGAAGGACGGCCGATATCTCGACGGCCTGCCCGATCCTGCGGATACTCCTGTCTTCGAAGACAATCCATCGTTCTATATGCTGTTGCAGCGGGCGACGGCAAGCGATCCGAACGAGCGGTTCGCCTCGGCCGAGGAGATGACGACCCAGCTGCTCAACGTGTTGCGGGAGACCGTCGCCGTCCACACCGGCGTGCCGCGCCCGTCCCTGTCGACGGTGTTCACGCCGCAGCGGTCGACCTTCGGCACCGAGCTGATGCTGGCGCCGGTCGACGGATTCTTCGACCCCGACCAAGCCGCCTTCTACGACCCGGTCGATATCGCCCGCGCCCTCCCTGTCCCGCTGGTCGATCCTACCGATCCTGCTGCGGGACTGTTGAATTCGGCCGCATTGTCCGACCCCCGGCAGACCCTCGACTCGATCCACGCCGCACGGTCGGAGGGATTTCGCACCCTGCTGGGCGAGTCGTCGACCGACGGCCATCCGTCGCTGGAGATCGACCTCGCCGAGGCGCGCGCGCATCTGGAGCTCGGCGATGTGGACACTGCGATCTCGCTGCTGCAGGAAGTGTCGCGGCTGCACGGTGATTCGTGGCGGGTGCAGTGGTATTTGGCGATGTGCGCGCTCATGAACGACGAACCGGAACTGGCCTACGAGCGTTTCGACGAGGTGCTGCTGGCGATGCCAGGCGAGGTGGCGCCCAAGCTCGCGGTCGCCGGTACCGCCGAGCTGATCGGCCGATGGCTGTCGGATGAGCGTGTGCCGCACGGTGATCCGGCCGACCGCATCGCCGAACTGTACGACGTCGCCGAGCATCACTATCACGACCTGTGGTTCACCGACCACGCCATCGTGACCGCGGCCTTTGGCCTGGCTCGACTCGCGGTGGCGCGCGGTGACTTCGACGGAGCCATCGAGCCGTTGGACGAAGTGCCGGCGACGAGCAGGCACTACAACACGGCGCGTGCCACCGCGGTGCTGGCGCTCGTCCACGGCCGCGACCCCGCCGAGGTGGAACGTCGGCAGATTGTCGAGGCCGCACGGCGACTGGAGCAGATGTCGGATGCCGAGCCGCGGAAGCCTCGGCTGCTACTCGTGGTGCTGGGCACCGCGCTCGGCTGGATCTCCGCGCATCCCGACGAGGCCAGCGACTCGGAGAAGCTGCTCGGCTTCCCGTTCACCGAGCGCGGTCTGCGCGCCGGCACCGAGTTGTGGCTGCGCCAGTTGGCTCGTCAAACCCGGACCAACCGCGATCACCGGTTCATGCTGGTCGACCTCGCCAACTACGTCCGGCCCGACTCACTGTTCTGAGCGTCATCCCCGGTGGTTGAGTAGCGGCGAGCGGAGCGAGATGCCGTCCCCGGTGGTTGAGTAGCGGCGAGCGCAGCGAGTCGCCGTCCCCGGTGGTTGAGTAGCGGCGAGCGCAGCGAGTCGCCGTCCCCGGTGGTTGAGTAGCGGCGAGCGCAGCGAGTCGCGGTCCCGGTGGTTGAGTAGCGGCGAGCGCAGCGAGTCGCGGTCCCGGTGGTTGAGTAGCGGCGAGCGCAGCGAGTCGCCGTCCCCGGTGGTTGAGTAGCGGCGAGCGCAGCGAGTCGCCGTCCCCGGTGGTTGAGTAGCGGCGAGCGCAGCGAGACGCCGTCCCCGGTGGTTGAGTAGCGGCGAGCGCAGCGAGACGCCGTCCCCGGTGGTTGAGTAGCGAGGAGCGGAGCGAGTCGCGTATCGAAACCACCGCCCCACCAAGCACATCAGCGCTCGACGACGCTGGCTTCGATACGCCGCTCGTCCCTCACGGCTACTCAACCAGCGGAAACACCACCCGCGTCTCACGGCCGCTTAACCGGCGGGAAGGTGCCGGATGCGGCCCCGCAACTACACGGATTCCTCGCAACTACACGGAAAGCATTCTGTGTAGTTGCGAGTTTTCTGTGTAGTTGTGTGCGCGTCGTCGGGCGCCGGCTTCGATACACCGCTCGTCCCTCACGGCCACTCGACCAGCGGGAATCGCCACCCTCACGTCGCGGCTAGTCACCGGCGGGACCACCCGCGGCAACGCGGTCGGCGACGACCGCGGCGGACTGCTGGGCGATCGCCAGTTCCTCGTTGGTCGGCACGACCAGCACGTCGACATCGCTGTCGTCGGCGGAGATGAGCCGCGGCTCCTTGGAGCGCAACGCATTCCGCTCATCGTCGATGCGAATGCCGTAGTTCCCCAAACCTGCCAGGGCGTCCGCGCGCACCCGCGGCGCGTTCTCCCCGACCCCGGCGGTGAACACGATCGCGTCCACCCGCCCCAGCGCGATCATGTACGCACCGATGTAGCGCCGGAGCCGATGGATGTACACCTCGTACGCCTTGCGCGCCGCCTCGTCGCCCGCGTCGATGAGCTCGGTAATAGTGCGAAAGTCGTTCTCGCCGCACAGACCTCGCAACCCTGACTTCTTGTTCAGCAGGGTGTCGATGTCGTCCACCGACAGTCCTCCGACCCGGTTGAGGTGCAGCAACACTCCCGGATCGATGTCGCCGCTACGCGTCCCCATGACCAGACCTTCGAGCGGTGTCATCCCCATCGAGGTGTCGATCGGTCGTCCCTCCTGCACCGCAGACGCCGACGCACCGTTACCCAGGTGCAGCACGATCTGGTTGACCTCACCGGGTTCCCGATCGAGGAAGCGCGCCGCCTCCTCCGACACGTACTGATGGCTGGTGCCGTGAAATCCGTACCGGCGAACGCCGTAGGTGTCCGCGACGTCACGGTCGATGGCGTAGGTCGCGGCCGCGTCGGGTAGCCCGTGAAAGAACGCGGTGTCGAAGACTGCCACCGACGGCACCTCGGGTAGTAGCTTCCGGGCGGCCTCGATGCCGATCAGATTCGCCGGATTGTGCAGCGGCGCAAGCGGGGACAGCCGCCGGATCTCGTCGATGACCCGCTGGTCGATGAGCGTCGGCCGGTAGAACGTCCGGCCGCCGTGCACCACGCGGTGCCCCACCGCGGCGAGGCCGGCGGTGGTCAGGTCGATCCCGCCGGCTTCGAAGAGTGCCATCGCCCGTTCGATAGCGGCGGCGTGATCGGGGAGCTCGGCCACCTCGGTGACTTCGGCACCACCTTGCTCATGGGTAATCGACCCGTCGTGGTCGCCGATCCGTTCGGCGATCCCCTCGGCCAGCACCTCCTCGGTATCCGGCCGCAGGAGTTGGTATTTCAGCGACGACGAGCCGGCGTTCAGCACGAGCACCGCACCCGACGCGTCGTTGTCCGTCGGTTCACCGTCGGCGCTCCGCCCGGCGGCGGGCCGTGACCCCGTCACTGCCCCTGCCCCGCCGTCACGGCCTCATCGGCCGTATCACGTTCCGCCGCACCGGCATTCGACGCGGATGGCCGCTCACTCTCCGGCTTGACCCCGGTTGTTCCCGCCGCCATCTTCTGCGCCTGAATGGCGGTAATGGCGACCGTGTTCACGATGTCGGAGACCAGAGCACCGCGGGAGAGGTCGTTGATCGGCTTGTTGAGGCCCTGCAGGACCGGCCCGATCGCGACCGCTCCGGCGCTGCGCTGCACCGCCTTGTAGGTGTTGTTACCGGTGTTCAGGTCGGGGAAGATCAGCACGGTCGCCTGGCCGGCGACCGGCGAGTCGGGCATCTTCGTCTTCGCGACGCTGGGCTCGATCGCCGCGTCGTACTGAATGGGCCCCTCCACCAACAGATCCGGGTCGCGTTCGCGGACCAGGTCGGTGGCGACGCGCACCTTGTCGACATCGGCGCCGCTGCCCGATCGCCCGGTCGAGTAGGAGAGCATCGCGACGCGCGGATCGATACCGAAGGCCTCCGCGGTCTGCGCCGACGAGATGGCGATGTCGGCGAGTTGCTCGTCCGTCGGATCGGGGACGATCGCACAGTCGCCGTAGGTGAGCACCTTGTCGGCCAGGCACATAAAGAAGACGCTGGACACCGTGGACACCCCCGGTTGCGTCTTGATGATCTCGAACGCCGGGCGGATCGTGTGCGCGGTGGTGTGCGCCGCACCCGACACCATGCCGTCGGCGCGGCCGGTATGCACCAGCATGGTGCCGAAGTACGACACGTCTCGCATTGCCTCCTGCGCCCGCTCGAACGTCATGCCCTTGTGCTTACGCAGTTCGGTGTACTCCGCGGCGAAATCGTCGACCAGGTCGGAGGTGGCTGGATCGATCAGCTCCACACCGTCCAGGTCGACGCCGAGCTCCTGCGCCCGGGTGCGGATCGCGCCCACGTCACCGAGGATCGTCAGGTCGACGACGTTGCGGCGCAGCAGCTTTCCGGCGGCTCGGAGAATGCGGTCGTCGTCACCCTCGGGCAGCACGATCCGCTTGCGGTCGGTGCGCGCCTGTGCGATCAGGCTGTACTCGAACATCTGCGGTGTCACCACCTGCGGCGCAGGAACATCCACCACCCGCATGATGGCATCCGGATCCACATGCTCCTCCATCAATGCGAGCGCGGCGTCGATCTTGCGAGCCGATCCCGCGGCGACCCGCCCCCGGGTGTGCGCGGCGATCCGGGCCGTGTCGTAGGTCCCCTGCTCGCACAGCAGAATCGGCAGCGTCGGCTTAAGCCCGTTCACCAGCGCCTCGATCATCGGATGCGGTCGCAGGCCACCGTTCAGCACGATCCCGGATAGGCGCGGAAAGCCTTGCGCCGCATTGGCATTGACCAGCGCCAACAGAACGTCCGACCGATCCGCTGGCGTGATCACGACGGTGCCGTCGGTCAGTCGTTCCAGGATGTGTTCGACCGTCATGCCGCCGACCATCACCTTCAGCGCCTCCCGGTCGAGGAGCTGATCGTCGCCGCTGTACATCCGGGCGTTCAGCGCCTCGGAGAGTTCGGCCATCGTCGGCGCCACCAGCACCGGATCCTCCGGCAGGCTCCACGCGGGCAGGCCGGTCTGCTCCAACTCACGGGTGATCGCCGACATCTGGTTCGGGTCACTGCGATTGGTGATGATGGCCGCCGTCGTGGCGTGCGCTCCGGAGATCTCGGTGACGAGGTGCTCGGCGACGCCCCGGATCTCGGCCGGGGTGCGACCAGCGGCGTTGAGCACCAGGATGATCGGTGCCGACAGGTTCGCGGCGATGCGCGCGTTGTAGCTCAGCTCCGACGGGTTACCGATGTCGGTGTAATCGGAGCCGACGATGACCACCGCGTCGCTGCGTTCCTGGACCGCGTGGAAGCGGGCGACGATCTCGCCGAGCGCCGCCTCCGGGTCGGCGTGTACCTGGTCGTAGGTGACGCCGATGCAGTCTTCGTACGGCACGTCGGCGGAGGCGTGTTCGATGAGCATGTCGAGGATGTAGTCGCGTTCTCCCGCGCCGGCGCGGGAGATCGGGCGGAACACGCCGACCCGGCCACCGGTCGCCGACAACAACGCGAGCATGCCGAGGGCGACCGTCGACTTCCCGGTGTCTCCCTCCGCGGAGGCGATGTAGATGCTGCTCGTCCGGTCGGTGTCTGCACCCATGACGGTCAGCCTAGTGGCTGCCCGGTCCGGTCGGGGCGGGCGAGCGCCGAGTCACCCACCGGCCACATGGTCGGCCACCGGAGGACTACCCGGCTCCCGGCGGGCTCCGCAAGGATCGGCGACGATCGCCCGCACCACGAGGTCGGCGACCTGTTCATCGGTGAGGGCACTGTTCGGCACCAGCATCAACGAGTAGACGACACGCACCAGGAACTCGCCCGCCGCACGCGGATTCGGTATCAGCTCCGCACCGATCTCGGGTTCGAGATCGGTGATCGCGGCGTCGACGACGTGGGCGACGAGGTCCGGTGCCGCGCCGGCACCGGCCGGCCCGTCGGTGGCAATCAGCGCCCGCACGATCTCCTCGGGCTCCTTGCGCAACATGTACTGCAGAGCGTCGTGGTCGCGGATATAGGGCAACACCCCGAGGATCTGGGCGCGCACCTTGCCTGCCGCATCGGGTTCGGCGGCGGCCCAATCTCGCAACTGCACGCGCAACGTGGACACCTCGCGGTCCACGATGGCCGCCACGAGGGCGTCACGGCCGCCGAACATTCGGTAAGCGGTAGCTCGGGCGACTCCGGCGTGCCGCGCCACCGAGGTCAGGCTCAACGCCTTCGACCCGAATCGGGAGACCAGACCGACCCCAACGTCGACCATGCGCTCGCGGTCCATGCATCCAACGTAGCGGACCGCGGTCCGGTGCAGTGACGTGGTGCGGCAAACCTAGGCCGCAGCCGACGAGTTCGGCGGCCCGGCCGCATGCTCCGCGTGCCGGGGCCGTGCGCCTAGGGCGACATTTCGGCGGCGACCGCGCGTCGCCGACCAACACCTCGCCGCAGCCGGACCGGCCCTGGGATGAGTCCTCGGGTCAAGGCCACCCCGGTCAAACAGAGCACGCCGCCGACGATGCGAAGCGGCGTCGGGACCTCATGCAGGATCAGCCAGGACAGCACGATCACGATCGCCGGGACGACCAGGGTGGTCGCCGCCATCGCTCCGGCATTGGTGCGGGCCAGCGCGTAGGCCCAGGTGGTGAAGGCGATCGCGGTCGGCCCGACACCTAGGAAAATCACCGTGGCGATGTCGCCGGCCGGGGCCGCGGCGACCTCGGCGATCGCCGCAGGCGCGAATGGCAGCGTAGCGACCAGACCGGCGACGGCACCCCAGAACGTCGCGGTCACCGCGTCCACTCGATGCAGCGCGAGCTTCTGCAGCAGCACGCCTGCCGCATACAGCACGGCCGCGGTCAACCCCAGCACGACGCCGAGTGTGTCGGCGTGTGCGCCGCCACCGCCGACGGTGATGAGCACGACGCCACCGAAGGCGATGGCGATGCCGACCACGAGTCGCCGCGAGAATCCCTCGCCGAGGAACAGTCCGGCGACGACCGCCACGATGATCGGCGCGAAGTTCACCAGCAGCGCCGCCGTCCCCGCGTCGAGGTGTTGCTCGGCCCAGTTGAGCGCGACCGTGTAGGCGCCGAACCACGCGACGCCGTAGACGATCACCAGCGCCAGCCCACGACCGCGCAGTCGGCCGGTGCGCCGAAGCGCGTCGCCACCGGGTGCCGCGCCGGAGACCGGCCGGGCGCGCCGGCCTCGGGCGATCACCAGGATCACGGCCAGGGCAGGCACCGCGACGGCCAGCCGGCCGAAGGCCAGCGCACCCGGCGAGAACGCTTCGCCCGCCGACCGGACCGCGACGAACGCGAGCGCCCACAGGACCACAGTGATCCCGGCGGCCACGGCCGCGAGATCGGGACGACGAGCAGTCATGCCGTCCAGAGTGGGCCCACACACGGTTCAGCACAAGTTCATATTGCTTGATGTCTATTCAGTGGGACTGTAGCGTCGCGTGCATGATCGATCCGCATCGTCTGCGCGTGTTCCGGGCCGTCGTCGCCGAGGGTTCGATCGGCGGTGCCGCCGACGCACTCGGCTACACCTCGTCGGCGGTCAGCCAGCACATCGCCGCGCTGCAGCGCGAAACCGGTTTGGTCCTGATCGAGCGTGAGGGTCGCGGCATCGTGCCAACGCAGGCCGGAACGACGCTGGCATCGGAGGCGGCCGCCGTCTTCGATCACCTGTCCCGGGTCGACGGCCTGGTCGCCGATCTGCGGGACGGTCGCGCGGGCTCGCTGCGGGTCACCTACTTCGCCTCCGCCGGTTCCACCTGGATGCCCTCCGTGGTTGCCACCATCCGCCACGAGTTCCCGGACGTCCGGCTGGAGCTCCGCCTGTGCGAGCTGTCGGACGGTTCCGGTGCACCACCCGATGTCGAGATCGTGGTGGAGGGGTCGACGCCACCGGCGATCCGCGGCTACGACCGGCTGCCGCTGGTCACCGAGGACTACCTGGCGGTCGTCGCCCCAGACTCACCGTTCGCCGGCCGATCCGGCGTCACGCTGCGCGAGCTGGCCGAGGAGACCTGGGTGGACAACGACGTCGCGCGCGGACCGTGCCGCGAGGCGCTGCTGAATGCTTGCACCGCAGCGGGTTTCACGCCGTGCTTCGGCGTGGAGACACACGACTACCCGACCGCACTCCGATTCGTCGCGGCCGGCGTCGGTCTCACCGTGGTGCCCGCACTGGCGCTGGTCGACCTGCCGACAGGAGTGTCGGTGGTGCCGATCTCCGACCCTCCGCAACGCGTGATCGCCATCCACCGCAGGCACAGCGTCCGGGACAGCGGCGTTGCCGACCGGCTCATCGAACTGGTCCGCGAGCAGGCGTCGATGACCCACGGCGACACGGCCATCGGCGCGACGGCGTAGCCTCGCCCGCGTCCGTCTATCCCCGACCGGCTACGACCGCTGTGGTCAGGGCGGGCCACATTAGGTCTGGATCGGCAGCTCTCGCAGCAGCGGCGCCAGATCCTTCTGGAACTTCTCCAGGAACCTGCTCTGGTCGTGCCCCGGCGCATGGAAGACCAGGTGATTGAAGCCGGCGTCGGTGTAGAACTTGATCTTCTCGACCGCCTCCGCCGGATCCGACGCGACGATCCACCGCTGTGCCACCTGCTCGATGGGCAGTTCGTCGGCGAGCCGCTCCATCTCGGTGGACGAGTTGACGCTGTGCTTCTGTTCGGCGGTCAGCGACAGCGGCGCCCAGAACCTGGTGTTCTCCAGTGCCAGTTCGGGATCCGGATCGTAAGACAGTTTGATCTCGATCATCCGGTCGATGCCGTAGAAGTCGCGGTCGGCCTTGGCCGCACCCTCCTTGACCGCCGGTATCAGCTTGTCGGTGTACAGCTCGGGCCCCTTCCCCGAGGTGCAGATGAAGCCGTCGCCGGCGCGGCCGGCGTAGCGGGCGACGACCGGGCCGCCGGCCGCGATGTAAATCGGAATCTGTTGTTCGGGAACGTCGTACATGTAGGCGCCCTGGGTGTGGAAGTAATCACCGTCGAAGTTCACCTCGTCGCCCGACCACAGTTCGCGCATCAGTCGCACCGCCTCCCGGAGCCGCGCGAAGCGCTCCTTGAAGTCGGGCCAGTCGCCCTGGAATCCGGTCGCGTACTCATTGAGTGCCTCACCGGTGCCGACGCCGAGCATGATGCGCCCCGGATAGAGCACCCCCATCGTCGCGAACGCCTGCGCGATGACTGCCGGGTTGTAGCGGAAGGTCGGGGTCATCACCGACGTGCCGATCTGCACGCGCTCGGTACGCTCGCCCACCGCGGCCATCCACGCCAGCGAGAATGGGGCGTGCCCACCGTTGTGCCGCCACGGCTGGAAGTGGTCGCTGACCGCAACCGAATCCATCCCGCGCCGTTCCGCCTCGACCGCGTACTCGACCAGTTCACGCGGGGCGAACTGTTCCGCCGACGCCTTGTAGCCGAGCTTGAGTCCCTGTGCCTGCCGTTGTTCTGCCACGCCGTCCTCGCTCCTGCCGCCGCGGCCGTCGAGCGCGCGGACTCACCGATCGATTGCTCCGTCCACCAACGTACTCACCTCGGCCGCGGCGACTCGACACCTCCCGGCGACGCGTCCGCACGGGTATCGCTGATGTGGCGTTCCAGCAGCCGAGCCGCCACGGTCGCATCACGGTCGCGCACCGCGGCCAGAATGGCACGATGCTCGGTGACCGAGTCGTCGTGCCGCGCGGCGGCGGCCGGCAGGTAGTAGAACCGCACCCGCTTGCCGAGGTCGGCGACCACCGAAGTCAGTATCGCGTTGTGAGCACAGTCGGCCAGCCCCACGTGGAACTCGCAGTTGAGTGCGGCCAACCGTGCTGGATCGGTCTCGACCTCCTGCCGCCCGATCAGCGCATCCAGGGCATCGATCTGCTCGGCGGTGCGCCGCTGAGCAGCGAACCGGACCGCCTGACTCTCGACCACCAGCCGAGCCTCGAACAGGTCGGCAAGCTCGCCCGGGTCGCGCTCGCGTACGTAGGTTCCACGGTTGTGCCTCCGGGTGACCCACCCGTCGGCCTCGAGCGTCCGCAACGCCTCGCGCACCGGGATGTGGCTGACGCCTCGCTCGCGGGCCAGTTCGTCGGCGTTCACCCGACTCCCGGGTCGCAGCCGCGCGGAGAGGATGTCCTCCTCGATATCGACCCGAATCCGATCGGCCAACGCCCCGGTCCCGCCGGGCGACATCACGGGTAGCGACGACATGCCCGCAATCCTATAGTCGCCGGCTCATGCCGGAACCGCGGCAGTCCGCTTCGTCCGTCGATCCGGTCAAGCGGCGGCCAGAATGCCCGGAGCACAATCCGATTTAGGGCGTTACGTAGCGGTAACGGCCCGGAAACCGGTTTCGCTCGTTCATGACGTTTCCTATAGGAAGCTATTTCCTTTGTCCTCGACCCGGGAGACGCCCATGACCTCAACGACAGACATTCCCGTCGTCGGCACCGAGAGAACGACCGACAGCGGATTCGCCGAGTACGAGCATCGTCCCGTGCCCGACTCCGCCCGGAAGTCGGTGTTCGCGGTCTCGTCGGTCTGGCTCGGCTTCCCGATGATCCTGACGTCGGCGATCTTCGGCGGACTCGTCGTCTACTCGCTCGGTTTCTGGATGGGTATGGCCGCCATCGCGACCGGCAACCTCATTCTGATGACGTACGTCGGCCTGCTGAGTTACCAGGCCGGCAGAACTGGCGAGAACTTCGCACTCATGGCGGCCCGCACCTTCGGCGCAATCGGCTATCGAGTACCGGCCGCCTTCCTCACTACCCTCGTCATCGGCTGGTTCGCCTTCCAGACCGGACTGACCGGGGCCACCCTCGACGCCGGGTTGGGATGGAACGCGACCGTCGTAGCGTTGCTGGCCGGCATCGGCTACATCGCGGTCACCCTGCTCGGGATACGTGCGCTCACCGTCATCGGAGTCGTCGCCGCGCCGCTCTACCTGGCCCTCGGCATCGTCGCCATCGTCGATGCGGCCGACGCTCCCGGCGCATCGGAGTTCACCAGCTATGGCGGCGCGGCGGGGTCGGCGCTGACCTTCGGCGCCGCGGTAACCCTCGTGGTGGCATTGTTCGCCGATTCCGGGACGATGACCGCGGACTTCACCCGGTGGTCGGTCAATGGCCGCCAGGCATTTACCGCCGCGGCGAGCGCATTCCCGGTCGGCAACACCATCGCACTCACCGTCGGCGGCGTCATCGTCGCGATGGGCGCCGCCGCCGATCCGGCCACCAGCGGCGGCGACTTCCTCGGTGTTCTCATCGACCAGGGTGGCGTTCTCGTCCCGATCGCCGTGGCCTTCGTCTTCATCAACCTCGGCTCGGTGTGTACCCACTGCCTCTACAACGGCGCCGTCGGGTGGAGCCAGCTGTCCGGCATCCGGATGCGGATTCTGACTGCCGGCCTCGGCGCCGTCGGCGTGGCGCTGGCGGTGGCCGGCATCTGGCAGTACTTCGAAGACTGGCTCAACCTACTCGGGGTCGTCGTACCTCCGCTCGGCGCGGTCCTCATCGTCGACCAGATGCGCCGTCGACGCAGCCACCGGGACTCCGGGGTTCGTTGGCGCACAGACTCATTCGTGTCCTGGATACTCGGCGCCGGCGCGGCGCTCGCGACGCACTATCTGCTGCCCGCAGCGTGTGTCGCCGTCGTCGGCATCCTCGTGGCAGGCACGTCGGCGGCGCTACTCGGCCGATCTCGACGCATCGACGCTCCGGAGTCCGCCGCACCCGCAACGGCCGAGATGACCGTATGACGACCACCGATCTCCACCTCGACCCCGAAGGAACCCGCAGCATGGACTCGCCGAATACCGCAGTCCCGGAATCTGTTCCGGCCACATCTTTTCCAGCCACATCTTTTCCAGCCATCGACAGCTCCGAGCCGTATCGCTGGCCGTACGACGGGGCATTCGACGCCGCGCATACCGCGTTGTTGTGCATCGACTGGCAGACCGACTTCTGCGGCGCCGGCGGGTATGTCGACGCGATGGGCTACGACCTCGCCCTGACCCGGTCCCCGCTGACGCCCGCGGCACGGGTCCTCGACGCGGCCCGCGAGGTGGGTATGACGGTCATCCACACACGCGAAGGTCACCGACCCGACCTGTCCGACCTGCCCGCCAACAAGCAGTGGCGGTCCGCCCAGGTGGGGGCCGAGATCGGTTCCTCCGGGCCGTGCGGTCGCATCCTCGTTCGCGATGAGCCGGGGTGGGAGATCGTCCCGGAGATGGCGCCGATCGACGGCGAGATCGTCGTCGACAAGCCCGGGAAGGGCGCGTTCTACGCGACCGACCTCGATCTGATCCTGCGCCGCAACGGGATCACCCATCTGATCCTGACCGGGATCACCACCGACGTCTGCGTGCACACCACCATGCGCGAGGCCAACGACCGCGGTTACGAATGCCTCGTGCTGACCGACTGCACCGGCGCCACCGACCCGTCGAATCACGATGCGGCGCTGCGGATGATCTCGATGCAGGGCGGCATCTTCGGTGCCACGGCCAGCTCCGGCGACCTGATCGCTGCATTGTCGGCACACCGCGCGGAGCTGCCATGAGCGCGCCCGGGACGGCCGTCGACGCCGTGCGCGCCGCCTACCGCCGGATCGCCGACCTCACCGGCACCGAGTTCGACCGGCCGGAAGCGTGGATCGAGCTGCGGACCGAGGCGGACGCGCTGGCCGACGCCTCCGTCGTCGACCGACGACGCGCCGCCGGTGACCGGTGCGAACTGGCCGGGCTCGTCATCGCGGTCAAGAACAACGTCGACGTCCGCGGCCTGCGCACCACCGCCGGCTCCCGGACTTGGGGGTACGTTCCGGACACCTCGGCGACCGTGGTGCGGCGCCTCGTCGACGCCGGTGCGGTGATCCTGGGCAGCACGAACATGGACCAATTCGCGACCGGGGTGGTGGGCACCCGAAGTCCGTACGGCGCGGTGCGGTGCGCGGTCGCCGACGACCGGATCGCCGGCGGGTCGAGCTCCGGTTCGGCCGTCGTCGTCGCGCTAGGCATCGTCGACGCCGCGGTCGGTACCGACACTGCCGGATCGGGCCGGGTACCTGCCGCGCTCAACGGTGTCGTCGGCCTGAAACCCACCCGTGGGCTCCTGCCACTCACCGGGGTCGTACCGGCGGCTCCGTCGTTCGACACCGTCAGTGTCTTCGGCAGCACACTGACCGTCGCGGCACGGTGCGCGGCAGTCATGGCGGGCCCCGACGACCGCGACCCGACCTCACGGCCGTGGCCGGCCGACGCACCCAGTGGGCCACCCGAATCTCCCGTCATCGGACTGCCCGAACCGGCGCAGCTCGCCGGGCTCTCGGCCGACCACGCGGTCGCGTTCGACGCCGCCGTCGATCGCATCCGGTCCGCGGGGCTGCGAACCACGACGGTCGACGTCGCACCACTGCTGCGGATCGGCCGGCGACTCTATGACAGTGCCCTCGTCGCTGAGCGAGCCGCAGCCTTCGGCGATCGGTTCGCCCAACTCACCGACCCCGATCCGAACGTTGCCGCCGTCATCAACAGCGCTCGTGCGGTCACCGTCGCCGAGTATCTGCGGGATGTGCGAGCCCTGCGGGTGGAGGTGGCGCGCGCCGTCACCGTGTTTGCCGACGTGGATGCGTTGATGCTGCCCACCGTGCCCGACCACCCCCGATTGGTCGACGTCGCGAACGACCCGGCCGGCGTCAACGCCCTCCTCGGTCGGTTCACCACTTTTTGCAATCTTGCCGACCTGTCAGCACTGGCGCTCCCGTCGGGTCACGCGGGCGGCTTGCCATTCGGAATGACGTTGCTGGCACCGGCATTCCACGACGCCGTGCTGGCCGGGCTGGCACAACGCCTCGACAGTGTGTCGGACACTTCCGTCATCGACCCGACGGGTTGGGTGCCTCCCAGCATCGACCTCGTCGTCTTCGGCGCACACCGCCGGGGACAGCCGCTCAACAATCAGCTCAGCGAACGCTGCGGCCGGTTCATCGACATGGTCCGGACCGCACCCGAGTATTCGATGTACGCACTACGCACCGAACCCCCGAAGCCCGCGGTGATCCACGGCGGAACGGGTCGAGTCACCGGCGAGCTGTGGCGGCTGTCGCCTGCGGCGATCGCAGGACTCTGCTCCGACCTGGTGCCGCCGATGACGCTGGGCAAGGTCCGGCTCGACGACGGGCGACACGTCCTCGGATTCCTCGCCGAGCCGGGCGCCGCGGAGGTCGGCACGGACATCACCGCCGTCGGTGACTGGCTGGCGGTGCAGCAACCGGTCTAGGCGATCGTCGTGGTAGTACCCCTCCGATGATTCCGATGATCAAGCTAGACCTCAAGTGTGCTTGAAGTTCTATCGTGGTGTCCATGAGTATGCAGTCGGTGGCCTGGGACACCATCTACAAGTCGTCGAACGCGCCGTCCGGACGTTCTCTGCGCGGTGACCGCCGGACTGTGCTGCGCCGGATCGGTGGCTTCGCACGGCCACGACGCCGCCGCATCGGCGCCTTCCTCGCGCTGTCGGTGGTCATGGCGTTGCTGACGGTGCTGACCCCGTTGCTCGCCGGCCGCGTGGTCAACCTCATCACTGCCGGTGGCCCGGCCGGTGCGATCGTCGCCATCGCGGTGCTGATCGCGGTCATCGCGGTGGTCGAGGCGGCCGCATCGGTGGCGACTCGCTGGTTGTCGGCGACCATCGGCGAGGGTCTGATCCTCGACCTGCGGCGCGCGGTCTTCGATCATGTGCAGCGAATGCCGGTGGCCTTCTTCACCCGAACCCGTACCGGCGCCCTGGTCAGCCGGCTCAACAATGACGTCATCGGGGCGCAGCGCGCGTTCAGCGACACCCTGTCCGGAGTCGTCTCCAACATCGTCACCCTGGCGCTCACCCTCGGTGTGATGCTCGCGATCAGCTGGCAGGTGACGGTGCTGGCGCTGGTCCTGCTGCCGATCTTCGTGATTCCGGCCCGCCGGATGGGCCGTCGGATGGCCGATCTCTCGCGGCAGGCCGCCGAGCACAACGCCCGGATGTCGACTCAGATGACGGAGCGGTTCTCCGCGCCGGGCGCGACCCTGGTCAAGTTGTTCGGCCGGCCCGACCTGGAGTCCCGGGAGTTCGCCGGGCGCGCGGCGGCCGTCCGCGACATCGGGGTCCGGCGGGCGATGCTGCAGTCGGTGTTCATCACCGCGCTCACCCTCGTGTCGGCGCTCGCGCTGGCACTGGTGTACGGACTCGGCGGCTGGCTCGCGGTGGCGCAGCACCTGTCCGCGGGTGCGGTGGTGTCGCTGGCGTTGCTGCTGACCCGGATGTACGCGCCGCTGACCGCGCTGGCCAACGCCCGGGTCGAGATCATGAGTGCGCTGGTGAGTTTCGAGCGGGTCTTCGAGGTACTGGACCTGGAACCACTGATCGCCGACAAGGCGGACGCGGTTCCGGTCCCGCGCACCGATCATGGGGTGTCGGTGCGCTTCGACAACGTCTCGTTCGGGTATCCGTCCGCCGACAAGGTGTCCCTGGCATCGCTGGAAGAGGTTGCGCGACTGGATGACCGGGCGGGGCGCGAGGTGCTGCACGACATCGACATCGAGGTGCCGGCCGGCTCGATGGTCGCGCTGGTCGGCAGTTCGGGCGCAGGTAAGTCGACGATCGCCAATCTGGCCACCCGGCTCTATGACGTCGACAGCGGATCGGTGCGGCTCAACGGCGCCGATATTCGGGATCTGCAGAGCGCGTCGGTGCATCGCACCGTTGGGCTGGTCACCCAGGACGGCCACCTGTTCCACGACACGATCCGCGCGAATCTGACGCTGGCGCAGCCGGATGCGACCGACGAACAGATCTGGGACGCATTGCGCCGGGCGCGGCTGGCCGAGTTGGTCGCCGGGCTGCCCGACGGGTTGGACACCGTGGTCGGCGAACGCGGGTACCGACTGTCCGGCGGCGAGCGGCAGCGCATGACGATTGCCCGCCTGTTACTGGCACAGCCCGCGGTCGTCATCCTGGACGAGGCGACGGCACACCTGGATTCGACGTCGGAGGCGGCGGTGCAGGAGGCGCTCGGCGAGGCGTTGGAGGGGCGCACGTCGATTGTCATCGCCCACCGGCTGTCGACGATCCGCGCGGCCGACCAGATCGTCGTGGTCGAGGCGGGGCGGGTCGTGGAACGCGGTGATCATCCGACGCTGCTGGCCCGTGGCGGCCGGTACGCCGAGCTGTATCGCACCCAATTCGCCGGCGACACAGTCGACTCCGAGTGCTGCACGGGCTCGATGCCCGCGTAGCCGATCCCGGCGCCCGCGGGCGGAGTCCCGGTCTACTCGGCCGGCGTGCCTCCGCCGCCGCTGCCGGGCGGAGTCAGGGAGGGCTTGCGGAAGGTCAGGATGACCAGCGCGATGTCGACGACGATGAGCAGGATGCCAAGCACCACCCAGACCCAGCGGCCCTCCTGCCACCAGGACACGGTGAGGAAGCCGACGCAGACCAGCATGATGATGCCGCCGACGATCACCATGCCGCGGGAAACCCCTTGCGCGGTGCGCTGATAGTCGCGGTAGGTCACCGGAACGCGTCCATCCCGGTGAGTGCCTTGCCGATCATCAGCTGGTGCATCTCGCTGGTGCCCTCGTAGGTGAGCACCGACTCGAGGTTGTTCGCGTGCCGGATGACCGGGTACTCCAACGTGATTCCGTTGGCCCCGAGGATCGTTCGGCATTCGCGGGCGATCGCGATGGCCTCCCGCACATTGTTCAGCTTGCCCAGGCTGACCTGCTCGGGCGCGAGGCCCCCGGCGTCCTTCTGCCGCCCGAGGTGCAGCGCGAGCAGGTAGCCCTTGCCGACCTCGAGCGCCATGTCGGCGAGCTTGGCCTGGGTGAGCTGGTAGCCGGACAGCGGCTTGTCGAACACCTCGCGGTCGCTCGCATAGGAGACCGCGGTCTCCAGGCAATCGCGGGCCGCGCCGACCGCACCGAACACAATGCCGAATCGCGCCTCGTTCAAACAGCTCAGCGGTCCCTTGAGTCCCTCGACGCCGGGCAACATCGCCGACGCCGGCAGTCGCACGTCCTCCAGCACGAGCTCGGCGGTCACCGACGCGCGCAGCGACATCTTGTGGCCGATCTCGACCCCGCGGAAGCCCGGAGTGTCGGTGGGGACGACGAACCCGCGGATGCCGCGCGATCCCTCGGCGAGGTCGGTGCGCGCCCACACCACGGCGACGTCGGCGACCGAGCCGTTGGTGATCCACATCTTCGAGCCGTTCAGCACCCAGTCGTCACCGTCGCGTTTCGCGGAGGTCCGCATCCCGGCCGGGTTGGAGCCGAAGTCGGGCTCGGTCAGACCGAAGCAGCCGATCGCCTCGCCGGCGGCCATCCGCGGCAGCCACTCCTCGCGCTGCTCGTCGCTGCCGAACGTACGAATCGCGAACATCGCGAGCGACCCCTGCACCGACACGAAGCTCCGCAGCCCCGAGTCGACGGCCTCCAGCTCCAGGCACGCCAGGCCATAACTCGTCGCGGAGGTATTGGCGCAGCCGTAGCCCTCCAGGTGCATGCCGAACACGCCGAGTTCGCCGAGCTCGCGGGCCAGCTCACGGACCGGGAGCGTGCCTTCCTCGAACCAGTCGGCGACGTGCGGGCGCAGCCGTTTGCTGCCGAAGTCGCGCACGGTCTCGACGATGGCGCGTTCCTCGTCGTCGATGAGCGTGTCCAGCGCGAACAGTTCCGACACGGATTTCGATCCTGTGCCCATGCTTCCTCCAGCCTTCACGTGTCGGCCCGGCGGCCACGGAATCCGCGCCGAGGCGTCTCATCCCCCGCCTGATTCCCCCGCCGGTCAGATCACGATCGTCACCGCGACCGCGATCGCCACCACCACTATGGCAGCGACCACCACCAGGACCTGCGACGACCCCGGCATTGTGCCACCCTCGCGCAGCACCCGGTCGGTGCGCCGCCAGCGGTAGCCGCCGAGAATCGCGATGCCGCAACCGAGACCGACCATCACCAAGCCGAGCACGATCGAGACGTGATGACCGATCGCCGTTTCGGCGCGGCCGGGTGAGACGAAGACGATGGCGACACCGCCGGCGATGAATCCGAGTGCGGTCCGCACCCACGCCAGCACGGTGCGTTCGGCGGCGAGGGTGAATCGGGCGTCGGGCGCCCCGACGGGCCGCGACCCTATCGCGTCTGGACCGGGCGGATCAGCCTGCCCACTTGTTCCGGTGGTCAGCGGTCTTGGCCTCTCGGACGGCTTGCCGGGTGAAGGCGGCGGTCGCATCGATCGCCTGCAGCGTCTCCGGATGACGGGCGCCCATCACCGGGAACGCGTGTATCTGCCAAGAGTAGCTGTGCCCGACCGCCTCGACGCCGGCCGCATCGAGCTTCTCGATCAACTCCAGCACGTCGGGCTCGAGCATCTCGTTCTCGGCGGTGACCATCACCGTCGGCGGGAAGATCGCGGGATCGAGGTCATCGATGCGGCGCACCCCGCGCAGCGCGATCGGCCCCTTGTCGAACTGCGGCGCCAGCTTCGCCATCTTGCCCTTGGGCAGGTAGGCGTCGGAGCGGCTAGTGCGGTCCGGGCGCGACGCGAGGTCGAGGTCGAGCAGCGGCGAGAAGCCGATCAGCGCGGCCGGTGCCGGCAGACCGTCGAGCTCGGCCGCTTCGACCAGTTTGGCCGCCAGAAAACCGCCGGCCGAGTCGCCCGCGACGATGACACGCTTGTAGCCGCGCTCGGTGAGCAACTCCCGATAGGCCTCGACCGCGTCGGACACCGACGTCCCGACACCGGCCGCGGGGAGCTGGCGGTACTCCAGCGAGAACACGGGGATCTCGCACGCCTGCGCCAGCCGGCTGACGATCGAGCGGTGGGTGCCGAGCCCGCACACCACGAATGCACCGCCGTGCAGGTAGAGCATGGCGGTGTCGCTGTCGCGGCGGGACGGCCCGGACGGCATCACCAGTTCGACCGGACGACCGGCGAGGTGCATCTGCTCGCGGACGACGCCGCGCGGCTTGGGGCCGACGGAGAAGACACGGTCGATCAGGTAGAGGCCGGCCAGCCCGGCCGTGTTGATCGGCCACAGCGCCATGGCCGGCTTGAGGAACGCACGTGCTCCCAGCCACCTCGGATACGACGCAAGACTTGGCTTGCGGTGGTGCACAATCGGCATCTCGTTCCTCCTCACCACCCGACTCGAGATGTATATCGCGTGGCGAATCGTTTTCGTGACGCACATCACGAGCCGATGATCGACGCAGGACGCTCGGCCCCCCGATGCGCCAGTCGTGATGTGACAATTGTGGTTGCGAAACTACACCCCGGTTCCGGCCAGAACCCCGTAATCCGGCACGTTTCGCGCGAAAGGTCACCACGCGGTTCTGGCAGAGACGCACGCCACGCGTACCGCGGCCGAAACCTGCGGGATCCCCGGCGTTCACCCTGCGCACAGACATGCCGCCCCCGACTCGGCTATTCTTCCGATTCCATGTCTGCACATTCGGCACCGGTGGAGCACTCGCCGGCATATCCGGCGCCCACGCACTCGTCGGCACATTCGGCGCCCGCGCACTCGTCGGCACATTCGGCGCCCACGCACTCGTCGGCACATTCGGCGCCCGCGCCCCGCATCGTGAAGCAGGAGCGGTGACGAACCCCATTCCGGCCCAGTACTTGCTGTCGGCGCACGCCAGCGCGCCACGGACACTCTGCGACATCCTCGACGACGCCGCCGCTCGCTATCCCGACGCGCCGGCCATCGACGACGGCGACGTCGCGCTCACCTATGCGCAGCTCGTGGCCGTCGTGCGCCGCGGCGCCGAACGGCTGATGGACGCCGGCGTCCGTCGCGGCAGCCGCGTCGGCATCCGGATGCCGTCGGGAACGCGCGACCTCTATACCGCGATCCTCGCCACGCTGTATGCCGGCGCCGCCTATGTGCCGGTGGACGCGGACGACCCCGACGAGCGCGCCGACCTCGTCTTCGGCGAGGCCGCCGTGGACGCGATCGTCGGCCCCGACGGGGTGCGCGCCGTCGGAGCCGGTGACGGCGACCCAGCGTCGAGGCTGCCGTCCGGTCTGGCCGCCAACCGGCCCACCCCCGACGACGACGCCTGGATCATCTTCACCTCCGGCTCGACCGGCACCCCCAAGGGTGTTGCGGTCACCCACCGCAACGCCGCCGCGTTCGTCGACGCCGAGGCGCAGATGTTTGTGCGGGAGGCTCCGATCGCACCCGGCGACCGGGTGCTCGCCGGACTGTCGGTCGCATTCGACGCGTCGTGCGAAGAGATGTGGCTGGCCTGGCGCAACGGCGGCTGCCTGGTGCCCGCACCGCGTTCGCTGGTCCGCAGTGGCATGGACCTGGGGCCGTGGCTGGTGCAACGCGACATCACCGTCGTCTCTACGGTGCCGACGCTGGCGTCGCTGTGGCCGGCCGAAGCACTGGAAGCGGTGCGGCTGTTGATCTTCGGCGGTGAGGCGTGCCCGCCGGAGCTGGGTGAGCGGCTTGCGGTGGACGGCCGCGAGGTGTGGAACACCTACGGCCCCACCGAGGCGACGGTCGTCGCCTGTGCCGCGCCGCTGGACGGCAGCGCCCCGGTACGGATCGGATTGCCGCTCGCCGGTTGGGATCTGGCCGTCGTCGATGCCGACGGCAACCCGGTCGCCGACGGTGAGATCGGCGAGCTGGTGATCGGCGGGGTGGGTCTCGCGCGCTACCTCGATCCCGCCAAGGACGCCGAAAAGTACGCGCCGATGCCGACTCTCGGCTGGGAACGCGCCTACCGCAGCGGCGACCTGGTCCGGCTGGACGAGGCCGGCCTGGTCTTCCAGGGCCGCGCCGACGATCAGGTCAAAGTCGGCGGGCGGCGGATCGAACTCGGCGAGATCGACAACGCGTTGCAGAACCTTCCGGGTGTCAGCGGCGCCGCGGCCGCGGTGCGGAAGTCGGCCGCGGGCAACAGCTTGCTGATCGGCTACCTCGTGTCCGCCGACCCCGACTTCGACGTCGCCCGCGCACACCACCAGCTCGCCGAACAGCTGCCCGCACCGATGGTGCCGCGGCTGGCGCTCGTCGACGAACTGCCCACGCGCACCTCCGGCAAGGTGGACCGCAACGCGCTGCCGTGGCCGCTGCCTGGCGCGGTCGGCGACGACGACACCGGCGATCTGACCGGAACACAGGCGTGGCTCGCGGCCCGCTGGACCGATGTCCTCGGAGTGTCGGTGACCAGTGCCGACGCCGACTTCTTCGCCGAGGGCGGCGGATCGCTGGCCGCGGCGCAACTGGTGACCGCGCTCCGCGAACGGCATCCGCAGATCACCGTCGCAGACCTCTACGACCACCCGCGGCTGGGCTCCCTGGCCGAGTACGTCGACTCGATCGCGCCCGCCGAGGTCATCGAAGAACGGCACGTGCGGCCGACACCGCGCGGCAGCGGCATTGCCCAACTGCTGCTGGAACTCCCGCTCAGCACACTGACCGGGCTGCAGTGGGCGACCTGGCTGGGTGTGGTCAACAACGTAGCGGCGGTCGCGGCCCGCCGGATGGGCATCGACGTACCGTGGCTGATCGAGGTGAACTGGTGGATTCTGCTGGCCGCCTTCCTCGTGTTCATCACGCCGCCCGGGCGGATGGTGATTGCCGCGGTTGGGGCCCGGTTGCTGCTCGCCGGTGTCCGGGCGGGCACCTATCCGCGCGGCGGATCGGTCCACCTTCGCCTGTGGGTCGCCGAACGACTCCTGGAGGCGTCCGGCGCGGCCAACCTGTCGGGTGCGCCGTGGATGATCTACCTCGCGCGGGCATTGGGCGCGCAGATCGGACACGGCGTCGACCTGCACACCATTCCGCCGGTGACCGGCATGCTGACCGTCGCCGATGGCGCGTCGATCGAGCCGGAGGTGGACATCTCCGGCTGGTGGATCGACGGCGACGTGGTCCACATCGGCGAGATCGTCGTCAAACGCGGTGCGTCGATCGGCGCCAGGTCTACGTTGACACCGGGATCGGTGATCGGCCGCGACGCCGAGATCTCGCCCGCCTCTGCGGTATTCGGCCGGGTGAAGGCCGGGCAGCACTGGGCCGGTTCGCCCGCCCGCAAGGTCGGCAAGGCCACCCACCCGTGGCCGGACGACCGGCCGCCCCGGCATAGCCTGTGGGTACCGGTGTACGGGCTGTCGTCGTTGATCATCGCCGCGATCCCGCTGGTGTCGCTCGGGGCGGGGCTGCTGGTGATCGGGTCGTGGGCGCTACAGGCCGACCGGCTCCGCACGGTCGGGGTGCGTGCGCTGATCCTGCTGCCCGCCGCGACGGTCACCAGTCTGGTGGTGTTCGCGGCCATCACCGCGGTACTGGTGCGGCTCGCGTCGATCGGACTGCGTAAGGGCTACTACCCGGTGCGCTCGCGCGTCGGCTGGCAGGTGTGGATGACCGAGCGGCTACTGGACTCCGCACGAACCTATCTGTTCCCGCTGTACGCGAGTCTGCTCACGCCGTGGTGGTTCCGGCTCCTCGGCGCCAAGGTCGGTGCGGGAACCGAGATCTCGACCGCACTGGTGCTGCCGAAGTTCACCACCATCGCCGACGGCGCGTTCCTCGCCGACGACACCATGGTCGCCTCGTACGAATTGGGCGGCGGCTGGCTGCATATCGATGAAGCGAAGATCGGCAAGCGATCCTTCCTCGGCAACTCCGGCATCACCGGGCCGGGACGCAAGGTGCCGAAGAACGGTCTGGTCGCGGTGCTGTCGGCGGCCCCGGACCGCGCGAAGTCGGGGTCGAGCTGGCTGGGTAGTCCGCCGATCCGGTTGCGGCGCACCGCAGCAGAGACCGACACCTCCCGCACCTTCGATCCGCCGACGAAGCTCAAAGTGGCCCGCGCACTCATCGAGACCCTGCGGATCATCCCGGTGATGGTGTCGTTCGGGCTGGGCATCTTCATGCTGCTCGGCCTGCAGTACATCGCCCAGCAGACGACATTCTGGATCGCCGCTGCCGTCAGCGGACTCCTGCTGCTGGTGGCGGGCGCGGCCGCGTGCTGCATCGCGGCGGCCGCCAAGTGGCTGGTGGTCGGCCGCATCGAAGTGTCCGAGCACCCGTTGTGGAGCCCGTTCGTGTGGCGTAACGAACTCTCCGACGCTTTCGTGGAAACCGTTGCGGCACCGTGGTTCGCCAACGCGGCGGCCGGGACGCCGATCCTCAATATGTGGTTGCGGATGCTCGGCGCGCGGATCGGTAAGGGCGTGTGGTGCGAGACGTACTGGCTGCCCGAGGCGGATCTGGTGACACTCGGCGACGGGGCGACCGTGCAGCGCGGCTGCGTGGTGCAGACGCACCTGTTCCACGATCGGGTGATGGCGATCGACCGCGTCACCCTCGGTGCGGGCGCTACGCTCGGCCCGCACTGCGTCGCGCTCCCGGCGTCGGGACTGGGCGAGTCGGCGACCGTCGGCCCCGCATCCCTCGTCATGCGTGGCGATGTGGTGCCGCCGCACACCCGCTGGCAGGGCAATCCGATCGCCCCGTGGAACGGCTGACGGCCGGGTAGCATGGAGCTCTCACCTTGCGGTGGACGCTGGCTTCGATACGTCCTCCGCTAGCGCTCCGGACTACTCAACCAGCGAAAAGAGCTGACCACCACGCCATTTGAGAACGAGGCGAATCCCGCTGGTTGAGCAGCCGCGAGGAACGAGCCGCGTACCCCGCTGGTTGAGTAGCCGTGAGGAACGAGCGGCGTATCGAAACCAGCCCCACCCACCAAACGCTGGCTTCGATACGTCCTCCGCTAGCGCTCCGGACTACTCAACCAGCGAAAAGAGCTGACCGCCACGCCATTTGAGAACGGGGCGAATCCCGCTGGTTGAGTAGCGGCGACGAAGGAGCCGCGTACCCCGCTGGTTGAGTAGCGGTGACGAAGGAGCCGCGTATCGAAACCAGCACAACCAGTTTCGATACGCGGCTCGGTCCGCCCGTGTCTCGCCGTCGGCCGTCAGGCCGGAGCCGTAGGCTGCCGACCCGCAGGACCGGCACCGTAACCGTCGCCCGGACCCGACACCTTCTTCGGCAGCGTCAGCAACGTGACGACGCTGATCGCGATCAGCAGGATGCCGGAGATCCAGACGAAGGTCGTCAGCGCGAGGCCCGGGATCGAGATCATCACAATGCCTGCGATGATCGAGAGCACGCCGGAGAGACCGAGCAGGAAGCGGGGCGCGTGCCCCGATCCGGCGATCGCTGCGGACAGATCGGTGGCGCCCTGGAAGATCCAGCCGATACCGATGAACACCGCGAGGAACCAGATGGCGTCGCCGGGGCTGAACAAGGCGATGACGCCCGCGAGCACCATCAGGATTCCGAGGATTGCCCAGAAGATTCGCCACCCGGTAGAGAGCAGCAAGGCAGCGAAGGCCCCATAGATGCGGAAGAAGCCTGCCGCAATGAGCGAGAGACCGAACAGGATTGCGAGGACCAGAACCGTGGGTCTGGTCCAGACCAGGGCGACGATGCCCAGCGCGATGCCGATGATGGACGCGACGATCAGCCCGGTACGCAGAGAGCCGATGTACTCGTCGGGGAACTGCTTGATGAAAGTGCCGGTTGTCATGCTGGCACGGTATCCCGGACGGCCCGGCAGAGTGTCCAAAACTGGACATGCGGTGCCCGATACACGATCTCGAACCGGCGTCCGGTAAACACAAATGGTGGACGAATTCGCATTTTTCCGGCCTGTCGACGACGAGATCGTCGATCCCACACCATTTGCGCGGAGCCTCTGGGCACCCGGGACGCTGAATGGCCCCGCAGTCTGCGCGCTTGCCGCGATGCGTGCCGAGGCGTCCTTCGGGTCTACCGGCTTCCGTCCCGCGCGCTTCACCATCGACCTGTTCAAGGTCGCGCGCGAGCTCCCGACCCGAACGCGGCAACGGCTCGTCCGGTCCGGCGGCCGCATCCGGGTCGCCGAGATCGATGTCCTGCAACGGCCGGCCGACGCGGCCACCGACGCCGACGAGGTGCTGGTCGCCCGGGGCACGACGGTGTTTCTCGCCGAGTCGTCGAATCCGCCCGGCCAGCGCTGGACACGACCCGCGGAGCAGATGACTTTTACTCCGCCGGACGGTGAATCTCCGGACAGTTTCCCACGATTTAGCTCCGACAGCTCCGACGGCCGGATCGGCCCGTGGGACTCCGACATGGGCAACCACCAGAACGGCGGCCGCAAACGTGTCTGGTCCCGGGCCGGGACCACCGTGTCCGGGCATGCGCTGACACCGTTCGTCCGGGCGGTCACCGCCGCCGAATCCACCAGCCTGGTGAGTAACTGGGGCAGCACCGGAATCGGGTTCATCAACTGTGATCTCACCGTCGCGCTGGCACGACTCCCCGAGGGCGATCGCGTCGGGGTCGAGGCGGACACGCACACCGAGTACGACGGCATCTCGGTGAGCACGTCGGGTCTCTACGACCGGTCCGGCATGTTCGGTGCCGGGATGGTCACCGCGGTCAACAACGCCGCCGCCGAGATCGACTTCACCAGCGTCGACGTCACCGGACGGTACCGGGAGGGCTGACGGCGGGCTTGTCTCGCGGGCCGCCCATGCCCACCTAGCCGACGTCGGGTCCCGGGCCTGCGCCGTCCGATGTTGTAAGGTCACGCCAAGCAAATACCTTCGGTACGCTAAGGAACTAGCAATGCCACGACTGTTCGGGATGCTGCACGTGGCCGGAGTCGGACGGGGGCGTCGTCGACGGTCGGCCGGCGTACCGGTCACGGCTGGCACGGGATTGGTGATCGCCGGAGTCATCGCCGCGATGGCGGCGTCCACCGCCACCGCACCCACCGCGTCGGCGGGCCCGTACACCGCCGGAAACGCCAGCATGGTCGCGCGACTCACCGGCCCGGGCGCCATCAACGACACGATCGGCCGCCACGACATCGTCGGCACCGACCTCGGCGTCATGTGGGACAACGGACGCGGCGAAATTCTCACCGCATTCGGCGACACCCAATCGATCAACGGGTGGTCGCTGCTGTACGGCGACATGTTCTACTGGCGATCAAATGTGTTGCTGCGCAGCACCGACCGGAATCTTGCCGACGGTATGACGTTCACCAGTCACGCCGGACCCCGCGGCCACGCCAAACGTCTCCTCAAACCGGACCTGCGCCGGGAGATCACCATCATCCCGACATCGGGCATTGCCGCCAACGGGAAGCAATACCTCAATGTGATGTCGGTGCGCCGCTGGGGACAGCCGGGCTCCTGGGTCACGAACTGGTCGGGCCTGGTCGCGTCGACCGATAACGGCGCAAACTGGCGCGAGGTCAACGCTTTCCGGCCCAACGGTGGCGGCAACCGCAAGTTCCAGATGACCGCGCTACTCAAGGTCGGCGACACCGTGTACACCTACGGCACGCCGGACGGCCGCGGCGGCGCCGCCTATCTGGCCCGCGTCGGGCAACGGGACATCGAGAAACTCGGCGCCTACGAGTACTTTTCGGCCGGCCGGTGGGTCCGCAACAATCCCGACGCGGCGACGCCGGTGATGCGTGCGCCGAATGGCGAGATGTCGGTGGCCTGGAACGACTACCTCGGCAAGTACGTGTCGCTGGCGTCGTCCGCCGGCGGCGCGGTCATGCGGACCGCCGACAACCCGTGGGGCCCATGGTCGGCGCCGGACGTCATCGCGACGGCCACCAACCCATACACCGGGTACGCACCGTTCATCCATCCCTGGTCGAAGGGCAACTCGCTGTACTTTACGTACTCGATCTCGCTGGGATACCAGGTGTACTTGATGAAGGTGACGCTCCGGAAGCCCGGCTGAGCGTCGCCGCGGGTCGAACAGGTTGCGATCCACACCGCCGGGCGCCGCGAATCGCAACCTGTCCGAGGCGTACTCGACCTACCGGCCGAGCATACAGAGCCGGCTACTGGGCGAGCAGCCGCTTCATCTCGTCGATCTCCCGCTGCTGCGTATCACGGACTTTCGTTGCGAGCGTGCGTGATTCGGGATCGATGCCGGAGGCGAGCTCCTCGTTGGCCATCGCGATCGCGCCCTCGTGGTGGCGGATCATCCCTTCCAGCCACAGCCGGTCGAACTCGGCACCCCGGGCATCGCGCATGGCGGTCATCTCGGCATCCGACATCATGCCGGGCATACCGGAATGATTCATGCCCCCGCCCATATCGCCGCTCATCTCACCGGACATGCCGCCGCTCGCGCCGGAACCCTCGCTACCGGTCGACTCGCCCCACGCTGCGAGACGCTGTGTCATCTGGTCGATCTCGGGTTGTTGCGCATCCTTGATCTGCGTGGCCAGCGTCCGCACCTGCGGGTTCTCGGTGCGGGACCCGACCAGCTCGGCCATCGCGAGCGCCTGCTGGTGATGCGGGATCATCATCCGGTTGAACCGGACATCGGCGGCGTTGTGCGCTGCGGCGCCGGGGGATTGCGACGTCGGCGAACCGGGTGCGGCCGACGATGCGTGCGACATCCCGGTCATGCCCGCGTGATCGGAGCCGGAATCCTCCGACGAGGAACAGCCGGCGGCGACGAGTGCCGCCGCGCTGACCGCCAGGACGGCCCCCGCCGAGCGACGATGGCGCGAGAAGGTGGAGTACTTCATGGAATTTCCTTTGCTGAGAGTGGATTTCGCGCACGATCACGGAATGGATCGGCACGCAGAAGTAACCGTGTGGACCGATCGGCCCGGCACGGTCGGCTCAGCAGCGAATCACCGAGAGGCTCAAATGAGTGGGCATCGCCCACGGCGGCGGACGACCGCCACGTCGAACCACCGACGCCCACCGACTGGTGAGGACCGGGGCTGCGGCGAAGCCCCAGAAGAACAGCAGCAGTACCGCAAGAGCGGGCGGCGGATCATCGGCGCGAACGAAAACGCAGGCGTGGCCGAGCATTTCGCAGTGATCGCCGGACATCTGGGTGTCCGGTGAGTCGCCGCCGGCGGCACCCATCGCCGGGCTGCCCACGCCGTGCGCGCCGGTCGTGGTGCCGGTCGCATGTGCACCGTCGCCATGGCCACCCTGGGTAACCAGGGTGCCCGCCGACATCGCGCCGGCCAGCATCGCGTCCATCGACATCGACCCTGCCGTCGCGGCCGCCGACGAGCTGGCGGTCGACTGATGCGAGGGACCTGCGGTCACCGTGTGCATCGACATGACCGCGAACACCACGAGGACGACGAGACCGAGCACGGCTGCGGTGGGCGCACTCGGCAGCCAGGCGGGCAGCCGGTGTCGCCGCAGCACGCGGTCCATGCGGGTCTCCTGTGGTTTGACGCTCGGCGTCGAGCATACCGACCGGGAATGCCCCGACGCCCCGCGTCGGGGCACCGCCCGCGCGAGACATCGTCGACACCGGGACCGACCCGACTGTCCGCTACCGCTCGACGACAGCCCCGATGGTGGGCGCGTCGTCGCTGGACCGTCCGGGCGGTTCGGCTCGGCCGCGGCGGCGTCGGGCCAGCCGTGCGTCGATCAGTCGATACGCGGCGATCACGGCTGCGGCCAGCGCCCAGCCCAGGATGATGTCGAAGACATAGTGCTCGGCCGTGTAGACCAGGGTGAACGCCATCGCGAAGGCGTACCCGAGGAAGATCGTTCGGCCGAGCGCCTTCAGTCGCGGCCACATGAACAACGCGAGCAGCATCGTCAGGCCCGCATGCAGCGACGGGATCGCCGCCACCAGATTGGCCTTGCCCTGCCCGATCTCAACCAGAGTGGAGGCGGCGTTGATGTTGAAGTAGTCCCAGCCGCGTGCGGAGATGCGTTCCACATACGGCGCGGCACCGGGCTGGTGAGTGTCCGGGAGCCCCAGCAGCCCACCCGGGGTGGTGGCCTGCGGCGTCTCCATGCACGGCGCCTCGCGGGGATTGTCGATGACTTCTGCGGCGGTGCACCGCGCGGCGGCCCACGGGGGTGCCGCCGGGATCAGCGTGTAGCCGATGAGTGCGAGGAAGGTGGTCGCGACGAAGCAGGCCGCGTAGCGTCGCCACGCCTTCCGGTCACGCATCCACAGCACCGCGGCAACCGCGTACGGGACGACGAAGTAGGACATGTAGACGACGCTGGTGATGATCTCCCACCAGGGCACCGACGCCTCTTTCAGGTGCCCCTGCAGCCAGACCGTAGGGATCACGCCAAACATCGCCTGGTCGACATCGGCGGCGAGCAGCCACTGGGTCGGCATGTTGACGATGCGCGCGATATCCCGCGTCCAGTCGTAGAGCAACAGCACGAGGGCGAACGGCGCCCAGTCGATCAGCACGGTGATAGCGCGGCGACGCCCGATGGTGGTGGCCAGCAGTCCCAGGCACAGCAGCACGATCAGCCGGGTGCGATCGAAGGCGATCCCGTACACGGCGATCTCATAGACCATGAACGCCACCCACGCCGCGATCGCGATGCGCCGCACCCTCGTCAGGTCCCGACGCGGCGCCGGTTCCGCTTCGTCGTCGGGAGCGGTGGTGCTCGTGGACGGAGTGACGGTCGTAGCGGCGTCGGGGTCGGGGTCGGTGTCGGCTCGCGGGGTGGCTGCGGGAACGGCACGTCGGTCGTCCGGGGTGGGTGCGCCTATCGCCTCGTCAACACTCACCGGAGTCCTCACCATCGCCTTCGCCGGTGGTGTCGCTGGAGTACCGGCCCGTAACCTTCCGTCAGCCTAGTAACCAACCGTCGTTAGATGCGCGTTTGGCGGGTGTTTGCGTGTCCGGGGTTACCTCCGCGCTTCTACACTTGTGGCACGCATCACAACCACGACGGCTAGCTCGGCGTCGTGAAGCCCCAGCTCTGGAGGTCGTCGCATGCCCAACCGGTTTCTCCGATATGGCGATCAGCGGTACATCATCACCAAGGAGGCAGAGGCGCGGCTGAACCGCACGCTCGACTCGGTCTATGCCGCCGGTGGTCGCGGCCACGAGTGGCTGCACCTCTATCACGACACCGAGGCACCGTGTCGGCTGCTGATCGCCAGCGGGGTGCCGATCAGCATCGAGACCGAACCGAACGACTGAACCGGTCTCCGGCGGCGCCCACCGTCGGAGACGGTCGATATCGTGTGACCATGCGCATCGGAGCACATCTACGCGAGGACGCCGACCCGTTGACCACCGCGGGCGAGCTCGGGATCGACGTGTTCCAGATGTTCGTCACCGACCCGCAGAGCTGGCGCAAGCCGGAGCCAAACCCGCACGCCGCGCAGATCCGCGACTCCCCCATCGACGTGGTGGTGCACTCCAGCTACCAGATCAACGTCGCCAGCCTGAACAACCGTCTGCGGATGCCGTCCCGGAAGGCGGTCGAGCAGCAGGCGGCCGCGGCTGCCGAACTGGGGGCCTTCGGCCTGGTCGTGCACGGCGGGCATCTCCGCGACGGCGAGGATGCCGCGGAGGGATTCGCCAACTGGCGCAAGCTGTTCGACCGACAGGCGGACAAGGGCGGCTTCGGCGTGCCGATCCTGATCGAGAACACCGCAGGCGGTGATCACGCGATGGCCCGCACGCTAGAGGCCATCGACCGGTTGTGGGAGTCGGTCGGCGACTTCGACCAGGCGGGGTTCTGTCTGGACACCTGCCACGCGTGGGCCGGCGGCGAGGACCTGGTCGGCCTGGTCGAGCGGGTGCGTGCCATCACCGGCCGAATCGACCTGGTGCACTTGAACAATTCGCGCGACGAGTTCGACTCCGGCCGCGACCGGCACGCCAATCTCGAAGCCGGACATATCGATCCGGAGGTGCTGGTCGCCGTCGCGCAGGTCGCCGACGCACCGGTGATCCTGGAAACGCCGGCCGACGGCGTGCCCGACGACCTCGCCTACCTGCGGTCGGTGCTGTAGCGGCGATGGGCGACTCCGCGGCGCCGCAGCCGGCCGCGCCGATGTTGTGGGATCAACATCTGTGCCTGCCACTGTCGGTCGACGCCGATATCTCGCTCCTGACCCGGCACGGCCACCGTGGCGGCACGGTGCTCTCGGTCAATGTCGGATACTCCCCGCAGAGCTTCGCCGATTCGATGGCACTGATCGACCGCTTTCGCGCCGGCGTCGACGCGCATCCGCGGATGACCGCGACACCTGGGATCGGTGATCTCGAATCCACTGTCGCCGCAGACGGTCTCGCCGTCGTCTTCGATCTCGAGGACTCCAATCCGCTCGACGGTGACCTGGCAAACGTCCAGGTGTTCTACGACCTCGGCGTGCGGACCATGCTGCCGACCTACAACCACGCGAACCGCGCCGGGTGCGGATGCCTGGACCTGGTGGACGAGGGACTGTCGCCGTGGGGTGCGGACCTGGTCACCACGATGAATGCGGTCGGCATGGTTCCGGACGGCTCGCACTGTTCGGAGCGCACCGGGCTCGACATCGCGGCCGTCACCTCGGCGCCGATGATCTACAGCCACTCCTGCATGCGCGCCGTGTGGGATCATCCGCGCAATATCACCGACCGGCAGGCGCGCGCCTGCGCGGCGACCGGTGGCGTCGTCGGGATCACCGGCGTCGGGATCTTCCTCGGGCCGAACACGCCGTCCCTGGACGCGATGACGCGACACCTGGAGTACGCGATCGATCTGGTCGGCATCGAGCACGTCGGCGTCAGCACCGACTTTTCGTTCGACGCCGAGGACTTCCTCGCGGAGCTCGCGGCCAATCCGGGCCTGTTCGACGAGTCGTACACCCGGTGGGGCCCCATCCGGTGGATGCCGCCCGAGGTGTTCGCCGGGCTCGGCACGCATCTCGCCGAGCGCGGGTGGGCCGACGCGAACATTGCCGCGGTGCTCGGCGGGAACTTTCTGCGCGTAGCTCGCGAGTCCTGGGCCTAATGCGACCGCTCCGAGAGAAATCCATCGACGTTGTGCCCGGTTACCGGGCACTATGTCGATGGATTTCGCCTTGGGCGGGCTCCGGCGCGGCACGGGCTAGCGAGCGGCGTCCAGCCGGGCCCGCTGCTCGCCGGTGAGGTCGATGTCGGCGGCGTCGAGCGCGATGTCGAGTTGTTCGACCGAACTGACTCCGACGATCGGCCGGATGGACGGCTCCCCGCCGAGCAACCAGGCGAGGACCACCTGTCCCGGCGTGGCGCCGATCTCGGCGGCCACGTCGTGCAGCACCTCGAGCCGCCGTGTCGTTCCGGGGTGGTCGTACTCCTCCGGGAACGGGCGGTCGGCGCGGTCATAGCTGCCCTGGATCAGCGGGCTGTACGCCCATAGCTCCATCTCCGGGTGCGTCTGCAGATAGTCGATGGTCTCGTCGGTGACGAATCCGAATCGATGGTCCTTCCCTGGCACCGTGACGTCGGGGCGCGGGCGGACGTAGGACGTGGTGAGCTGCAGTGCGGTGAACGGCTCGCTGCCGGCCACCTGCGCCAGGGCGCGCGCCTGCTCGACCCGCCACGTCGGATGATTCGAGATGCCCAGGCTGCCGACCAGCCCGTCGTCGACGAGCTGGCCGAAGGTCGCGACGATCTCGGCCATCGGCGTCGCCCGATCCTCCAGGTGCGCCCAGTAGAGGTCGATGCGATCGACACCGAGCCGCCGGAGGCTCTCCCGAACCGAGCGGTTCACGATGTCGGCGCCCAGTCCGACGACCTCGCCCGGCCGCCCCGGTACCGGTTCCGGTCCGACCTTGGTGGCCAGCAACACCTGGTCGCGGACGCCGGGATTGTCGGCGAACCAGCGGCCGAGGAGCGCTTCGCTGTCGCCGCCGGTGCCGGATTCGCTGGCCCAGAAGGCATAGCAGTCGGCGGTGTCCAGCGTGGTCCCGCCGCGTTCGACGAATCGGTCGAGAATCGCGCGCGACGTCGCCTCGTCGGTGCGGGTACCGAAATACATACATCCCAGGACCAGGTCGGCGACGCCCGCCCGGAGCACGGATGTATCGGTGGTGGTCGTTGTCGAGTCTGCGCTGTTCACGCCGTCCGACACTACGGAATCATGCCGGCGCGCGGGCGCCATCCGATTTCAGTGCACAACAGTGAACCAACCGCTTGCACCAGTTAGCGCAGATCACAATTCCGGCGGTTGTTTCGGCCGATGCAGAAGCGGTATTCTATAGGTTACCGGCGGGTAACTTAGCGATCGTTCGGTTCTCGATCGCCGTCCGCCTTCAGCCTGTAAGAGAGCCCCAGCCCACAACCGGGACGACCCAGATAGGAACGATCAACGATGGGCCACTACAAGAGCAACCTGCGCGACGTACAGTTCAACCTGTTCGACGTCTTCGAGCTGGACAAGGTCCTCGAGTCCGGCGAGTTCGGCGATCTCGACCACGAGACCGCCGTCGACATGCTCCGTGAGGTCAAGGCCCTCGCCGAGGGTCCGATCGCGGAATCCTTCGCCGACGCCGACCGCAATCCGCCGGTGTTCGATCCGGACAACCACACGGTCACCATGCCCGAGTCGTTCACCAAGTCCTACAACGCGCTCATCGAGGGCGGCTGGGACAAGATCGGCATCGAAGAGGAGCTCGGCGGCCTGCCCGCGCCGCGGTCGCTGTACTGGGCCATCGGCGAGATGATTCTCGGCGCCAACCCGCCGGTCTTCATGTACGCCGCCGGGTCCGGGTTCGCCAACATCTTCTTCCACAACGGCACCGACGAGCAGAAGAAGTGGGCGGCCATCTGCTCGGAAAAGGGCTGGGGCGCCACCATGGTGCTCACCGAGCCGGACGCCGGTTCCGATGTCGGCGCCGCGCGCACCAAGGCCATCAAGCAGGAAGACGGCACCTGGCACATCGACGGCGTGAAGCGGTTCATCACCTCCGCCGACCAGGACATGACGGAGAACATCTTCCACCTCGTGCTGGCACGGCCGGAGGGCGCGAAGCCGGGCACCAAGGGCCTGTCGCTGTTCTTCGTGCCGAAGTTCCACTTCGACCACGAGACCGGCGAGCTGGGCGAGCGCAACGGCGTCTTCGTCACCAACGTCGAGCACAAGATGGGCATCAAGGCGTCGTCGACCTGTGAGCTGTCGTTCGGTCAGCACGGTGTGCCCGCCGTCGGCTGGCTGGTCGGCGAGGTCCACGACGGCATCGCGCAGATGTTCGACGTCATCGAGCACGCCCGAATGATGGTGGGCACCAAGGCGATTTCCACCCTGTCGACCGGGTACCTGAATGCGCTCGACTACGCCAAGGAGCGGGTCCAGGGTGCCGATCTGACCCAGATGACCGACAAGACCGCGCCGCGCGTGACCATCACCCATCACCCGGACGTGCGTCGTTCGCTGATGACCCAGAAGGCGTACGCCGAGGGTCTGCGCGCTGTTTACCTGTACACCGCCTCGCATCAGGATCCCGTTGCCGCACAGATCGTCTCCGGCGCGGACGCCGACCTGGCGCACCGCGTCAACGACCTGCTGCTGCCGATTGTGAAGGGTGTCGGCTCCGAGCGTGCCTACGGCACGCTGACCGAGTCGCTGCAGACTCTCGGCGGGTCGGGCTTCCTGCAGGACTACCCGATCGAGCAGTACATCCGCGACTCGAAGATCGACTCGCTGTACGAGGGCACCACCGCGATCCAGGCGCAGGACTTCTTCTTCCGCAAGATCATCCGGGACAAGGGCCAGGCGCTAACCCATGTGTCGAGCCAGATCCAGAGCTTCATCGACTCGGAGGCGGGTAACGGTCGGCTCAAGGCCGAGCGGACGCTGCTCAAGACCGCCCTCGAGGACGTGCAGGCGATGACCGCCACGCTGACCGGGTTCCTGATGGGTGCGCAGGAGAACCCGAAGGAGCTGTACAAGGTCGGGCTCGGCTCGGTGCGTTACCTGCTCGCCGTCGGCGACCTGCTGATCGGCTGGCTGCTGTTGCGCCAGGCCGAGATCGCGCTCGCCGCACTGGATGCCGGCGCCACCGGCGAGGACAAGGACTTCTACGACGGCAAGGTCGCGGTTGCCAGCTTCTTCGCGAAGAACATGCTGCCGCAGCTCACCGCGACCCGCGGGATCGTCGAGAATGTCGACAACGACGTCATGGAGCTCGCCGAAGCGGCCTTCTGACAGGGGATCTCGCTCGTAGAGCTTTCGTAGAGATCGACGCGACTCCCGCCGCCTCGCTTCGAGGTGCGCGGGAGTTCGTGTTTTCGGGATGTCGTGTGTGGGCCGTTTCCGTACAGAAACTTCACCGCTCAGCGGTCTCGCGTCCCGCGTGGGCCGTTTCCGTACAGAAACTTCACGGCTCAGGGGTGCCGCGTGGATAATCCACGTCACTCGACGCTGTGGTGAACTTTCGGTACGCAACACGACCTGCGCTCGGGTCGATCTGGGTCGATCTCGATCAGTCGGCCTGATCGAGCTTGCCCTTCGCCAGGGTGACGAGTCGGCAGAACTCACCGTCAGGTTCGCCCCGTCCGATTTGCGCGAATATCGAGCGCAACGACCCGCGCTCGACGAACGCGCTCATGGTCTGTACGGATGCCGAAGAAGGTCTCCCGTTTCCGGCAGCGGTCTCAGATCGGATATCGAGCTGAGTTCGGACGTAGAGTGCGTCGGTCGGGCAAGCGGGGGGTGCGGGTGCGATCGACTGAGTGACCGCGAATCGAGTGCCTGACGCGGTGTAGTTGTAGCTCGGGCATGCACGCACGACCCCAGCCGTTTCGTCGATGCTCTCGCCGCCCACCATCACGGCCTGGGTGTACGTCGGAATGGTGTTGCCTCCGGGCGATGCGGTGAGGCCGTCGCGCTGCTGGCCCGGAGTGCGGCGCCCCTGATCATCGATCACCGATTGACACTCTGTCGGTGACACGCTGTCGATAGGTAGCCGCTCGACAGAAATCGATTCACCCGCAGTAACCCGGTAACCGGGTGGAAAATCATTGCCCTGCAGAAGTATTGCTTGCAGATTCGCCCCGTTGGGCGACGCGTCGCGGGTGACCCATAACTTCACGCCCACGAGCCCTACGACGATCAGCACCACTCCGACCGCGATAAGGATCTGCGGCGCGCGCGCAGGCAGGCGGCGCCAGGGCGACCGCTGCTCCGGTGCACCTGCAGCGCGCCCCGCGATCGCCGGCGGCGCACTCGATGGTGCCGAGGGCTCGGCGGCGGAATCGCTGTCGTGTGTGTCCATTCACTACCTATCCGTCGCGGCCATACAACCGGTCCGCCGCGCGGCCGACCAACCTGCAGAACTCGGAGTCGGGCTCACCGTAACCCGTGCGCGTCAACGCCGAACTCAATGACCCGCCCTGGAGATAGGCGGTGATCGATCGTGCGGGATCGCCTGCGGGCGTGCTTCCTTCGACACCCAGTGTTCTGCGCACATAGCGGGCGTCGGCGTCACAATCGGCAGGCGTCGCGACGACGGCCTGCGTCACGGACAACCTCCGAGTAGAGGTCCCATCAGAGGTTTCGTAACTGTATGTCGGACACTGGCTTACGACGGAAAGGGCATCCTCCACACTCTCCCCCTGCGAGATGACCGTCTGGGTGAATCTCGGCTTCCCGTCGACGCCCGATGTCACCTGCATATTGGCGACCTTCGCGCCCTCGTTGCGGCGGGCCTGATCACGAAGAACCTGCTCACACGACTGTGGCGCCACGTCGTTCCCCGGAGGCGTCCCACCGTCGGAGTAATCGATCTCGTCGAGAACGTAGTCGGGCGTGAAGTCTTCGGCGACCAGTACGGCATCCGACAACGTCGTCGGGGCGTCGCGGGGTTCGTCCACTGCCCAAAGAGCAGCACCCGCGATCAACCCGCCCACCACGAGTACGACTCCCGCGATGATCAGGATTCGCCGCATGTTCACCGACCCGGCCTGTCGCGTCCGTCCATCTGCTCCCTATCGTCGCGTTCTATCGGTCGCTGCCGTACAAGCGTTCGGCCGCGCGACCGACCAACCTGCAGAACTCGGCGTCGGGCTCGCCCGAACTGAAGACGGATGACATGACGTCCCGTTGCTCGACCATCGCCGCAATCGACTGCGTCCGTTCAGGGACGTCTCCTGATCGATCGGTGATCTGCGTGTATCGCACGTAGGTAGCGCGGACGTTGCAGTCGGCCGGTTCGCGAAAGGCGTCTTGCGACACGGTAAGTTGGCCATCCGGACCGCTGTCGGTGTACTCCGGACACGAACGCACCGTTGTGAGCACCCCGTCGATCCCCTGACCACCAACGCCGACCGTGTGCACGTACCGTGGTTTGCCCTGGTTCGCAGAGTCGATCCGAAGACTCACACTGTGCGCGTTCTCATTTCGCCGGAAGGCGTCCATGAGCACCTGCCGACACGACACTGGCGTCACGATACCGGGCTTTCGACTCCCGGTGTAGCGATCGATATTGGCCGCCGAATAGCCGATCGGGAAATCGGAAGCCTGAAGCAACAGAGACTCATCCACGTCATCGGCGGACGCACCTCGACCCGACGGATCGTCGTCTGCGGCCCACAGCGTAATTCCGGCGACCAACGCGACGACGGCGACCATGGTCACTCTTGTGATGAGAGAGCGAAACCTGTACCTAGCCAACATGTTACGCTGCCAATCTAGTCGTCGCGCTCGTCTAGCTTCGCTTTCGCCCGCGTGACGAGTCGGCAGAATTCGTCATCGGTCTCACCGTAGCCCGTTCGGTTCAGCTGAGATGTGAGCGATCCACTCTGGATATACGCGGTGATTGAACGGGCTGGTTCGGATTCGGATGTCGATCCTTCTAGACTCATCGTCCCGCGAACGTAGGTCGCGTCGACACCACAGTCGGGTGCAGCGGTCTCCACGAACTGGGTCACCGACAGGCGGCCTTGCGGCGTCGATTGACTGAGCTTCGGGCAAGCCCGGACGGCCCCCATCGCGTCGTCCACACTTTCGCCACCGGTAACCACAGATTGGGTGTATCGCGGCTCATTGTCGTCATTCGACGTCGCTATCAGGCCCTCGCGTTTCGACCCCTGATTCCGGCGGAATTGATCCCCGAGTACCGCATAGCACTCCCGCGGCGAGAGGTCGTCGGCCGGCTGCCGCGCAGCGCTATCGCGGTCGAGAAACTCGACCTGATAGCCAGAGGGGAAGTCGCTCTCCTGCAGCAGGAGTGTCTGCTCGTCCACGACCGCAGGCGACGGATCGTCGACGGCCCACAGCGCGATGCCGGCTGCCAAACCGACCACCAGGACGATTGCACCAACCGCAATCAGCACACGCCGCTTAGTCATAGTCCCGGGACCGGTGCCTGGCGACGGTAGCCGGCAGAGTTTTCAATTGCGGTGTCGACGGCTACTTGCACCCGACGATGCAGGCCGACGAGCTCTGCCGCACTCCGATCCACGCTGGCACTCCCAAGTTGATGGCCTGTCGCTAGAAGGTAGCGCAGCGCCGGGAAATTGGCGCGCCTGCGACGGCGCCGTGTGGATAACCCACGACCCAGTAATCATCCGTCGAGTGCGGGCGGTCGCATACTGGTCGAGTGGACGCGCGGGCCTTTCGGATGCACGCGACGTGGCGGCTGCCGTATCCAAGCAGCGCCGTCTTCGACGCGCTCGCTGACGCGGACACGTATCCGACGTGGTGGCCGCAGGTCCGGGAGGCTACTCGGGTGGATGCGGAATCGGGGAGCGCCCGGCTGCGGTCGCTCTTGCCGCTGTCGTTGCGCATCGAACTACATCGATCGCGGCAGGATGCGTCGGCGGGGTTATTGCGCGCGGATATCCGGGGCGACTTGGTCGGCTGGTGTCAATGGGTCGTCCGAGCCGACGGTGGGCACACCAACGTCGCCTTCGATCAGCGCGTGTTGCTGATGAAATCTGTTCCAGCAGTGGCGCTCTGGGCGTTGCGTCCAGTGCTGTACGCTAATCATCGGCACATGATGCGGGCCGGCCAACGTGGGCTCGTGCGGTACCTAGGCGATTAGGCGCGCTGGTTGAGTAGCGAGGAGCGCAGCCAGTCCCCGTGCCCCGGTGGTTGAGTAGCGAGGAGCGCAGCGAGTCGCGTATCGAAACCACCGCCACACAGTGGAGTGCTGGCTTCGATACGCCGCTCGTTCCTCGCGGCTACTCAACCAGCGGGATCAGGCGGATCGGTCGCTCGTGCTCGCGGCAACGGGAGCGCGACTCGACTACTTCGGCGGCATCCGGATGCCGCCGTCGACGCGGACGACCTCGGCGTTCATGTACGAGTTGGTGACCAGCTCGATGACCATCGACGCCAGTTCGTCGGGCACGCCGAGCCGCTTCGGGTACAGCACCGACTCGCCGAGCTTCGCCTTGAATGCCTCCGACGCCTCACCCTCGCCATAGATCGGAGTGTCGATCAGGCCGGGCGCCACCGTGTTCACCCGAATACCCGCCGCGGCCAGGTCGCGCGCCACCGGCAGTGTCATCCCGACCACGCCACCCTTCGACGACGAGTACGCCGCCTGGCCGATCTGGCCGTCGAACGCCGCGACGCTCGCCATCGACACGATGGCGCCCTTCTCACCGGAATCGGCGGCTTCCTGTCGGCTCATGGCGGTCGCAGCGAGGCGGATCGCGTCGAAGGTACCGATCAGGTTGATGGCGATGACCTTCTTGTACGCGTCCAGATTGTGCGCCGAACCGAATTCGCCGTCCTTGCCGATGGTCCGCTGCGCCCAGCCGATGCCCGCCGAATTCACCAGCACGCGAAGCGGTCCGAGCTCACCCGCCTTGTTCACCGCGGCCTCGATCTGCGCCGTGTCGGTCACGTCCACCGGCACAAACTCGCCGCCGATCTCCTTGGCAAGCTGTTCACCCTTGTCCGCGTTGAGGTCGGCGACGACGACCTTCGCACCCTTGGCGGCCAACTGTCGCGCCACTGCGGCGCCGATGCCCGACGCCCCGCCCGTCACGATTGCACTAGCTCCGTTGATATCCACGCGTCGAGCGTATCGACCCCCACTATGGCGCCGGACACATCCCCCCGACATGTGTGCCCTCGCGTGACGACGTCGTCATCAATCCAACGACGACTCCGATCAATCACACCCCTGCACAACACTGGGCAAAGACCCGGTGTGATCCGGCACACGTGGCACGCAGGATGGATTGCCACCAGCCCCCGAACACTTCGGGGCATTCCCCGGAAGGCAGCTCCATGACCACCTCGTCCCCCTGGGCCGGACCCGAGCACCGTCGCAGCGTGCTCTGGATCGTCTCGCTCGCGACCGTCGCCATCGTCTTCGATGGCTACGACCTCGTCGTCTACGGCACTGTACTGCCGACCTTGCTGGACGACCCGAGCCACCTCGGCCGGCTCACCCCTGGCACGGCGGGCGCCCTCGGGTCGTACGCCCTCATCGGCGTGATGATCGGTGCGTTCATCGCGGGGACCTTCGGCGACCGCGTCGGACGCCGCCGGATGATGCTCCTCAACATCGTGTGGTTCTCGGTCGGGATGGGCTCGACGGCACTCGCCACCAATCTGACGACGTTCGGAATCCTGCGATGCCTCACCGGTATTGGTATCGGCGGCCTGGTCGCCACCGTCGGCGCCATGATCGCCGAGTTCGCACCACCCGCACGTCGCAACGTCTACAACGCGATCGTCTACAGCGGTGTCCCCGCTGGCGGTGTGCTCGCATCGGTGCTGGCGCTGTTGTTCGCCGAGCAGATCGGCTGGCGCGGTCTGTTCTGGATCGGCGCGTTGCCACTCGTGACTCTTCTACCGCTGGCACTGGTCAAGATGCCGGAATCGCCGCAGTGGCTGCTCACCCGCGGTCGCATCGACGAGGCTCAAGCGATTTCGGCGCGCACCGGCATTCCCGTCCCGGCACCGCCGGCCGGCGCGGTGCCGACCGCCACACACACCGAAAAGACCACGGAGAAAGTCGGGTTCGCGGCGCTCGCGTCCCGTCCACTGCTGATCCCGACGCTCCTGCTCGGCGTCATGAGCTTTGCCGGCCTGCTGCTCACCTACGGCCTCAACACCTGGCTGCCGCAGATCATGAAATCCGCGGGCTTCGACGCCAAGGGGTCGTTGTCGTTTCTGCTCGTGCTCAATGGCGGCGCGATTGTGGGTGGACTGATCGCTGCCCGCGTCGCCGACCGTCGCGGCCCACAACGCATCGTCGCTACGTCGTTCTGCCTCGCCACCGTCGCACTCGTCTGCCTGACGCTGGGACTCCCCTTACCGGTGCTGCTCGCCGCGGTCGCGGTCGCCGGCATGGGCACCATCGGCACACAGGTACTGATCTACGGCTACGTGTCCAACTACTACCCGACCCGAGCACGCGCTGCGGGCGTCGCGTGGTGCGCCGGATTCGGCCGCCTCGGCGGCATCGTCGGACCGGTCATCGGCGGGGTGCTGATCGGTGCGGGAGTGTCGGCGAATGTGGCGTTCTACCTCTTCGGTGCGATCGCTCTCGCCGGTGCCGCCGCGACCCTGCTGGTGCCGCGGCGCGGGGCGCAGGCTACCGCCCCACCAGGGAATACCCCTGCGGCACAGCCGGTTTCGGCCATCCCGGCGACTAGCTAAGACGACCGCAGGCCGCCCGGGATTCTCCCCACTTCACGCGAGGCATTGCGTGGAGTGGGGAGTTTCGGTCGGTGTGCCACCCTCGTCCCGTCGGGACCGGTTACACGCACCGCACGATCGGCTCTGGATCGTACTTGACCGTCCGGGTGTTCCGACTGATCTCGGCACCGGTCGACGCGTCGGTGATGACTCGCGTATTGGACGTGGTGAAGCCGCGGGCACCGCTACTCGGCAGGCAGTTGTCACCGGCCGGAATGTTCAACGTCTCCGGCGACGTGTACGCCGACCGCTCACCGGTGATCGACTGCACATTAACTGTTTTGGTGCTCCACATGCGGACGGTCACCGACGACGGCGTCCACCCGGTCTCGATATATATGCCGTACTTGGTGTTGTTGCGGAACTTCAGGTCGATGGCGCCCTCGTACACAGTCGCCTCGCGCGCCTCGGGGTAGCGCGAGATGTAGTACGAGTGCTCGGTGTGCTCCACATCCTCAAGTCCGGCAAAGTATTCCGCGTTGTACAACGTCGTCGCGAACTGGGAGATACCGCCGCCGATGGCCTTCTCCGCGCGGCCTTCGTCGATGACGGTAGAGGTCACATATCCCTGCGCGGCACCGCGTGGTCCGGTATACCCGTTGAGCGAGAACGTTTCTCCGGGAAGTACGACCGCGCCGTCGACCTCCTCGGCCACCAGCCGGATGTTCTCACCGGATGCACTGGAGAAATCTCCCGTGGTGAATTCGCTGACCACCTCACGAATCCCGAGCTTCTCCGCGCCCGCCGTGGTGAGTTTTGGCCGCAGCACCTGATAGGTCACCGCGACGCTGCGCGGCCCCCGGTCGGCGACGATCGTGGAGCCTACCCCGGCGATGGTCTTCTTCCAGTCGATCTTCGCGCCGTCCCGGGACGGCACCACCTTCGGCGACCCGCCGCTGAGGGTGAAGGTTGCGCTGACCGGCTCACGCTCGGTCCCGGACAGTTCGGCGCCGAGGACCTCACGCGCACGTTTCGGATCGACCCTGGGCTTGAGGCCGCCGCGCCCATCGGGAACGAACGTGACCATCGAACCGATCTCGGCGGGTGCGACGTCGAATCGCACACCGTCGCGCCCGGTGACGGTGAGCGGCGCCGCGGTGGCCCGAGTCGCGGGACCGGCGACCGTGGCCTTCACCACATCTGCGTTGACCGTCGGCGAGAAGGGCTCCATCGGCAGGTCGATGGGCCCGCTGTCATCGAGCCAGTGTGCGGTGAGGGTGGTCGCGGCGGCGTCCCGGTTCACGCGTAGTCCGGCGGCCGGAAGGTCACCGACTGGGACCGCGCCCCGATAGTGCACCCCACCCTCGACGGCCGCACGTTCCAGCGTCTTCCGGGCACCGTCGAGAGTGGCGCCCAGCGCGGCCCGGTCGATCGTGACGACCGGCTCGACCGGTCGATCCACACCGAAAAGGCCGAGGATCCGGTCGATGGGATTACGCGGCTGATCGAGCAACCGCTCGCGGGTGGCGTCGGCATCGAAGCGCAGCCCGAGCTGCTGGGCGCTGAACTCGGCGGTGCCGGAGCTGGTGCGCACCGACACCGGCCGCGCGGCCCGATCGCTGAGTTGGTCGAGCACGCGCTGAGCAGCGGCCTGGTCGCGGTTCCCCGCGTCGATCCCGGCGATCGTGGCACCGCGTGCGGTGTGCGCACGGGTCAGCACGACGTCGGTCGCTAGGACGAGAACAATGACGGCGCACACACCGAGCGCGACACGCAAGAGGGTGCGTGCTCGTCGAGCACCTGAATTCACGTCGTCAACCATAGTGTCTGCGGTATCCCGAGGTTTCTCCGGCGGCGGTGGGCGGTGGGAAATCCATCGACGTTGTGCCCGGTTAGCGGGCACTATGTCGATCGATTTTGGTGCCGGGGCGTCCCCGGAACAGGTCCGGACACGACGACGCTCCGGTCGAGCTGTCGGGTCGGGGGTCTGACAGCTCAACCGGAGCTATCACGTATATCTACGTCGCCGCCGGGTTCGTTACAGGCTTCCGAAAAATTCTCGACCGTCGGTGCACGATCGCCGGCAACGCTCTGAGCTGGGCGAATGCGGCGGCTGGTTTCGATACGCCGCTCGTCCCTCACGGCTACTCAACCAGCGGGAGCTTGCCCCTCGCGGCTACCGACCCCCGGTGGTTGAGTAGCGAGGAGCGCAGCGAGTCGCGTATCGAAACCACCCCACCCAGGCCCGGATCAGGCCTCGAGGATCGCGGTGACGCCCTGCCCACCGGCGGCACAGATCGAGATCAGCGCCCGTCCGCCGCCGTTCTCCTTGAGTAGCTTCGCGGTCTGCGCGACGATCCGGCCGCCGGTCGCGGCGAACGGGTGCCCCGCCGCCAGCGACGATCCGTGCACATTGAGCTTGTCCCGGTCGATCGCACCGAGCGCCGAGTCGAGACCCAGGCGCTCCTTGCAGTACTCCTCGCTCTCCCATGCCGTCAGCGTGGACAGCACCACCGACGCGAACGCCTCGTGGATCTCGTAGAAGTCGAAGTCCTGCAGGGTAAACCCGTTGCGTTCGAGCAGCCGCGGCACGGCATACGTCGGCGCCATCAGCAGGCCGTCGGGGCCGTTGACATAGTCGACCGCCGCCGTCTCGCTGTCGACGAAGTACGCCTGCACCGGCAGGCCCTTCTCGTCGGCCCACTCGTCGCTGGCCAGCAGCACGGTCGACGCGCCATCGGTCAGCGGTGTCGAGTTCCCCGCAGTCATCGTGGCATCGCCCAGGGCGACCCCGAACACCGGCTTGAGCTTCGCCAGCTTCTCCACCGTCGAGTCGCCGCGGAGATTCTGGTCGCGGGTCAGACCCATGAACGGGGTGATCAGGTCGTCGAAGAACCCGGCGTCGTAAGCGGCCGCCATCTTCTGGTGGCTGGCGGCGGCCAGCGCGTCCTGGTCGGCGCGCTTGATGCCGAACTCCTTGGCGGTGATGGCGGCATGCTCACCCATCGACATACCGGTGCGTGGCTCACCGTTCCGCGGAATCTCGATGCCCAGCTTGGGGATCAGCTTGAGCGCACCGAGCAACTGGTCCTTGGTGCTGCGGGCCCGGTTGACCTCGAGCATCTGCAGCCGCATCGACTCCGACACCCCGATCGGCGCATCGGAGGTGGTGTCCACACCGCCGCCGACCGCGACGTCGTAGCGTCCGCGCGCGATGCCGTCGGCGACCGCGGTGATGGCCTGCAGGCCGGTGCCACATGCCTGCTGAATGTCGAACGCCGGGGTGTACGGCGACAGCGCCGAGCCGAGCACACATTCGCGGATGAGATTGAAATCACGCGGGTGCTTGAGGACCGCGCCGGCCGCGACCATGCCGAGCCGCTCGCCCTGCAGATTGAAGCGGCTGACCAGACCGTCGAGGGCCGCGGTGAACATCTCCTGATTGCTGACCTCGGCGTAGGCCTTGTCCTGGCGCGCAAACGGGATGCGATTGCCGCCGAGGATCGCGACCGGCCGCTCGGGACGCGTCTTGGGTGTGTGAGCCACTTCGATCTCCCAGGGGTGGTGTTTGGTACTTATAGCGTATTCTTACTCCTGAGTAAGTTCGTTGTCGAACCGCGCTCCACCGCGAGAGTGGCCGGCAACCGCGAGCCGTCGAGAACAATTCCACGAACCACGCACCACACGTCAGAGGAGATTCATCGTGGCAGCCACCGGAAACACCGGCCTGTACTCCAGCTTCGTCCACTCCGTCCCGGGCGCGTTCATCGCCAAGCAGGCCGGGCTCCCCGTCCCGCCGACGCTGCGTCGCTACTCCCCGTCGGAACCCCCGCTGCCCGGCCCGGTGCTGCTCGGCGGCTCCGGTCGGCTCGTCGAGCCGCTGCGCGAGATGCTCTCCACCCCGGACTACACGCTGATCCACAACGCCACCACCGGCCGGTCGGCCGACAAGTACGGTGGCCTCGTCTTCGACGCCACCGGGATCACCGGCACGGCCGACCTGGAGCAGCTCTACGAGTTCTTCCAGCCGGTGATGCGCTCGGCCGCCGCGTGCGCACGGTTCGTCGTCATCGGCACCACCCCCGAACTCGTCTCCGACCCGTCCGAGCACGTCGCCCAGCGCGCCCTCGAGGGCTTCACCCGCTCGCTGGGCAAGGAACTGCTGAAGGGCTCCACGGCCCAGCTGGTGTACGTGTCGCCGGACGCCAAGACCGGGCTGACCGGACTGGAGTCGACCCTGCGGTTCGTGCTGTCGGCGAAGTCGGCATTCGTCGACGGTCAGGTCATCCGGGTCGGCGCCGACGATGCGACCGCCCCGCAGGACTGGGACAAGCCGCTGGCCGGCAAGGTGGCGGTGGTGACCGGCGCGGCACGCGGCATCGGCGCCACCATCGCCGAAGTGCTGGCCCGCGACGGTGCCGAGGTCATCGCGGCCGACGTCCCGCAGGCCGGTGACGCGCTGTCGGCCACCGCGAACAAGATCGGCGGCACCGCCTTCCCAATCGACGTCACCGCCGCCGATGCCGGTGCCCGGCTCGCCGAGCACGTCAAGGAGCGCCACGGCGGCCTCGACATCATCGTGAACAACGCCGGCATCACCCGCGACAAGCTGCTCGCCAATATGGATGCGGCACGGTGGGAATCGGTGATCGCGGTGAACCTGATCGCTCCGCAGACGCTGGTCAACGACCTGCTGGAGGCGGGCGCGCTGCGCGCCGGTGGCGCGGTCATCGACGTCTCGTCGATCGCCGGCATCGCGGGCAACCGCGGCCAGACCAACTACGGCACCTCCAAGGCCGGCGTCATCGGCCTGGTCGACGCGTACGCCCCGATCCTCGCGAAGAAGGACATCACCATCAACGCGGTGGCTCCCGGCTTCATCGAGACCAAGATGACCGCGGCCATCCCGCTGGCGACGCGCGAGGCCGGCCGGCTGATGAGCTCGTTGCAGCAGGGCGGACAGACCGTCGATGTCGCCGAGACCGTCGCCTACTTCGCCAACCCGGCATCGAATGCGGTGACCGGCAACGTGGTTCGCGTCTGCGGCCAGGGCTTCCTGGGGGCGTGATGGCCAAGACGATCACGCTCGACGGACCACCGAACACCGCCGAGGTCTACGCCAAGGCGGTCACCGCGATGCTGCCGGTGATCGGCAAGCCCAGCTCGGTGCGTGCCGACGCCCGCATCCCGGACACGCACTACATACTCAACGACGTGCGGGTGGATCCCGAACGGCTGCACGCGTATACGCGGGCGACCGGTCAGCAGTTCGGCGAAACGCTGCCGATCACCTACCCGTTCGTGCTGCAGTTCCCGCTCGCAATGAAGCTGATGACGGCGTCGGACTTCCCGTTCGGTGCGGTCGGGTCGGTGCACGTGGAGAACACCATTCACCGCACCCGGCCGATCGGCGTCGAGGAACCACTGACCATCGAGACGCATGCGGAGAACTTGCGCGAACATCGCCGCGGCATGCTGCTGGATATGGTGTCCGAGATCAGCGTCGGCACCGAGCTGGTGACCCGGCAGGTGGCGACCTTCCTCAAGCAGCAGCGCACCAGCCTGTCCGACGAACCCCGTGGGCCGCAACCGAAGTCAGTGGCGCCACCCCCGCCGGACGCCATCCTGGCGGTGAACCTGGCGAAGATCCGCGAGTATGCGGCGGCGTCCGGCGACCGCAACCCGATCCACATGGCCGACCTGTCGGCGAAGGCGTTCGGGTTTCCGCGCGCGATCGCGCACGGTATGTGGAGCGCGGCCGCGGCGGTGGCCAATGTCGAGGCGCAACTGCCCGACGACGTCACCTATGCGGTGCGCTTCGGCAAGCCGATCCTGTTGCCCGCCAAGGTGAATCTGTACACCAAGCGGATCGACGGTGCCGGCAACTTCGACCTGTCGATCCTGGACCGGCGCAAGGGATTCCCGCACCTGACGGCGACGACCCGGGGTCGGTGATCGCGCCTGCCGGCGTCGCTGGTACCTCCAGCCGGGTTGTCGGCACGTCTGGGTCGCCGACACCCCCGTCGATGACGAATGTCATCGCCCTGAGCGGCCTGCGCCGGGATATCCCGGCGGACAGCCCTCAGGGCGATGATCTTTGCCACGATCGTCTCCATGCACCCGACGATCCGCGCCGCCAATCTCGACGATCCGGCCGTCCGGGCGTTCGTCGAGGCGCACCGCACCGACATCGCGCCGACCGCACCGGATGCCAGCCAGCATGCGCTGGACGTCGCGGGGCTGCGGTCGGCCGACGGTGCGCGGGTGTGGACGGCACACGTTGCCGACGGGCTCGCCGGCATCATCGCGCTCGTTCCGCTGGAGCCCGGGCACGCAGAACTCAAGAGCATGCGGACCGCACCGGAGTATCGGGGACGCGGTGTCGGCGGCGCATTGCTGCGGCACGCGCTGGCAGACGCGGCGCACCGCGGGATCGGGCGGGTGTCGCTGGAAACCGGGAGCATGGACTTCTTCGCACCCGCGCGGGCGCTCTACCGCCGTGCCGGTTTCATCGAGAGCGCCGCCTTCGCCGACTATCCGGCGGACGACCCGCACAGCACCTACATGACGATCCTGCTGGATCAACCACCGACCGGCATCGCCTAGCCGGTCCCCCGCGTCGACTCGCCCGGGCCGCGCCCGTTACATTCGGAGTTACGCATATTTGCTCTCCGCGCCGCACCGACCATCGCCAGCTCGCCCCGCCAAGGACATCCCCGACGTGAACGTAATCCCCCCGCCGATCGACCTGCCGGAGGCACCGCCGTCGCTGGGCGCATTCCTCGCCTGGGATCCGCCGCCGGTGCCGCTGCTGCCGCTGTCGGCGTTCGTGATGGCCGGTTGGTACATCTGGGCGGTGCGTCGGGTGCGCGCATCCGGCCGCGAGTGGCCGGTGTCGAAGACGGTCTGCTTCCTGATCGGGTGCGCCCTGTTGGCACTGGTGACCGGGCTGCGGTTCGAGCGTTACGGCTTCGGCATGCTGAGCGTGTTCATGTTCCAGCACTTCACCCTGTCGATGACGATCCCGCCGCTGCTGGTGCTCGGTTCGCCGGGCACACTGCTACTGCGGTCGACCCCGCACACCGGCATCGGGTATCACGTCAACCGAATTGCGTTGGGCGCGCTGCGATCACGCACCGCGGCGGCGCTGCTGCATCCGATGATCGGCATCCCGCTCTTTCTGGCCAGCTACTACGGGATCTACCTCTCCCCGATCGCCAACCGGCTCTCGTCGAGCCTCGTCGGGCATACCGCGCTGGAGGTGTTCTTCCTCGTCTCCGGCATCATCTTTATCCTGCCCGTCCTCGCGACCGGGCCGCTGCCGGGCAGGCACAGCAACATCGGCCGACTGTTCCACCTCTTCGTCGAGATGCCGCTGCACGTGTTCTTCGGCGTCGTGCTGATGATGGCGACCGCCCCGCTGCTGCACTACTACGCGCATCCACCCGCGGAGTGGGGCATCGACCCGCTACGCGATCAGGAGTGGGCCGGCGGTTTCGCCTGGGCCTACGGTGAGCCGGTCGCACTACTGGTGGTGCTCATCTTCGCCATCCGGTGGCGCAAAGACGAGAACCGTGTCGATCGCGTCGGTGCCGCGCCGGACGAGGAACAAGAGCTCGAGGACTACAACCGGTACCTGCGATCCCTGGGGCCGCAGCGTCCGGCCTGAACGCCGCCCCGTCCTTTCGCCCGGGGTTAGTTCCCGCCGACCGCCGGCGGAGCGGCGCCGCCGTGCACGCCCACCCCCTTCAGGCCCCGCCAGGTGATGCCGACGAGCAGGTCGGTGGCGGTTTCCAGGTCGACATCGCCCTCACTGATCCGGTCGGCGACGGCCTCACCGGCACCCACCAGCGCCACCGCCGTCAGCTCGAAGTCGATGTCGCGAGCGCCTTCGACGGTGGTGCCGCGGCGGATGAGTTCGGTGATCATGTCGGTTACCTGCCGCCGGCTCTCCCGGACGATCGACGAGAAGCTGGCGCTGCCCACCGCGACCCGGTACAGCATGTTCCACGACTGGCGATGTTCGTCGACGAACCGCAGAAACTCCTTGACGACGGTGCGGGCCTGTTCGCTCTGGCGTAGCGACGGGTCGAAGCCGACGGCCATCGCGTCGATGAACTTGCCCGACTCCCGGGCGATGGTCGCGCCGAACAACTCCTCCTTGGAGCCGTAATAGAGGTACAGCATCGGCTTGCTGATCTCCGCCTCGGCCGCGATCGCATCCATCGACGTATCACGGAAGCCGTGCTCCGAGAACACCTTCACCGCGGCGTCGAGCATCTGCTGCTCCCGTACCGCACGGGGTAGGCGCTTGGTTCCCCCGGCCATCACGTCCTCCTGTCCCCACCCCTGAGCGTCCCCACCCCGGCGTCAAACTTACCAGTCAGTAATATTCGGGGCATCTGGCTTGCGCGAACCCTAGCGGAGGACTGAGGGTACGGCGCACCGACACCGCGGCGCGCGGTCGGCGAAATGGCGAGTCGTCAGCAGGTCAGGACGCCCTTGGCGCGCAGGATGCGCACCACCGACCGGTCGACCCGCTCGACGGTCAGCTGCTTGGTGGCGACCGCACGCTGCATCGCGTCGAGCACCGACGACACCCGGTCGGTGGACAGCCACAGGGCGATGTCGGAGCCGGCGCGGATCGCCCGGACGGACGCCTGCTCGATCGGGTACTTCTGGCTGATCGCGGCCATCCCGGACAGATCGTCGGAGAACACCACGCCGTTGAACGGCGGCCCGCCGTAGGGGCGTCCGGAGCGCAGCATGCCGATCGCGCGCGGACTGATACTGGCAGGTGTCTCCGGACCGGTGAGACCGGGCACGATGAGATGTCCGACCATGACACCGGTGTCGCGGTCGACGCCCGGCCGCCGCAGCAGCGTCCGGTACGGCACCAGGTCGCTGGTTTGCAGCGACGACAGCGGCGGCGTCCGAACCACCCCGAGGTGGGAGTCACCGGAGCCGTGGCCGTGCCCGGGGAAATGCTTGTAGACGGGCATGATGCCGGCCGAGCGCAGGCCCTCGGCAAATGCCTCGGCGTAGCGGATGACCACGGCCGGATCGTCGCTGAACGAGCGGTCGCCGATCACCTCGTCGGCGGGCTGGCTGCTGACATCGGCGTCCGGCGCGAAGTCGACGGTGATGCCGAGCCGTTTGAGCTGCCCGCCGATGTCCGCGGCGAGCGCCTTGACCTGCTCTGGTGTCCGCGACTGCGCCAGTTCCCGCGCGGACGGGCTGTCGATGCCCAGCGACGACAGCCGCGACACCCGGCCACCCTCCTGGTCGACCGTGACCATCAGCGGGATCCGCGAGCGGTCCGAGATTCGCTTCATCGCACCGCTGGTGAGGATCGACTTGTCGGTCCAGCTGCCGATGAAGACGCCGCCGATCTGTTCCTCACGGACGATCGCGGCCGCATTGTCGGCGTTGGTCACACCAACCACGATCATCTGGGCGAGCTTCTGCCGCAACGACATCCGAGCCAGCTCCGGCGCGCCGCAGCCGAGCGGCGCGGCCACCGGGGACGCCGCGGGCGACGACGAGCTGGACGATGCGGCGTAGACCGACGTCGAACTCGACGACGCCGCGCCGGGCGAGTCGCCCGTGCCGGTGTCGCACGCGGTCAGTGTGCCCGCGACGACGGCCGCCGTAACCAGGCAGGTCAGGTCGCGGATCCGGGCCGGTAAACGACGGCGCCGAGTTGAACCCATGGGTCGAGTCTGGCATGTAGCCTGAGTCCATGGACGTCGGGTCCATCCAGGATGATTCCGTTCGTCGCGAGGCCACAGATCCCGGTCGCGCGACGTCGGGGCGCGCGGCCTCCCGCGGACGAGAATCCCTGATGATCGCCTACGACGGTTCCCCCAACGCCGACCGCGCCATCTCGTACGCCGGCCGTTTCCTGAGCGCCGGTCTCGCACATGTGGTCACCGCGTGGCAGCCCGGGTCGGTCAGCACCGCCCGGATGTCCACGCTCGCCGCCGGGATGCAGCCGTTCGCCGACACCCGGCTGGAGATGGATGTCGACGAGGCGCTCGCCCAGGAGGCCGCCGAGACCAACGCGCGCGGCGTCGCACTGGCCCGGTCGGTGGGCCTGGACGCCCAAGGCACCCTCGTCGAGGTGGAGACCACGGTGTGGAGCGCCCTGGTCGCGGCCGCCGACTCCCTCGCGGTGGACATGCTGGTCACCGGCACCCGCGGCGAAACCGGCTTCAAGGCACTACTGCACTCCAGCGTCGCCGAGCACATTCTCAAGCACTGCCACCGCCCGGTGTTCATCGTGCCCGCGCAGTGCGAGGCAGAGCAGCCGCAACCGCCGGTGACGCCGTAGCGCGACGGCGGCGCACCCACATCTCACGGGGTTAGCCCACGATGCCGCTCCGATCCGCCCCGCTGGTTAAGCCGGCGACGACCCCACCGATACAGCAACCGACCCCCCTGGTTGAGCCACTCCGCCCCGCTAGTGCAGCCACTCCGCCCCGCTGGTTAAGCCGGCGACGACCCCACCGATACAGCAACCGACCCCGCTGGTTGAGCCACTCCGCCCCGCTGGTTGAGCCGGTGACGAGCGCAGCGAGGAGCCGTGTCGAAGCCAGCACAACCGCACTGCGAACACCTAGCGCGGGATACGCCGACCGATCGCGCGGCGGCGCACGCTCCGACACGCACTACCTGGCCAGGGCGTCCCCGATGGTAGTTTCGTGCGCATGATCAACAACCGCGTCGTGGCCGGAGCTGTCGCGGGCGTTGCCGGCATCCTGGTCGGCCTCGGTGCCGTGTTCCTCGGCGGGTTCCTGACCACGCAGACCAACCCGTCGACCGACGTCAACAACATCAACCCGAACAGCGGTTTCGTGCAGGGATCGGTCGACTACGGTTCGCGGGGCGGCAGCGGCGACACCAAGTGACCGTCGGTGCGGTCTGACCCGCCGACGCGACCGGCCGTCGAGCCGCGGGCGCGCGACCGTGCTCTGACCGGGCGACTGAGCCGTCGCGGCGTCCTGCTCGCCGCCGCAATCGCGCTGATCGCCTCCTTCCTGCAATCCCCCGGGCTGATCGCGGCCGACACCAAACTCGATCTCACCGCCAACCCTCTCGGCTTTCTCGCTCGCGCGGCTCACCTGTGGTCGCCGGACGCGCCGATGGGGCAGGTGCAAAACCAGGCATACGGCTACTTCTTTCCGCACGGCGCGTTCTTCGCGGCCGGTGAGCTCATCAATCTGCCCCCGTGGGTGACGCAGCGGGTGTGGTGGGCTCTGCTGATCACCGTCGGATTCGTCGGCGTGGTGCGGCTCGGCGAGGCGCTGGGGATTGGGTCGCCGGGCTCGCGGGTCATCGCCGGCGTGGCGTTCGTGCTCAGCCCTCGGGTGCTCACCACACTCGGGTCGATCTCGTCGGAGACGTTGCCGATGATGCTCGCGCCGTGGGTGTTGCTGCCGGTGGTGCGGGCGCTGGACCGCTCGCGACCCGGCGCGCACCGTCCGCTGTGGCGGGACGCCTGCCGTTCGGCGGTGGCGGTGGCGTTGATGGGCGCGGTCAACGCGGTCGCGACGCTGGCGGCGCTCGGAGTGGCGGTCGTGTGGTGGCTGCTGGCGGGTCTCGGCGCGTCGGGTGCCGGACGGCGGGCCTGGACGCGGTTCGGCGCGTGGTGGGCGGCCGCGCTCGCGGTGGCGTGCGCCTGGTGGGTGGTGCCGCTGCTGATCCTGTCGCGGGTGTCGCCACCATTCCTCGACTTCATCGAGTCGTCGCGGGTGACGACCGAGTGGACGTCGCTGACCGAGGTGTTGCGCGGCACCGGATCGTGGACGCCGTATGTGTCGACCGAGCGGGTGACGGGCGCGGTGCTGGTCACGCAGCCGGCCGCGGTGCTGGCGACCGGGGTCCTCGCCGCGGCAGGTCTCGCCGGACTGTGCATGCGGCACATGCCGTTTCGACGACGATGGGCCACCATCCTGGTCATCGGACTGGTCGTGATGTGCCTCGGCTACGCGGGCGGCCTGGGTTCCCCGGTCGCCGAGCCTATCCGGGTGTTTCTCGACGGGCCGGGTGCCTTTCTCCGCAACGTGCACAAGTTCGAGCCGTTCGTGCGGCTGCCGCTGGTGCTGGGCCTCGCCCACCTGCTGGCCCGAGTGCCGTTGCCGGGCACCGTTTCCTGGCGCACCACCGCCTCGGCGTTCGCCCACCCACAACGCTCCCGGCCGGTGGCCGCGGCCATGGTGGTCGCGGTGGCGATCATCGGTGCCGGGTCGCTGTTCTGGACCGGACAGATCGCGCCCGATGGCGCCTACCGCGCACTCCCGGATTATTGGCAACAGACCGCTAACTGGCTGTCGGAACACCGTGACTCGGACTCCACCGGGACGGCCCAGCGGGCACCGAGCCGGGCATTGGTCGTACCGGGCGCACCGTTCGCCGACCAGTTGTGGGGCCTCACCCGCGACGAGCCGCTGCAACCGCTCGCCGAGACTCCGTGGGCGGTGCGGGACGCGATCCCGCTGACGCCGCCGGGTGCGATCCGGGCACTGGACTCGGTGCAACGCGACATCGCGGCCGGCCGTTCGTCGCCCGGACTTGCGGCGACCCTGGCGCAGCAGGGCATCGGGTACGTGGTGTTGCGCGCCGACCTCGACCCGATCACATCCCGGTCGGCGCGACCGCTGCTCGCACAGCAGGCCCTGACCGGCTCGCCCGGACTGGACCGGGTCGCGACGTTCGGGCCGGCGGTGGGTCCGCCGACGGTGCCCGGTGTGGTGCGCGACAGCGGGCTGCGGCCGACGATGCCGGCCATCCAGATCTTCGCCGTTCACGCCGACACCGGATTCCCCGGCACGGGGCCGATGCTGGTGGACGCCGACAAGGCTCCCCGCGTCGTAGGCGGGCCGGAATCCCTTGCCACGATCCAGGATCTACGTGCGCGTACCGGACAGGCGCCACTCGGACCGGCGGTGCTGCAGGCCGACGCGGCGCGCGCCGGACTCCCGCAGGAACCGGTTGTCGTCACCGATTCCCCTACCCGCCGGGAGACCGATTTCGGCCGGGTCGACGACCACAGCTCGTCGATCCTCCGCGATACCGACGGACGCCGCACCCAGAACGCCGAGCCCGACTATCCCGTTGCCGGACAGCCGATGACGCAGGGCCAGTGGCTGCTGGACAACCGTCCCGGCGAGGTGTCGGTATCGACGTCGGGCTCCGCCTCGGACGCTACCCAGCCCGGGCAGACGTCGCCGGCCAACTCGCCGGTCGCCGCGTTCGACGGCGATACCTCGACCGCATGGGTCAGCGGCGGCTTGGATTCTGCTGTCGGCCAATGGTTTCGGCTGGACTTCAGCCAACCCCGCAGCGGCCTGGCGGTCCGCCTCACGACGGCCAAGGCACTCGGCCCGGATGTCGACACGATACTGGTGACGACCGAGGCGGGCAGCACGGTGGCGCGCGCGATCTCGCCCGGGAAGCCGGTCACGGTGACGCTGCCGAGTGGCGCGACCCGCTGGGTCCAGATTCGGGCGGTCGGTACCACGGACGGCCGGGCGGGCAACCAGTTCGCGCTCGGCGAGGTCGGGCTGGTCGACCTGACGTCCGGCCTGCCGCTGACGATCCGTCATCGGGTGGTGTTACCGGAGATCCCCGCGGGCACACCGGTGGCCGGTTGGGTGCTCGGCCAAGAGCTCAGCGGTCGCGCCGCATGTGTGGACGACTCCACGCGCGGCCGCGCGCCGACGGTGCGGTGCGCTCCCGGACTCGGACTCGCGCCGGAGACTCCCGGCCTGTTCACCCGCGCACTGTCGGTGCCCGCCCCGGTGTCGGTGACGCCGTCGATGGTGTTGCGGCCCAAGCCCGGTGACGCACTCGACGCTTTGCTCGCCACGTCGGGGATGCGCGCCGAGGGAGCGTCGTCGGTGAACGATCCACGCGGCTCGGCCGCTGCAGCCGTCGACGGTGACCCGTCGACGATGTGGACCGCACCGGACGCCGACGACGCATCGGCGCGGACCGACGAATCCGACGGGGCGCCATCGGAGGACGACGACGACGGTAGAGCGCGTGGGGATCGGACCGGCGAGTCGGGCGCCGATAGTGCGGATCGGCCGGAGCTCACCGTCACTCTGCCGACGCCACGGCCGGTGAACGGGCTGAAACTCGTTCTGCCGCGCGACTATCCGGCGGCGCCGACCCGCGTCGCGGTCGACCTCGGCACCGGGCGCCAGGTGCGTGATGTCGGCCGGGACGGGACGGTGCGATTGCGCGAGGCGGCGACCGATCGTATCCGGATCACGGTGCTCGCCCACCGCGATCTGATCGACGTCAACAGTCTCGGCTTCTCCCGCGACGCCCCACCGGGTATCGCCGAGGTCGAGGTGCTTCCGATGGGGAACGACGGGGCATCGGGAACGCCCGCGCCGCCGGGGACACCCGGACCATCGGAGCCGTCCGTCGACGATCGGGTGATCGACATCGGGTGTGGCGCGGCATCGTCACCGGGTATCGGAATCACGGTGTCGGGTCGGGTGATTCCGATGTCGGTACGCACGACGGCGGGCGCGCTGCGCAACGGGGAGCCGGTACTCGCGCGGCCGTGTGCGGCCGATCCGGTGCCGCTGGGCGCGGGTGAACAAGAGATGTCGGCGAATCCGGGTGCAGCGTTCAGTGTCGAGACGGTCGGGTTGGATGCGCGGGGCATCGATATTTCCGCAGCGGTGCAACAGATCTCGTCGCCGCGGATCGGCGACTGGTCGGAGACGTATCGCACCGTGTCGGTGGCCGCCGCCGGGAACGACCGGTTGCTGGTGGTGCCGGAGAGCACCAATGACGGGTGGCGGGCGATACTGAACGGTCGGACGTTACAACCGGTCACGATGAACGGCTGGCAGCAGGGCTTCCTCGTCCCGGCGGGCGAAGGAGGGGAGGTCGTACTGACCTTCCGCTTCGACTCGGTCTACCGATGGGCACTCGGGATCGGCTGGGTGCTCCTGGGATTGGTTGTGCTGGCAGCTATCTGGCCCACCGGTGGACGTCGCACCGAAGACGACGAGGACGCCGAGGACGCCGAGGCTCCCGGCGACGGGGGGCGCGACGACGGAACTGCCAACGGTAAGACTGCCAACGACGGGGTTCCCCACAACGATGCCGACCACGACATCCCGCCCGCTCTCGCGTCGACAGTCCCGGCGGATCCGTCGCCGGACACGTCGGCGCATCCGCTCTCTGCCGCCGGTCTCGTCGCCGGCGGTGTCGCATGGCTCGCCACCGCGTGGTTGCTCACCGGCTGGTGGGGGCTGGTGCTGGCGGTGATCGCCGGTGCCGCGGTGGTGGTGGTGCGACCGCGGGTGCGCGTCGTCGTCGCGTTTCTTGCCATGCTGCTGGCGACGATCGGATTGGCTTCCGGCCCTTGGCATTCGACCGACGGTTATCGTGGCTTCGACGGCTGGGTGCAGGCGTGTGCGCTGCTCGCGGTCGCATGTGTGGTGACGTCGGTGCTGATTCCGGGCGGCCCCGACGGCACTCGCGAGGACACGCGGGGCGCCGTCGACCGTCGCTTCTTCCGCGAGATTCGTCACCGTGCGCGAGGTGCATCTAGCGGAAGGCCACGAAAGTAGCGCAGGAGGATTCCTCCGCTAGTTTCGGTCGGTGGCCTGCCGCATCGACTCCTGCGGTGCCGACGCCTGCGGTGCCGACGCCTGCAGTGCGGACACCTGCGGCGACGATGCCTCCCGGGTCGCGTGTCGAGCAGCCTCCCGTCGCCGCAGCCACGCTCGGGCAGGCTCCTCGATGAAGGCGTAGCTCGCCGCCGACAGCCCGACCGTGAGCACCACGGTCAGCAGCCACACCAGAACGGTGTCGCCGGCGAACGGGACGATCCCGAAGAGCGGGAACACAATCGCGAGGACCGCGACGTGCCAGATGAAGATGCCGTACGACCAGCGGCCCAGCGCGAGCATCACCGGCGACGTGAGGAATCGGAACGGCCCGGTGCCGGTGATCAGCGGTGCCAGCAGGGCGAACGCGCAGACGGCGCCGAGCGCCATCTTGACGGCAAACTGCCAGCTGCTCAGCACGCCAAGCCCGGTCGGCCCGGCCAGCGGGGTGCAGGCGAGGCCGTAGGAGATCACGAAGACACCCGCCATCAGCCACCGGTGCGAACCGGCGGCGACCAGCAGGCGATGTGCGCGGCTGTCGTGCGCGCTGCTCGCCCCGGCACCGGCCGCACCGATGACACCGGCGGCCGCGGCGACCTCGGCCAGAAGTAGCCCGGCGACGAACCAGGACAGGTGGCCGAACACCCAGTTCGTCGGCTCCACCCCGCCCGGCACCGGCAGTGCCGCGGCCACCCAGGCCCATCCCAGGCTCGCCAGTCCGACAGCGGCCAGCAGCGGTACCCGCCAGCGCGACCACGACCCCCGCAGCCGTACTAGCGCAGTTCCCAGGATCGGCAGCAGCGCGTAGAAGGCCACCTCGACCGAGAGGCTCCACATCTGGGTGAGTCCCGCGGTCAACGAGAGCGGGACGAACACTTGCGTCAGCGTCAGATTCGCGACCCAGGTTCCGACGCCCGCCGATCGCGCCTCCGGCAGCAGCAGCAACACGATGACCACGACCACGAGGTACGCCGGCCAGATGCGGACGACCCGATGCCGCAGGTAGCGACGCACCCGCGGGCGCGGGGTCGATGCGTGGGCCGCCGCCGCCCACGGCCGCCACAGGAGAAAACCGGACAGCGCGAAGAACAAGGCCACCGCGAGGTCGAGCCGACCAAAGATCGGACCGAGGACCGGCCAGCGCACCGCACCGGTCTGGAACGCGACGTGTGTGGTGAGTACGCCCAGCGCCGCCAGTGCCCGCATGCCCTCGAGCTGCGGATAGAACCGTCGGGGCGGTGTCGGCGCGACACCGGGCGAACCGGCACCGGCCGACGCGGCGGTGGCACCGCCCGAGCGCGCCCGCTCGGGCGGTGCACCGGCGTGGCGTACGGCCTCGTCCTCGATGGTCATCGTCGTGCCAGGGTAGTCGTGTTCGACGGCAGCTCAGCGCGGTCGATGCCGCGCGCGGCACGAGCGTCGTCTCGCCGGGCTCCGGGGCGTCGGCGCTCGGCTACCGCCCAAGTACGCTCGCCGGTATGTCGCAGCCCGAGCGTTCGTCGAGCCGGTTGTCGACCACCGATCTCATCGGCCCCACCCTGATCTTCGTCGGCGGATTCCTGCTGGCGGCGACCGTTGCACTGCCGACGCTGCTGGTGGACGGGCTGCGCACCATCCCGCTGTCCACCGACGTGACCACCGTGTCGCCGAGCGTCAGCGCCGCCGGGAGCGGTAGCGACGGGGCCGATGGCGGTAGCGACGGGGCCGGTAGCGGTGGGTCTGGCCGCGCGGAGATCCTGGACCGCTGCTCGCTCAACACCCCGACCGCGCGCACCGTCGGCGCCGACCTGGTCCGACAGCAGCGCATGGTCGCGGTACGGCCCGCCGACGCCGACCGGGTGACACTGCAGGTCGGCACGTCGGTGCAGGCCGATCACCTGTGGCTGGACGGCCGCGAGGTTCCGCCGGACGCGCCCCGGCCGGGCAGTCCGGGCGGAGAGAGGCCCGGTCCGGCGAACCCCGAGCCGCGCCCCGACCGGCCCGCACCCGACGCCGCCGGGTCGGACGACACCGACTGCACCGATGCGACCGTGTCGGCGATGACCGACCGCATCACCCTGGATCGGGCCACCGCACTGCCCGACCTCGCGGCGACGTCGGGCACCCCCGGCAATTCGGAGGTCCAGTACGACAGCGGCAGCGCCCCGGTCGCGGCGCCCGACCGTCGGGGCTACACCTATCTCCTGCCGTTCGGGGTCTCCGGATCGGGCCGGCAGTTCTTCGACGTGACCACCCGGCGTACGGTGCCGCTCGTCGCCGCCGGGGACACGCAGGTCGGGGGCCGGTCGGCCATCCGGTTCACCGCCGACGTCCCCGACACCGACCTGCAGGCCACCGGATCGGGTGCGGCCGACGGCACGCCGCCCACCCGCATCACCCGACCCGCCTCCTGGTTCGGCATCACCGCCGGTGACCCGGCCCGGCCACTGACCGCGACACTGCACCATCGCGCCCGCTGGGAGCTCGCCGTTGACGACGCGACCGGCACCATCCTCGACCAGCGGGTCGCCGTCGAACAGACCTATCGGTTCGCCGACCCGGCACTGCGCGGTGAGTCGCTCACCAACCTGCGGGCGACCTTTGCCTACGACCGCGACACCCAGCGTCGGATGGCCGAACTCGCCGAGCAGTTGAGCACGCCGGTCACCCTGTGGGGACGCGTCGTACCGCTCGTCTCCGGTCTGCTCGGGATCCTCGCTATCGCCGTCGGCTGCTACCTCATCGCACCCGGGTGGTGGCGGGCCCGGCTGACGCGGCGCCGCCGGATCGATCCGACCGATGCGACACCCGATAGCCGTACACCGTCGTNGCCCACGGCCGCGATCCCGGCAAGGATCGGGACGGTCGAGGCCAGCGTGAGGATCACGAGCGCCTCGACGCCGACCGCCAGCCAGACTGCCGCGGCCACCACCGTGCGGTCCCGCGCGATCGCCGACAACAGCCCGACCTGCAGCACCGACAGCGCCGCGCCGGTGAACGCGAACAGGCCCAGCCACACGGTGAGCGGGCGGTATTCCGGCCCGAACACCGACGGCACCAGTGGTCCGGCGGCTGCGGCGAGCAGCGTGACACCCACCCCGATGGCGCTGACTACCAGCACCGCCCGGCGGAACGACGCCCGCGTCGTCGCCGGGTCGGCCAGTCGCGGGTAGAACACCACCCCGACCGCCTGCGGCAGCCAGAACGCCGCCTTGGTGGCGACCGCGCCGAGGGCGTAGAGACCGGTGTCGGTGGCGTCGAGCACGGTCGGGGCCAGCAGCAGATCCACCGAGGAGGCGATCACCAACACGAGCTGCACCTGACCGGCGCGTGCGACGGTGCCGAGGTTCGCACCCGGTTCGATGTCCGCGGTCGGCGCGGCGTGCGGTCGGGTCGTCCAGACCGCGGCCCACACCAACACCGCCGACGCGGCCGCCCCCGCGGCACCGGCGAGCAGCGCGCCGACCGGCTGCGCTCCGAGCGCCAGCACCGTGACCACCGGAACGGCGCGGAGCACACCGACCGCCGCCAGCGTCCAGGCCAGCAGTCGGAACTGCTTGCGCCCCTGTAGGATTCCCTGCCCGGCGCCGATCGCGGTGAGGAACGGTGCGGCGACCAGCCCGGCCGCCACCAACCCCACTCCGTACGACGCCAGGGCCGCCATCGCAGGCACGGCGACCGCCACGACGGCGCACACCGCGAGGACCGTCCGCACCGTCAGGCGGCGGAGCCCCGCGCCGTCCCGGCCGCGGACCACCTCTCGGGCCAGCACCGCCTGCACCGCGGGCGCCGCGACCCCGGCGACGAGCAGCGCCGACAGCACCACCGCGAAGCGGCCGTAGTCGGCCGCGGGCAACCAACGCCCCGCCGCCAGGTGCACCGCGTAGGCGCCGACGTTGGCGACCATCGATCCGGCAGCCACCCAGCCGAGTGCGCCGAGGACTCCGCCGCCACCGGTCGTTGTACGGACCCGGCTCTGCTCGGTGCCCGGACTCATCGGCCGTCCGGCGGCGGGAGGCTACTGCGGCGCAATGAGCCGTCCGCTCTTCGACACCTCCGGGTCGGTGCATGCGGCGAGATTGAAGCAGCACGGACGACGGTGCTCACCGTCGAGCTTGGAGATCGTCTTCTCGATGCGGACGGCGCGGGTTTTCGGGCTGCCGGTGGCGTTCACCCAGCGCACCCACTCCCAGCGGGCCATCGGCGTAATGTCCTGCCACTTCTCCTGGACGTTCGGCGGTGCCGTCGACAACGCTGCCGCGAGATCGTCCGGCACGTTCGGCTCCGGCCACTGCTGGGTCGGAGTCAGCGCGAAGGTCGCCGTGTCCCCCGCGGCGACTCCGGCGGCACGCTGCAGCTCCACCGGAATCCGCACCCAGTGTCCGCGGTCGCCGTCCGGTTCGACGACCGTGCTGAACTCGTGGCCGTCGATGGTGCCGGACACGCTTACCTGTCCGCGGGACGGTAGCGCGGTGCTGGCGGTCGCGGGTAGCCGCGCGATGGTCTGGGTGGCGACCACCGACAGCGGGGCGTCGAAACGAACTGCCTGTTCAGCGGCCTTCATGGGTTCGTTATACCGCACCTGTCGACCCGCCTGCCAGCGGCCGGGCGGTGTGCGGGGACGCCCGCCACCGTGGAACGATGGTCGATGACGGTCACCACGCAGGACAGGACCGCGGGCGGCGCCGGCCGCCCTCCGACACAAGAACCACCGAGGTACGAGCGCACGATGTACGACCAGAACACGATCGGAGAATCCGACACGACCGACGTCGGGTCGCGCCTCGACCCGGTGCTGGCGCGGAGCTGGCTGCTGGTCAACGGTGCGCAGTACTCCCGGTTTGCGCCCGCCGCCCGGTCGCGCGCCGACATCGTCGTCCTGGACATCGAGGATGCCGTCGCCCCTAAGGACAAGGACGCGGCCCGCGCCAACGTGGTGCGCTGGTTGACCGGCGAGGGCGCACCGACGGCCAATGGTGTCGCTGGCGGCGTGGGTGACGCGGGTGTGGGCGGCGCGGGTGTTGGCGGCGCGGGTGTAGGCGGCGCGAGCGTGGGTAGCGACGGCGCGGGTGGTGCCGGTGATTGGGTGCGGATCAACGGATTCGGCACCCCGTGGTGGGCCGACGACCTGGCGGCACTGTCGAAGACACCGGTCGGCGGCGTGATGCTGGCGATGGTCGAGTCGGTCGATCACATCACCGAGACGGCCAAGCGGCTGCCGGATGTGCCGATCGTCGCACTGGTGGAGACGGCTCGCGGATTGGAGCGAATCAGCGAGATCGCCTCCGCCAAGGGAACATTCCGCCTCGCGTTCGGTATCGGTGACTTCCGGCGGGATACCGGTTTCGGTGACAGTCCGACGACGCTGGCGTACGCGCGGTCGCGATTCACCATCGCCGCCAAGGCGGCTCATCTGCCCAGCGCTATCGACGGGCCGACGGTCGGGTCGGGCGCACTCAAGCTGAGCGAGGCCACGTCGGTCAGTATCGAGTTCGGCATGACCGGCAAGATCTGCCTGACCCCGGACCAGTGCGCCCCGGTCAACGAGGGCCTCTCGCCGTCACACGACGACATCGCCTGGGCGCGTGAGTTCTTCGCCGACTTCGAACGTGACGGCGGGGAGATCCGCAACGGGTCGGATCTGCCGCGCATCGCCCGGGCCACGAAGATTCTGGACCTGGCCCGCGCATACAGCGTGACGGCTACGGACTACGAGGTCGATCCCGGACATGTGCCCGCACCGTCGGATACCTATCACTACTGAGCCGAGCGGTCGGGGGCCGGGCGGTTCGGGGCCGTTGGGTCGGGAGCCGGGCGGTTCGGGGCTGGGTGCCGCTGGGCCCGGTGTCGGCGACGTGCGGCGGCCGGTGTTGCCGACGCTGCTTCTCGTCAGCGCCGCTGCGGCAGCGCTGATTCTGGCGCCGCTGTGGCGGGGTGGCTATCTGCTGTACCGGGATGCGGTGTCGACGCCCCGGTCGTATCCGACCGATGCGGCGCTCGGTGTCGGCGAGCTGCCACCGCGTGCGGTACCTCAGGACTGGTTCGTCGCGATGACCAGCCATGTCGTCGATGGCGGCGTGGTGGTGATCGGCCTGCTCACACTGGCACTGGTGTTCGCCGGGGTCGGGTACGGCCGGCTGGCGGCGCGGGCCTGGCCGTCGGTGGGGCGGTCCGGCGCCGCCGCTGCGGCTTTGGTCGCGATCTGGAATCCCTATGTAGCAGAACGTCTTCTGCAAGGACACTGGGGACTCTTGGTCGGGTACGCCGCACTCGGTTGGCTGATCGTCGCGGTCGGTGACCTCGTCGCCGATGGGCGGTCGAGTCGATCGGGTGGCTCGGTGGCGACGCGGCCGGTGGCACGGCCTCCGGTGCTGTCATCATCGGTGGCGCGGTGGGCGGCCGTTGCGGGATTGTTCGCGGTCGCCGGAATCACGCCGTCAGGGTCGATCGTGGCCGGTATCGCCGCGGCGGTCGTGCTGGTGGGTTGTCTCGTGACGACGGGCCGTCGTGGCCGGTCGGGTCGGGGGCGCGGGTCTTGGCGGGGACGCGGCTCGGAGCGGGGGCGCCGCTGGCCGGTCGCGGCCGGGGTCGCCGTGTTGTGGCTGTTGTCGGCGCTGCCGTGGTTGGTCGGCGCGATCGTCGGGGCGGGGTCGGGGTCGACGAATACTCCGGAAGGCGTGCGGGCCTTTGCTTTACGGTCGGAGCCGTTCTTAGGTCCGCTCGGCACAGCGTTGGGTTTGGGCGGAATCTGGAATGCGGACGCCGTTCCGGCGAGTCGCACGATGGGCTGGGCGGCAGTCGCGACCGGGTGCCTCATGGTGGTTGTCGTTGTCGGGTCGGTGACGTGGTGGCGCCGCCGTGGTCGGGGTTCCGGGTCGGTGCCGGTGGGCGCGTTCGCGGTGCTATCGGGCGTCGTCGTCGTGGTAGTGGCGGTGTCGGCCACCGGATTCGGGCATTGGGTGCTCACCGGCGTGGTGGGCGTGGTCCCCGGTGGCGGGTTGCTGCGCGATACGCAGAAGTTCCTCGCATTGGCGATGCCCTTCGTGGCGGTCTCGGCAGCGGGGGCGGTGCTGACGATCCGGTGCTGGGTGCCTGCGGGTTTCGCACTCATGATGGTGGCGGCGCTTGTCATTGCGCCGCTGCCGGATCTGGCCTGGGGCGTGGGTGGCACGGTGACGACGGTGCGCTATCCCGAGGATTGGCGTGCGGTCGCGGCGATCGTTCCGGCCGACGGTGGCGCGGTCGCGGTGTGGCCACCGGGCACGCTGCGCCGATATCCGTTCGCCGACAATCCATCCCTCGATCCAGCGGCCCGGATCTTTGCCGCACCGGTGGTCGAGTCGGGCGAACTCAGTGTCGATGGTAGGACCGTCGACGACCCGATCCCCCGGGCCGCCGCGGTTGACGCCGCACTCGGCGCGGTCGACGGTATGGCCGATCTGCGGCGCCTCGGGGTCGGCTGGGTACTGGTGGAAAGGGCCTCCCCCGGAACCGGATTCGACGTACCGCCAGCGGTCCGCGGCACTCCGCCGGCTTTTGCGGGCAACGACCTGCGGCTGTATCGGGTACCGGGTGCGACGGACGCCTTGCGCGCGAGCCCGGCCGCCCGGGCCGCCGCATGGTCGGCGCATCTCGGGTGGCTGGCCATGAGCGGTGCCGGCCTCGCCGCAGCCGTGTGGTCGACGGTCCGGCGGCGCCGACTCCGGCCCCTTGGTCGCGGCGGACGCCCCCCGGTGGTCGAGTAGCGACGAGCGCTGCCTAGCAGCTGGTTTCGATACGCTGCTCGTTCCTCACAGCTACTCAACCAGCGGGTAGGAGCGCAGCGTCGATCGTGCTGGTTGAGTAGCCCGGGCGTGGCGATAACGAGGCGTCGATTCCGCTGGTTGAGTAGCCCGGAGCGCTAGCGGAGGGCGTATCGAAACCAGCACCGCTGCACTGAATTCGGCCGAACGAATCGTGTCGGTGCCGGCCGTTATTCTGTTGGTAGCCAATCAGAGTTGTCGGTACCACCCGATACTCTGGTGGTAATCAAATCGGATAGCGGACTCGGACGAGGGGGTGAGTTGGCGATGATATTCTCCTACACCGACGCAATCGCCGACGATGCCGCCCTGCGGGCTGCATCCGCCGACACCCTGATCGATGCCGCGCGCGACGCGCTGCGACTGTCGCGGCAGGCCGAAGCCCACACCATTCTGCTCGCCGAACGCATCGGACGCGAGACCTACGACCAAGTGATGGCCGCCCGACCACAGCGCCGCACCATCCCGGACGCGCCGGACAAAGCCGCCGTCGGTGAAGTCTCGCTGCGGTTGGGTGTGTCGAAAAGCAAAGCCGCCCGCTGGATTCGCCTCGGTGGCGCGCTCCTGGACATGGACGCCACGCGGCTGGCATTTCTGGCCGGTGACCTATCGACCGCACGGGTGCAGGTCATCGTTAATGCCCTCGAAGCTCTCGATTCCGAGGTGCGGGAACTAGCGGAGCCGTTGGCGTTGCGGCTGGCGGCGCGAGCCTCGGCGGACCGGGTGCTACGCGATCAGGTGGCCGCGTTGGTGATCTCCCTCGACCCGGATACGGCCGCCGACATGCGGGATGAGTTCGCCGGCCGTCACCAGGACGTGCGGGTCACCGACGATGCCCACGGGCACGCCAGCATCGATGCCACCGTGCCCGCCGAAGTCGGGGTACATCTGCGCAAGCAAATCGCCGCACTCGTTGCCGAGCGCACCTGTGATCGTGATCCCCGCACGGTCGGAGAACGGCGGGTCGCCGCCTTCGCCGAACTGCACCGCCTGCCCGGCGCGAGACTGGAATGCGCCTGCGGGCGCGGCGACTGTGCGCTCGGACCGACCAGTACTGCATCCACTGTCGACCTGAGCGACGAGAACGGTAGTGGTGGCGGTGGTTTCGATACGAGCCTCGCTCCGCTCGGCTCTACTCAACCACCGGAGGACGACGCCCCGGTGCCGCTCGGCCCTACTCAACCACCGGGTATGGGGGCTGCGGAAGCTGAGCAGACGTCGCTGACCGTGGTCATCGACCCGACCGGGGCGATGCCGCCGTATCTGCGTGGGTACGGGTTCATCGACCCCGACCATGCGCACGTGCTCACCGAATCACGCACAGCGACCACGCGGCCCGCACCGATCCAGCCGGAACCGATCTGGGCCGCATTGGCCGATCAGCGGCCGCAGGCACCGCCGGTCGACCCGACCGGGCACGGCGGCTACCGCTCCCCACCACGCGGCGCGCTGCATTACCGGCCGACACAGAAGCTACGCGAGAAGATCATCACCCTGGACCGTATCTGCCGGTATCCGTTCTGCGGCAAGCCCGCCGAGGACTGCCACCTCGACCACATCGTCAAGTTCAACCACTCCGACCCCGAGAACGGCGGCTGGACCGTGGAATTCAACCTGGCACCACTGTGCACCCCGGACCATCACCGCAAACACCTCGGACTCTGGATCCCGACCATGCACACCGACCGCACCATCACCTGGCGCAACCCCGACACCGGCGACACCATCGTCACCTACCCGCGCTGATCCGCGGTGATCCGATCGCCCCGCAGCTCGGCGAAGATGGAAAGGAATCCGTCGCAGGTCGCCGGCCACGAGTAGCGTCCGGCCCGTCGTCGGGCGGCCTCGCCGAGGCGACGAGCTTCGTCCGGGTTGTCGATGAGTTTTCGTGTGGCACTGATGAATTCGTCGATACCGTCGACCAGCAGTCCGGTCCGACCGTGGCCGATGGATTCGGCGAGCCCGGTAGCGGACCGGTAACCGATGGTGGGCACACCGTGCTGCGCGGCCTCGATCACCGCCAGCCCCCACCCCTCCTTCGCCGACGGCATCAGGTGCACATCCGCCTGCGCGAGCAACTCGTGCTTACGGACATCGCTCACGTGACCGTGGAAGGTGACATGATCGGTGACGCCCGACGAATCCGATTCCGCGCGAAGTCGATCCGACCACCAGCCGTCCCCGATCACGTCGAGATGCACGTCCGGCCGGGTATGCCGAAGGTCCGCGACCACGGCCAGCGCGTCCGACACCCGCTTGTGCGGCACCAGTCGGGACAGTACCACCAGCCGCGGCCCGGCACCCGCACGCGCATCCGCGTCGGCAGCAACCACGTCGTTAACAACAACGTCGTTAGCAACCACGTCGGGAACCGGATCGATCCCGTTGTGGATCACCGTGATTCGGTCACGCTCCACACCGAGCGCGGTTAGTTCGCGCGCCGACGGCTCGGAGACCGTCACGTAACGGTTGCGCCGATGCACCCGCGGCGACACCCGCGATTCCAGGAACCAGCCCAGGCGGCCCAGCAGCCGACCGGCCACCGGCCACTGCTCGCGGTGACAATGGTGGACGAGCACCACGGTCGGCACACCCGCCACGGCACTCGCGAAAAAGGGAATGCCGTTCTGAGTATCGACGACCGCGTCGGGAGCCACAGCGGCGAGCGGCCCACGACCCAGCCGGCCGGCGACGATGAGCGCCAGCACCCGCGGATACACCCCGATCCGACCCCCGACCCGCAGAAACCGGATACCGTCGCGCCACTCCTCGCGCGCCGACCCCGGGTACGCCGCGGTGAGGTAGGTGACCCGCACGCCGCGACGCGAGAGCTCCGCACCGACCCGCTCCAGATAGGTTTCGCTGCCGCCACCCTGCGGGTGGCGGGTATCCCGCCAGCACAGCAGCAGGACGTCGGACGGCGAATTCATTGCCGACCAGCGTACCGATCCGACCGCGGGCGCATCACCAGCACCAGGTTGGTCGCCAGCACCTCCCGCAGCACCGGAACACGCAACACCCACCACATCACCGACGGCAGGTAGCGCGGAAACGCCGCGACCACCTCGGCCCGCTCGGTCGCCGACCGCGCCCACCGCAACCCCTCGGCGGCGGTCACCGGGAACAGCGACGTCCCGTACAGGTTCTTCGGCGGCTGGCCATGCCGTCGCGTGTACCAGCGGGCGGCACGCGCACCACCGAGGTAATGCGTCAGCCCCATCTCGTGCCCACCGAACGGACCCCACCACAGCGTGTAGCTGAGCACCACGATCCCGCCGGGTCGCGTCACCCGCAGCATCTCGTCGGCCATCGCCCACGGCCGCGGGGTGTGCTCGACGACATTCGACGACAGGCAGACGTCCACCGAACCGTCGGCGAACGGCAACTGCTGACCGGACGCCCGGACGGTCCCGCGCTGTTCCAGTCCGCCGGCATGGGTTTCGGCGGGATCGGGCTCCACCGAGACGTATCGCGCTCCGCGCGTGCGGAATTCGTCGGCGAAGTATCCCGGACCGCCGCCGACGTCGACAACCACCGCCCCGTCGAGGTCGGCGAACACACCGACCATCGCCGCGGTGTCGACCGCCAGTGCGCCGTAGAACCTTGCCGGATCGGACTGCTCGAACCGAAAGTCGTTGAGCAATCCGGCCGCTCGCCGCAGGGTGGCCAGCCGACGCATCGCGTCGGTCGGTCGCGCCACGCCGCTACTCGCCGAGCTGGGCCGCGCAGCGCAGCGGGCCGCCGCTACTCGTCGACGATGCCAGCAGCTGCTCGCCCTGCAGGATGGTGCACGTCACAGACCCGCGGATGACGATCGCGGTGATCTCCGCGGTGCCGCCGTCGACCTGCGTGGACTGGGTCCACGGGGTCCCCGACGTCGGCACGATCACCGACCGGGTCCCGCTGCGGTAGCTGATGGCGACCACGTCGCCATTGCCGGTGAGTTGATAGACGACGGCACCGGCCGGCGGCCGCGCCGTGGTGGTCGTCGGCTCCGTCGTGGTCGTGGTGGTCGTGGTTTCGGTCGTCGTCGTGGTGGTCGTCGTCGACGGTGCGCGCGAGGTGGTGCTCGGCGCCGCCGATCCGCCGTCGCCACCGGAACTGTTGACCACCAGAATCGCCGCCACGACCACGATCACCAGGGCCACGACGATCGCCAGCACCAGACCCGCAGTACGCCGGGACTGTTTGCGTCCGTCACCGGGCGGCGGCGCCGCGTACGGATCCTGGCCGTACTGCCCCGGCGCGTACTGTCCCGCCGTGTACGGGTCCTGGCCATATGGCCCGGGACCGTACCCCTGCCCGTACGGGTCCTGGCCGTACGGCGCCGCCGGTTGCTGACGCGAATACGCCTGGCCCGTCGGGTACTGCGACGTCGGATCGCCGACCGAGGCCGGGTCGACGTCGGGGTCGAAGGCTCGAGTCTGCGGAGGCTCGTCCCGCGGGTCCCGGGGATCGTCTGGCGGTCGCGTCATGGCGCTGATTGTGCCAAACCGGTACCCCGGGTCCCATCGGTCACGTGAACGTCGCGCGGCCTCACGCCTCGGCGATCGCCTCCAGCGGCCGGGTCCGCGCGGCCCGCACCGCAGGCCACAGCGCGGCCAGCACCCCGACCACACCGGCCGCGATCAGCGTGATCACGATCAGACTCCACGGCAGTTGCGGCGCGCCGAGCCCCCACCGGGCCAGCGTCCGCACCAGCGCCCAGCCGATCACGACACCGAGCACCACACCGAGGACGGCGCCGTAGATGGCGATCAGCACCGACTCCAGGTAGATGCTGCGCCGCACCTGACCGCGCACCATACCGACGGCGCGCAGCATGCCGATCTCGCGTCGCCGCTCCACCACCGACAGCGCCAGGGTGTTCACGATGCCGAGCACCGCGATCAGCAGCGCCAGGCCGAGCATCGCGTACAGGGTGGCGAGCATCTGGTCGATCTGCGTCGAGATGCTGCCCTTGAACTGTTCCCGATCCTGCACCTGCGCGGTCAGGTAGTTGGCGGTGGCGTCTTCCAGCCCGGTCCGCAGCGTGCCGAGATCCGTTCCGGGAGCAGCCTTCACGAACACGCCGGCGCTGGCCCGCGCGGTCGGCGGGATGAGCTTCTGATACACCTCGCCGCCGACCAGCCACGGCTGCACCGCCTCATTGTCGGCGTACACACCGGTGACCGGAACCTTGAGCTCCGTGCCGGTGGCGCCGGTAAAGGTGACCACGTCGCCCGGTTTCCAGCCGCGATCGTTCTCGGTGCGCTGGCTGACGAACATGCCGTCGGCCGGAACCTGATCCGACGATCCCTGGACCATCGACAGCCGCACCACCTGGTTGACGTCGCCACCGAGCGGCGCGACACCGGTGACCGTGCTGCCGTCGACCTGGGCCCGCACCAGCCCGAACGAGACCGCGTCGGCGACGCCGGGCACCTTCGCGACCGAGTCGGCCACGGCGCCGGGCATCGGCATGCCGTTGGTGCCGGCGACGATGTAGTCGGCGGTCACGCCGTCGTCGATCGCGTCGTCCACGGTGCCCTTGAACGAGGTCCCGAGGGTGCCGATCACCGCGACCAGCATCAGGCCGAGGGTCAGCGCGAACGCCGTCGCCGCCGACCGCCGCGGGTTGCGGACCGCGTTGGTCCGGGCGAGCCGACCGATGGTGCCGAAGGGCGCGCCGATCACCCGGCCGAGGCCGCCGACCACCCGTCGCGCCAGCGCCGGACCGGCCAGCACCGCCGCGAGAATGCCGGCGCCCGCACCGCCGCCGACCGCGAGGGCCCGCGCCAGCCCCTCGCCCATCGCTCCCCAGACGATCAGCACTACCGCAACACCCACGAAGAACACACCGGCGACGGTCCGGGCCCGCAACGATGCCGACCCCTCGGCCATGGTGGCGCGCATCGCCTCCACCGGCGGCACCCGAGAGGCGCGCACCGCGGGCACCCAGGCGCTGATCATGGTGACGACGATGCCGACGAATAGTGCCGCGAGGATCGCCCATCCGCTGATATTCAGTGGTGCGTCGGGCAATCCGGATGTCGAGCCGACGAGGGCCTGCAAGCCAGCGGCCAGCCCGATACCGACGCCGAGGCCGATCACGCCGCCGATCACACCGACGACGAACGCCTCCAGCAGCACCGACCGGGACACCTGCCGCTGGCTGGCGCCGACCGCGCGCAACAGGGCGAGCTCCCGATTGCGTTGCGCGACAATCATCGAGAACGTGTTGTAGATGATGAACGTGCCGACGATGAGCCCGATTGCGGCGAATGCCAACAAGATTCCGGTGAAGATCGTCAGGAACTGGTTGACCTCATCCTTCTGGTCCTGGCGGACCTGATCGCCGGTCCGCACCTGGTAGGTATCGGCCGGCAGCGCGGCGGCCACACGGTCCCGGAGCTGCTCCGGGGTCACTCCCTCCACCGCCGACATGTCGATCAGTGCGACGTGCTCGCCGTCGGAGAACAGTCGGGACGCGGTCTCGGGATCGAATTGCACATTGGTGTAACCGCCGGTGGAACCGGGCAGATCGACCAGCCCGACGACCGTCACGTCTTGTGGCGGAGTGGTTCCCGCGCCGACGACCACCGTGGTCTGAGACCCGACCTTGAGGCCGGCCTTCTCCGCGGCGCTCGCGTTGAGCGCGATCTCGCCCGCCTTCGTCGGTCCCCGACCTCCCGGCAGGATCGGATCTTGTTCCGGCGACAACGCCTCCGACGGCGGGATGTAGGCGGTACCGATACTCGGCGCGCCGCCGGTCTGCAGTGCGTTGCCTTCCGAGTTGGCGATCGTCACCAGCCCGGATTGATTGGTCACCAGCTTGTCGATGCCCAATTCCTGCTTGCGCGAAGACAAGTCGTCGACGACCGAGTCCGGCACCCCGATCGAGGTGGACTTCTCCGGGGTCACCTGGACGGCCACGCCGGGCGCGGCGTTGTCGAAGATGGAGTTGAACGCGCTGGAAATCGTGGAGGTGAACACGATCGACCCGGCGACGAAGGAGGTGCCGAGAACGATCGAGAAGACGGTCAGGAACAGCCGGAGTTTATGCGCCCGAAGGTTTCTCAGCGAAACCTTGCGCATCACCGAAGACGCCATGACTCACCGCACCCGGTTCGGGCCGGCGCCTGCGCCGGTGAGGTCGTCCCCGTCACCGTCGGAGTCGGGAGCCGCGTGCCGACCGGAGCCGCCCGCAGCGGCACCGGCGTGGGCATCGGTCGCGGCGGCTGCCGCGTCGGGGTCGATCCAGGCGGCGACCTTGCCCGCCCCGGCACCCGGCGCGCCCGCCGCGGGCTGCGCCGCCGGCGCCGAGTTCGCCTGCGGCGGATCGTCGAGGTGCTTCATCACCTCGAAGACGTCGTCGGCGCTGGGGCGCTGGAGTTCCCGGACGATATTGCCGTCGGCGAGGAAGATGACCCGGTCGGCGTAGGAGGCCGCGCGCGGATCGTGGGTGACGATGACGACGGTTTGTCCGAACTCGTCGGTCGCGGCACGCAGGATCTCCAGCACCTCGCCGGACGACCGCGAATCCAGATTGCCGGTCGGCTCGTCGCCGAAGATGATGTCCGGCCGGCCGACCAGTGCGCGCGCACACGCAACGCGCTGCTGCTGGCCGCCGGACAGTTCGCTGGGGAGGTGATCGAGGCGGTCGCCGATACCGAGCCGGGTCACCACCGTGTCGAACCACTCCTTGTCGATCTTGCGGCCGGAGATGTCCACCGGCAGGGTGATGTTCTCCGCCGCGGTCAGCGTCGGAACCAGATTGAACGACTGGAACACAAAACCGATCCGGTCACGCCGCAGCATCGTCATCTGCTTGTCGGACAGCCCGGTCAGGTCGACGTCCCCGATGTGCACCCGGCCACCGGACGCGACGTCCAGGCCGGCGAGGCAGTGCATCAGGGTCGACTTGCCCGACCCGGACGGTCCCATGATGGCGGTGAACTGCCCCGCGCCGAACTCGACGGTCACCCCACGCAGGGCGTGCACGACGGTGTCACCGGTGCCGTAGACCTTGGTCAGGTCCTCGGCTCCGGCCGCGCTGGACATGGGGCCGCTATCGGTGGCAGGAGCTTGCGCTGTTGTCATGGCCTCCACCGTGCCAAACCGGCAGGCGAATAGCCATCGGGAATGTCCCTGAGAACACCCCCGGAACTCCGGGCGCTCGCGGAGGTTAGCGTTTGGGGAACTGCACCTCGAGCGCATGCACCCGGGTGGGGCCGGCGAAGGCGTCGTTGGTCACCACGAACAGGGCCCGTCCCCGGGTGGTCAGCCACGGACGGTCGGGAAGCCAGTTGCCCCAAGCGATTCCGGACATATTGCCGGTCGTCAGCCGCGGCAGCGGGGCGGTCGAGAAGATCTGCGTCTTGCTCATCGCCTTTTCCCGGCCGCTGAGCTTCGCCCGGCCACCGACCTGATCGGCGCCGCGGGTGGTGGTCCAGTAGATCCGGGTCACCCGGCCGGGACCGCGCTCGAGAACCAGGAAGTCGGTGTCGTTGACCGCCAGCACGTCGGCGGCGACCTTGTCGGCGTCGGTGCGGTAGACGTACTCGGTGTTGGGGCGGCCGAAGCTGATCAGCCGCGCCGACTTCGGGGCGTCCTGACGGAGACCGCCCGCGGTGATGGCGCTGATCTTGCCCGACGGCGCGACCGCGACTCCGGTCAACCCGCGCTGGCCGGCCAGTCCGGACGTCCGCGACGGGCGCCACGCGGCGGGCAAGCCCAGGTCGCGGGTGTAGGTGCCGAAGCCGCCGAGCACCCGGACGAACTGGTTGGCGCCACCACCGGCGACGACATATCCGCCGCCGAATTTGCGGATGCCCTCGAACTGCGCGGAGCCGGGCAGCGGCGGGAGATTGCCCGGGCCGAGGATCGGCCCGCCGCCGGTGATGGCCGGGGTGGCGACGGCGCCCGCGGTCGGCGAGTAGCCGATGCGTGCGGTGTAGAAGCGTCCCGGTCCGGCACGGCCGACGTCGGTGGAGATCATCGTGTACGTGCCGTTACCGGTGCGATCGATGCCGGAGATGCCACCGAAGGTCGGCACCCACGGCACCGTGGCGGTGTCCACATAGCGGGCGGTGACCGCCGCCGGTGCCGCCTGAGCTTCCCCGAGCGTCGGCAGCGCCGCGAACGACAGTGCGGCACAGGCGACAACGACCATACGACGCAGCATGCGGCGCCCACGAGAAGGAGGAGTCACAGGCCGGAACGATACCGTACGGGCGTGCCGAACGGGACTCAGCTCAACCGTTGCTTGAGCTGATCGAGTTCATCCTGCAACAGAGTAGGCAGCTTGGGTCCGACGAATTCGAAGAGTTCTTCGATCGACGGGATTTCCTCGCGCCATTCGTCCACGTTCACCGCGAGCGCCTCGGCGACGTCCTCGGGCGGGGTGTCCAGGCCGGTGAGGTCGATCTCCTCCGGCTTGGCGACGATGCCGATCGGGGTGTCCTGGCCTTCGACGTTGCCCTCCAGCCGGTCCACGATCCACTTCAGCACGCGGCTGTTCTCACCGAATCCGGGCCACAGGAAGCGCTTGTCGTCGCCGCGGCGGAACCAGTTGACGTAGAACACCGACGGCAGCTTGGATGCGTCGGCGTTCTTGCCGAGGTTGATCCAGTGGGTGAAGTAGTCGCCGATGTGGTAGCCGAGGAACGGCAGCATCGCCATCGGGTCGCGGCGCACGGTGCCCACCTTGCCCTCGGCGGCGGCGGTCTGTTCGGAGCCGACGGTGGCGCCCATGAAGACGCCGTGCTGCCAGTCGCGAGCCTCGGTGACCAGCGGGACGGTGGTCTTGCGGCGGCCGCCGAACAGGATCGCCGAGATCGGCACGCCCTGCGGGTCGTCCCACTCGGGGGCCAGCGACGGGCACTGCGCGATCGGGGTGCAGTACCGCGAATTCGGGTGTGCCGCCTTCTCGTCCGACTCGGGCGTCCACTCGTTGCCGCGCCAGTCGGTGAGGTGATCCGGGATGCGGCCGTCGATGCCCTCCCACCACACGTTCCCGTCGTCGGTGACCGCGACGTTGGTGAAGATGGTGTTGCCCTCTTCGATGGTGCGCATCGCGTTCGGGTTCGACGATTCGCTCGTACCGGGAGCCACGCCGAAGAAGCCGAACTCCGGGTTGATGGCGTAGAGGCGGCCGTCGTCGCCGAACCGCATCCAGGCGATGTCGTCGCCGATGGTCTCCGCGCGCCAGCCCTCGATGGTCGGCTGGATCATCGCGAGGTTGGTCTTGCCGCAGGCGCTGGGGAAGGCCGCAGCCACGTAGTAGACCTTGTCCTCGGGGCTGATCAGCTTGAGGATCAGCATGTGTTCGGCCAGCCAGCCCTCGTCGTGGGCAATGGCCGACGCGATGCGCAGCGCGTAGCACTTCTTGCCGAGCAGCGCGTTGCCGCCGTAACCCGAACCGTACGACCAGATTTCGCGGGTCTCCGGGAAGTGGGTGATGTACTTGGTGTCATTGCACGGCCAGGGCACGTCCTGCTGGCCGGGCTCGAGCGGGGCGCCCACCGAGTGCAGCGCCTTGACGAAGAAGCCGTCGTCGCCCAGCAGCCGCAGCACCTCGGATCCGACGCGGGTCATCACCTTCATCGACAGCACCACATATTCGGAGTCGGTGATCTCCACGCCCAGCTTGGGGTCATCGGAGCCGAGCGGACCCATGCAGAAGGGGATCACGTACATGGTGCGGCCGCGCATGCTGCCGCGGTACAGGTCGGTCATGGTCGCGCGCATCTCGGCCGGGTCGACCCAGTTGTTGGTGGGGCCGGCGCCGTCCTGGGTCTCGGAGCAGATGAAGGTGCGCGACTCGACGCGGGCGACGTCGGCGGGGTCGGATTTCGCGACGAACGAGTTGGGCAGCTTCTTGTCGTTGAGCTGGACGAGTGTGCCCGCCTCGACGAGCTGAGCGGTCAGCCGGTCCCATTCCTCGTCGCTGCCGTCGGACCACACCACGCGGTCCGGTTGGGTCAGCTCGGCCACCTCGGCCACCCAGGCCAGCAATCCCGCGTGATTCGTCGGCGCATCCGCCGGATCCAGTCCTGGAATGGTCGCTGCGGTCATGGTGGCCCTCCTGAAAATGGCGAGTGGACGTGTCGCCGAGTCTGCGGTCCTTGTCCCAGGATACGGGCGCCGAGCGATCGCTAGGTCCCGGGGTGAGCAGATGCGGCCCAGACCACAGGTGCGTCGGTGTCCGCGCCGATGCCGTCGGGGTTTGTCGAGGTCAGTCGAGGCGCCCGGTGTCGGTGGCCACCCACTGGCCGCTCGTCGGGTCGAGCCGGCGGGACGAATAGCTGCCGTCCGAGCCGACCTCGGTGATCCGGTCCACCTGACCGTCGTGGTCGGTGTCGGTGTACACCGTCATGCCGTCCGGCCCGGTGCGGGTCAGCGAGTCCTTGATGCCGTCGGCGTCGGTGTCGACGTCGGCGGGACCGAGGTCCCAGATCCGGCCGTCGTCGTGGACCCAGAGGTGCTCGTCGGGGCCGGTGACGGGTTCGTCCTCGCCGGGCAACAGGTCGGCGCCGAGGTCGGCGGCCAGCGCGGCGGCCGGTTCGGTGTCGTGGGTGCCGTCCGGTGCGGTGGCGTGCCACGCTTCCGGAGCCGACGGATCGCCGTCGCCCGGATACGCGGACGGGTCGGTGCCGAACGGATCCAGGGGGTCCATCACGGTGTCACCTCTCTGCTCGATGTGCGGGGTTCCGGTGCCGGCCGGTCCCAAAGCTCTCGCGACCGCTCGGCGAGCGCGGTCCGCAGCTCGCTCGCCCGGTCGGCGAGGTCGGCGCGACGTTGCCGGTCGGCGCGGGCGGCGGTCCCGTCACGATGGCGACGCAGCCGGTCGTCGATGTCGGCGACCTCGGCGGTCACCTGCCGGGCCCGGCGTTCGTAATATCGGCCGATCCGACCGGACAGTCGCGCCTCGGCGGCGTTGACCCGCAGGCCGATGGTCTGTTCCAGGCGCGCCCGGGTGTCTGCGAGGACGTCGGCCGACCAGGCACGCAGTTCGCCGCGCCGGACCGACGTGCGGCGCACCCGGATCACCCAGATCGCGACCGCGATGCCGAGCAGCAGGGTCAGCGGCATGCTGATCCACTGCAGGGTGTGCACCGACTGCATCGGGGCGACCGCCAGCCGGCCCACGCCGAGCCCGGTGGAGGCGCCGATCAGGACCAGGAGCGCGTCCTCGCCGCGGCGGCCGGTCGGCAGCGGCCGGTGGCGATGTCCCGCCGCCTCGGCGTCGGTTGCGCCGACACCGCGCGGCGGACCGCCGGCATTCGGGTCCCCGACCTGGCCGGTCGCCGCTCCGTCGCGTCCGTCGGCATCGTCCGGCCCGTCGGCCCCGTCGAGGCCGATCAGCGCTGCCGACGACACCTCGTCGAGGCGTTCCCCGGTCCGCTGTTCGACCTCCGCAGCCATCCGGTCGGCGGCCGCCCGCAGCCACCGCGCGTGGTCCTCGACGTCGCCGCCGCTGTCGGTGGCACGTTGGACCGCTTCGGCGGTGAGCGCACGGACCGAGGACTGCGCGTCCGCGAGCGCCCTCGACCGGGTCCGGGCCAACCCGGTGCGAACCGCCGCCAATCGGTCGGTGCGGCCGCGGTCCCGCGTCGCGAGCAGGGTACGTCGTCGGTGCAGCAGGGACTCCGTCGAATCTGCCGGTTCGTCGGCGGCGCCGGCCGCGTCGACGGTCCGGCGCACGAGATGGTCCACCGCACCCTGTGCGGCGGCGACTCGAGCCCGTTCGACGCGAACCGGCGGCGGCGCCGACAGCGATTCGCGCGCCCACTGCACCACTTCGTCGACACCGGATTCGTCGGCCGCCCCAGCCAGCGCGGCCGCCGACGACACCGCGAACACCGGCACCTGCTCGAACGGGTCGAGGAGCCGCCGGTGGGCCCGCAGGATCCGCGGCCACTCCCAGAACACGTCGATCTTGGTGCACACCACAGCTACGGTGCCGACGCTCGCCCGCAGCCGGGACATCAGCTCGATCTCTTCGTCGCCGACGCTCGACGACGGGTCGACGACCAGCAGGGCGACGCCGGGGCGGTTCGGGGCGTCGGGTCGCCAGACGCCGATCGGCAGGGCGGGGTCGACGACCCGGCACGCCTCGATCAGGCTGCGCACCCCGACACCGCCGACCCCGGCGACGGCGACCGACGTGCCGACGCCGGTGCCGTCGACGCGGGCGGCGTCGAAGCCGGTGAGATCGGCCACCCGACGCAGCACGTCGGCACCGGTTGCGGGGGCGGTCATCCGACGCCCCCCGGTGTCCGCAGCAATTCCTCGACGCGCTCCCGGTCGGGTCCGCGGGCGGCGGCACGGTCGAGCCGGCTGCGCAATTCGACGTCACGCCAGTACCGGACCCGGTCGACGTGGCCCGCGATCGCCGGTACCACGGCGTCGATACCGCTGTGCGCCCACAACTCTCGGTTCATCGTCGCGGCAGCGTCGGCGACCGGGTCTCGGTCGGCGATGAGGTCCATGGCGATCTCGATGCCACGCCGGTCCAGCCGTCGCAGCAGCGCGAGCCGATAGGCGCGCTGCCGGCTTCCGGTGGGCGCGCCGGCCAGAAAGGCACCGGCCATCGACGGCATCGGGACGCCAGCGGCGACCAGCTCGCGCAGGAAGTCCAGTTCGTCGTCGCTCAGGTCGGCGCAGGCCAGTAGCGCCGACACGGCGAGCACCGGGCGCCCGACACTGCGTTCGACGTCGGCGACGGTCGCATCCGCGTCGTCGAGCGTGTCGGCCTTACCGAGCACCACGATGGTGCGGTCGGCGGCGAGGGTGTGCAGTGCGGCGACGTCGGCGGCGCGCGCCGGACCGGTCAGCACGTACACCCAGACATCGACGTCGGCATCGGCATCCGGGTCTTCGCCGGGACCGACCGCGGTCACCGCGAGGCGTTCCCGCAGGGCGCGGGCCATCGTGTCCCGGCCGACGCCGGGACGGCCACCGACCCCGACCACCAACGACCGCACATAGCGGTCGCCCGCAGCGGCGAGGTCGGCGCGCAGCGGTGACGTGTCGGGGACCAGTGCGGCGGGGGAGTCGCGAGCCAACGCGGCGGCGAGATCCCCGGCGGGTTCGTACATCTCACCCTCCCGGGCTGGCGCCCCTGTTCGTCGCTGCGGCGGTTGTCTACTCCGTGTCTGTTGTGTCGTGAGCCTAACGCCCGGACCCCGGCGGACGCCCGCCGGAATTGCACAGCCGCCGTGTGTGGCGGCTCGACGACCCCGTCGACCTGTCGTGACCGGTGTCGCCGTAGGACGCACGGCCGCGATGCGCGACGATGAAACCGTGAACGACTCCTCTGCCGCCGACCGCGCCCGGCTCTATCCCCGGGTCACCAGCTTCCGGTTTCGGCGGGGCAGCCTGACCCCGAATCAGCAGCGCACCTGGGACGCGATGTGGCCGGTGCTGGGCCGCGAGCTGGCGACCGGGCCCGATCGGCTGCCGGAACCACCCCTCGACCCGATCGCACTGTTCGGCCGCGACGCACCCCGGGTGCTGGAGATCGGCAGCGGTACCGGGGTGGCGACCGCGGCGATGGCGGCGGCCGAACCCGACGTCGACGTACTGGCCGTCGAGGTGTACCAGCCGGGATTGGCACAGCTCCTCGGCATCGTCGACCGGGAGAACATCGAGAACGTGCGGCTGATCCGGGGCGACGCTCTCGTGGTGCTGCGCGAACTCGTCGAACCCGACTCCCTCACCGGCATCCGGCTGTTCTTCCCGGACCCGTGGCCCAAGACCCGCCACCACAAACGCCGGTTCGTGCAGCGCGGCACCCTGGAGCTGATGGCGGAGCGGCTGGTTCCCGGCGGGGTGCTGCACATCGCGACCGACCACGACGGATACGCCGAGTGGATCGCCGAGCTGCTGGCCACCCAGGATCCGAACCGCCCGCACCTCATCCCGGCGACACGACCGGCGCCGATCTCACTGACCCGCCCGACGACGAAATTCGAGGGCCGCGCCGAACGGGAGGGCCGGGCGGTCAACGAGTTCGTCTATGTCCGGCCGCTGCCGCCGCCGTCGACGAAACGGTCGGACAGCCACCAATCGCCCGAATCGCCGAGCGGCGGAATCGCCGAATGACCGTTCCCCGCGTGATTGAGGGGCAGCATGGTCGGCACACGCATTGCCACGGCGGGGTGGGACACGGCGCGTTAGTACACAGCCTGGTACTCAACAGTCCGGTATCCGCCAGCCCGGCAATCACACACCAAGTGGGACTCGACCAGAACGGGGAGCAACCATGAGCGATCCGACAGCAACCACCGAGGACCGCACGACCACCGACGACCGCACGTCCCCGACCGGCGCTAGCCCCGACGGCAATGGCACCGGCACGGCTGCACCGACGCCGCGCACCCGATTCGGCGACACCATCGGCGGGGCGGCCACCGACCGGCGGAGTCTGCTGGTGTGGGACGCGCCGAATATGGACATGGGGCTGGGCGCCATCCTGGGCGGCCGCCCGACGGCCGCACACCGGCCCCGCTTCGACGCGTTGGGCCGATGGTTGCTGCAACGCACCGCCGATCTGTCGAAGTCCGATCTGTCCGCGGCAGCCGTCGACGAGCAGCGCCCGGGCGCCGTCGAACCCGAGGCCACGGTGTTCACCAATATCGTCCCCGGCACCGCCGACGTCGTCCGGCCGTGGGTGGAAGCGCTGCGCAACGTCGGCTATGCGGTTTTCGCAAAGCCCAAGCTCGCCGAGGACAGCGATGTCGATACCGACATGCTCGACCACATCGAACTTCGCAGGCACACTGTGGGGTTAGCTGGCCTGGTCGTGGCCTCCGCCGACGGGCAGGCGTTCCGCGAGCCGCTGCTCGAGATCGCCGCCGAGGGCGTACCGGTCACCGTGATCGGGTTCCGCGAACACGCCAGCTGGGCCCTGACCGCCGAGGAACTGGAGTTCGTCGACCTGGAAGAGATCCCGGGAGTGTTTCGCGAGCCGCTGCCCCGCATCGGCCTGGATTCACTGCCCGACGAGGGCGCCTGGCTCACCCCGTTCCGGCCGCTCAGCGCGCTGCTCCGGTGAGTATCGTCACGACGGATCCGTCGCGGATGGGCTCCCGGACTCAGCCGGTCCTCAGGCTGCCCTGCCAGAATCCACCGTCGGACCGGCGAGGCCCGGCGCACCCCGGACGGTGCGCGGCGGCGGCCACCAGGGGTGTCACCGAATCAGCGCCCGCCGCAGCCCCCACTCCCCGCCCATCGACGATCCCCGAGTAGTTCGCTCGGACCGGCCACAGGAAGGAACCGGCGTGTTCGGAGCCATCGGCACCTTCGTCTATCGGATGCGCTTCGCGGTGATCGCCGTGCTCATCGCGCTGATGGCGGGGCTCGGCCTGTACGGCCTCGACCTCAACAAGCACCTCAGCCAGAGCGGCTGGTTCGACCCCACCTCCCAGTCCGTGAAGGGTGCCCAGGTCGCCGACGCCTCGCTCGGCCGCGATCACCGATCCGACGTCATCGTGCTGATCACCCCGCCGGAGGGCACCCTCGTCGACGATCCCGCGTTCGGCGCGAAGATGGAGAACTGGGTCAACGACCTGATCGAACGGTATCCGGACGTCGTCCAGCGCAGCACCACCGAGACCGATCCGGCCAAGGCGCTGCGCGACAACCAGGCCATCATCGACCCGTTCTTCCTGGCCGACGACAGCGCCGCCTCCCAGGCGGCGCAGACCACGATCCGCGAGCACACGTTCACGCCGGACCGCACGCGCGCGTTCGTCAGCATCGGCGTCGCCGGCAACGACGACACCGCGGTCCTCAACAACTACAAGAAGATCGAACCCTTCCTGGAGAGCCTCGGGTCCCGGCCCGGCCTGGAAGGCACCACCTTCCAGCTCGCCGGTCTGCAACCGGTGGCCGGTGCGATGGCCAGCGGCATGGACGAGGACATCCGGCGAGCCGAACTGATCGCGCTGCCGGTGGTGGCGATCATGCTGTTCTTCATCTTCGGTGGCGTCGTCGCCGCGTGCCTTCCGGTGCTGATCGGCGGCCTAACGATCGCCGGGTCGCTGGGCATCATGAAGATCATCGCCCAGGTCACCGAGCTAAATATCTTCGCCCAGTCGGTGGTCACGCTGATCGGCCTCGGCATCGCGATCGACTACGGACTGTTCATCGTCAGCCGATTCCGCGAAGAACTCGCGGAGGGTTACTCGACGCAGGCCGCGGTACGAAGATCGGTGATGACCGCCGGGCAGACGGTGGTCTTCTCCGCGACCATCATCGTGGCCGCGGTTGCCTGTCTGCTGATGATGCCGCAGGGCTTCCTCAAATCGGTGGCCTACGGCGCGATCTTCTCGGTATCGCTCGCCGCACTGCTGTCGATCACCGTGCTGCCGGCGATCCTGTCGATCCTCGGCCCACGTATTGACGCCCTGGGCCTGCCGTTCCTGCGCCGCACCAAGACTCGCAAGGAGGTCGAGGAGGGCTTCTGGGGCAAGCTCGCCGGCTGGGTGATGCGGCATCCGGTGGCCACCGCGGTGCCGACGGTGCTGCTGCTGCTGGTGCTCGCGCTTCCGTTCAGCGGCATCAAATTCGGCGGGATCAGCGAGGAGTACCTACCGCCGGACAACCCCAGCCGGATCGCGCAGGAAGACTTCGACCGCTACTTCCCGGCCGAGCGCACCGAAGAGATCAAGCTGGTCATCGCCTACGACCCGAATAACCAGTCCAGTAGCGACGAGATCGACCGGATCGCGTCCGAGGCCAACCAGATTCCCGGCTTCACCAAGAAGTTCAGTTCCGCCGCCGACGAGGGGGCGCTGACCGGACAGTACGGCGACACCGGCGCCCAGGTCATCCAGATGTCGGCCGGCCTCGTCGACCGGAACACCGCGGGCGAGGCGATCAAGCAGCTCCGCGCCCTGGACCACAGCGGGGTCAGCATGTGGGTCACCGGCACCCCGACGCTGACCCAGGACTCGATCGACGCGCTGCTGTCCCGGCTGCCGCTGATGGCGATCCTGCTGGTGCTAGTGACCGGCCTGCTGATGTTCCTGCAGTTCGGATCGCTGGTGTTGCCGATCAAGGCCGCGCTGATGACCGTGCTCGGCCTCGGCGCCACACTGGGCATCCTCACCTGGATCTTCGTCGACGGGCACGGCGCCGGGATCGGCAACTTCACCCCCGGCCCGCTGTTCGCGGCGGTGCTGGTGCTGATCATCGCGATCATCTTCGGCCTGTCCACCGACTACGAGGTGTTCCTGTTATCCAGGATGGTCGAGGCGCGGCAGAAGGGCGCCTCGACCACCGAGGCGGTCCGGGTCGGCACCGCGCACACCGGCCGGATCATCACCGCGGCCGCCGCCATCCTGGTCGTGGTCACCGGTGCGTTCGGTCTGTCCGAGATCGTGATGATGAAGTACATCGCGTACGGCATGATCGCGGCACTCATCTTGGACGCCACCGTGATTCGCATGCTGCTGGTGCCGTCGGTGATGAAGATGCTCGGCGACGACTGCTGGTGGGCGCCGCGCTGGATGCGAGTACTGCAGCAGAAGATCGGGCTCGGCGAGACCGTGCTGGACGACGAGCCGGATCAGAAGCGCCGCGACGCGCGCGTGCCGGTCGGGGCCGGAGTCGGAGCGAAGACCGGACTGCTGGCCGCCGGGGCTTCGACGGCGGCGCTCGGCACGTCGCGGCGCGCGTTCCGTGGTCGGCGTGGCGGCTCACCCGACGGCCCGGATTCGACGGACCACTCGGCCGACGACTACGGGTTCGGCTCGGGGTCCGGCGGGCCGGGTGGCGATCGCCCGGGTGGCCCGCGGACCGGCGGCCCGGGTGGACAGCGCGGCCCCGGGGGCAGTGGCCCCGGCGGGGTTGGCATGTCGGTACCGGCACCGATGCACACGCCGCTCGATCGGGACGACCGTGCCCGGGAACCGGAGCGGACGGCGGTGCCGTCCGCGCGGGTCGGGGTGTCCGATCCGCCGTCCGGGAGCCAGTACGCGGTCGGCGGTCGCCGGGCGCGACGGGCGGACCGAGCCGCTGGCGTGGTGGGGTCGCCGGGCGCAGGATCGGACTCACGTGGGACCGACAGCCGGTACGGCGGCGACACCGCCGGGCCGCGGCTCGGACGACGCGCACGGTCGGAGGGCCCGGACACCGGCGGCTGGAGCCTCGGCGACGGCGGCATCCGGCTGAGCGCCACCGAGCCGGGCAACGCGGGCGGCGGTACTCCCGACCGTCCCCGACGCGGGGTCGACATTCCGCGACCGGACACTCGGCGTGGCGCGCGGCAATCTGATGCGCGGCAACCTGATTCACGGCTGCCGGATTCGCGGCACCCGGATTCACGACTGCCGGATTCGCGGCTGTCGGATTCACGGCTGCCGGATTCACGGCACCCCGACGCGCGGCAACCGAGCCCCGGTCGCGCTCCGGGTCCGGCACCCACGACGGCACCACCGGCGCCTCGATTCGGTGCGGGCACCCGCCCCGCACCGGCCACCGGCGCGCGGCCGGCCGGACCGTCGCCGCGGGAGATGCCGCGTTCGTCGGCTCCCGACGACGGCTCACCGCTGGGCCGGCGCCCAGAACTCGACCAGACCGGGCGCCGACCGCTCGCTGCCTCGCTGTCGCCGGAGCAGCGCCGGGGCCCCGGCTCGACACCGCCGCCGCCACCCGGTCCTGCCGGACAGCCTCCGGTGCGGCAGACTCCGTCGCCGCTGGATCGGGGCCTGACCCCGGGGCTGACACCGCAGTCGGCGCAGTCGGCGCCGGCAGACCCACGGTCGGGCACGCCGGGGACGCCCGGACGGGCGGACCGCTCCGACGCGGACCGCGCCGCCGAGCGTGGCCGCCGCAGCACCGATCGCCACGCCCGCACCGACGACGACACCACCGACGGCAACGGACAGATCAGCGTGCAGGATCTGTTGCGGCGCAGTCGGTCCGAGCAGTAGCCCGCACCCATCCGGCACATCGGCGCGCTGCGGCTGCGCCTCGCTGCCGCGGTGACTGAGGTGCGGCTCATCGGCGCGCTGCGACCTCGCCGCACTGCCGAAACTAGCGGAAGACCGTTCGTCCGCTAGTTTCGTCAGCTTGCGCTAGTTGCACCTGGCGGAAGGCCACGAAAGTCGCGGACGAATGTCCTTCCGCTACTTTCCGTGAGCGCCAGAGACGACGCCCCACACCCCGCCGACGTCGCCCGGTCCCCGCCGGCCCTCAGTCGTCGAGCCCGTGCTCGATCGCGTAGCGCGTCAGCTCTACCCGGTTGCCGAGTTGGAGTTTGCGCAGTGTCGCCTGGACGTGATTCTCGACGGTGCGGTGGCTCAGCGACAGCTTGCGCGCAATCTGCTTGGCGCTCATCCCCTTTGCCACGTACCGCAGCACCTCGGTCTCGCGCTCGGTCAGGGCCGGCGCCGACTCCGGCTTGTCGGGTTGCTGCGAGATCCGCCGGTATTCGCCGAGGATCAGTCCGGCCAAGCCGGGCGTGAACACCGCCTGCCCGTCGCCGGTCGCCCGCACCGCGTCCACCAGCTCGGCACGGGACGCGCTTTTCACCAGATAGCCACTGGCGCCGGCCTTGACGGCGTCCAGCACATCCTCCCGTTCGTCCGATGCGGATAGCACCAGCACGCGCGACTGCGGCGATGCGGCGAGCACCGCGACGGTGCCCTCGGCCCCGGTACCGTCGGCCAGTCGCATATCCATCAGTACGACGTCGGGCTGGACCGCGGCAGCGCGGCGGCCGGCGCTGCCGACCCCGTCCGCCGTGGCCACCACGTCAAAGCCGTCCTCGCCCAGGTCGCGTGCGACCCCGTCGCGCCACATCGGATGGTCGTCGACCACCATCACCCGCAGTGCGGTCATCGTCGCTCGGTGTCCATTCTCGTTCCGTCCGTTCCTGTTTCGCCCGGTTTCGTTCCGCCAGCTGTCGTTCCGCCCGGTGCCGTTCCGCCCGCTGTCGTTTCGCCCGCTGTCGTTTCGCCCGCTGTCGTTTCGCCCGCTGTCGTTTCGTCCGATATCGGGCCGCCGGCTATCGTCCCAGCCGCGGGCGTGTCCTCGGCTTTTCTGCCGGCCACCCCGCCACCGAGCCTCGCCGCGCGCGGAATCGTCAACTCCCACTCGGTACCCGCACCCGGCGCCGAGTCGACGATCGCGGTGCCGCCGAGCGCGTCGATCCGCCCCACGATCGACACCGAGACGCCGAGTCTGCCCTGTCTGCGCGCCTCCTCGAGCCGGCCGTCCGGAATACCGATCCCGTCGTCACGAACACTGACCACCAGCCGGTCGCCGAGATCCTCCAGCAGCACGTAGGCGCGAGCATCCGCACCGGCGTGATGGCGGACGTTGTCCAGCGCGTTGGTCACCGCCGCGCGAATCTCGTCGGCCACACCGGTATCGATCATGACGGGCGAGCCCGGTGCGCTCACCGATACCCGTGGTCCACTCATCGTGCCGAGCAGAGCCGCGAGGTCGGCGGTGCCCTGCTCGGTGTCGATGTCGGTGGCACCGACCGCGATCAACCGCCGGAGCGCCCGCTCCTGTTCGCCAGCCAGATCGGCGAGGTCGGCGGTCTGACCGCCGATTTCGCGACCCCGCTTGGCGATCAGGGCGAGCACCTGCAACACGCCGTCGTGTACCTCACGCGAAAGGCGTTCGCGTTCCTCGGTGGCCGCGGCGAGCCGAGCAGCCTGGGCGAGCTGGTCCTGGGCCCGCCGGGCGATCCGCGCGGCCAGTCCGACGGCCATCCCGGTAGCGACGATGACAATGATCGTGGCATTACGACCGAAGTCGAAGCTGAACTCCCCCTTCACGAAGAGTGATGTGCCGCCGACGATCAGACCCGCGACGATCCCCCACAGCGGTCCACCGAGGATGGCTGCGGAGATGACCCCGTTGGTAGCCCACAGCGTTGTCGGCCACGTCTGGTTGTTCATGGCCCAGCCCTCGCTCGCCACGTACGACGTGGATAGCATGAGCCCGCAGGCGATTACGATCTCGGCGCACACCCAGTACCGGTTGCGGCCGAATCCGGCGTAGTAGGCGATTCCGGCGGTGAGGGTCCACGCCGACAACACGCCGAACAGCACCCAGCCGACCCCGCGGTGTTTCAGGTCGGGATTCACGGCAATCTGGAATCCCAGCGCGTAGCAGTACGAGAGCACCCGAAATACTTGCGCCCCACGCCATAACGGACCGACCGGGTCGACGTCGATCATGCGTGCCAGTCGGCTCGCCGCCCAGGTCACCGTCACCGGTCATCACCTCCGGCCTCATCTCGATCCGGCGGCTGGTGTGGTGACGCGTCCGAATCATCCTGTGCTGCTTGGCCGTCCGCTATGCCTGCGGTCGGTGTGCTCGTCTGCGGTGACTCCTGGCGCACCTCGCCGGCGTCGCCGACGTGCCGCTGCTCCGGCGGCACACCGGGTATCGCTGCGTGCACATCCCGCCGGTCCCATTGCGGTTCGTCGGGTTCGGCACCGCCGTACAACTCGGCCGACGGCGGATCTCCGGACCTTTCGGTCCCGTGCACCACCGGATGTCCGAGCAGGTAGCGCACCGCGGTGTTGCCGAATGCGATGATCGGCACTGCGAGGAGACCACCGACGACGCCCGCCGACACGATGCCCGCGCCGATCGCGAGCACGACCGCTACCGGATGCAGCCGCACCGACCGACCCAGCAGGAGTGGCTGCAGCACATGGCCTTCCAACTGCATCACACCGATCAGCAGGGCCAGCACGATGGCCGCGATGAGCCACCCCTGGCTGACCAATGCGATCACCACGGCGACCGCGCCGCTGATCAGCGCTCCGACGATCGGAATGAATGCACCGAGGAACACCAGTGTGGCGAGTGGAACTGCCAGCGGAACTCGCAGTGCCGCAAGCCCGATGCCGATGCAGATCGCGTCGACCATGGCCACGACCACCGTCGCACGGACGTAGCCGACGAGGGTGCCGAACCCGGCGACACCCGCCGCGGCGACTCGCTGACGTGAACCCGACGGCACGATCCGGGTGCAGAATTCCCAGATCTGGCCGCCGCCATAGAGGAAGAAGACCATCAGGAACACCGTGAGCAGCGCACCGGTCATGATCTCGGTGGCCGTCGTCGCGGTGGCCACGGCGCCGCCGGCGAGTTTGGCCTGATTGTGCTCCATCAGGGTGACGATGTTGGCGCCGAAGTCGCGGACCTGATTCTCGTCGACGTGCAGTGGGCCGTGCACGAGCCAGTCGCGGGTGCGGTTGACGGTTTCGGTGACCTCGCCGGTGAGTTCTGGGAACCCGCTGGCGAAGGCACGTCCGACGAAGGTCAATACGCCCGCGACGGCACCGAGTGCTGCCACCATCGTCGCCACGACCGCGATCGACCGGGGCAGACGACGGCGATGCAGCCAGTCGACGGCCGGCACCAGGAACGCCGAACCGAGCACCGCGAGCGCGACCGGCACCAAGACCGCGGCGAATCGCTCGAACAGCATGCCGAGCACATAGATCGCAGCCGCGATGATGAGCAGACGCCAGCACCATTCCGCGGCCGCCCGCACCGTCGGATGCACCTGCGCACTGTCGGGCGACGCGGCACGGCGCCAGCGACCGCGCGCGGCCGGCAAGGTCGTCGATGCGACGTTCGGTGTCCGATCGTTCCGGCCGCCGGACCTGGGGGTCGCGGCCGAGTCGCCACCCTCCACGGATCTCAGGGTAGCTGTGGATACCCTGAACACCATGTCGTCGGACCCGCCGTCGGTGGAACAGGCCCCGGCGCGGCACCGCTTCTGGTGGCTGCGCTGGGTCCTCATCGTCGTTGTGGTCGTGGTGCTGGCCGTCGAGGCGGTGCTCATCTGGCCGAAGCTGGCGCAGACCTGGTCGCGGATCGGTGATCTCGACTGGGTATGGCTGCTGGCCTGTGTGATCGCCGCACTGCTGTCGATGGACAGCTTCGCGCAGGTGCAGCGGGCGCTGCTGCGATCAGCGGGGGTTCGGGTCACCCAATGGCAGTCGTTGTCGGTGATCCTCGCCGCGAACTCGCTGAGCCAGACGATGCCCGGCGGGCAGGTGCTGGCGCCGGCGTTCACCTACCGGCAGACCCGCCGCTGGGGCGCGACGCCGGTCGTCGCCTCCTGGCAGGTCGTGATGTCCGGGTTGCTGGCCGGTGTCGGACTGGCCGCGCTCGGTTTCGGCGGCGCAGTGCTCGCCGGCATCAAGACGAGCCCGTTCTCGCTGATCTTCTGGTTGCTCGGCTTTGTCGCGATCGCTGCGGTGCTGCAGTATCTGACGACGCATCCGGAATCGCTGCAGTCGACCGGGGTGCGCATGCTGTCCTGGGTCAACCAGCTGCGCAACAAGCCGACCGGGCACGGCGTCGCCAAGCTGCGCGAGACCCTCGAGCAGTTGCGCGCCGTGCACCTCACCCGCCGCGACGCGTCGATCGCGTTCGGCTGGAGCCTGTTCAATTGGGTCGCCGACGTCGCCTGCCTGATGTTCGCGTGCTGGGCGGTCGGGGCGCACCCGAGTATCGCGGGCCTGATGGTCGCCTACGCGGCGGGCAAGGCTGTCGGCACGGCCGTACCACTACTACCCGGCGGCATCGGTGTCGTCGACGCGGTCCTGGTTCCCGCGCTGATCAGCGCGGGGATGCCGGCCGCGGACGCGCTGACCGCCGTCCTCGTCTATCGGGTGATCAGTTACGTCCTGATCGCGGCACTCGGCTGGGTGGTGATCATGGTGATGTTCCGCAGCGGTATCCGGGACGGCGAGACCATGGACGAGGAGATCGAACACGACCTGAGCCGGTCGGGTGCGGATTCGGCGGATGCGGATGCGACCGATGCTGGGTCGGAGTCGTCGGAGTCGTCGGAGTCATCGGGGTCGGATTCGTCGGGTGCGTCGGGTGCGGGGTCGGTTGCGTCGGATACGGGGTCGGAGTCGTCGGGGCCGGGTGCGTCGGGTGCGGGGTCGGTTGCGTCGGACTCGACGGCTCTGCCGGATGTGCCTGATCGGGCGGATGTGCCGGATCGGTCCGACGTGCCGGATCGGGCGGATGACATGCCCTCGAAGCGGGCGAGTACGAACCGGGTCGAATCCATCGGGGCGGAGACGAACCACGCAAGCCCCGACCGGACGGGGACCGATCGGGCGAAGACTCCCCGGGAGATCGGACCCGGCGAGCCGCCCGAGGACGCCTGACGGCACGACTCCCGCCGACCGGCTACGGTAAGTGATCATGTCGAGCACTGACGCCGGCGGCGAGGTCGCCCGGTCGGCACATCCCGCGGTGTCGTTGCCGGTCACCGCGCTTCTCGACGTCGTGGCGGTCACCGTCTTCGTGCTGATCGGACGGGCCAATCATCACGACGGTTTTGCCCCGCTGGGCGTCGTGCAGACCCTGTGGCCGTTCCTCGCCGGCGCCGCCGCCGGCTGGTCGATCGCGTACGTGTTCTCGCACGTGCAGTCCAGCGACTGGTTCGGCCACGACTTCCGGCCCGACCGCGCCGTCCCGGCCGGCCTGTTCATCTGGTTCTGCACGGTGACGGTCGGCATGATCCTGCGCTATATCCTGCACCAGGGCGTCGAGGTCAGCTTCATCATCGTCGCCTCGATCGCGCTCGGTCTGTTCCTGCTCGGCTGGCGGATCGTCGTCGGCGCGGTGATGCGGCGCCGCGCCCGCCGCTGACGGGTCCGCCAGCGCCCGCCACTCCGTCGAGTGGGCGTCGGTAGTCGTCGAGTGGGCGTCAGAAGTCGTCGAGTGGGTGCCAGAAGTCGCCGATCGAGCGTCACCGAAAGTCGCGGAACACGACTCGTCCGCTAGTTTCCGCACCGTCCGCTAAGTGCAACTCGCGGAAGATGACGAAACTCGCGGACGAACGACCTCCGCCACTCTCAGCGGGGACGTCACTGGCGCGATGCCAGTCGTCGCGCGCGAACCGTCCAGAAACTTCCCCACACAGCGCCCCCACGTGGATAGTCCACACCGCAAGCCCCACCGGTGAAGTTTCTGTACGACGAAGCTTCTGTACGACGAGGCTTCTGTACGACGACGAAGTTTCCCCACCACGACATCCCGACCGCACACACTCCCGAGCCCCGCGGCTCGTGCGCCCACGACACCAAGCGTGGATACGCCTACCGAATACCGAAGTACTTCTGCGCGACCTGCAGCGCCGCGGTCCCCGACTTCTCGCCCTCGGTGTAGATCACGATGACCTTGCCGCCCTGAATGCCGATGAACCAGCCCGGCCCCTGCGGACCGTTCGTGCCCACGAGCGCCTTGAGACCGGGGGCACGGGTGAGGTCGCTCGCGTCGCCACTCTTGGCGGTACTGGTCATCGCCTGCAGCACCGACGTGCTGACGCCCTTGTCGAGGTCGCCGAGGCTGCCGCCGGCGACCTTGGTCGGGACTCCGGAGATCACGTGTGGCGCCACCGACTTCATCACGCCGTCGTCGCTGCGAGCCAATGCGACGCCGAGCGCGGCCATGTTCATGATCGACGCATTGCCGACGCCCGGCCGGAAGTCGATGGTCGCGACGCCGGGCTGTCCCGGTGTCGGGGCGCTGGCGCCGGGCACGGTGAACTGCACGCCCAGCCCGAACCGGTCCAGGATGGCGTCGGTCGACTCCTGATTCGCGTTGGCGGCCCGGTCGACGGCCCGGAACACCGGGTCCAGGGTGGTGCCGACCGGATACGTCGCATCGGCGTTGATGCCCCGGTTGATCGCGTACGAGTTCTGCGCCATGCCGAGGATCGCGCCGCTGCCGGCGTCGAGCGCCACGATCGTCGCGGGCTGGCCGACCTCGACCGCGGCGTCACCCAGCGTGAGCTGCACGTTCTGGTCGACGGTGGTCCGCACGTCCGGTCCGGCGGGACCCTGCTCGCCGGCCAGGCGTCGCGGCTTCATCCCCGGGCCGACCATCTGCACCTGCCACCCCGCGGTCGCATCCCGGATGGCCTGCCAGTAATTGGTCAGCCCCGATTCCAGCGGCGACGACAGCCTGCGGTCGGCCATCACCAGCATCCCCGCCTTGCGCACGCTGACGCCGGGCACCGAATTGGGATTGCTGGTCAGCACCTCCATGTCGGAGTTGCGCAGGGTGACCGCGGTGATCGGCTTGCCCGGGGTTGCCGCCAGCTTCTGGCTCAGCACATCGGAGGTGACGAGCGGGGCGATCGGAGCGAGCGTCTTGGCCAGCCGGCGGACCGAGTTGCCGACGTCGCGGGTCTGGTTCGGGTCGAGGATGATCTCGTTGACCGGCTGCAGGTACATGAACGTGCGACCCGACCGGCTGCGCACCGTCGGCGCCGGAGTGGCGTCGGTGCGGATCTCGCGGAGCATGCCACCGACCGGCAGGCCCGGGTAGATGACCGACGGCTCCCAGGTGACCTTCCACCCGGTGGTCAGGTGTCGAGCGCTGCCGCTGCTGGTCGCCTCGAAGGTGCGGTCCTTGTCCCACCGCCAGGTGGTGCGCAAGGAGAACGACGCGGTGCCATCGCTGTACTCGACCGGACGCTCGACCGCGACGTCGATGCTGTCGGCGTTCATCGCCTGCAACGTCTGGGTCAGCGCCTCGCCCGCCTGTCCGGGCGCGGTCGTCATTTCGGCGGCGCCGCCGGCGTCCTTCCTGCTGAGAGCGTCGGCGAAGCTACGGACGGCGGCCGCTGCCCCCGAATCCGGGGTTCGCGACATCACCGCCCACGCGCCGATGCCCGCCGCGACGGCGACCACCAGGCAGGCGGCGACCGCCACCCACTTCACCGAAGACCTCATAGTCACATTCTTCACTCTAGTCACACGCGTACCGGGTCTCCGACGCTTCCATTCGGGGCTCGGACCGGTCACAATCTCGTCTCGCGCGTCACTGTCGTGACTATTTGTCGAGTCATCCCCCGCGTCGCGGTCGCCCGCGGCGTTCGCTCCCGCGCCGGATTCGACGGCGTCGATGTGCTGGTCATCCCCCGTCACATCGAGATCGTCGGCGTCGGCACTGACATCATCGCCTGCGACGGTGCGGCGCGTTACGCCGGGACGGCGCAACCGCACGCCGCGGGCCCGGGCCACCTCGCCCGCGGTCGGTCGCCGACGTCCCGCCGACCGAGCTTTCCCGATCCGAGCGCAGGTCAGCGCCGATGTTGACTTCCCGGTATCCCCAGCGAGGCCATCGCCATCGACATCATCGTCATCGTCGGGCTCCGGCAGCGGCGGCGCACCCTTGGGTCGCCGGGCCAGCCGGCTCTCCCGGCCCTCATCGACGGCGTCGTCGGGGACCGGCGCCATCATCCGGGTGGGCGCGTCGTCGTCCGACGCTGCGTCCGTGACCGGCGGGATCGTCCGTGTCGGAGCATCGTCGACACCCCGACCGGGCCCGCCCTCGACGTCCCGAACAGGCGAGATCGTCGTGGTCGGCGCATCGGCGGTCGGATCGTCGCGGACCGGCGGCATCATCCGGGTGGGGGCGTCGTCCTCGGTCGGCAGCACATCGGCGGACGGCACCCGCATCCGCAGGATCGGACTCGGCCGGTCGCTACGACCGGCCGTGGTGGGATGGCGTCGATCCGCGCGGGGAGACTCCGCGGCCGGTGCGGAATCGGCATTCTGTCGGGTTTCGGAGACACGACGGTGCCGGCCCGGGCGCGAACCGTCCGCCGATGCCGATAATGGGGCATGGGCTTCACGGTGATCCGGGCCGGAGACAGAAGCCGGACGACGACCGTCTGGCTGACCTCCCACCATTCGTTCTCCTTCGGGGACCACTACGATCCATCCAACACCCATCATGGAGTACTTCTTGCATTCAATGAAGAGCTGCTAGCGACTAGCCACGGATTTTCGTCACATCGTCATCACGAGTCCGAAATAGTCACATGGGTTGTGTCGGGCACCTTGGTTCACCGGGATTCCGCGGGAAATGCCGGCGTCGTCTATCCGGGCCTCGCGCAGCGCCTGAGTGCGGGCGCCGGGGTCGATCACACCGAACGCAACGATCCGTGGCCCGACCTGCCCGGTTCCGGCACCCGACCGGTGCATTACATCCAGATGTGGGTGGCGCCCGATCGGCACGGCATCGAACCGTCGTATGCGCAGCGCGACGTCACCGCCGACCTGGCGTCCGGCGAGCTGGTCGCGGTCGCGTCCGGTGACGAGGAGAAGGATGCCGCTCTGTCGATCGCCAATCGCGCGGCCACCCTGTATGCGGCGCGGCTCCCCACGGGCGGCTCGGTGACGCTACCGTCCGCGCGATTCACCCACCTGTTTGTCGTCGACGGAACGGTCGCGGTGTCCGGCGACCGCCCTCAATCCGCGGTCGACCTGCACCTTTCCTCGGGGGACGCGCTCCGCGGTACGGATACCGGCGGCGAAGCGGTCACGACCGACGCCGGCGCCGAGATTCTGGTGTGGGCGATGGACACAGCGCTCGGCGAGGGCTGAACGGGCCGTGCCACCGCGGCAACGAGCCGCGCCAGCCCCGACGCCCGCTCACCGAGGCGGCCGATTCCGAGCTGACCTCGCAGCCGGCTGACGTTCGCCGCGTCCGATGTCAGGATGGAATGCGTGACCGCTTCTGATACCTCCCCGTCCGGTACCACCTCCGCTCCCGCATCCGGCATCGATCTGGAATGGGTCGACGACTCCGTTCGCATCCAGGACGACCTCTTCGGCCACGTCAACGGCAAGTGGCTGGACTCGCACGTCATCCCCGACGACCGCTCGGTCGACGGCGCCTTCCACGTGTTGCGTGACCGCGCCGAGGAGAACGTCCGCGACATCATCACCGCATGCGCCGATGCGACGCCCGAGAGCGGGTCGGACGCGCAGAAGATCGGTGACCTGTACGCCTCGTTCATGGACACCGACCACATCGAGGCGCTCGGCATCGGCCCGATCCAGGGCGAGATCGAGGCGATCGCGGCGCTCGACTCGGTCGATGCGCTGGCCGCGCGGATCGGCCGCCTGCAGCGGCACGGCGTCGGTGGCCTGTTCGGCTTCTACGTCGACACCGACGCTCGACAGTCCGACCGCTACCTGGTGCATATCGTGCAGTCCGGCCTTGGCCTGCCGGACGAGTCGTATTACCGCGACGAGAAGCACGCGGAGACTCGCGACCGGTATGTCGAGCACGTCGCCCGGATGTTCGGACTGGCCGGCATCGACGACGCCGAGGCCCGCGCCCGCACCGTGCTGAATCTGGAGACCGCCATCGCCGGGCACCACTGGGATGTCGTCCGTCGCCGGGACGCCGAACTCACCTACAACCTGATGTCGCTTGCCGACTTCTCCGGCGCTGCCGAGGGATTCGACGTCGCGGCCTGGCTCGGCGGGCTGGGCACGGTCGGCGACACGACGTTCGCCGAGGTGGTCGTCGGCCAGCCGTCGTTCGTCACCGGAGTGGGCGAGCTGATCACCGCCACGCCGCTCGAGGATTGGAAGACGTGGCTCACCTGGCAGCTGCTGCACACCGCTGCCCCGTACCTGTCGGCCAAGTTCGTCGACGAGAACTTCGATTTCTACGGCCGCACCCTCACCGGCGCCGAAACCAACCGTGACCGGTGGAAACGCGGCGTCGGCTTCGTCGAGGATGCGGTCGGTTTCGCCGTCGGAAAGCTCTACGTGGACAAGCACTTTCCACCCGACGCCAAAGCCAGGATGGACGAGCTGATCGACAATCTCGTCGCCGCCTACCGACGCAATATCGCCGACCTCGAATGGATGACGCCACACACGCGGGAGCGGGCGCTGGCGAAGCTGGAGAAGTTCACCCCCAAGATCGGCTACCCGGCAAAGTGGCGCGACTACGACGCGCTGACCGTCGATCGCGGTGACCTGATCGGCAATGTGGCGCGGGCCGCGTCGTTCGAACAAGACCGTGAATTCGCCAAGATCGGCCAGCCGGTCGATCACGACGAGTGGTTCATGACGCCGCAGACGGTGAATGCGTACTACAACCCGGGGATGAACGAGATCGTCTTTCCCGCAGCGATTCTGCAACCGCCGTTCTTCGACCCGGAGGCCGACGATGCCGCCAACTACGGCGGCATCGGCGCGGTCATCGGGCACGAGATCGGCCACGGATTCGACGACCAGGGCGCGAAATACGATGGTGACGGCAATCTCGTCGATTGGTGGAGCGACGACGACCGTGCCGAATTCGGCACCCGCACACGTAAACTCATCGACCAGTACGGCGAGTTCACCCCGGCCGGACTGGACGAGAAGTACAAGGTCAACGGCGAGTTCACCATCGGTGAGAACATCGGCGATCTGGGCGGACTGTCGATCGCGCTGGTCGCATACCGGCTCGCGACCGAGGGTGGTGACCCACCGGTCATCGACGGCCTCACCGGAACCCAGCGGGTGTTCTACAGCTGGGCGCAGATCTGGCGCACCAAGACTCGCGATGCAGAGGCCATCCGCAGACTGTCGATCGACCCGCACTCACCGCCGGAGTTCCGCTGCAACGGCGTGGTCCGCAATATCGACGCCTTCTACGACGCTTTCGACGTCACCCCCGGCGACGACCTGTATCTCGATGCGGCCGAACGGGTTCGGATCTGGTGAGACCGACGCGTCAGGACAGCTGGGAAAGGCAGTAGGAGATCGGCAGCGGTCGGGTGTACTCGTACAGCGCCCCGCCGCCGGAGCACTCGACGAGGCCGATCGCACGCCGGTCAACCCGGACCGTCAGGTAACCGGGCGTTGCGGTACACGAGGTGAGCCGCAGCACGTCGCTCACGTCGTTGGCCCGTGACTGGTAGCAGCGGCCCTCGGACAGGTTGAGCGCCAGGCACATCGGACGACCGTCGATCACGGCGGACTGTTCCTGCTCGGACGCACACGGGGCTGGGTCACCGGCGGCACGTGTCTCGGCGATGCGGTACGGCGCATCGGGCCGGTTACAGTCGGCAACCAGGAAGATGTGTTGGTTGCGCTGGTTCGCCTCGTCACTGTCCTTGGTCGTCAGGCACGCGCCCACGACGAACTTCGCGCGGGTCGCGGCGGCACGGTCGTCGCTCGACTTACTCACCAGCGCGTTCACTCCGAAGGCCCCGGCGACAATCGCGACGACGGCGATCACGCCGAGGAGGATCGCCAGCCCGGTGCGATTCTTTCGGCGGGGCGGCGGAGCACCCTGCGGCTGTCCGGGCGGCAGCGGGTAGGACGCGTACGGCGGCCCGGCGTGCGGCGGCTGGCCCGGCGGGGGTGGATAGCCGGCTGGCGGGTACCCGGGTTGCGGGTAACCGGGTTGCGGGGTGCCGCTATACGGCTGGCCGGGCGCCGGCGCAGGGCCGGGGTGCGGTACACCGTGGGGCTGGCCCGGTGCGGCGGGATACCCGGACTGCCCAGTTCCGCCGTACGGTTCGCCCGGTGTTACGGAGCCAGGCTGGTGCGGGTCCTGTGGGGGCCGGTGCGGGTCCTGTGGCGGATTCTGCGGTGGTGGATCCTGCGGTGGCTGAGTCATCCGGTGTCCTCCCCGTTGCACCTGCCGGACATCCGGGCCACCGGGTGCCGTCGGTGGCCGGTCCTCGTTCTGGGCCATCAGTTCACCACGACGCGCGCGCCGACGCATCGCCGACCGCCGGTTCGGCGTACCAGTCTGGTCACGTAGCCGCGGCGTCGCACGCGGCGGTGCTGTGCCGAACCACCAGCCGGGTAGGCAGCAGCACCTGCCCCGGAGACCCGCCGCCGAGCATTTCGATCGTCGAATCCGCAGCCGCCACACCGAGTTCGGCGGCCGGCTGATGCACGGTGGTGAGGTCGGTCAGCTCGGCCATCGGATGATCGTCCACGGCCACCACCGACATCGCCTCGGGCACCGTCAGCCCCGCGCGACGCAGCGTACGCAGCGCACCGATCGCCACCTCATCGGAGAAACAGAACACCGCGGTCGGCGGCCGGCGCTTGCTCAGCAACATTTCCATCGCCGCGGCGCCGCCGTCGATCCCCCACTGCGCCTGCACCATCAGATCGTCCTCGACGTCGATTCCGGCATCGGTCAACGCGGTCCGGTACCCGGCGAGCCGGTCGGTATCGGCGGCCCATTCCCGATTCTCCGGGTCGACCGTCCGGATCATCGCGATGCGCCGGTGCCCCGCCCGGACGAGGTGGCCGACCGCCATCTCCGCGGCCTCGGCATCGTCGATGCCGACCGTCGCGAACTCATCGGATTCGCCGCCGACCAAGGTCACCGGAATTCCCATCGATGCCAGCCGCGAGCGCGACCGGGCGTCCAGCGGGAAGCTCACCACGATCAGCGCATCGACCTTGCGCCGCAACGGAAGTTGCTCGAAGAAGTCGAATCGCTCGCGTTCGGTGGGCAGGCAGGCCAGCACCATGTCCAGGCCGGCCGCGCGCAGCCGGCGTTCGATGCCGGCGACCACGGTCGAGTAGAACCAGACGGCGATGTCGGGGACCAGCACGCCCACACGACGGGTCGCACCACCGCCGAGCGTCGCGGCCGCAGGCGACACCACATAGGCCATCGCCTCCGCTTCGGCGACGATGCGGCGTCGGGTCTCCTCGGACACCCCGGGCAATCCTCGCAGCGCGCGAGACACCGTCGAGATGGACACGCCCAAACGCTCCGCGACGTCGTGCATATTGACCGGCTGTTTCGGTATCACGTTCCGATCGTAACGCATCACGCAAATAGTTGCGTCATAGCCTCCTGCCAGTCGCGGCGTCCGCCGAGCGTCTGTCATTTACCAGGCCGTTGCGGCCCATATCTTGACATTTGATGTGATTGCGACCACAGTCGACGCCACGCAAACGTTTGATTCACAGTGTTTGCTCTCGAGGTAGTGATTCGTAGGAGGCCCGCATGACCAGTCAGCCCGCTCCCGGCATCGCGGCGGTCGATCTCGCCGACCACACCTGGTGGCGTGACGCCGTGGTCTACCAGGTCTATATCCGCAGCTTCGCCGACGGGAACGGCGACGGTGTCGGCGATCTGACCGGTCTGCGCGACCGACTCGACTATCTGCGCAGGCTCGGCGTCGACGCCATCTGGATCAACCCCTGGTACCGCTCGCCGATGGTCGACGCCGGCTACGACGTCGCCGACTTCCGCGACATCGATCCCGCGTTCGGCACCCTCGCCCAGGCGGAGGCGCTGATCGAGGAGGCGCACGCCGTAGGCATCCGGGTACTCGCCGACATCGTGCCCAATCACGTGTCCGCCGACCACGCGTGGTTCGACGCCGCGCTGCGGAACGAACCCGGTGCCCGCGACCGCTTCGTGTTCCGGCCCGGTCGCGGCCCCGACGGTGCGCAGCCGCCGAACGACTGGACGAGTTGCTTCGGTGGTCCCGCGTGGAGCCGGATCGACGACGGCTCCTGGTATCTACACCTGTTCGCCCCCGCACAGCCGGATCTCAACTGGGACAACGACGAGGTGCGTGCCGAGTTCGACGACATTCTGCGGTTCTGGTTCGATCGCGGCCTCGACGGCTTCCGGATCGACGTCGCGCACGGCCTCGTCAAGTCGCCCGGCCTCCCCGACGCGGGCGAGCGAAGCCCGGGCAGCCAGCACGTCGCACCGCATCCGGCGTGGGATCAGGATGGCGTGCACGACATCTACCGTCGGTGGCGGGCCGTCGCCGACGAGTTCGATCCGCCCCGCACCTTCGTCGCCGAGGCGTGGGTACCCGGCAACGAGCGACTGGCCCGCTACCTGCGGCCCGACGAGCTGCACACGGCCTTCCAGTTCGACTTCCTGCGCGCGCCGTGGCGTGCCGATCTGCTGCGGCGGGTCGTCGACGATGCCATGGCGCAGGCCCGCGCCATCGGCGCGCCGCCGACCTGGGTACTCGCCAACCACGACGTGGTGCGGCCGGCGACCCGGTACGCCCGATCGCAGCCCGACCATCTGGTGGAGTCGGAGTGGGATCGGTCCCGGTGGGCCACCGAGGTCCCCGATCTGCCGACCGGTCGGCGCCGTGCCCGCGCCGCGCTGTTGTTGCAGCTCGCCCTGCCCGGTACTGCCTACCTGTATCAGGGTGACGAACTCGGCCTGGTTGAGCACGAGGACATCCCCGCCGAGGTGCGCCAGGATCCGACCTGGGTGCAGTCCGGTTTCACCGACGTCGGCCGGGACGGCTGCCGGGTGCCGATCCCATTCTCCGGCGACGCCCCGCCGTACGGCTTCTCCCCGGACACCGGGGCGCAGCCGTGGCTGCCGCAGCCGGCCGACTGGTCGGAGCTGACCGTCGCCGCGCAGGAGGCGGATCCCGATTCGACTCTGACGCTGGTTCGTTCGGCGCTGGCGGTGCGCCGGGAGGTCTTTGGCACTGCCCCGGACGCCCGCGTCGACGCCGAGAGCGTCGACTGGATCGACGACACCGGCGGCGTACTAGCCTTCCGCCGTGGCGAGGTGCAGTGCTGGGTCAACACGGGTCCGGACGAGATCGTGCTGCCGGACGGCGGCCGGGTGCTCGTGGCATCCGATGCGGCGGTGTCCGGGGGCATCCTGCCGGTGGATACCGCTGTGTGGCTGACGATTCCGGGAAGCGCCTGAGATGCGGGCGCGACGACTCCTGGCGACGCTGGCGGCGACGGCCGGCCTGGTGGCCGCGGCCGGTTGTGCCGACAACAGCCTGCGGGTGGCCGCCGACGCGCAGCACAGCGATCTCGACGGACGTGGGCCGATCACCTTCGTGCAGGGCAAGGACAACTCCGGTGTCCTGCCGTCGCTGGCGGCGAGTTGGAATGCCACGCATCCCGACGAGAAGGTCACCATCCTGGAGCAGACCGATCAGCCCGATCAGCAGCATCAGGATCTGGTGCAGCGCTTCCAGGCCCGCGACGCCGGTTACGACGTCGTCGCCGTCGACCTGGTCTGGACCGCCGAATTCGCCGCGCGCGGCTGGTTGCAGGAGCTCACGGGAGCGATGGCGGTGGATACCTCCGCGCTGATCGACTCGACCGTCGAGGGCGCCTCCTATCGGGGACGGCTGTTCGCGATGCCCACCACGAGCGACGGCGGCCTGTTGTTCTACCGCAAGGACCTGGTCGCCACTCCGCCGCGCACCTGGGACGAGATGATGGCCGCCTGCACTATCGCGAAGACGAACGGCATCGGTTGCTACGGCGGCCAATTCGCCCAGTACGAAGGATTGACGGTCAGCACCGCAGAGGCGATCAACACCGCGGGCGGCTCGATCGTCGCTGATGATGGCGTCACCCCGACCGTCGACAGTCCGCAGGCCAAGGCCGGACTACGGTCACTGGCAACGGCTTTCGCCAAAGGCGATATTCCCCGGTCGGCGCTGACGTTCCAGGAGGAGCAGGCGCGGCAGGCGTTCCAAACCGGGAAGCTGCTGTTCATGCGCAACTGGCCGTATGCATACAAGCCGATGACCGAGAATTCGTCGCCGGTTACCGGAAAGTTCGGTGTCGCAACGCTGCCCGGCAAGGACGGGGTCGGCCGCTCGACGCTGGGCGGGCACAATGCCGCGATCAGCGTGTTCTCCGACCACAAGGCGACCGCCCGCGACTTCCTCGAGTTTCTGGCGACACCCGCGCAGCAACGCCGCTTCCTCGAGGTCGGCACGCTGGCCCCGGCGCGCTCGGATCTCTACGACGATCCGGCGCTGCGCCGCCAATTCCCGTACCTGGACACGCTGCGCACCTCGATCCGGCACGCGGTACCCCGACCGGTCAGCCCGTACTACTCGGCGATCACCCGCGCGGTACAGAGCAACGTCTACTCAATGCTGCAGGGCCGCAAGGACCCCGACACCGCGGCCGACGACATCTACGCATCCATCAACGCAGCCGGGTCCTAGGAGCACCTCATGACCGTTCACCTGGAAACCTCAGCACCCGAGGCGACCGCCGACAAGGTAGGTGGCGACGGCGGCCGGTCCGGTACCGGCACCCGGTCCACCACATCGAGCCGGCGTCGCCGACGCCGCAAGCGCAGCCGCGGGGTTCCGCTACTGATCGCACCGACCGCGATCCTCCTCGGAGTCGTGATCGGCTACCCGGTGGTCAGCGCGATCGTCATGTCGTTCCGCGGCGACCCCACCATGGACACCTCACTCGGCCGGTTCGTCGACCAGGGCTGGGCCGGACTGAGCAACTACACGCACTGGTTGCTGCAGCGATGCACGTCGTCGACCGGCGAGAGCATCTCATGTCCCGCAGGCACTCTCGGCTCCCTGTTCTGGAGTTCGGTCTTCGTCACCCTGCTGTTCGCCGTCGCCACCGTGGCACTCGAGGTGCTTCTCGGCTTGTGGTTTGCCAACGTGATGCACAAGACCGTCCGCGGGCGGGCCCTGATCCGGACCAGTGTGCTGGTCGCCTGGGCCATCCCGACCGCGGTCAGCGCGAAACTGTGGGCCTACATTTTCTCCTACGACGGCATCGCGAACCGGCTACTCGGCACGGACATCCTGTGGACCGGTGAGACCTGGCCGGCTCGGATCGCGGTCATCACCGCCGACGTGTGGAAGACAACACCATTCGTCGCCCTGCTGATTCTTGCTGGCCTGCAGATGATTCCGCGGGACACGTACGAGGCCGCCTGTGTCGACGGGGCGTCCCGCTGGCAGCAGTTCCGCTACATCACGTTGCCGCTGATCAAGCCGGCCATCGCGGTTGCCGTGCTGTTCCGGGCGCTCGACGCGCTGCGCATGTACGACCTGCCCGCGATCATGACCGGCGGCGGTGACGGCGCCACTACCACCCTGTCGATGCTCGTCGTCGACCAGATGCGGCAGGGGTTCAACAGCGCCTCCGCCCTGTCCACGATCACCTTCGGACTCGTCTTCCTCATCGCCTATCTCCTGGTGAAGGCGTTGAGCATCAATGTCGTGGAAACCCAACGCGCACAACGAAAGGCTTGAGGAATGTCTACCATTGCCATCGGCGCACCCACCTCGGGCCGCAGGTCCGCCCGAGTACGCAGGCGACGCCTGTTCGCGGCTACCCGCACCAATATCGGTCTCGTCGTCGTCATCGTCTGGGGACTCGCACCCGTCTACTGGATGGTCGTCAACGCCTTCCGTGACCCCGCGCACATCTTCGACACCACCCCGTGGCCGACGCACCTCACCCTGGACAACTTCACCGGCGTCTTCTCCACCGCCACCGGCAACCACTTCGCACGCGCATTGGTCAACAGCGTGATCATCGGCGCCGCGACCACCGTAGTCGCACTGGCCGCCGGGGTGTTCACCGCGTACGCCCTGGCACGCTTGGAGTTTCGCGGCAAGAACCTGGTCCTCGGGGTGATCCTGGCCGCATCGATGTTCCCCGGTGTCGCCCTGCTGACCCCACTGTTCGGGCTGTTCACCAATATCGGGTGGTACGGCACCTATCCGGCGTTGATCATCCCGAATATCTCGTTCGTGCTACCGCTGACCATCTACACCCTGACAACGTTCTTCCGGGAACTCCCATGGGAATTGGAGGAGGCTGCGCGGCTGGACGGCGCGTCCCGGGCCCGGGCCTTCCGCACCGTGTTGCTGCCGCTGGCCGCACCCGGGATGGTCACCACGGCGATCCTCGCCTTCATCGCCGCCTGGAACGAGTACCTGATCGCCAGTCAGCTCGCGGACACCGCGACCCAGCCGGTGACGGTCGCCATCGCCTCGTTCGCCGGATCGCAGCCGCACGAGGAACCGTTCGGTTCGATCATGGCGGCCGGCACGATCGTCACCGTGCCGCTGATCCTCCTCGTGCTGCTGCTGCAGCGCCGCATCGTCGCCGGGCTCACCGCGGGCGGCGTCAAGTGACCGCGCCCGCCGGTCCTAGGCCGAACACCCTCGGCCCGAGCACCTTTCGACCGGATACCTCGTCACTCTTCCACCCGAACCCCCGATAGTTAAGGACGACCCCTCATGGCCAGCATCACCTTCGACAAGGTCACCAAGCTGTTCACCGGCACCGACCGGCCCGCCGTCGACACCCTCGACCTGCACATCGACGACGGCGAGTTTCTCGTGCTGGTCGGCCCGTCCGGGTGCGGCAAGTCGACGTCGCTACGGATGCTGGCCGGCCTCGAGGACATCGACGACGGACGCATTCTGATCGGCGACGACGATGTCACCGATGTGGACCCGAAGGACCGCGACATCGCGATGGTCTTTCAGAACTACGCGCTCTATCCGCACATGTCGGTGGCCGACAACATGGGTTTCGCGCTGAAGCTGGCCGGTCTGTCCAAGTCGGATATCGCCGACCGGGTTGGCGAGGCCGCCCGGATGCTCGACCTCACCGACTATTTGGAGCGCAAGCCGAAGGCATTGTCGGGTGGCCAGCGGCAGCGCGTCGCGATGGGTCGCGCGATCGTGCGCCAGCCCCGGGTGTTCCTGATGGACGAGCCGCTGTCGAATCTGGATGCGAAGCTGCGCGTGAACACCCGCAGCCAGATCGCGTCGCTGCAGGCGCGGCTGGGCACCACCACGGTGTACGTGACCCACGACCAGGTGGAGGCGATGACGATGGGCGATCGGGTAGCGGTGCTCAAGGGTGGGGTGCTGCAGCAGTGCGCCTCGCCGCGGGAACTGTACGACGCCCCGGCAAACCGATTCGTCGCCGGATTCATGGGCTCCCCCGCGATGAATCTGGTCAGGGTGCCGGTCGTCGACGGTGGCGTCCGCCTCGGCGACCTCGTCCTGCCCGTCGGCCGTGACGTGCTCGGCGCCGCCCGGTCGGTGACGTTGGGCTTCCGGCCCGAACACGTCACAGTTGTCTCCGACGGTGAGGGTCCCACCATCGACGCGACCGTCGACCTGGTCGAGGAACTCGGCGCCGAAGCGCATGTGTTCACCCACGTCACCAATTCCGACGGTGAGCGCATCGACATCGTCGCCCGCGCCGACGCCACGCGCCCGCTGGCGAAGGGGCAGCAGGTGCGGCTGGCGGTCGACCCACAGCGTCTGCATGTGTTCGAGGACTCGCAGTCGGGGGTCCGATTGGGCTGACATCTCCGCGCCTGGAGACCACCGACGAAGGGCCCTACCTCGGACGCCGCCGGCGTCTGTGTTTCCGCGCAAATCGCCGCCCGCAGGGTCGGCGAAGGGCTAGCGTCACAGAGGCGGCGGGCTCGTGATCGACAGTCGATGCCGGAACCCGCTGCGCCTGATGCGATGCCGAACAACGAATGGCGGGTGGGTCCGTGACACTCATGGAGAACAGGGCCGGGGGCCGGGAAGACTTCACCTCGCTGCGGCGCGGCGGGCTGCACTGGGAGTCGTTTCCGTTGCGGCTCTTCGTGAAAGGCAATGCCCGCTTCTGGGATCCGACGGCCATCGACTTCGGCCGCGACGCCGCCGACTGGCAGGGCATGACGTCGGAGGAACAACGCAGCGCCACCTACCTCGTCGCGCAGTTCGTCGCCGGCGAGGAGGCGGTCACCCAGGACATCCAGCCGTTCATGAAGGCGATGGCGTCCGAGGGCCGGTTCGGCGATGAGATGTACCTGTCGCAGTTCTGTTTCGAGGAGGCCAAACACACCGAGGTGTTCCGGCTGTGGATGGACGCGGTCGGTTTGACCGGCGACCTCAACGCCTACGTCGCGGACAATCCGTACTATCGGCAACTGTTCTACGACGAGCTGCCGAGTTCGCTGCACGCGCTCGACGTCGACCCGTCGCCGATCAATCAGGTACGGGCGAGCGTCACCTACAACCACGTGATCGAGGGGTCGCTGGCGCTGACCGGCTACCACGCCTGGCAAAAGGTGTGCACCAGCCGCGACATCCTGCCCGGCATGCGCCGGCTGATCAAGTTCATCGGCGACGACGAACGCCGGCATATGGCGTGGGGCACGTTCACCTGCCGCAGGCACCTGGCCGCCGACGACTCGCTGTGGGAGGTCATCACCGGCCGGATGGAAGAACTGATGCCGATGGCGCTCGGCTTGATCGAGTGGACGAACGCCCAGTTCGAGGTGCCGCCGTTCGGCTTCGACACCGCAGAGTTCGTCGGATACGCCGCCGACCGGGCGCAGCGCAGGCTCGGCGCGATCGAGTCGGCGCGCGGTCGGCCCGTCGCCGAGATCGACCTCGATTACTCGCCGGAGACGCTGGAGGAGCAGTTCGGCGAGGAGGACGCTGCGTCCATGGGCGCCAACTGATTCCGTCGTCGGGAGCGCTGGCTTCGATACGCCGCTCGTTCCTCGCGGCTACTCAACCAGCGGGAACGAGCACCGGCCAACGAGACTCTCCGCCCTCCGCTGGTTGAGTAGGCCGGAGCGCAGCGGAGGCCGTATCGAAACCAGCACGCCAGCAGTCGGACACTGGCCTCAAACTAGAACACGTTCTAGTCTGGGCGGGTGGATGTCACCTTCGACGCGACCCGACGTGAACTCGACACCGACCAGGGCGTGCTGCGCTATCACTACGCCGAACCCGACACCGATCCCGAATCGGCGCCGCCGCTGATCCTGTTGCACGGCTCGGGTCCTGGTGTCACCGGATGGCGGAACTATCGGGGCAACCTGGGATTCTTCGCCCAAACCCACCGGTGCTATGTGCTGGAGTTTCCGGGCTTCGGCGTCAGCGATCCGGTGGAGGGGCATCCGGTGCTCACCGCGGGTTCCTCGACCATCCGCTTCATGGATGCCCTCGGGATCGACAATGCTGCGGTCATCGGCAACTCGATGGGCGGTGTCGTCGGGATGAACCTCGCGATCCGCAAGCCCGACCGCGTCGACCGCCTCGTGACGATCGGGGGCGTCGGGCCGAATCTGTTCAGCCCGACCCCCAGCGAGGGATTGCGACTCCTGCAGGAGTTCACCGACACCCCGCCGGATGCACCCGACCGCAAGGACAAGCTGGTGCGCTGGCTGCGGTCGATGGTCTTCGACCCGGCACTACTCACCGACGAGCTCATCGAGGAACGGTGGGTCGCCGCCGCCGACCCGGACGCCCAGGAGACCGCAGCGATGATGTACTCGTCGGCCGCCTTCGAAATGCAACAGCAGTTTCTGGCCACGTCGCAGACGCCGCCCTATTGGTCGATGCTGCACACGATCTCCTGCCCCACGCTGCTCACCTGGGGTCGCGACGATCGGGTCAGCCCACCCGACATGGCGCTGCTGCCGATGCGACAGATCCCCGACGCGCAACTGCACGTGTTCCCACGGTGCGGTCACTGGGTGATGATCGAGGCAAAGGATGCCTTCGAGCCGGTGGTCGGGGCCTTCCTGGCGCAGTGACCCCCCGGATAGCGGGCGGCTGCAACGGTCGGCAACCCTGCCGGAAGCCACCCGACCCGGCCTACGGTGCGAGAGCCGACGCCGCGTCGGCCCGCGCCCCAGAGCGCGGCAGACGTCAACCCCGAAGGACGCCATGACCGCTCCATCGCCCAGCAGTCCACTCGCCGGCAAGGTCGCTCTCGTCACCGGTGCCGCCCGCGGAATCGGGCGCGGGATCGCGATGCGTCTCGCCCAGGACGGCGCCGCCGTCGCCCTGGTCGACATGACCGCCGATGCGCTCACCGAGACCGCTGACGAGATCGCCGAATCGGGCGCCAAGACAACGACGTTCGTCGCCGACGTGAGCGACCGAGATCAGGTGTTCGCGGCCGTCGACCACGCGGTCGCCGAGTTGGGTGGTCTGGACATCATGGTGAACAACGCGGGCATCGCGCTCGTCGCGCCGATCGCCGACTCGACGCCGGAACAGATCGCCAAGGTGTGGGAGGTCAACGTCAACGGCGTGCTGTGGGGTATCCAGGCGGCGGCCGCGGCGTTCACCGACCTCGGTCACGGCGGCAAGATTATCAACGCGTCGTCGATCGCCGGGCACGACGGATTCCCGATGCTCGGCGTGTATTCGGCGAGCAAGTTCGCGGTGCGCGCGCTGACGCAGGCTGCCGCCCGCGAGTACGCCGAAAAGGGCATCACCGTCAACGCCTATTGTCCGGGCGTCGTCGGCACCGACATGTGGGTCGACATCGACCGTCGATTTGCCGAGCTGACGGGCGCCGAGGTCGGTGCCACCTATCAGAAGTTCGTCTCCGGCATCGCACTCGGGCGCGCCGAAACTCCGGGCGACGTCGCGGGTTTCGTGTCGTACCTGGCGGGTGCCGATTCCGATTACATGACGGGTCAGGCCGGCCTGATCGACGGCGGCCTCGTCTTCCGCTGAGACCGAATCGGCGGCCGGTGTTGCAGGTTTCGATACGGCCTCCGCTAGCGCTCCGGCCTACTCAACCAGCGGGAAGGGTCACGCCTCCCGCCGCACTCAACCAGCGGGACGATAGCGAACCCCGTTGGCCGAGCGCCCTTTCCCGCTGTAGTCAACCGCCATTGGGCGAGCGCGCTTTCCCGCTGTAGTCAACCGCCGTTGGCCGGACGCCCTTTCCCGCTGTAGTCAACTGCCATTGGTCGGGCGCATTTCCCGCTGGTTGAGTAGCCGCGAGGAACGAGCGGCGTATCGAAGCCAGCGCCCCACACCAGAAGCGAAAAGCGCAGAGCCCCGGCCGGATACGAGTCCGGCCGGGGCTCCACACCCTCACGATTCGCTAGCAGGAACTCCCGTAATCCGCGAGTCGTTGCTACGAAAACCGCTCAGGATCAGTACTTTTCGCCCTTCGCAGCCTTGTCGACGAGCGACTGCGGCGGCTCGAAGTGCTTGCCGTACTTCGACGCCAGGTCACGCGCCCGGTCGACGAAGCCCTGCAGGCCACCCTCGTACTGGTTGATGTACTGGATGACACCACCGGTCCAGGCGGGGAAGCCGATACCGAAGATGGAGCCGATGTTGGCGTCCTCCACGGAGGTCAGCACACCCTCGTCGAAGCACTTCACCGTCTCGAGTGCCTCGGCGAACAGCATCCGCTCCTGCATGTCCTCGAACGGGATCTCCGAGCTGCCCGACTTGAAGTGCTCCCGCAGCTCCGGCCACAGCCGGACACGCTTGCCGTTCTCGTCGTACTCGTAGAAGCCCTTGCCGTCCTTCTTGCCGGTACGACCCTCATCGACCATCCAGTCGACGACCGCGTACGAACCGTGCTCGGGGACCTCCTTGCCCTCGGCCCGGAGCGCCTCTTCGGTCTCCTTGCGGATCTTCTGCGGCAGCGTCAGGGTCAGCTCGTCCATCAGCTGCAGCGGCGCGGCCGGGTAGCCGGCCTGGCTGCCCGCATGCTCGACGAACGCCGGCTCCACACCCTCACCGACGGCGGCGATGGCCTCGTTGATGAAGGTGCCGATCACGCGGCTGGTAAAGAAGCCGCGGCTGTCGTTGACGACGATCGGCGTCTTGCGGATCTGCAGGGTGTAGTCGATGACCTTGGCCAGCACCTCATCCGAGGTCTTCTCGCCACGGATGATCTCGACCAGCGGCATCTTGTCGACCGGCGAGAAAAAGTGAATGCCGATGAAGTCCTCCTGGCGCTTGACGCCCTGCGCGAGAATGGTGATCGGCAGCGTCGACGTATTCGACCCGAGCACCGCGTTCGGCTCGACGATGTCCTCGATCTCGCCGAAGACCTTGTTCTTCACCTCGACCGACTCGAATGCGGCCTCGATGACGAGGTCGACGCCCTTGAAATCCTCCGCCTTGTCGGTCGGGTGGATGCGGGCCAGCAGCTCGTCGCTCTTTTCCTGGGTGGTCCTGCCCTTGGCGAGGGCCTTCTCCTCCAGTTTGACCGAGTACTGCTTGCCCTTCTCGGCGTTCTCCAGGCTGACGTCCTTGAGCACCACCTCGATGCCGGCCTTCGCCGACACGTACGCGATGGCCGCGCCCATCATGCCCGCACCGATCACACCGACCTTCTTCGCGGTGTACTTCGGGAAGCCCTCCGGCCGCGAACCGCCATTGTTGATGTGCTGTAGGTCGAAGAAGAACGCCTTGATCATGTTCTGCGCGACCTGGCTGGTGACCAGCGACACGAAGTAACGCGTCTCGATGATGTCGGCGGTGTCGACATCGACGTAGGCACCCTCGATGGCGGCAGCCAGGATCGCCCGCGGCGCAGGCATATTCGCGCCCTTGATCTGCTTACGCAGCAACGCCGGGAAGGCCGGCAGGTTCGCCGCGACCGACGGATTGGTCGGCGCGCCACCGGGGATCTTGTAGCCCTTGACATCCCACGGCTGCTGCGCTTCCGGGTTCTCCTTGATCCACGCCTTCGCGGCGGGCAGCAGCTCGTCCACCGAGCCGACGACCTCGTCGACCAGGCCGGTCTCCTTGGCCTTGGCCGGCTTGAGGCGCGGGCCCTGCAGCAGGACGCCCATCAGTGCGTTCTGCATGCCGAGCAGCCGGACGGTACGGACCACGCCACCGCCACCGGGCAGCAGGCCGAGGGTGACCTCGGGCAGACCGATCTGGCTGCCCTTGACGTCGGCCGCGATCCGGTGGTGGGTGTGCAGCGCCAGCTCCAGGCCGCCGCCGAGCGCAGCGCCGTTGATGGCCGCCACGACCGGCTTGCCGAGCTTCTCCAACCGGCGCAGCACCTGCTTCAGGCCATTGGTGCGGTTGGTGATCTCGGTGGCGATCTCTTCGTCCGACTTGTCGCCCCGACCGCTGGTCATGTCCTTGAGGTCGCCACCGGCGAAGAAGGTCTTCTTCGCCGAGGTGAGCACGACACCGGTGATGTCGTCGACCTCGGCCTCCAGGCGGTCCACGGTCTCGGCGATCGAGTCCAGGAACGTCTGGTTCATCGTGTTGGCGCCCTGATCCGGGTCGTCCATGGTCAGGACGACCACGCCGTCGGCGTCCTTCTCCCAGGCAATCATGTTGTTACTCATGGTTCTTCGATAATCCTTTGATTCGACGGAGCTGGACTCAGAGACGTTCGATGACGGTCGCGACGCCCATGCCGCCGCCGATGCAGAGGGTGACCAGGCCGTAGCGGCCGCCGGTGCGCTCCAGCTCGTCCAGAGCGGTGCCGAAGATCATCGCGCCGGTCGCGCCGAGCGGGTGACCCATCGCGATGGCGCCACCGTTGATGTTGACCTTCTCGTGCGGGATCTTCAGATCCTTCATCCACTTGAGCACGACGGAGGCGAACGCCTCGTTCAGCTCGAAGACGTCGATGTCGTCGACGGTGAGACCGGCCTTCTTCAGCGCCAGCTCGGTGGCCGGGGTGGGACCGGTCAGCATGATCGTCGGCTCGCTGCCGACCTCGGCGAACGACACGATCCGGCCGCGCGGGGTGAGGCCGTTGCGCTTGCCGGCCTCCTCGCTACCCAGCAGCACCAGTCCGGCACCGTCGACGATGCCCGAGCTGTTGCCACCGGTGTGGACGTGGTTGATCTGCTCGACGCTGTGGTACTTCTGCAGCGCCACATCGTCGAAGCCGGCCATCTCGGCGAGCGCGGCGAAGGCCGGCTTGAGCTTGCCGAGCTGTTCGACGGTGGTGCCGGGCCGACGGTGCTCGTCGTGATCGAGCACGACGACTCCGTTGATGTCCCGCACCGGAACGACTGACTTGGCGAAGTAGCCGCCGTTCCAAGCCTTTTCGGCGCGGGCCTGTGACTCGGCGGCGAAGGCGTCGACATCCTCGCGGCTGAAGCCTTCGATGGTGGCGATCAGGTCGGCACCGATGCCCTGCGGCACGATGTAGTTGTCGTACGCGGTGGTCGGGTCCATGAACAGGGCGCCGCCGTCGCTGCCCATCGGCACTCGGGACATGGATTCGACGCCGCCGGCGAGCACCAGGTCGTCGAAGCCGGACGCAACCTTGGCGGCCGCCAGGTTGGTGGCCTCCAGGCCGGATGCGCAGAAACGGTCGATCTGCGTACCGGGGACCGATTCCGGCAGCCCGCTGTTCAGCGCGGCGGTGCGGGCGATGACACCGCCCTGCTCACCCACCGGCGACACGACGCCGAGGATGACGTCGTTGATGTCGGCGGGGTCGAGGCCGCCGTGCCGGGCGAGCAGCTCGTTGATCAGGCCAGAGGCCAAATCGACCGGCTTGACACTGTGCAGCGCGCCGCCGCGCTGCTTGCCACGGGGCGTACGGATCGCCTCGTAGATGAATGCTTGATCAGCCACGGTGATCAGTTCCTTTCGCATGAACCAGTGGTGGTTACCCCACGAGGCTAACGCGGAATAACTTGTTTGGCTATACCGGGTGGTCATAGGCGACTGCCGCCACAAATTTTGCGCTATGGTCGATTCACCATGACTACCCCCAAGCCCGCCCGTCGCGCGCGTCCGGCGGACCGCAAGCGCCAGCTCGTCGACCATGCGGCGACGCTGTTCACCGACCGCGGCTACCCGCAGGTGTCGCTGGCCGATATCGCGCGTGCGGCGGGGGTGACCGCGCCGTCGCTGTATCGGCACTTCGACGACAAGCAAGCGCTGCTCGCGGCGGCGGTGATGGCCGGCATCGACGATCTGCAGACGTGCACCGACCGCGCATTGCGCACTGGGTCCGACCCGACCGCCGGTCTGGTCCGGTCGGTCTGTGCGTTGGGCGCACGCCGCCCGCAGTCGACGTCGCTGTGGCGCTCGGCGAGCCAGCACCTCTCCGACGAGCAAAACCGGGAGGTGGCGCTGCGCATCCGGGAGATCCTGCACCGGTGGGCGGCCGCGGTCGCCGACGGCTCCGATCTGTCCGAGCGGCAGGCGGCCGAGCTGTGCTGGGCCATCCTCAGTGTCGCCGGCAGCCTGCAGGTGCATGCCACGCGCATGCCGGCCGGCCGCGCCCAGTCCGAGATCGACCTCCTTGTCCGCCGGGTGCTGGCATTACGTCCCGACGACGCGCCACCGCTGCCTGCGACGCCACCTCCGGTGACCGGGATTGCCACTCGCCGCGACGAGATCCTGGACGCGGCCGCGCGGTTGTTCGCCGAACGCGGCTATGCGGGCGTCGGAGTGGACGAGATCGGTGCGGCCGTCGGCATCACCGGGCCGAGCGTGTACAAGCACTTCAGCTCCAAGCTGGCGATCCTGCTGGGCATCGGTCAACGAAGTGCCGCCCGTCTGGAGGCCGGGGTGATGGCCGCCTACGCCACCACCGGCGACCCGGCGAAACTACTTGGGCTGCTGGTCGATTCGTATGTCGGCGTGATCACATCGACGCCCGACCTGTCGGTCGGCTTCAACAATTCGTACGCGCTCGCCGGACAGCCGACGGCACTGGATCTCCTCGACGTGCAGCGCCGCTACGTCGGGCGCTGGGTGGACCTGCTCATGCAGACCGACCCGGAACTCACCCGCGAGCGGGCCGCGGTCGCCGTGCACGCCGCGCTGTCGGTCGTCAATGACGCCATCCGAATCCGGCGCGGCACCGCCCGCCCCGATTTCGCCGCGCGGATGGCGTATCTGATGAAGGGTGTACTCGGCCTCTAGCGAGTGGTCGGCGAATCGGTGTTCCGCTACCGCAGCACGCCGTACCGTGACAGCCATGACGACGCACCCCGACTCCGGCGAGTCGGCTCGCTCCGCCGCCGACGATGCCGCGGATCGGCGACCGACCGGCGACGCCGACGAACCCCGCTACACCCGTGACGAGCTCGTCGAGGAACTGGACATCTCGCCGGAGTACGCGGAAAAGATGTGGAACGCTTTCGGTTTCGCTCGGCTGTCGACCGACGAGAAGATCTTCACCGACGACGAGCTGGAGGCGTTCCGGCTGCTCGCCGGCGCCGAGCACACCATGCCGGACACCGCGCAGATCGCGACCGCCCGGGCCATCGGCCAGACGATGTCCCGGCTCACCGAGTGGCAGGCGGATCAGTTGCGCGAGCTCGATCGGGATCCCGATGTGCCGTGGACGATTCCGCAGATGGCCGCGGCGCTGAGCACCGTGCAGCGACTGGTGTGGCGCCGGCATCTGGCGCAGGCGCTGGCCAGGGATACCGAGCAGATCGATGACGTGCAGATGGACCTGGTCGTCGGGTTCGCCGATATCGTCGGGTACACCAGTCTCTCCCGCCGGATCGGGCTGACCCAACTGGAACAGTTGCTGGAGGCGTTCGAGGACCGCACCCACGACGTCGTGCTCCGGCGTGGCGGCCAGGTGGTCAAGACCCTCGGCGACGCGGTGATGTACACCTTCAGCGATACCGCGGCGGCCGCGGACACCGCGCTGGCGATCCACGAGCTCAGCGAGCACGATCCGATCCCGGCGCTGCGGGTCGGGATGGCCCGCGGCGAGGTGCTGAGCCGGCTCGGCGACGTCTTCGGGCAGCCGGTCAATGTCGCATCCCGACTGTGCGGGTCGGCACGCCCGGGCAGCGTCCTCGTCGACGAGGCCGTCGCCGCCGAACTCGCCGACAACGACCGCTTCTACCTCAAGTCGATCCCACCGCTCAACGTCCGCGGCTACCGGCACCTGAAGGCAAAGACCCTCGAGGCCAACAAGTACTACGACGCCCGCACCGGCGACTGAGCGTGGGTCCGCTGGTTGAGTGAGTAGGCGCGAGGAACGACGCTCCGCTGGTTGAGTAGCCGCGAGGAACGAGCGCGACCCGCTGGTTGAGTAGCCGCGAGGAACGAGCGCCACCCGCTGGTTGAGTAGCCGCGACGAAGGAGCGGCGTATCGAAACCAGCACCCGAACACACCGCACCCCCGCAGGTTTCGATACGGCCTCCGCTGGCGCTCCGGCCTACTCAACCAGCGGATAGGCAGCCGGCTGGCCAACCCAGCGGAAAGGCCGGCCTACTCAACCCAGCGGACAGGCAGCCGGCTGGCCAACGCAGCGGGCGCTCCGGCCTACTCGACCACCACCGGAGAGGCCGGGTACACCCGCACCTCGGTGGCCTTGACCACCAGCGACACCGGGACGCCCGGACCGAGCCCGAGGTCGGCGGCGGCCGTCCAGGTGATCTCGGCGTCGACGGTCTGTCCGCCGCAGTCCGACCGCACCAGTGCGTGATCGCCGCGCGGCGTCACATCGACGACCTGTCCGTGCAGGACATTGCGCGGGCTGCCATGTGGCGCTTCGAGATACACCGCGACCGCGCGGGGCGAGAACGCGGCCGCCGCCGGGGAACCCGGACCCGGTGCGTCCCCGACATCGACGGTCGCGACGATGCGCCTTCCATCGGGTCCGGCAACCGTCCCATCCCCGACATACTCGCCCAACAGCAGATTCAGCCCCGACAATGCGGCCGTGAACCGAGAACCAGGGCGCGCCAGCACCTCTCGGGTCGGACCGGCGTCGACGACCCGGCCTCCGTCGAGGACCAGCACGTCGTCGGCCAGCCCGACCACGTCCACCAGATCGTGCGTCACCAACACGGTGCCGCCGCGCCGCTCCGCCAACAGCGACCGCACGAGCATCCGCATCTGCTGCGCCACATCGACATCCAGTGCTGCGAACGGCTCGTCCAGGAGCAGCACGTCGGGCTCGGCCGCGAGGGCGCGGGCAAGGGCCACCCGCTGCGCCTGGCCACCGGACAACTCCGCGGGTCGTCGCCCGGCCAGGTCTGCGACCCCGACCGCGGACAGCCAGTACACCACCCGCTCGGCGACCCGACGCCGCCCAAGTCCCGCTGCGGCGGGCCCGAACCCGACATTGCGCTCGACGGTCATGTGCGGGAACAGCCTCGGCTTCTGCTCCAGCAGTACCACCGACCGCCGGTATGCCTCGACGAATGTCGAGCCGCTCTGCAACATTCGATCACCGAGCCGCACAACCGAATCAGGTGTGCGCCGTAGCCCAGCGAGGATATCCAACAGGGTGCTCTTGCCCGCCCCGTTGGGGCCGATGACGCCAAGCGTCCGTCCTGGCCGCACCCGGACGTCGGCGACGACGAAGGGCACCTCACAGCGCACTTCGGCGGCGAAGTCGGGTGCGGCTTCGTCGAAATCGTTGGCACTCACGGTGATACCCCTACCGCACCGCGCCGAAGGTGTACCGCGACAACCACCACGAGCGCGACCACCATCAGCACCAGGGCCAGCGGCAACGCCTGCAGGGGGTCGTTGATCGAGTCGAGGTAGATCTTCAGCGGAGCGGTTTGCGTGGTGCCGGGCAGATTGCCGGCGAACGTGATCGTCGCGCCGAATTCGCCGAGCGCACGGGCGAAGGCGAGCACCCCGCCGGCGAGCAGCGCGGGCACCACCAACGGCAACGTGACCGTTCGCAGCGTGCGCGTGGGACCAGCACCCAACGTCGCCGCGACTCGCTCGTAACCCTCCCCGGCCGACCGCAACGCGCCCTCGACGCTGAGCACCAGAAAAGGCAGCGCCACAAAGGTTTGCGCGAGAATCACTGCGGACGTGGTAAACGCCAAGGTGATTCCCGCACGATCAAGATAGTGTCCCACCAGCCCGAACCGACCGAGCGCGTAGAGCAAGGCAATGCCACCGACCACCGGCGGCAACACCAGCGGCAACAGGACCAGCGCCCGGATCACCCGAACGATCATGCCGTCGTGCCGGGCGAAGACCACGGCGATCGGGACGCCAAGCACCAGGCATGCCACCGTACTGATCGCGGCGGTCACCAGTCCAAGACGCAACGCTCCCAACGACTCCGGCGACGTCACGGTGGCGACGAAGTCGTGCCACGGCATCCGCCAGACGAGCGCGACCGGCCCGATCAGGATGAAGGCGATCCCGGCCACCGCCGGGACGTAGAGCCACAGGGGCACACGACGCATCGTTGCGAGGCTACCGGTCGGCGCGCCGTACGCGGGTCACGCCGGCGGTGCGGAGAAGCCGGCATCGCGCAGCACCCGCTGACCGTCCGGACCCAGCACCTGGTCGACGAACTTTCGGGCATTCTCGCCTTGCGTGCTGCCCTTCAGTGTGGCGATCGGGTACTTGTTGACCACCCGGGCAAACGCCGGATCACCGACGACGGCCACCTTACTGCCGGCGCCCTTGGCATCGGTGACGTACACCAGCCCGGCATCGGCCTCCCGCGCCGTGACCTTGGTGAGCACCGCGGTCACCGACGATTCCTCGCTGACCGGCCGGATGTCGACGCCGGTGTTGCGTTCGACCTGTGCGGTGGCCGCGCCGCAGGGGACCTCCACCGCGCAGATGACCGTCTTGATCGCGGGGTCGCGCAGGCTCGCGAAATTCTCGATGTTCTTCGGATTGCCCGGCGCGGTGGCGATCACCAGTGTGTTGGCGGCGAAGATCCGGGGTGCGTTCGCCTTGTCGGCGACCTTGGTCATCGTCTGTTCGTCGGCGGTGGCGAGCACATCCACATCGGCGCCCTGGTTGATCTGGTTGACCAGCGCCTGCGATCCCGCGAAGTTCAGCTTGACGTCGACGCCGGGATTGGCTTTCTCGTAGGCGGACTCGATCTGGGTGAACGTCTTCTTCAGCGACGCCGCCGCGTACACATTCAGCACGGTTGTGCCGGAGTTCGCGTCGTCGGACGAACACGCCCCGACAGCGAACGCCAGCACCGCCGCTGCTGCGGTAGCGGTGATCCGCACGAGGTTCCGGGATGGACTCGACTCTGTTCTCATCGGTCAGTCTTTCGTTCGACGATGACGGTGGTCGCCTTGACCACCGCGGTAGCGATCACGCCGGGCTCCAGATCGAGTTCGGCGGCGGCCTCGGCACTCATCAGCGAGGTCACCTGGAACGGACCGCATTGCAGGGTCACCTGGGCCATCACCCGATCCCGCACGACCGCGGTGACCAGTCCGGTGAACCGGTTGCGCGCGGATCGCAGCACACCGGTGCCGTCGTCCGCGGGTCCGGCGGCGCGCTCGACGGCCAGTGCCGCCAGCTCGGCACCATCCACCGTGGTCACCGACTCCGCATCGGAGGTCGTCGGAAGCGCTCCCGAACTCACCCAGCGGCGGACGGTGTCGTCGCTGACGCCGAGCAATGCCGCGGCATCCCGGATTCGGATATCGGTCACCGGGCGAGCGTATCCGCATCTGCGCGGATCGTGCACGTTTATCACCGCACATTCGGAACGACGATGGAGAGGTGGCGGTGTCGTGCCCGTAAGCGTCTCGGCTGCCGTCCCGCTTCCGCCAGCCACTCGGGTGCCGATCCGCGCGACGATTTTTCCGAATCACCGATGAGTCTGACGGCCCGATCCGGTCAACCCTGGGTGTGAATCGCACCCGAGCCGCGGTGGTACCCCGACCGCAGCGGAGGCAAGCACGCCAAATTCACTCGCCCGATGTCCGACCCCCTCGATAGCGTGGAGCATATGAGCGCACCCTCGTCCCCGACCACTCGCGAGGCGGCTACCGCCGCCGACCCCGACATAGCCATCGAAGCCATCGACCTGGTGAAGAAATTCGGTGATTTCACCGCGGTCGACGGCGTCAGTTTCAGCGTTCCCCGCGGCGCGGTACTCGGTCTGCTTGGCCCGAACGGTGCCGGCAAGACCACCACGGTGCGAATGATGACCACCCTGTCGCCGCCGACATCGGGCACCGCACGCATCGCTGGTTACGACGTCCGCGCCGAACCCGCGATGGTGCGCCGGAACATGGGGCTCACCGGCCAGGCCGCCACCGTCGACGAGATTCTGTCCGGCCGCGAGAACCTGCGCATGATCGGCGGACTCTACGGAATCGGCAAGCGCGAGTTGAAGACCCGCGGCGACCAACTGCTGGAACAGTTCTCCCTCACCGACGCCGGCGACAAGCAGGTCAAGTCGTACTCGGGAGGCATGCGGCGCAGGCTCGACCTCGCGGTCAGTCTGCTCGCCGCGCCCCCGGTACTCTTCCTCGACGAACCGACTACCGGTCTCGACCCGCGCAGTCGGTCCGAGCTGTGGGATGTGTTGCGCGGGTTGGTATCCGACGGCACGACCCTCCTGCTGACCACCCAGTATCTCGAAGAGGCCGACCAACTGGCCGACGATATCGTCGTCATCGACAAGGGCCGGGTCATCGCGCACGGCACGCCGACCGATCTGAAACGTCAGGCGGGCGCGGCCAGCCTGGTGCTGACCGTCGCCGAGGCCGACGACATTCCGGCCGCGGAAGCGCTGTTGCGCAAGGCCGGTAGCGAGGTCTTCGTCGACCACGCCGCACGCCGACTGACCACCTCTGCCGACGGACTCGGCGATCTGACCCGCGTGGTCGCCTGGTTCGACGACAGCGGCATCGCCGTCGACGATCTCGGCCTCGCCCGGCCCAGCCTCGACGACGTGTTCCTCTCCCTGACCGGCCACCGGGCCGAGGACACCGATTCCACCGACACCGATCCGGCCACCGCCGAGTACGCCCCGACCCGTGAGGAGCACGCGTCATGACCACCCCGACCGCAGCGGCCGCCAGGACGGATTCCCGGCCGCAGATCCACCAGACCAACCTGCCGCAGCAGGCGTGGATCATGGTGAAGCGCAACATGATCCATACGCGCCGAATGCCGGAGATGCTGTCCGACGTGACCATCCAGCCGGTCATGTTCGTGCTGTTGTTCGCATTCGTGTTCGGCGCGTCGATCGCGGTCCCGGGCACGAACTACAAGGAGTTCCTGCTCCCCGGCATCATGGGGCAGACGATCGTGTTCACCGCGTTCATCGTCGCCACCGGCATCAACGCCGACCTGGACAAGGGCATCATCGACCGGTTCCGCTCGTTGCCGATCCGCCGATCGGCGGTGCTGATCGGCCGCAGCATCGCGGCGCTCCTGCATTCGTCGATCGGCATCGTCGTGATGGCCCTGACCGGCCTCGCGATCGGCTGGCGAATCCGCACGTCGTTCGGTGACGCGCTGCTGGGGTTCGTGCTGCTGCTGTTGTTCGGATTCGCGATGATCTGGTTCGGCATCCTGATCGGGTCGTGGCTGCGGTCGGTCGAGGCGGTCAACGGGTTCATGTTCTCCACGCTGTTCCCGGTGACGTTCCTGTCCAACGCATTCGTGCCCACCGAACCAATGCCCACGTGGCTGCGCACCATCGCCGAGTGGAACCCGATCTCGTCGCTGATCCAGGCGTTGCGGGTGCTGTGGGGGAACGGTCCGGCCGCTCCGGCCAATGCGCCGCTACCGCTGCAACATCCGGCGCTGGCCACGATCCTCTGGTCGATCGGGCTCACCCTGGTGTTCGCGCCGTTCGCCCTGCGCGCCTACGCCAAGCGCACCGTCGACTGACCCCGGCGGGGCGTTGGCGTACCGGTTACTCGGTGACCGCCAGCGCCTCCAGCGGGTCGGTGTAGACCGCGTCCAGCGACACCGCCCCGGCGGCCTGTTGCTGCACGGTCGCGCCCGAATGCGACACCCGCACATCACGATCCGGCACCACCGAGGTGGATCGGATGGCGGCGGCGACCCGCGGCAGCGTCGCCGGATAGTCGGTGAACGCCTGCCCGCCGAGAATGATGTGGTCGGGGTTGAAAATGTCGGCGATCAGCGCGACGGTGCGGCCCAGCACATCGGCACGTTCGTCGAGCAACGCCCGTGCGGTCGCGTCGCCCGACCGGGCGAGGTCGTGCACCGCATCGATGTCGGCGACGTCGAGACCGAGCGTGCGCGCTGCGTCGACGACCCCGGTGTCACCGGTCGCATCCTCCAGCCTGCCGGTGCGGTCGGGGTCGAGGAGCGTGGTCGGGCCGGTCGGGAAGTGTCCGATCACCGGCGGGCCGGCGGTCGGGGTGTGTACCGCGCCGTCGACGCTGAACGCGGTGCCGACCATCTCCCGCGCGTAGAAGTACAGGAAGCTGGACCGCTTGTCCTCCGGGTTGACGACGAGTTCGGCGGCGGCCATCGCCTCCACATGCGACGCGACCGACACCGGCAGGCCCAGCGATTCGGCGATCACCCGTCCGACCGGGGCCTGCTCCCAGCCGAGGCGGGGGTGGTCGACGACGCCGCCTTCGGTGACCCGACCGCCGAGCGCGACGCCCGCCCACAGCAGCCTGCGATTGGTCCACCGGTCGACGAAGCGTCGGGCGCTGTCGCCGATGGCGGCCAGGGTCGCCTCCGGGGTGCCCGCGTCCGGCGTGGGGATCTGGATGGCGCCGACCACCCGGTGCAGCAGGTCGTGGGTGGTGATCGAGGTGACCTTGTATCCGATGTGGATGCCGACGGTGAGGAAGTCGGCGACGTTGAGCTCGAACGGCAGCCGCGGTCGGCCGATGGCGCCGGCGGGGGCCAGGTCGGCCCGCTCGCGGAGTAGCCCCGCCTTCAGTAGCGCCCCGACCTGCCGGTTCACCGTCGAGATGGACAGGCCGGTGGCCTGGGCGGCGTCGTCGCGGAACACCGGTCCGGACAACCGCGCGGTCCGCAGGACCAGCGCGGCCGGTTTGGTGGACAGTTCCAGTCGGGGTGTCGCGATGTGAATGGGTCGGTCCCCTCGTGGTGCGGGCGCCTCGACCCGCTTGCCGGGAGTCCTCACCAACGGACTTCGGGACCTCAGCGGCGGTCGCGCGGGGCGGACCGGAGAGGTGCGGACGGTGCTGGTAGCGGTGCGGTGGTCGACAGTGGCAGTCATGTGAAGTGTCCTCGTGAATGTGCCACAGGCGCTCGGCGGCGTCCATCACATGCGGAAGTGCAGCGAATGCGGGCGTCAACGGCCAGGTGGCGATGAATGCGGGCGGGTGAGTTCGCGGAGAAGTCCCGGCCACGTCCCAGGCGGGAAGCGGCGGGGTCAGCGCATTCGGGGACTACACAACACGCGGACGAGCGGCAGGCGGCAACCCAGCGCGGTGATCACATAGGTCACCTCGGGGATGCGCGCAGTCGGCTCGCTCGTCATGGGCTTCAAGCTAGCAACGGCGCGCGGGGCACCGCAACACCTGCGGCGCGGTCGGGCGGCACCCTCGATCGCCGCTGCGACCTGCGCACACGGGCGTTCACCGGGGACAATAGGACGACGTTCACGGCGGCGCCCGGGTTTCGCGCGGGCCGATTCCAACTCGCGAATCCGTTCACTGTGCGTCAGAACTCGTTCACTGTGCGTCGCGGAGCGTCCATTGTGCAGCCGTCCCGCCGGTTGAGTAGGCCCCGAACACCCAGCGAAGTGTGCACCCGTCCCGCAGGTTGAGTAGAGCGGAACACCCAGCGCAGCCGTGCACCCCTCCCCCCGGTTGAGTAGGCCGAGCACCCAGCGAAGTGTGCAGCCATCCCGCCGGTTGAGTAGGCCGGAGCGCCAGCGGAGGCCGTATCGAAACCAGCGGGAATCCCGGACAGGGCTATGCGCCGCTGTTCTGCTCGTGCGTGTCGGTGCCCGAACGTAATCTGGACCACATGACGACGACTACCGCCTCGGCCGGGTCCGACGCTGAGTTTCTCGAGGTCACCGAGCCGCTGCGGCGGGAGATCACCGCGCACTGCTACCGGATGATGGGCTCGCATCACGATGCCGAAGACCTCGCGCAGGAGACGATGCTGCGCGCCTGGCGCGGCTACGCGAAGTTCGACCGCCGGGCATCGGTGCGGACCTGGTTGCACAAGATCGCGACCAACACCTGCCTCACCGCACTACAGAGCAAGCAGCGTCGCCCGCTGCCGTCCGGGTTGGGCAGCGACGCCTTCGACCCGACCGACACGCTGCAGCAGGATCACGAGGTGCCCTGGCTGGAACCGTTCGCCGGCACGGTCAACGAGATCGCGCCCGGCGCCGACGCCGACCCCGCCTACGTCGTCAGCGCGCGCGAATCCGTGCGGCTCGCGTTCATCGCGGCGCTCCAGCACCTCCCGGAGCGGCAGCGTGCGGTGCTGATCCTGCGAGATGTGTTGCAGTGGAAGGCCGCCGAGGTCGCCGACAGTATCGGCGTCACCACCGCGACCGTGAACGGCCTGCTGCAGCGCGCCCGGGAACAGATCAAGGCCGTTCGGCCACAAGAGAATTCAGCATCCGACCTGGACGACGACGCGAAACGTGAACTCCTCACTCGGTACGTCTCGGCATTCGAACGCTATGACGTCGACGCCATCGTCGAGCTCTTCACCGACAAGGCGATCTGGGAGATGCCGCCCTTCACCGGGTGGTATCTCGGGCCCGACGCAATCGGCACGCTCATCCGGGCCAACTGTCCCGCCGAAGGACCCGGCGATCAGATCCTGCTGCCGACCGTCGCCAACGGCCAGCCCGCGTTCGGGCTCTACATGCGCGAACCGGACGGCGTCCACCGACCATTCCAGCTCCAGGTTCTCGACCTGGACGCCGACGGCAAGATCACCCATGTTGTCGCCTTCTTCAGCGACACCATGGTCGACGACTTCGCCCGATTCGGCCTCCCTGCCGCGCCCTATGACGCGCCGCCGGCGACGGGACCGAGCCCCTGGCACTGACCCCCACCACCTGACCGCAGCCACCTGAGCTGCAGCCGCCAGGGCGGCACCATCCCGGGCGGCGCCAACCCGACCACCGACGCCCTACGCCCGGCGCCCCGGCGCCCGACCCTGCGTCACCGGAACGTCGACACACCACCGTCACGGTCGGCGAGATGAGCGTGTTCGTTGAACGAGACCACCGAGATCCCGCGTCGTCCGACGATCAGCTTGCTCACCGAGGCGTTCACCATCGTCCGCGCCATCACTGGCCACCGCTGCGCGGGGACGTCCCACAGTTCGGCGATCAGTTGGGTAATGGTGCCCGCCGAGGACACCACGAGCACCGTCCGACCGCTCCCGGCGAGGGCGGCGGCGCGTTCGGCGGCGGCCCGCACGCGCGACCGGAATGTCGAGTACGACTCGCCGGCAGCGGCTACACCATTCGGCGAGCTCCCATTCGGCGCGCTACCGGCGCCGACCGTGTTCTCCCCCTGCGAAATCCACTCCGCCAGTGCGGCATCGAGCCGCTGCTGGTACGCCCGGCCATCGGCGAACTCCGCGGCCGTCGCGTCCCCGACCAATGCCGGTAGCTCGTATTCGTTCCATGCCGGATCCACTGTCGGTGGAGGCCCCGGAGCATCGAATGCGGCGAGCACCCCGGCGAGCGTCTGCCGCTGCCGCGCCAGGTCACCGCTGACGGCGGCATCGATCCGGTCGGTGAGGCCGGCGAGGAGTCGCCCGGTGAGCTGCGCCTGCACCGCGCCTACGGCGGTCAGACCGCCCGGCTCACCGTCGGCCGCACCGGTCACCCCACCCGCGCCTGGCCCTCCGTCCCCACCGGTCCCTCCGTCCGTAGCGTCCCGACCCGATGCGTCGGTGATGCCGTACGCGACGGGATCGGCCTGGCCGTGCCGAACGAGGTAGATGACACCCATGGTCCCCGACCCTACTGGCGCGGCGTCCGGCCTACGCAGCGCAAGCCTTCGGCGATGAACTCGCCGGTGACCTCCGCGGCATTCTCGGCACCGTCGCCCGACGTCGCACCGGATCTCGCCCGAAAGCTGATGCCCTCGGCGATCACCCCGAGCTTGAGATTGGCCAGTCCGCGGTAGAAGTCCCAGTCGCCCAGGTCGTTACCGGTGGCGACGGCATACCGCTGCGCGATGTCGTCGGCGTCCGGATAGCGGTCGCTGGTCCACGCCGCGTCGAAGCCGAGGACCCGGTCGAACACCGCGGCCCGGTAGACACACATCAGGGCGACGTCGGTGAGCGGGTCGCCGAGCGTCGACATCTCCCAGTCCACCACGGCGGCAACGATTCCCGGATCATGGGCATCGAGGATGGTGTTGTCGACGCGGTAGTCGCCGTGCACGACCGTGTGGCGGGACGTCGCGGGGACGCGCTCGGTGAGCGCGATCGCCAAGCGCTCGACGTCGGGCAGCTCGCGGGTCTTCACGTGCCCCCACTGTCGTGCCCACAGCTTCACCTGGCGGGCGGCGAACCCGTCGGGACGACCGAAGTCACCGAGCCCCACCGCCCGGTAGTCGACGGCGTGCAGTTCGGCGAGGGTCGCCACCAACCCGGTGACGTTGGCTTCGACGGCGGCGTCGTCCAGGGCGTCGAGGTCGGCGGCGGTGCGCACGACCCGGCCGTCGACGAAGTCCACCACCGTGCAGGGCGCGCCGAGTACCGCACCGTCGGCGTCGAAGGCTACCGGTCGGGCGACGGGCACTGCGGTGTCGGCGAGCGCGCTGGTCACCGCCCATTCCCGCGCCATGTCGTGTGCCGACGGGGTGAGCCCGCCGGTCGGCGGGCGCCGCGCAACCCAGCGGTGCTCGCCGTCGCTGACCACATAGGTCAGATTCGACCGGCCGCCGCTGATCCGGTCCACCCGTAACTCTCCGGCAACGGCGACACCGTTGTCGGCCAGGAACCGACGCAGCGCGACCGGATCGAGCGCTGCGGCGCTGGCATTCTCGTCGACTCCCGCAGTGCTGGAACCGGTATCGGGCGGCGGGCCGGTCACCGGGATTCTCCGACACTCTGCCCGCGGGCCTTGCGCGCTCGGCCGACCGCGCGCCGGGCGATCGCCCACCGGTGCACTTCGGACGGACCGTCGTAGATGCGGAAGGGGCGCAGTTCCTGTTGCAGCCGGGCGAGTGGCAGGTCAGCCGATACGCCGAGCCCACCACACATCTGGATACTCCGGTCGGCGATCCGCGAATATGCTTCGGCGGCAAAGGTCTTGGTGATCGACGTCTCGGTCGACGCATGGTTGCCCAGGTCGAGTTCGTGACAGGCGCGCACGAGGAGTGCGCGGGTGGCGGCCAGGTCGATCTCGTTGTCGGCGATCATCTGCTGGATCATGCCGAGGTCGGCGAGCCGGCCGCCGAAGCCTTCCCGGTCGGCAACGTACTCGACAGCGACATCGTGGCAGCGTTCGGCGACACCGAGCCAGCGCATCACGTGCGTCATCCGCGCCGGACCGAGGCGTACCTGCGCGTAGCGGTACCCCTGATCGACCTCGCCGAGAACATCAGCATCGGGCACGAAGACGTCGGTGAAGCGCACCTCGCAGTGGCCGCCGATCATCGCCCGGTCGGTGGTGTGGATGTGCCGCAGCACGTCGATTCCGGGAGTGTCGGCGGGTGCGAGGAACATGGTCGCGCCGCCGCGATCGCCGGGAGCCCCCGAGGTGCGCGCCATGATGATGAAGAAACCAGCACCGTCGGCGCCGGTGATGAATCGTTTCTCACCGGTGATTTGCCAGCCACCGTCGACGCGGGTAGCGTTGGTGCGCAACGCATTCGGATCAGACCCCGCTCCCGGTGCCGGCTCGGTCATCGCGAACGCGGAGCGGATATCGCCCGCGGCGAGCGGCGCGAGGTACGCGCTGCGTTGTGCGTCGTCGGCGACATGCGCGAGCAAGTGCACATTGCCCTCGTCGGGGGCGCCGATATGCAAGGCGATCGGGCCGAAGGTGGAATAGCCGGCGGCAGCGAACACCGGTGCGCGGTCGGACATCGACAGTCCCAGGCCGCCGAATTCGACGGGAGCGTGGGGCGCGAAGATGCCCTCCGCCTTGGCCTTCGCATTCATGTCCCGACGCAGCTCGTCGCCGCCGGCGGCTTCGATGTCACCGTTCGCGGCGTCTTCGATCGGCAGCACGTAGTCGCGGACGAACCGGCGGGTCCGCTCCACAAGGTCAAGCACGTCGGGGGCGTAGCTCAGGTCGATGGGCATGCCGACTCCTCACCAGATTCGCGACGCACTCCGACCGATCGTTCGCTCGGTCAGTCGACGGATACAATGCCAGGCAGCACCGACCAAGGTCAAGCGGCCGGCGCCGGCTACCTGCTGCGGTGTCAGTCGCTCGCGTACCCGACGGTGTCGCGTGCGATCTGCAGATTGCGTGAGATCAGTTCGTCCGCACCGAACTCGCCGCCGAGTTTGAACCAGGTGGAGACGCCGACGCACATGGTGGTGACGGCACGGCTGGCGTCCTTCGGATAGCGCGTCGCGAAGTCGCCCGCATCGACACCGGCGAAGACGATCCGATCGACCATGTGCTGCTGGCGGTCGCGATGAGCGATATAGGTGTCCCGATAGGAGTCGTCGAGGCTGCGGATCTCGGTGGATCCGACGAACGCCTGCTCGCGGCGATACATGTGGAACCGCAGCAGCGATTCGACGACGGCGTCGAACTGCTTCACCGGTTCGGGCCCGGCCTCGACGATCGCGGCCTCCGACCGGGCAAGCAAGTCCGTCATGGTGCGTTCCAGCAGGCCCTGCAGCAGCGACTGTTTCGACGGGTAGTGGTGATAGAGGCCCGGCACCGACAGGTTGGCCCGAGCGGCGATCTCCCGCACCGATGTTCCGTGGTAACCGTGTTCGGCGAAGGCGGCCAGCGCGGCCGCGAGCGGGACCGGAAGCTCCGCCTCGCCGTAGTCGCGCCACGCGCCGGGCCCGCTCACCTCCCCCGACGACGACGCACCCGCATCCTGGTTACCGGCCTCCGACGTATCGGCCCGCGCAGCATCGGCGCCGATCGATCCGTCGACGGTCGTCTCGCCGGGCACGCCACTCATGCTTTCCAACATATCCCCACCCCCGGTTCCCTGGTGGGGGCAGGAGGCGCGCTCGGCGGCCGATCCCCGCGGCTTGGCCGTTGGCGCGCGACGACCCCGGATACCGATCGGGCCGAGCGACGGGGGCGACACGGCCAGGTCAGGGAGTCACCCGACGGGTGACGGCGTCGACCTGTGACAGCAGCAGTCGGACGCTCAAAGTGACCACGGCGTCCCGGTCCAATGGCACCTGACCGTCGAGCCAGGCGGCGAGCAGCCGGCCAAGCCCGCCGACCTGGAACTGAGCGACCGCCGCCGCTTCGGGGCTCCGTTCGGCATCGAGCACTCCGGATGCGGTGCGCACCGTCAGGCTGGCGAAGAGGTCGGTCGACTCGGCGCGTTTGGCCGCCACCACCGGACTCAGCAGGGCTGGCGAGAACAGCACGCGCCCTTTGCGGCGGTCGGCGTCGATGACGTCGACCATGGCCCCCACGGCGCCCGCGACCCGGTCACCGACCTCGTCGGCCGCCTCGAAGGCCGCGAGAGCGGACCGCGACAGTTCGGCGATGACCTCGTCGAAGGTCGCCGCGACGAGGGCGTCGGCGCCGTCGAAGCTCTCGTAGAAATAGCGAGGATTCAGCCCGGTCGCGCGGCAGATGCCGCGCACGGTGACCGGGTCGGGCGGCGAATCGTCCGACCCGAGGACGTCGAGTGCTGCGTCGATCAGCGCCGCCCGACGACGGGCGATGCGCGCGTCCCCGTCCACCCCGCCGTAGGCGCGTAGGCCGGAGCCCGCGGGCCGGTCGTCGGAACTGGCCGCGCCGGCGGCGGTGGACGCATCGGACACGGTCTCCATCTTGGCAGCCCGGTGGTCGGAGATCCGGGTGGTGGTTGACACCCGAACCCGCCGACCGGTTGAATATTTTTAGGGAACGGGCGTTACCAGATTATCCGACGGGTCGCGATTGCGGCGCTCGGCGACGACGCTCGCACGCGACGGAGGACTTATGGTTCATCAGCAGGCGCGACCCAGCGACCGCGATGCCGGCCGAGTGAGTCGCAGCGATCTCGATGCGACACCGGCCGGAGGGTTGGAGATGCTCGGCGTCGCCGTCCTCGCCGGCTCGGCGAACGTCATCATGCAACTCGCCGTTCCCGCGGTCGGCTACGGCGTGTACGAGAGCCGCGTCGACTCCGGCAATCTGTTCCGGCACCCGGTCAAACGCACCCGGACCACGCTCAGTTATCTCGCCGTCGCGGTCAATGGTTCGGCCGAGGACCGCCGGGCGTATCGTGCGGCGGTCAACCGGGCACACGCCCAGGTGTACTCGACTGCCGAAAGCCCAGTCCAATACACGGCTTTCGATCCGGCCCTGCAACTCTGGGTGGCCGCGTGCCTGTATCGCGGCTGGGAGGACATACAGCGGATATACGGCGATCCGGCCACCATTACCGAGGACGCCTATCGGCGCGGTGCGGTGCTGGGTACTACCCTGCAGGTTCCCGCCGGCATGTGGCCGGCCACCCGCGAGGAGTTCGAGAGATATTGGCAGGACACGGTTTCCGGCCTGGTCATCGATCCGGTGATCCGTGACCACCTGATGGCGATCGCCCGGCTGGAGTTCGCCGGACCGATCGTGGCCCGCGTCGCCGGGTGGTGGTCGGAGATCCTCACAATCGGCTTCCTCCCTGTCGAATTCCGTGAGCTGATGGGGGTGTCGCTATCTCCGCGTCAGCAGCGGCTCTTCGACGCTCACAACCGCGTGGTCCGCGCCGCGCTTCCCTGGCTGCCGCGTCTGATCCGCCTGTTCCCGTTCAACGCCTTGCTCGCCGACGTGCGATGGCGGATGCGCACGTCCCGCCCCCTCGTCTGAAAGCCCCCTCAGTGGCGCTTCATAGCACCGCGCCTACCGCAGATCTGTGCTACGAATCCGCTGCAGTGCTTGGCGATCGAGATCTGCGGTCGATGCGTGACCGGAGAGCCCGAGGGTGAGGTCGAGTTCGGCGATGATGTTGGCGACGGCGTCCCGCGCACCCGCCGACCCGGCGAGGGCCAGCCCGTACATGTGTGGACGGCCGATACACACGGCGTCAGCGCCAAGTGCGAGCGCCTTGAAAACGTCGGAGCCGGTGTAGATTCCGGAGTCGACGAGTACCTTCAGTCGACCGTCGACGACCGGTGCGATCGCATCGAGGGCATCGACGGAGCCGATCGAGCCGTCGACCTGCCGGCCGCCGTGGTTGGACACGATGATCCCGTCGACCCCCTCGTTCACCGCGCGTCGCGCGTCGTCGGGATGCAGGATGCCCTTCAACACGATCGGCAGTGACGTCTTGTCCCGCAGGGTCGCAATGTCGGACCAGGACAGCGAGGGCCGCGAGTAGATGTCCAGGAAGGTTTGCACGCCGACCCGTGGTTCGGGTCGAATCAGGTTGCGTAGGAACGATCCCGGCGTGTTGCGTGCGATCGACAACAAGGTCTTGATCGCGCCCACGGACGGGGACGGTCGGGGCGTCGCCTCGGCGGTCGGGTCCGGATGGGCGATCCGGTCGGCGACGATACGCCGGAATCGGTCGTCGGAGGTGTACTGCGCGATGCCCTCGGCACGAGCGAACGGCAGGGAGCCGAGGTTGAGGTCCTGTGGCCGCCAACCGAGCATCGTGGTGTCCAGGGTGACCGCGATCGCGGATGCGCCGGACGACTCGGCCCGGCGTACCAGGCTGTCGACGAGTTCGTCGTCCATCGACCAGTACAGCTGGAACCAGCGAGGTGCGCTAGGCCGCACCCGATCCATCTCTGCCGCAACATGTTCCATCGGGACGCTGCCCTGATTGGAGAAGATATACGGGACGCCGAGTTCGGCCGCCGCGCGCCCGATGTGCAGGTCGGCGTCGGTATGGGCGAGTCCGCCCGCGCCGACCGGAGCGAACAGGACCGGCGCCGGGAGAGGGTCGCCGAACAGCTCGATGGCCATGGTTCGCTCGGAAACGTCACGGAGCACCCGGGGCACGATTGCCCAGCGCCCCAGCGCGGCTCGGTTGGCGTCCATGGTGCGCCCCTCGCCCGCGCCACCGGCGATATAGGCCCATGCGCGCTCCGACAAGGCTTTGCGGGCACGCCGTTCGAGTTCGCCGAAATCGGTAGGGACCGAGGGTTTTCGGTCGTGGATACCGGTGGCGTAGATGTCGCCCTGCCGTATTCGGCCAAAACCGGGGCGGCCGGCGAGTGGCGAATCGGGCTGGTCGGTCATCGCGGGAACCTCGGCGTCGGCATGGGGCCACGGTACCCGGGTGACGGCCCGTCCGGATACCGTTGCGCGACGAGGCGGAGCGATCACCGGGCGGGTGCCGGGACCGTGTCCTTCTCGTTGGGATCGGCGGAACCCGTAGGCTCGATCGGGATCTCGCGGATCGCGGTGCCCTCGATGTCGACATTGGGCAGGAGCCGATCCAGCCAGCGCGGCAACTTCCACGCCGTGTCCCCCATCAGCGTGATGACCGCGGGCACCACGACCATGCGGATAACGAAGGCGTCGAAGAAGACCGCGGCAGCGAGCGCGAAGCCCATCATCTTGGCGATCGTGTCCGGTGCCAACATGAAGGCGGAGAACACCGAGATCATGATGACCGCCGCCGACGCCACCACGCGGGCACCGTGCTGATAGCCGATGATGACCGAATCCTTGGCGCTCACGCCGTGCACGTATTCCTCACGCATTCGGGTGACGAGGAAGACCTGGTAGTCCATCGCCAGGCCGAACACCACGCCGATGAGGAAGATCGGCAAGAACGAGATGATGGGCTTGGTGTGTTCGATCAGTCCGAGGTTGCCCTGCTGGAAGATCCACACCGTGGCGCCAAACGTCGCGCACACCGAGAACAGGAAGCCGACGGTCGCAGTGAGCGGCACCAGGATCGACCGGAACACGATCATCAGGATGATGAACGCGAGCCCGACGACGAGGATCAGGAACGGCAGCAGCGCCGACGACAGCTTCGACGAGATATCGGACATGATGGCCGTCTGGCCGCCGACATTCACCGCGGCGCCGTCCGGTCGGGTCGAGCCGTAGTCACGGATCTGTTCCATCAGATCGTGCGTCCGTTCACTGCTGGGCGACGATTCTGGGGTGACCGTGATCAGTGCGGCGGTCGCACCCTGTTGCGGCGCAGCCGGATTGGGCCCGTTGCCGATCCAGGTGAGCTGATCGGCGTTGGCGACGTCGGGCAGTGTCTTGACCTTTCCGATGACAGCCTCGGCGGCCGGGGCGACGTCGCCGCCGTCGGCGTCGCTGACCACGACCAGCAGCGGGCCGTTGACACCCTCACCGAATCCGCGCTTGAGCAACTGTGTCGCGGCGTACTCGCTGTCGGTGGTCGACTCGAGGCCGAGCTGTAGCTTCGTCATCGGGAGCGCCGCGACGGCGAGCAACACCAATCCGATGACCGCCACCGGCAACGGATATCGGGTGATGAACCGCGCGACCCGTAGACCGTTGGACGGTTGCGAATCGGGTTCGTCGCCGTGCCGGAGTCCAGGGATCCGTGGTTTGAACGCGAATCGCCCGAAGGCGCCCAGCAATGCCGGGATCAGCGTCACCGCACCGAGAACCGCGATCACCACCGCGAATGCCGCGGCGATACCCATTTGGGTAATGAAGGGGATTCCGACGACGGCGAGCGCGGCGACCGCGATCACCACGGTGAGGCCGGCGAAGACGACGGCCGAGCCCGCGGTCCCGACCGCGCGGCCGGCGGCGGCCTCTTTGCTGCCGCCGAGATTCAGCTCCGATCGGTAGCGCGACACGATGAAGAGTGCGTAGTCGATGGAGACGGCGATACCGAGCATGGTGATGATGCTGGTTGCGCTCTGCTGGATGTCGAACACCTTGGCGCTCAACGTGACCAGTAACATGGTCAGGCCGACACCGACGATGCCGGTGACGATGGGGATGAAGGCAGCGACGAGTGCACCGAAGGCCACGATCATCACGATGAAGGCGACCGCGAAGCCGAGAAGCTCTGCGGCGCCGCCCTGTTGGAACACCTGCATCAGCGCGCCGGTGCCCTCGACCTGCAGACCGTTGCCGCGGAACTCGGCCAGGATGTCCTGGAACTGCTGCATATCCTTCGCGGTGAGGTCTTCGAGGTTGATGGCCTGGTTGACCACGATCAGCCCGACCTTGCCGTTGTCGCGCAGTACGGTCGGCGCGGCGGCGGGGTTCTCCTGTGCCACCGTCACCGGATTGAGGACGGTGGTCGTCGGGTCGATCACCTTCGGCAGGGTGCGCAGCTTGTCGACGAGTCCGTTGATCTGAGCGTCGTGAGCCGCGAGCCCGTCGTCGGCGGCCAGTACGACACGCGACGATGCCTGCATCTGCCGCTCGTTCATGGCGGGAAAGTCGGCCTTCATCACCGACATCGCCCGGTCCGAATCGGTGCCGGGCAGTTCGAAATTCGTGGAGAACTTGGGTTGCAGCGCGCTGGTCAGCGCGCCGACTGCGACGAGCGCGATAAGCCAGGCGGCGATCACCCACCACTTGTGCCGGAACGTGAACCGTCCGAGTCGATAGAGCCAGATCGCCACGTGAGCCTCCCAGGGATGTGGGTTGCAATGTACCCCACGACCTGGGGCGGACCGGCTGTCGCGTGACGTGCATCACCGACGAGGCGGTGCCACCGACCTGACCTTGTTCCTGGATGGTCGCGGCCTTCTCAGACCGACGCCAGCAACATCCCGCCCATGGTGAGCATGATGACGGCAACGGCGGCGTCGAGGAGCCGCCACGCGGCAGGCCGGGCAAACAGCGGGGCGAGTCGACTACTGCCGCCCCCGAGCATCGCGAACCAGGTGACACTCGCCGCACATGCGCCGATGGCGAAGCCCCACTTGGCATTTCCGTGACTATTGGCGATGGTGCCCATTGTCAGCACGGTGTCGAGGTAGACGTGCGGGTTGAGCCAGGTGAGGGCCAACGCTGTCCCGACGGCCGCCCAGCGGCTGAGGGTGCGGGCCTCGGTCGCGTTGGCGAGGATCGCGTCGGTGCTGCGCAGACACCGTCGCGCCGCCAGAAGTCCGAGCACGATCACGTAGCCACCGCCGACGATCGTGACGATCTCGACGAGCGCCGGATGCGACGACACCACTGCACCGAGCCCGGCGACACCGACGACGATCAGCACGATGTCGGAGAGCGCGCACACCGTGACCACCGAGACGACATGGGTACGCCGCACACCCTGCTGAAGGACGTAGGTGTTCTGCGGGCCGATCGCCACGATGAGGCCCAGCCCGGTAAGTAGTCCGGCGACACCGGCGAGGAAGTAGGTCGTCACGGTGTCCGACGGTAGGAAGCCTCCGTTACGAAGACCAGCGAATGTTTCTGATGAATCATTAGCTGTGCTTCAGTAGGCTTTCGTGGTGGACATCGGACCCGACGGATTGCGCACGCTGGCCGCGGTGCTGCGCGAAGGCACGTTCGAGGCGGCCGCCGAGGCGCTGCACGTCACGCCGTCGGCGGTGAGTCAGCGGGTCAAGGCGATGGAGGTCGCGGTCGGTCGGGTGCTCGTCCGGCGCAGCAAACCGGTCACCGCCACCCCGGACGGTGAGGTACTCGCCCGGCTCGCTCGGCAGTGGGAGTTGCTGACGACCGAGGCGTCGTCGGAACTGATCGGTGCTGAGTCGCTCGGAGTGCGGTCGCGCGGGACGCGGCGCGCCGACGATCTACCGGCGCCCCGGGTGCACGTACCCGTTGCCGCCAACGCCGATTCGCTGGCGACGTGGTTGCTGCCGGTACTGGCGACGTTTCATCGCGACTATCCGGTCGCGGTTGAGGTGCTGCGCGCGGACGAGACGATCACCGGTCGCCTACTGCGGTCGGGAGATGTGGTGGGCGCCATCACCTCCGAGCCGACCGGGGTGCGCGGCTGCATCACCGTGCCACTCGGCTCGATGCGGTATCTGCCGGTCGCCACACCCGATTTCGTCGAGCGATGGCTGCCGTCCGGGCCGACGACCAGTGCGCTCGCCGCGGCGCCGATGGTGCATTTCGATCGCGACGATCACCTGCAGCAGACGGTGTTGCGGCTGCTGACCGACGAGCCAGTGGACCCGCCGGGCGTCTACATCCCGGCATCGACCGAGTTCTACCGCGCGGTCGAGGCCGGAATTGGTTGGGGCGCAGTCCCTCGCGCCCAGATCGAGGATGCGCTCGCTTCCGGCCGCCTGGTTCGGTTCGTCGACCGGCACATCGACGTCCCGCTGTACTGGCAGTACTGGCGCCTGAGCTCCCCACTCGTCACCGCACTGACCGAGCTGATCCGCGATGGCGCCGGGTCGGCACTGGTCCCCATCGGCTGAGTAGCCGCGAGGAACGAGCGTTCCCGCTGGTTGAGTAGCCGCGAGGAACGAGCATTCCCGCTGGTTGAGTAGCCGCGAGAAACGAGCATTCCCGCTGGTTGAGTAGCCACGAGGAACGAGCGGCGTATCGAAACCAACCGCGCACCGCAGACCCGCCGGCCCCCTCCGCTGGTTGAGTAGCCGCGAGGAACGAGCGGCGTATCGAAACCAACCGCGCACCGCAGACCCGCCGGCCCCCTCCGCTGGTTGAGTAGCCGCGAGGAACGAGCGGCGTATCGAAACCAGCCGCCATGCCAGGGACCTCGCCAGCCGCGGCAACCGCCGACGAGTACACAACCGACACGTCAGCGGGCCGACACGACAATTATTGTCGCGAGAGCCCGCTCACGTGCCATCTGTGCAGGCTTCGTCATTCGGAGCGCAGCCGAAATTGTCGGTACCTCATGCCACCATGTTCACAACGCCGAAAGCGACGAACATTCTGGCCGATTTCCTTGAGCTTTGTTGCCAGTTCCGCCGCCTCACAACAGATCGACACCAGGAGGCACCATGCTTCTCAACGAGGCTCAATTCGAGCGAGCCCGAGCAACACTCGCCGGAACGGCGATCGGCGATGCGCTCGGCGTCCCCTACGAGTTCGCGCGGAAGCTCGGCCCGAATGAGATCCCTGAGATGAAGGGCGGTGGTCTAGGCAACTATGCGCCCGGCGAGTGGAGTGACGACACCTCGATGGCCGTCGCGATCGCGGAGGCCGTGGCCGGTGGACGCGACCTGACTACCCCGGAAGGCCTCGACATCGTCGCTCGCGGCTTCATGCGCTGGTACACCGACTTCTCGTGCAGCCCACCCGATATCGGCAATCAGACCCGCGCGGTGCTGTCCGCAACCCACCGACGCCTAACGAGAGATCCTGACGAGCCGGTCGGACTCGCGATGCGAGCAGAGTCCCGCGCATACGCCGTCGCCCACCCAGGATCGGCGGGTAACGGAGCCCTGATGCGAACGTCTCCCGTGGCGCTCGCCCATCTCGACGACCGGGTCGCACTCGCCCATGCTGCGCGCGCGGTCGCCGAACTCACCCACGGCGATGCTCTCGCCGGGGACTCCTGCGTGCTCTGGACCGAGGCGATTCGCATCGGGATCCTCGACGGAGAGTTCAACATCCCCGCTGGCCTCGACCTACTTCCCGCCGATCGCCGCAGGAAGTGGGAGCGCTGGCTACACGCGGCCAAGACCGAGGACCCGCTGAGCTTCTCACCGAACGGATTCACCGTCACGGCGCTCCAAGCGGCCGCCGCGGCGATCCTGCAAACGCCACGAAATGGTCGGCGACACTTTATCGATTCCCTGTACGCGGCGATCCGCATCGGAAACGACACCGACACCGTCGCCGCAATCGCCGGCGGACTGCTCGGCTCGGTACTAGATTCACACGCGATGTATAGGGATTGGTTGGATGCCGTCCACGGCTGGCCATACGTAGACGGGAGGCCAACGCGGGTCGCCGACCTCTACGCTCTCGCATCGCACCTCGCTCCCGAGAGGTGGACCTCAGAAGGCTGATGGATCACGCATCTCCCCGGGCCCGCTGGTTGAGTAGCCCGGAGCGCTAGCGGAGGGCGTATCGAAGCCAGCGTTATGTGTTGTGCGGCTGCTGGTTTCGATACGCCGCTCGTTCCTCGCGGCTACTCAACCAGCGGGACGTTGTTCAACCGGCGGGTGGTCATGTGTCGGCTGTACCGGATCTCGCCGGTTCATGAGCGCGGATGGCGCCACTCCCCAGCGAGGCTTGGCCCGGTTACTCAACCAGCGGTCCGGCGTCAGCGCAGCGGGTGTGCAACCTCGTCTCGCCAGAGGCGAGCGGCGACGTAGAACGCGGCGGCGACGGGCACCGGCAGCAGCCCGGCCAGCACGAACGTCGCGGTCAGGCCGATGGCGTCGGCGACCGGGGCGGCGATCGCCATCGACACCGGCATGAGGGCGACCGAGACGAAGAAGTCGAGGCTCGCGACGCGGCCTAGCAGGTGCTTCGGCACCCGACGCTGCAAGAGCGTGCCCCACAACACCATTGGTGCGTCGAGCGCCATACCCAACACCACGCCCGCAACCACGAACAGCCAGGTCCGGTCGGCGACCGCCATGATCACCAGCGGCACACTCGACCATCCCCAGATCGCGAACAGAACCGTCATATACCGGCGGGGCATCGGGATCGACGCGAACACCAGCGCGCCGATCGCCGACCCGACACCGAAACCCGCTAGCACCAGGGCGTGATCGCCCGCGTCGCCGTCGATCCGATCCCGCAGCAGAAACGGGACAAGCACCTCGAGCGGCCCGACCACCATCAACACCAGCACGGTCGCGAAGAAGAGTGTGGCCCACAGCCATGGTGTCCGCCAGAGGTACGCGAATCCCTCTCCCAGGTCGGCGACCACCGATCTCGCACCCGACCCGTCAGCATCGCCATCGCGCTCCCGCACAACCGGTTTCATCGCCAGATAGCAGATACCGGATGCGATGCTGGCGACCGCCGCACAGACGATCGCGGGTCCGGGAGCGACCGCACCGATGACCGCGCCGGCCACCATCGGCCCGGCGGCCTGGTACACGACCGGCCGGAGGAAGCCCTCGATCCCGTTGGCGGCCTGCAACTCCGACGCTGCGATGAGCCGCGGCAGCAACGCCGAGTACGCCGGGTAGTACATCCCGATGGTGACGCCGCCGAATAACGCCGCGACGACGACCATCGGCAGGGTGAGCACCCCGGCCAACGAGGCGATCCCGACCAGCCCGAAGGTGATCATCTTGACTGTTTCGAGCCCGATGATGATCGACCGTTGAGACACCCGGTCGGCCAGCACCCCACCACCGAGGGTCGACACCACAATGCCGATCGCACCGATCGACGTTGCGACCGACACTTGTCCGGGGCCGCCCCCGAGCGCAATCACCTGCCAGACGAGCGCCACCATCCACGCGCCGTCGGCGAACATCGCGAACACCAGACCGGCCAGCAGCAGCCGGTACTGGCCGACGCCAAACGGCCGCAGTGCGCGAGGCAGTCGCTCACCGCGGCCGGACCCGCCCGGCTGCGGTGGCGACTGCCCCGCAGCTACCGCACCCTCCGCGCGGGTCACGTCGTCGGTCGTCACCCCATCAGGGTGCCCGCACCGACGGTTACTCAGCCAGCGATTTTCTCGCCCACCGGGGTTGCCGTGCCGAACGTCATCGACTCCTCGACGTCGTAGCGTCGCGCGTCGAAGGCATCCAACAACAGGTTGTGCCGAACCAGCCACGGATTCTCGTCGGACGCCTTCGGCAGCCGCGACTGTGCGCGTCGGACATATCCCGAATCCAGTGCCAGCAGTTGGCGTTCGGGCAGCGCAGCGCCCGCGGCGATCGTCGGCACTGCTCGCGTGTACCCGTGGTCACGCATGTACGCGAGCAACTCCCCGACCGCCTGCGCGGTCAGATCCACTCGCATCGTCCACGACGCATTCGTGTACCCCACCGACCATGCGAGGTTCGGGACGTCGCTGAGCATGTACCCACGGTACGCGAAGTGATCGTGCGGCTTGATCTCGTTGCCGTCGATGCTCAACGTGGTGCCGCCGAAAGCGACGAGGTCCAGCCCGGTGGCGGTTACCACGATGTCGGCGTCGAGCTCCCGGCCCGACGTGAGCTTGATGCCGGTCGGCGTGAACCGCTCGATGTGATCGGTGACGACGTCGGCGTCACCGTCCTTGACGGTGGTGTAGAAGTCACCGGCCGGAATGATGCACATGCGCTCATCCCACGGCTCGTACCGTGGCTTGAAGTCGGTGTCGACGTCGTAGCCCTTCGGCAGCATCCGAACCGCCAACTGGCGCAAGATCTTCCGCGACAACTTCGGGAACCGTCGGCAGAACAGATAGACGGCCATGGTGCCGATCGCGTTGCGCCAGCGGACAACCTGATTGGCGAGGCGGCTGGGCAGCACGTCCTTGATGATCTTGGTCAGCGGGTCCTGCCAGGGCAGCGGCAGCATATAGGTCGGCGACCGCTGCAGCATCGTCACGTGCCCGGCATCCTTCGCCATCGCCGGGATCAGCGTCACCGCGGTGGCGCCACTGCCGATCACGACCACCTTCTTGCCGGCGAAATCCAGGTTTTCCGGCCAGAATTGCGGATGCACCACCTGTCCGGTGAACTCTTCGATACCCGGAAACTCTGGGGTGTAGCCGGCGTCGTAACGGTAGTAACCGGTACACATGTAGAGGAATCGCGCCGTGTAGGTACGGATTTCGCCCTGCCGACGAGCGGTTACCGTCCACAGGTCGGTGTCGGTGTCGAAGTCGGCGGCCAGCACCTCTACCCCGAAGCGGATGTGCGGATAGATGCCGGTTTCGCGGGCAGTGTCCTCCAGGTAGTCGCGGATCTCACCGCCGAAGGCGACGGTGCGGTTACCGGTCCACGGCCGGAACGGAAAGCTGAGCGTGAAGATGTCGGAGTCGGACCGAACTCCCGGGTACCGAAACAGATCCCACGTGCCGCCGATATTGTCGCGCTGCTCCAGAATCTCGTAACGGACATCCGGATTCTTCTCCCGAATCCGATACGCGGCGTCGATGCCGGACAGGCCGGCCCCGACGATGAGCACGTCGAGCGGTGCGGGTGCGGTCATGGGTGATCACTTCTCTCAACTGGCTTGTCGGGTCGACTTTTTCGCCGCCTTCTTAGCGGTCGTCTGTGATGCGGCCTTGGTCCCAGTGGCCTGTGCCGCGGCGGCCTTCGTCGCAGTCTTTTTCGCCGGACCCTTCTTCGCGGCGGCCTTCTTGGCCGGCGCCTTCTTGGCGCCCGCCTTCTTTGCAGGAGCGCGGCCCGACTCGTTCGCGTCCTCGTCGTCCTCGTCGCCGGCTCCCGCCGCATCCGACTCGGCCGGACTCACACCCGGCCGCGAGCCGGACCCCGACGATCCGCGATCCTTCACCGAGCCGGACCCCGACGATCCCCGGTCCTTCACCGACGCCCGCAGTGCCGCAAGGAGATCCGCGACCTCGCTGTCCTCGTCTTGGGGTGCCGACTCGGCCTCCGGGAATGCCTCCGACCCCTCGGATTTCGCTTCGATGAGTTTGGCCAGTTCGTTCTGGTAGGTGTCGGAGAACTCGCTGGGGTCATAGTCCTGGGCCATCGATTCGATCAGCGACGACGCCATCTCCAGTTCCTGGTCGCGAATCTGCACATCCTCGCCGAGGAAGTCGAAGTCGGGGGTGCGCACCTCGTCCGGCCACAGCAGGGTCTGCAGGGTCATCACTCCGTCGATCACCCGCAACGCCGCCATCCGGGTGCGGTTACGGAGCGTGAACGACGCGATAGCCAGCCGATCCGTCTCCTGCAACGCCTTGGCGAGCAGCACGTACGCCTTCGGTGACTTCGACGCCGGCTCCAGGTAGTACGGCTTGTCGAAGTAGATCGGGTCGACCTGATCGACGGGCACGAACTCCAGGATCGAGATCTCCGGGCTCTTCTGCACCGGCAGAGTCGCGAGATCGTCCTTCGTCAGGATGACGGTGTCGCCGGAATCGGTCTCATAGGCATTGGCGATATTGGCGAAATCGACCTCGCTGTCGGTGCCCTCCCGCACCCGCCGGTAGCGGACCCGGGTGCCGTCCGACGAGTCCACCTGATACGACTTGCGGTCGTGGCTCTCCGTCGCCGAGTACACCTTGACCGGTACGTTGACCAGGCCAAAGCTGAGATCGCCCTTCCAGATCGAGCGCATGGGGTCATTGTGCCATTGTCGGCTGGGCAACGTCGGCCCCTCGCGTGAGCCGACCCGGCACAATAGGACCCATGGCGGGTGGGCAGAGCCTCGAGGTCGACGGGCACACGATTGCGGTCACCAACCTCGCCAAGGTGCTGTACCCGGAGACCGGCACCCGCAAATTCGACGTCATCGACTACTACACCCGCATCGGCGACGTCATGCTGCCGCACCTGCACGGTCGTCTCATCACCCGCAAACGGTGGCCGAACGGCGTCGAATCGAGCCCATTCTTCGAGAAAGCACTGCCGGAGAGCGCGCCGGCATGGATCCCGCGGTACGGGGTGGAGCACAGCAGCCGGATCATCGACTACGCCATGGCCGACTCGACCGCCGTTCTGGTGTGGCTGGCACAGATGGCCGCACTCGAGCTGCATACACCGCAGTGGCGGGTCACCCCCGATTCCGACCGCGATCCGGCGGACCTGCGGGCCAACCGCCTGGTCCTCGACCTCGATCCCGGACCGCGGGTGCCGCTGCGCGAATGCGCCGAGGTCGCCGTGGCGATCCGGGACATGCTCGACGACGCCGGCCTCGACTCGTACCCGGTGACCAGCGGCGGCAAGGGCATCCACGTGTACGCGCGATTCCCCAAACCGGTCGCGCCCGATTCGGCGCGCACCGTCGCGCGCCAGATCGCGACCAGCCTCGCCGCCGAGCACCCGGACGCGATCACCGCGTCGATGTCGAAATCGGTGCGCGACGACCGGGTGTTCATCGACTGGAGCCAGAACAGCGCCTCCAAGACGACGCTGTCGCCGTACTCGCTACGCGGCCGGCAGCAGCCGTGGGTGGCCGCGCCCCGCACCTGGGACGAGCTGACCGATCCCGACATCGCCCAGTTGCTGTACCCGGAGGTCCTCGACCGCGTCGCCGACGTCGGCGATCTGCTCCGTGGTCTCGACGACCCGTATCCCGGCAGTGAACCCGACCCCCACGGCCCCGGCCCTGCTGGCCCCGATCCGCGCGGCTCCGATCCCAGTGACGGTGAACCGGGTGCCCGGGACGACGCGGGCACGCAGCGGGCGACGTCGGCACATCACGTCGTCGATCTGCGCGAGTACCGGCGGCGTCGCGACGCGTCGAAGACCCCGGAGCCGTTCGGGGACTCCGAGCACCGACGCAAGCTCGCCGAACGCACCGCCGCCACCGATTCCACGACGGCCGATTCCACCGCAACCGATTCCACCGGCGACGACCTCACCGCACCCGACGCCGACGACTCGTGGCAGGCGCCCAAAAATGCCACGGCGGAACCCATTTTCGTCATCCAGGAACACCATGCGCGCCGCCTGCACTACGACTTCCGGCTGGAGCGTGACGGCGTCCTGGTGTCCTGGGCGGTGCCGAAGAACCTGCCGGACGATCCGGATCAGAATCGGCTGGCGGTGCAGACCGAGGACCATCCGATGGACTACGCCGACTTCGCCGGCGACATCCCGGCGGGCGAGTACGGCGGTGGCCACGTCGAGATCTGGGACCGCGGCACCTACGAGACGGAGAAGTGGCGGGACAAAGAGATCATCGTCCGGCTGCACGGCGACCGCATCCAGGGACGGTATGCGCTGATCAAGACCGGCGAGAAGAACTGGCTCGCCCACCTGATGAGCGACGAGCCGCGACCGATCCTGCCGGAGCGCCTCAAAGACCCGCGGCCCATGCTGGCCACCGACGAGGACATCGAGAACCTCAACGGCCGCGACTGGGCATTCGAGGGCAAGTGGGACGGCTACCGGGTCATGTTGCGCTACATCGACGGCCGCTTTCGGCTGATGTCGCGGTCGGGCATCGACATGACCGCGGACTTCCCCGAGCTGGCGGCGCTGGCCGACGATCTCGGCCTGATGGACGTCGTGCTGGACGGCGAGGTGGTCGCGCTGGACTCCACCGGCAAGTCCAATTTCACCCTGCTGGCGTCCCGGAACACCACCGACGAGCCATACGTGCTGAAGTTCTACCTGTTCGACATCCTGTTCCTGAACGGGACGTCGTTGCTGCGCAGGCCGTGGTCGCAGCGTCGGGAACTCCTCACCGAACTCGCGCCGGCGTTCCGTGACTCCCCGTACGCCGAGGTCCCTGACCTGTTACCCGGTCCGGGTCGGGCAGCGATCGACTACAGCCGGGAACACAATCTGGAAGGTGTTGTCGCCAAACGCCGCAACTCGACCTACCAGCAGGGCCGGCGGACCTCGACGTGGCTCAAGCACAAGAACTGGAGCGATATCGAGGTGGTCGTCGGCGGCTGGCGCCCCGGGCGTGGCAACCGCGCCGGCACCATCGGGTCGCTGCTGCTCGGGCTGCCGGAGGAGACCGGGCTGCGCTATGTCGGCCGGGTCGGCACCGGCTTCACCGACGCTCAGCTCTCGTCGCTGCTGGCCGAACTCGAACCGCTGGAGATCAAGACCTGTCCGTTCCTCGACGAACTCGACCGGCCGGTGGCGGCGAGCGCGCACTGGGTGCTCCCGAAGATCGTCGGCGAGGTGCGGTTCATGGACTGGACGAGCACCGGCCACCTCCGACATCCAAGCTGGCGAGGTATCCGGCGGGACAAACTGCCGGGAGATCTGTAGACCGGTGATACCAGGCAGCAACCCCAGACGCAGCAAAGGAGTGCGATGAGCGACACCAGCGCAGCGACACCGGGCGGGCCCGTCGCGGGCGCCACCGTCGACGTATCGACACCCGACGGCACCGTCGAGGCCTTCGTGGCGAAACCCACCGAGGCCCATGGGTTGCTGCCCGGGGTGCTGTTCTTCATCGACGCATTCGGTCTCCGCGACCGGACGCGGCGGATGGTCGAGGAGATCGCGTCGTGGGGCTACATCGTGATGGCGCCGAATGTGTTCCATCGACTGGGCTCGATCGACGACCTCGATCTGGGTGATCTCACCGACGACGAGCATCGGGAGGCGATCTTCGGCGATGCGATGTCCCGGGTGGGCACCCTCACCGACGAGATCGCCGAACGCGACCTGCCCGCCTACCTCGATGCGCTGCAGTCGCTGCCCGGGGTCGCGGACGGTCCGGTCGCGGTCACCGGCTACTGCATGGGCGGCAGGCTGGCGTTCCTGGCCGCCGCGCTCCGCCCGGACGACGTCGCCGCGGTGGCCCTGTTCCACACCGGGCGCTTGGTGACCGACGAGCCGAACAGCCCGCACCTGCGGGCCGGCGACCTCACCGCGACCGTGCTCGCGGTCCACGCCGATCACGATCGCTCGATGCCGCCGGAGGCGATCGCCCAGTTCGAGCACGCGCTGGCCGACGCCGGGGTCCCGCATTCGACCTCGGTCTATCCGGGCGCGCCGCACGGCTACACGATGGCCGACCTGCCCGCGTACAACGCCGACGCCGACACGCACCACTTCACCGAACTTCGCACCCTGCTGGACGACACGCTGCGGCCGGATTCCGGCGACCCCGACCCTCCCGAACCCGCTGGTTGAGTCGCCCCCGCCCCCGCTGGTTGAGCAGCACCCCCGCTGATTGAGTAGCCGCGACGAAGCACCCGCTGGTTGAGTAGCGGCGACGAAGGAGCCGCGTATCGAAACCAGCACCCTGGTTGAGTAGCCTCCCCGCTGGTTGAGTAGCCGCGACGAAGGAGCCGCGTATCGAAACCAGCACCACGCCCACCCGACGGAGCCACGGACGCCTGAGACCACCGATGACCGATTCGACGACACGACGCACCCGTGCACAACACGCCCTGTGCCTACTGCTCACCGTGCTCGGCGCATTCCAGGCGGGACTCGCGCTCGGTTGCCCGTGGGGTGCCGCGAGTTACGGGGGTGCGCATCGCGGCGCCCTGCCGCCGCGCCTGCGCGCGGTGAGCGGTACGGCGTCGGCCGTCTATCTCGGCACCGCCGCATACCTCTCATCTGGCGCGGGCCCCGCCACGGTCCGTCGACGCGTGCTGAGTGTCATCGCCGCACTCATGGCCGCCGGCACACCGGCCAACCTCGCGTCCCGTTCACCGTACGAGCGGCTGTGGGCGCCGGTCACCGCGGTGGCAGCACTCATGGCATGGTGGGCGCGACCCGCCGCGACGCCCCCTCTCCACGGCACCGTCCCGACGTCCCGTTAGCCTCGGGGTGTTCATTCAGGCCCGTCGACGGGAGCAGCAGCGGTGGTCGTCGTCGCACACATCAGCGACTTACATTTCAACGGCACGCGGATCAATCGCGCCCGTGTCGAGTCGACCCTGGGCTACGTCAACGCACACGCGGACGAGATCGACGCGCTGCTGATCACCGGTGACATCGCCGACGAGGGCGGCGAGAGCGAATACGCCGAGGCGCTGCGAGTACTGGTCAGCCCGTTGCCGACGCTGATCACGGTCGGTAATCACGACATCCGGGAGCGGTTCAGCAGCGTCATGCTCGGTGTGAAGAGTTCGGCGCCGGTTAACTGGGCGCAGCTCGTCGACGGGGTGTTACTGATGGTGCTGGACAGTTCGATTCCCGGCCGCAACGAGGGATATCTGAGCGACGACACGCTGGCGTGGGCGTCGGACCAGATCGCCGCCGCCGGCCCCGACGTCCCCGTCCTGCTGGCCTTCCATCACCCGCCGGTCACGCTCGGGATGCCGTTCATGGACTCGATCCGGCTCACCGGCCCCGAGCGACTGGCCGAACTCGTCGACCGGCATCCCGGCATCATCGGGTTCCTGTGCGGACACGCCCACTCCCCGACCGTCACCGAATTCGCCGGCCGCCCCGTGTGTGTCGCGCCCGGTGTCGCCTCGACCCTGAACCTCCCGTTCGAGGGCCACGACATCGTCAACCGCGGCCAGCCCCCGGGCATCGCGTTCCACATCATCGATGACCGGCGGATGATCACCCACTTCCGTGCGGTGATGTTCTAGAGAGGCTCACCCGACCGGGAGACTCCGCGACGGTCGCGGACGACGCGACCTGGCGCGGAGTCGGCGTCGATCGTTGCCCGGCGTGGTCAGACCGGCACCGACTCGCTGCCCAGCAGTCGTGCCGCGTGGTGCCCGATCCCCGCCGGGTGAATGCCCGTCGCGGTGACCTCGTACACCCGGGCGGTGCGAATATCGAAGTACAGTCCGACGATGCGCAGGCGCGCCTCCGCAGCCGCCCGACCCACCAGCGGGTGCCGGCTGAGCGTTTCGACCTGCTTGGCAACGTTGACCACGGCGAGCCGGTCGACCTCGCCGAAGCCCAGTTCGGCGGCCGCGCGGCCGGCCGGATGGTCCAAGCGGTACGCCGACAGGCTCGGCCGGGCGTGCCGCAGCCACCGCCGGATCGGGGTGGACCGCTCGTCGCGCTCGGTGTCGTCGAGCATCGCCCGCATCGCACCGCACGACGAGTGCCCGCACACCACCACGGAGGTGATGCCGACCTCGTTGATCGCGAAGTCCAGGGATGCCTCGACCGACGGGTCCGGGGCGTCGACGGGCACCAGGTTGCCGATGTTGCGGACGCAGAAGAGGTCACCGGGGCCGCTGTTGGTGATGATATTCGGCAGGATCCGGGAGTCGGCGCAGGTGAGGAAGAATGCGTCTGGCTCTTGATAGTCGACGACGTCGCTGAGATGACCGCGCAGGACCTCGGCGTGCTCCCGGTGGTAGTCGGTGACCCCGGCGAGGATCGAGCGCAGCGGCGCGGGCACGTCGGCCACTTCCTCCTCGTCCGCCGGCCGGAGCCGTTGGCTGCGCCACGGGGTGAGACCGACGATGCCGCCGGTGTGCCTGCGCGGCGGGGCCACCGGTGCGTGTGCACGCCGGGCCTTGCCGCGTTCGACGACGACGACGGTGCCGCCGGTCGCCTCGTGGGCGCGGACGAAGTCGTCGATCATCTCCGATGCGGCGTGGTCGAGGTAGTCGGTGTCGAGTTCGATGGTGACCGCCGATTTCTCCGGGACCTTGCCGAATGCCGAATGCAGGCTCGGCGACGACAGGAAGCACAGCGATCCACGGATCCGCACCGTCCACGCGGGCGTGTCGCTCGTCGCGTCGGCGTTGTCGGGAATGGTTCCGGTGCTGTCGGATTCGACGTCGATGTCGGGCCGGATCACTCGCCAGAGCACCAGCAGTACGGCCAGCGCGAGACCGATCGCGACGCCCTCCAGCAGGTTGAGGAAGACGACCGCGGCCACGGTGATCGCATAGACCCACAGGTCGCCGGTGCGCAACGCGACCCGCATGTGGGCCAGCTTGACCAACTGGATGCCGATCACGACCAGCAGTCCGGCGAGCGCCGCCATCGGGATCTGTTCGACCAGCGCGGTGAGCAGCACCGCGAACACCAGGACCCAAACGCCGTGCAGCACCGCCGACCAGCGGCTGCGTGCGCCGGCGGCGACGTTGGTCGAGCTGCGCACGATGACGCCGGTGATCGGCAGCCCGCCGAGCGCACCGGACACCATGTTCGCGCTGCCCTGCCCAATCAGTTCGCGGTTGAAGTTGGTACGCGAGCCGCCCATCTTGTCCACAGCGACCGCCGACAGGAGTGACTCGACGCTGGCGATCAGCGCGACCGTCAGGATGCCGAGCACGATCCCGGACCAATTACCGGTGGGCAGTTGGGGCAGCGAGATGGCCTCGAAGAAATTGCCGTTCAGTTGAACTCGATCCACCTCAAGCCTCAGCACCATGGCGACGAGCGTCGCCAGCACGATCGCCACCAGCGGGCCGGGTACCTTGCGGAACCGCGCGGGCAGCGCCGGCCAGCTCAGCATCACCACGATGACGATGATGCCCACCGTGGCATCCGCGATATGCAGGTTCATGAGCTGACCGGGCAGGCTGGTGATGTTCTGCCACGCCGTGCTGGCCGAGTCACCGCCGAGGAGGACGTGAATCTGTTGCAGCGCAATGGTGATACCGATACCGGCGAGCATCGCGTGCACGACGACCGGGGCGATGGCGAGCGCCGCGCGGGCTATTCGACTGAGCCCGAACAGAATCTGCAACAGCCCCGCGGCCACCGTGATCGCACAGGTGACCTTCCACCCGAAGGTGGCGACCAGTTCGGCGACCACCACGGTCAGGCCGGCCGCCGGCCCGGATACCTGCAGGGGCGATCCGCCGATCAGTCCGGCGACCACGCCGCCGACAACCGCGGCGATCAGCCCGGCCATCACCGGAGCGTCCGACGCGATCGCGATCCCCAGCGAAAGCGGCAGTGCCACAAGGAAAACGACTAGCGATGCGGGGACGTCGTAGCGGACGACGTCACGGACTCGACTCATGCGTTCGGGTGCCATGCGGACGAATGTAGGGGATCGCGAGGTACGTCGGATGAGCGTGCGATGAGAGCTTGGTGTGAGCTTGCGCGGCGCCTCCGCGGCGCGGTGGCCGCTGTCACACCGCGGCAGCGGCGTTCCGTGCAGGGCGGGTCGAGAGCCGTCGCTGCACGACGGCACGGGTGATCGAAGGACCGTCCGCGCGGCGCCACCGCCGTCACCGCGCGGACGGTGCTGCGCTACAGGCCCTTGAGCTCTTCGATGATGCTGTCCACCATCTTCTTGGCGTCGCCGAACAGCATCGACGTGTTGTCCGCGTAGAACAGCGGGTTCTCGATCCCGGCGTAGCCGGACGACATGGACCGCTTGAGCACGATGGCCGAGCGGGCCTCGTCGACGTTGAGGATGGGCATGCCGTGGATCGGCGAGCCCGGATCGTTGCGGGCGGCGGGGTTGGTGACGTCGTTGGCGCCGATGACGATGGCGACGTCGGTGCGGCCGAATTCGCCGTTGATGTCGTCCATTTCCTTCATCGCGTCGTACTCGACGTCGGCCTCGGCGAGCAGCACGTTCATGTGACCGGGCATGCGGCCGGCGACCGGATGGATCGCGTACTTGACCTCGACGCCCTTCTCCTCGAGCAGACTGGCCATCTCCTTGACGGCGTGCTGGGCCTGCGCGACGGCGAGACCGTAACCGGGGACGACGATGACCTGGTTGGCGTAGGCCATCTGGATCGCCGCGTCGGACGCCGACGTGGCCTTGACGGTGCCGCCCGCAGCGCCGTCGCCGCCGGGACCACCGGCGTCACCCCCACCGAAGGAGCCGAACACGATCGCCGGAATAGACCGGTTCATCGCCTTGGCCATCAGGTTGGTCAGGATCGAGCCGGACGCGCCGACGATCATGCCGGCGACGATCATCGCGGTGTTGTTCAGCGCGAGACCCGCTGCCGCGGCCGACAGTCCGGTCAGCGCGTTGAGCAGCGAGATGACGACCGGCATGTCGGCGCCGCCGATCGGGAACACCACGAACAGCCCCATCAGGCCGGCGACGACGAGCAGCGCCAGGATCCAGAACCACGGGGTGGCGTCGGCATTGCCGGCCGAGATCCCGATGTAGATCGCGATCGCGACCGCAGCGACGGCCAGCACGATGTTGGCGAACTGGAACGCCTTGGCACCGGCGACGAGCTTGCGCTCGAGGTTCTTGTTCAGCAGCTCTTGCAGTTTCGCGAAGGCGACGAGCGAACCCCAGAACGACACCGAACCGATGATCGCGGCGAACAGCGATCCGACGATCACGTGCACGTCGGGCGTCTCGGTCAGTGCGGTGAAGCCGTCCGATTCCAGGTACTCCGACCATGCGATGAGCGCGACGGTACCGCCGCCGACACCGTTGAACAGCGCGACGAGCTGCGGCATCGCGGTCATCTTGGTCTTCAACGCAGGTGGAATGCCCAACACCACACCGACGATCAGGCCGGCCGCGATGAGGATCCAGTTGATCGACGGCACCCCGGCGTCGCCGGCGTTGTTGTACACGCCGAGCAGCGTGGCCACGATCGCGATCCCCATGCCGGCGGCCGCGATCCAGTTGCCGCGCACCGCGGTCTTGGGCCCGGTCAGGCCCATCAGGCCGTAGATGAACAGTGAGAACGCGACGATGTACAGCGCGCTCACGCCGTAGCCGAGACCCTCGGATACCTGCCCCGATCCGACCAGGGCGACGTTGGTGGCGCTCACTTGGCCGTCTCCTTCTCCTTCTGGGCGGGCTCCTTCTTGCCCTTGAACATGCCCAGCATGCGGTCGGTGACCGCGAAGCCGCCGACCACGTTCAACGTGCCGAACACGAGGGCGACGAAGGCGATGATCCGCACACCCCAGGACGCATCGGCGGGCAGACTTCCCAGCACCACCAGCGCACCGAGCACGACGATGCCGTGGATGGCGTTGGTGCCCGACATCAGCGGGGTGTGCAGGGTGTTGGGAACCTTGGAGATCACGGCGAATCCCACGAACCCGGCCAGGACCAGGATCGCGATATTCGCCAGCAGTCCGGTGTACATCAGGCGGATGCCTCCTCACGCGTGACGCACGCGGCGGCGAGCACCTCGTCGTCGAAATTCGCTGCGATGGCGCCATTCTCGTCGAGCATCAGGTCGATCAGCGCGAACAGGTTCTTCGCGTACAGCTCGCTGGCGTGCTCGGGCATGGTCGCCGGCAGATTGAGCGGGGACACAATGGTGACGTCGTGTTTGACGACGGTCTGACCGGGTTCGGTGAGTTCGCTGTTGCCGCCGGTCTCGCCGGCGAGGTCGACGACCACGCTGCCCGGCTTCATGCCCTCGATCGCGGCGGCGGTCACCAGCTTGGGTGCCGGGCGGCCGGGCACGAGTGCGGTCGTAATCACGACGTCGAAGCCCTTGATGGCGTCTTCCAATGCCTGCTGCTGCTGGGCCCGCTCGTCGTCGGTGAGTTCGCGCGCATAACCACCCTCGCCCGCGGCGTCGATGCCGAGGTCGAGCCATTGCGCGCCGACCGAGCGCACCTGCTCGGCGACCTCCGGCCGCACGTCGTAGCCGGTGGTGCGGGCGCCGAGCCGCTTCGCGGTCGCCAGCGCCTGCAGCCCCGCGACACCGACGCCGAGCACCAGCACCGTGGCCGGCTTCACCGTGCCCGCGGCCGTCGTCAGCATCGGGAAAAAGCGCGTCGATTCGTCGGCGGCCACGATGACCGCCTTGTAGCCGGCGACGTTCGCCTGCGAGCTCAGTGCGTCCATCACCTGGGCGCGGGAGATACGCGGGATCGCCTCGACGGCGTACGCCTCCACACCCGCGTCGGCGAGCGCACCGATCTGATTGTCGGCGTTGCGCGGGGCGAGGAATCCGATCAGCTTCTGGCCGCTGCGGAGCTTGGCGATCTCCGCGTCCGACGGCGGTGACACCCGCAGCACCACGTCGGCCGAATACGGGTCACCGATGGTGGCCCCGGCATCGACGTACGCCTCGTCGGGGATCAGTGCCCCCAGACCGGCTCCTTCTTCGACGATCACCGGGACCTTCTTGCCCACCAGTGACGCCACGACCTTGGGGACCAGCGCTACCCGCCGCTCCCCGTCGGCCGTTTCGCGCACGACACCCACGCTCATGTTGTTTCTCACCCTTTGTCTGTTCGCAGCCGCGATCGTCTCCCCGCGGCGCCGGCCGGAAACTGTCGGTCAGCGGACCGGCTGCTTCTCGTGTCACTCCGGCAACGCGCACTGGATGGACTGTCGCCGGGCTCACAAAAACGTGCGACGAACATAGCATGACCTCACCGGATGACGGTCAGGCAGTTGGATTGGTCACGTTGGGGTTGACGTGGGTGTATCGGGCTGCCAGCGCCGCCCGTTCGGCGTCGGGCGGTCGTGTCACAGATGGAACGTCAGCGGAGGTTCACGACAATAATTGTCGCGTCGGCCCGCTCACGTTCCATCTGTGCACTCGTCGGTCGGCCACCCGGTCACGCGACCGTGTACCTCCGCGCATCCAGGCCGGTCGACCCGTCCGGGATCGGGCCGGCGATCGCCTCGGTCTGCACCCGACCTTGATTGTCGATGACACGACACTGCACTCGGTGGTCGCCCGTGGTCGCCTGCCAGGAGTACTTCCACTGCCGCCACGTGTCGTCGCTGTAGTCGGCGGCGAGTTCGGCGGCGGTCCACGGCCCGTCGTCGACCCGGACCTCGACACGGTCGACACCGACGTGCTCCGCCCAGGCGGTACCTGCGACGACGACCTCGCCGGCCGAGACATTGCCGGCGTCGGACGGCCGGTCGATCCGAGACGCCAGCTTGATCGGCCCGAGTGCCGACCAGCCCCGCGTCGACCAATAGGCCTGCGCATCACTGAACCGGGTCAGCTCCCAGTCGACGACCCACTTGGTGGCCGACACATACCCGTACAGCCCGGGGATGACCTGGCGCACCGGGAAGCCGTGCTCGATCGGCAGCGGTTCACCGTTCATGCCGACGACGAGCAGCGCGTCGCGGCCGTCGGTGACCGCGGAGACCGGTGTTCCGCACGTCCAGCCGTCGGAACTTGTGGAGAGCAGCATGTCGGCGCCCGGGCGCACCCCGGCGCGGTCGAGCAGGTCGCGCATGGGAACCCCGAGCCAGCGGGCGTTGCCGACGAGGTCGCCGCCGACCTCGTTCGAGACGCAGGTGAGAGTGACGAATCGCTCGGTCATCGGCATCGCGAGCAGCTCGTCCCACGACACCGTCACCTCCCGGTCGACCAGGCCGTGGATGCGTAGTCGCCAGTCGGCGGTGGTGAGTCGCGGCACCTGCAGGGCGGTGTCGATGCGGTAAAACGACGCATTGTCGGTCACGAACGACGTCGCGCCGGGCACCCCGATGTCGGCGCCCGCCGGCACCGGCGGAGCGGGCGACGCTGGCCGGGGCAGCACCAGAGCCACGCGATCGGCGATGGTGCGGGCACTGTCGGCGAGGAGTCGGCGGCCGAGCGCACCGACGGCAACCGCTCCGGCGGTGATCCCGGCCGCGGTGAGGACGAATCGTCGGGTGACCGCGGGCGTCTGCGCCGGCTCCGGGCCGACGGTGGTGTCGCTTGGCGCGTCCGCGTCGTCGAGGAGCGCGATCAGCAACCGCAGCACCCACACGCCGACAATCCCGGCGACCACCGACGGCACCGCCGCGGTCCAGGTCGCGTCCGGCCGACCGAGCGCTGCCAGCGCTCCCAGTACCCCGAAGACGGCGATCACGATCGACCCGACCGGCGGGCGGCGGCGTTCGGCGATGCCGCAGGCGCCGGCGATCAGGACGAGGACGACGGCCATGCCGGTGAACAGCGCCGCCTTGTCGGAGGTGCCGAATGTGGTGATCGCCCATTCGCGCACCGCCGTCGGACTGTGATCGACGACGGTCGACCCGACCGCGAGGAACGGTGAGGCGTCGGGGGAGATCGGCACGGCACACAACTCGCCGACCGCGAGCGCGGAACCGACCGCGATCAACCCCGAGACCGCCGCGAGTACCGGACGCGGGCCGGTCGCCGACGACTCGGCCCCGGTGCCGCGCGTGTCGATGGCCACACTTCTTGATACCCGACGTCGACCGCCGGGGAGACGCTGGAAAGGCAACGGTCCATCGGATGACGGACGGAACCACGCGGACATTACTAGAACACGTTCTAGTTTCTGGGTTAGGCTGACCGCATGGCATCAGGTACCGAGATTCCCGCAACCGTTCCGCTGGACGCGGTACCGGAGTTCGGTGACGAGGTCGATGTCGTGGTGGTGGGCCTCGGCATTGCGGGCGGGTGTGCGGCGGTCGAGGCAGCCACACACGGCGCCCGGGTGCTGGTGCTCGAACGCGCCGGGGCGGCCGGCGGCACCACATCGCTGGCGGGCGGCCACTTCTATCTCGGTGGAGGCACCGCCGTCCAGCGGGCGACCGGTCACGACGACACTCCGGAGGAGATGGAGAAGTACCTGACCGCCGTATCCCGCGACCCGGAGCCGGCCAAGATCCACGCGTACTGCACCGACAGCGTCGAACATTTCGACTGGCTGGAGGGTCTGGGTTTCGCGTTCGAGCGGAGCTACTACCCGGAGAAGGCGGTCATCCAGCCGCAGACTCAGGGGCTGATGTACACCGGCAACGAGAAGGTGTGGCCGTTTTCCACGATGGCCCGCCCGGCGCCCCGCGGCCACAAGGTGCCGGTCCCCGGTGATACCGGTGGGGCGTCGATGGTGATCGACCTGCTGGTGAAGCGGCTCGCCGAACTCGGTGTCGAGGTGCGCTACGAGACGGGTGCCCGGCGGCTTGTTGTCGACGACGACGGTGCGGTCGTCGGGGTCGGGTGGCGCAGTCCCGGCGCCGAGGGCACCATCCGGGCGTCGTCGGTGATCCTCGCGGCCGGCGGCTTTGTGATGAACCAGGCGATGGTGGCCGAGCACACACCGCAACTGGCGGCCAAGCCGTACACCCTGGGCAGCACGTATGACGACGGCCTCGGCATCCGACTGGGCATGTCCGCGGGGGCGGCGGTCAAACATATGGATCAGGCGTTCATCACCGCGCCGGTCTACCCGCCGAGCATCCTGCTCACGGGCATCGTGGTGAATCGGGACGGGCAGCGGTTCGTCGCCGAGGACTCCTACCATTCGCGGACATCGGGATTCGTCCTCGACCAGCCCGATGCGACGGCGTTCCTGATCGTCGACGAGGCGCATATGCAACGACCACAGATGCCACTGGCGCCGTTTATCGACGGGTGGGAGACCGTCGCGGACATGGAGGCCGATCTCGGCATCCCGTCGGGGAACCTGGAACGAACTCTCCTCCGGTACAACGACTTCGCCGCGCGCGGTGAAGATCCCGACTTCCACAAGGCACCGGAGTTCCTGGCGGCACAGGACCAGGGGCCGTGGGCGGCGTTCGACCTGAGCCTCGGCAAGGCGATGTACGCCGGCTTCACCGTCGGCGGGCTAGCGACCTCGGTGGACGCCCAGGTGCTCGATTCGGGCGGCGACCCGATCCGCGGCCTCTACGCGGCAGGCGCGTGTGCGGCCAATATCGCGCAGGACGGCAAGGGATACGCGAGCGGCACGCAATTGGGCGAAGGCTCCTACTTCGGCCGGCGCGCTGGCCGCCACGCCGCCGGCGCTGGCAACGCCGCCGGGGACGCGCCGGTCGCCGCGAATCCGTAACGGGAGCCGACGGTTTAGCGGTCGTTGCGGTTATGCCGTTGTGTTGCTCCTAATTTCGTGGTCAGGGCGCGCCGGTGCGAACCGGCGCAGTCGCAGACTGTTGGCGACCACGAACACCGACGAGAGTGCCATCGCCGCACCGGCGATCATCGGGTTGAGTAGTCCGGCAGCGGCCAGCGGGAGCGCGGCCACGTTGTAGCCGAAGGCCCAGAACAGGTTGCCCTTGATGGTGCCGAGGGTGCGGCGCGAGAGCCTGATGGCATCGACGACCTTGCGCAGATCGCCGTCGACGATGGTGATGTCGCTCGCGGCGATCGCCACGTCGGTGCCGGTGCCCATGGCGATGCCGAGGTCGGCCTGAGCAAGCGCGGCTGCGTCGTTGATGCCATCGCCGACCATCGCTACCGAGTGGCCTTGCCGCTGCAGCTCTTTCACCGCGTCGACCTTGTCCTGCGGCAAGACCTCGGCGATCACGGTGTCGATACCGACGGTGTCGGCGGCGTGCCGGGCGGCACCACGATTGTCGCCGGTGAGCAGCACCGGGGTCAGTCCCAACCCGGTGAGCGCCGAAATTGCCTCCCGTGCCGTCGGTTTCACTTCGTCACCGACGACGATGACGCCCCGCATCGGTGTCGTGTCGAACGAGTCGCTGCCGTCGAGATCAGTATCGCCGTCGGTGCCGGGACCGGCCGAGGTGGGCGCGTCGACGGTGACGATGACGGCGGTCGCTCCACTGGCGTGCGCGGCGTCGATCGCGGACCGGAGCGTCTCCGACAGGTCGGTACCGAGCTGTGCCGGGCTGCCGACACGGATCCGGCGCCCGTCGACGACACCATCCACTCCCGCTCCCCGAGTGGCGTGGAAATCGGCGACGGCGGGCAGCTGCAGCGACAGCCGTTGTGCCGCACGCATAATCGCGGCCGCGATCGGATGCTCGGAACCCTGCTCGACCGCCGCCGCGTACCGCAGGAGTGTGTCGTCCAGGTTCGCGGAGCCACCCTCCCCGGTGGTTAGGTAGTCCGGAGCGCCAGCGGAGGACGTATCGAAACCACCGGCACGACCGTCGCCGCTACTCAACGACCGGGCAGACACCCCACCCCCGGTACCACTACTCAACGACCGGGACCCGCGCGCCCCCGCGGCTGCGCCACCCTCCCCGGTGGTTGAGTAGTCCGGAGCGCCAGCGGAGGACGTATCGAAACCACCAGCACGACCGTCGCTTCGATACGCGGCTCCTCCGTCGCCGCTACTCAACGACCGGGGAAACACCCCACCCCCGCTACCACTACTCAACGACCGGAGCCCGGCCCGCTCTGCGGTGACCGACCGGACCCGCATGACACCGGTGGTGACGGTGCCGGTCTTGTCGAGCACGATGGTGTCGGCCTGTCGCGTCCGCTCCAGCACCTCGGGCCCCTTCAGCAGAATGCCGAGCTGCGCGCCCCGGCCGGTCCCGACCATCAGCGCGGTCGGCGTCGCCAGACCAAGCGCACAGGGGCACGCGATGATCAGCACGGCGACCGCTGAGGTGAACGCCATCGCCGTGTTGCCGGCCCCTAGCCAAAAGCCCAGGGTGCCAGCCGAAATCAGCAGCACCAACGGAACGAACACCGCAGAGATCCGGTCGGCGAGGCGTTGCGCCTCGGCCTTGCCCGCCTGGGCGTCGGCGACCATGCGTGCCATCTGGGCGAGCGCGGTGTCGGTGCCGACGTGGGTCGCGCGGACGATCAGCCGACCGTCGGTATTCATCGTGCCGCCGACCACTCGGTCGCGCGGCCCAACCTCGGCCGGCACCGACTCTCCGGTGACCATCGATGTGTCCACCGCCGAGACACCGTCGACGACAACACCATCGGTGGCGATCTTCTCGCCGGGGCGGACCACGAATTCGTCGTCCGCCTGCAATTGGTCGATGGGCACCAGTTCCTCGCGCCCGTCCCGGCGGATCACGACGTCCTTGGCGCCCAACTCCATCAGTGCCCGGAGCGCATCACCGGCCCGCCGCTTCGCTCGCTTCTCGAAGTAACGTCCCGCGAGCAGAAAAGTCGTGATGCCCGCGGCGGCCTCGAGGTAGATATTCGACGCGCCGGCTCCGGCCATCCGATCGGGCAGGAGGTCGAAGCCGTGCCGCATGCTGGGTTCGCCCGCGGTACCGAAGAACAACGCGTACACCGACCAGCCGAGGGCTGCCAGCGTGCCCATGGACACGAGGGTGTCCATGGTGGTGGCGCCGTGTCGGAGGTTACGCCAGGCCGCGACATGAAATCCGTCGGCGCCCCAGATCACCACGGGGGCAGCCAATGCCAGCGACAGCCACTGCCAGTAGGTGAACTGCCAGGCGGGGACCATGGCGAGTGCGATCACCGGAATCGTCAGCAGCGCACTGATAATGAGCTTGCGACGCATCGCCGCGAGTTCGATGTCCGCGGCGGAGACGCCCTCGGTGCTACCGGCGGTCGCACCGTCGGTAGGCGAATTCGGATGGGCCGCATCGGCCACCGGCTCGGCGTCGTACCCTGCGGCACGCACCGCGGAGACGAGTTCGGTCGTCGGCACGGCCTCGGGATAGGTGACCCGAGCCTGTTCGGTCGCGTAGTTCACCGTGGCGGTGACACCGTCGATCTTGTTCAGTCGACGTTCGATGCGGTTGGCACACGAGGCGCAGGTCATGCCGGCGATGTCGAGGTCGACGTGTCGCTCGGCGTCGGTGTCGATCGTCGTCATACCTCTCCCGTATATTCCAGGCCCTTTGTCGGCCGTCGACTCTGCTCGTTGATCTCGCGCGACCGCGGAGCAGGATGCTCCGATAGCCGTGTCGCTCAGGACAGTTGGTAACCGGCCTCGTCGACGGCGGCGGCGACCTCGTCACGGCTCAGCGGCCGGTCGCTGGTGACCTCGACCCGCCCGGAATCGACGGTGACCTCGACGCCACGGACGCCGTCGATCTCCTCGAGTTCTTCGCGTACCGATGCCGCGCAGTGCCCACAGGTCATGCCGGTGACGGTGTAGACCTCGGTCACGGTATCGGTGGCCGGGGTGTGTGCGGTGCGGTCGGTGCTCATCGAAAGGTCCTCCTCGGATCGTGGGTTGAGTGGCCGTCGGCCGGGTGTCGGTAGGTCGGCGACGTTCATTGCCGCCGACGCAGCGTCGACGAATGCTGGTTCAGGACTTGACGAGTCGCGCGATGGCCTGCATGGCCTCGTCGACCTTGCCCTGTCCAGCCTCGTCGGATTCCTGCGCGGCGTGCACCAGGCAGTGGTTCATGTGCTCCTCGAGTAGCCCAAGGCTCACGGCCTGGAGCGCCTTGGTCATCGCCGAGATCTGCGTGAGGATGTCGATGCAGTACTGCTCTTCCTCCACCATCCGCTGCAGCCCGCGGGCCTGCCCTTCGATGCGACGCAGGCGTCGCAGATAGTCGTCCTTCTGGCCGATGTAGCCGTGGTCGGCGTGCTCCATGTGACTCCTCGATTCGGATACCCCCTATAGGTATACCTCGGAATTGCCATTCACGCTACCCCCATGGGGTATCCGTCTTCGACAAAAGTCCCACTGCGGGAGCGAGAGGGGTCGGCCGCCCGAAGTCGGGGCGGGTCGAGCAGTCCGGCATTCTGGACACTCGCCGCGACGAGCGGCCCGACTTAGCGGCGGCGAAGCGCGTCCGCGAGCTTCGCCAGCGCGTCGACCACCTCGTCCAAGGCGGCGGCGACCCGATCGTCGAAGGTGACCTGGGCGGTCGACGTCGCGGACTCGTACCGCCCGTCGGACGACGGGGCGGACGGCTCCCCCAGTCGGTGGCGCCGCCCCTGATCGCGGGTGCGCTCCGGCGGGTCGGCGTCGCGGGCGCGAGGGCCGGCGGCAAAGGTCTCGGCCGCATAGGCGCGTGCCCCGTCCCCGACAGCCTCCGGCGGTAGCGGCGGCGGTGCCGACGGTGCTGGTTCGGGCGGCCCGACTCGGCGCACCGGTTCGCCGAGTCGGTGACTGCCGACGTGCCCGGCGACCGGCAGATCCCCGGTCGACGGCCCTCGGTGGCCGGGTGGTTGCGGCCGGGTCGGGTCGGCAATACCTGGTCCCTGACCGGCTCCCGGTGGGACGCGCAGCGGGTCGTCGTAGCGCGGACGTGGCGGCGCCGACCTTGGGCTCGGCGGCGGCATCGACCCGGGGGCCGCATTCATCCCCGACATCGCGCTGGGCGCGTGACCATTGGAGCGGGCGTAGAAGTGTGGCCCGCCGTGGCCGTGGAAGAAGACGCACGCGGCGCCTTCGGGCGAGGGCACCGGGCACGGATTGCGCTGAATGAGCGACTGCGCGTGACTATCGCGGTCGTTCCATTCCAGCCACATCCGGCGGTCGTGACGTGGAAAGGTACTCGCGTCGGTGGCGTGGTTACCGCGGTGGCCTACCGCGAGCCGACACTGCTGAATCCATTCGGACGTACCGGACAGTCCCAACGCCTGCTGCTCGTGCGCGGTCACCACCACCGTCGACCAGCAGCCCTCGCTGTTCATCCGGTCTCCCCTCAGACGGTCTGCCACGACGGGTGCGTCGTGGCGATTGCTCCCCGGGGGTGATTCGGCCGGATCGGAAACCGCGTCGTCACGCGAATCGTGTTGTACGGCAAATCTTGTGTTTACCATGCCGCAATCGACCGTAAACGTCGATGGACCCCGCGGGTCAGTGTAGGTAAGGCGCTCAGTCCCTGCCACCCCCGCGGCCGAACTATTATGTCGACCCCCTTAATCGACTATCTCACGGCCACGAGCCCGGTGGGTGCAATCTCGGTCAGCGCGCCGTCGGCGAGACGGAACCGTCGGGTGGTCGCGTCGGGGTCGGTATCGGGATAGTCGACACGCACGTGACATCCGCGCGACTCGGTCCGCGCGGTGGCCGCCGCGACGACGGCCGCCGCGGTGAGCGTGAGCGCGGCGTCGGCGTCGTCCGTCGCCGACTCGGTCGGGTGGCGCGGGGCGTCGGCGATCAGGATCCGCACCGCGGCCAGGCCGTCGGCCTCCCGGCGCAACGCGACGTGGGTGCTCATCGCGTCCTGCAGCACGGTCCGGTCGAGGATGGGACACGGCTCGTCGATCGCCGCCTCGGCGACGGGATCCACCGGAACACCCCGACGGCGGATTGCGGCCTCGGCGGCCCGGGCACCCATCACCAGACCCTCGAGCAGACTGTTCGACGCGAGCCGGTTGGCTCCGTGCAGACCGGTGCGGGCAACCTCGCCGGCGGCCAACAGCCCGGGGACGGTGGTGCCGGCGTCGATGCCGGTCACCACGCCGCCACACAGGTAGTGCGCGCCCGGCAGCACCGGGATACGCCCATCGGCGATGTCGAGGCCTGCGACGCGCAGGCCAGCGGCGACGGTGGGAAACCGGGTCGCGATATCGGTGACCGCGCGGACGTCCAGCCAGACGTACGGCGACTCGGTTCGATCCATCGCCGCCCGGACGGCGTTGGCCACCACATCGCGCGGTGCGAGATCCCCCAGCGGGTGCACGCCCTCGGTGACGGCCCGGCCGTCGACGTCGACGAGGTGCGCGCCCTCGCCGCGGAGCGCCTCGGTGATGAGCGTGCGCCGCCCGCGACCGGCGCCGGTGTAGAGCATCGTCGGATGGAACTGGATGAATTCGAGGTCGGCGACGTCGGCGCCGGCCCGCAGCGCGAGTGCGATGCCGTCGCCGGTGACGCCCGCGGGGTTGGTCGTTGCGGCGTAGAGGTGGCCGGCTCCGCCGGTGGCGAGCAGCACGGTCGGGGCGAGGATCGTGTACCTGCGCGTTCCGCGCCGGTAGACGACGCCGGTGGCCCGCCGGCGGGCGCCCGTGGTGCCGACGCTGGCATCCGGCGAGTCGACGGTCGGCGTGGTGAGAATACGAGAGACCGTTGCCTCGTCGATGCAGTCGATGTCGTACCGGCGTTCGGCACGGGTGAGTGCCGCGGTCAGCGTGCGTTGGATCGCCGCGCCGGTGGCGTCGCCACCCGCGTGGATGATGCGGCGCACGCTGTGGCCGCCCTCGCGGGTGCGCAGCAGCACACCGCGGTCGTCTCGATCGAATCGCGCGCCGCGGTCGATCAGCGCGGACACCGCGGTCCAGCCGTCGGCGAGGATGCCGCGGGAAGCGTCGACATCGGTGAGCCCTCCACCCGCGGCGTCGGTGTCGTCGAGATGCCGGGCCACCGAGTCCGCGGGGTTGTCGGGCAGCACGACGGCGACGCCGCCCTGGGCATAGAAGGTCGACGTGTCCTGTTCGGCCAGATCGGGTCGCCAGCGCCGTCCCTTGGTGAGGATCGCTACCCGCAGCCCGGCCTCCGCGGCCCGCAGTGCCGCGACCAGTCCGGCGACCCCCGCGCCTATTACGACGAGGTCGGCGGTCGACGTCGAAGCGGGCCCGTCGAGATCCGCTGTGGCAGTGGCGCACTCCCGTATGGGTCGGCCCATCGCACCCTGCGCGTCAGACATCGCGCACCGCCTTTCGCCCACGGGGCCCCCGGCCCGCCGGTCGGTGACCGTTCGACGGCCGAAACCTCGACATTCGTGCATCGGGGATAACGGCCGGACGATGTTTTCGATTCCCAGTCGAAAACATCGTCCGCGAGCGTACCCGGCGAGCGTCGGCGCCGGCGCGATCAGGCGACCTGCAGCTTCACCCGCCGCAGCAGTTGCGCATTGAGCGCGACGATGACCGTCGACGCCGACATCAGGATGGCGCCGACCGCCATCGGCAGAGTGAAGCCGATCGGGGCGAGGATGCCCGCCGCCAGGGGCACCGCGATCAGGTTGTAACCGGCCGCCCACCACAGGTTCTGCACCATCTTGCGGTACGCCTGCCGGGACAGTTCGATCGCGGCGACGACGGTTCGCGGGTCGTCGCCGGCAAGCACCACGCCCGCCGACGCGATGGCGACGTCGGTACCCGCACCGATCGCGATACCGACGTCGGCGCGGGCCAGCGCCGGGGCATCGTTGATGCCGTCGCCGACCATCGCGACGACGTGACCGTCCTGTTGCAGACGCTCGACGATCTGCTCCTTCTCCTCCGGCCGCACACCGGCGTACACCTGGGTGATACCCAGTTCCTCGGCTACCCGGTCGGCGACCTCGCGAGCGTCGCCGGTGACCATCACCGATTCGATCCCCATGCGGCGCAACGCGTCGACGGCCTCGCGGGACTCGGAACGCACCTCGTCGGAGAGCGCGATAGCGCCCGCCAGCGCCCCGTCGGCGATGACGTAGAGCACCGTATTGCCGGCCAGGCCGTCGCTCGCCGCGAGGACGCCGGACGCATCGTCGGCACCGGTCGGCACACCGGATTCGTCGAGCAGGCGCGGCCCGCCGACCGCCACGTCGACGCCGTCCACCGTGGCCCGGACGCCGAGGGCGGGGCTGGCGGTGAAATCGCTGCTGCGCCCGGGCGTCAGCGCACGATCGTCGGCCGCCCGCACGATCGCCCGGGCGAGCGGATGCTCGCTGTCGCGCTCGGCGGCGGCGGCGAGCGCCAGCACGTCGTCCTCGGTGCGGCCGTGGCCGGCGATCACCTCGACGACGCCGGGACGACCGAGGGTCAGGGTTCCGGTCTTGTCGAAGAGCACCTCGTCGACCTGCCGCAGCCGTTCCAGCGCAAGGCGATTGGTGACCAGCACCCCCATCCGCGCGGCGCGCTCGGTGGCGATCGCCACGACCAGCGGGATAGCCAGGCCCAGCGCGTGGGGACACGCGATCACCAGCACCGTGATGGTGCGGACGACGGCATTGTCGGGATCGCCGAGGGCGGTCCAGATGATCGCGGTGAGCACAGCCGCGGCGAGCGCGTACCAGAACAGCCATCCGGCGGCGCGGTCGGCGAGCCGTTGCGCCCGCGACGACGAGTTCTGCGCCTCGGCGACCAGTCGCTGGATGCCCGCCAGTGCGGTGTCGTCGCCGACCGCGGCCACCCGCACCCGCAGCGATCCGGTACTCGCGACGGTGCCCGCGACGACCTGGTCACCGACCTCGCGACTCACCGGCTGAGACTCGCCGGTGATCATCGACTCGTCGAGATCGGCGGCGCCGTCGACGATTTCACCGTCCGCAGGCACCCGGCCGCCCGGCCGCACCACGACGACGTCGCCGACGCCGAGCCGGTCGGGAGTGACGGTGACGATCCGCTCGGCACCGTCCGGACCCGTCTCGACGAGGTCCGCCTCGTCGGGCATCAGCGACGCCAGCGACTGCAACGCCGATGTGGTCTGCGCTATCGAGCGCATCTCGATCCAGTGGCCGAGCAGCATGATGACGATGAGAAGTGCGAGCTCCCACCAGAAGTCGAGCTCGTGATCGAGCCAGCCGAGCGTCGCACCCCACGACGCGACAAAGGCGACGGTGATCGCCAAAGCGATCAGAGTCATCATTCCGGGTGCGCGGGAACGCAATTCGCCGACGGCTCCGGTCAGGAACGGGCGGCCGCCCCAGACGTACATCACCGTGCCGAGGATCGGCGACACCCAGCGGATCGCCTCGACGTCGGGCAGCGAATACCCGATCAGGTTGGCGAACATAGGGCTCGCCAGCACCACCGGCACGGCGAGTGCGGTCATGATCCAGAAGAGTCGCCGGAAGGCCGCGACGTGCGAGCCATGGTCCATGTGGCCGGCGTGACCGTCACCGTGGCTGGCGTGACCCGACATGTCGTGGCCCTTCGTGTCGCCGTTCGACATGTCGTGGCCTTCCCTGTGGTGATCCGCCGACGCGTGCTCCGGCATGGCACCGGACGGCCGCTGCGCGTCGCTACCGGCGCGGTCCTCGTGGGGTGCGTGTTCGTGCGCAGCGTCGGTGCGCTCGGACGAGCCGGACTGGTGGCGTGGCGCGGGAGATGACATGAGTCCGTTTTATACCCCATGGGGGTATACGTCAATGGGTCGTCGCGGAATTGCGGGTCCCGGCGCTGTTCGCGCAACTAGCGTGCATCTATGGGCATTCGGACGGAGGTCACGGTCGACCATCCCCGGGACGAGGTGTTCGCGTGGCACGCACGACCGGGGGCGATCCGGCGATTGATGCCCGCCGCCCTGGGCTTCACGGTGCTCGACGAGGCGGCATCGCTACGTGACGGCACCGCCGTTCTCGCGCTACCCGGTGGCCTGCGTTGGCTTGCCCGGCACGATCCGGACGCCTACCAACCGGGCGCGCGATTCGTCGACCAGGTTGTGCGCGGCCGGGATCCGCGGTCGTGGCCGCCGGCGTCGATCCGCTGGCGGCACACGCACACGTTGACCGATGTCGGTGACGGCACCACCCGGTCCATCGACCACATCGACACCCCGGTGCCGGCCGCCGCACTGCGGCCGGGGCTGATCTACCGACACCGCCAGCTCCGCGACGACCTCGACGCCCATCGCCGCGCCCGTGCCCTGGCGGACCGTCCGAGCGCCGTGGCTATCGCCGACGCCACCTCCCCGGCCGATCCCGCTGGGCTCGGCAGCGTCGCAGCGATGCTGGCGGCGTATCTATCGACCGGTGGCGTCGACCCGGTGGCGATCGATGCCCGCACCGGCGTCCGGCACGGCCGTCTTCCGCTCGGCACGAGCCCCACAGCGGCGGGCGACGGCGCCCCGGTCGACGGCACTACCGACGCCGCCGCGACCCCCGATGCGCTCGTCGTTCTCGGCGACGATGCCGACGCGATCCGGCACGCCGTGACAACGGTTCTCGCTCCACACCGATCCGATCCGGACTCATCGAATCTGCGCACTCTGGTGACCGTCTCCCCCGCCGACGTTCCGCCGCCACGTTTATCGCTGACAGACTCGACCCCGTTCGCCGGTCTCCGACACGTCCACCTCGCCGTCGGCGTGGTCGTCGCCGCCGACACCCTCGGCCGGCCGGTGGCCGACCCCGGCTCCCCGCGCGGATCGGCTGCAGCGGGAACAGCCGGGGCCGACCAGGTGTGGTGGATCGACATCGACGACCTACTCGACGCGATCCTGCTGGCGCTCTGCGGCCCCACCCTCGGCACGCGCATCGGCGCACCCGCGGATGACCGGGCGCCGGTGATCGCCGCCGTCGCCCCCGAACCGCTCGCCGTGGCGTCCTATCAGCAGGCGATCACTGCCGCACGCTCGCCCGTCGACCGCGCGCGGTCGGCGATCACCGCGACGGTGCGTCCATTCGCCGGACTCCAGCCCATCGGACGCCGACTCCGCGGGTCGACCCGGCCACTGCGGCTCACACCCCCACCACCCGCAGCGACGCGGCTCGCCGACACCGGTCACGTCTTCCGCCGGACGTCGCCGACCGTCGCCGCCCGGCACCAGGCGGGCCACCCCGTCGAGAACGAGGACGAGGGCACAGCGACGGCGCCAGCGTGACACTCCCCGGTCGTCCCAGCTCGGATCGTTACACTGTGCGATGGTGACCTTGCGATGACCATCCACAGTTCTGTCGACGACGGTCGGCGCGCCCGGCTGCGGCCGGCCTCGGCGCTCGCCGAAATCACCCGATTCGGCTCCACGACCGCGCACGCCGCGGCGGGTGTCGGGCGATTCGTGCTCGGCTCCGTCCCCGACGTCGCGCACCTGCGCATACCGAGCGCACAGCGGGCCGCGCACGAGGTGCGCTCGACGTTCGGGCACCTGGGTCCGACGTACGTGAAGCTGGGCCAGCTCATCGCGTCGAGTCCCGGCGTGTTCACCGAAACCTTGTCGGCCGAGTTCGAGTCCCTACTCGATCGGGTGCCTCCGTCCGACCCCGACGCGATCCGGGCCGTCTTCCTCGAGGAACTCGGCCGACCACCCGAGGAGGTCTTCGAGACCTTCAATCCGGTGCCGATCGCGTCGGCCTCGATCGCCCAGGTACATACCGCGACGCTGCCCGGTGGCGACGAGGTGGTCGTCAAGATTCAGCGTCCCGGCATCGCCGGACGACTCGCTCCGGATGTCGCGATCATGGAGCGGCTGGCCGGGCTGATCGAAATCTCCGAGTACGGCCGGATGCTCAGCGCGCGACACGTCGTCGAAGACTTTGCCGCCGGCCTCGACGCCGAACTCGACTTCCGCAACGAAGCCACCGCGATGCGCGAGTGGTACGAGTGCCTGCAGGACGGGCCATTCGGCGATCGGGTCCGCGTTCCCGAGGTGTACGACGACTACACCACCGCGCGGGTGTTGACGATGGAACGCATCCACGCCATCCGCATCGACGACGTGGACGCGGTTCGCGCTGCCGGGCACGACGGTGTCGCGCTGTGCCGAAACCTGTTGTTGTCACTGCTGGAATCGGCGTTCCACGGCGGGTTGTTCCACGGCGACCTGCATGCGGGCAATGTGCTGGTCGACGACGAAGGGCGTTTGGTACTCCTGGATTTCGGCATCGTCGGCCGGTTCACCCCACGCACCCGACGCATCCTGCGCCAGCTCGTCGTCGACCTCGTCGTCCGCGGTGACTACGAGTCCGCGGGACGCGGCATCTTCCTCCTCGGCGCCGTCCGCAAACCCGGTTCGACGGCCAGCGGCGGCGAGGACATCAAGAAGGTGGCGATGCCGTTGTCCACCACGGATATGGCCTCGATGAGCTACACCGACCTCGGCCGGCAGCTCGCCGCGGTGGCCAAAGCCCACGATGCCCGTCTGCCCCGCGAACTCGTGCTCGTCGGCAAGCAACTGCTCTATGTCGAGAAGTACATGAAGCTGCTGGCACCGCGCTGGAAGGCGATGAGCGACAAGGAAATCTACGGCTACATGGCCGGGATCATGAAAGAGGCGGAACGCGATCGGCGCGCGAATCGCGCGCGCAAGTCGGGCTGAGCGCGACAAGTCGGTGCCGCGGATACCGCAGTGTCGGCGACTGCGTGTGGCCGCCCCGATCGGCGCATCGATGATGCCTCGGCGGTGTCGTCGGCTGTACGCCCGCGAGGCCGTGTCGGGAGCTGACATGGGTGCGGAATGCGGTTCACCGGGCAGGTCGACCAGGATCGGCCGCGATGCCACTAGGGTGGGGGCGTTGAGCTGACCGCACACAGGAGTCGAGAATGAGACGAGTCTGGCTGGCGCTGCCGGCTTTCCTCGGCGTCGCCTGCATCACTGCAGCCATCGCGATACCGGGATACCTGGCGCCTCAGTTGCGCGCCGTGCCACTGGATCTTGACATTGTGACCGACGCCACGACCGTCGCCGAGGACGGCTCGCCCGGCGATCGATTTCCCGCGGTGATCCTGGATCGGTGCTCGATCAACCAGCCTCGCGCGCGCACCCTGCAGGCGCAGCTCACCCAGCAGCGACGCACCGTCGTCGTCGAGCCGTCCGACCGGCGGCAGGCGACCCTGCAGTCGGCGCAGAGCGTGCGCATCGACCGCACCCGGGATGCCAACGGCCGTGAGACCGAGCCGGCGATGGGCTCCGGCGCGGACGGCCGCAAGTGCGACGACGGCCTGCTGACGGCCAGCATCGACCGGGTGTCGGTGAACCGGAAGACGTCGGTACCCAATGGGACCGTCAGCTCGCTGCAGCTCGATGCGGCCCCGGAGGGTGTCGACGTGAAGGACGTGTCGGTGCCGCTGCCGAATCGTCGTGGCTTCGAGTACAAGTTCGGCTTCAACGTCAAGAAGCGTGACTATCTGTTCTTCGATCAGGAGACGCGGCAGGACCTGCCGGCCAAGTTCACCGCGGAGAAGACGATCGACGGCGTGACGACCTATGAGTTCGTCACCGAGGTGCCGGAGACCGATCTGTCCGGGCTGCCCAATGCGCAGAACGAGGCGGTGCTCGGCACGATGCTGACCAAGAGCGCCCGCTGGTGGGGCATTCAGGGGCGCGGTATCCGGCCGAACGACCAGGTCACCCTGCATCGCTATGCCAGCGGAACACGGCACGTCTGGGTCGAGCCGAAGTCCGGCACGATCGTCGACAGCCGCGACAGCATGAACCAGTTCTTCCGCTCGCCGGACCAGAGCGAGGACACGCCGGCCCCGGTGCGCAACTTCCGGCTGGATGCGCTGCGGGCAACGTACAAGTGGTCCGACAAATCGGTGACGAGTCAGGCGAACCGGGCCAAGGACCTCGCAAGCAACCAGCGGCTGGTCGGGTTCTGGATTCCGTTGATCCTCGGCATCATCGGCGCCCTTCTGGTGCTGGCCTGGCTGTTCCTCCTGTGGCGGGGCCGACGTGCGCGGTCGGGTGACCGGGATCCGGACGACAAGCGGCGTGATGTGTCGGACGAGGACGGTCTGCTCGAACCGGATGATCGGCGCGTGGACGACGATCGCACCGAGGTGCTGCCGGGGACGCCGCGGCACGCTGCGGCATCGACCGAGGACACCGAGCGCTTCGGCACGGGCGGCAGTGGTTCGGCCGGCGCTGGTGCGGCCGGGGCCGGTGCGGCGGCGGGCGCTGCGGGCCTCACGGGTGCTGCCGGGGCCGCCGCTAGTGTCGGGGCCAGGGATGGGAGTACCGACTCCGCCTCCGACGACGACTCGTACCTCTGGGACCGGCCGACGCAACGTATCCCGCGCGTCGAGGACTCGCCGCAGCATGCCGACGATGTCGCCGCGCGCGACTTCCGGCCGCTCCAGGACGAGACCGCGACGGACGATGAGCGGGGCGATTCGTCGCGCGCGGACACCGAGTCGTTCGGTACGCGGGACGATTCGTCGTACCGCTATCGGCGCCCGGATACGTCCGGCGAGTAGGACGCGGCATCGGGCGCTGGCTTCGATCCGGCGCTCGTCGCACCTGTCGCCCGCGGGGGGTGGTGCGGTCTCCGGTGGTTGAGTAGCGGGGAGCGCAGCGAGTCGCGGTGTCCCGGTGGTTGAGTAGCGGGGAGCGCAGCGAGTCGCGTATCGAAACCACCACTGCGCAGCCTCAGGCTGTAGCGCGCTGGCTTCGATCCGGCGCTCGTCGCACCTGTCGCCCGCGGGGGGTGGTGCGGTCTCCGGTGGTTGAGTAGCGGGGAGCGCAGCGAGTCGCGTATCGAAACCACCACTGCGCAGCCTCAGGCTGTAGCGCGCTGGCTTCGATCCGGCGCTCGTCCCTCACGCCTACTCAACCAGCGAAGATCGCCCACGCGGAGTCCTCGAACCCGGGCAGCGTACAGAAACTTCCCCACACAGCACCGCCGCGTGGATAGTGCACGCGGCCAGCACCATCGGTGACATTTCTGTACGCCAACCCCACGCGACAGCCGAGCGCATACAGAAACTTCCCCACACAGCACCCTCGCGTGGATAACGCACGCGGCCAGCACCATCGGGGAAGTTTCTGTACGACGAGCACGCGAGCACGCGACACTTGAGCCGCTGGCTTCGATCCGGCGCTCGTCCCTCACGCCTACTCAAACAGCGCGGGAAAGCCACCGAAACACCGAGGGCCGGTGATCGCGATGATCACCGGCCCTCGGGCGTGTTCGGCGTTGCCGCTGCTCGCGAACTCCTTAGAAGAACGCGGGGCGGAACGTGGTCACCCAGGAACGCTCGAAGTTCGGCGCCCAGTGGGTCCACCAGTGGGTTCCCGGACCCGTGATGTTGGTGGTCAGCTTCACCGGCAGAGTCCGCAGCCGAGCGATGTAAAGCTGGCTGGACGCCGATGCGGCGACCTCCAGCGGCACCATCTGCGAGAACTTGACCGGGTTGAAGTTCGGGCTGCCCGGAGTGACCGAGCTGTCGTACTGGCTACCCATACCGGTGCCGGACGACACGTAGACGTACTTGCCGGCCAGGTTGCCCGCGGTCAGCATCGGGTCGACCTCGAACCAACGCGGGCTCGGGTAGAAGCCAAGCATGTTGTTCGGGTTACCCCCGACACGGGCGACCGACGCCTGGATGCCCTGGGCGAAGCCCGGAGCCGACATCGTCGGGTAGCCGCTGTACGACGCGACGGCCTTGTAGAAGTTCGGGTGCCGCGAGGCGATGCTCAGCGCCGAGGTGCCGGACATGGACAGGCCGGCGATGCCGTTACGCCGGTTGTCGCTGTTGTGCTTGCTCTTCATGTACGCCGGCAGCTCGCGGGTCAGGAACGTCTCCCACTTGTTCAGGCCCAGCTTCGGGTCGCGCTGGTTCCAGTCGAAGTAGAAGCTGCCTGCGCCACCGAACGGGATGGCGACGTTGGTGCCCTTGCCGACCATGTACTGGTCGACCTTGGTGTTCTGCAGCCAGCCGCTGGTGTTGTTCGGCGCCAGCAGGCCGTCCAGCAGGTACAGAGTCGGCTTGGGGCCCCCGCCCCCACCGTCGATGATGCGCACCGGGATGTTCCGGTTCATGGCGGCCGAGTAGACCATCTCGGTGCTACCGGCAGCCTTGGCTTGGGGCGCGACGGCAAAAGTGACGCCGGTCAACGCCACGAGGGCGACGAGTCCGACGACAAGGCGCTTGCGGGCGCGAGTCAACATAGATGTAGTCCTTACGATCTTGACCTCGACGGCCTCGTTCATACGGGCATGAGCAGGGGAAACATCGGTCTCGATCCCCATCGGCGATGAGTGTAACGGCTCTATAACACCGCAGCCAATCCGGCCGGCCCCCAACACCGGTCCAGACCGCTCACACTCACTCTGTTGGGACTCTATGTGACTCCTGCCACCTGCGGGAATAACGAATCCGCGTCTGCTTGGTCACAACAGTCTGTGAAATCCGACAAGTTGGTAGGTCCTGCTGCGACCGTTCCGTTACCAGGTCGCGCTTGGTAGCGCGAGGAACCCTCGTCCTCGACAACCCCGTCGAACTAGGCTCGAACCACCGTCGTGAACCGGAGGAGATCGTCGCGTGCCCGAGCAACAGGCCGACGCCATCGTCGTCGGGTCCGGCCTCGCCGGACTCGTCGCCACCTACGAGCTGACCCGCGCGGGACGCCGGGTGATCGTCGTCGATCAGGAGAATCGCGACAATCTCGGTGGCCAGGCGTTCTGGTCGCTCGGCGGGCTGTTCCTGGTCGACTCGCCTGAGCAACGGCGACTGGGCATCCACGATTCGCCCGAACTGGCACTACAGGACTGGATGGGATCGGCCGGATTCGACCGCGAGGACGAGGACTACTGGCCGCGGCAGTGGGCGCGGGCGTACATCGACTTCGCCGCGAGCGAGAAGCGCGACTACCTCCACGCTCTCGGACTGCGGATCACACCGGTCGTCGGCTGGGCCGAACGCGGCGGCGGGTTCGCGGACGGTCACGGCAACTCGGTACCCCGCTTCCACCTCACCTGGGGAACGGGTCCCGAGGTCGTGCGGGTCTTCGCCGAGCCGGTCCTCGATGCCGAGCGTCGGGGACTGGTCGAGTTCCGGTTCCGGCACCGGGTCGACGAACTCATCGTCGACGACGGCGCCGCCGTCGGTGTCCGCGGCACCGTCCTGGCACCGAGCGACACCGCTCGCGGCGTCGCGTCCAACCGCGACCCGGTCGGCGACTTCGAGATCCGCGCCGATGCGGTGATCGTGACCACCGGCGGCATCGGCCACAACCACGACCTGATCCGACGCAACTGGCCGACGGAGCGGCTCGGTCCCGCGCCGGCGACGATGATCTCCGGCGTGCCCGCCTATGTCGACGGTCGGATGCTCGGGATCGCCGAGGACGCTGGCGCCAGCCTGGTCAACCGGGATCGGATGTGGCACTACACCGAAGGCATCCACAACTGGGATCCCATCTGGCCCGATCACGCCATCCGCATCATCCCCGGCCCGTCGTCGCTGTGGCTGGATGCTCATGGTGATCGCCTACCGCCGCCGAATTTCCCTGGCTTCGACACCAATTCGACGATGCGGGCGATCCTGTCCACCGGTTACGACTACTCCTGGTTCGTGCTGACCCAGTCGATCATCGAGAAGGAATTCGCACTGTCGGGATCGGAACAGAATCCGGATATCACCAGCAAGGATCTCCGCTTCGCGGCGAAAAGCCGACTCGCCAAGGGCGCCCCCGGGCCGGTGGACGCGTTCACTAAACACGGTGTCGACTTCGTCGTCGCGGACACGCTGCCGGATCTGGTGGCCGGAATGAACCGGATCACCCGCGGCCCCGACATCGATCTCCAGCATCTGGAACGGGTGATCTCGGCGCGAGATGCCCAGGTCGACAACAAGTACTCCAAGGACGCGCAGATGGCAGCGATCACCAACGCGCGCCAGTACCTCGGCGACAAGGTCGTCCGGGTTGCCAAGCCGCACAAGATCCTCGACCCCGAACACGGTCCCCTGATTGCCGTGCGGCTCAACATCCTGACCCGAAAGACGCTCGGCGGACTGGAGACCAACCTCGACTCGGCGGTGATGCGCCCGGACGGGTCGGTCTTCGACGGGCTGTACGCGGCTGGCGAGGTCGCCGGCTTCGGCGGTGGCGGCGTACACGGCTACAACGCACTCGAAGGCACCTTCCTCGGCGGCTGCATCTTCTCCGGTCGCGCCGCCGGCCGCGCGGTGGCGCGCACTCGATAGGCGCAGTCTATAGGGCGGCGCAGTCGATAGGCGCGCATCGCGCAATCATCGCCACCACCGATCGCCCACACCCATGGACATCGTCGCGTGACACACCGCGAGTTCAGCCAAAATATGCTGTACCACAACGCATTAACTCAAGGTTGCCATCGCACCGGCCACCCCGTGGATACTGAGGGTGCGGCTTGTTCCGCAATCGCAATCCGCACATCGAATGCACCGACGACATGGAGGCAGTGATGGCGAACAATAATCCCGACGAGACTAGCAAGAGCGTGGCGTCCGAGGCGGGCGAGATCCTGGCGGACCCGAATGCGTCCGCCGAAGCGCGGTCGGTCGCCGGATCGGATCTGACCCAGCGATCCACCGGCGACGAGACCAGCGAGCGGGTGGCATCCGAGGCCGGCCAGATCCTCGCGGATCCGAATGCGACCGCCGAAGAACGCTCGGTCGCCGGATCCGATCTGGCACAGGCGCGTCGCCACGAGCACGACACGTAACCCGCAGCGCGCTCACCACACGTAGAGCGCCACAACAGCATTCGACGACCCGTGATGGTCGCCGCAACCGGCGGCCGCCGCGGGGTACGTGGGGGGCCCGAGGGCACACCGCTACCCCTGCCAGCCTCCGACCTGCCTCTGGATAGGCTCACCTGCGTCGGCGCGGTCACTCGTGGGCGTCCAATCCGGTTCTCCGCCATAGTCGCTCGTCGGCTAGAGTGGCGGGCGTGTCCACCCCGCAAACGATCATCACGCGTAAGACACGCGCGGCCGTGTTCATCGTCATGGTCATCAACGAGGGCGGCGAGGACGCGGTGCGCGACATGCTCGCGGACTTCCCGTCCCGGCACAACTCGGTCGCGTCGCGCGATCCCGAGGCGGCGCTGTCGGGGATTGTGTCTATTGGTTCGGACGCGTGGGACCGGCTGTTCACCGGACCCCGGCCGCGTGAACTGCGCCCGTTCACCCCGTACGTCGGCGAGGTGCACACCGCCCCGGCCACACCCGGCGACATCCTGCTGCACATCAAGTCCGACCGGATGGACATGTGTTACGAGCTGGGTCGACTGGCGATGGAGATGGTGGGCGACGCGGTGACCGTCGTCGACGAAACTCACGGGTTTCGATATTGGGATCTGCGCGATCTCATCGGGTTCGTCGACGGCACCGAGAATCCAGTCGGCCCCGCGGCGGTCGAGACGATTACCGTCACCGACGACGACCCCGTGTTTGCCGGCGGCAGCTATGTCGCCATCCAGCGCTATATCACCGACCTCGCCGCCTGGGACGCGATCACGGTCGCCGAGCAGGAAGCGGCGATCGGTCGCACCAAGATGGACAACGTCGAGTTTCCCGACGACGTCAAACCGTCGAACTCGCATATCGCACTCAATGTCGTGGAGAACGCACAGGGCGAGCAGATCGACGTCCTGCGCGACAATATGCCGTATGGCGATGCCGCGGGCACCGGTGACCGTGGCACCTTCTACATCGCCTACTCCGCCAGCCCGGACGTGACCGAAGAGATGCTGCGCAAGATGTTCATCGGCGATCCGCCCGGCAACTACGATCGGCTCCTCGACTTTACGACGGCGGTGACCGGAGCCCAGTTCTATGCTCCGACAATCGATTTCCTGGAAGACCTGCCGCCGGCTCCCGGAGCCGTCCAGGCCACCGACACCGATGCCCCGAGCACCGATACCGCTCGCGACACCGAGTCGGAACCGGCGCACCCGACCGCCCCGCCGACCGGCCGAGGCGACGGCTCGCTTGGCATCGGCTCCCTGCACTGACCCGACGACAGAACTTAAGGACGCACCATGAACAACCTGCATCGCGACCTCGCCCCCATCTCGTCGGAGGCCTGGACGCAGATCGAGGAAGAGGCCCGGCGGTCGTTCAAGCGGAACATCGCCGGCCGCCGGCTGGTCGACGTGAAGGGACCGCTGGGCGACGCCACGGCGGCGGTCACCCTGGGGCATCGCGCCAAGATCGATTCCCCCGGCGACGGCATTCAGGCCTACAGCCGGACCGCCCAGTCGCTCGTCGAGCTCAAGGTGCCGTTCACCGTCACTCGCGAAGCCATCGACGACGTCGACCGCGGCGCGCAGGATTCCGACTGGGATCCCGTCCGCGACGCCGCACGCGATCTGGCGCGGGCCGAGGACCGCGCGATCTTCGAGGGCTATCCGGCCGCGGGCATCAGCGGCATCCGCGCAGAAGCAACGGCAACTCCGATTCCGTTGCCGCAGAACGTCGTCGACTACCCGGAGGCACTCAGCCAGGCGCTCAGCACGCTGCGCCTCGCCTCGGTAGACGGCCCGTACTCGGTCGCCCTGTCGGCCGAGGTGTACTCGCTCGTCAACGAGACGACCGATCACGGCTACCCGATCGCCCAGCACATGCGCCGCCAGATCGACGGCGAACTCGTCTGGGCTCCGGCGATCTCCGGCGCCTTCGTGATCAGCACCCGCGGCGGCGACTTCGAGCTCACCATCGGCCAGGACGTATCCATCGGTTACGACTCGCACGACGCCGACGTGGTGAATCTCTATTTCACCGAGTCGTTCACGTTCCTGACGTTCAGCGGGGAAGCCGCGGTCGCGCTCACCGCTGGGTAGTCGATTCAGGCGCGGTCGCGCGGACACTCGGTCGCGCGAACGTTTTCCGGCGCGGTCTGCACCATCGGTCTGCACCATCGGGGTTCGGCCAGCACGGGTCCGGCATACCGGGTGGCTACCGGTTACCGACCGCCGTGCGGCCCTGCCCGTTTCGCCGGATGTCGCCGCTGAGACATGAAATCCCGCGTGCCCCTGTCGGTCGTTGTTGCTAGCGTCTGGTGGGTGATCCCACCATGCTGACGCGGCTGATCCGCACGTATCTGGCGCCGTACCGGACCTTCATCCTCGCGGTCGTGCTGCTGCAGTTGGTGGCGACCGTCGCGATGCTGTACCTGCCGACGCTGAACGCCGACATCATCGACAACGGCGTCGCGCGCGGCGACACCGACTACATCCTGCGGATCGGCCTGGTCATGCTGGTGATCACCTTCGCCCAGGTCGTCTGCACCATCATCGCCCAGTACTTCGGTGCGCGCGCCGCACTGGGCGCCGGCCGCGACATCCGGCACGCCCTGCTGCACCGGGTGAACACCTTCTCCGCACGCGAAGTGGGCACCTTCGGTGCGCCGTCACTGATCACCCGCACCACCAACGACGTTCAGCAGGTGCAGCTGCTTATCGTGATGGGCACGACCATCCTGGTGATGGCTCCGATCATGGCGGTCGGCGGCATCGTGATGGGTGTTCGCGTGGCGTTCGGCCTGTCCTGGATCCTGCTGATCGCGGTTCCGATCCTCGCGGTGAGCATGGCCCTGATCATCGCCCGGATGATTCCCGGCTTCCGCGCTATGCAGGAACGCATCGACAACGTCAACCGCATTCTGCGCGAACAGATTACCGGCATCCGAGTGGTGCGGGCGTTTGTCCGGGAACGCTTTGAGATCGACCGGTTCGCGGTCGCCAACGACCAGCTCGCCGATGCGTCGCTGCGGGTCGGCCGGATGATGGCGCTGATGTTCCCGGTCGTCATGCTGATCACCAACATCACGATCGTCGGCATCATCTGGTTCGGCGGCCACGCCGTGTCCGACGGCGACGTCGAGATCGGTGCACTGACCGCGATGATGAGCTACGTCATGCAGATCATGATGTCGGTGATGATGGCGTCATTCCTGGCGATGATGGCGCCGCGCGCCGCGGTGTGCGCCGAACGCATCTGTGAGGTCCTCGGCACCGAAACGTCGGTGCGGGCGCCGGAGCATCCGGAGACCTTCGCGGCGGACCCGGCGACCGTCGAGTTCGTCGACGCCGGATTCCACTACCCGGGCGCCGACGATCCGGTCTTGTCCGACATCACCTTCCGTGTCGAACCCGGCACCACCACCGCAATCGTCGGCTCCACCGGGGCGGGCAAGACAACACTGCTCGGACTGATCCCGCGACTGATCGACACCACCGCCGGCACCGTCTTGGTCGGCGGCACCGACGTGACTCGGCTCGACCCGGACGAGCTGCGCGCCGACATCGGACTCGTGCCCCAACGGCCCTACCTGTTCTCCGGCACGGTCGCGTCGAACATCCGGCACGGCAAGCCCGACGCGACCGACGACGAGATCTGGGAGGCACTGCGCATCGCGCAGGCCGAGGATTTCGTGGCGGCGATGCCCGATGGGCTGGACACCGAGGTCTCCCAGGGCGGTACCACGGTGTCCGGTGGGCAACGGCAGCGACTTGCAATCGCGCGGGCCTTGATTCGTCGGCCGTCGGTGTACCTGTTCGACGACTCGTTCTCCGCGCTCGACCTATCGACGGACGCGAGATTGCGTGCGGCACTACGTCCGGCTACCGCCGGCGCGTCGGTCATCATCGTGGCGCAACGCATTTCGACGATCTCCGACGCCGACCAGATCATCGTGCTGGACCGCGGCCGGATCGTCGGGATCGGACGACACGAACAGTTGCTGGAGTCGTGTCCGACGTACGCGGAGATCGCGGCGTCGCAGTTGGCGATCGGCGAGTCGGCATGACCCGCCCCGGCATCGGCGGCGCACGACCGGGCGGTCCGATGATGGGCGCCCCGGGCGAGAAGGCGCGCTCGTTCCGGCCATCGGTGAAGCGGCTGGTGCGGCTGCTACTCGCCTATCGGGTGTCGGTCATCGTCGTGCTGTCGGCGAGCGTCGCGTCCGTCGTGTTGATGGCGATCGCGCCGCGGGTCCTCGGGCATGCGACCGACCTCGTGTTCAACGGCGTCATCGGGCGGACCCTGCCGGACGGTCTCACCAAGGCGCAGGCGGTGGAAGGGCTCCGGCAGCGTGGGGATACAACGTTCGCCGACATGGTGTCGTCGATGGACGTAATCCCCGGTGTCGGTGTCGATTTCGCCGCTGTGGGGCGGGTGCTGCTGATCGTCGTGGCGCTCTACGTCGGGTCGTCGCTGCTGTCCTGGTTGGCCGCGTACCTGCTCAATATCGTGGTGGTCGGCACGATCCGCGGCCTGCGCGCCGACGTCGAGGAGAAGGTGCATCGGCTGCCGCTGCGGTATTACGACACGACGCCGCGTGGTGAACTCCTCAGTCGCGTCACCAATGATCTGGACAATCTGTCACAAAGCCTGCAGCAGACCATCTCTCAGTTCTTGAACTCGGTACTCACGGTCATCGCGCTGCTGGTGGTGATGATCTGGATCTCGCCGCTGCTGGCGCTGATCGCGGTGGCGACGGTGCCGCTGGCGGCGTGGGCGACCGCGTTCATCGCGAAACGCTCCAAGCCGCATTACATGTCGCAGTGGGCGTCCACGGGTGCGCTGAACGCACAGGTCGAGGAGGCGTTCACCGGGCACGAGCTGGTGAAGGCGTTCGGCAGGCAGCACGAGGTCGAGAACACCTTCGACGACCGCAACGAGAAGCTCTACCAATCGAGTTGGCGTGCCCAGTTCATCTCCGGCACGATCATGCCGACGATCATGTTCCTGGGCAATCTCAATTACGTCGCGATCGCAGTGGTCGGTGGGCTGCGGGTCGCGTCCGGCTCGCTGAGCCTCGGCGAGGTGCAGGCGTTCATCCAGTATTCGCGGCAGTTCACCCAGCCGCTGACGCAGATCGGGTCGATGGTCAACCTGATGCAGAGTGGCGTGGCGTCGGCCGAGCGAATCTTCGACGTGCTTGATGCGCCGGAGCAGACCCCCGACCCGACCGATCCGGTGTCGCCGCGCGACGATCACGGGCAAACCGAGTTCGACGACGTCTCGTTCCGCTATGTCGAGGACAAGCCGCTGATCGAGAACCTGTCGCTGACCGCCCGGCCGGGCCGGATGGTCGCGATCGTCGGGCCGACCGGTGCGGGCAAGACCACCCTGGTGAACCTGATCATGCGCTTCTACGACGTGGACGCCGGCGAGATTCGGGTCGACGGTGTCGACACCCGCACGATGACGCGCGACGACCTGCGCGAGCGCACCGGGATGGTGCTGCAGGATTCGTGGCTGTTCGGCGGCACGATTTACGACAACATCGCCTACGGCGACCCCACCGCCTCCCGTGCGGAAGTGCTGGAAGCGGCCCGGCTGAGCCACGTCGACCACTTCGTCCGCATTCTGCCGGCCGGCTACGACACCGTGCTCGACGAGGAGGGCGGAGGCGTGAGTGCCGGTGAGCGCCAGCTCATTACGATCGCGCGGGCGTTCCTGGCGAAGCCGACGATCCTGATCCTGGACGAGGCGACCAGCTCGGTGGACACCCGCACCGAGCTGCTGATCCAGCAGGCGATGGCGAACCTTCGCGCCGATCGCACCAGTTTCGTGATCGCCCACCGGCTCTCGACGATCCGCGACGCCGACGTGATCGTCGTGATGGAGGACGGGCACATCGTCGAGCAAGGTACGCACGATGTACTACTCGCACTCGACGGTGCGTACTGTCGGCTCTACCGCAGCCAGTTCGCCGCCGCGGTCGACGCGGATGCGCCGTAGGGTCGCGCCGCGGCGGTCCGCTGCGCGAGTAGCCGCCCTGCCTCGCCGTTTGAGGTGCCGCCCCGCTGGTTGAGAGCCGCTTCCCGCTGGTTGGGAGCCGCTTCCCGCTGGTTGAGTGACCGCCCCGCTGGTTGAGTAGCCGCGAGGAACGAGCGGCGTATCGAAACCAGCACCCGCATGACGCGGCACAACTACACAGAAAACTCGCAACTACACAGAATGCTTTCCGTGTAGTTGCGAGGAATCCGTGTAGTTGCCGGCGTTGCCGCTCCCGGCGACCGTCCCGCTCACTGAGTGGCAGCCCTGCCTCGCTGGTTGAGTGCTGCGAGGAACGAGCAGCGTATCGAAACCAGCACCTCGCTGCGAGTGGGCGCGGTGATTTCGATACGGCGACTCGCTACGCTCACGCCTACTCAACCACCGGCGTTGCCGCTCCGGGACTCCCGGCGACCCGTCCCGCTCACTGAGTGGCCGCCGCCCCGCTGGTTGAGTAGCGGCATCCCGCTGGTTGAGTAGCCGCGAGGAACGAGCGGCGTATCGAAACCAGCGACGACCACTCACGCGACCATGCCGAGGCGCCCCAGCCACTCGGCCACCATCGGCGCCACGCGATGCGCGCGCAGATCGGCCCACACCCAGCGGAGCACCATCGTGCCGAGACGCCGAAGCCCATCCTCCCGGAACTTCTCCCGACGCATCGCGTCGAACGGCGTCTCGCCCGGACGCAAGTGGCGCTGATACTTCGCCATGCCGTCAAATTCCGCGGCCAGCTTGCCGTCCCAGTCGTAGTCCGTGCGGGCGATGAAGACACCGTCCGCGTCGAAAAACTCGTACTGCAGGCGAGGCACCGGCAGGCCGTCGTCGATGATCTGCGCCCGTCCCCACGATTCGCCCGCATTCTCCGCACCCGGATCGGCATGCGCGAGCGCTCGGCGTCCTACCGCGACACCACGGCGGCAACCATCGAGCGCGTCTGCGAGGACTTCTGGATCCGCGCCGAGTCGCAGCGCCGAGTCGAACACGGCGAGTGCAGCCGGGAATGTCGACGCACACGCGACGTCGACGGCGGTGCGCTCCAGCGTGGTGACCGGTACGCCGTCGACGGCGGTTACATCCGCGGGATCGAGCGGCCCGGAGTGCAGATGCCGGCGCTTCTCGATGCGTCCGCCGGTGGCGAATCCGGTAGTGAAGTGCACACGCTCCAGCGGCGGGTCGAGCAGTGACAACCCGTGCAACGCCGCCGCGGAGACGCCGCTGAGTGCCAGGTCGGCGTTCCCAGCCCGCGACGCGGCAATCGCGGCGAGTCGATGGAGTTCGATCGGGGTCGGCGGCACGGGCCCACGACGGACGTACGCCCCCGACCACACGCGGACGAGATCGCCGCTACGAACCGCGCGGGCCAGCTGGCTGTCGCTGATCGCGTGGTCGTGGGCAGCACTGCGCAGGACGAGGCCGTGCTGATCGACGGGAAAGTCGGCGTCTGAGCGATTCATACCCCTGGGACGCCGACTGCGCCGTCCACGGTTCCGGACGGCGCGCAACTACACAGAAAACTCGCAACTACACAGAATGCTTTCCGTGTAGTTGCGAGGAATCCGTGTAGTTGCGCCGGGCCAGCGTCGTGCAGGGCGAGAGCAGGCCGCGGGCTTGGATACGCCGCTCGTTCCTCGCGGCTACTCAACCAGCGGGGCGGCCCTCAACCAGCGTCGTGCAGTGCGGGCGCAGGCCGCGGGCTTGGATACGCCGCTCGTTCCTCGCGGCTACTCAACCAGCGGGCGGACGGTTCCTCGCGGCTACTCAACCAGCGGACGGACGGTTCCTCGGCGGCTACTCAACCAGCAGACGGACGGTTCCTCTACTCAACCGGCGGGCAGCGGCTAACCAGCGGACGGGCGGGCACCGCGAGCGATTACCGACCCGAGCCCGGCCCCAGTTCGCCGGCGACTGCGCGTTCGAGGCGCTCGGCGGCGGGCGCCGGGACGTCGATAAGACCGTCGAGTTCGCGACGCGCCTTGCGGTAGGCGGCCTGCCGTTCGGCGGCGGTGGCGCCACTGTCGGCGGCGACCGATACGAGCTTGCGCGCCCGATCCAGCGCCTCCCGCTCGATGGGCGAGAAATCGGCCTGCTTGCGGCGACGGGCCTCGCGCTCGGCGGCCTCGAAGGCCGCGGAGTAGTCGACGACGGCTTCGCGGTACTCGGCGTAGTCGGTGGGGTCGAGCGTGACGTCGGCGGATGCGGGCCGCAGGTCGTCGGCATGCACCCTCGCCCGATGGAACGCCAGGGTCAGCGGCTCCCGCATGTCGACCATCATCGGGTATTCGATGAGGGTGGCAAGGTCGAGCTCGTAGCCGAACCAGCGGTCGTTGATGTCGTCGTGTTTCGCGAGGGTCTTGGCGATCTGGGCCTTGTCGGCCTGGGTAATGCGCAGCTGTTCGGTCCGGGCATTCGCCTTGATCCGCGCGAGTTCGATCTTGTCGCGGCGACGCTTCTCGTTGTACCGGGCCACCGACCCGGCCCAGCCCCCGAGGATGCCGCCGACCGGGAAGATCAGCCACCAATAGTTGCCGGCAAAATGTAGGACCGAGTCCACGACTCAACTCTACCGATCAACGGACTCGTCGCGACTAGGCTGCACCCATGCCCGATCCGGACGCACCGACCGTCCATCCCGACACGATCGACGACTGGCATAGGTGGCTCGCGGCACATCACGCCGACTCGTCGGGTGTCTGGCTCGTGTTCTGGCGCAAGGAATCCGGACACCGCGCCATCGACTACGACGAAGCGGTCCGCGAGGCACTGTGCTGGGGTTGGATCGACGGGCAGACTCGCGTGATCGACGACGACCGGCGCGGCATGTGGTTCACGCGGCGCGGTCGCAACAGCCCGTGGTCGGCCTCGAACAGGCGCGGGTCGCCGACCTTGCGGCCGCCGGACGCATCCAGCCCGCCGGCCACCACGTCATCGACGACGCCAAGGCCCGCGGCTTGTGGACGGTCCTCGACGACGCCGAGGCGCTGATCGAACATCCCGACCTCACGGCCGCGCTCGATGCCGACCCGGCGGCGCGTCGGGGCTGGGACGCGTGTCCGGCGAGCGCGCGCAAGGCGGCGCTGACCCGGATCGCGCTGGCCAAGCGTCCGGAGACCGTCGCGGCCCGGATCGCGGCCATCGTCGACCGCACGTCGCGTGGGAAGCGGCCCGCCTAGTCCCTCCCGAGCCGGAGCAGGGTCATCGGCCGGTCACACATCCGGCAGCGGCATCGTGACGTTCGGTGCGACGAGTCCAGGATCACCGCCGACACGCTACGCCCGATGGGGCCGATGCAGACTCCGCGACAGGTCGCGTATTTCGCGACCTGTCGCGGCATCTCGGCCGATCTGCGGGCTAGCCGGACCCTCCGCCGACCCACTCCATGTCGGGATACCGATCGCCGGTCGCCCGCAGGCGATTGAGCCGCTCGAATTGCGCGGCGTCGAGAGTCAGGTGGGTCGCTCCGACGTTCTCGTCGAGGTAGCGGCGTCGCTTGGTGCCCGGGATGGGCACGACATCGTCGCCTTGCGCCAAGAGCCAGGCGAGTGCGACTTGGCCGGGGGTGGCGTCGAGCTCGGCAGCGATGGCGGCAATCTCGTCGACCGCGGCGCGGTTGTGGTCCAGGTTGCCGTCCTGCCAGCGGGGGAGCGTACGGCGGAAGTCGTTGTCCGCCAATGTTGTTGCCGACACGGCGCCAGTCAGCATGCCCCGTCCCAGGGGGCTGTACGGGACGATCGCCGTGCCGACCTCACGGGCGGCCGGGATCGCCGATTCCTCGATGTCGCGGCTGAAGATCGACCACTCGGATTGCAGCGCGGCGATCGGATGTACCGCGGCGGCGCGGCGAATGGTGTCGGCACTCGCCTCGGACAGACCGATGTTGCGGACCTTCCCCGCGGTGACGAGCTCGGCCATGGCAAGGATCGTCTCCTCTATCGGCCGGTTGGGGTCCACACGATGCAGGTAGTACAGGTCGACGACATCGACGCCCAGGCGTTGCAGCGACCGGTCCACCGACGCGCGCACGTACTCCGGCGAGCCGTCGACCTCGCCGGTCGGGTATCCGGTGTCCGGGTGGGTGCGGATCCCGAATTTTGTTGCCAGCACGATCTCGTCGCGACGCTCGGCGAGCACGGTGGCGAGCAGTTTCTCGTTGGCACCGTTGCCGTACATGTCGGCGGTGTCGAGGAAGTTCACCCCGACGTCGAGCGCATGGTTCAGGGTGGCGACGGCCTCGTCAGCGTCGGCGGGTCCGTACGCGAAGCTCATGCCCATGCAGCCGAGGCCGAGCGGGGACACCTCGAGGTCGCCGATCCTGCGGCGCATGGCGTGGAGATCAGTGGGTGTGGTCACGGCTGGGTCCTTCCCCCATAGGTGGCGATCTTGTATTCGGTGGCGGCGAGCGACAGAGTGAGTTCGGCGATCTGGCGCCGGATGGTGTCCCGGTGTTCGAGGAGCATGTCGAGTCGCTCGGGCACCGTCTCCTCGCCGCGGTCGACGAGTGCGACGTAGGTTTGCAGATCGCGGATTGCCATGCCGGACAGCCGCATCCGAGTCAGAAAGACGATGCGGCGCATGGCATCTGCGTCATACGTGCGGTTGCCGGCCGCGTCCCGGGGCACCTGCACCAGGCCGATGCGTTCGTAGTAGCGCAGCGTGTGCGGTGACACGTCGAGCGCCTCGGCGGCCTCGGCGACGGTGAGCGGATCGTCGAATTCGTCGAGGCGGACGAGGTCGTTGATGACCTCGATCGACAGCGGCCCGTCCAGGTCGCCGAGCGCGGCGAGTGCCTTGCGCATCAGTTGGTCTGTGCTCATGGCAATGACCGTAGGGCTTCGAGCGCGCTCGAACGCAAGCGGCAAATGCAGAGTCGGGAATCGCCGAGCCGCACACCACTACCGAGAGGTATCGCCGTTCGACCGTCGCACCTCGCCGAATGTTCGTCGACATTGTCGCGATAGGTCGCGGAATCGGTTACCTATCGCGACAACTCGCTCCGACCGCGGCTGGCTGGGGACGGAGCCGACCCCATTACTCAGTCCCGTCATGGTGCTCTCGCGGAGTGCGGACCGTGAGCGCAGCGAACAGTGCTGCTGCCGCGGTGACACACGCCGTCGCGACGAGAGCGGTCCGCCACCTGAACTCGCCTGTGGCGCCGATGGTGACCGAACTGCCAGCAAGGCTGCCAAACACTGCGAGGCCTATCGCACCACCAACCTGACGCGCGGTGTTCACCAGTCCCGAAGCCAGCCCCGCGAGATCCGGCACGACGTCGCTGGTGGCCAAGGCCACGAGTGGTAGCGGCATCACCCCAATGCCCGCGGCCCAGAGGACGCTGGGCCCAAGCACGTCTGTCAGGTACACCGACTGCGCGGAAAGAGTTGCCAGCCAAAGTAATCCGAGCGTCGAGGTCGCACAGCCGACGACGAGCAGCCATCGTGCGCCAACGCGCGGTACCAAGGCACGCGCCGTAAAGGCACCCGCAGCAATCACGACACTCATCGGCATCAGTGCTAGGCCGGTCGTCAACGGCGAGTAGCCGAGAGCGCCCTGCATGTAGATCGATAGGAACACCATGGTGGCTGTCATGACAGCGGCGAGCAGGGTCATCAGTACATTGGCCGGCATCACACCGCGCCGTCGGAAGATTGACAATGGGATCAACGGCTGCCGGACGATGCATTCGACGATGACGAGCGCACCGACGAGTACCGCTGCAGCGGCCAGTGGCGCGAGGACGTCGACATGTCCCCAGCCGGATTCGCCAGCGCGGGCCAGCCCGAAGACTAGAGCCGCGGCAGCACCAGTGACCAGAGCTGCACCTGCCACATCGGCGTCTCCCGCGTCGTCGGTACCACGCACCACAGCGAGAGTAACGATCGCGGCTGCTCCCACCGCGCCGCAGACGGGCAGGTTGAGCAGCAGTACCCATCGCCAGCCGAGAAGGTCGGTAATCAATCCGCCGAGCACCAATCCGCACGCACCCGCGGCCGCCGACACCGCACTCCATGCGGCCAGCGCCCTGGTGCGGCGCCGGTGGTCGACATCGGCATGACTCAGGGTGATGAGACTCAAGCTGCTGGGCGCAAGGGCTGCCGCGCCCGCGCCCTGCGCCACTCGCGCGGCGATCAACACCGGGCCGTTCGGTGCCAGCCCGCCGACGAGACTCGCGAGGGTGAACACCGACAATCCGATCAGAAACATCCTCCGGTGACCGACGACATCACCAAGCCTCGCCGCCAGGAGCAACAGTCCGCCGCACGCGACCAAGTAGCCGGTCACGACCCATTGCTGACCGGGAGCCGACAGCCCCAGATTCGCTTGCATATCCGGCAGAGCAACCGTCACCACCAGCGAGTCGATGACCACGAGGAACTGAGCGCCGCAAGCGACTGCGACCACTGCCCCCAGGGGCATGCCTGCCTTCGCTACAGCGCATCGAGGGGTATGGTAAACGGTGTTCACCACGGTCACGCTAGGCGGCGATGCGACGTCGGTCAATCCCCCATACCCCGGCCATTCGACCGTGGCCGATTAATCTGGGGCATCCGGAAGTGCCGCCGCGAGGATGCTCGTCCCGGCGGTGTAGCGCACAGGAGGTGTTCGCTCGTGGTCAAGAAGGGCCTCACCCGCGACCGCCTGGTTACCACTGCGCACGCTTACGTCGCCGAGCACGGGCTGGACTCGTTGACGATGCGCCGGGTGGCGACCGCGGCGGGCGTGACGCCCGGTGCACTGTACAAGCACTTCACCGACGCCGACGACCTTCGGCGCGAAATGGCAGCATCGATATTTGCCCGGGTCGAGTTGGCTGATCTCAACCTAGACACTCCGGACGTCGACCAAATAGTGCTGTGCTGCCAACGATTTCGTAACGCGATGCTCGACTTCCGGGACGGGGGCCGCATCATCGCGGGCGCGTTCTCACCGAACCCGTCGACGGTCCGGTTGTCCCATGTGCTGATGTCGCTGATCCAGCCGATCACGGTGCCACCACATCGGGCGGGAGACATCCAGTTCGCTCTACGCTCGTACACCACGGGCTTCGTCATCGAGGAGCAAGCGTTCCTCGACCTCGAGCACTCCGGCGAGTGGGCGTCCCTGGTCGCCGATGTCGCGGCGGCGGGATACCCGCGTGTCGATGAAACCTCAGATGCCGCAACCATTCTGACTGGAGATCGCGACGAGCGGTTTACCGCCGGTGTGCGCACCATTCTCACCGGTACCGTCGACGGAGCGTGAACCCACCCCGGAGAAAACCTGGCACGGACAGCACGCCGATGCCGTGCTGCACCTGGCCTCAGTAGTCGCGGCCGACGTCCACGGTGGAAAGCAGCTCGGTACCGGCGACGAACCGCCGGATGTTCTCGGCAAGGAAGGGCGCCATCTCCCGGGTGAGTCCGGACGACGGGTTCGCGATGTGCGGGGTGATGATCACATTGGGCAGCGACCACAACTCGTCGTCCGGCGACGGCGGTTCCGGGTCGGTGACATCAAGTGCGGCGCCGGCGATCTCACCATCCCGCAGCGCCCGGACGAGTGCCGCCTGGTCGACCAACGGCCCACGCGCGACGTTGACCACCCAGGCGTGCGACGGCAACGCGGCCAGACTCTCGGCGTTGATCAGGTGACGGGTCTCCGGCGTCAACGGTGCGGCAAGCACCACATGATCGGCCGTCGCCCACACCTCGTCCATCCTCGACGACGGCAGCGTGCGGTCGGCGCCGTCGACTGGACGGCCAGATCGGTTGACCGCCAACACCGTTGCGCCACAGGCCCGCAGCCTCGGCGTCAGCGCGGCACCGATCCCGCCGGCACCGACGATCGCGACCGTCGCCCCGCGCAGAGTGCGCACCGCGGTGTCGATGGGCTCCTTATCCCAGTGCCGCAGCACCGAGGTGTTGATCTGCCGGAGCCCGGCGAGCAACAGCGCCAGAGCGTGTTCGGCGACATTCTCCGCATAAAAACCGGACGCATTGGTCCAGACGCGCTTGTCGTCGAGCACCCCGGCCGCGACGAATTCCTCGATGCCCGCGGTCTTGAGCGCGACCCATTCGACGGTGTCCGGCAAGGCCGGGAAGTCGGCGGCGCCGCCGATCCACACCAGCGCCCGCGCGTCGTCGAGCCCGACGATGCGCGCCCCGGCCTGCTCGGCCGCAGCGACCAGGTGCTCGTCGGCCACCGGTTCGATAGCGACCGGCAACGCGTCGGCCGCGGACTCGCCCACCTGAGCGCCCGCCACCGGCTCCGGCGGGACCGAGCCGGTCACGACGTCACCCCCTCACTCACGACATCACCCCGTCCGCGACCCGCCGGGCGGCGTCGGTGGCGAGCCGGTCGGCGATCTCGTTGTAGTGGTCGCCCGCGTGCCCCTTGACCCACCGCCACGTGACCCGATGCCGGCGCTCCTCCTCGATCAGTCGGCGCCACAGGTCCGCGTTCTTGACCGGTTTACGATCCTTCGTCTGCCAACCGTTGGATTGCCAGCCGGCCACCCATTTCATGATTCCGTTCCGCACGTAGGTCGAGTCCGTGTAGATCACCACGGTCGACGGCTTGGTGAGTGCGGCCAGACCCTCGATCGCTGCGGTCAGCTCCATCTTGTTGTTCGTGGTGTCGGCGGCGCCGCCGGAGATTTCCTTCTCGTGCCCCCGATAGCGCAGCACCGCGCCCCATCCACCCGGTCCCGGATTGCCCAGGCACGCCCCGTCGGTCGAGATCTCGACGACGTCCGCCGTGACGGGATCGGCGGGTTCCGGACCGGGGTCGACGGCGTCGATCGGGTCGCTCGCGGATGGCCTCGCGGATGGCTCAGTCACACGACGAAGGCTACTGCACGGGCGCGCTCCAGCCAGCGGCCGACGGCCCGGCGGGCAACGCGCGGTCGCGTTACTCTCAGGGTATGCCCGTATGGGATCCGGTCCGTTATCTCCAGTTCGCCGATCACCGGTCTCGGCCGTTCGAGGACCTGATCGCGCAGGTCCCCACGATGCCGGCCACCATCGTCGACCTGGGCTGCGGCCCCGGACACCTGACCCGGCACCTGCGGATGCACTGGCCGGATGCGCGGATCCTGGGCATCGACTCGTCCGCGGAGATGATCGACCGCGCGTTCCGCGGCAACACCGACGCGAGGACCAATTTCGACGTGGCCGACGTCGCGACGTGGACCCCGACCGAGCCGGTCGACCTGATGGTGTCCAATGCGATGTTTCAGTGGGTACCCGACCAGTTCGCGGTCATCGACCGCCTGCTCGGCTGGCTGACCGACGGCGGCGTGTTCGCGGTCCAGGTACCCAACAATGCGGCGTCGCCGACCCATCAGCTCCTCGCCGACCTCGCGACCGAGCCACGGTTCGCGACCTACCTCAGCGACGTCCGGCGACTACCGACGACCGGCCCGCAGGAGTATCTGGAGTTCTTTATCGAACGCGGTTTCCACGTCAACGCGTGGGAAACGACCTACCTGCACGTCTTAGACGGCGACGACCCGGTCTTCGACTGGATGCGCGGCACCGGCGCCCGGCCGTACCTGCAGGCGCTGCCCGACGATATCCGTTCCGAGTTCGCCGCCGAGCTCGCGCGCCGCCTGCGCGAGGCGTATCCGCGACGCTCCTGGGGCACCGAGTTGCCGTTCCGCCGGACCTTTGCCGTCGCCGCGCCCCGGGACCGATAGCACGGACCGGCGCACACCCGAGTCACGAAATCTACTGTGCCGCAGCCGTCGCGAGTCGTTGGCCGAGGTCCGTGATCGCCGTCGGATTGCCGCCCTGTCCCGGCCGCCACGGCAGTCGCAGCGAATCCTTCGTCGTATCGGCGTAGCGCGGGATGACGTGCATGTGGAAATGGAAGACGGATTGCCAGGCGTCCGCGCCGCAGCAGTTGAGCAGGTTGACGCCGTCGGCGTCGAGTGTGTCGAGGGCGACCTTGGCCAGGCGTTGAGCGACCCGGGTGACCTCGGTCAGGTCGTCGGCGGGAATGTCGGTCAGGTCGGTGCTGTGCCGCTTCGGAATCACGAGTAGGTGACCCGGCGTCGCCGGATTGATGTCCATGAAGGCGAGTGTCGAATCACTCTCGGCGACAATGGTACTCGGCGCAGTGCCGGCGACGATGTCGCAGAAGATGCAGGCCATGGTCACCCTTTCGGTTCGGTGGTTGCGTCGTCGGTGTCGGAGGTCGGTCCGCCGTCGTGTTCGCCGGGTGCCAACGCACGGGCTTCATAGTCGCGGCGTGTCGACGAGCCGCGTACGGCTTTGACTTGATCGGGCACCATCCGGCGCAGCAGCGGGTCGCGGACGATGCGCGGCAGTATCCCGGCGAGCCCCACCAGGGGGCCGACGTAGGCGGGCAGGGTCACCTCGAACCGCGGGCGTCGAATGACGTCGACCACCGCCTTCGCCACGTCGGAGGGCTGCAACATGGCGGCGGCACCGGTTTCCGTGCCGGCGGCGAGCGCGGTATCGACCACGGTGGGCATGACCACCGATATCTCAACACCGCTGCCGCGCAACTCTTCTCGCACGGCCGTCAGGTATCCGAGCACGCCGTGTTTGCTGGCGGCGTAGGTCGCCTCGCCGGGCGGCGCCAGTCGTGATGCCGCCGATGCCACGGTCACGATCTGACCGCCGCCACGTCGTCGCATGTCCGGTGCGGCGAGCCGGACGCCGCGGATGACGCCGTGCAGATTGACCGCGAGCATGGCGTCGGTAGCGCCGTCGGTCTCCTCGTCGAAGGGGCCGACCCACATCACGCCCGCATTGTTGACGAGCACGTCGACCGGACCGAGCGCGGACTCGACGTCGGCGAGAAAAGCGGTGAACGATGAGGTGTCGGTGACGTCGAGAGCAAAGGCCGACACCTGGCCCGGCAGCTCCCGTGCCGTGGTCTGCGCCAAGTCGAGGTCGCGGTCGCCGATAGCAATCCGCGCACCGGTCGCCGCGAGTTGCCGAGCAATCTCACGTCCGATGCCCCGTGCTCCGCCGGTGACGGCGACAACCTTGCTCGCTAACGACTTACCCATCGTCCGCTCCCTGTCTTCCGATACCACCGACAGTCCGCCGGTGGACCGTCCGCTATCGCTCGTGCCGACTCGACGTCAACTGACATCGCGACATGTCAGATCGTCGGTGTCCAGTGTCCCAGATCACGGGTAGCGTCGGCAGCGAGGGGTTCCCGTCCGTCGGTCGAGACCGAGCCCGGCGGGCGGGGCCTGCCCACCTCGTTAGAGGGAGCCGACTATGAGTCAGCCCGTCACACCCGAACCGCCCGGTCCCGACCCGATGCCGGCGCCGGCACCCGTTCCCGAGCCGCCACCGGAACCGCCGATCCCGGTGCCCACTCCAGATCCCGCGCCGGATCCGGGGCCCGGCCCTGGCCCGCAGCCCGGCCCACCCGACCCGGATCCGCCGCCGCGTCCCGTGGTGATCTAGGTCGGGGGTCTACGGCCTGGCACGTGGGCTCCCGCACGTGGGCTGGGATGGCCGAGTTGCGGGAAGGCGGTCAGGCGCGACCGATGGCGCCGACGACCCGGGCAATGTCCTCGCGCTGCGTGTCCGCCGGCGCCTCCCAGAGCTGACGCGGCAGGTCTTCGAGTGCGGTCACCGCCGACTCCAACGTCGCTAAGCGTTCCTGCTTCTGCTCGTCGGGCAGCGACGCCGCCTGGATGAGTTCGTCGTCGAGGCTGAACACGGCGTCGTCGAGGCGATCCCGCTCGGCGAGCACCTCGGGATAGTGGGGGATGGCCGGATTCTGGTGGACGTCGGCGATGGCGTATCGAATACGTCGGTGCAGCAATGCTTCCGGGGTACTCGCGGTCGTCCACTCCTTCGGCGCCCGGCCCGGCTTGCCGGGGATCAGGTCGGTGGACCGGGCGAACTTGCGGACGCGCTTGTCGGAGTCCCACGCGAACCAGATAGCGCCGACCAGCGTCAGAATCGCCACCGCGGCGACAACGGTGATGATCAATACGGCGGTCACGTCGCCGCTCCCGGCCGGTCATCCGCACTGGCTGCCATGCCTGCACGTTATCGCCCGCGCGACCCCGACGCCATCACCGGCAACCGCCCGCCGAGCGAGAAGGCACCAGGCACGACCCCGCTGGTCGAGCAAGCGCGACGCGGCCCCGCTGGTCGAGTAGGCGCGACGCGGTCCGCCGGTTGAGTCGGCGCGACGCGCCCCCGCTGGTTGTGAGTCGGCGCCAGGCGGCCCCCGCTGGTTGAGTAGGCGCGAGGAACGAGCGCCGTATCGAAACCAGCACCCGCATGACGCGACACAACTACACAGAAAACTCGCAATTACACAGAATGCTTTCCGTGTAATTGCGAGGAATCCGTGTAGTTGCCGGTCTTGCCGCCCCCGGCGACCGTCCCGCTGGTTGAGTAGGCGCGGTCCCGCTGAGTAGAGGCACAAGGGAACGACCCCCGCTGGTTGAGTAGGCGCGAGGAACGAGCGCCGTATCGAAACCAGCACCAGCCCCTGCGCGGTCGTGGTTTCGATACGCGACTCGCTCCGCTCGTCGCTACTCAACCACCGGAAACAGCACTCACTCCGATCCCCCGCCACTCAACTACCAGGACGCAGCACTCACTCCGCTCCGCGCTACGCAACCACCGGAAACAGCACTCCTCACTCGGGGACGCCCCCGGGGTCGACGTATCCGATCCGTCGCTAGCAAACCACCGGAGACGGCACTCACCCGACCCGTGCCCGAATCCCGTGATGCTTCTCGGCGACGTCGGGGTGTGCTCGTACCCGCGACTTCCACGCATTCTCGCCGTATGTGTCGAAGATCGGGTTGTCCGGATCTACTTCGACACCACGTGATTTCGCGGCGAGATCGGCGGGCAGCGGCAGGATCGGAATGTGCGCATCCAGCGCCGGATTCAGAAAGTACGGGATCGAGACCCGATCGGTGCCCGGCGCCGGGGCGCGCACCCGATGCCGGGTCGCCCTCAGATACCCACCGGTGGCGACCTCCAGCAGTTCCCCGACATTGACAACGAATGCGCCGCCCAGCGGCGGCACGTCGATCCAACCGCCACCGTCGACCTCCACCTGCAGGCCAGCCGAGCCGGGCTCGACCAGCAGCAGCGTCAGCACTCCGGAATCCTTGTGCGCACCGACCCCCTGCTCGGTATCGGCGGTACCGGGATAGCGCACGACCTTGATCAACGTGGCCGGAGCCGTGACGAATCCGGCGTCGAAGGCTGCCTCGTCGGCACCAAGGGCGGCCGCCCAATGCCGCAGCAAGCGCAACCCGACCGCGGACAACTCCGCATCCCACTGTTCGAACGCGGGACGCAGTTCGGGCAGCGCCGCGGGCCACAAGTTCGGCCCCTGCAGATTCCAGTACCCGTGCGCGCCGGGAATGGCCGGCCGTTCCGGGCCGATGTCGATCTGCTCCCGCCAGTCGACGTGGCCGTTGGTGAGTTCACCGCCGACCCGGGAGTACCCGCGGAACTGCGGACTGCGCAATTGACTGATCTCGTCCTTGGCGTCGGCGGGCAGCGCGAAGAATCGGCGCGCGACGGATAACACGCTAGCCATCTGCGACTCCGGCACACCGTGCCCGACCAGATAGAAGAAGCCGACGCGATGGGCCGCATCGAGCAGGTCGGCGCGAAATCGCACCGGATCGTCGTCGGCCACTGTCAGGTCGACGACCGGCAGCGTGCCGCGGGTATCGGCGTCGGGACTCACCGGTCCAATTCTGCCGTCGAGCGTGCTCGACGGCACGTGACAACTCAGGCTGACGAAAAGTCCTCAGGCCACCCCGACCGCGCGGACCGCGGCGGCGTTGACCCGGGTCAGAACCCGATGAAGTTCCTCGAGGTCGGCGATGTCGACTCCCAGCGCGGAGACCACCGCCTCCGGGATCGTCAGCGCCTGCTCACGCAACGCGCGCCCGGCGTCGGTCAGGGCGACGTCGACATTGCGTTCGTCGTCGCCGCGACGGCTGCGCACGATCAGTCCGCTCGTCTCCAACCGCTTGAGCAGCGGCGAGAGGGTCGCCGAATCCAGTTGCAGGACGCGGCCGATCTCCTTGACCGCCATCGGCTCCGACTCCCACAGCGCCAGCATCACCAGGTACTGCGGGTGGGTGAGGCCCAGCGGTTCGAGTTGCCGCCGGTAGACCCGCAGGACCGATCGGTTGGCCATCGCCAGCGCGAAACACACCTGCCGTTCGAGTAGTAGCGGGTTGCCCTCGATTGCCGTTTCGCCCGAACTCATCGGACCGCCTCCTTGCCCTTCGCTCTCGTCGCGGCACCGTCCACCGACAGCTCATCTGTCGGCTACCCCATCCAGGGTAACCGGTCGCGAGAGATTCGATAGCGCACGAGACAATCGTGAGAGCTAGGACCGGGTGCGTTCGGCCTCCGCTCGCGGCCGCGACTCGACCCCTGGCGTGGCGTCCGACGCCTGCGCGGCATCCGACGCCGAATCCGACTGCGGTGTGGTCGCGGCACTCGGCTCCGACGGCCGGCCCGCGACCAGATCGGCGAGGTCGAGCCCCCATCTGCCGTATCGAGCGTCGAAGCGACGTGCCCGCCGTGTCGCCTTGGCCACCTTCTCGGGTGTGTAATGCCGTGCTGCCCAACGCGAATGAGGCCGCGCGAGCCGGACCGCACCGATCCACGCCACCGGCGGGAGGAATGACCCGACCGCGGCAGTCGAATACTTACCCTTGGCCACACACACCAGCACGCTGGCGATGTGGAAAGGCAGCACGACGCCGATCGCCACTCGCCCGATGCGCAGCGGCGTGCCCGTCGCTAACGGGTCGATGCCGATCGTCAGCAACCCCAGCAACGCCGCACTCAGCGCCACCACCTGCACCGACAGCTGACCCTGTTTGGACCAGTACACGTCCTGCAGGTGCAGGATCATCGCGAATTCGTCCAGCACCAGCGACGAGCCGATGCCGATGAGCACCGCGGCGACCTCGATGCCGGGGCTCCGGCCACCGACCGCGACCGCCGTCACCGCACCGATCATCAGCAGGATCAATCCCGGTACCGCATGGTGGATGTGCACACCGTCGCGAATGTTGTTGTGGAACGGCCCTTTTCCGGCACGGATCAGCCGGGTGATCGCACGGGTGATCAGGAAGGTCAGCAGGAACGCGACGAACAGCAGCGCCATCGGCAGCCGGTCGATCGCGTGGTCGACGGTCATGCCCTGCAGAGTGTATGGCCCGCCCCGGCACGACGGGCGCTGCTCGCTCACGTCGATTGGTGCTCGCTCAGCTCCAATCCGTCGATCATGGGCCGGTCGCCGCGGCCGGATCGGTGCCACACTGGACCGCATGTGTGAAAGCTTTTCGCGGTGACCGAACCGACGATCTACGACCCGCCGACCTCGGCCGGCCCCGACACTCCCACGATCGTGCTGGTGTCCGCCGAGCACGCCGACAAGCTCGTCGACGAATTCCACCGGTACGACCGGGACTACCGGGTGCGCACCGCGTCGTCGGCGATCGAGGCGATCGCTCTCCTCGGCAGGCTGGTCGCCGACGGTGACCCGGTTGCGCTCATCGTCGTCGACTCCCAGCTCCCGGATATGTCGGTGCTGGAGGCGCTGCACACCTTCCGGACCATCGTGCCGACCGCACGACGCATCGTCGCGATCGGGTGGGACAGTTTTATGGAGGATTCCGCGGCGCTGCGGCCGGCGTTGGCGAAGGGCAAGTTCGACACCTACCTACTGATCCCGCGCGGCCCGCGCGACGAGGAGTTCCACTACGCGGTGACCGAACTTCTCTCGGATTGGGGTGCGACAGTTGCCGTTCCCGCGGTCGACGCCATCCGGATCATCAGCCCGAATGGCACCCCGCTGACCCTGGCGATCCGGGATTTCCTCGATCGCATGGGAATGCCCAACCGGACCTATCCGCCGGACAGTCCGCAGGGTCGTGAGGCGCTGGGGCGTATCGACGGTGCACTCGCCGACGGACAGCCGGTCGACGGCGCCGTGACCTATCCGCTGGTGCATTCGATGGCGGGCAAGCTGAAAAGCACGGTGATCTCACCGACGTCGGTGCACGACGTCGCCATCCTGCTGTACGGCCGGCCGTCGGACGTCGACGTGGATTCGGTCGTCGACGTCGCTATCGTCGGTGCCGGTCCGGCCGGCCTCGCCGCCGCGGTGTATGCGGCGTCGGAGGGGCTGTCCACGGTGGTGATCGAGGCCGACGCGATCGGCGGGCAGGCCGGCACCAGTTCGATGATCCGCAACTACCTCGGATTTCCGCGCGGCATCTCGGGGATGCGCTTGGCTCAGCGGGCCCGCACCCAGGCGATGCGGTTCGGTACCCGGTTCTTTTCCGGCTGGGCGGTCGATCGCCTGGAGCTCGGGGCCGGCGGCCGCCCGCACTGTGTGACGACCCGCGGCGGCGACGTTCACGCCCGGTCGGTGCTGATCAGCAGCGGTGTCGCATATCGACGGCTGGGCGTGGATTCGCTGGAGCACCTCGTCGGACGCGGGGTCAACTACGGTGCGGCGATGTCGGCGGCACGAGAGATGGAAGGCCGGGATGTGTTCGTCGTCGGCGGGGGTAACTCCGCCGGGCAGGCGGCCTGCCACCTGGCCCGCTTCGCCCGATCGGTGACCATTCTCGTCCGCAGGCCCGACCTCAGCGCCACGATGTCGCAGTACCTCATCGGTGAGATCGCCTACCACCCCCGCATCCAGGTGCGCGGCACCTGCGAGGTCATCGACGGCGGCGGCGACGGCCAGCTTGAGTGGATTACGTTGTGCGACACCAACACCGGCCAGGAAGAGCGGCGGAACGCGGGCGGGCTGTTCGTGCTGATCGGCGCCGAGCCGCACTGCGACTGGCTGCCGGACGGTATCGCCCGCGACGAGCGAGGTTTCGTGCTGACCGGACGCGACGTCCCCAAGGACCGCTGGTCCAGCGAGCTCCCGCCACCGAACTTGGCGACGAGTGCGCCCGGCGTCTTCTCCGCGGGTGACGTGCGGTCGGGGTCGATGAAGCGGGTGGCCGCGGCGACCGGTGAGGGCGCGAGCGTCGTCCCCCTGGTGCACGCCTGGCTGGAGTCGTTGCGCCGCACGGCCGACGAGCAAGCCGAGAGCGTCGGCTGATCTAGCCGGCCGGCTCCGCGGCGTCCAGTGCTCCGAGGAAATCCACGACGCGCGGCCAGGTTTCGGCGGTCGCGGCATCGCCGGCGATCAGGCCGAGGTGACTGGTCTCCACGGTGGTGAAGTGCACCGCGGCGGAGTCGGCGAGGATGTCGACGCCGTGCCGCGCGGCTCGGTGGCTGGTGATGGCGTCCCGGTGGCTGCCGAAGAGTTGCACCGGCTGTCGGATCGCGGTGAGGTCGATACGTCGACCGCCGAAGTCGACGACGCCGGAAGCAATTTCGCCGCGGTAGACGAAGTTCTGCCACATCTGAACCGCGACCTTGCCCGGGTAGCCGGGCATCGAATTCTGGAACTGATCGATCACCTGCATCCGCGCAAGCGCGTCGGTGTCGTGTGCGTTGCGGACGATGTACGCCGGTTTGCGGAGCTCGCGCTGCCAGGCCGTGGCCCGATAAGCCGCCCGCACCAGCGGCGCGGGAATACCACCGAGTGCACGCAGCACCCCGGTGACCGGCAGCCCGCCGACCGGCCGCATGATCCGGGTGATCAGTGGATACGGTGCGACCGCCGCGTAATCCAACGGCGTGCCGATGGCCGTCACCGACCGGACCGGCAGATCCCGATGCGCGGCGACGGTGAGGAGCGAGATGGTGCCGCCGAGGCTCCACGCGACCACATCGACCATCTCGCCGATACCGGCGTCGGCGATCGTCTGCGCCACCGCATCCGGCACGATGTCGTCGATGTAGTCCTCGAACCCGAGGTGGCGGTCGGCGCGGGTCACCTCGCCGAAGTCGACGACGTAGGGCACACGCCCGGCGGCCAGCAGGTTCGCGACTACCGATTGGCCCGGGCCCAGGTCGTAGCAGCGGGCCGGCACCGCAAGCGGCGGAATGAGCAGGATGGGCGGCCGACCCGCCGATCGCGCGGCGGCCAGGTCGGCGTCGCTGCCGTACCGACGCAACGTCCGATGGTCCCCGGTGGACACCACGGTGTGTGGTGTCTCGCGGTCGTCGGCGACACGATGTCCACCGATCAGCCGGATCAGCATCCGGACGCGATCGGCGGTCGACTCGATCCCCGCGGGATTCGTCCGCCCCGCGGGCGCGCCACCAGCAGCGGAGGGGTCGGCAATCTCGGTGTTCGGCACGCGCTTGAATGTACGCAGGTGTACCGCGGGGACCGTCCGCGACCCGTCTATCGCCCGCTATTCGATCGTGTACTATCAATAAGCGTCGGCGTGCGGTAGGCGCCGTACATTCCCCAGTCTGGAGGTTGCCATGCCGCCCCACGAGTCCCGCCCTTCCGGTTTCCAGCGCATCCGGTACTGGTACGGCGCCCGGCTGCCGCGGTCCATGAACGACTGGGTCGCACACGATCTGGCCGGCCCCGGAGCCGCGCTGCGGATGGTGGCACGTTGGGCCATCCCTTGCCTGTTGCTGCTGGCGCCGATGCTGTTCGTGCCGGCCGACTGGCTGATCCGGCTCAACATGACGATCCCGATCCTCATCCCGTACATCTTCTTCTCCGTCGCACTGAACCGGGTGTATCGCCGCTATCGGCTGGGCCAGCACGGACTCGATCCTGATCTGGTCAACAAGCTCGAGCGCGAACGCAACGCCGACATGTACGACGAGTACCAGCGCAAGTACCGCGGTCGCAGCGCCGGTTCGGGACCGGTGGACTCCACTCGCCCCTAGCTGCGTTGCTCCGTCGGTATCGTCGGTGCCGTCGATCGCTCAGCCCGACGCACGTCGACCCGACGAGAGGAGCGCAGCATGCCCGATGAACTCGCCTCGCTCACGGTGGCCTTCCTGGTCGCCCCCGAGGGTGTCGAACAAGTGGAGTTGACCGAACCGTGGAAGACCGTCGAAGCGACCGGCGGCACCCCGACACTGATCTCGACGTCCGACGAACCGATCCGGGCCTTCAACCATCTCGATCCGGCGGACACCTTTCCGGTCGACCTCACGGTTGACCGGGCCGACGTCGACGACTTCGACGCACTCATCCTGCCGGGCGGCGTCGCCAACCCCGACTTTCTCCGAACCTCGGATGCCGCAGTCGGTTTCGTCCGCGCCTTCTTCACCGCCGGCAAGCCGGTCGCGGCCATCTGTCACGCCCCCTGGGTGCTGGTCGAGGCGGGCGAGGTGCGTGACCGCACGCTGACCTCGTTCCCCAGCCTGCGCACCGACATCACCAATGCCGGCGGCACCTGGGTGGACGAGGAGGTCGTCGTCGATCGTGGCGCCAACGTCCTGATCACCAGCCGCAACCCGGACGACCTTCCCGCCTTCGACGCGGCGATCGTGGTCGAGTTGGGACGCCGCAACCGGGACGGCTGACCCCCGCCGATGGAGCGGCCACGTCGAATGGTGCTGACCGCCATGCGATGTCGGGAGCGGACGACATCACTCGCGCCGGACCAGTTCGACGGCCTCCGCGGTTGCCGCCGAGCGCGCACGGCCTCATGGTTACGTCCGCGTGCGGTGGCGTGCGTGGGGTGTCTCCGATCGTTTACAGTCACTCGCCGGATCGTGCCCGCGATCGGAGCGGGGGGTCTTACAGTGTTGGGCGTCCGTTAATCTCCTCGACCTTGTCTCGTCACAACCTGGGAGCGTCGTCGAGGGCCGAACGCCCGACCGCGGCCATCCCGCGCCGAGCGAGTTCGAAAAGGAGAGTTCGATGGTCGTGTCACCACCGCCGGTGAGTCCGGCCGCTCAAGGTTTGCGGGAGATGACCCTCCGCGGCGTCATCCTGGGCGGTCTGATCACGCTGGTGTTTACCGCCGCCAATGTGTATCTGGGCCTTCGGGTGGGCCTCACCTTCGCCACCGCGATCCCGGCCGCGGTGATCTCGATGGCGATTCTGCGGTACTTCGCGCACCACTCCATCATCGAGAACAACATCGTCCAGACGATCGCCTCCGCCGCGGGCACGCTGTCGGGCATCATCTTCGTGATCCCCGGCCTGGTGATGATCGGCTGGTGGAGCGGCTTCCCCTACTTCATCACGATGGCGGTATGCGCGGTCGGCGGCATCCTCGGCGTCATGTACTCGATCCCGCTGCGCCGGGCACTGGTGACCGGGTCCAATCTGCCCTATCCGGAAGGCGTTGCCGCCGCCGAAGTGCTCAAGGTCGGCGACACCGCGGAAGGCGCACACAGCAGTCGCGCCGGCCTGCGGGTGCTCACCCTCGGTGGCCTGGCCGCCGCAGCGTTCGGCATCGTCGCCAAGACGAAGATCCTGAGCGAGTCGGTGTCGGCGACCTTCCGGGTCGGCGCCGGCGGTTCGATGTTCGGTGCGAGCATGCTGCTGTCCCTCATCGGCGTCGGCCACCTCGTCGGGGTCACCGTCGGCATCGCCATGCTCGTCGGGCTCCTCATCTCGTTCGGCGTGCTGCTGCCGATCCGCACCTGGGACGCGCTGCCGGCCGGCTCCGACATCGGGGAGATCGTCAGCAGTACGTTCTCCAGCGAGGTGCGGCTGATCGGTGCGGGCGCAATCGCCGTCGGCGCGGTGTGGACGCTGCTGAAGATCATCGGTCCGATCATCGTCGGCATCCTCGACGCGATGCGGTCGACTCGGTCGCGCCGCGCCGGGGTGACTGTGGACATCACCGAGCGCGACATGCCCATCTCGATCGTCGGCGGAACCGTGCTGGTCATGTTGGTCCCCATCGCGCTGTTGCTCTGGGATTTCGTGCATAACACCGCGATTGCCGATAGCTCGGCCGGAATCATCGCCGTCACCGTGGTTTTCGTGTTCGTCATCGGACTCGTAGTGGCGTCGGTGTGCGGCTATATGGCTGGTCTGATCGGGTCGTCGAACAGCCCGATCTCCGGTGTCGGCATCCTCGTCGTGCTCATCGCGGCCATCCTGATCAAGGTCACCTTTGGCTCGTACCAGGGCGATCAGCTCACCGCACTGGTCGCCTACACGATCTTCGCGTCGGCGATCGTGTTCGGCGTCGCGACCATCTCCAACGACAACCTGCAGGACCTCAAGACCGGCCAGCTCGTCGGCGCGACACCATGGAAACAGCAGGCGGCCTTGGTGATCGGCGTGCTCTTCGGCTCGTTGGTCATCCCGCCCGTGCTGGAGCTGATGAACACCGCCTTCGGCTTCGAGGGTGCACCCGGCGCCGGACCGGACGCGCTCGCCGCGCCGCAGGCAAACCTGATCTCGACGCTGGCGCAGGGCGTATTCGGCGGCGACCTCGACTGGCCGCTGGTCGGCCTCGGTGCCCTGATCGGCATCGGCATCATCGTGGTCGACGAGGTGCTGCGCACCACCACCGACTACCGGCTACGGCTGCCACCGCTGGCCGTCGGCATGGGCATGTACCTGCCGATGTCGCTGACGCTGGTGATCCCGATCGGCGCATTCATCGGCCTGGCGTACAACAAGTGGGCCGACCGCACGCCACGCACCGCGGTGAACAAGAAGCGGTTGGGCGTGCTGCTGGCGACCGGTCTGATCGTCGGCGAAAGCCTATGGGGCGTAGTCTTCGCCGGCATCGTCGCGTCCACCGGCGACGACGGTGTGCTCGCCGTGGTCGGCGACGGATTCGAGAAGTGGGCGCAAGTTCTGGGCGTCATCGCCTTCGTACTGCTGATCGCGTGGCTGTACCGACGCACCCAGAAGATCGCCGACAAGACGCCGGCACCGGAGCTGCCCCAGGCCTGAGGCACCCCGGTGCGCACCGTCGACCGGGCGCCAGAAACCGCCGACCGGGCGCCAGAAACCGTCGACTGGGCGTCGTGAGCCGGTCGGCACGCGCTCGTCTGGCAGGGTAAGGACATGCACGATCCCCTCGCTGCCGACGGTGTGAGCCGTCGTGGGCTGGCGGTCGACGTCACGGCGGCGGTGCTGTTCGCCGCGCTCGCAGTGCCGGTGCACCTGACCCAGTCCGGACCCGCCGTCGTCGCGACGGTCCTGGTCGCCGCGGCGCTGGCCGTCCGGCGGCTGGCCCCGACGATGATGATCGTGCTCGCCGTCGCGTCGGCGGCGGTGCAGGTCGTGTGCAACGACATCGCGGTCCTCGCGTCGCTCGCCTATGCGGTGGTCTTCTTCACGCTGGGTGGTTCGCCGGATCGTCGCGTTCGGTTCGGGGCATTAGCCGCCGCGATCATCGGTGCCGGTATTGCGGCGTGGGAGATGCCTCTCGCCTTCGGCGGCCAGCGGCCCGAGGGCATCGTGCCGCGGGTAGCAACATTCCTGTTCGCCTATGCCGCCGCGGGTCTCGTGGTCATCGGCGGCTGGGCGCTCGGCTTCATCCGGTTCCAACGGCGGGCGGTCGAGCATGCTCGGGTGACCGAGACCATCGCTCAGCTCGAGCGGCGCCGACTCCTCGATCTGTACGACGAGCAGGCCCGCCGCGCGCGTCTCGCCCGCGACATGCACGACGTGGTCGCCCATTCGCTGGCGATCGTCGTCGCCCAGTCGGAGGGTGCGCGTTACACCATCGACGCGAACCCCGCGGCCGCGCGGGACGCTCTCGGAGTCATCGCCGACACCGCACGCGACGCCCTCACCGACGTCCGCACACTCCTCGAACAGCTCCGCTCCGACGATGTCGAGGTGACCCGCGAGGACCGGCACCGGCTGCTCGATCGTATGCGTGCGGCCGGAATGACGCTGCATACCAATGAATCCGGTGATCCGCACGACGCGGACGACGCTGGCGCCGTCGAGCGAGTCGCCTACCGGGTGCTCACCGAGGCGCTGACCAATGCCCTGAAGTACGGCGACCTATCGGCGCCGGTCGAGGTCGAGCATGATTGGACCGACGGCTACCGACTCCGCGTCGTCAACACCATCTCCGACACTCCGCTGGCGCCCGGTGGCGCCGGCCACGGCATCGTCGGGATGGCCGAACGCGCGGCACAGGCCGGCGGCACCCTCACCAGCACGGGTGACGGTGACCACTGGATCGTGGAACTCACGATTCCGGCACGGCAGGAAGGACTTTCCCGATGATCCGGCTAGCGCTTGTCGACGATCAGCCCCTCGTTCGCGGCGGAATCGCGATGATCGTGGACAGCCAGGACGACATGGACGTTGTCGCGCAAGCATCGTCGGCCGTGGGTCTCGGCGATCTCGTCCGGGACACCCGGCCCGACCTGATCCTCATGGACGTGCGAATGCCTGGCATCGACGGCATCACGGCAACGTCGGACCTGATCGCCGAGTTCGGCGACGAATCCCCGAAGATACTGGTACTCACCACCTTTGACGTGGACGAAGCGGCGGCCGCAGCGATCGAGGCGGGAGCGAGCGGCTTTCTCCTGAAGGACACCCAACCAGACTTTCTGCTGGCCACGATTCGCGCGGTCGTCGCGGGGAACCAGGTGGTCGCGGCGTCGGCGACCCGGCAACTCTTCGAGCGCCACCGGCCGCGCTCGGCCGGCCCCGGACCGGAGTACGACCAACTCACCGCACGGGAACGCGAGATCCTGGTGCGGGCCGCCGAGGGGTTGTCGAACGCCGAAGTGGCCGCCGCCGAGGTGCTCTCCGAGGCGACGGTCAAAACTCACGTGTCCCGGATTCTGACGAAACTCGGTCTGCGCGACCGGGTCCAGCTCGTCGTTTATGCCTACGAGCACGGGCTAGTCTGACCCGCGACAACCGCACGGCATACATCGTCGGATGTACGCAGGATCGGCGCGGCGATGTACGCAATTTGCCGATCACGGCCGATGCGTCGGGCCCGGGGTGCCACCTAGCGTCGAGGGCATGTTGAATCACATGTCTCCCGGCCATTCGCCCGGCATTGCTCCGGCACCGTCACCGGTACCGCCGGCCGTCGACCTGCGCGATGTCTCGCGCAGCTACGGCGACCCCGACCGTCCGATCCACGCATTGCGGAACGTGTCGGTGCAGCTCCGCAGGCACGAGTTCACCGCCGTCATGGGGCCGTCCGGCTCCGGTAAGTCGACACTGATGAACGTCATCGCCGGACTCGACGAGGCGACCAGCGGGCAGGTGTGGCTCGGCGGCACTCCGCTCTCCGGTCTCGACGACACACGCCGAACCATCCTGCGCCGCAGCAATATCGGCTTCATCTTCCAATCGTTCAACCTGGTTCCGACGCTGACCGCCGAGGACAACATCCGGCTGCCGTTCATCCTTGCCGGGCACCGGCCGACCGCGGAGCAGCGTGCGTGGATCGCGCATCTGGTCACCGTGTTGGGATTGGGTGAACGGCTCGATCATCTGCCCGCGGAACTCTCCGGTGGGCAGCAGCAGCGGGTCGCGATCGTGCGGGCCTTGGCCCCGCGGCCGACCATCGTGCTCGCCGACGAACCGACCGGCGCCCTCGACTCGCGTACCGGGCGTGAGGTTCTGGCGCTGTTGCGCACCGCCGCGCAAGAGTACGGACAGGGGATTGCGATGGTGACCCACGATCCGATCGCCGCGTCGTACGCCGACCGGGTGCTGGTGTTGGGCGACGGTCGGATCACTGGCGAGTACCGCGGCCTCGACGCCCGCCAGATCTCCGATGTCGTGCTCGGGGCTCAGGGGGTGCCGGCATGAGATCGACCAGTGCCTCACTGACTGTGGGCTCGATGCGCGAGCTTTCCGCGATCGGCACCGTCTGCGGACTCGGTACCGGCTATGCCACAGCGATTCTCGGTGCCGCAGGGATATTGGGGGCGTACGGCAGCGAGCAGGGTGGCTCGCCGGGCGTACTGCTCGCGACGGTGGCCGCGGTATTCATCATGATCGCGTTGTTCGTGTCGTCGGTGGTGATCAGCAACGGGGTGGATACCGTGATCGCTGGTCGGCGAGCGCAATTGGCGTTGCTGCGGCTCGTCGGGGCGAGCGGCGCGCAGCTGCGGAGCAGCCTGGTTCGCGCGGTGGCGGGAGTCGCCGCCGTCGGGTCGGTGGTCGGTGTCGGCGTCGCGACCGTCGGGCTCTTCGTCGTGCGCAGCATTCTGGTCGGCAACGGCACACTCCCCGAGGGGGATTACCCGTTGATGTCGTCGCTCGTGCCGTTCGCCGCGGTCGCAATGGTGGCGACCGCCGTGGGCGCGACCTATGTGGGCGCCCACCGGACTCTGACGTCGATGACGGTCTCCCGATCGCCCCGGGTTAGACGCTCGGTGGCACGTCCGATCTTTGCCGTCCTGACGATCAGCCTCGGGGCCGTCATTCTGGGCGGCGCCGTATGGCTCGGTGAGCGCGCGAGTCTCGCCGGTTTTGGTGTGGCCTTCCTTGGCGCAGCTACGGTCTCGGTGGGCGTCTTGTTCGGTGCGCGATCTGTGGTGCCGTGGCTGGTCGCCGGTTTCGGTCGGCTACTCGGCCGCGGACCTGCCGCGATCGTCGCGCGACGCAACGCGGTCAGCGATCCGTTGCGGACCACCCGATCCACGCTCGGTCTGCTGATCGGGGTGACGCTGGTGACGACGATTGCCGCCGGGATGGCATCGCTGCAAACGGCGACCGAGACTTGGGAAGGTTTGTCGCCGGAGGATGCCGCCGAGGTGGCCCAGGTGATGTCGGTGACCAGCGCGGTGCTGATCGCGATGGTCGCGGTCTCCGCCGTGATCGCTGCCGTCGGGTTCGTTTCGACGATGTCGCTGACCGTCATCGGTCGCACCCGGGAGATCGGCATGCTTCGCGCGATGGGATTCACTGGCCGCCAGGTTCGTTCGATGGTCACGCTCGAGTCGATCGCACTGTCGGGGACGGCGGTCGTCGTCGGGCTGGTGCTGGGAATGGCATTCGGCGCGGTCGGGTCACAATCGCTCGTCGGTTCCGTCACCACCGGCATTCCGGTCGTATTGCCGCTGCCCGCGTTGGTCGGGATCGTCGGCGGTGCACTGCTTCTGGTCGCCGCAGCGTCGGTGCCACCTGGTCGCCGTGCCGCCGCGATGTCGCCGGTCGATGCGTTGGCCGTCGCGTAGGCGAGTAGGCATGGCACCGGTCAGCGGGGATGGGTGATGATGGTGTCGCCGGTGTTGGGGTTGCGCCAGGTGATGGTGCGGTCGGTGTGCATGGTCGGGAGCCAGAGGCCGAGGTGTTTGCGGTGGTGGTCCGGCGCGCACAGTGGTGCGAGGTTGAATTCCACGGTCCAGCCACCGTTCTCGGGGTCGGAGTGGTTGAACTTGACGAGGTGGTCGAGGTGGCAGTCCTCGGCGGGCTTGCCGCAGAACGGATACCGGCAGATGCGGTCCAGGGCGATGATCTTCTCGCGTAGTTTCTGTGTCGGCCGGTAATGCAGTGTCCCGCGGGGTGGGGAGCGGTAGCCGCCGTGCCCGGTCGGGTCGACCGGCGGTGCCTGCGGCCGTTGATCGGCCAGTGCGGCCCAGATCGGTTGCGGTGGGGTCGGTGCGGGCCGTGTGGTCGCTGTGCGTGATTCGGTGAGTACGTGCGCATGGTCGGGGTCGATGGACCCGTACCCACGCAGGTACGGCGGCGTCGCCCCGGTCGGGTCGATGACCACGGTCAGCGACATCTGCTCAGCCGCAGGCTCGTTCCCCGGTGGTTGAGTAGGGCCGAGCGGAGCGAGGCCCGTATCGAAACCACCGCCACCGACCTCCGCTGGTTGAGTAGAGGCGAGCGGAGCGAGGCTCGTATCGAAACCACCACCGACCTCCGCTGGCTGAGTAGGGCTGAGCGGAGCGAGGCCCGTATCGAAACCACCGCCACCGACCTCCGCTGGCTGAGTAGGGCTGAGCGGAGCGAGACCCGTATCGAAACCACCGCCACCCTTCCCCGGTGGTTGAGTAGAGCCGCCCGGTGCCGAGGTGCAACTTTCCGGTGGTTGAGTAGGGCTGAGCGGAGCGAGGCTCGTATCGAAACCACCGCCACCACTACCATTCTCGCTATCGGTATCGACAGCGGATGCAGTACTCGTCGGCCCGAGCGCACAGTCGCCGCGCCCGCAGGCGCATTCCAGTCTCGCGCCGGGCAGGCGGTGCAGTTCGGCGAACGCCGCGACGCGCCGTTCCCCGACCGTGCGCGGATCACGATCACACGTGCGCTCGGCAACGAGCCCGGCGATGCGCTTGCGCAGATGCACCCCAACTTCGGCGGGTACGGTCGCGTCGATGCTGGCGTGGCCGTGCGCATCGTCGGTGACCCGCACATCCTGATGACGGCCGGCGAACTCATCCCGCATCTCGGCGGCCGCATCCGGGTCGAGGGAGATCACCAACTCGGCCACCTGATCGCGCAGCACCCGGTCCGCCGACGCCCGTGCCGCCAGCCGCAACGCCAACGGCTCCGCCTGCAGTCGCACCTCGGAATCGACCGATTCGAGGGCGTCGACGATGACCTGCACCCGTGCGGTCGACAAATCACCAGCCAGGAACGCGAGTCGGGTCGTGTCCATCTCCCACAACGCACCGCCGAGGCGAATCCAGCGGGCGGCTGTGCTTTTCGACACACCCAACCGCAGCGAGACTTCACCGACGGCAGCCTTGTCCGGCGCGTCCGGGATGGTGCGGCGCTGTGGCCGGGCGGCCATCACCCGCTCGTAGGTCTCGCGTCCGATGCGTTCGGCGAGCAGGATGGTGCGGGCTTCGGCCTGCCGCGACAGTCGCAGCGCGTCCCGCGCGGCATCGACCAGAGTGTCGGCGGACGCAGCCCGCAGGGCGGCATCGTCGGCGGCCGCGTCCGTGTAGGAGAACATCACCCGCCACCACCCTCCTCGTCCGAGTCCGCTATCTGATTGATTGCCATCAGAGTATCGGGTGGTACCGACAATTCTGATTGGCTACCAACACAATAACGGTCGGCACCGACACGATTCGTCGGCCGAATTCAGTGCAACGGCGCTGGTTTCGATACGCCCTCCGCTAGCGCTCCGGGCTACTCAACCAGCGGGAGGCGCCCCTCGCCCCCGAGCTACTTAACCAGTGGAGGCCGTCTGCACTTCGGCTGCTCAACCAGCGGGAGATCCCGACTAACTGCGGAGTGCCCGCCCCGCTGGTTGAGTAGCTGCGAGGAACGAGCAGCGTATCGAAACCAGCTGCCGCGCAACACGAACACGTGCCCCCCGCTGGTTGAGTAGCCGCGAGGAACGAGCAGCGTATCGAAACCAGCTGCCGCGCAACGTGAACGCGCGTGTCTGTCAGAGTTGTCGTGATAGGTCACCAAATCCGTGACCTATCACTACATCTCCGGGCGGGGTGCTGGCTTCGATACGCCCTCCGCTAGCGCTCCGGACTACTCAACCAGCGGCAGGCCCGCCGCCGCACACCCCGGGCTACTCAACCAGCGGAAGGCCCGCCGCCGCACCCCCCGGGCTACTCAACCAGCGGCAGCATCCGCCCCCGCCACACACCCCGGACTACTCGACCAGCGGAAGGCCCCCGCCAAAACCCCCCAGGTCCGTAACCCCAACCAGAACCACGGCATCGCGCACGATCACCACCCACAGGCCCACGCATCCGCGTAGCGTCTCATGACATGAGCGAACCGACTCCCGATCAGATCGACCCGTCCGTACCACCGAGCGGTCCGGGGTGCCTGGAGTGCACCGAAACCGGCGGCTGGTGGGTGCACCTGCGCCGGTGCGCCGCCTGCGGCCACGTCGGATGTTGCGACACCTCACCGTCTCAGCACGCCACCGCCCACAACGCGGCGACCGGACACCGCTTCGTCCAGAGCTACGAACCCGGCGAGGACTGGTTCTACGACTACGAATCCGGACAGTTCGCCCGCGGCCCCGAACTTGCGCCGCCGACCTCGCATCCGTCCGACCAAACGGTGCCCGGCCCCGCCGACCGCGTGCCCCCGAACTGGGAACAGTTGATCCACACCTGATTTCGGCCGGGCAGCGGCTAACCTGACAGCATGCGCTTCGGAGTCTGCATCCTGCCCGACCAGCCGTGGGCGCAGGCGCAGTTGCTCTGGCAGCGTGCCGAGGAGATGGGTTTCGACCACGCCTGGACCTACGACCATCTAGTGTGGGGCGGGCTACCCGACTCCCCGTGGTTCTCCTGCATGCCGACGCTGGCTGCCGCGGCCGCGGTGACCACCCGGATCGACCTGGGTACCTTCGTCGCCTCCCCCAACTTCCGTCACCCCGTGTCGTTTTCGCGGGAGGTGCAGACCGTCGCCGACATTTCCGACGGCCGGCTCCTCGTCGGCCTCGGGGTCGGCGGCAGCCCCGACGATGGAATCCTCCGGCAGCCGGAACGACCGGTCGGCGAACGCGTGGCGAGGTTCCAGGAGTTCGTCGGGCTCCTCGATCGCACGCTTCGGGAGGATCACGTCGACGCCGACGGCCGGTTCTTCGGCGCCCGGGACATGCGGCTGCCGGCCGCCTCGGTCCGGGACCGGGTGCCACTGATCCTCGCCGGGAACGGCCCGCGGTCCGTGCGGTTCGCGGCCGCGCACGGCGACGGCTGGGTAACCACCGGCCCGCGTGTCGACACCCTCGACGCATGGTTCGGCGGCGTTGCCCGTGCCGTCGCAACCCTGGACGATGCGCTGGCCGCACGCGAACTGTCGGTACCCGTCGCGGACGGCCGGTTCGCTCGCTACCTGAGCCTCGACTCGTCCCCGGTCAACTCGCTGACCAGCGTCGACCTGTTCGACGACATGGTGGGCCGCGCCGCGGACCTCGGGTTCACCGATGTCATCGTGCATTGGCCGAGAGCGACCGAGCCCTACCGGGCCACGACGGATGTCCTGGAAGTCATCGCCGCGCGCGGCCTGCACTGACACCCCACGCCCCCGTCCCCCCGTTCGGCGCGAACGAACCGGCCCGCGTCACCGGTCCCGCGCGTAGGGTGGCATCAGCATGCCCCGACGTGATCCGTTGCAGCAGGCCGACGCGCGTCGGGCGATCAAGAATCGTCGAGGGAGGGCCACGATGTCCAGATTCGTGATCGTCGGCGGCGGGCTGGCCGGCGCCAAGGGTGCCGAAGCACTGCGCGCCAAGGACTTTGACGGCGAGATCGTCCTGTTCGCCGGCGAGGATGAGCTGCCCTACGAACGACCGCCCCTGTCGAAGAAGTACCTCCAGGGCGAGGAGACGCTGCCGGAGTTCACCGTGCACGACTCGGATTGGTACCGGGACAACAGGATCGACCTGCGGCCGGGCACCCGGATCGAGGCGCTCGACGCCACCGGCAAGACGGTGACCCTGCCGGACGGATCGACGGTGTCGTACGACAAGCTACTGCTGACGACCGGTTCCCGGTCCCGACACCTCGACCTACCCGGGGCGGATGCTCAAGGGGTGCACTACCTTCGGACCGTCGACGAATCGACCGCACTGCGGGACGCGCTGACCGAGGGGACCCGGCTGGCGATCGTCGGGGGCGGCTGGATCGGGCTGGAGGTCGCGGCCAGCGCCCGCGAGCGCGGCACCCAGGTGACCGTCGCCGAATCGGCGGCACAACCGTTGCTGCATGTACTCGGCCCCGAGGTCGCGGCCGTCTTCGCCGACCTCCAGCGCTCGCACGGAGTCGACCTGCGCACCGACGTCACCGTTGCCGAGGTCACCACGGAGGACGGTCGGGCGACCGGTCTGCGTCTGCGCGACGGCAGCACCGTCGATGCGGATGTAGTGCTGATCGCGGTGGGTGCGGTGCCGAATCTTGAGCTCGCCGAGGGCGCCGGGCTGGACACCGGCGGCGGTGGCGTGCTGGCGACCGCCGGGCTGCAGAGCTCCAACCCCGACATCTTCGTCGCCGGCGACATCGCCAACGCCGAGAACCCCGCGCTGCACCGGCGCGTGCGCACCGAGCACTGGGCCAACGCGCTGAATCAACCCGCAGTTGCCGCCGCTAATATGCTCGGCGGCAACGAGCAATACACGAATCTGCCCTACTTCTTCACCGACCAGTACAACCTGGGCATGGAGTATGTCGGCCTGGCCGACGCCGACAATCCGGTGGTGCTCCGCGGCGACGTCGACTCTCTCGAGTTCCTCGCGTTCTGGCTCGACGACCAGTCCCGGCTGGTCGCGGGCATGCAGGTCAACATCTGGGACCAACTCGACACCATCAAGGCGCTGATCCGCTCGGAAGCCCCGGTGGACCCGGCACAGCTCGCCGATCCGAGCGTCGACTTGGCAACGCTCGTGCCCTGACGACGACATCGACTGCGTGCCAGCACATTTAACATGGCGGTGCGGTCCACCGGCTGGGCCCGCGGGGAGCCGCACCGTCCGCGTCGAGGTCTGCGAGGATGACCACATGGGCCAGCGGCCGTACCGATACACGAACCTCACCAGTGCGCTCGGTGACCGGTCGTCGCCCCTCCGGCACTATCTCGACACCGAGTTCCCGCACACGCGTGGACTACTCGCGGAGTTTCGCCACGCGTGTGGTCCGCTGTTGGTCGACGGCACGTCGGCCTCCCCCGCCACTGTCGGGGCGGCGTTCGATTTCCAGACACGCTTCGCCCTGGACCACGACTACCTTCCCCGACAGGCGCTCTACGCCTTCCTGAACACGCCACCGGAACTGGCGGTGTTGGATGCGGTGATCACTCGGGCGAGCGCCGCGGCCAAGTCGATGGGTACCCCGCATGCCCGGGCGAGCGCCGACGACTCGTCGGCAGCGGCGCAGCTCGCGCGAGCCTGCTGGGTACTGGCGCTCGCCACCGACGTCTACCGTTCCGGCTGGCGCGCCGACAACGCGCTCACACGCATGGCGCGCACCGGGCGGTTCGCCACGGAGCCCCTGATGGCGCTCTGCCCCGCAAACGGCGTCGCCGAACTGACCGCGTTGGGCCGAGTCGCCGACGACCATTTTCTCCCGCAGCTATCGTGGCCGCCGCTGGTCCTGGGTCCGGAGTTCGCGGCGTCGACGCTGTGCGCGGCCGACGCCGACCTCATCGTCGGCGGTTCGCTCATCGACATCAAGACCAAGTTGGGCCGATTGGATCCGAAAACCGGTGTCCGGCACGGGGTGATCTCGACGGCCGAGATCTACCAACTGGTCGCGTATCTGCTGTTCGACACCGGCGATCGGTACGGCACGGACGCGATCGGCATCTACTCGGCGCGCTACGGATGCCTGATGCGATGGCCGGTGCCGGCGGTGCTGGACACGCTGGCCGGCCATCCGGTGAATGTCGCCGAGGCGCGCGCCGAGGTCTGGCGGCTACTGGGCGGCCGGTAGGCGGCATCCGCCTACTCCACGGTACGATAGGTGAGTATGTAAGCGCCGTCAACAAGCCGGAGGTGAAGGTTCCATGGCCGCGACGACCCGTGCGTATCACCACGGCGATCTGCCCGGCGCCCTGGTACGTGCGGCGATGGAACTCCTCGAGGAGAACGGCGCGGGCGACCTGTCCTTGCGCGCCGCAGCCCGGCGCGCCGGCGTGTCCACCGCGGCACCGTACCGACACTTCGCCGACCGCGACGCGCTGCTGTCCGCCGTGGCCGCCGTTGGGTACCGCGAGTTGGGCACCGCGATGCTCCAGGCGGTCCCCGAGGCGACGACGGTGGACGACCTCGCCACTCTCGCCGTCGCCTACGTGCGCTTCGCCCTGGACCGCCCCAGTCTGTTCCGGGTGATGTTCGCCGAGCCGTGCGACCCCACCAACCCGGAACGTGTCGCTGCCGTCGACGCCATGCACCAGTACCTGGAAGCCCTTGTCAAACAGGTCATCCCGACGGATCAGCCCGAGGCGATGGCCAATGCAGTGTGGGCGCTGGTGCACGGCCTGGCGTTCCTGCATCTCGACGGCAAGTTCGACGCGGCACCCGCGGACGTCGACGAGCGGGTCACCGCGGCGGTCCGGGCCGTCCTCGCCGCCCCACCAGCCACCCGCTGATTCTCGACAGCCGCCCGACGGCCCGGGTGCATCGACGCAAGGTGTTGACAGTGCTAACACGCTGTGCCTAGAGTCGTGGAACACGGGTGGGGTCTTCGCCACTCGAGGTGGCAATCGGTCAACGTGCCACAGCCTCAACGAAAGAGCCTTCATGACTTCAGTTCTCATGGTTCTGTCGGCGGCGGATCATTGGACTCTCAAGGACGGCACCGAGCATCCGTCCGGGGTGTGGGCCGAGGAGTTCGCCGTCCCCTATCAGTTATTTGTCAACGCCGGATTCGACGTCACGGTCGCCACCCCAGGCGGTACGTCACCGACGATCGACCAACTCAGCCTTGGTATCTCGGGTGGCCTCCCGACCAAGACGAGGAAGATCGCCGCCGAGATCGAGCGGCTCAAGCCGGTACTCGACCATCCCGCGAATCTCGCCGACGTCGATCCCGACGACTACGACATCGTCTTCTACTCGGGCGGCCACGGCCCGATGGAGGACCTCGCCGACGATCCGGTATCGGGTGCGCTGCTCACCAAGCGACTTGCCTCGGGCCGTCCCGTGGCGCTGCTGTGCCACGCGCCGGCCGCGGCGTTCGCGGCGACGAATCCGGACGGTAGCTGGCCGTTCGCGGGCCGCCGGATGACCGGGCTCTCGAATGCCGAAGAACGCCTGAATCCCTTTGCCTGGAAAGCGAAATGGTTACTGGAGACGCGCCTGAAGGAGCAGGGCGCGGACTACTCCTCCGGATTTCCGTTGCGGCCCCACATCGTCGTCGACGGAAATCTCTACACCGGCCAGAATCCGCAGTCGTCGGAGAAGCTGGCCACCCGGATGATCGCCGATATCAGGAAGACCCCCACGAACGGAGAGGCACCGTCATGACCGACCTTCCGCCGCCCATCACCCCGTACCTCGAACCCGCCGCCAAGGAACTCGCCGAGGCGACCGACCCGCATCCTCGTATCTACGAGGTGCCGCCGGAGCAGGGCCGCAAGATCCTGCTCGATCTGCAGAGCGACGACAGCGTGCCCCGGCCGGAGGTCGACGAGGAGTGGGTCGACGTCGACGCCGGTGAGTGGGGAACCGTACGTACCCGGATCATCCGGCCCAAGGGCGTCACCGGACCGTTGCCCGTGGTGTTCTATATCCACGGTGCGGGTTGGGTTTTCGGCGACGAGCACACCCACGACCGGCTGTTCCGTGAGCTCGTCGTCGGCGCGAATGCCGCGGGCGTGTTCCCGGTGTACGACCGCGCCCCGGAGAAGAAGTACCCGACGCAGATCGAACAGAACTACGCCGTGGGGCAGTGGGTCATGGAGCACGGCGCCGACCACGGCCTGGATACCAGCCGGATCGCGGTCACCGGCGAATCGGTCGGCGGCGACATGTCGGCGGTCTTCGCACTGATGAACAAGGACCGCAATGGCATCGACCTCAAGGCGCAGGTTCTTCTCTACCCGGTGACCAATGCGGATTTCGACACCCCGTCGTACCTGCAGTTCGCCGAGGGCTACTACCTGACCCGGGATGCGATGAAGTGGTTCTGGGACGCCTACACCACCGACCCAGCACAGCGCGCCGAGCCCTATGCGTCGCCGCTGCAAGCCTCGCTCGACGAACTACGCGGCCTGCCAACCACTCTCGTCATCACCGACGAGGCCGACGTGCTTCGCGACGAAGGCGAGCAGTACGCGAACAAGCTCCGGGAGGCCGGAGTGGACGTCACCTCGGTCCGCGTCGCCGGCATGGTGCACGACTTCCTGCTGCTGGACAGCCTCCGCGACACCCGCGCCGCGAACGTCGCACGGCACCTCGCCATCGACGCGCTCCGTTCCGCGCTGCACGGCGACGAAGCGAGCGACACGTGATGCCGCACGCCTGACCGGGCCCCTCATACCCCAAGCACGAAGGTGCAGCGACCATGTCGATCTCGGTCGCTGCACCTTCGGTGTATCCGATGCCGAGTACCGCCATCGGGGCGAGCCGGAGTGTTGACAGTGTTCACATACGACGCTAGCCTCGCAATGTAAGCACTGCACACACTGTTCGTGAGGACCCCGATGCCAGCGTCGATCACTCCCCGCACATCTACCGACCGGGAGGCGACCGCTCCCGACACCGTCCCGGTGACCCTCGGCAGCCACACCGTCGAGGTGCCCAAAGGTGGCCTCTACGACCGGTTTCGGATGGATCCCGACCTGGACGCGATCGCCACGGATCCGCGAGTGCCCGGCGTCGAGTTCTTTCGCCGGCTACCTAAGACCAGGGTCGACTCGCCAATCGGCCCCACCTTGACGCCCAACTTCTACTACCTCGCGTCCACCGCCCGGCTGGTGTTCCTCGCCCGGTCGAGCGCCATCCGCGCCCAGTTGCCGACGGAACTCGCGCCCCTCGAGGTGGCGCCGGGCATCGGTCTCGCCTTCCTGATGTTCTTCCGATACGACGTGTGCGACATCGACTTCTACACCGAGGCGGCGGTGGGCGCGGTGGTCCGGCCGGCCCGGCACGGCGGACCCGGCATCGCCGACCTCGCCTCGGGACTCGGCGACAATCACCTACACGCGTATGTGACGGGTCTGCCGGTCAACACCGAGATCGCCCAGATCCGCGGCCACGACGGATACGGATTCCCCAAGTGGGTCACCGACATCGACGTCGACATCACCGACCGCCGGGTGGCGGCGCGCGTAGCGAACTCCTCGGGTGGCACCGACATCGCCCTGTCGGCTCCGACGCCACGGCAGCGCCGCCACGCCAGCGGCGACAAGGTGTCGTCCCTGACCTCGTACACCACCATGGACGGTGATTGGCATTCGACGCTGAGCCAGACGAATGTGTTGTCCTCCGGTGGCCGGGTGTTGCCGCGCGGCATCGATCTGCAACTGGGCACCGGGCGACTCTCGGATGATCTGCGCGCTCTCAAGACAATTCGGGCGGTGCAGTTCGAGGTGTCCACCGAGTCGCAGATCGCGTTGCACATGCCGGCGCCGATCTCCGTCGCAGAACCGGCGACCGCCGGCACGCCCGCGCAGGCCGCCCGATGACACCGGCGGCCACGTCCTCGTCACCCGTCGAGACCACGATGCAGGCCATCGTCGTCGACGACGACACCCACGACCTGCGACTCGACACGGTCCGCACGCCCGACCCGGCACCGACTGAGGTTCTGGTCCGGGTAGCCGCAGCCGGCATCAACCGCGCCGACCTCATGCAACGGTATGGCCTGTATCCGCCGCCAGCGGGGATCACCGACATCCTCGGCATGGAGGTATCGGGGACCATCGCCGCGGTCGGCGACGACGTCACCGAATGGCGGGTCGGCGACGAGGTGTGTGCGCTCATCGCCGGCGGCGGCTACGCCGACTATGCGGTCGTGCCCGAGTCCCAGCTGCTACCGGTTCCCGGTGGCGTGTCGGTGATCGATGCCGCGGCACTCCCGGAAGCGGCTGCGACGGTGTGGTCGAATCTGGTGATGGAGGCCGGATTACGGTCCGGCGAGACGTTTCTCGTGCATGGCGGTGGCAGCGGGATCGGCACGCACGCGATCCAGGTGGCCAAGGCGCTGGGTGCTCGGGTCGCGGTGACCGTGGGGTCGGAGTACAAGGCACAACGATGCCGCGACCTCGGTGCCGACATCGTGATCAACTATCGGGAACAGGATTTCGCGACCGAACTCGCCGGCCGCGTCGACGTCATCCTCGACATCATGGCCGCGCAGTACCTCCCGGCCAACCTCGCCGCGCTCGGTCCCGCTGGGCGCTTGGTAATCATCGGCATGCAGGGCGGCATCGCCGGGGAGCTGAATATCGCCGAACTCATCGCCAAGCGCGCCAGGGTCATCGGGACGAATGTGCGGAACCGTCCGCTGACCGGACGCGACTCCAAGGCCGGGATTGTCACCGGGGTCGCGCGGCACGAGTGGCCGCTGATCGCCGACGGTCGGGTGCAGCCGGTCGTGTCCGCGCGCCTGCCGCTGGCCGATGCCGCGCGTGGCCAGGAGCTGCTGGATTCGCCCGACTCGGTCGGCAAGGTGCTGCTGCTCCCCGGCGACGGCAGCCGGTAACCGGCACCTTGTGACGGACGGCCACCGCGACAGCGAAACGCCCACCTCCGGTCCGCTGCTGGTGCAGCGTGTCAGAGGTGGGCGTCTCGAGTTCTGCTCGGTCGCGGACCGCGACCGTCGGCTCGCTACTTGACGCCGCTGAAGATGAACTGCAATACCGACAGCACGTCGTTGTTGGACTGGATCGCGTCCCACAGGATGTTGTCGACAACCATGACCGCTTCTCGCTTCCGTTGATGGCATTCCGGCAGTACCCGAACGGTACCTGACCAGCCGGGGAAGCGTCGCCCCGGCCTGTGGGTGTGACGGTGAACAATAGGCAGACGGCGGCGACGTGTCGGGACGGTTCGGGCGTCGGCCGTGGTCATCCGATCGGATGAGAGGCGCGGCCGCAGGTCAGCGTGCGCTAGAGTTACCGCGTAATTCACTGAGCTTGGGGGGCTCAGGTGCGGGAGTGCGGACATTCGTGCTCACCGCCGCCCGAGGTGCAGTGGGGGGAACGTTCATGGATCGTCGATCCTTTTTGAAGCTGTCCGGAGCCGCTGGCGTTGCGGCTGCCGGACTGTCGCTGAGTGCTGTCGGAACCGGCCCGGCGCACGCGCTACCGCCCATGCGAGGCAGGTACGAGGCACTGGTTCCGGAGATCTTCCGACCGGTGCCCAGGCCGCGCCAACATTCCGAGGCGATCGTGATCGGCTCCGGATTCGGCGGTGCCGTCAGCGCGCTGCGGCTGGCCGAGGCGGGTATTCAGACCACCGTGCTTGAGCGCGGCTCCCGGTGGCCCCACTCGCCGCGGCGGGAGATCTTCGGGATGGATGGCCGCATGCTGTGGCATGCGCAACGGTCGCTGGCGCAGAGCGCGGCCGTCGGCCGGTCGACCCTGACGGTGCCGAGTTACGCCGAGTCGCTCGGCGCGATGGCGGCGGTCGACGACTTCGGGGGCATCTTCGAGGTTACGTGGCACCGCAATTCGGCGATCATGTGTGGCGCGGCGGTGGGTGGCGGTTCGGTGATCTATATCGGAATCACCGCCCAGTCGCTGCGCACGCCGTTCGATGCGGTGTTCCGGGGCGTCGTCGACTTCGACGAGATGGAACGAATCTGGTATCCGAAAGCACTCGCCGGACTCGGCGCGACCGTCGTGCCCGCCGACGTGTACCGACACTCCAGTTTCGACAACGCGCGCGACTTCGACCGCGTCAGCCGGCGGGCCGGATACCGCACGTACCCCGTCCCCGGCAACTGGCGCTGGCAGGTGGTTCGGGACGAAATCGCCGGCCGCGCAAAGCCGATGGCGACGACGAGCGCGCTAGCGAACTCGAATGGCTCGCTCAATTCGCTGACCTACACCTATCTCCCGCGGGCGGAGGCGACCGGGCGCGCGACCATCCATCCGCGCCACCAGGTCAACGACATTCACGTCGAGAAGTCGGGGCGATTCGTCCTCGACGTCGACTACCTCAGCCCGTACGGCGACGTCCTCGACAACCGGCGGCTGACGACGGACCGGCTGATCGTGGCTGCCGGCTGCCTTGGAACGAGCCGGCTACTCGTCAAGGCGCGCGACACCGGCACCTTGCCGAATCTCAACGAGCACATCGGTTCCGGGTGGGGGAACAACGGCAACGGCAATATCGACGTCGCCCTCGGCGGTACCCGCAAGAAGGAGCAGTCGGCGGTGGGCGCACGCGGCTTCTTCGACACCGACGGTACCGTCGCCCGCGCGGTGGTGAACAGTACTTTCGAGCTTGGCCCGCTAAATAACGTTGCCGCCGCCGCGAATACGTCGGCGATCAAGATGGGCATCACGTCCGTGGACGACACCCGCGGCACCTTCCGGTACCGGCGCGACTCCGGACAGGTGATCCTCGACTGGCCGGCGAATGGCAACGCCGACGTCGCCGCCAACTGCGTCCGGATCGGTCAGCGGCTCGCCGACCATGCCGGGCTCCCGGTCGATGCCGTGCTCTACGAACCGGATATGACGTGGACGCACGGTCTGGGCGGAGCGCCGTTGGGCACCGCCTGCGACGCGTACGGGCGGGTGCACGGCTACCGCAACCTCTATGTCAACGACGGTGCCATGGTGCCCGGCTCCGCCGGCGCGTCGAATCCGTCGCTCACCATTACCGCTGTGGCGGAACGCAATATCGCACGCATCATCGCCGACGGGCGGTGACCTCACCCGCTCGTCCGTTCCGCGGAGCGGGGCCGGCCTAGTCGGCGCCGATGACCTCGTCCGGGTACGTGCCATCGCCCACATCTGGATCCGGCAGCACCCCCAACGGGTCGACGAGCACCACCCGGCGGCCGTCCAGCCGGACCCGGCGCATGCCCTCGAGCAACATCGTGCGCCCGACGTCGCCGATATAGTTCACCCGACCGAGATCGAAAACGACGGTGCCGGTGTCGATATCGGCTTCCTCCATGGCGCGCAGCACGGTTTCGGCACCGGCGAACTGGATCATGCCTTGGACCTCGACGATCGTGGCATCGTCCTCGACGCGGATGTCGTGCAACGCCGTCAGGCCGTACGGGGCGGCATCGGCCAGGTGCATATTCATGTCGTCGGACAGTCGCCGGAACGTGGCGACCCCGCGAACGCTGTTGCCGTGCGCGTCCAGTCGCGGGGACAGCACCGCGATGCCGCATTGGCCGGGCAGCACACCGAGCAGTCCACCGGCGACACCGCTCTTCGCCGGGATACCGACGTCGGTCAGCCACTCGCCCGCCTCGTCGTACATGCCGCAGCCAGCCATCACCGACATCACCTGTCGCGCGGTCCGGCGGTCGACGATCTCACGGCCCGTCACCGGTTGCACGCCGCCGTTCGCCAGGGTCGCGCCCATCACCGACAGATCCCGTGCGGTCACCGACACCGAGCACTGCTGGGTGTAGCCGTCAACGACCTCGTGCGCCAGATCCGTGACAATCCCGTAGGTGCGGAGCATGTGCGCTAACGCGAGATTGCGGTCGGCGGTGTCGAGTTCGGACCGGTACACGGCATCGTCAACCGTCAGTTCGCGGCCGGCGAGTTCGGAGAAGAAGCTGCGCGCCCGATCCACTCGCGCCGCCACGTCGGCATCCGGGCCGACCAGCAACCCGTGGGTGGCGATCGCACCAGCATTGATCATCGGGTTCCGCGGCCGCCCGGTCTCCTCCTCCAGAGACAACTCGTTGAACGCGTCACCGGAGGGCTCGACGCCCACCGTCGCAGCAACGACGTCACATCCGCGGTCGGTCAACGCGGCAGCGTAGGCGAACGGTTTGGAAATCGACTGGATGGAGAACTCGAGATCGGCGTCGCCGACCGCGTAGGTGTGCCCGTCCACGGTCGTCAGCGCGATCGCGAACACGTCGGGGTCGGCCGCAGCGAGTTCGGGAATGTAGTCGGCGACCTCGCCGCCGGTCTCGTCGGTCAGTGATTCGAGCACCTCGGTCAGGTAATCGCCAACGGGTGATCGCATGCGGTGCATCCCTTCCCCGGCGATCACCCCGACCGCGACGTCGTGCCGCGGTGTCGGCATCGCCGAACACCGCCCACCCTAGCGCCGGACAATTCGGGCGTGGGACGGGTCCGACTTGCCCTCGGGTACCTTCGACCGCGTGAACACCTTTCAGCGCGTTGCGAAGATCATGAATCTGGCCGTCACACCGCTGCTGCACGCGCCGCTCATCGGCAGTCGCATGTCGAAGTCGATGGCGGTCATCTCCTACACCGGACGCCGCTCGGGCAAGCGGTTCAGCACACCGGTCAACTATGCCGAGCGGGACGGCACCATCACGATCGGTGTCATGGCACCCGATATGAAGACGTGGTGGCGGAACTTCTATCCCGACCCGCACCCGATGAGTATCGACATCGGCGGGGTCGAACGCAGCGGCAGCGCCGTCGCCCACCGCGACGCCGACGGCGGCGTGAAGGTCGTGTTGACGCTGGACCGGGGCTGAGTCATCTCGCTACTGCGTCACATCACGACTGCGTCATCTCGCTACTGCGTCAGATCACGACTGCGTCACATCACCACTGCCGCCGCGGATTTCGTGCCGCGCAGGTGACGCACATGCGCGCCGCGGGGAGCACCTCCAGCCGGACCGCGGCGATCGGCTCGCCGCACACCTCGCAGATCCCGTAGGTGCCCTCTTCGACGCGCTGGAAGGCGGCGTCGAGTTCCTCCAGTCGAGTCCGGGACCGTTCGAGTTGGGCGACGATGTGGCCGCGCTCGACGGCGAGCGTGGCACCCTCCGGGTCGTGCTCGTCGTCGGCGGCGGTGTCGGCGGTCGCCTCCAGGACCGCCTCCAGCCGGGCCGCGAGGGTCTCGACGAGGGCGCGGGTCGAGTCACGCTCGGCGATGAGAGCTTCCCTCGGGTCGACCTCGTCGGGATCGTTGGGGTCGACGGCTGGTCGGTCGACATTGTCGGGTTCGGCCGAGTCGGTCATCGGCTGTCCGGGGGTCGGCGATGGGGGTGAACGTGCATCCCACCTTCCTACTCCGTGACGCCGACACCAGGTACCGAGTCGTCGGTTCGGAACGAGCGCTCGCAGGAGTGGATGCGGTGGCGCGTTACCGTCGTCCCATGCCGACGCATCGCATATTCACCACGAGCTTCGCCAGTATCTACCCGCACTACGTGACGAAGGCCGAGCGCAAGGGCCGCGGCCGGGACGAGCTGGACGAAGTCATCTGCTGGCTCACCGGGTACGACCGCGCCGGCCTAGAGCAGGTCATCACCGACGAGACCGACCTGCAGACGTTCTTCGCCGAGGCACCGGCGTTCAATCCGAACGCATCCCTGATCACCGGTGTCATCTGCGGTCATCGGGTGGAGGACATCGACGACCCGCTGATGCAGAAGATCCGGTACATGGACAAGCTCGTGGACGAGGTCGCGAAGGGGAAGAAGATGGAGTCGATTCTGCGGGGCGCCTAGTCACGCACAAGACTCCGCAATTGGTCGCGGATTCCGCGACTTCGCGCGGAGTCTTCGCGACCCCCTACCCGAGTGACCCGGTCGCGAGGGTGCCGAGCTTCTCGTTCAGCAGCCGGGCCAAGCGTTCGCCCGCGAGCCGGAGTTGCGATTCGACGACCGGGCGGTACTTGGCGGTGTAGTCCGCGCCGAGCGTCGTGGTGCCCGCCGGCGGGTAGGCGCCGACCGCGATCCGGCATCCCTGCTGCGCCCACTGCGCCGGATCGGTGCTGCCGAGCTGCGGCGCCGGGAGAGCCAGCAGGCGGGTCGCCAGAGCCGTCGCCGACTCGCCGCTGCGCAGCAGGCCGCTGTCCCACAGCGAGTGCATGTTGGTGTCCCGGCCCTCGTAGGTCACCCGGGTCTCGTTGCCGCCGCGGTCGCGGGCGTACCCGTCGTGCATCGGCTGGTGGATGTCGCCGACGAAGTGCACGACAAACTTCAGCGCTTGCCGCCGCTCGGCCAGGGGCGCGGACCGATCCGCCATGATCCGGGACTGCTCGGTGATCGCGGCGACGACGTTGTTGCCGCCGTTGCCGTTCACCGCTGCGTCGTAGGTGCAGTTGTTCTCGGCGATGTTCACGTAGTGCCACGGCGCCGACTTGCTGCCCAGCTCCGGGTCGTTCGCCCGGACCTCGTCGGCCCACGTCGAGACCCCCGCCAGCGTCGGATTCGGCTCTCCGGCGAGGAGCCGCGTGACCTCGGCACGGACGGCGGGAGTGAGCCGAGCGTCGGCGACCGACGCCGACGCGTTATGGCCCTGCACGCCCCACGCGCGGGCCGGCCCAGCGGCCAATACCACTGACACAACGGCACATAACGCTACGAGTGATGCCACGAGAAGTTTCCGCATAACGGCCATGATGCTCAGCGAGAACCGCATGTCCAGACCTCGGCCGCCGCCGACAACGAGCGTTCATTGCCTCGTCACCGTCGGGTTGCCGATGTCAACCGCTCGTCACCGGCCACCAGCGCTGGGCGAAGAAATCGGCCGGTCGGTCCGACACGGAGACCCTCGGGCGTGCCGCCCCGTAGGCTGGGATGATGGCTCTCGTCCTCGGTCCGATCCTCCGCCACGTCGGCGACACCACGGCGTCGATTTGGGTGCAGACCGATGCACCCGCGGTCGTCGAGGTCCTCGGCGCACAGGCCAGGACGTTCGAGGTCGCCGGCTTCCACTACGCCGTGGTCGTCGTCGAGGGGCTCGCACCGGATTCGACCACCGAGTACACCGTGCGCATCGACGGCGAGCAAGCGTGGCCGGAGGCGGGCTCCGACTTTCCCCCGAGCGTCATCCAGACCCGGTCGTCGGAACGCGAGCGCCCGTTGAGCCTGCTGTTCGGGTCGTGCCGGTACCCCAAGACCGGCGACGAGAAGCTCGATGACCAGCTCGGGATCGACGCGCTCGACTGTCATGCCGACCGTCTGGCGCGGACCCGAGACGAACTGCCGGATGCGCTGATCCTGCTCGGCGATCAGGTGTACGCCGACGAGCTGACGCCGGAGACACGACAGAAGCTGGCGGGCAAGCGACGCGGGAAGCGGCGCGCCAAACGCCCACCGGACGAGGTCGTCACCTTCTCCGAGTACGAGGAGCTCTACCGGCATACGTGGAGCGATCCGCAGATTCGGTGGCTGATGTCGACGGTGCCCACCGCGATGATCTTCGACGATCACGACATCCGCGACGACTGGAACACCTCCGCGGCGTGGCGGGAGATGATGGCGGAGGTGCCGTGGTGGCGCGACCGCATCCGTTCCGGGCTCGCCTGTTACTGGGTGTATCAGCATCTGGGCAACCTGGACGCCGATGCGCTGCGGGCGGATCCAGACTGGATCGCCGTGCAGGCCGCCGAGGGGGACGTCTGGCCGATCGTCGCCACGCTGGCCGACGAGGCGGATGCCGAGCGGGATGGTGACAAGGGGCGCCGGTTCAGCTATCGGTGGGATATCGGCGACACCCGGCTGATCATGCTGGACACCCGCAACGGGCGCATCCTGTCGAATGGGCAGCGCAAGATGCTGAGCGACGGCGAATTCGACTGGTTGACAACGCAACTCACCGAGAACCTCGCGGGCGTCGACCATCTGGTGATCGGGTCGTCGTTGCCGTGGCTGCTGCCGCCGGCATTGGGAGATCTGCAAGCGGTGAACGAGGTTGCCGCGGGACGTAGCGGATGGCGCGGCCGATTCGGCGAGAAGATCCGGCAGACAGTCGATTTCGAGCACTGGCCGGCGTTCATGGAGTCCTTCGACAAGCTCAGCGAACTCATTCGGCGGGTCGCGGACGACGGCGGGAAGGGCCCGGCGACCATCACGGTCCTGTCCGGCGACGTGCACCACAGCTACGCCGCACGCGCCGATATGTCGGGGACGACGGCCGTGCACCAACTGGTCTGCTCACCGGTGCACAATCATGTGCCCGCCTATGTGCGGCCGGCGTTTACGTACACCTGGTCGGACCGGTTCTCCCGGATCGCACGACGCTGGGCGCGCCGAGTCGGCGCACCGGTGCCGTCGTTCTCGTGGTCGGCAATCGGCGGACCGCTCTACGGCAACACGATTGCCGCGTTCGAGACCGACGGACGGTCGGCGAGTGTCGTTTTCGAGCAACCGCAGGAGGACGGTTCCGAGGCTCTCGTGGCGCGGTATTCGTTGACGTCGCGTACGACGTCGTGAGCCTCGGAACGCGCCCTCCTCCCCCGGGGCTCCGACTCGGCCGCGGTCAGCTGATGGTCGGGAGCGCCTCGGCCAGGCCCGCCACGGTCCACGGACCGTCCGCCTCGATCGTCTGATCGACGTTCCAGCCGGTGAGCGTTTGGATCGCCCCACCCTGGACGGCGAAGACGCGGCCGGTGATCGGGCACTTCTCCTGCGCGAGGTAGGCAACGATCGGTGCGATATTCGACGGATCGAAGGCATCGAACTGGCCCTCCGGCACCTCGGCTGCGAAGATCGCACCCATGCCGGGCGTGGCCAGCGTCAGCCGGGTCCGGGCCACCGGCGCGATGGCATTCACGCGAACGCCGTAGCGGTCCAATTCCATCGCGGCAACCTGGGTGAGGGCGGCGATACCCGCTTTCGCGGCACCGTAATTGGCTTGGCCGGCGTTCGGCATGAACGTGCCCGACGCCGACGCGGTGTTGATGACCGACGCGGCTACTTGCTCACCCGCTTTCGACTTGGCCTTCCAATAGTCCGCCGCATGGTGCAACGTGGCGAAATGCCCCTTCAGGTGCACCGCGATGACGGCGTCCCATTGGTCCTCGGTCATCGCCGGCACGAAGGCATCGCGCAGGATTCCGGCGTTGTTGACGAGGATGTCCAGGCCGCCGAACTCCTGCACGGCCGTGTCGATCAGCGCCCTGGCGCTGTCCCAAACGGCCACGTTGTCGGCATTGGCCACGGCGCGCCCTCCTGCGGCCGTGATCTCGTCGACGACCTGTTGGGCCGGGGTCGCATCGGTGCCGCTACCGTCGTTGGTGCCGCCGAGGTCGTTGACCACGACCGCTGCGCCCTCCTCGGCGAGTAGCAATGCGTGCTCTCGCCCGATGCCGCGGCCGGCTCCGGTGACGATGGCGACTCTTCCGTCGAGTGATCCCACGTAAATCTCCTCTGAGGTCAGGGTGAAACGCTTAAACGAGCGCGGCGAGCTTGTCGAGGGACTCGTCAAGTTCCTTGACCGAGGCACGCTCGATGGCGCCGCCGATCGCACCGACCATCATCTGGCTGATGAACTCCGCATCGATGGTCGCCACGGCGTTGTCACCGGCGGCAGCAACGGAGAGCGTGAAGCTGATCTGCGCTCCGGCCATCCCGGCGCCCGAGATCGTCATCGTGTTCGGCGCGTCGTAGGCGTCGACGTTCCAGTCGATGGTGTTCGCCATCCCCATGATGGTCACCACTTCGGAGATCGTCGACCCCAGCGCGAGCTCCGCGGGCGGCTCGCTCTTCCACTTCGTGTGCAACGTCAGCCATTCCTCGAACCGCTGCGGGTTGGAGATTACCTTCCACACTGCGTCTTGCGAGGCAGGGATCTCCTTCGAGACATTTACGTGAGCCATATCCTTCGTCCTCCGGTTGTGTGTGCGAGTTGGGCTATGAGGTTGAATGGGTTGGTGATTCAGCGGTTGGCCGGCTGGTAGGCCGTGACAAAGGCCGCGCCGCCAAGGCCGATGTTGTGCGCGAGCGCCGTGTTGGCCCCCTCCACCTGGCGTTTGTCGGCCTGCCCTCGTAGCTGCCAGGTCAGTTCGGCGCACTGGGCAAGTCCGGTGGCGCCCAACGGATGCCCCTTGGAGATCAGGCCGCCGGACGGGTTGACGACCCAGCGACCGCCGTACGTCGTGTCGCTGTTGTCGATCAGCTTGTGGCCTTCGCCCTCGGCACACAGGCCGAGCGCTTCGTAGGTCAGCAGCTCGTTGGGGGCAAAGCAGTCGTGGAGTTCGATCACATCCACGTCGTCGGCGCCGAGGCCGGCCTGTTCGTACACTGCCCTGGCGGCGGCCGCGGTCATGTCGGCGCCGACGAGGGCCCGCGCGGTCTTCGCGGAGAAAGTGGACTCGAAGTCGGTGGCCATTGCCTGGCCGACGATTTCGACCGCCTGGTCACCCAGGCCGTGCTCGTCAACGAACCTTTCGCTCGCCAGTATGGCGGCCGCGGAGCCGTCCGAGGTCGGTGAGCACATCAGGCGAGTCATCGACAGTGCCTCGTAGACCATCTTCGCCGACTGGATCTCGTCGAGGGTGTACTCGTCCTGGAACTGTGCGTAGGGGTTATTGACCGAGTGGCGGTGGTTCTTCTCCGCGATCTTGGCGAAGTGCTCGGGCGTCGAGCCGTACTTCTCCATGTGCTCGACCCCCGCCGCGCCGAACATCCACGGCGCCACCGGGAACGCGAACTCCTGCAGTTGGGCCAATGACTCGATGTGGCGCAACAGCGGCTGCTCGCGGTCGGTGTAACCCGCGTCGAGCGAACCCGACTGCATCTTCTCGAATCCGAGAGCCAGGGAGCAGTCGGTGAACCCGCCTTTGATGGCGCGGGCGGCCAGCCATAGCGCGGTGCTACCGGTGGAGCAGTTGTTGTTGACGTTGGTCATCGGGATACCGGTCATACCCAGCTCGTAGACGGCGCGCTCACCGGAGGTGGAGTCGCCGTAGACGTATCCGACGTGCGCTTCCTCGATCTTGTCGAAGGAGATACCGGCGTCCTCCAGAGCCTTGGTTCCCGACTCCCGCGCCATATCCGGATAGTCCCAGTTCTCCCGTCGGCCCGGCTTTTCGAAGGTCGTCATGCCGACGCCGACGACGAATACACGGTTGTTCATGGTGCTCTCCTGCTTGCAGATTGGTGGCAGATGTCGCGGTCAGGCCGAAAACTCGGCGATGCCGTCTCGGATGAGAAACTCACCGGCACTGTTGGTCGACTCGAAGGCGTACAACGATCGACCGTCGACGTCGTCCGTCCGCCAGATCGACGTGGTCATCACGTCTCCCGGAGTGCCCGGCTTGGAGAACCGGACGGCCAACCGCTTGAGTCGGCTGGGATCTCCGTCCGCGACCTCGTTGACCAGCACGTGCGAGAGCATCGCGTTGGTACACAGCCCGTGCATGATGATCCCTGGCAGTCCCATCGCCTGGGCAAAGTCGGCATCGAGATGGATCGGCATGGGGTCACCGGCAGGCTCGGAGTACCGGAACGTCTGGTCGTCGTCGAACTTGGTATCGACGACGGCCAGCGGCGTCTGGTCTCGCAGAGCGGCGTCGAATGTGTGCGCCGGGCTGGAGGTGCCTACCGCACCGGTGAACTCGCCACCCCGGAAGAAGCCCACGAAGTACTGCTCGTTGACCAGGTCCCCCTCGTCCTTGCTGCGGGTCTCCAGCAGTGTCGTCACCACCGTTCCCGACTCCTTGCCCTCGATTCCGACCGGTTTGGCGCGCACCAGCAGGGTCTCACCGGGCACGATCGCGCGATGGAAGCGGAAGTCGTGTTCGCCGTGCAGGATTCGCATCATCAGTTCATCGGGCACCACCCCTAGCGTGGCCTCCGCCATGATCGGCATCGGCGGGACTACCGCGAACACCGGCGGCGCCACGACGCCGTCGAGGTGAACCGGGATGGGGTCGTTGGTAGCGCGGGCGTAGGCGATGGTGCGGTCGCGGTCAACCTCGAACTCGAGGGTGTCGGTCCACGTGCCGATCTTGTCTACGTGAAAGCCGGTGTTCTCGGTCACGGTTCTCCGTTCGTGCAGCTGGAATGTTGCCTCCGAAGGTATGTTTTGGCTGCGCCCTCTGGCCGTGACCTCCCGGCCAAGACTTCGTGACTTCGGCGCTCAGGAAAGAGACATGACCGACCGCACTGTTCCGAGTGAGTTCGTCCGGCAGATCGTCGCGCTCGCACGCGCGCAGGGCGTGGACCCCGATGCGGTGCTACACCAGGCCGACATCGCACCCGATCTACTCAGCAGTGAGCGCGCCCGCATCACCGCGGAGCAGGTGACCGCGTTGGTACGCGCCCTCTGGACCGCCAGTGGCGACGAGTTGCTCGGTCTGGCGCCACTGCCGGTCGCGTTGGGGGCGACCCGATTGATCGGTATCGGCGTGATCCACGCCCCCGACCTGCGCACGGCGCTCGACCGCTTCACCGGTTTTCAGCGAACCTTCCCCGGACTCCCGCGGTTCACGGTGACGTGCGCCCAGGGCACCGCCCGGGTGGTGATCGATACGGCCGGGCTGCGCGATCCTGATGCCGTAGTTGCCACTTCCCTACTCGGCGGAGCCCACCGACTTCTGAGTTGGGCCGTCGGCAGGAGGATCCGTCTGGAAGCGGTGGAACTCCCGCGACCGGAGCCGCCCAACACCGATGACTACCACGAGATCTTCGGTGCGCCAGTCTTCTTCGACGCCAACTCCTGTGCGATCGAGTTCGACGCTGCGGTTCTCGACGCCCCGATCGTGCAGAACGAGGAGGCATGGCTCGCGTACGCCGAGCGTGCGCCCCTTGACATGCTCAGCCAGCGAGACTACGGCGTTGCACTCGCCGACCGAGTGCACAGCATCCTGTCGCGTGACCTGGCCGGGCGGGCTGCCGCCGACGACGTCGCCAAAACGTTGGCCATGAGCCCACAGACCCTGCGTCGCCGGTTGGCTCTGGAGGACACGTCGGTGACCCAGATCCGCGATGCGCTGTTGCGCGACACCGCGATCGCGAGCCTGGTCCGTGGTGACGAGACGATCGAGGCACTGTCGTTGCGCCTGGGGTTCAGCGAGCCGAGCGCCTTCCGGCGGGCGTTTCGACGGTGGACCGGCAGTCCGCCACGCGCCTATCAGCATCGGTCCGCCACGGCGAACCCGGCGGATGATCCGGCGGATGACCCGGAGCATTGACCCGCGGTAGATCGCGCGGACACCCGGGAACTGTCAGCGTTGCTGCGACCGCAACCGCTGGTGGTACTGCTCCCGCGCGGCACGGTCGGCCTGACTGTAGGCCGTGGCTGCGCCCGTCCGCCGTTCGACTACCGCTTGAATCCGTTGCGGCAGGGCTGAATTGAGCGCCAGCAGCACGCCGAACCGCCGCGGTACCGTGACCTGTCTGGCTCCTCGCCGGACCGCTTCGACGATGGCGTCGGCCACCTGCTCCGGCTCCACCGCGAGGGCAGCTTCGAGAGCCCGGGGCATGGTCGCACCGGCGGAGAGCTGGGTCTTGACGATGCCGGGGAGCACTACGGTCACCGCGATCCCGTGCGGTGTCAGCTCTCGTTCGAGTGCGCCGGTGAAGCCGACCACGAAGTGTTTCGACCCGCAGTACGTCGCCACTCCGGGGAAGGATGCGACGCCGGCCAGGGAGGCGATGTTGACGATGTGCCCGCGCCCGCGGGCACGCATTCGCGCGGTCGCGATGCGAGATCCGTTCATCACGCCCTCGACATTGACGCCGAGGATCAGCCGTGTGGTGGCTGGATCCTCGTCCGCGAATAGTCCCGTCGGCATCACGCCCGCGTTGTTGACCAGCACGTCGATGGGACCGACCCGACGCTCGGCGGCGTCGTAGAACGCCTCGAACGAGTCGGGATCGGTGACGTCGAGTGGAAGGCCGACGATCGTGCGCCCGTTCCCGGCGAGTTCCCCGGCGGCGGTCGCACAGAGGTCCGCGTCGAGGTCACCGATCACCACCGATGCTCCCGCGGCCAGGAACGCCTCGGCCGTACATCGTCCGATTCCCTGGGCGCCGCCGGTGATGGCGACCACGCGGCCGGTGAGGTCGGTTCGGTTGCCCAACCGTGGGGTGCCCATCACGCCTGTCCTGGCGGTTCGTCAGATCCGCCCGCAACGCCCCAGGTGCGCAGGGTGTCGGCGAGCTCGTGCTCGGTCCTGGCCCGTGGGGTGGCAGTCGGCGTCCGGCTAAATCGTGGTGCGGGGGCCGGCTGGAGCAGCCCGGCCACCTCCACGAAGCCTTCGCGCTGTTCGGTGTGGGGATGCAGATGTGCCTCCCACGGAGAGAGAACCGGACTGACGCATGCGTCGGAGTCGGCGAACACGGCTGCCCACTCGTCGCGGCTCTTCTGCTTGAACCGTGCTTCGATCAACGCTCGCAGTTCGGGCCAGCGTCCGAGTTCCAGCTGACCGGGCACCTCGCTGGACGACTCGTCCAGACCAAGCTCCGCCAGGAGCAGCGAAAAGAACGCTGGCTCTACGCAACCGACCGCGACGTAGCCGCCGTCGCCGCATTCATACGTGTCGTAAAACGGGGCCCCACCATCGAGGGCGTTCTCGCCACGCGGGTTACCCCACAGTCCGTTGGCATGCATACCGTGCACGAATGACATCAGCAGATTGGCACCGTCGACCATGGCGGCATCGATGACCTGCCCCTGCCCGGACCGCTCCCGTTCGTAGAGCGCGGTGATCACGCCCAGTGCGAGCAGCATGCCACCACCGGCGAAGTCGCCCAACAGGTTTAAGGGCGCGTGCGGCTTCTCTCCGGATCGCCCGATGGGCTCAAGCGCCCCGGCAAGGGCGATGTAGTTGATGTCGTGTCCGGCCCGGGCAGCCAACGGCCCCTCCTGGCCCCAACCGGTCATCCGGCCGTAGACGAGGCGGGGGTTGAGAGTAGTCAGAGCCTCGGGCCCGATCCCCAATCGCTCGGCCACCCCGGGACGAAAGCCTTCGATGAACACGTCCGCCGTCGCCGCAAGCTCGCGCACGCGCGCACGCCCCTCCTCACTCTTGAGGTCGACGGTCAGCGTGTGCTTGCCGCGGTCGAGTGGACCGGCCGGCGGTTCGAGGCCACCGCTCCCCGCTGCCCGCTTGATGTGGATGACCTCGGCGCCGTAATCCGCCAGGATCATCGCTCCGAACGGCGCAGGCGCCAACCCAGCCATCTCGATGACCTTGACGCCGTGCAGTGGTCCGTTGCCCATGTCTCCTTCTCCAGCCTGATTCGCGCCGTCCTCAAAGGCTGCGTGCGATAACGTCTTTCATGATCTCGTTGGTGCCGCCGTAGATTTTCTGGATCCTGGAGTCCGTGAAGATGCGTGAGATCGGGTACTCGTCCATGTATCCGTAGCCGCCGAAGAGCTGCAGACAACGGTCGGCGACGATGTTCTGCTGATCGCTGAGCCAGTACTTGGCCATCGCCGCACCCTTCACGTCGAGGGTGCCGGCGACCTGACGTTCGACGCAGTCATCGGTGAAGGACCAGCCGACGGCGGTCAACGTCGCACACTCGGCCAGTTCGAAGCGGGTGTTCTGGAAAGCCAAGAGCGGCTTACCGAATGCGGTGCGCTCCTTGGTGTAGGCCACGGTCAGATCGACGGCCTTCTCCATCGTCGCCACCGAAGCGACGGCCAGGATCAGTCGCTCCTGCGGAAGCTGTTCCAGGAGGTATTTGAACCCCATCCCCTGCTCGCCGATCAGGTTCGACTGCGGCACCCGGACGTCGTCGTAGAACAGCTCACAGGTGTCCTGACCGTGCTGGCCGGCCTTCCGCAAGTTGCGACCGCACGTGAACCCGTCGCGATCGGTCTCGACCAGGATGAGTGAGAAGGCTCCCGGCCCACCGTCGGGATCGGTCTTGCATACCGTCAGCACCAGATCGGCGAGATAACCGTTGGAGATGAAGGTCTTTGCACCGTTGATGACCAGATCGTCACCCTCGGTGACGGCGGTGGTGCGGATGCCCAGGAGGTCCGAGCCGGTGCCGGGCTCCGTCATAGCGATCGCGCCGACCGCTTCGCCGCTGGCCATCCGCGGCAGCCACTTCCGCTTCAGCTCTTCGCTTCCGTAGTTCAGCAGGTAGTGCGCGACGATTCCGCTGTGCAGCGGGGCACCCAAACTCGGGGCTAGGGCGCGGATCTGCTCGATGGTCACCACGGCCTCGTGGCGGAAGTCGCCGCCACCACCGCCGTACTCCTCGGGGATGCTCAGACAGAGCAGACCGAGATCACCGGCCTTTCGCCACACGTCCCGGTCGACGTGTTGCTGCTCCCCCCAACGCTGTTCGTGCGGCGCACACTCCTTTGCGAAGAAGTCGGCGGCCAACTTTCGTAGAGCGTCAAGGTCCTCGTCCATCCAGGACGATCGGTGGGCGCTCATGGGAATCCTCTCGGCGTAGTGGATCGACGTCACCGACGTTGCCACCGGCGACCGGGGCGCTTCGAGGACCGCTCCGCCGAAAACACGGGACCATTTCGCTCCCGCGATGCGGCTGGGCGGTTCCGTCTGTGAATGTGGGCGGTGCGGTCCTTGCGTGCCTTCGTTCGGTGCGGCACGTTGACCAGTTGTGAACCCGGTTTTCGATGTCGCCGCCCGTATCAGCCTCGAAGCACGCGCGCTCGGCACCATGTTCCGCGCCGGCGTCGTCGGCCTGGAGTCGCCGCAGAAGCTGGTCGGCATCCTCACAGCACTGCGGGACTACGGCACCGTGGGAGCGGCCGTCCGGATCGCCACCATTCGTCGTGGTGGCGATGCCTCGGCGATCGCCGACGACCGCGGCGAGATCAGCTATGCGGAATTCGATGAGAGGATCAACCGGCTGGCGAACGCATTCCGCGACCTGGGTCTACGGTCCGGCGAGCACACGATCGGCGTCCTGTGCCGTAACGGCCGGGCACCGCTCATCGCCTGCTTCGCGTCCTCCCGCGCGGGATTGCGCTGCGTGTGGCTGAACACCGGATTCTCCTCGACCCAGGCGCGGGAGGTTGCCGAGCGGGAAGGCGTCGATCTCCTGGTCCATGATCTGGAGTTCGCCGACATCGTGGACGGACTCAACCCAAGCTTCGGGTCCTTCGGCGTCTCTCCCGACGGTTCGGATGCCACTGACTTCGAGGCGCTGATCGAGGCGGGGAGCACTGACCTGCCGCCATCGCCCGCACAGCACGGCAAGCTGATCCTGTTGACCAGTGGGACCACCGGCACTCCGAAAGGCGCACCGCGGACGGAACCTCGCGGCTTCGTCATCCCGGCCGGGGTACTGGAGCGGATGCCGATGAAGCCGGCGGGATCGGTGGTGATTGCGCCACCGATCTTCCACGGGACGGGGTTGCTGATCGCCATGGTGGGCATCGCTCTCGGCTCGAAGCTCGTCCTGCGGGGCGGCCGCTTCGACGCCCAGCGGCTGCTCGAAGACATCGACACTCACCGGGCGGACACGATCTGCGTGGTGCCCATCATGTTGCAGCGCATCCTCGCACTCGGTACCGACGAGATCGCCCGTCACGACCTGTCCTCACTGGTGGCGGTCTTCACGGCTGGCTCACAACTCCATCCGGAAGTCGCCGCGCAGGTCACTGCACAGCTCGGCGACGTGATCTACAACCTGTACGGATCGACCGAGGTCTCGGTGGCGACGCTAGCGACGCCGGACGACGTCCGCGCCGCGCCGGCCTCGGTGGGGCGTCCCGCCCTAGGGGTACGCATCAAGCTGTACGACGATGCCGGACACGAGGTTTCACGCGGCCAGCAGGGCCGCATCTTCGTCGGCACCACGACGCCCTTCGAGGGGTACACCGGCGGTGGCGGCAAACAGATCATCGACGGGTTGATGTCGACGGGCGACGTCGGTCACTTCGATGCCAAGGGCAGGCTCTACATCGACGGCCGCGACGACGACATGATCGTGTCCGGCGGTGAGAATCTCTTCCCGCGTGAGGTCGAGGAACTTCTCATCCAGCATCCGGCCGTCGCCGACGTGGCGATTATCGGTGTGCCCGATGAGGATTACGGTCAGCGGCTGCGTGCCTTCCTCGTCCTGCACGAGGGTCGCTCGCTGGACTCCGATGAGGTGAAGGCGCACGTCAAGGCCCACCTCGCGAATTACAAGGTCCCTCGTGACGTGGCCTTCCTCGACGCCTTGCCGCGCAATCCGACCGGCAAGATCCTCAAACGCGAGCTCGCGACCTACGACGTTTGAGCATCCGACGACGCAATGGAGCGCCTCGCATGACCACCTCTCCCGGGTCCACCGACATCATCGACGTGCTCTCTCCTGCCGGAGGTGAGCGCGCAGGATCCGTACCAGTGATGACGGCCGCCATGGTGGCCGACCGCGCCGCCGAGCTACGAGCTCACCAGCCCGAGTGGGTCGCGTTGGGGCCAGCCGGGCGCGCTCGCTTCTTCGCCGACTACCGGAACTGGTTGCTCGATCACTCCGGGGAACTCACTCGCCTTCTCCTCGCGGAGAGCGGCAAGGTGCGCCACGAAGCAGCGCTCGAGGTCTCCATGGCCGCCGACCTCATCAATTACTTCGCTAGAATCGCCGGCCACGCGCTCGCCACCGACACGCGCAGGCCACACAGCTTGCTGGGCGCGACCAAAAAGCTCTCCGTCTCCTATCACCCGCACCCGTTGGTCGGCGTCATCACGCCATGGAACTTTCCCCTGGCGGGTCCTTTCATGGACGTCACGCCCGCGCTTGCAGCTGGAGCCGCGGTCCTGCTCAAACCCTCGGAGGTAACGCCGCTGGCCATGCTCAGGGCGGCCGAGGGCTGGCGAGAGATCGGTGCCCCGGATGTCTTCGCCGCGGTCACCGGAGCAGGTGAGACCGGCGCCGCCGTTGTGGACGGAGTCGACTTCATCCAATTCACCGGATCGACCACCACCGGCCGCCGCATCGCCCGCCGCGCCGCCGATAGGCTCATCGGCTGCAGCCTCGAACTCGGCGGCAAGGACCCGATGATCGTCCTGGCCGACGCCGACCTGGAACGCGCGGCCAACGGTGCGGCCTGGGGCGGGTTGTTCAACTCGGGGCAGGTATGCGTCTCCGTCGAACGGGTCTACGTCGAAGCGCCCGTCTACGACGAGTTCGTCTCCCTCTTGGTAGCCAAAGTCGAGGACTTACGCCTCGGGCATGGCCGCGTCGGCGACACCGACGTGGGGTCGATGGCCACCCCGAGTCAGCTCGCCCAGGTCGAGCGGCACGTGACTGAGGCTGTCGCCGCCGGAGCCCGGGTCCTGACCGGCGGCACACGGGGCGACGCCGGACTCTCCTACGAACCCACCGTGCTCGTCGACGTGGATCACACGATGGCGTGCATGCGCGACGAGACGTTCGGACCGACGATTCCGGTGATGAAGGTCGCCACCGTCGATGACGCGATTCGGCTGGCCAACGACTCCGATTACGGACTCTCGGCGTCGGTGTGGAGCCGGGATCACGAGCGAGCCCTCGCGGTGGCCGCCCGCCTCCGGGTGGGGGCGGTCAACGTCAACGACGTCATCGCCAACCTGTTCTCCGTCACCCTGCCCCACGGTGGCTGGAAGCAGTCCGGCATCGGCACACGGTTCGGTGGCGAGGCTGCCATCCGGAAGTACTGCCGGGCGCAGGCCGTCACCACACCGAGGATCGCGATCCAGCGGGAACCGATCTGGTATCCGTACACGAAGGCGCGCAGTGCGGTGGTACACCGTGCGCTGCGGGCGACGGTGGGGCGCGGGCGGCGCCGGTTCACCGCGGCCTCGGCACTGGCGGACCCCAGCCCCGACCGCGGCAATCACCCTTCGATTCCGAAAGTAGGCGACGTGGTCGACGAGTCACGAATTGAGTTGGCCGGCTATGGAACCCGCGTGTTGGAAACCGTTGGTGCCCGCCCCACTCCCATCGTCCTCTGCCTCCACGGCTTCGCCGACCACGCAGGCACGTGGCTTCCCGTGATGGCGGAGTTCGCCCGGCGGGACGTGACCGCCGTCGCCGTCGATCTACCCGGATTCGGCGAAGCCGACCACGCGAGACCGGGGTCGCTATTGACTGAGCTCGATGCGTTCGTGTCAGCGGCGATCGAGCACTGGACGCGAGATGGGGTTGCCCCGGTGGTGATGGGCAACTCACTCGGTGCGGTACTGGCGCTGCGCGCGGCGGCGAACCCGGGGGTGCGTCTCAGCGGCCTGGTGCCGATCTCACCCGCGGGCTTCGGTCACAGCCGGCTCCTCGACTTCTACGAGCGTTATGCCCGTCTGAATCCGCTGTGGTTCGCGTCGTATGTGCCGATGGTGGTCGTGCGAGCGTTGTTCGCCCGGGGCTTTACCTGGGGTGCCGGCGGACCAACCGGGATTCTCCCCGGCACAGCCGCGGCCGCGGCCGCCCACATCCACGAGGCCCGCGATCTACGCCGGTTGCTAGATCATGCGCCAGGCCTGCTGCGCGACCTCCGTACGCACGGACACCACCAGATCGACGACGGCACACCGGGTCTGATCATCTGGGGCCGACACGACAAGCTGACCAAAGTCAGCGGCGCACCCGTGCTGGGGCAACTGTGGCCGGGAAGCAAGGCGATCATCCTCGACGACTGCGGTCACTGCGCACAACTCGAGCGCCCGGACGTGGTCGCGGAGCATGTGATCGGGCTGCTTGCGTCGATCGACCTCCCGGGGTGAACTCCGCAGGTGCGGTGGTGCTTTCGTTGGTTGAGGAGCCCGATCGCCTTGCCGCTGATTGAGTCACCCGACGCACTGCTTCCGCTGGTTAAGTAACCCGGAGCGCAACGGAGGGCGTATCAAAACCAGCACCCGCCCACTCTCACGCGGCCGGCCCACTCCGGACACATCAGGACTTAACGAGATTCCAGCGCCCGTTGAATCGATCGTGCCTAATTCATGGCGAAGCGCGCCGCCGCGACCAACAGAACCGTTCGCGGTGACCGATGGCTCGATTCAGTGGCCACGAGACAGCGCCCTGAACGAGGGCTAGGAGCCCGCATCGTCGCGCCCGCACACACCCGACCGGCGTGCCGCGGACGAATCTGGGGTGATCCTCGCCATACTGTGATATTGACGACCCTGATGAGGAGGCGTACCGATGCCGCTGCCCCCACTGCCGCCAACGCCCGTTTCTCTGCACGCAGACCTAGTCTCCGGCTTGGCATCGCGGACTCTCATCGCCGCCACTCCAACCGGCCTACCCACGGACCTTGAAGGGCTGATGGCGCGTCACGGCGCCCACTCTGGCGTCGTTATGGTGTCAACTCGGGTGTCGCGTGCACTGATCACGCAGCTTCGACGGTCGGCAGCTGTTCCCGTCGTGGCCTGGGATCCGGGGCATTACCAGCACATCTCCGCTTCAGCCGACCGACCGATGATTCTCGATGACGATGAGCCGTCATTGTTCGCAGAGACTTCCCTGACCGAGTTCGTGGCTGGCGCAGAGCGTGACCTTACGGCGATCTTCTCACCGACGGGCGCCATCGGCGCCGATGACGGCGCGGCGTTGCATGCTGCTGTTGATGTGTGCAATGCCGTCGCGCCGGGGCGACTGCTCTGCACGCTCCCCATTGCCAAGGAGTGGCTGACCGCCGGCCGCCGGGCGGAGTTGGCTGGGGCGATCAGCGACGCCGTCCATCCGGTCGCGCTGGCTGTGACCGACCACTTCGATCCGTTCGGCGATCTCGAAATCCTCGAAGGCCTGGAGGAACTCCTCTCGGCGGTAGGGTCCCAGGTCGTCCTCCACCGAACGGATGTGATCGGTGTACATGCGCTCGGGCACGGTGCTCTGGGTTCGGTCATCGCAGGAACGGCGTCGCTACGGCACACCGTGCCTGCCGGGCGGCTCCCGAGGCGAAGGAAGAAGGGAACCGTTCCCGGGCTGGGGATCTTCGTGCCCGGCATCGACGCCTTCGTCGACTTGGGAACCCTCGACGGATGGTTCGTCGACCACCCTCCGTTGTGCACGGTCGGCAGCTGTAGCCCGCATTCGTTGACCGACTTCTCCCACCACGACCGGCCTGCGGCGAGTCGGCACAACTGCGGCGGGGTCCTCGAGATTGCTGAGCGACTCCTCACCGAGAACCCGGGTGACACGCGCGCGTGGCTCCAGGACTACTGGCGTGCGGTCGCAGATGCTTACGTCTACCTGCGTATGGAAACCGGGCGCCGCGACATTTGGCCCTACGGCGCCGCGCGTCATCTCACCGCCCGGTAACTCGTCGTCGCAGATACATTGTCGCGGCGGGTAATCGTCTACAGGCTACTCAGGTGGCCGAACTGCGCGGCAGCGATCTCGGTCAATCGCCACGACACTGGGCCGAATGGCCGCGGTGTGAGATCCGGCAGGACGAGGACCTCAAGTTCAGCAGGGTTGCTGGCGTCGATCACACCGATGCCGTAGAACTGAGCCTCGGTCAGATCGAAGGCGTCAATTGCGGCCGGCCCCGTCAGAAGCAGCACGCGCGGGCATACCCCCGCGAAGACGCTCGCCTTGGTTAGGCCGGCGGCCCACTGCCGGTGCAGGACGACCGCTGCGTGGACTCTCAAGAGCGGTTGTGCGACCCGCTTGACGCTGTCGCCGATTGACTCGACTACACCCACGGGTGCCGTATCGAGCACACGTCGCTGAGCGATGGAGAGTCCCTCTCGTGCAACCGGTTCCGCATACGGCAGGCCGGCGAGTGCGCGTAGCAGGTCTCGGTCCTCGAGCGTGGAGAGCTGGCAGCGGCGTCGTCGCGCTGCCTCGTCGGGATCGGTGCTCGTCAAGAACCACGCATCGGTATCGAGCAGCCGTCCTTGATGGAGTTCACCGGCCGGAAGCCCGGAGCACAGTTCCACTGCATGACCAACCAGGCCACGATGACAACCGCGCACGGCACTAAGTTGTCATCTTATTCCGTAGTTGACAACTAGCCACGCGCTTGGATGGGTTGTGGAAATCTCCGGCGTCGAGGAACCTTCAGATATGTCGTCCGACGGTGCGCGTGCGTGGAATACGCCGCCTCCGGGCTGTGTCTCTGTCTCAAGAGCCGCCTCGCACCTCGGTGTGAGCAGGCAATACGTCGATAAACTAGTCCACCGCGACCCGTCACCCCTGAAAGTAGAGGTCGTTCAGCACCCCAACGGCCGACGACGAAGAACGTGGGTCCACTTGTCATCGCTGTACGGCATGATCGCCAAACGCGCCGAGCAGGATGTCAACCAGTATGACAACCATGTTCAGTCGAACGCCGATCGTGTCAAGACCGCAGAGGCCGAACGAGACCTTTGGCGGACGCGAGCCCTGCGGCTCGAACACGCACAACTCGACCGTGACACTGCGGACGACCTCTTCACTGGGTCACTGCGCGACCGGATCGCGGCCGAGAAGCACCTGCGCCAGTACGCCGAGGAAGTCGCGGCAGCATACGAGCGGGTGGTCGCAGCAGGTGAGAGCTACCGGTTAGCCCTGGACACGCTTCATCTACCGACAGACCTGGCGGACACGGGATTCGACCAGGATGATCCACCGCGCGGTCGGGTAGCGACTCCCGAAGTCCTTCGCGACCTGCGCGAGCGTCACCCCCTTCTCACGGTCACGAGCAACCCGGACCACATCATCACGGAACTCCTGCCGATACGGCTTAGCCACGATAGCCATCCTTCCAGGCCCACCCCTCAGGCAAGCCGGCATTCAGCTCGAACAGATGGCGGGATTCGGCCACTTCGCGCCCACCGATGATCCGTTACGCTTTCGCGCCGCTGTCCTCCCTATTTTTGGGATGACGTCGCGTCAAAGGTACTATCGATTCCGGAGTCGACAGAAGTAATCTCCACCTGACCAAGGAGTCAGGGGCGACGTACATCTGGAATGAAAATGCATGCACGGTCATCCGGTTGGTGGGCAATCGCCGAACTACTGATCGACGGTGTTTGCCCACTCTCCAATCACCCCCTCCGGCACTGCCTCTTGGGCGACGCGCCCACCTCTTGAGCGGACCTTGGAGAGCTTGGCATGTAGCTCCTGTCCGAGCCATTCACTGCCTACGTCCGACCATGTGATTGTGCCAGGAGATTGCACTGGCTGGTTGGCCATGGCTGCCCACAGTTGTTTGGCTGCCCGGATGGGTGGTCCCTTGATTTGTGCTGATGCGGTGGCGGCATTCGCAGCGATCGTAAGGCCTTCGGGATCCAAGTCACCCCAGTACCAAACGGTTCCAGTGACCGGCCCCCGGCCCGCGACATCGATTGTAATCGTGGGTATTTGGGCAAGGAATGACGAGCCGCAGCCCCATGCAACGGCTCCGACGGGGTGCACGGTCGGGTGGTTGCGCAGCACCTCGATCGCCGTCCAGTAGGTATCACTGTTCTCGACGACGAGCAGGTCCGGTCCTGGTCCGACTTCGGCCGCCGCCATCGGGGGTGGATAGCGTCGGCAGGCCAGCAACTCCAAGCTGAGTAGCCCGGGTCCGAACAGCGTGGAGGAGCGCAGGAGATGTTCCAGACGCTTCTCATCACCGAAGAGCTGCACCGAGCGGTACCGTAATGGGACTATCGGTAAAATCTCACCCCTGGTGCATGCGATCCAGTTATTGACTGCAACAAGGTTATTGAACTGCGCCGGAGATAACGTCGGCAGCGATGCGGCCCAGCCGAGCTCTGCGCACCAAGGAAATTGGGTCCAGCGCCGCGGGCGTACTGCGCGCCTGGCATCAGGGATTTTCACCGAGCATGGTAGCGCTGGGACGGTGGATCGATCCCACGCTCCGGAGGGAAGCTCGATAACTCCGTTGTTGGCCAATTCGGTTAATGCCGCGGCCAATTCCTCAACTTGGTTGGATTGACCCACCAACCTGGGTGCAACTTTGGCCCAGCTTGTTTGAATCTCTCGCAGGGGAATCCGCACTTTGCCATTCGCGACGAGAACTTCAGCTAGGTCGCTGACCTCGGATTTGGTGACGCCAGCTGTCATTTCAGTACTTCGTAGCGGGTGGCGTCGATCCAATTCTGTTCGGCATCAACAGGTCTACCCGAGGTGAGCCCCTCGACGATATCGATTCCGTCGACTATTCGCTCGCGTAGCCGAAGGTAGGATAAGTTGCGGCGCAGATCGCCGTCGTTGCGGAGTTTGACGATCACTGAGCCGGGCCCACAGAACGCCTTGTCAACATTGGCGTCGTTGAGGCCGGTCGCGCAGACTAGTTGCAGGCCTGTGTGTGCGGCCAGCCAGTGCTGCATTTTGATCAGGGCCTCGGCCGAGGCTGCGCCGAAAGGGTTGTCCAATATCAATGTTCCCGCTGGTCGAGCGCCACCAGTCCGGTGCGCTGCACGGACCCGAGACAGTGCGCAGTACACCAACACCGCCAGGGTGAGGACTTGGCCACCGGAGAATTCGTCCGGGATGCGTTCTGGTGCGCAGTACATCACTCGTCCGTCAATGCGGGGTTTGAGGATCTCAACCGTCCAGGCGCCTGCTCGGGACCGGTCGATGACGGTGTCGCGGACCGCGTCGGCCAGCCAGCGGGTGCGGATATCGGTGGAGGAAACGCGTTTGGGGTTGTCTGCCAGCTCGATGGCCCAGGCGTCGACGCGATCGGCGAGGCGTGCGCCGGCGACGTCGTCTGGAGCTTCGTCGAAGCGGATTTTGACTGCTGATTGGCCTGTGAGTTCGCCCAACCCGGCGGGCAGTTGGGAGGACCGCGATACCTCCCGGAGTAGTCGACGTTGTTCGCGGCATAGCGATATTAGGCCGTCTCGCAGAATCGTGCGGTGGATGTCCATCTCGTCAAGGTCTCCACGCGCGGCGGCAGCGGCTTTGCGTACTCGCTGTCCCAATAAGGTGGCTTCGGCGACCAGTTCATCGTCACGTAATAGCCGGATCCGGGTAAGGATTGGCTCTTTGAGATTGCCCCAGGTCTTGCCGTTGGCGAGTGCACGCGCGGCGTTGACGGACTCCGAAAGCTGCTCACGCGCCAATCCCGCGGCTTCTTCGGCCTTATTGCGTGAGTTGAGAAGCCGGCTCATCTTGTCGCCGGCGTCATCGGCCGAACCGGGGTAAGCGTCGTCGGTCGGAGTAGCGCCGTAAGGCCACATCGTCAGTAGCCTGCTGAAGGACTTGACGTCGGCTTCGTAGGCATCGCGTAAATCGATGGCATCAGTCTCCGCCTCTTCCGCAGCGTCGCGCCGGTCACGCAATTCGAGGTTGCGCCGTTCCAGGCGCTCCATCAGATCCGGAATATCTTGCGCGGTAGCCGGTTTCCATTCGGGGACATTGGTGAGGTCGACGTGATTGTGTCCGGATGTGGGCTGCGCCTTGCTTACGGCGTCCTCGGCTAGCTTTCGCTGATGTTCGGCCTGCAGCTGCCGTCGCTCCGACACCTGCCAGGCTTCTTGCGCGCGGTGCTGAGCGGCGATGAGTGACTCCGGCGATGACGCTTCTGCGGTGTCAGCAAGTGCTGCGCCGCGAGCCCACGTTTCTGAGTCGAATCGGTCGCGGCGGCGTTGCGCATGACTCAGTGCACGTTCGGCGCGTTTCAACAGTTCAACTTCGACGATTCCTGCTGCTGCGGTGGATAATTCGTCGCGTGCTGCCGTCCATGCCGTGCGCAGTACCTCTAGATTGCCCCCGGGGTCCGGATGCGCAGCATCGATCGCGAGCTCACTGCGCTCTTTTGTCCAGTTGTCGGCGTCGGTCTTTGCCCGGGCGGCTTCTTCGGCGCTGGATGTGATCGTTCTGGATGCCTCTTCCCTACTATTGGCAGCGATCTCTGCATCCTGCTCAGCGCTGCGGCGGGCACTATCAGCGGCTGGACGTCGCCCTTCTGCCGAGGCAGCATTCTCGGCAAGTGCGACAAGCCTTTCCGCGTCTCCCGCGTGCCTGTCGGCACTGGCGGCGTCCTCGCGAGCGGTGGCGGCTTGAGCGCGGGCCTCATCCGCCGTCGCCGCGTGGGCGTCACGTTCCTCAATCAGTTCACGCCGCCGCAGCCCCGCCTCTCCCACGGCGTGGGTCGCACTATCGGCGAAGGCCTGGAGATCATCCGTGCTCGTGGAACCCCAGTTGCTGATGAAGGTTGCGCACGCCGCTGCAGCTTCGCGATGTGCGCGCGCCGCGGCGCTTGCGTGCGATGCTGCGGCGCCCTGGCTGTTGACGGTTTCGGCGAGTTCAGCGCGGGTGGTCTCTGCCCATTGCTGATCCCAGGTGGCCCGGTGGGGCATCACTACGTAGTGGGAGCGGTCGACGATCTGGGGTTTTGAGGCAAGGGCTGATGGTGGAGTGGTCACGGTCACCGGGGTCCGCGTGCGTGGCGGGTCCTGGCTGAGGTGCGCGATTGCGGAGTTGAAACGTGTCGCGTCAGAGACAATGACGCCGCCAGCGATGTCGGGATTTAATCTGATGTATTCAGCCCGTACATCGGGGTTGACGACGTTGTGCTGGATCCAGTCCAGCCCGGTGACTACCCCGGCACCGATCTCCCTTAGTGACTCGAGGACCGCGATGATGTCGGCGCCGGTGGGTGTTGTTCCGGTCTGATCGAGGTGGGCCAGTTCTTCGCGCGCTTCGCGGGCGATCTTCTCGTGGTCGTGGTACCTGCGGTCGGCGTCGTGGGCTGCCTGCTCGGTGAGGTCATGAGCCCGGGAGATGTCGCCGGTGGATCGTGCCGGCCCGCCCAGCACGAGATCGATGGCGTCGAGGCTGGAGAGTGCGCCCATGCTCGCGGTGTAGTCGCGTAGATCGCGCTCGTAGGATTGGGCTGTGCGCCGTAACTCGACGAGCTCGGTGTCGAGATGGTCGACCTTGCCATCACACTCGCTACGTGCGCGCTCGGCTTCCTGGGCTCGTGTGTGCTCCTGTTCGGCGCGACGGCGGGCATTTCGACGAGTCTCGTGCCAGCGGCGCAGGCACTGGCTTGGTGTTTCGCCCGACGCCAGCCATCCGGCAGCGACGCCGGCAGCGGTGGCGTCAATTGCGGCTCGTACCGTATCGGCGATGACGGTGAGTTCACGCTTAGCCGCCTGCAGTCGTTTGTCAGCGTCCTTTTCAGCGTCGATGGCGTCGTCCAACATGGCCTTCGCAGCGTTCTGGCGTCCTTGAGCTGCCTGGGCGGTAATGCGGGCCTGCACAATGAGAGCGTCGAGCCGCCCTGCGAGGCCGGCTGCTTTCGCCGCGACGTTGTCACGGAGCGGTTCCAGACCGGCTTGGGCGCTGCTATAGGCAAGTTCGGCCTCGTCGCGTTCCACTGTGCGCTGCGCGATGTCGATGACAACATCGACTGCTTCCCATGCTGTGACCTGCAGGCGGTCGCGATTGGCAGCTGTAACGCATTGTTTCTCAAACTCTCTGGCCACCGACACTCGCGCCCGGGCGTCCTCGAGTTGCAGCTGCAATCGTATGTCGCTGACCTGACCGTAGTCGCGGCGGGCGGCTATCAAGTCGTCGCTGGCCGTCTTTGCGGCGGCTCGTTGTTCAACCAAATCGGCGTTGTCACGATCCAGGCGGTTCTTCAGTGCCCCCGCAAGATCTGCGCCGGCGGCGTGGGCTCGCACCGCTGCTGCCGCAGTCGTGTCTACGACCGCTGCACGTTCAGCGATCAGCTCGATGCGTGGGGCGACCTCGGAACTGAATCCGTACAGTGCCTCCAAGTGTGGCCGGTCAGTGGCCAGCTCTGCATAGGCCGCGAGTTTCGTGGTGAAGTCAGCGGCGTCGCGGTCGTCGTTGAGTGCGCCGATGAAGAACCTCACCACGCTGTCGGCCGACTTGAATGACGAGACGAGTTTCTCGGCGCCAGTCTCGGAGTCATTCATCCGCATCTGATAGCGGAATAGTTCAGGGTCCACGCTGGTGCGATCTTGGAGCGTTTGCTCCCAGTCCTTTTGGTTCGTGGTGGGAGCTACCCCTTGGGCTTCGGGGTACTGCGCGATCAGCTCCCGGACCGCGTTAATGAATGCCGCATACACGGTGCGGTGGCCATCAACCACGAACGGGAGATCCTCGACGGCGGGCATGCCCGGGCCGGTTCTGAAGAGATACCAGGCACGGTGCATGTTGGTCGTCGACCGCTGTTTGTGGCCGGGTTGACGGCGACCGTCTTTCCACTCCATCACCGTTCCGGTTATGGTGCGGACTCGGGTAGAGGCGTCCTCCCATTCGCACACCACGTGCGCGGTATCACCGGTCAGTACATAGTCTCCCAGGTTTTTTCCGCCGACCTGTTCCCTGGATGCGGGCACGATGACGCTGGAGACCAGGGTGATGAGCGTCGACTTGCCGCCAGTGTTGGCCAAGGACAACAGGACTCGGCTCGCCGCGCCGGCAGCAGTCGAGAAGTCCAGATCGAGAGGATCAAACCGCGCCCCGTCCGGGCCGACACCTTGTAACCGGACCCGGCGCAGCCGCAGCGGCGGCACTGGCAGCAGCGCTTCCGCGCTACTCATAGTTGTCATCGTCATCGGAAACCTCGGGGGCGTTGTCGGTGAGCCCATTGACCAGCACGTAGAGTTCTGAGTCCTCACACAAAGTGGCGACGGCGTGGCGGAATCGGGGCCGTGCCACCCACGTGCCGCCGTCGACGTCGCCCCGCGGCGTCAGATATCCGGCCTCGACGAGCAGTCGGCACACCTTCGCGACGACACCGGTCCGGTCGTTACCTGACCGGCGCGCTGCGTTCGGCCGCGCCGGCGCTAACGCCTGCCAACCCCGCCATGCCTCCAGCATGTCATCGTCGACGCCGCCGTCGCCGGTGGCGGCTTGGGCGTGGGCTTCCACGGCTCGGTCGAGTGCGTCAACCACCGACCGGGTCGTGAACACCGCCATCCGATCGGGGTCGTCGAGCATGACAGGCTCCGGATAAGCCGTATAGGCAACTGCCAGGATCACCGCACCGACCACGGCACGCTGGATGGGTTGGGCGCGTTTCACCACGTCTGAGAGAGTGACCCTCAGCGGTGAGTCGGGCGCCGCTGCGACGATGATTCCTTCGCGTTCGTCGACGGTCACGTACAGTCCAGCACCGAGGAAAGCAGCGTCCGCCGCGGCGGCGAAATCCGGATCGCCACGGTACCGAGTGACAAGCCGGTGGTAGTCCTCGTGACGGGCTGGTGTCTCCCGCGGACGCGCCGCCCACCACAGCAGCCCGCCGATGTCAGCGGCGTCGCGCGTGGCGGTCATGCGCTCAACTCCTCAGAATCCTCCTCGAGGTCGTCGACTAATAGTTGTCCCGGAACCCGGCTGGCAGCCTGTGCGTCGATGTCGGTGGCCACCACCGCCGGCACGAGCAACAGGTCCTGCGAACGGACACCGTCGGCGTCGATGGCGTCGCCGGTTGCCACCGCGACAATCAAGTGGTCCCCGGCGGCCCGGCCAGACAGGTAGGTTGCCCATGCCCGATACGCAGCGTGCACGATCGCCGTCGCCAACAGGTCCGGGTCCAGTGGCTGGCCGTCGTCGTCGGCGACATCGATGTCCCGCGTGCGGGCAAGAACTTGGGAGAGCCGAGTGGGTTCTGTGAGCGTTCTGAGGATCGACTCTGTCGTGTCTTCGTAAGGTTCCCACCATTGCGGCTGGTCATCGTCATCGAACTCCGGCTCGCTGATCTCCTCCCCTGACTCAGGCATCCTTGGCGGGGCGCACAACTCATCGGTCAACGTCGACAATTCGGGCCACCACCGCGTGCCAAGTCCGCCCACAACGGCGAGCAACCGCCCACTGACCAGCACACAATCGCTGACGCAGCGAGCCAGAAACGGCCCGAGCAGTTCCGATCCCACGTTGACACGGTGGGCAGCCTGCGGCGGCCGAGCGAACCGGTCGTTGAGCGCCTCCCGGAGCCTGCTCCGTGCCCCGATCAGGTGCCGGTGCAGCTCGTTGTGGCGGTGTCGGCATTCGCGCAGAATCTTGATCAGCTGATTAGCTGCTGCGAGCTGTGCGCAGTCGTCGATCACCGAACGCCGCTCGGCCACGGCATCCAATAGGGCCGCCTCGGCTTCCAGCCTGCCTCGCACGTGCGCGAGTGCGGATTCGAGGAGCATTGGGACGTCACCGAGCCAGTCATGAGCGTCGGGATTGATTAGGGTGTCAGCCACGATGCGCCGCACCCGCTCCTGGTACTGAATCGACCGATATCGCGCATGGCGTGCAATCTGCACCGCAGACGCCACTGCACCACGCGCGATCAGTGCACTCAGCTGTGCTTCATTTGCGGTTTGTGCGGCCTCGACGTCAAGGTCGAGAGCCTCGACGAGAGGAATAGTCAAATCCTGTGGATCGGGGGTCGTCAGGCGACGTCGGACACCGGAGTGTCGGGCGAGGGTT